>CAYVNN010000001.1:0-25429 GCA_964453185.1 uncultured Methanosarcinales archaeon
TAACAAGGATTTAGAGATTCCGCCTTGCAGGCTCCATCCAAATTTTTGCTTCGCAAAAACTTCTCTTAATCGCGATGTTAAACTCAATTTTTTAGCACTGAATCTAACTTGTTTTCCGCTTGCAAATATTTAAATATAAATTAGCTTTAATTAAATAATATGATTGCTAAATCAAAAAATGAACTTTTTAATGAACTTACAAAAGAGATTGATAAAGCTGATGGTCTAATTACAATTCAAGCAGGTCACTTCGCTTTAATTGAAGAAAAAAATAAACTAGTTCCAGCTGTTTTTGAAGACATAAAAAATAAAGAAAAAAAAGAAGCTATCAAAAACCACCCTTACATGGGTTATTTTCCTCTTGAAACTTGGAAATTAGGTGTTTCCTTAGCTAAATATGCGATTGAAAAATCAAAGAAAGTTAAATTGGTTATTCTTGTAAATGATTGGCAATGGACCCCAAAAGTTGGATTTGGTGAAGAAAATAAAATTAGAAACGATTTTTATAAAAACCCAAAATTGCCCCAATCATTTGAGAAAGAACTAAATAAAAATAATCTTAACCAAAAAATAATCCTTCCATTAAAAAATAAAGATGGAAAAATAAACAATAAATTATTTTTTAGTGAGCAAAGATTAAGGAACCAATTTAGTAATTATTACTCGGCATCTTGTGATTTAAACAATCAATGTGCTCAAGAATACATACCTTTAATTTTACAATTAGAAAAAGAAAACACCGATCTTTTCATCAGCTTTATCCCTCAAACATGTATGAATCCAATCAATGTTGGATCAGTAAAAAGTAAAGAATCTTATAATGTTGATTTTAAAATAATAAACATATTTGCAAGCGGAATCTCTAAAGATAATTTTTGGAAGAAAATATCTGTTTCTAAGATTTAATTCAGTGCTAAAAACTTCTCCCTTCGGTCGACCACGTTGCACTCTCATTTCACTTTGTTCATTCGGATCGCCTAACACACATTAACCAGTTCGCTTGTTGCACTTCACTCTCCCAAATTTTTTCCAGCTCTGTTCTGCTTCGCTTCACGAGGGAGAAAAAACTTCGGTTAATGCCGATGTTAGTTTCAATTGAGAAAAAGACCTTAAAAATGTAAGAGGCGGGACAAATTATCGCTGTGCGTACTGCTCAAACCTTGTTGCTAATGCTTCAAACTTCTCTCTTCCTTCTACATTCTCTTTCATGAAAGATGGTAAAGATCCTAATCCATGTTTTCCAGCAAGAATACCAGTACAAATGGCTGCTACTGAATCAACGTCTCCACCAAGATTAATTGCGTGCTTTAGTCCGGTAAAAGCATCAGGAGAATGTTTAACAACATACAATGAAGATACGCCTGTTCTCATAGAAGCACATGGTAGTCCATACAAATCATTTCCTCTTGATGCAAAAAAGGGAATTGGTTGAGGTCCACACAAAACTTCATATCCAGCATCACTCAATTCTTCTGGAGGAACTAATCTATTTGCTTCTTCAAGTAATCGTAATGTATCTTCTTCATCAATAAATCTTTGACAATAATCAATAATGTCGTGTTGTTTTCCGCCATTAATAACTAGATATTCAGTAGCTCTAGCAATAAGAATACTTGCGGCTCTTGCTTTTGGATGAGGATGAGTTGCATCAGCATTAATAATTGCATAATCATTAATTCTTTCTGGATTAGCAAAACCTAACGGAACAGCTCTCATAGGAGGAGCATTTCCTGGATCATCTCTATCTCTTTGTGAATCTTGAATCGCTTCAATTGGTTTTCTTCCTTCATACCAATCTTTAATTGAACCATGTCCCTGTCGTGGAAATCCTTTCTCTGCTTTATCTGTTTCATATTCGCTTTTCCATAAATCAAGTAATAATTCAACAGAAAATTCTCTAGGATCCATTAAAGCTTTTAGTACACCAATTGAGTGTTCAGTATCATCAGAATAAAATCCACTTTCGTAATTTCTTCCATGTTTTCCTGTTCTTTGATTCACAAATCTAGTGAAGTCCACATTTTCTCTAATCCATCTTCTATCCTGAAATTCTATTCCAACTCCAAAAGCATCGCCTATTGCAATCCCAATTAATAAATCTTTCATCGTCATACTACTTAAAAATAGTGGCTAATTTAAATAATTATCCCAAAAAAATTTGTCCTGCCTTTAATTGTTTTCTTTTATGGCACTTCGTTAAATTCCTATATTAACTTCTTCTCATAAAATATATCATATCTTTCTCTTCTTCAATTACTTTATCTACTTTAAAGTACTTTTTCAATAACTCATCAACTAGAACTAACTTACTACTCTTCTTCAAACAACTAATAACTATTTTATCTTTTCCAACTCTTTTAACTTCAGAAAGTGCTTTTTCAACATCATTAAAATTCTGTATTGCTGTTATCGAAACAATAATATCAAATTTATTATCTTCAAAAGGTAAGTCTTCAGCACAACAACAATGTGTTTCAAACTTACATTTTTTCAACAACTCAGAAGAAGGATCTATACCAATTGTTTCACATCCAAATTCAGCAAAACCTGGCCCACACCCAAGATCTAATAATAAATCATCTTTAGAAACAACTAGGTTATCTTTGATTATCTTAATCTTCTTCAACTGCTCTTCTTTATGCAGTTCTTCATATCCTTTTGAAATTTCATTGTAGTAATTCATTAATTAATAGTAATTCTTATTTATTTATAAATATACACTATAAAACTTCAATATAAACAATAAAATATAAATATTAGGGTATACATAAGTTAAGCAAGTAGTGTGGATTATTCGGTTAGTTGTTTGTAGCAACCGATCCTAACCCCACTGTATTATAATTGACTCAATTGCGATATTGAGACTGGATCTATGACTCTCAATATAGCCCATTATAATATATGTTCAGTTAGTCGATCTAAGAAAACACTTAATGAGGATAGATGGTGTCGTTTATACCCTTTTTGAGATATTTCTTTACCGTGTCCAGAACACTGCTTAAATTATTCTTTAATATGGAAAAAGTTCGTCATTGCCTTTTACGTTACCACTTAGTGTAGCGTAAATGGTAACTGGCACGACGTAGCTTACCATGTTGCTATACAAAGTATAGCGTTATGGTAAGTGGAGTAGGACTTTTTCAAAAAAAGAGGTGAATAAATATGACATTAATTGAAACCATTGCTGTAATCTTAGCAATTATTATTTTGGTAAAGTTTGTCTTAATGATGTTCTTAAAACCAAAACTATGGCAAAACATGGCAAAAGGATTTTTAAAACACAATAATATTTTGACAGCAGTATATCTTGTATTGTTTCTAGCATTAGGATATCTTTTATTACAAGAACTAAATATTGTACAATTATTTATCGGAGCATTATTTGGTACTGGTTTGTATGTATTGTTATTATTACCATATCCTAAAGTAATGAATGTTATGATTAAAGAAATAACCGAGAACAAAACCAAATCATTGTTATGTTGGTTGGTGTTTATAGTGATGTCTGTTTGGGTATTAATTTATGTTTTTGTTTAATTTTATTTTTTTAATATACTTTGTCATGATGGTCATAATCTAAAATTCTAACTAATTTGTTTTCTTCATCTATTTCATAAATTAAAACAAAAGAAGAATCAATATGTACTCTGTATGATCCATGCATATCTCCTTTAAGTGGTTTATAATGATAAGGGTCTTGACGAATCTGCTTTATTTTTTTATTTATAATTTCTAACTGTTTCTTATTTTTCTTAGATAATTTATAGAATTTTTTATCTGCTTTATCAGAAATATCTAACTTATACTTCACATTTATAACCCATATCTTTCTGCAAAGTTATTAACACGAATAAATTTACCTTTTCTAATCCTATCCAACTTTTTCAAGTATTCTGCTTTTACCTTTGGATCTTCTTCTACTACAGATTCCATAAAAAATTCTACTTGTTTACTCATACTTATTCCATGATCCTTACAAAAGGATGAAAACTTACTATATGTTTCCTCTTGTACATTAAATGACTTTATTACCATATTATCACCTTGTTATTTAATGTTATATAACATTATTTAATGTTATTTAAATGTTTCTATTTTTCACAATCTTCATATTATTCTTTACTAGAATATTCTACATTTTATATACAAAATCTACATAAATGATAACTTTTATATACTAGTATCACATTATTACATTTGGGGGTATTAGATATGGTTATTTTGTTTGATAAGTTTAATTTGCCAGATGATGTTTTTGAGATAATCTTTGCTACGCCACAGCAAAAGATAGTTGGTAAACTTCTTGTTAAGATGATTAAAGAGAAAGGTGGAGAGATAACAAAGACAGAGATGAGTGTCTTTGCAATGGCTTTACATAATGGTGAACTAGTTGCAGAACTTGATGAACCACAATATAAGAATAAACAAGTTAAGCTGAGTTATAATAAAAGACAGTTCTATGACAGAATTTTAACACCTATGAAAGGCATGGGTATGATTGATTACAATCTCTACAAGAAAACATATTCATTATCAGACAACTTTAACAAAGCAATGATTAAAGTTGGCTTAATGTGGATGAAAGAGTTGAGAGGATAATTTACTAGCTGGCCGTTCACTACGCTGATTTCTAGAATAATGTAGATTGCTTCACCATTTATGGTCAGTGAGTACGTTAATTTCTACTTGTACTACTAGTTCTAGTGCATATACTATATTTATTTTAGATATGCACGTAGCGAACGAGAAGCATTCTACATTTCTTAAGAAATCAGTACCTCTTTGTCTAAAGAATGACAAACGCTTTGTTCACCTTAAGGCCTAGCTAGTAAATTAATTAATAATTAACCCAATCCCATCTTCTTATCTATGTCGTCAGCAATTTCTCTCAAAGCATTGCATGTCTTGACTGCATCAGATTCTAATTCATCTATCAGTGTTCTTAGACTATTAACTCTTAACATATAACCTTTATCTTCAAAAACAATCAATCCCGCATTCTTTAATTTAGTCAAGTGATGAACAACTGTTCCTCTAGACAAATTTAATTTATATGCTAACTGATCACTTGTCAAAGAATTTCTTTTTTTAGTTGTTTTTAACAATTCAATAAATATTCTAAAACAACTTTTATCTTTATCTCTTAAATTAAACAATCCCAAAGAATTACCAAGCCATTGTAGTTCCTCATTAATATTATGTTTTTCTGGCTTTCTTATTCTAATTATAGTTATTTTTCTCATTAATACTAATAAATACTTACAGAATTTTTAAATCTTTTGCATAATATTTATAATATATAATCTATTTCTCTATTATAAGATGAATGATGAAATATTAGGAGTTATTATTGCAGATACTCAATTAAGATACTTTGATCTAGCAACACAAGAAACTTTTACATTGAACAGAATTGCAGGTTCTAGAGATGATAGTGATCAATTTAGAACAAGGGGGGCTGTTGGTGTACATATTACATCTCAAGGAGATGTTGTTTATTCTATTAGGAAATTTCAAGGATATGGTGGAGGATCGTGGAGTCGTATTTGTGATTTATTTTCAGAAGAGGAAACCGCATTTAGACTTAGCTCTGCAGAGGCATTTGTAGAACATGATGGTGTTTTATTAGATGCTGGTCATTATGGTTTAGCAAGATCAGATATGTTTTGCAATGAAAGAGCGTCTTTGATTACAAGCAAAGGATTATTAGACACAACAGGATTAGATCATATAACTAGTTTAGCATTGGATCATGAAGGAACTCTTTATGTTTTACTACAGCAGCACTTTGAACAAGGAATGCAAGTACAAGCAAAATTAGTACAATTAAATTATAACGATGGACAATATTCTGTTGGAGATGAACTTATGTCTTATGCCCCTTATAGAATTAATGCAAAAGCAGGGATTGTTCTTTTTCCTTATGCAGGTTTTCAAGATCAACAAGGTAATGATCATCCTTTTTCAGTTTTAACTGCAAATATTCAAGATGGTAATTTAGGATGTTTAGAACTAAATGGAAAATTAGTTCCTGGTTCTGAAACTACTAGGTTTGCTCATCCTTTTAAACCTAGATATTGGAAAAGAGTTAAACTATTGGAATATGATAATAATAGATTAGATGTTGTTACTTCAGCTCCCACATCAGATGGATTATGGAGATTTGATATTGATGTAGAGGAAGGAAGAGTAATTAGTTCTGATGTAATAAAACCAGATTCAAGTAAAGTAAGTTCATTTGCTCTAGCTTATCAATCATTTAATGATTTTGTTCCTGTTACAGATCAAGGATTACATCAAAGATTACTAAGATTAGGGAAAACAAATAGAGAAAATGGATTGCCTACTGATTATTCTCCTCCTGCTAATGACTATTGTCCTGTTGCTCCTTAAATCATTATTGCAACACAGCAGGTAAATAAGGTGTAATAAATGGTCCAATAAAGTCCCATATATATGGTGCAGCCATTATTAAAGCTCCTAATATTAAAGTATGATACCATTTTTCTCCAACTTTACCTACAACTGCAGCAGCTCCTGCCACTTTGAACATTGCAATAACTGCAATAAACGCTCTTACAATAAGATCTACCTGCCACATTGCAGTATATTCTAAGTTTATCAAACCATAAACATAACTAATATTCATACTGATAAAAACAAAGATCATAGCAAAAGGTAATGCATGCATTCCATGATGAAACCAGCCCATACCAACTTCATCACTATGTACAAAAACTAGTTCAATAAATCCAATAATTATTCCCATTATTAGGGCTGGTACTAATACAACACCTTCTATCATAGCTATTTATTTAATACTCAACTATATAAAGATTTGGTAGTATTGTTATGTAGTTACTATTTATCTTTCCTTAATCAAACTTCTACCTGTCATCTCTTTTGGCTTTTTAATACCCATTACTTTTAAAATAGTCGGAGCTATATCAGCTAGTCCACCTTTTAACAACTTAATCTTCTTTCTAGAAAACTTTTCTTCATTACTTATTAAAATAAACGGAACATCATTTGTACCATGTGCAGGACATGGTTTTCCATTTGAATAAAACATTTGTTCAACATTACCATGATCTGCTGTAACCATTACAACATAATCTTTATCCAAAGCATGATTAACAATATGATTCAAGCAATCATCAACAGCTTCACAAGCTTTTATTCCTGCTTTTAGGTTTGCAGAATGTCCAACAAGATCACCGTTTGCAAAATTAACAACAATAAGGTCATGTTTACTAATTTCTGGGAATAATTTCATTGTTATTTCATATGCACTCATCTCAGGTTTTTCTGCATACGAAGGAACTTTCGGAGAAGGTATCATTATTCTTTTTTCATTTTTATTTGCTTTCTCTACTTGACTATTAAAAAAGAAAGTAACATGTGCATATTTCTCAGTCTCTGCAATCCTTAATTGATTCAACCTACTAACAGAAATAACTTTTCCTAAATTATTCTTAACATCTTCATCTTTAAATGCAACTGGTAACTTCAATTTTTTATCATATTTTGCCATACAAACAAAACATAAATTCTTAATTTTCTTAGTTTTAAATTTATTAAACTTTTTATCAGTCAAAGCATGAGTTAATTGTCTTGTTCTATCTGATCTAAAGTTCCAAAAAATAACAGCATCATTATTTTCTATCTTAATGTCCATTAATTTAATTGGTGTAACATAATAATCTGTTGGATCTCCTCTTTTGTATGCATTTTTTAATCCAGATAAAGCATCCTTCTCAACAAAACCTTTTCCTTTAACTAATAAATCATAAGCAGCTTTTGTTCTTTTCCAATTATTATCTCTATCCATTGCATAATATCTACCAACAAAACTAACAATCTTACCTATTTTTCCTCTTTTCTTAAATTCTTTAAAGAACTTTGCTGCACTTTTCTCAGGAACATCTCTTCCATCCAAAAAAGCATGTATATAACATTCATCTAATCCTTCTTTCTTTGCAAGATCAATCAGTGCATACATATGTTCTGTTGTTCCATGTATTCCTTGATCAGAAAATAATCCCATTAAATGTAATTTTGATTTATTCTTTTTACAGTGTTTTATTGCTTTTAACAATTCTTTATTCTTAAAAAATACCTTCTCCTTTATTGCTTTATTTATCTTCTCATATGGCTGCCATACTACTCTTCCTGCACCTATTGTTAAATGTCCTGGCTCTGAACCGCCTTGTGTTTTTTTAGGTAAACCAACAGCTTCACCATGTGCTTTTAACAATGTCTTAGGATAATGATGTTCATAAAAATCATTTGCAGGTGTATGAGCTAGTTTTGCAGCATTTCCTTTTTTCTCTCGACGAAATCCCCATCCATCTCTTATAATAAGCAAAACTTTATTCTTTGGTTTCATTCTATATCACTTTCTTAAAATTTCTTCCAGCAGGTTTACACTTCTTTCCTAATTCATCTTCTATTTCCATTAATCTATTATATTTACAAACCCTTTCTCCTCTTGAAGGACCAACTTTTACAAAACCAGAATTAACTGCAACAGCAAGGTCAATCATTGCAGTATCATTAGTTTCTCCTCCGCCTCTATGAGATACAACTGTCATAAATCCATGTTTTCTTGCTAACATACAACAATCTACTGTTTCAGTCAATGTTCCTATTTGATTTAATTTTATTAATATTGCATTGATTGCTTTAAGTTTAATTGCTTTTTCTAATCTCTTTGGATTTGTTACAGTAAGATCATCTCCAATGATTGATATCTTTTTCCCAATTACTTTTGTAAGTAATGACCAATGTTTCCAATCATCTTCATGCAATGCATCTTCTAATGTTATAATTGGATATTTCTTTATCCATTTTTTAAAGTATTCAATCATTTCTTTTGAACTTAATTTTTTCTTTTCTTTTTTTAGAACATATTTTGTATTTCTAAATATTTCAGATGTTGCAGGATCTAATGATATACCAACATCTTTGCCAGGTTTATAACCAGATTTTTTAATAGCTTCAACTATTAATTTAAGTGGTGATTCATTTGTCTTTAATCCTTCTGGAGCAAAAGCTCCTTCATTCCCAATATTTACACTATAACTTTTTTTCTTAAGAACTTTTTTAAGTGCAAGATAAACTTCAATACCACATCTAATTTCTTCTTTAATACTTTTTCCAATTATTGGAGAAATTATATATTCTTGAAAATCAGTTGATTTATCTGCATGCATACCCCCTTCAATAACAACCATCATTGGATTTGGTAAAATAAATTTCTTTATTTTAAGATTAAATACATCTCTAATATACTTATACAATGGCATCTTTTTTTCTTTTGCAGCAGCTTTTGCCACTGCTAAACTTACACCCAAAATTGCATTTGCTCCTAACTTTTTCTTATTCTTTGTTCCATCTAATCTTATCATTAAATTATCAATAGCTCTTTGATTAAAAACATTTAAACCATTTAATTTTGGTGCTAATTTCTTATTGATATTATTAACAGCTTTAAGCATGCCTTTGCCTAAAAACCTTTTCTTATCACCATCTAAAAGAACATAAGCTTCATGAATTCCAGCTGAAGCTCCATACGGAACTGAAGCTATGCCAATAACTCCACTTTTTAGAATAACTTTAACCTCTAATGAAGGTGTTGAACCAGAACTTAGTATCTCTCTTGCTTTAATTGATTGTATTTTAGACATTAACATCACCCTTTTTATATTATTTTTAATAGTATTAGAATAAATACTTTTTGATAATAATGTCCATACCACTTAAAAGAAGTAATATTTATAAATAAAATCTCATTTCTCTCTTATGTGATTATATATGGATACACTAGAATCTAGAATTAACTTAACAATTAGCTCAATGAGACACCAAGGTGTAAATATTGATTTTAAACACTATTTTGAATTAAAAGGCAAAACAATTACTTATGTTAGAGGAACCACTAAACATGGTTGTGATTTTGAAGCTTATGTTCCACATGAACAATCAGGTCAAGCAATTTCTCATGTAGCAGGATTATGTGTTATGCCAAGTGATATTGTAGATGAGCAAAGAGCTAGAGAAGTCTTTAATAGTTTTGGTTTAGGAAATAGTGTACTAAACTCAGTCAATGAAACAGGTTATTATGGAAATACTCTTTTACAAACAGCATTAGAAGGAAGAGCATCTTCTGTTGTATATGCTGCAGGATTTACTCATAAAACAAGTAGATGGAAACCATGGGAGAGAATTACTAAAAGAATATTAACTCATGAATCTGCACAAAATCAAGTTAAAGATGCACTTTATTTAGGAGAAAGGTTATCAATTAATCCTTCTAATAAAATTAGTTTACAAGCACATAGCTTATCAACTGTTGAAGCAGTTAGATTAATGGCTGATCAAAAACCTTTTAGAGAAAAAGATTATTCAGAGCCATACAATATCAAAAGTATTGTTCTTCATTCTTGTTACACAACACCAGAAGATGCATTGTCAGCAGATAAATCTATGCTTAGAATTCCTGGAAACATTTGGCATTTTGGATTCAAAAAATTAAAATCCCTTTACAGGACATTTGAAAAATGGAAAAAAGGATTAGGAAGAATTGTTCCTGGAATTTATTGTGCATATCCATTACAGTTTCAGATTAATCCTAAATTTCAAGATCCAAAAAAAGCACCAAAAGGATGGAAAGGTGCATTCTTTTTAAATGGTGGTTGTGCTAATTATTTCCTAGATGGAATGGGTAGTGCAGTTGATGCTCTAAAAGATTCATATGATTCTGGAAACACATTCATGGATACTAGAGATTTATTATTTGTTCAAACAGGACAAGATTCTATATTTTCTTATAACAATCAGGTTACTGTTGAAAGAACTATTAGTTCTATTATTGGATCTAATGGAAATGTTAGAGATTCATTAAAAATGCCAGGTCATAATCATTGTCCTTTTGTTAATTATGGTGAAAGAAGATCACATATAATGCAGGATAGATTAAATTATATTGCAAGAATAAGTGCTTTAACAAAATAACTACTTATAACCTATTCTATTATAATTCTTACAATTCTTACATGTATATGTTATTGTTTTACCTGTTGTTCTAACTGTACAATTCTTTCCAGGCATTAAATATGAATAACATTTATGACAAAACTGTCTTCTTAACTTAGAACTTAATCTTATCTTATACTTCATTGCTATTTTTCTAGCTAAATAAACATATCTATCTGATAACTTAGAATCTTCATCAAACATTTCCTGAGCTGATTCAAACAATTCTTTGATCCTCTTCTTAGCTTCATTTAAATCCTTTGATGGCTTTTTCTTATAAGCTCTTTTCTTTTTCTCAGTCATAATTTCTAATAAATGATTCTAATATATATACTTTTGGACTGTTATTAACGCCACCGCCTTGGATCATTATCTTACTTAACATAATGTAGCGACAGGATACGGTTCGTCCTTAATACATATACATTGAATCAGAGCTGCTGTGGTGTTATAACAATTAGTTAAACTTTATTGATTCGAAACATATAAAAAGCATAGAATATTCATTATTATCATGCCAACATTAAGCTTATGTATGATAGTAAAGAATGAAGAACAATTCATTAAACAAAGTTTAGAGAGTGTTAATGAATTAGTAGATGAGATAATAATAGTTGATACTGGTTCAACTGATAACACAATAAATATTATTAAATCATTACCTTTCATAAACAAAATCAAAATCTTTAATTTTGAATGGGTCAATGACTTTAGTAAAGCAAGAAACTTTTCTATTGAAAAAGCAACTTCTGATTGGATATTGGTTCTTGATTCTGATGAAACAATTGCAAAGAGAGATCATACTTATATTAAACAACTTATTGAACAAGAAAAATTCCCAGCAGCATTAATGGTCCAGAGACATTATATTAAGAATTCAGATGTGATGAAAGCAACAGAATTAAATGATAATGATCCATACAACGAGTGGAAACAACATAATTTTAAAGCATACATTCCAACATTATTAATTAGATTATTCAAGAACAAACAAGGAATTAAATTTACTGGTGTGGTTCATGAATCTGTTGATAAATTTATAGTCGATAAACAAATTCCTATTGTAAAAACAGATATTCCTATTCATCATTTTCAATATTTGAAAGATAAAGATTCACATAATAAAAAACAAGATGGTTATTTACAGCTTCTTTTAGAAAAAGAAAAACAAGAACCAAATAATATTAAAAATCTTCATGATTTAGCTATCTTTTATTTACAAAAAAAGAATGATAATAAAAAAGCACTTGAATATTTCAAAAAAATACATGATTTAGATAAAGATTTACTTGAACCTTTTTTAGGTATTGGTATTGTCAGTTTTAAACTTAGAGATTATCAAAAAGCAGTTAAGAATTTTCAAATGGGTCTTGCTAGTAAATCACAAAAAACAATTGAGATTTCAACAGATATAACACAAATAAAAGATCTCTTATTATTTAACTTAGCATCTTGTTATGAACATATTAAAGAAACAAAGAAGGCAGTTGAAGCATACGAATTTTTAGTTGAAAACAGTAAAATGTTAGCTGATAGGGCCCAAAAACAATTGGATAAGATGAATATTAACTCATAGGTTATTTATACCACCGCCTTGGCTCACTATCATATTTAATCTACGAAAGCGTTAGGATACGGTATGTACATATTATAATCACATAGTACCAGAGCCGCTGTGGTATTAATAACTATTAACTTATTATATTGATGAAATCAGTATAATTTATATATAAGTTATTCTCATTCTGTAATATTAGTTATTTCGAGGTGTATATTATGACAGAAAACAAAGAAGTACAACCACAACCTACAGCAAGTAAAGATGAACAAATTGGGTTTCATAAAGGTGCATTATCAACATTAGCAAAAGAAAGAGAGGAAATGTTAAAGATTTTGAACATTGTTGAGCAATTAATGCAAATGCATATTAAAGCATTGAAAGAACAAGGTGTTGATCTAGAAGCTCAGGCAAAAGCAGCTGCTTCAACAGAACAGAAAGCAACTGATAAATTAGATGAATTAATTAAAAAGTAATTATTTAATTAATTATTTTTATATTTAAGATGGGTTTTCGTTTACATTATGATGGAAGATGCTGTGTTTGTAAAACACATTGCGTTTATTTTTGTGACCATTGTGGTAGGTATGTTTGTGATGAACATTGGGTAAAGAAACCCATTCCTAACACTTTTAAAAAATTCTTATTCTGCCCAGATTGTGCTAAAAAGAATAAAAAAGTAGTAACTCCTAAAAGAAAAATGTGCAATACTGGTTTTGATTTCTATGTTATTGAAGGGGAATCATGAGAATTGAGTAGCCGTCTTGGCCGTTCACTTCGCTGATTTCTAGAATAATGTAGAATGCTTCACCCTTAAGGGTCAGTGAGTACGTTAATTTTGCTTGCACTACAAGTTCTAGTGCATATTCTATAATTTATTTTAGTCATGCACGTCAAGTCACTCACCTTAAGGCCCAGACGACGTCTACTCTATTGGTACTTGTGACCAGAATTGCCAATCATTACTTGGTGAATAAGAACCAAATATAAAATAAGGATTTTGCATTTGTTGAAAATATGAATGTTGTACATTTGACCAAGAAGCTCCACCGCCAGGAGCACCTCCTCCGTAACTAACTCCAGAAATTGGACTTCCAAAATGTCTCCAAGTTGCTGTCATCTGTCTTCCTGCACCAAATCTTCCATCTTCTTCATGACCTTCAGAAATTATTGTTCCTTTATACCCTGCTTTTTTCAACATTTCAAGTGCTTCTTTTACAGGTAGATCTCCTTGTCCAGCAGGTAAATGATGATGTCCACCACCTAAGCTGTCTACTGCATGGATATGTCCAATAATGTCATGTTTTTTCATATCTTTAACCTGTTCCAAAAACCATCCTTTGAACCTTTCTCTTCTTCTATCTTTTGTTTCTCCAGGCATTGCTTGGAAATGTTTCCACCACATTCCTAAATGCTGTGTATCAAATGTTGCTTTAATGTGTCTATTTGCATATTCTTCAGCTTCTTTTTTACCCATTCCAGTGTAGAATGGATTAGGTTCTTTCTTTAGTTCTCCTTTTTCATCTCTTCTTTCATGTCGACTAGGAATCATTTTTTTTGTTAGCATTTGAATCATTTTTTCTCTAGCTGAAGTTACTAATTGAATTAATTCTTGTGGATGTGTACCATAACCCATTTCTGGCCATAAATTTTCAGGTGCAACAAATATATCTCTTCTTGCATGAGGATTTTGTTTTGTTTGTTCCATTGCATGTATACCTGCTTCTGCATAAGATTTTGAAGTTATCTCTTGAGCATATTCTTGTACTGGTCTAACATGATCAAGTGTTTCAATTAATTGATCCGCTTCTGCATCTGCTGCTGCTGACGCATTTCTTATATGCTTTAAATCCATATTTTGTTGATGTATTGCTTCTTTAAGAGCTTCACTTGGTAATTTATCTTCTCTTGGAAATAATTGCTCCATCCCATAACCATGTCGTCCTGCAGGATTTTGACTTATCATAATTTTCCATACTTCATCTGCAGGTAATGATTCTTCTAATTTTTTATAATAATCATAAGCCTTCCTCATCTCATCTCTTGCTTTTACAGAATCTTCATAACCTCTACCATAGAACAATGAATGACCTCTATTTCGTAAAATATGAGTTTCTGTTTGTGCTCTAAAAAACATTTCTTCAGGACTCCACTTTTTCCCATTTTTTTTAGGAAATTTTTTATTCCATCTTTCTGATTTTGCAACAAAATAATCCCAATCTCTTCTTACTGTCTTAAACTTTGTTCCTGATGAATCCCATTCAGGAACTCTCATGAATAGATTATTAAAATCAGTTTCATCTTCTAATGGATTTCCATCTTGATCAACATAGACTTCGTCTCCATTTTCAAGAGTTATTGTTTTAAATTTTGGTTCATTTACTGTCTGAGATTTTCTAACTTCATTAACTACTTTACCATTTCTATCATCTACCATGTACAATACCTGTCTTCCTGGTTCTTCATCAAAACCTAAAAATTCAGGCATTCCTGGATAAATTTCTCTATTCCATGGCGCAGCTGACATATCTCTCTGTGCTTCACCTGTATGAACAACAACAGCACCTCCACCAACATCAGCAGCAAACTCTATTGCTTTTTTTACTTCTTCCATTTCTCTATGTCTAAATTCATCATTAAATCCTCTTTCTTGTGGATTAAATCCTGATAAATTAGCAACAGAATTTGTTGGTGTATGAACACTTGTAAAATAAACATTATTTGCTTTGGCAAGTTCTCTTAATGCCTGCCTTGCTTCATGACCATAACTTTCAGCTCCACCTGGTTCACCACCACCTTGGATTGTAGCTAGTTCTATTGATCCTACTCCTAATCTTATTGCATTTTGAGCACTATTAATCAAACTTCCAAATCTTTGACCTTCAGTTACACTAGTACCAATATCTTTAACACCTAATACAGAAGTAGTACCTTCAATATCTGGGTTTCCTCCACCTGAAGCTCCACTTCCACCACCACCTGGACCAGAAGAAAATCCACCTAAATAACCTACAGGACTTGCATGATACGCTTTTTCACCACCTTGATAACCTGATCCAAATAACATCCTTTTTTCCTCTTTGTTTATATAGTATAATATCTATTATAACCTTATATAAATTTTATGGTTTATTTATATATAAACTTATCATATTTTAAGATATATATTTATTTATAAGCAAAACGTTTATAAAGTCCTTTTAAAAACATTAAATAATAGATAATGAAGACTAAGATTATATTAGATACAAACTTTGTAATGCTTCCTGCACAGCTAAATGTGGATATTTACAGTGAAATTGATAGAATCATGAAAACCAAATACGAGCTCTGTGTGCTGGATAAAACAATAAATGAGCTAAATTCCATTATTGAGAAACAAAAGGGAAAACATAGGGATGCAGCTAAATTAGCACTATCTCTTTTAAAAGCAAAAAATATTAAAATAGAAGCTTATGACTCAGAGAAGTATGTTGATGATTGTTTAGTTGAATTAGCAGAGAAAGGCTATCTAATAGCAACACATGATAAAGAGCTTAAATTGAGGATAAAAGAGAAGAATAAGAATCTTATATTCCTTAGACAAAAAAAATATCTAGAACTCTTATAAAAACTAAATATTGAAAGAAGAAGGGAGGAAAAATGTTTTACAAAACAACAGTTAAAGATCATATTAGGGTAACACCAGAATTATTTGATTTAGAATTAGATTCTGCAATTACAAAGCAAGTTAAAAAGAAATTTGAAGGACAAATATTAAAAGACATGGGGATTATTGTTGGTGTTGGTGAGATAAAAGACATCCAAGATGGGATTATTGTTCCAGGCGATGGTTCTCCTTTTTATGAAGTAGTCTTTGAATTATATAATTTTAAACCAGAAATGCAAGAAGTTGTATTTGGTAAGGTTAAAGATTTAGCTGACTTTGGTGCATTTCTTTCAATTGGTCCAATTGAAGGAATGGTTCACGTTTCACAAACAATGGATGATTTTGTAAGTTTCTCAAAAGATAAGGTATTGTTAGGTAAAGAAAGTAAACGAACCTTAAAAGTTGGAGACAAATGTAAAGCAAGAATAATTGCTGTAAGTTTTAAAGATCTTTCAAATCCTAAACTAGGATTAACAATGAGACAGGAAGGATTAGGTAAATTGGAGTGGTATGCTGAGGACAAAGCAAAAAAGGGAGCTGCAGCAAAGACTCCAGCAAAGAAAACAAAAGCAAAAGATAAAAAATAATTAATAAATGTGATAATAATGGCTAAAAGAAAAGTTTGTAAAAAATGTAAATTATTTGTTGACGGCAATGAATGCCCACAATGTAAATCAAACCAATTCTCAACAAATTGGCAAGGAAGACTTAATATTACAGATGCTAACAAATCAGTAATTGCAAAGAAGATTGGAATTACAGCAAAAGGAGAATATGCAATTAAGGTAAGGTGAATTAATAATGGTAACAGATATCGAGATTTTAAAGAAGAAAGATACACCTCTTTTATCAAGACAAAGAGTTAGTGCAATGGTTTTTTTTGAAGGAGAAACACCATCTAGATTAGATTTGAAAAATGTTATTGCAAAAAAATTATCAGCAGATCCAAAATTAACAGTAATTAGACATATTTATCAAAGATATGGTAATCAAAAAGCAAAGATTATTTCTCATATTTATAAAGATAAAGAAACAATGGTTAGATTAGAAGGAGAAACCTTGGTTAATAAGCATGAGAAAAAGGTAGAAGAAAAACCAAAGGAAGAAGCAAAACCTGAAGAGAAGAAAGAAGAACCTAAGGCTGAAGAGAAGGAAGAACCTAAGGCTGAAGAGAAGGAAGAAGCTAAACCAGCTGAAGAGAAGAAAGAAGAACCTAAGGCTGAAGAGAAGAAAGAAGAACCTAAGGCTGAAGTGAAGGAAGAAGCTAAACCAGCTGAAGAGAAGAAAGGGAGTGAATAAAGATGGCAAAAAAGAAAAAAGGCGAGAAAAAACCAACTCAAATATGGAAAGCTTATTCAGTTTCTGGCGATAAATTAGAAAGAAAGAATAAATCATGTCCTAAATGTGGTGCTGGTGTATTTATGGCTAATCATAAAGACAGAACTACATGTGGTAAATGTAAATATATGGAGAAAAAATAATTTTTTATTACTTATTTCTTTAAATAATTTTTTACAAAAGGAGTGGTTCTATAATTTTTAATTTGTTCTTTAGATACCCAAGCAAATTTAGAATGGTCATTATTTCTTTTTCATTCCCTGAAAAGCAAGTAAATCTTCTGTTGTTAATTTAATACCTTTACCGGATTTTAATTTATCATCAACTTCTTTTCTCTTCTCTTCAAGTGTTTTCTTTTGTTTTAATTCTCTTTCATATTTATTTTCTTTCTTATCAAAGTCAAGCTTTTTCTTAATTTCATTAATATCAGGAAGAACTTTGTTAAGTTCAGTATTAATCTCACCAAATTCTTTCTTTAATTCTAAAAACTTCTTATATGCTTCTTCTTCTTTTTTCTTTAAATCATCAATTTCAGTAGAAGCTCCAATCATTTCTTCATGTTTTTCTTGTGACTCTTTAGCTTTTGTTTGAATTATTTTATGAGAAGAATCTGCTTCTTTTTTTAATTTTTCAATTTCTTTAGAAACAGTATTTGTCTTTTTCCATACATCACTTACTTTACTTGCTTTTTCATATGTTTTTCTCATGTCCTTGATTTGTTTCATTAACTTTTTTTCATTATCAAAAGACATAGGTTCTGTTTCTAATTTCATTTCTAAACTATCTATTTTTTCTTTTAATGAAGATGGATCTCCTTGAATATTATATTTTTTAACAATATCTTTCTTTTGATTATTTAAATCCTTGATTTCTTTAATCTTTGTCGTTATTTTTTGATTTAATTCTGTTCTTTTTATTTTTATTTCTTTAACTTGTTTTGTATATTTATTTCTAACATTTTTAGAACTCTTAATCTGTCTAATTCTTTCTCTAATCTCTTTAGAAACTGCTTCTTTCTTTTTATACCAGCTTTCCTTCTGGTCATTAATCTTATTTAGATTTTTCCTTAATTCAAGAACCTTATTCTTTTTTTCAGTCAATTCTTTTATTAATTTTGATCTTTCTTCTTTTTCTAACATTGAAAACAATTCCCCTCTTCTATTCATTAAAATAGAATATTAATAATAAAAATATTAAAAAAATAAAAAATTTATCCGAACAATGCGCCTAAACCAGCAGCTGCTTGTTCTTCTGTTTTGCCTTCTTCTTTAGGCTTTTCTTCTTTCTTTGCTTCTCCACCTTCTGCTTTTTGTTCAGCAACAGGAGCAGCGGCAGCAACTTGTACTGAAGCAGCTTTTTCAATTGCTTCTTCGATATTAACACCATCTAATGCAGCAACTAATGCTTTAACTCTTGCATCATCAGTTTTAACACCTGCAGCTTCTAAAACCTTTTTTATTGAAGCTTCATCAACTTTACCACCTGCTTTGTGGATTAACATTGCAGCGTATACGTATTCCATCTTATATCATTCCTCCATTAAAATAATTTATATTTTAGCCTCGTTTTTTAATGCACTTGCTTGTGCTTGAGCTTTTGCTAATATGTCTCCAGCAATAGCATTACACATGATTCCTTGTTCAAGTGCAAGATTCTTTGAATCTCTGAATGCTTTCTGTATTAAAAACTCTGTTGTTTTATCTGTTAAATAAGCTGTTTCAACTGCTAAATTAAATGCCCAAGCTCCTGCTTGTCCAATCTTAGCAATATATTCATCTTCATCAACAGCGAGTATGTCTTTCTTAAATATTGAACCATCTTCATAAACACCTGTTAAGTCTAATCCTATTTCCATTGGTTCAATTCCAAGTCTTGTTAAAATACCAGCTAATTGTGCAGGAATCACATCACCTTCTTTGGCAACAACTGAATCTGCTTTAACTACTACTTTTCCTCCATCAATACCTGCCTTAATTCCTACAGTACCAAGTTCACTAATAATTGGACCTGGTGCGAATGCAGTTGGTCCTGCTTTTACAACAATCTCCTTTGGAGCTGTTTGTCCTGCTTTAGCAGGTGCATTTGACTTGTTCTTTGCAAGTTTTTTATATAATATAAATGGATTATCTTTTGTAAAAAGTAATGCTGGCATACCTCTTAATAAAGGTATTAATTCTTCAATGCCTTTCTTTTCATCTTTTATTTGTTCAATTGCAATTTGAAGTAATCTTCTTTTAGCCATTTTTAGAACAACAGTCTCTCTTAATTGAGCTCTCATGTTCTGAAGTTGTTTTGTTGGAAGGCTTTCCATATTAACGGCACCAATAATTGGATATTCTTTCAATAGTTTTACAAACTCTGCAACTGTTTCTTTCTTTTCTTTTGAAATGTGTGGTTTGTATTCTTTTGCTGTCATTTTATTCCACCTTCACTGGTTTTGACATTGTCATTTTAAGATAAATGCCTTTAATATTAGCTTCATGATTTGGTAGATGATTTACTAATTGTTTGTGTAATGTTTCAATATTGTCTAGAATTTCATTGTCTGGTGAATCTTCTTTTCCAACAAGACATTGAACTTGTAATTGTGTTTTTGCTGTTACTCTTATTGTTTTTTGCAATCTATCGTATAATGGTTTTAAGTTAGCTTTTGGAGGAACAACACATCCAGCTTTAGGATTTGGCATTTTTCCTCTTGGTCCTAATACTTTACCAAATGCTCCTGCAACTTTACCCATTATATTAGCTTGAGCAATAAAGAAATCATAATCATCTGCTAATGCCTTAGCTTTCTTTTTATCTGTATATTTAGGAAAATCAGCTTGTAATATTGTCATATCGCATACTTTACCTGCTTCATCTTTAATTTCAGGTCCAGCAAAAACACATATCTTTTTATTCTTACCTGTTGTAAAGTGTAGTGCTGCGAAGAAATCAATTTGATGATCTGGTTTCTTTTGGTCCAGATTCTTTAAAGCAACTATTAAATCAATACTTTGCTTAAAATTACGCTTTTTTGTATTTTCTTTTAACTGTTTTAAGCTTTCTTTAAGTTTATCTTTATTCATTCTTTAACCTCCACCCTCCTATTCGCTCAAACACAAATAGTTCACGGGAACACTGTTAGTTGTTAATATCTCCATAAGATTTAGTTGGTATTTATAAAGGTTATTGTTTTTATAGAGAAAAGATAGTTAGTCATTACTTATTTTTTCAAGAAATCTATGAAACCGCAATTGTTGAATAGTACCTAATGTATCAGATTTATATTTATATTCATAATCAGTAGGAGAGGCCATTGTATGAGTCTCAGAATCACTATCAGAAACAGTAGTTCCACTATTATCTTGTGTTATAGAGTAATGTCTACTATCTATTACTACTTCTTCTCCATCATCATCTGTTTCTTCTTCAGATAAAACTAAACCAGGTCCTTTCCCTTTAACTTCTCTTTCATCTCCAAAACCACTAAATTCAACCCAATGTCTTTCAGCTACCAAAAGAAGGGGATCACTAACTTTTGTATTGATTCTTGCTTGAACACCTTCACCAACTACTATATTACCACCATTGTTCCTATAGTTAATGGTTGAATCTCCTTCTGTTTCATCAGAATCAAGCACAATAACAGTATGATCATTAGTATTTATTGTTGTAGTTTGTGTTATTGGACCTTTTGACATGTAAACACTTCTTTCTTCACTAAACTCAATCTCTGCTCCTTGATCTGTTTCAATAGATGAAACCTCTCTTCCATTATCAGTTAATAATAAATGAGTATCTGATGCTCTATTCACAGTAAGTCCTGCACTTTCTCCGTGATTAATTTCTATACTACCTGCATCTAAAGAAATATCAGTTAAAACTCCTTCTTCATCTAAATTTAAAGAACCATAAGAAGCCATACTTCTTCCCATAGGTCCTGTTACATATGGATGAAGATTATAATAAAATTCATCTTCTGCATCAGCTATTGTAAGTGTTGTACTGCCATAATTAAAATCTGTTGCTCCTCCAAAACCTACTTTTGTTGTTCCATCTTCATATGTTTGTTTTCGCATGTAACTCTCTAATCCAGGTCTATACATATCTCCCCAATAATCATTATATACCCAATTTGCTTTATCTGAATCAGTGACTGTTAATCTAAATGCTCTAGTTCCTTCTCCTAATTTTCGTGCTTTTATCTCTTCTATATGGCTTGCAGTTCCATCATAATTTGAATACTCTAGATCTTGAGTACCTTTAGCAATTGTTTGTTCATTAATAGTAATATCTCCATCTAATTTTCCATCAATTGATAATTCAAGATCATCATACCCTTCTGAACCATACCTTCCTAAATTCACAACAGATGATTTATCTAAACTATCACTAGGAATTGAGACCTTAATTCCATTAATACTTAATTGGTCTGAGTCATCAAATGAGAATTCAAAGTCACCTTGTACTTTAAATATTGGTCCTTCTTCATCATAATAAAAATAATGATTAGTATAATACCTTGAGTAATCTTCACCAAGTGCTTCAGTTTCTTCATATTCTTCAGAATAATAATGAAAATCACCATTCTCAATTATCACACTACCCTCAGACCTAGAAGAAGTTCCTGGAATTGGTGCTGGACTCACAATAAATTTTCCTTTTTCATCTACACTAATATCTGTTCCTTCTTGATATTCTGTCATTGTTAATGAAGCACTATTATCTTCTCTTATTGAAGATAATGTTTCTCCTTGGATTAGTAAATCATTTGTATCATCAAGAACCATTTCAGATGATAAAGAAACTCCTCCTGGTAATGTTGCAACAGCTCCAGCATCAATAAATATGTCATATTCATCAGTTGGTTCATTTAAAGTTAAAACTCCACTTTTTGGAACATGAATTCCTAAAGCAGATATTGTTCCTGTGTTTGATAATTCCAGTGAATCATCATATGAAAAGAAAGTACCTCCATCTAAAACAATATCACCATTGTTTTCTATTCTTGCACCATTTGATACAATATCTCCTGCATCAGATTCAAAATGTCCTCCTTCTGATAACAGCACAGCTCCATCTTCTTCAATTAGAGCTTCACCTCTAACAGAATCACCATTTTCAAAATAAACATTATTATTTCCAGTTAATGTAATTGTTCCATCTGAACCAATAAATCCACCATTAATAGTCATACCTTCATATGTAGCACTTGCACCATCTCCAATTTGAACAGCTGTTCCAGCTGGTAAAGAGGATAAATCAACACTTCCACCAGATATAGTATATCCTCCACTAGATTCAATAATTTGAACATCTCCTATATTACCTTCTAATCCAAGTGCATTTGCATTATCACAATTAGTAATTTGTGCTTCTGAAAGGCTATGTTCACCACTAGGACTACTAATATAAGTAGTACAATCTAATCCAGTAACTCCTACACAAACAATTACTAAACATATTACTAATAACAATAATTTCTTCATTCACCCACCTTAATTGTAATATCTTGACTTACTTCTTCAATACCATCGTCGACATAAATTGTAAACACATATTCTCCAACAGTATCAGGAACAAATTCAATTAATCCAGAATATGGATGTATATCAACTTCTTCTGAATAATAATATAATTGATCACCTTCTCTATCAAATACATCAATATATAGACTAACATCTTCTCCAACCTTGGCTTCAATTATTTCAGTATTAATCATTGGAACATTATTTTCTGTACTTACTTTTGTTGCAAATAAAAACACAAAAGGAACATCTTGTATCAAGGATTCAGGATCTTGTATTACATAAACAACAGTTTCATTACCATCACTAAATGTATCTATTTGTATGTTATGCTCTACATTAAGTTCTAATAATAATGAATAATAAATAGCATAAGGATCAGCCATAACAGTTGTCATAAGTGTGTTAACAACAGAATAAATATCTTGTAATCTTATATCATATTCTAATGAAAATTCACTTAATTCTTTTGTTTCTGTTTCACTTACTAATTTAACAGGATAATTTAATATAATATTCAATCCTGAAGATGTCACACCAACATAAAAATCCCTATCTCCTGTTTCAATATCATAGCCTTGTGATTCAAAGTATTCAAAATCATTTAAACAATAATTTAAATTATCACTTAGAAAATCTGCAAAATTTGTTGTAATTTCATTTAATGATGGAACTAAACTAATATCTCCTTTATCATAATAATAAGGAATGTCTCCATATATTGTTGAGAAATTATTAGCTGGAACATTATAATATCCACCTTGTAATCCAATTGTTAACAATCCTTCTTCAGTAACTGATTTTAAGCATGCTTCTACATATTGTTGTACAGGATCTTTTACACTATCAACTTCAGCTAAATCATCTTTTTCTTCTTGAATCTTTTCTTCTGTAGCTTGCATATTTACAACTAAAAACAATGCAACTAATAATAGAATAAGTAATCCAACTAATACAAATAATGTAATCTGCCCCTTTTTCTGCCCCATTTTTTATATATTTCTAATATTAATATTATATAAATCTTTCTAAATGCAAAAACTATATATAATGCTGACTAAAGATCGACATTATAAGAGTTTACTCCGTAAACTTTATAAACCGCTTAATTACACTATTTTTGTTTAAAAATGGCATCAAAAATACAAAATTATGATTATAAAGAAGTTGAAGAATCAGTAATGTCCTTCTGGGATAAAAATAAAATTTATGACAAAGCTAAGGACAAGACCAAGGATGGAAGTGTTTATTATTTCTTAGATGGTCCACCTTATACTTCTGGAAAGGTTCATATTGGTACTGCATGGAATAAATCTCTAAAAGATTCTGTACTTAGATACAAAAGAATGAATGGATTTAATGTTTGGGACAGGGCAGGTTATGATATGCATGGTTTACCAACAGCTCATGCAGTTGAGAAGAAGTTGGGATTAAGTGGTAAGGCAGATATTTTAAAATTTGGAATGGATAAGTTTATTGAAGAATGTAAAAAATTATCTGTTGATAATATGAAAATCATGAATAAAGACTTCCAAAGACTTGGTGTTTGGATGGATTTTGATAATGCATATCAATCAATCACACCTGAATTTGTTGAAGGAGAATGGTGGTTAATTAAAAAAGCACATGAAAAAAAGAGATTATATGAAGGATATAGACCAATGAGTTGGTGTGCAAGTTGTGCAACTGCATTAGCAAAACACGAACTTGAATATAAAGAAGTAGCAGACAATTCTATTTTTGTAAAATTTCCCGTTGAAGGTGAAGATAATGTTTACTTTATTATTTGGACAACAACTCCTTGGACAATTCCATTCAATTTAGGAATCATGGCTAATCCTGATCTTGATTATGTTAAAGCAAAAGTTGGTGATGAATATTGGATTTTGGCTAAAGGACTAGCTGCTCCAGTTATTCAAGCTGTTGCTGATAAAACATTTACAGTAGAAGAAGAATTTAAGGGTTCAGAATTAGAAGGGAAAAAATATATTCATCCTTTCCATAAACATATTAAACATTATGAAGATTTTAAGAAGGACGGAAAAAATATTCACATAGTTGTCTTATCTGATGAATATGTTGATCTTAGTGCAGGTTCTGGTTTAGTTCATACCGCACCTGGCTGTGGTCCTGAAGATTATGAAGTTGGTGTTAGAAATAATATACCTCCTTTTAATAATTTAGATGAAAGTGGTATTTTTCCAGAGGACATGGGTAAATTTGCAGGATTAACTGCAAGAGTTGACGATAAAAAATTTATTCAAGCATTAGAAGATGAAGGTGTTTTGATTGCAACAACAAAAGTTGATCATGATTATGCACATTGTTGGAGATGTC
>CAYVNN010000001.1:25439-484101 GCA_964453185.1 uncultured Methanosarcinales archaeon
GGTATTGTTTACAAAACAACAAAACAATGGTTCTTTAAGATTGATGATCTTAAAGAAAAGATGATTGAAGAAAATAAACAAATTAAATGGGTGCCGCATGCAGCATTTAATGCATTTGATTCATGGTTAAGAAACCTTAGGGATAATTCAATAACAAAACAAAGATTTTGGGGAACACCTTTGCCTGTTTGGCGATGTGATGAATGTGATAATTATGAAGTTATTGGTAGTATTAAAGAATTAGAAGAAAGATCAGGACAAAAAGTTGAGAAGGTCCACAAACCATGGATTGATGAAGTTAAAATTAAATGTGGTTGTGGTGGTATCAAAACAAGAATACCTGACATTTTAGATGTTTGGGTTGATGCAGGTACAACCTCATGGAATTGTCTTTATTATCCACAAAGGGAAGATTTGTTTAAAGAAATGTTTCCAGCAGATTTTATTCTTGAAGGAAAAGATCAAATTCGTGGTTGGTTTAATTTATTGATGGTTGCTTCAATGATCAGTATGGATAAACCTTCTTTTAGAAATGTTTACATGCACGGATTTGTGCAGGATTCAAAAGGAAGAAAGATGTCAAAATCTTTGGGTAATTATATTTTACCTCAAGAAGTTATTGATAAATATGGTGCTGATACATTAAGATATTATATGATTGGTGGAACAAATCCTGGTGTTGATATTAATTATAATTTTGATGATGTCAAATTAAAAAATAAAAATATTTCAATCTTATGGAATCTTCATAAATATTTAATTGATTTAGCAAAAACAAATAACTTAAAACCAAGAAAAATCAACAAAAAAGAACTTGAAGTTGAGGAAGAATATATTCTTTCAAAATTACATTCAACAATTAAAAAAGTAACAGACTTATTTGAAGGATATTTAATTGATGATATTCCTGAGGCAGTTGAAGATTTATTCTTAGAATTATCTCGAACCTATGTTCAGTTAATTAGGGAAAAATCAAGTGTTGGTGATATTAAAGAAAAACAAATTGTCTTGGATGTTTTATTTGAAGTTGTAGTGAATTCATTAAAACTCTTTGCAACAATTAGTCCTTTTGTTTCAGAGAAGATATATCAAAATTTGAAAGAAAGATATGACTTAGAAGAAGAAAGTATCCATCTTTGTGATTGGCCAAAAGTAGATGAGAAAATGATTGATGCGGAATTAGAGAAAAACTTTGATGTTGCTAAAACTTGTATCCAAGGAATACTTCATGGAAGAGAGAAATTACAAAGAGGAGTTAGGTGGCCATTAAAAGAAGTTATTATCTGTACATCTGATAAAGACGTTGAAGAAGGAATTGTAAGATTAGATGAAATCATTAAAAAACAAACAAATGTTAAGAAATTAAAAGTAGTTTCTAAATTTGATAAAGTAAAGGTCAAGGTTAAACCAAATAATAATGCTTTAGGTAAGGATTTTAAAGAGTTATTACCCAAAATTGTTGTTAAATTAATGCAAGAAAGTTCAGCTTCAATCTTAACACATCTTAAAAAAGAAGGTAAACATGGTATGTTAGTTGATGGAAAAAAGATCCAACTTACAAAGGAACATTTTATTATTGAAAAACAAGTTCCAGAGAATTATCAGGATGTTGAGTTTAAACATGGTGAATTATATTTAGATAAAGATATGACTCCTGAACTAGAAGCAGAAGGTTATTCAAGGGAAGTAATGAGAAGAGTTCAACAACTTAGAAAGAAAATGGGTCTTGATAAGGTTGATGTAGTTGAACTTAGTATTAAGGTTAATAGTGAGATGGAATCAATGTTAACTCAATTTGCTGATGAGATTAAAGAGAAATGCGGAGCAAAAGAATTGACAATAGGGCCTGATGTTGACACTTTATCTGATAATTCAACAGAAAAAATCAAAGGAAAAGAAGTAGAAATAAGTTGTAAAAAAGTAAAATAAAATAATTAATTATTTTTTCTAAAATATCTTCCACCATGTTGCTATTAAGTATAGTGAATAAAACATTAATATTATAGCAAACAAACATAATGCGACTCCTGTCATTGTTGTTGCAGCTTCAGGTATAATTATCAATAATGTTCCTAAAATAAATACCATTGCAGTTGCAATCAATCCACCTACTCCAAATAACGCTCTTAAAACCATATATAAATCCCCTCCTATTAGAAAAAAGGAAGAAAGTTATGTATTTAAAGATTATCATTAGATTGTGCCATCATTAAAAAAGATTAAAAATAACCTTAATTTGGGTTAAAAATAACCGAAAAGTATAAATATCACCTAGGCATATGTCTATCTATGGCATTAGAAAAAGATAAGAATGTAGTTATTAACATATTCAAGGCATGGGATAATTTATTAGATCAAAGAATAACAATAGTTACATTAGGTGGAACTGCATTAACATTATTAAAAATTAAAGAAAGCACAATTGACATAGATATTAATATTCCACATCTTAAAGATTACAAAATATTGGTTGAATTATTTAGAAAATTAGGATATAAACAACAAGATGAGACAAGATGGATAACAACAGAAGGAATACCTATTGATATTTACAAAGAAGATTATATATTTAATGTAAGATTATTAGGAAAATTGGGAGAAAAGTCTCAAGATTTTATGGATTTTGAAAACATTAACTTAAGAACACTTAATTTATTTGAAATATGTATTACAAAATTAGATAGGGGAGATAAAAGAGATTATGATGATATAGGGATGGTATTAAAAAAAGAAAAAATTAACATCAATGCAATAATTAAAAGATATATTACAACTTTTAAAGATTCAGAAGCAGAAAATCCTTATGTTAAATTGATGAAATTCATTGAAGAATTTAAGTTAAGAAATTATGATATTGATACTGAAATAATTCAAGAGGTAAAACAATGGATGTGAATGAAAAATATTTGCAATTGCTCGTAGAAAGAGAAGGTTATTCATTTAATCTTGGTTTAACTATTTCATTTGAAGAATTAGTTATTAAAATTATTAAAACAAATAATTTAAGATTAATCAAATCATTGCCTTTCTTAATTTATAATTCTAGTCCTCCTTGGGATAAATATCCTGATAAAAGAACATTTAATCTTGCAAAATGTGTGGATTTAGCAAAAAAATATAATGTTATTGATGAGATAAATGCAATATTATTTATATCAATTGAAATATGTAAAAGAAAAGGAATTGAAAATGCAGTTATAAAAGTAATTCAAGAATTTAAATTTCCAGCAGAACTAAAAAGATTATTTTTTGGAAAAGCAAATAAAAAATTAATTGAAAAATACAAAGATATTTATTTAACATTTGAAGAATATTTTAATGAATTTGAAACTCAACAAAGAATTTATCGAGAGAAATTAAGAGTTGATCCTCTTTCTGAATTAGAACTAAAAAAGAAGACAGAATTCAATTATGCATTGAACACACTCTTTAAACCAAAACAAGTAGAAATAATAAAAAAAGTAATTAACAGGCAACCTCTAAAAAGATATGAATACAATAAGTATAGTAGTGTCATAAAAAAAAGGTTAAAAGCTGTTTCATTACTTAATGGAAATGTTGACGGAATACTAAGTAGTAAGCCAGTGTTGGAGTGAAGGGTTATAACTTTTGTTTATTCACTATAAACTCCATTTGGAATTGCTGCAAGTCCAGAATCTCTCCATGGCAAAAGACAAAGAAAAACTTCTTTTCCTACTAACTCTGAAAGATCTGTGGTTCTTCCAAGTCCACAATCAATTGCTAATTGATATATTTTTGGTCTAGGATAACTATACTTTAATACAACATCACCTCTTTCATTTCCTACAACAACTTTTTCATATTTTATTCCAGATTCTTTTCTGGTTTCAATACTTTTGATTGTTACTATGTGGGTAGTTGGACATTCATCTTCTTGAAATCTTTCATATAATTCTCCAACAGGATATGAATCAGATGAATATATTGCAGCACTACCTAATGCTAACATTTTTCTTACAGCAGTATCAACAGAATCACCTTCTTTAATTGGTAATTCTACTTGGAATCTAGCACAAGAATAATTATGAAACAGTTCAACAGAAGATACCGTTCTTAAATCATCAGATCTTACTCTTAATCCAATTAGTTCAGATGTTAAATCATACCCTCCAAATGTAATAAAATATCCTTGATCATGATTTTGTCTTCTTGCTTCAAGTAATTCTCCTATGTCATGAGTAATTGGACAATGATTTCTTAACCACGCGTTAAGTTTATTGCCTTGAGCTCTATTAAAAAGAACACAACGAATTTCTATATCTAATTTACTATAATCTCCTGTATTTCCAACTATTGATCTCCATCTTGGAATAGTTAAATCTCTGTAAGGATGTTTTTGTGCTTTATCTACTAATGTAATTACATTTTGTACAAATTCATCTTTAAGCCTCATTTGTACATCTAAATTTCCTACTCTCATCTTCTTTCCTCCTTACAGTCTTCTTTGAATACACTAAACAAAACACTACACTAACTATTATCATGAACAGATTAGAACAAACAATTATTATTGTACTATTTACAATATTTCCATAAACAAATATTGGTAAACCAATAATAAATGCAGTCAGGATTCCATAATAAACTCCTTTTGCAGTTAATCTATCCCAATATAAACTTAATATTGTTGGAACAACAACACAAGCAGCTACTGCGTTAAATATCCACCATAAATGTTGTAATCCAAAATTAGGGATATAATTAACAGCGATTGCAATTATTAAACCAAACAATGCTAAACCAATCATTGCAAATCTTGCTGATTTAATTGCATTTTTATCTGATTCTTTCTTTACAATATCTGTTACCCATAATGAACTAAAAGCAGATAGTCCTGAGTCTAATGTTGACGACAAACCACATAATAACATTATAACAAATAAAAGTACTGCCCATTGTGGGAGTAATGTTGTTACAGTTTGTACACCTATCATTGAAGCATCAATTCCTTCTGGTAATGTAACTCCTAAGTTAGAGTTTGCTGCAATAAATCCTAACAATGATAATGCAATTGGAACAATCGCAAAGAGTACTGCTCCAAACAAAAATGCTTTTCTTAAATCTTTCTTCTTTATTGCAAATGATCTTTGCCAATATTGTTGATCACAAATTGCTCCTGCAATTAAACCAATGGATGTAACAATACCAAATGAAAATGCAATTCCTGGATTAAAAATATTTGTTGAGCCTTTTATTCCAGCTAGTCCTGAACTTATGATAGATAATCCTCCTGCTGACGACAAAACCATTGGTATTACAATTATTCCAATACCAAAAATTGTTATTATTTGAAACAAATCTGTAACAATAGATGCTTCTAGTCCAGATATTAATGTATAAACTAATGCAATTATTAAAAGTATTGGCATTATTTTTATTAATGAAATTCCTGTTAATAATGAAATAAAACTTCCTCCTGCAAATAATTGTACACTGACAGCCATTAATTGATAAAAAACATAAGGGAATAAATAGACCTTATGTACTTTCTTGCTTCCTAATTTGTATTTAATAAATTGTGGAAGTGTATAACCTTGTGAGAACTTTTCTCTTATCTTTGGTGCAAGGAATGCAAAGATTGCTAATGCAATTACATTAGGAAATGTAAACCAAAATATTCCTGCTAACCCTTGTTGATAAGCTATTTGTGTTGAGATAAATAATGCTGGAGCCCATATCCAAGATGCTGCAATACTTGTCCCGCCCAATAACCATCCAACATTTCTATTTGCAACTAAAAATCCATCTTTTGTATTCCATTTATTCCATCTAGCAAAAACATAAGTTGCTAATAACATTACTATTCCAAATATAATTAAAATTGTATATCCTATTGTCTCTGATACATATGACATTTATTTTCACCCACCAAAACCTCTTTGTTACCATTAAGAAACAACAACCATATAAACTTATGGAGTGATAGTTATCACCACAAACTTTATAAATAAGTATTATTTATATGTAATTATGTTTGAACAAACACTAGCAATTGCTGGTTTAAGCCCAAATGAAGCAAAGATTTATGAGGCCTTATTAGGCACAGAAAAGGCTAATATTAGCACTATTGCAATAAAGGCAAAGGTACATAGAAGAAATGTTTATGATTGTATAAACAAGCTTGTAGAGAAAGGATTAGTAAGCCAAGTAGTAGTAAAGAATGAAAAATATTTCAAAGCATCTAATCCTAAGCAATTATTAGAATTAATTAAAGACAAAGAAGATGCAATTAATAATTCATTACCAGATATGTTATCTAGATTTCAACAGATTGAAACAAAAGAACATATTTACATCTATAAAGGTGTTTCTGGATTTAGAAATTATTTACAAGATATTTTAGAACTTCCAGATGGAGAGATGTGTTATTATGTTGGTGCAAAGCTTGGTTGGTTTGATCCAAGGCTAAAACATTTCTTGCCAAGATTCTTAAAAATTTCAAAACAAAAGAAACTAAAACATTTTCATCTATTTGATCATGATGTTCCAATAAAACATCCTGAAATAATTCAACAACTTAAAGAGGTAAACTCTCCTTACAAAATTCTTCCAAAAGAATATTCAACAAATTCTGCTATTGACATCTTTGGAGATCATGTTGTAACATTCACTGGATTAGATATTAAACAATTAGACAATGATTTAACACAGTTTGTTATAATTAGTAAAGGTTTAGCAGAAAGTCATAAAACTTGGTTTAAAATGATGTGGAATTCTTTGCCTGGAGAAAAGATTTAATCTTGATGTTCTCTTGGAATATTTCTATAAACAGTACACGCAGGATTATATCCATCAACAACAATTGCATATCCTCCTTCTTTAGGATATCCTTCTCTTGGAAGATTAAACCCACATGCAACTAAAAAATATAATTTATGATCTTTTTCAATATCTAAATCCTTGGCATGTGCATCTGAACAAATATCTAATAAACAGTTTATTCCTTCCCATTCAAACTCTCCTGTGTCTTCTATTTCTTCATCTTTAAGTTGTACTTTCAATCCCCAAGCATCTGCTAATGTTTTTTCTCCACCATCTGTATTTTTATTGTGTTTAAATAATTCCTTTCCTTGGTATAAACCAAATGTTGTATTGTACATTACTCCGTCTTCTTGCCAATTAAAACATGCAATAATTAATGAATCTGTACTAGCAGCTTTTAATCTATCTAAATATTGATCTAATTTAATCTTAGAAACAGGTCCGTCTCTTCTTGAATAAAATCTTTCAGGAGTTACAATTATATCATATTGACTACTTGCTGTTTCAATTACATTAAGAACTTGTTCAAGATCTTCAATACCTTGATATGAATTTACTTTTATCATTCCTATCTTAATAGGTTCACCATGTACAGGATGAGACATATTTTCTAGCATAGCTGTTTCTAATGTTGGTATATTTAGATTCATCATGTAATTATTTTTGTTATTATTTATATATCTTTCTATTATTCACTACTCTTAAGTAAAGTTATGTTGCTTTAATCATTTCTCAAAATATTTAATCACCACTAGACACTTTTTAGCGAAAATCGCTTAGTTTATTTAAAAACTACAAAGAAATCAAACATATTGTCCAGTGCTCAATACTAAATATAAACAGAGAATTCAATAAGCACAGCTTATATTAACATTCTCACTAGACATTCTGATGTGAGCTATTTAAACTATTTCAATCATAATCTTATTGAGGTGAAAAGAATGAATAAAGTACTCCGTGATACACCATTAATGGAACTAACCTTAAGAAGATATGAACGTCCTGATAATTTTAAAGATAGAGATTTAGTAAAAAAGTTTTGTTTAAGTCTTGGATTATTACAACCTGGTGATTCAAGAGATGTTATTGTTGATGTTTTATATGTATTATTAAGGGCAAAAAAAGATAGATATGAAATAAGTTCAGAAAAGATAAGAGAATTAGTTATTGAACTAAGAAAACAACAAGAGATTCCATTGATAGGCATAGCTTCCTCAAATATTAGAAGACAGATTAAAAGATTAAGAGAAATTTTCATAGTAGAAAAAATAAGAAACACTTATAGGATATCTGAATTTTCAAATCTTTCAGACACATATGAAGAAAAGATTAAACAATTCCTAATCCCGCCAATACTAAAACGAGTAAAAGATTATTTCGATGAAATTGATCAGAATTTTGCATGAATAAGCGATAACTTTAAATATCAGTTGATAATTATAATTATCAAATGATATCAAAAAATATCAAAAATAAGATAAAAGAGTATTTTTATATTAATCCAACAATAAGATTAAGAGTAAGACAAATAGAAAGAAATGCAGGTACTGCTTTACCATCTGCTATTAGGTATGCTAAGGAATTAGAAAAAGAAAACATATTGAAATCCGTAAGTATTGCAGGAGTTAAATTATATACAACAGATCGAACTTCGGAAAGTTATCTATTAGAGAAAAAACAATTTAATATTAAAGAATTGTTTAATTCAGGATTGATTGATTATATTAAACATGAGTACAATAATCCTAATATTGTTGTATTTGGTTCATTTATGCGTGGGGAAGATACTGAAAAAAGTGATATTGATTTATATATTGAATACAATGGTAAAATTAAAGGATTAAAAAAATTTGAAAAAAGATTAAAAAGAAACATACAATTATTTTGTTTTAAAAATATTAAACAAATAAAAAATAAAGAATTAGCTAATAATATTATAAATGGAATTACTTTAAATGGGTTTGTTGAGGTATTTAAATGAAAGAAAGCACATGGGAGGATTGTATTGAATCAAATAGTTCCTTAAGTGTTAGTAAAGACAAAGCAAAAGTTAAATCCTTAATGGATACTGCAGATGCAAGAATATTGTTTTTAAAAGATAATGATATTAAAGATACAAATATTAATTTTATTTTTGAAGGATATTACTCTTCAATTCTAGAATTATTACATGCATTGGTTCTATCAGAAGGATTTAAAGTAAACAATCATATTTGTTTAGGATATTTTTTACGAGATGTATTGAATAGACCAGATCTATTTAGGATATTTGATGATTGTAGGTATAAAAGAAATTCACTTATTTATTATGGGAAAAAGATGGATTTTGAAGTGGCCAATTCATCTATACAAAAAAGTTTTAAAATAATTAATGAAATTAAAATATTATTGGAGAAAAAATAATATGGTGATTTATCATCCGAGAGAAGATTCATATTTAATCCAGAAGCATATTAAAGATTATGCTACAAGCAATGTTTTAGATATGGGTACTGGTTCTGGTGTTTTAGCAAAGACAGCTGCAGAATGTAAAAAAACAAAACAAGTTATTGCAGTAGATATTAATCCAGAAGTTATTGAATTTGTTAAAAAACAAAAACTAGACAAAGTCAAAGTTATTCAATCTGATTTATTTTCTAATATTAAACAGTGCTTTGATTTAGTCATATTTAATCCACCATATCTTCCAGATGATCCGAGAATAAAAGATGTTGCTCTTGACGGTGGCAAACATGGTTATGAGGTTATTGAAAGATTTTTGGATGATGTTAACAACCACTTAAACAAAGAGGGAAAAATACTTCTTTTATTTAGTTCATTATCAAAAAAAGAAAAAATTCATGAATTTTTACAAAGAAATTGTTTTACATACAAACAATTAGACAAAGAAAAACATTCTTTTGAAGAATTATTTGTTTATTTAATTGAAAAATCTAGTTTATTAAAAAAATTAGAAGCAGAAAAACTTAAACATATAACTTATTTTACAAAAGGTCATAGAGGTTTTTTGTATAAGGCAAAATTAGGTAAAAAGAATGTTGTAGTTAAAGCAGAAAATCCATCTAGTAAAGCATTTGGAAGAATAATGATTGAAGGTAATTGGTTAAAAAAATTAAATAAAGAAAAAATCGGACCAAAATTATTAATTGCAAAGAATGATTATGTTATTTATGAATATGTTAAGGGAGAATTTATTCTTGATTTTATAGAAAAAGCAAACAAAGAACAAATCATTAAGGTTCTTAGAAAATCATTCGAACAATGTTTTGCTTTAGACAAAATAAAAGTTAATAAAGAAGAAATGCATCATCCTGTTAAACATATTCTTGTCGACGATAAATTGAATGTTGTTATGTTAGACTTTGAAAGAACACATTATACTAACAAACCAAAGAATGTAACTCAGTTTTGTCAATTTATTTCTTCAATGCAGGATGTTTTAATTAAAAAAAATATTAAAATAGATAAAAAAGAAATGATTAAACTAGCTAAGAAGTATAAACAAAATAATGACCTAAGTGAAATCCGGAAATTTTTTGGGAATCTTTAAAAATATTTAAAGATTTCAATTTTTTATGAAATATAAAGTCTATAGAACAAAAGCTTTTGAAAAAGAGATGTTTAAGTTACCTATTCAAGAACAAAGTGAGATTGTTTTATTTGAGAAAAAATTATCTGAGAATCCTTTTGTTGGCAAACCGTTAGGTCTAGTCTTTTTTAGAGAGAAAAAACTTAAAGGCAAAAGAGTTTATTATTTAGTATATGATGATTTTGTTGTTGTTTTAATGGTTGCAATTAGTGATAAAAAATCACAACAAATAACTATAGATGCAGTAAAAGAAAAATTAGATGAATACCATAATATTATAAAAGCAACTATAAAAGATCTTTAGTGTACTCTTTTGATTCTTCCAGCTTTTATATCTTCTAGACTCTTAACTAATTGTTTCATTAATTTATCTTCTGTTTCAGCTGATTTTTTTAATCTTTTATATTCTTTTTCTGAGATTGTAACGGTTTTAGTTGCCATTAGTATATGATAATCAAGTACAATATTTATATTTTTCTATAATTTTAACAAATAATTTAAATTATTAATATTAATAATTGTATAGATGAACTTCAATGAAAAAGTCTACAAACTTTGCAAACAAATTCCAAAAGGAAAAGTAAGTACATACAAAGAAATAGCAAAAGCAATGAATTCCAAAGCATACAGAGCAGTTGGTTCAGCATTGAAGAAGAATAGTAAACCATTCAAGATCGATAAACCAAACAAAGATTGCATTCCATGTCATAGGATTATCCAATCTAGTGGATCAATAGGTGGTTTTAAAGGAAAAACTTCTGGAAAACATATAAAAGAAAAAATAAGGCTGCTAGACCTTGAAGGAATTAATATAAAAAACAATAAAATAATTGAATTTAAAAAAAAGTTGTTTAAGTTTTAGTGGTATTGAAACTGACTTTCTGGAATGCCTGCGTCCCATAATGCTTGATTACTAGGATAAATTGGTTGTAATCTAGCATGATCTTCTCCTGTAACATAGATTGTATCTACTGGTCCATGTAACTCTGGCTGAGCTTTTCTTGCTTCAACAAGATTTGCAATATAATTATCTCCTGTAACTACAACACCATGTGTTCTCCCAGTTATTGGATGTGTCATTGAAACTGGCACTCCTGCATCATATGTAACGTTTGCTGTAGCAGTTCTAGTTTGCCCACCTATAATAACATGTGCATCAATTGTTCTTTGATCTTGTTGTACAGCCAATGCTGTTGCTTGTCCACCTTGACTCATTCTTAACCACCCTTGATTATTATATTATGACTTATTCTTGTCACTATATAAGGTATACAAACAAAGTATATTAACTTTATGTTATTATAATAACAAAAATAAAAGAATTAGTTATAAATTACTTTTTCTTCTTCTTAGTCTTCTTTATGTCTTTCTCTAAATTAAGTTCTTCAAGTAATTCTTTATATCTATTTCTGATTGTAACTTCTGTAACACCAGCAACATCTGCAACTTCTCTTTGTGTTCTCTTCTCGCCATGTACTAATGCTGAAACATACAATGCAGCAGCTGCAATTCCTGTTGGTCCTCTTCCAGATGTTAATTCTGCTTTTTGTGCTTTTTCTAGAATCTCAATTGCCTTTGATTGTGTTTCTGCACTTAATTTTAATGCAGAAGCGAATCTAGCAATATAATCTGCTGGATTTGAAGGTAATATTGTAATGCCTAACTCTCTTGTTACAAATCTATAGGTTCTTCCAATTTCCTTTTTGTCAATACCAGAAGCTTCACTTAACTCATCCAGTGTTCTAGGGACGTCATGTCTTCTACAAGCTGCATATAATGCACCTGCGACAACAGATTCCATTGATCTTCCTCTAACTAATCCTCTTTGTACTGCTAATGTATAAATTCTAGCAGATTCTTCTTCAACACTTTCTGGTAATTTTAAGTATGAACTTACTCTCTTTAATTCAGCTAATGCTAACTTTAAATTTCTTTCAATAGCTGTTGAGATTCTATATTGCCATTTTCTTAATCTAAAGAATTTGTTTCTTGTTTTATTGTTTAATTGATAAAGATCAGCTTTTCTTCCAACTTCTGTTCCAAGACCTCTATCATATTGTGTATAGGTCATTGGAGCTCCTGTTCTCCTTCTTCTTGCAGCAGAGTCTGCGTCCATCTCTCTCCATTCTTGACCATAGTCTACCATCTTTTCTTCAACAACTAGACCACAATCTTTACAGATAATTTCACCTTTATCTTTGTTCCAGAATAAATTTATGCCACCACACTCTGGGCATTTCTTAACATACTGAATATCCATTTTATAACCCCCCATAGGTTTATTTAAGTATAAAATTGTAAACTTTTATAAAAGGTAAATGGACTGCTTTATAAATTTTTCGCTAAATTTATATATAGAAATAAGAAAAAGAAGTTAAATAGTTTAAAAATTTAACTGTATAATTTTATGCTTTTCCTAAGATTCTACAAACAGTTGTTCCACACTTACCACATTTACCTTTAAGAATTTTCATCTTATTCTTGGTAACTGATTCTTTTCCATTTTCAATCTTAACTTGTTTTTTACACTTCATACATCTTCCTTCTGCCATATTGTCCACCTCGACTATATTATTTTTAAGTTATGAGAAGTATTCTAAGGAAATTAGGAATTTCTTCTTCATGTGTAAATTTATAATATACTCATTTATATAGTTTTGGGAAAAAAAGCAATATTTAAGTATGAAATAGCTCCTCTTTCCTATATAATTTACTTTGAGGTAAGGACAATGAAAAGAAGAACAATTTCAATATATTTAATCTAATTTCTTTTCTCTCACTTTTCTTTATTTTCTGCTTAAAAGTTTTTAGCAATAACATGTAAAGAATAATCTCGACAACAATCAATAATTATCTCTAACTAAATTATCAAACAATATCAACTACATTCTACAAAATATACAATACAAATCATGTATTATCTCTACTTAAAAATGCTTAAAAGATTTAAGCAATATCAGAAAAATATAATCAACAAATTCTTATAACATATAAGCAAAAATGCAATATTTTGAGCAATTTTAGCCTAAAACAACTAATAAAAACATAAATTCTTTAATAATTGATTATTAACCACTATCTAGTAACTAAAAAACAGAAAGGTTTATATAGTAGTAAGTATATGGAATCTTTATGACAGTAGGAATTTCATTAACAAATGGTTTAGAAGCAATTGTTATAACAGATACTAGAGCATCTAAATCAGGTAGAGAAAGTGACTCAATTGATAAGATGGGTCAATTTCAATATGATAATTTTCATGGGGCAATTTATGGTGCTGGTAGTGGAAATATAGTTATTGGAGTTCTTAATAATCTTGATCTTGAAGGAATAGAAAATCTTGATCAATATGCTGAAGCAATTCAAACAGAGATTCGAAACATAACTCAAGTCTCTGATCAATCATATCTGGAAAATGCTCGTGCAGGTATACAATCTAGAGCACAATTATTAGATGAACCTAAGCGTGAAGTATTTATAGAACAAGAGACAATGCGAGAATTACAAAGATTTGAAGCATTTAAACAAAATAGTCAATCAGCATTTACTTTGGTTGCATATGATAAAGACCAAGGAAAAATCAGAAAATTTTATTTTCATAGAGATGGATATGAGGAATTTTTTATAGATCGTACCCAAATTGGTTCTGGATCTGATGGAGCTGATATGTACTTCTCTACAAAATTACAAGGAATTGATACAAAAGGATTAGATTCAGATAAATTAGCATTTTTTGCAGCTAATGCTTATTCATCCTCAACTGTAAATCATGGTGTGGGTGGTACACCTAAAATAGCACAGATTACAGAAGATGAGGTCAATGTTCTTGCTCCAGAACATACAATTGCTATGTGTAACCTAAGTGGTGCATATCTGTCTGAAATGCCAGGAACAGGATTAACAAGACAGGGTTATATTGCTGCTATGGGTGCAGCATTAAGATCAGATTCATCTCAATATAATGACATTGCTCAGGCCCTAGATATAAATTTCCCTACTTTAACAGGAATGGCAATTCCTTCTAGTGTTTGGCAAGAAAGGGCTAACAGAAGAATGTATAATGGAACAGCTAGAGGTGAAAAATAATGATTTTCGACAATATAAATATAAAAAAGGCTTTCAAGAGAGTAAAAGAAGATATTTGTGGTGTTCAAGAAGATGTTGATTCGTTAAAAGAAAATACTAGTGAATGGGTTCAATACTTAGAAAGAAACCAAGAACAAATGTCTAATAAAATTCTTCAATTAGAAACAAGAATCAAACAATTAGAAAGAGAGTCATTAAGGACTAAGGTTATGAACAGGTAAATAATATGTATGTTTGTCCTATTGCAGAATCTGAAGCTTCTAGAGTTAATTATTTTGAATATCTTGGTGATACTGAGTCAGTTGATGAGGTCATTGCTCTTGTAGAGGGAGATCCTAGTGGGTATGTTGCATTCTTTAGATTTCCTCGATGTATTGCAGATGGAGATGGATTAATGTTAAGATTATCTGAATCAGGAAGAGAAGATTATGATCCAAGAATTAAATTTATTAATATTGGTTTGAATAATCTTGATTATAGTGAAATTCTTGACCTTGATTCTATGTTAGAAGAGGTTTTAGACAATGAAGGATACAAAGAATCTTATGTAGAATTGTCTAGATGATTACTCTACAATTAGGTGGTTAGTTTAACTACTATTTAAGGGCAAATTTTATAAAGGATTGATGGTTTCTTAAGAATTATATTTAATAATTTGTGGGGGAGATATTATGACAAGAAATTTAGCTATGGTTGTTTTGAGTTCAGCATTAACCCTGGGTGGATGTGGTGAAAAATATGCATTACATACAGTTCCATATAAGGGATGTGTTGCAGATAGGATTGAACAACAATGTGATTATGAAATAAGTGCTTGTGGTGCAGGATGTAATGACTCATATGATTGTTCTGGTGAAACAGTTATTGTAACACCTGCTAGATATAGTGAATCAGGTGAGAGATTTAGTACTAATTATGCGTCAGATGCAACAGCAACTGTGTGGGGAAGTCCAGGTTCATCTACAGTAGAAGATATCTGTGGTGATTTGATTATTAAAACAGATTATGTTAAATAATTTTTTCTTCATCTTTTTATTCTACATATTACTATACTAGTCTATTCTCGTCGGGATTATACCAGAACCTATCTGTAAACCCATCAAAAACAGCGACTTTTGCAACATCTTGATTCTATAAGCTGGATTCCATAATCTAACTAAACAAAACTATTTTGTCGGGATTATCCCCAAATAAACACTCTTATTCGGGATAATACCAAATAGTCGGGATAATGCCATAATTAGGCTATTTACTCCCAAGCACCTTATTCGGCATTTTACCGAATAATAAAAAAACTAAAACTTTTAAGCAAAATCACTAAAATTTGAGATACATATTGCATCTATATAGAGAAAATAGCTCAAACAGCTCTTAAATAAGTTCGTTAAAAAGATTTAATCAATGCTTAAATCCTTTAATTTTCTTTATTTTAATATATTTAATTACTCTACGGTGGTTAAAAAGAGAAACATTTATATATTATTGGGTACATAATATAAATATACTATGGGTTCCATATTTATGTCACATATAACATATTTTTATCAAAAAAACACATTTTATCATATTTAGGTCGTAAGGGATTTAAAAGAATAGGGGTTATATAATTTATATAAAATGGCATTAAGAAGATTAATTCAAGGAACAGAAGCATTAACAGATGTAATGCTAACAATGTTTGAAGGAAAAGATTTTCATCAAACTGTTGCTGCTTTTGATAAATTAGAATCCACACCAACAAGAGATTATAGGACAACAGTTGGTTCTACTTCTATTAGTAAACTTAGACAAGAATTAAGATTATGTCTTGAAAATGCTCAAAAATTAGAGGATAAATTAGTTGATGATATTTTAGCAGGTTATATTACACAATTTAAACAATTAAATTGGGATGATGTTGAAGTTGTCCATATGCAGGAATTTGCCTATAATTGTAATCAACATCATAAACCAGGACAATCATCACTTGTAGCTAAAGCATTTGTATCAGGGGAAAGAGTGATTACAAGTAATAATATTAGACCCAAGAGTTTGGTTTATTCTGATTATTCTGAACTAGTAACAAAAGCAGGAAGATTAAAATGTAGGTCATGTGGAAGCATGAATTTAGATGTTAGTAAATCTGGAGATATTGTTACTGTTTATAAAAGACAAGACAAAGCAAGAGTTGTTGATGATATTTTAAGATATGTTGGAACAAGAGTCGATAAATCATCTGAAAATATCAAAGATCAATTGATGAAAAGATTCTCAAGATTTGGTTATGAACAAACAGATGAAGGACTTTTTGCTGCTTTAAGAGATAGTAAAGTAAAAACTGTTTCAATTAGAGATTTATTAGGATCAGAAAGTAAAATTTATGTAAATTCTCAAGAAGAGAAATTATATAGAGAGGATCACATCCCAATAAGAAGAGATACAAAAGGAGCTAAATATGTCAAAACATCTTTTTCTCTATCTCGAGATACAAATGGAAATATAGTAAGAACACCAATTATAAATAATGGAGATAATGATTTAATTAAGCCTTTAGAAGAGGCAATAGAAAACTATATTGATGATCCTATTATACTTCTAAAGTCAAGAGTAAAAGATACAATTGCAGATAAATTTGTTAATAAGGGAAAGAGTCGTGGATATTCTAAAGATCTTGTAGGGATAAGAGCAATTCTACCTACGGTTGGTGATTGTTATTCATTTCTTGCATTTTTAAATTATGGTATTGATTATGTACATTTTCCTGGTCCAAGAGGAAGTTATTCTTCTTTATTTGTAGATTACATTGCTAATCCAAAACAAAATGGATATAAGAGTATTCAAGTATATGGTAGAGTAGATACTGTTACATTTCAAGAAAGACATGAAATATCTCTTTTTGATATGTTTATGGATTGTTTTTGTGTTCATGCACAAATTAGAACTAATGAAATGGATAATGATGCAGAAGATAATGCACAAGCTCATTGTGTCTATAAAAGGTCTATTAGGGAAGAGGTTGAAGCTCGTTTTACAAGAGAGGAAGATAAAAAAAGAGATTATATTTTTAGGGCTCTCTTAGATCCAAAAAAAGTAATGTCAGATAGATATGCTGGAACAAATAGTGCAATTGCTAATTAAACTTGTCGCCTAAATCTTTTAATCAATTCTTAAATTATTCAGTTTTGTCGTCGATAAATTAATAAACTTGTGTTGATATTTTATATTTTGTGATTTTGATATAATACAAAAAAGGAGGCGATATTATAATGACAAACAACAAAATAATCTTAACAAATTCAGAACCCAATTTAAACGCAGATAGCAACGAATTAGCAACAGTTCTAATTGAACGAATGGGATTAATGCCTAGAAAAAAAGGTTCAACAGAAAGGATGAATAGGGTCTTAATTGAACTCTATGAAAAAGCAAAACAAGCTTCTCAAAAAAAGAATCCAACAATGGCAATAATGACTGTTGAAGAAATGGCAATGCATGCAGGTATTACAAGACAAACAATGTATGATTACATAAAGAGATGGTTAGCTTTAGAATTAATACATAAAACAAGTTATATTGATGTATACAATAAAGTAAATATTGGATATAAATTAAATGGAAACACTTTAGAGCAAGCTTTTGAAAAGTCAAAAGTGAGGATTAACAATCATTTAGACCTAACTAAGAAATTCATTATAGAATTACAACGAACATTAAAGAATGAAAAAATAAGTAAAAAAGCAAAGAAAAAACCATAATATTTATATATTAATACTCTATTAACATGATATTAATATAACATTAAGGTGATATATATGGTACAAGCAATAATAAAAATTGAAGAACACACAAATAGAATAATAAATATTATTAAAGCTAAATATGGACTTAAGGATAAGAGTGAAGCCATAGATTTAATGGCAGAACAATATGAACAAGAGGTATTAGAACCAGAATTAAGACCAGAATATTTAGAAAAACTTCAAAAGATTAAGAAGCAGAAAGGAATTCGTTTTAAGAACATTCAAGAACTAAGGGAACACATAGAAAATGCATGAATTTGAATTAAAACCAGAATTAAAAAAGAAATTAATTAAACTCTCAAAAAAAGACAAATCTAGATATAAAAAAATAATAAAAAAGATTGAAGAGATTCTTTGTTCTGGTGATATTGAACATTATAAAAATTTGAGATATAATCTAAAAGATTCAAAAAGAGTTCATATTGGACATTTTGTTTTAATTTTTAGTTATGATAAATCTAAAAACTTTATTTCTTTTTTAGACTATGATCATCATGATAATATCTATAAGTAATAAACTTCAAAAACTTTATAAATACTATACTTATCCAGAGACCATAAGGAGGTTATTATTATGGCAGAAAAAATAGAATGTACATCATGTAAAGCTAATATTACAAATAGTTCAGGTACAGCTAAATTTAAGTGTCCTAATTGTGGAGAATTTGAATTTGTAAGGTGTAAACATTGCAGAGAGATTGCTGCAAAATATAAATGTGCAAACTGTGGTTTTACAGGCCCAGCATGAGGTGTTAAAATGGCTCAAGTAATTATAACTATGAAGATTATGCCTGAAAGTCCTGATACTGATTTAGTTAAGGTTGAAGAAGAAGCAAAGGCAAAAATTACTGCATTTGATGGAGAAGTTGGAAAAACAGAAAAACAACCAATTGCATTTGGATTAACAGCATTATTATTGTACTTTGTTATGGATGAAAGCAAAGGATCAACAGATGAATTAGAAAAAGAAGTAACAGCTCTTGAAGGAGTTAACTCTGTTGAAATAACTGATGTAAGAAGAGCAGTAGGTTAAAACTGTTCGTAAGAATTACGAAGTTTTCGTAATATTTTTTCTTTATTTATAATTAATAACAATTTTTTTCTAAAGATTCTAATAAAACTCCCGAATTCTTCAAAATATTTCCGGATTTCTCATGCTTAAATTTAATAATAAAATAATTAATCTTAACAAAGTATGAGTAGTAAAGATAGAATCAGAGCAGTTAATCAACAGTTTCAAACAATTGATAGATTGATGAAAGAAACAAATGATTCAATAAATAAAGAAGAAAGAAAAAAAGGAAATATTGCTGAATATCTTGGTGGGGGGATTGTTGTATTAACTGTTGGTTATTTTTTATTAGCAGGTTGTGTTGCAACATTAAATAAAATAAATTCTTCTGGACATCATAGATCACATCAAACAACACAGAGAATATATTCTAATAGCTCTTCAGGTATTGATAGAAGTAGTAATAGAGCAGATTATCAAAGAAGCTCTTCAAATAAAAAAGATAAAAGAAATTATTCAAAAGATGGAACTTCATTGGATGACTTAGCTAGACAAGGAACAATTAAACAATATGAAGTTCAAGTTAGTAATAGAAGTTTAAAGAACATGAGAGATACTAACAATATTTCATTAAACGATCCAACAATTAGTTATGCAGTTGATAGACAAAATAGGGTTATTTATGTGACCTTAGAACCTATTATTAAAGGAAAGGTTTATCACGCACCACCATTGAAACCATTGAGAGCTAGGTAATTAATCAAAAACTATATATACACATTCCTATAAATTTATTACATAATGCCAAAAAAACATTTTGAAAAGATACATAAATCTTATAAAGAGTTTGAAAAGCATCTTTTGAGTAAGGGACAGCTTCCTGCAATGGATACTGGAATTGGTTATTGGGGTGTTACAAATTGTCAAGATTTATTTGAATTCTTTCAAAAAATAAAATTAGAAAAATACAAGAACTTTATTGATCTTGGTTCAGGTGATGGCAGAGTAGTTTTGATTGCTTCATTGTTTGGTTTAAAAGCTACAGGAATTGAACATCATCCCTGGTTAACTGATTGTGCATTACATTTGAAAAGAAAGATTGGTCTTCCTCATTTTAAAAATGTTAAAATTCTAAAAGATGATTTTATGAAATATCATATTGGTGAACATGATTTAGTTTACATTAGTCCAGATAGACCATTTCATAGAGATGGATTAGGAACAAAATTTTCTAGAGAATTAAATGGAAAGTTAGTTGTACATAGTTATGAATTTCTTCCAAAGAGTTTAAAGCAAGAAGCAACACATATTGTTAATGGTGAAAAGTTTTCTGTGTTTTCAAGACATAAAGAATAATTACCGCCATGGCCTTAAGGTGAGTGAAGCTATTATAACTGCTTGCACAATGAGGTATTAATTTCTATCGACAATTTATTCTCAAGAAATTAACATAACGAATGGCCAAGGTGATTATTCTATTAACATAGGATTAACTTTTAGAACTCTCTCAACAATTTTTCTATAAACATCTAATGCATCTTTTCCTTGCTTAACTATTTTTCTTACAAAGTTAAATGCAACATTGTGTAATCCATTATTAGCAGGTGCAAAGTCTAAATTAATATTTTCTTTTAGATTAGCAATATTATTATCAACAATTGTTTTCATCCATGCTAATTCAAATGCAAAAGCTTTTGCTTCCTCGTCGTGTTTACTCATTAAACAAGGTGTTAAGACATGTCCTATCTCATGACCTATAACTAACATTAATCTGTCTAAATCATTTTTCTTTACAAAGATTTGTTTAATTTTTCTTTGCGGAGATTGCATTGCAAATCCTTGAATTCCTTCTGACCATTGTCCATTATTTGATTCATGAATTCTTCTTAATTCTTCTTTGTCAACTACAGTTATCACAATATTTTTTGGTAATTCTTTTCCTGTTGTTAATCTGAAGGATTCTTTAATATGTTCTTGAACCTCTTCACTTGTTTCAATAAATTGTGTTTCTGGTCTGTATAATTGTAAGAAACTATCTACAGCATGATATTGTTTTGGTGCTCTGTGTTGTAAATAGTTAGTTAGGTTATTTGCATAATTAAATCTAGGTGATGAGTAACTTTGTTTTTCAACAACCTGTTGTTGTGATTCTGATTTTGCATCACTAATATTATGTTCTAAAGTAGATATTGAATAGTCTGCTACAACAGAGTCAATAGAATTGGAAGGAGTTTGAGTCATGTAACCCCTTGCAGCAGAATATCCACAACATCCAGATGAATATGAAGAACAACCTGATGAATACATTTTTAATGACCTCTACATCCACCACAGGCATAAGCAGGGGATGCAATACCACCATAATTTGGATTTAATGAATTACCCATTTTTGTCATAGCACCACTATATGCACTTCTCACCTTTTCTCCTGCGCTTTGAAATAGACTTAATAATGGATTACCTATTGGTGCTCTATTTTGACCTAATGAATGAGCTTTGTCTAAATAACCTGTTCCTGGGGATGAATATGGCCTTGCAGCTGCATCTAGTTCAAAAGAACGGTATCCTGCATTTGCTCCTTCTTTTCCTGTGTCAATAAAACAATTACCCCAAGTCATTTTTTATACCTCAATATAATTTTAATTATGACATAAATGTCATCCTATAGTATATATTGTTTTTAGAGTATTTAAATACTCATATCATAGAATAAGTGTAAATGAGACAAAAAGATCATATATTAATGGCTTCTAGTTACTCTTTGACCTCTTTGTTTTAATTGTTCTCTATTATATCTATCAACAACAATTTGTGCAGTATTTGCATGGATATCAACAACTTCATGAACAGGTCCATATCCTCCTGCTGGTAACACAACAAGTGGAATATCCAATGCTCTAACTCTAGAAATAATATACTGGTCTCTTCTAGTAAGTCCTCCTTGTGTTAAACAAAATCCACCTAATCTATCTCCTTTATAAGGATCTGCACCAGCTAAATAAAAGACAATATTTGGTTTTCTTTGTTTAATTTTATTAATTACTTTTGGTAGTTGTTCCATATAAAGATCATCATCAGGACACTGATTTTCAGTATCTAAAGGAATAGCCAGACTAATTGGTGGTCTATAATTTGATGCATTATGTGGAATTGGATAATTATCTTCATCATAAATATCAATTATAGGAACACTATTATCTCTTCTGAATATTTCTGCATTTCCATTTCCATGATGTACATCTAAGTCAATGATTGCAGCAGTTCTAATCCTTCCTTCTTGTTGTAATTTTCTTATTGTGATAGCAACATCATTAAAAATACAGAATCCTTCTCCATGATCAGGCATTGCATGATGTAATCCTCCTCCTAAGTGCATTGCAATTCCTTGGTCTAATGCAAGTTGTGCAGCAGTATATGTTCCATCGACAAATGCAGCTTGTAACTCAACAGATTCTTTAGTAATTGGAGTTTCTGAAAATAATTCTCTGATTGGTAATGCTCTATTTGCTCTTCTTTCTACATTCCATAAATAATCTTCAGTATGAACAAGACCATAACTTTCAGAAGAAAGATGAATTGTATCAGAGAAATATGAATCTGGTATTCCTCTTTCTATACGTAATTCTTCATTTAATAATCTAAACTTTTCTACAGGTGTAGCATGAAATCTTGATATTAATCCAACTAAACCTCTATCTTGCCAATTTGCGTCATGTCTAATATCCCTAACAAGGGGACCACTAACATCCCTTTCTGCCAATACATAATCATATGGACTAGAGTGCCATTCAAGATTCTTATAACATGAAGTTAATAATAATGATAAGGCTACCGCAGCCCCTCCCAAAGCTTTTCTTAATCTCATTAACATGAAGGAATCTAATTTGGTTTATAAATGTTACTCTTTTAATCACTTTTTAGTAAATATTGACAATTACATGGTTGTAAAAAAATTATTTTAATGTAATATTCATAAATATTCATACAAATACTTATATACTTTAAATTAATAAAAATAGACTATTTTGGGTTAATTATGATAATTAGGAGAATTAAATATCATTCATTATTTTAAATAAAAAGCTTTAAATACTTATATTAATCAAATATCAATATATAATCAAATATTAACTCATGAGGTGGGTATATTATGGTAAAAAAGGGGCAGGTTACAGTATTTATATTAGTAGGATTATTAATTTTATTAGTTGTTGGCTTATTTATGATTTATAAATTCAAATTAACTGAACAAGAGGTTGTTGGTCAAGAAGTAGTTATTCTTACACCAATTGAAGAGTTTGTTGAAGAATGTTTATCTAATGTTGCAGAACAAGCAGTACATGATGTTTCTTTACAAGGTGGATATTATAATGCAAGTGATCCATATTATATTTTTGGTTTTGCTGCAATACCATATTATCTTTATGATAATATTTCATATGTTCCAACTACTAAAACAATAGAATCTGAACTAGGATTTTATGTTGATTTTAATATTAATGATTGTTTGAATGAGTTTGCTTCTTTTGCAGAGCAAGGATATGAAATTACTACTACAGAACCAAATACTAAAGTAACTGTTGGTGATAGTGATATTTCTTTTAGATTAAATTATCCAATTACAATTAGTATGGCAGATACAACTTCAACATATTCAATATTTACAACAGATGTAGACTCACAATTTAATTATCATTATGAAACTGCAGGAGAAATTATTGCATTACATAATGATGATTCTTCAATTCCAATGAGCAGAATAAATAATCTTCTTGAAGAAAAAGATCTTTATGTTGATATTAATCACATGAATGGAACTGTAATTTATATACTACAATCAGTTATTGATGAGAACACCATTGAACTTTATCAATTTGCAACTTATTATCATTGGGGAGGTAGTGAAGATGAATAAGATTTTAACAATATTAATTATATTTATTTTAGTATCATGTAGTGTATCAGCAACTGCTACTGTTACTCAAACACCAGAGGAATTTAATGAAGCACTTGATTCATCAGGTATAAAAGGAGATGTTCAAGGTTGTGATGCTAGTTGTTCTTATAGTGGAGGAATATTAACTTTATCAGCTGGTGCAATTTTAAGTTTAGATAAAATGCCAAAAAATACTATTGTTGAAGCAAACGGTGCACAGCTTATTCTTCCTAATAATGATATAATTATTGGTGGAACATTAGACACTGCAACCCAAACACTAACAAATGGAGAACTTGCTTTATCTGATGATTCCAACTTAGATCTTACTTTTGACGAAACCACCATACATCCTGTGGGTGAAGTAACTGTTTTTGGAACAGGTACAATTAAGAATGGTGAAATTAGTTATTTAGAAACAGCGGAAATTAATTTACCTAATTTAGATGATTCTATTTCAATCTCTAATCTTTATGATTTTGAATTACTTCCTGATCCATTGATTCTTGATGAGGATGATAGGGTTGCATATAGTGCTGCTAGTGGATATTTTATTTCTGGGACAATTGATGAAAATACAGCAATAAAAACAGCAGACGGTGGAACTGTTTATCTGTCAACAGATGATAAAGATGGATCTTTTTACTTTTCTGGAGATTTGTTAACCTGTTCAGGAAATTGTAATTATGATGTTCATGGTACAGCAAACATTCAATTAGATGGAACAACTTTAAATGAGGAAGAAGAACATGAAATTCGTGATAAAGATAAAGATCTTACTAGGGTTGTTGAAGTAGTTTATTCTATTGATTCAGAAAGAACAGTTAGTTTTAATGGAGGAGAACAACATTCTTTTGAAGGACAACCATTAGTAAGTGATGGTATGTTAACTTTTGCAAAAGGAAATGTTAAAGAATATCCACAGAGTGTTGATGGAAGATATATATTATCAGAATATGCACCTGTTCAGGTCTTAATTGATTATGAAGAATCAGTGGATGTACTTGCAGGTAATTATGTAGTGATTAATGGTGATGAAACTAGGATGATTGGAACGAATTATAATGTTGCTTTTGGTGATACAAGAGGAATTTCTGCTTCAAATTTTTTCCCTTTTAATTACGTATATGATAGTCCAATGATAGATAAAGAAACAGATAATGCACAAGCATTTATTGTTCATATGGGTGATGGTGATGTGTTTGTTTCTCCAGAATATGTTGTTGTTAATAAAGTTGGAGAAGAAGAAAAAGATTATGTACAAATTATTAATGGTGTTAACTTAATAGATTATAGAAGTAATAAAGATGGTTCTACTGGATATGATTATACATATAATGGTTGTTATACAAAAGTTCTTTCTGCTAATGTTGGTGTTGCATGTGGAGAAGTGGATACAACAATGATAGATGGAGGAATGATTAATTTTGTAACAGAAGAAGGATTATATTATGAAGGAGAAGGACCATTCTCAGAAGCAGAGATAGATCAAGAAACAGAAATAGGCATTAGTATGGGAACAGTTATGGATATACCTGCAGAAGGGTATGAGAGTGGAGATTATCCAGCATATGGTACAGAAGATAATGATAATATTAAGGAGATCCAACGAATAATTGGTTTAACAGGTAGTGATGTTGATGGAAAATATGGTTCACAAACAGAAGCAGCAGTTATTGCTTGGCAAGAAGATTATAATGCACAACATGGTTATCAGCTAGGAGATGCTGAATATATTACACCAGATGGAGTATGGGATGATGAAGATTTAAGGGCCTTTGTTATAGTGTCTGAGGGATATACACCAGCAAGTGCTGTTGTGCAAACTCAAGTTCAACCTGAACCAGTAGCAGAAATAGTATTATTTGAACATGAAACATGGCAATATGAGGATGATACTAGTGAGGCAATATATCCTGCAACCAAACAAGGATATGAATTAGACACAAGTAAAATGTATGTTTTAGGTTATAATGGTGGAAGAGCAGCAAAATTATTGGCTGGACAAGAAGCATCTAAATATGTAGGTGGACATGCTGGTCTTATGTATTTTAAAGATGGCAATTGGTATGTTGCTGAGCAAGATGGTAGTTCTCAAATGATTAGAGAATCAGATTATAGTTTATTTGCTGGAAAGCTTCATGATGTTTATGAAGTGGGAATTGAAGATCCAGATGTAATTCAAGAAATGGTTACATATCTAGAGTCTACTGCAGGTAGGGATTATGGGCCTTTTACTGAACATACTTTTAATGATAGAAGTAATCCAACTGATAGCTGTAGTGGTCTAGTTGAAGCTACATTAATAGTAGGAGGAATAGATGATCCAGTTCCTAATAGAGTTAATTATAGAACAATAGAAGAAGAAGAAGGTACACAAATTGGTTTAATGCAGAGAGTATTTGGTGGATGGATAGCACCAAAATTTGAAGCCACACCTGATGCTGTTTTTTTAAGTGAATATTTAACACCTGTTGAACCAGTTTATTATGATGAATCATCAATAGAACTTCCTGATGAATCTTATGCAGAATATACTGTTGTCACTCATGATCAAGCAACAAGTTCTGAAGCAGATACAATTATTGTAAAATCAGAAGCAGATGAAACAGAAGAAGCAATTGTAGCAGCAGATCAAGTTTAGTGAATTAACTGATTATTTTTTAATTTTCTTTTTCTATACTTCAGCTAGTTCAATCTGAGCAGCAATTAACGCATATATTGCATCTACTAACTCACCATCACATTCTTCAATACCTTGTGTTATTGAATCAACCCATTCTTCATTAAAATTTTTTTCAACATAATTACATGTTAATGACTTTCCTTCAAACAAATCTTTCATTATCTCTGGTTCATTGTCTGATAATTGTGTATATTCTCTATGAAATACACATCCTTCTTCTATCTTATATGTAGAAATAGTTCCGTCTTCATTAATTTCTAATAATGATGTTTGGCATTTGTTTGCATTTTCAACAAAACAATCAACATCATTACCACAATCTATTTGACTTAGTGAAGGTAACAAGTAAGAGATTAGAATTACAAAACAAATAATTAAAATTGCAATACCAATACTAGTAACAATCATTCTTTTATGATTCCAAGGTTGTTTAACTGGTTTTTTTGACTTATTTTTATAATCATTTAGAATAAAATTTATTGTTTTCTTATCATATCCACCTTTTTTTAAGGAGGTTTTAATCTTAGTATTAGAATATCCTCTTTCTTTAGCTTTATCTAAGTAATTATATAACTTTTTCTTTAATGAATCAGATAAATCCATTTAAACACCTCTTTTTGTTTATTATTTGATTTTTAATATATAAATATATCGTTATGTTTCAGCTGTTTCTTGAGTTTGTAATGATCTATATAAGTATCTCTCTCCAACAACCAATCCCAGTACAGTTAATCCAACTGTAACAGGAACAGTATTACCTATTGCAGCCGTTGCAGGACTACTAAATGCAAAGAAACCAACCAATGCAGCTACTGCAAAGGTGCAGTTTTCTTAACAACAGCTAATACTCTTGCCCATAGTGATGATTTTTCTTCTTCATTGGTTTTTAATTCATCTAAAATTATTTGTGCCAATTCAGATTCAGTAATACCTTCTTTTTTATCAATTAAATTCATAACATACCTTCTTAAACCATTAATTTCTTCTAAATCTACTTTTTCACTAACTTCTTCACTTAATTCAACATCTTTAGCAGAAACATAATCTACTAAATTATTAACTTCATTTTCATCTAATGAACTAATTTTATCTTCTCCAACTTTATTATTAAGTAAAGCAAGAACTGCTGATTCTAAGTTTAAGCTTGTTGATTCTTCAGCTCCTTCTTGCAAAGCTTGGTGAGCTAAAATTCTATCATAAAGAGTTCCATCTATTCTTTCAAGATCTTGATCAATAATTATTCTTACAAAAGAATCCTCTCCAGATTCAACTTTTTGAATTTGTTCTTCTGACATAACTCTATTAGTCGAAGCAATATCATCAACCACTCTTGTTTGATAGTTTTGAGTATTAAGATTTTCTGGAGGATTCCTGAAATATACAGAGTATGTTGGATAACCACTAAATGAAGTGCCTTCTCTAATGACAACTGCTTGTTCAAATGTTTCTCCAGTTAGTTCTAAATATTCATTAACTAAATAAAGTGCTTCTGGAGTGGGATCTCGAGCTTCAACTTGAGCTTTATGCACTTCAATAAACGCTTGACCATAGGATAATTGATAATCACGAGATTTAACTAAAAGGAATCTTTTCATTGTACCGTCATTTTCTAATTTATTAAATATTAAAACATCACCCTCCTGCGAGACATATCCATAATTACTAGGTGTACTCCTTTCATTAGATGAAACAAAACCAAATTCTACAATAACTTCTCCTTCTCTTAATGTACTCTTTTTTGATGAATGAAAATCTGATTTCCTTGCCAAAGCTTTCAAAACTTGTTCTTGTGTAGAGTGATCAACATCCAGTGGTCCAAACCTTCCTTCAGACAATAAATTTTGTCTATCATATTGTAACCTGGCAGCATATAATAATTTAGTTTCTAATCTTGCTTCTTCAACAGATATAATCATACTTTTGTCATAACCATGTTTATCAGCTAAATTTTCTAATTCTTGTCTTTGTTCTTCTGTTGTATATAATAATGATGTAACATAATCTCTTAGTGGGATATCATCCTCCCACCCTCTATATGCAAATCCTCTATATGGTGTATATCCTTTATCAAAATATGGTTTTTCTTCAACATCTGCACTTAAACCAAATGCAACGTCTCCATAACCTGGTTCAATTACATCAGACAAATAAGCTCCTTGAATTGGACCAAAAAAAATCTTAGGCATAATACTTAAAATCAGTCCAGATGATAATATTCCTTCCATTCCAAAATGATTAGTTACATGGTAATATAAAGGAATATTTGGTGCTAAACTTAGATCTCCTTCAGTTTGTGCTAATCTATTCTGTTTAAGATAAGATTCATATCTTGCAATAAGTTTTTCATGACCAGCTTCTCTCGCTTGTTCTAATACACTTAAGATTACTTCTTCTTGCATCTTAATATCTGTTCTTAAACTACTTTCAGCAGGATATTTAGTTGGTTCTAATCTAAATCCAGTATCAGTACCAAACCCTAACATCATCATATCAGCATAAAACTTATCTATCATTGGTGTTGTTTGTTGTAAACCAGGAATAGATGAAATGTCAGCTGATGCAAGTTTATAATGTAATTCAACCATTCTTTGATGACTTACTAGGGCTTCTGCTTCATTACTTGGTTTTAAATTTCCTAGTGCTTCTTCAACAGACATCTTTCCTTGAGCAATAAAACCAAGAGCTTCATGTGTTTTAATTAATTGATTTACAATACTAACTTCAGTCCTTGTTAATCCTGTATAAGCTAATAATGGTTCAATCATTTCACTTGAAACTCTTGCGTGATCACTATAATCATTTCCATCTATTTTTCCAACATCATGAAATAATAAAGCAAGTCTTAGATATTTTTTTTCTTTAGTAGACAAACCCATTAAATCAAGATTATTTATTGCATTTATTGTGTGATCAAATGCATCAATCATACCATGTGGTCCTGTTTGTTGTAATCCTATTAAATTCAGTAATGGTTTTGGAAATATTTCTTTAATAGGAGAAGCTAAAAGTGCTTGAAATGTTTCATCTGACTCTACAATTTCACCTAATAATCTTATTTTTTGTTGTTCTAGTTCTTCAGTTGTAATGGCTTCATTAATAGCAGGAATAATAATGCTTGCCAATTTTTTTCTTGAATTAATTATCATTTCGTATTGATCTTTATCTAATCCTAGTTCTCGTGCTAAATTTATTACTGATTGGATAGATAATTTATCTAATCTATTTACAAGTAAATCAGCAACCTTATCTAATGAAAAAGTCCCACCATTTATTAATCCAGGTAGCTCACTTTTATCCATTGATAAGTATAACTCTGCATTTTCAGGATCAGATATTATCAATAATGATAATAAATTCTTATTCTCATTAGATCTGTCTTTCTCTATAATTTTACTTGTTAGTTCATTAACTAGTTCAAGTTGTTGTTCTTTGTCTTGCCTAAATAATTCAAGCTGTTGAGAGACACGTTCTTCTAATTCTTCTTGATTTAATCTTTCAATTAAGGATACTTCTCTTTCTTCGTCGACAAATTCATTATCATTATTTGAATTTTCTTCAATAGTTTTAGTTAAAGCATCTTTAATTGCCTGTTCAACTTCTTGTGTTTGTAATGATCTATATAAATATCTCCCTCCAACAACCAATCCCAGTGCAGTTAATCCAATTGCTAATGGAACTAAGAAAGGCATTGTTAATCCAATTGTAACAGGAACAGTATTACCTATTGCTGCCATTGCCGGACTACTGAATGCAAAGAAACCAACCAATGCAGCTACTGCAACTGGTGCTGCTTTCTTAGCAACAGATAATGCTCTTGATAATAATGAAGGTTGTACTTCAGGTTGTAGAGGTGATTCCTCGTCGACAGATTCTTCAACAACATTATTTAGTTCTTCCTTAGCAACATCAACTGTATCTTTCATCCCTAATGAATCATCTTCAATAACATCTCTAGCATCATCTAATGCTTTTCTTAATGAACTTGCTTCATATCCTTTTTCATCAAGTGCTTTAACAGTTTCATCTATTGTCTGTTTAATATCAGTATCTACATCCACTGTTTCTCTGGCAACATCAAACATAGTTTTAACTGTACCTTGAACACTTGCAGACTTAAATCCACTTCCAACTACTTTTACTTCTCCTTTATCAATTGTTTTTGCAGCTTCATCAAGTTCAACTTCATCAGCTAATTCACTTACTTCATCTAATACTTCATCAACTTGATCAAATTTAACTTCACAACTTGAACATTGATCTTGTAATCCTTCTTTTTCAACTAACTCTTCTGCTCCTTCTCTTATTTCTTCAATTGCTTGTTCTAAATATATTCTTCTTCCATTATAATTAATGTATTCAATTGCAACTTCTAATGTCTTTTGTATTCCAGTTTCACCCATGTGACTTGTAATAAGAACACCATCCAATCCAGGATCATGTAATGCTAATCTTTTTTCTATTTCTTTTGCACCTAAATAATTTAGATTTGCATCAAATGAAGATCTAATTAACATTGCAAATGCATTTTCAACAGAAATTGTTTCAAGAATTTCTGCTAATGAAACAGCAGGCCTAGTTTTCCATTGTTCACCTTCTGCTCTCATTAATGATAATATTATTTGTTCTGTGCCTACACCTTTTAAACCAAACTCTTTTCGTTTATAAATTCCAGCATTTTTTAAGATCTTTTTCAATGTTCTAATTTGTGTTTGGATATGAGCTATTGCTTGTTCTCTTTCTTCTCCTTCAAGGTTTTGAACTATTGTGTCTATTTGTTCTTCATAAGCTTTAGCATATTTTATTCCATCGTCAAATTCAGGTGTCGTATAAACAACAACATCAATACTCATTAAAGGAATAGTTGGTTTAGATTCATCATAAACTTCCAACACAACTTGATCAACACCATCTTGACTAAATCTAACGGTTTTTGCATGTCTTACTTTAATTTTTTCACCTAATGCTCTAGTAAATGTACCTCTTGCATTAATTTCCTCGGCAGTTCTTGTTGCTAATTCTGCAACCTTATCTGAAGGAACATATTCAACACTTCCATCACTAGTTCTTAATGATACCATAAAGTCCATATCATCAGGATATTGATACTCAGGATATCTTTCCTTATATGTTCCTCTGTTTGAAGATCCACTATCAACAACTTCAATCTGTCCATTGTCTTGTGTAAATGTTGGTGTATAACCTAAATTTCCCATTTCTTCCATAACATCAGAAATAATATCAGATAATTCACTAGATGTTTCTTTAACTTCTTCAAATCTTCCTAAGGTTTGTTCATCTCTATATTGAAGGCCTTCATCTTCTTCACTTTGTTTTTTAATGCTCATTACTCCAATAGTGTTTCTTCCAAATAATGCTGCTTTATACAAACTACTTGAATCTATTCTTGAAATTGTTGGCGTTTCAGATATTGGCACTTTTGCACTTGGTTTTGTTAAACCATATCTTTGTTTAAATTCTTCAATTCCAGCAGAAACTTCACTTGCTTCATAATAATAAACTCTTTTGGGTCCACAATCACACAAAGCAAACATTTCTTCATATTCTTTTTGTTTTGCTTTTGGTAATAAAACAATACCTTCATTTAAATGAACTTCATGAGATTCATGATTAATATTATCTGAATATCCACCAACACCCCAATCGCTTCTAGCAACAAATGGATCAGCAGGATAACCATGGTTTTCAAGTAGAACTTCAAATGGATAAATCACAGCCATTTCTGTTCCATCAACATAACTTGTTTTTCCTCCTAACGCATTAAAGTGTACGTAATCTGTTTCACCTAATCTTGTTGCAGTTCCTTGTTCAAATGCTTCTTCAACAACATCTGTACCTGATTCTTGTAGTCTTTTTCTCAAAATAGCTCTGCCTAGTAAATATCCTTGAGATAAAATAGAACCTTGTATACCACTATCATCCTTTGTGACGTGTACTGCTAAGTTCCCAGATCCTTTTGATCTAATTAGAGCAACATATTCATCTAGTGACATGTCTTCAACATTTGCTTTGTCCCATGTTTCAGCATCTCCTGTTACTTCATAATTTTTAGATGTAGTAAATCCTTGTTGTTGTTGTTCATATAATTTTAATCCTCTTAAATAACCTTCAAGATATCCAGGAATTCTAAAACGCAGATCAGTATTGATTAAATCTAATAATTCTTTAATTTTATTATGGTCCAATTTATTAATTATTTCTGGTTTAACAATACAGAGTTGTATTAATTTACTTATGTCATTAGGATACATAGAAATTACTTGAAGTAATTTATTATAGTCAATTTCTATTTTTATTTTCTTATAATTTATTAAATTAACAAGTCTCTCTAATATTTTTGTTTTTGTATAATTATCATATTCTTTACTTTTAACCATTTCTATTAAATGTAAATAATAAGCTTGATCATCATTAATCACATATTTTAAAAACTTTAATATTAGTTCAGAGCTAAGATAAATTGAATCTAAACTAGGATCAATAATTTTCTGATGTTCTTTACTCTTTAATCTATTTGTTAAATAATCAACAACATATGAACTCTGTGCTAATCCTGAAAGATATTTCACTTGACTTTCAGTCCAAGTGTCATACTCCAGATATTTACTTTTTAAGATTTCTTTTAATATAATTGGATTGATTATATCCATATAATCTTGGTATTTCTTATCATCTTTTATCTTTTCTATTATTCTTCTAAATAGTACAGCATTTGTTGAATAGCTAATATATGTATTGTCTTCTTCTTTTGTTGAATCAAATAATATAATCAGTGGTTCTACACCCATGCTAATAAAAGAATCTATTATCTGTTTTCCTTCTTCAGTTGAAAAAAATTGTTCTCTTGCTTTTTTACTAAATGGATCTGGCATTTTCTGTTGTATTCTATTTTCTACATCTAAAAGCATAAATTTCATAAGTTGTTCTAGAATTTTATTAGCTGTTGAAATTATTTGGTTATTACCTGTTTTCTTTGCAGTATCTAATAATTGACGTATTAATTCAGGATTGTCAATAAGTAAACTTACGTCATCTGGCATATTTTTATAATTACCAAAGGAATCTTTAGATATCTCATCAATTAATTCTAGATGCTCTAATGTGGTTCTTAAAATTTTTATTTTTTCTGCATCAGTTCCGTCTAGATTAAATTGTTTTAATGCTATTAAAACTAAATTAAAATTTGAAATTTCTTTTGCAGGAGGTTCAGAAAGAATTGTTGGATATGCAACTTCTCCCATAGTTAATAATGCATCCCATATTTCTTTATGTCTAAAATCAAAACTTCCTCTATAATATGAATAAACATTAGGAACAATAACTCCTCTAACATAAGTTGGGAATTGTGTTGATAGGTGCTTATTTGATACATCCACTAATTTTAAAGCAGTTTTTCTACCACCTGCAACAACTGTCTGGTCAAATAAGAGGTATGGAACAACAACAAATCTATTAAATAGTGCCCTACCTAAGTTGGTATTACCTACAACTAATCCAACCAATCCCAAACCAATAGTAACTGGCAATAACATTGGCGTTGTTAAAGCAACTGTTGTTGCGGCTGCTATTCCTGTTGCAGCCATTGCTGGAGAACTGAATGCAAAGAAACCAACCAATGCAGCTACTGCAACAGGTGCTGCTTTCTTAGCAACAGATAATGCTCTTGATAATAATGAAGGTTGTACTTCAGGTTGTAGAGGTGATTCCTCGTCGACAAATTCATCAATAACTTCATCAGGTTCAACTTGTGCAACATCAACTGCATCTTCCATTCCTAATGTATCATCTTCAACAACTTCTACTTCTCTTTTATTATATTCAGCAGCAACTTTGATTGCTCCTGATAAACTCATCTTTCCAGTAAGTATAGCAGGTAAAATATCTCTTTGGAAAACCTCATGAGGAACAGCTTCTCTTATTGTTCTAAATAACACTCTTCCATATTTATATTCTAATTTATTTGTTTCTTGTTTTGCTCTTTGTAAATAAAAATAGTCTGCAATTAAATCAAATCCTGCATCTGTTTCTTCTCCTTCTTCTTTAAATATATTAGCAAGATAATGACCCATAAAAAATTCAAAATCTTCAGCAAACCCTTCATTTACTGTACTTCCAGCATCAACTTGAATTCCTTGTTCTGAATGAATAAAGTGTCCAAATTCATGGAAAAATGTTTTTAATAAATCAGGTAGAGAACCACCTTTAGAAAATACAATAATAGGAGTATCATCTTTTAAGTAAAAAGATCCTGCTACACCTGATCTATCTGTATTAATTTCTATTTCTACAGAATCATAATTAGATTCTCCTAAATATGCAAATTCAGATGATTGAACTAAACTTAAATATTCTTTTAATGATGTTTTTCTATCTTGATATGGCCAAATTTCAGAGTTAATTAATGCATCTAAAAATGCTTGTGAAATCATTATTTCATCTTCTTCAATAAAATTAAAATTAAATCCACCTGAGAACATATCAAAATACATTTCAGCAACATCATCTGTAATCCCATTATCTATAAGATTTTGTTTAAATCTGGTCATAAATCTGTCCTTCATTTCAGGATCAGAAAATAACCTAGACATCATTAATTGTTGAATATCTACTTCAAAATCAAATCCAGTAACTCCAATTTTTCCTTCTTCTCTATACGCTTCTTTTTGTTCATCTAATTCACTTTCAAAATAATCTTGATCTTGATTATGTTCTAATTCTTCAACTAAACCATATTTATTTGCGGTTTGTCTAGCAAATTCCATCTGTAATTCTGGATCCAGAGTAACAACATATGCATTAGTAATTCTATTTACTTCTTCAGTATCATGTTTATCTTCAAATTCAATAATAGCAGGAACAACTTTTGAATTAACAAATTCATCGAATAGATTAGCAACATTTCTTTGCTCAGAAAGAATTAATAAAATTGAATTAAGTGCAACATTTCTAATAAAATCATTTTCATGATCTAATAAAGTAATTAAATAATTAATAAAATGATATTTATTAATAGAATTAGAATCATCTAATGATAATGATGAAAATTCAAGAAATATATTTGTTGATACAACATCAATATCATCCTCATTTAATATTTCATCTATTAAATCTAGGAACATATTTATTGATTCTGTTGGATCTAACTCTAAAATATCATTTTCTTTTTTTATTCTATTTTCTTTTACAGTTGCTGCTAATTCTTTAGCTTCTGATAAAGATAATGAAGCTTGATCAGGACTTACTTCTACATATGCAGCATATAAATTTAAAGCATTTTCTAAATCAATAATATGTTCAATATCAGCTCTTTCAACAAAATTATTTAAATATCTTTGAATAATAAATGGTAAATGTAATCCTTGTTCTAGTAATGTTTCTAATTGTCCCATAGTTAAGCTATTTGAATAAACTAAAGCATTTATTGCATTGGTTTCAAACTCTTCTAACATTGGATCAGGAGAAGGACAATAACGACAAGGTATATTATCAGCGGATTGTTCTAATTCAATACCAACAACACCAGCAAGTTCAGGACTAAATCCCAATTCTTCTAGATCAGAACTTACTTCTTCACTTGCTCTTTTCATGTCGTCGACAACTGCTTCTAATGATTCCACATTTTCACTTGTAACTGCACCAACTTCTTCAGCAATAGTTGCTACTTTTTGTGTTTGTAATAAATTTGTATAAGCATATCTTCCAACAACATAAGCACCACCAACTCCTATAGCTGCAATACCTGCTGTTGCTAATCCTAATGCAGCAGGTCCTGAGAAACCAACTAACATTGGTAGAGCAACTATAATAGGTGAAGCTTTTATTAATTTCAAGCCAATATCTCTTAGTCCAGAACGTACTTCTCCTTTTCCTGTTAATAAACCAACAACTTCTTCTGTATCTTCAATAAACTGACTGATTCTATCTTCAAGATCTGCAACAAATCTTTGTCTTCTTGTAAATGACTCAATATAAAGTGGTTGTGATTCCCATCCCATTACTTTATCTAGTACAATTCCTGTAATAATTGGAGAGATTGCACCCATTAAATAACCAGCAGCAGCAGGAACTTGATCAATCATTGATGCTGCTCCTATTGGAACATATATTCCAGCTGCATTTGTTGCTAAAAATGTAACTATAGATTGAGTATTAATTCCTCTTCTTAGTACTATAAATGTTGCACTTAATTCTTGACCTAATGTTGTTAAACTTCTATCTCTAACTGCATTCATTACATTATGTGCAATTGATGTTGCAAATCCTAAATAAACTGCTTTCTTTAAATTAGGATGCCATGTTGAAACCTGCCCTGCAATTCTAGAAAGAATTCCTCCTGCAGCAGATGTTTCTTTTTCTAATAAATCTTCATGTAATGTTCTTACAGGATGTTCAGTGTTAACTTGATCATCCCAACTATTATCAAATGCATTTATCTCATCTTCCCAATGGTCATGTAAATATGTTAAAACTCCTTCAATTAATTCAGAATCATATTCTCCTTTTATTTGTAGTCTTAAACCAAAATCATCCATAAATTCTTGATCTAATTCTCCATAATTTAATACATTATCAATATCTCTTAATAATGCATTAAAATGTTGTTGTTTTATAATTCTATCTCTTAAAAATTCTAATCCTCTTCTTTGTTTTGTACTCAAGTCTTCTGTTTTTAATATAGAATCAAGATCTAATGAATCTTTATCAAGAGCATCTAGTAATTCTGATTTCATTTCATTGCTTAAACTAGGATCAAGAAGTATTGCTCTTCTAGCTGCAAAATAATTCATTACTTCTTCATTAAGTTCTACATCAACTTCATTTCCTCTATGTTTAACAATTCTATCAATTAAATCTTCTTGTGCTTGAACATCTCTTCTTATTGCTAATCTTCTTTGTATAAAATTTAGTGATGGTAATACATCTTTTGTACCAGGTAATTCTTCAATTATTTGTAATAAAGTATCAGAGGGGCCCAAAGCACTGCTAGACGGTTCCGGGGAAGGAACATTGTCTAGTTCGGCCTTAGAAACTTCAGATTGTTGACTAGCTAAATCAACTTCTAAAATACTACCCCCCTCTGATTGTGATATTTGTGATCTACGTGAATTTATCCAAGGAACAACATATTCATCACCTAAAGCAATTGATGTTTTAACAATAGGTTTAAGAACAGCAGCATATACTCCTGCAGCATCTATTCCAGTTGTTGGAGAAAAGAATCTTAAGAAAATCATTGCATTATCAAGTGGCATTAATTTTAATGATCTTTCGTCTCCATTTTTCATTGACATATAAGCATTATCACCAAAAACAATTGGAACAGCAACTGTTCCCATTAAATTTCTTACTCCACTTAATCTAGAACTGTCATCGACAAAGAATAGATTTTTAACAATTCTTGTTGTGAATTTATCAACAGATATGAATACTCTTGTTTCAGTAAGATAATGGTGGTTCTTATCATAAAGATTTGCTAATCCCACCATAACTCCTAATTTCATTGCTCTAAATGGAGTTACATAAAATGGTGCTTTTGCAACAAAGTCCATCATTGCAACTCGTGTCCAAGAAGGATTATCTTCTCTTAATTGACTGAGACCTGCAACACCCATTACTGGTGTTAATATTCTACCCCACCTAGATTTACCTAATGCATAAACTCTATCTGTGAATGAGTATGATACAGAATAAGGGAATTGTTGTTTTAAAGGAATAATTGTTCTTAGAATTGCACGTTCTTTTTCAAGCTCAGCTTGTTTTTTATCTAAACTTTGATCAACTGCAAATTCTAATTGACGTAATCTTGATTTAATATATTTAGTACTTACTCTTCCTGAATCAATTTCATCAGCAAGTTCTCTTAATATTTTATTATCTCCTGTAACATCTATTCCTGCTTCTTCTAGAATAGATTCTAATGTAACTTGTGTTTGAGATTTTGGTTCTAATATATCTTCAAGAGTTATATCTTCCATATCAACTAAATCTATTTCTTCTAATTCACCTTCTAATGCATAATCATCTGCAGTTGGAAGATCAACTGCTTCACCTTGTTCTAATAATTCATCAACTGCTTCAACATCAACAAGATCCTGAGGTATTCCTGTTTGTTTAGCAGCCTTTGTTTCAACTTCTTCATCAATACCATAAATTGCTTCTCCCACAACATCATCAAGAACAGCTTCTGCGTCATCCATTGCTTGCTCTAATGCTTCTTCACTTTCTCCATAATCTTCTCTACCTAAACCTTCTCTAACATCATCTATATCAGATTGTAATTGAACAGCGGTTTGATCGATTGAACTAAATTCAGCATTAGTAGATTCAACAGATAATAATTGTAAACCAAGCATTACTCCAATAGAATGTTCAACAACTCTTGCTTGATATGGATGATCTAGTATCTGTGCTCTTCCTGTTTTAACCACATCTCCAGCTGTTTTAACATCTAAATCATTTACAGCATCTTGTGAATATTCTGTAACAGTTCTCGTTGCTTCTAATACAAGAGGACAACTAGTACATTGTTGTCTTAAATCATTTGTTTCAACTAGTTCTGCTGTAGCTTTATGAACCTCAGCAATGGTATCTTCTACTGCATTCACACTAGGATAAATTGGAGAAACTAATCCATCACCTGTTGCTGCTAATTCTTCTGAAACTTCTACAGCAGTAGGTTGTCCACCAAATTGAGAATAATAATCATCAACACTCATAAATACTCCTTGACTTGTAACAACTACAGTATCTCCATTATAATTAGTGTGAATCCCTTCAGGAACAACTACCATAGCTCCTTTTGCTTTAATTGCAGTATCAATATAATATCCTAAATCATTATACCTATTCTTTAATGCTATAATTAACATTTCTATTTCTGTATCATCATATCCTGCTTCAGATAAAATTGCTTCTAAATCTTCTTTTCTTTCACCAAGAAGTTCATCTGCAATTTCTTTATTTTCTCTAATTGCCAATCTAAATCCGACATAGTTAAACTCACCATCTTCAACAAATGCTGATAATAATACTTGGACTTTATCATTTCCAGCTAATGGAGTTCCATATAATGTCTTTATAATAGTAGTTGCTTGTTCAGTAGAATAGCCTTCTTGTACAAGACGTTCTTTGAGTACAGGAACATCAAGTGTGTCAATTCTTTCAATATCTCCTAATTCTAGTCTTGAAAGAATAATATCATATAATCTCTCTGTACTAAATTTACCTTCCTTAGGATAATTATATTCTTCAAGTACTTTTATAAGATCATCAGCACTTATTTTTAATGGTGCTTTCACCTCTCCAAACTTAACTCTTGCTGTACTTGGAGTTTGATATTGATCAGAAAATCCAGCTAAAATTAATTCTTCATCTACTCTATAAACTTGATCAGAGATAAATGGTCTATTTAAATCAACAAGTGCATCTAATTCTTCAACATCTGCAACTTGAACATCAAACTCTTGCCCAAAATCATTAACCATTGCTAATACTTTTTCTTCTCCTATCTCTACAATTACTTCTCTCATATCATCTTCAGAAATATCTTCTGGCAAATAATAATCATTATCTGCTAATGCAGCTCTAACATATTCAACCCCATGATAAAACATTCTTATTCCTTTTTCAGAATCCGCTGTTGAGAATAATAAATCAGAAACAGCTTGTCTTGCAAAGTTTTCTCTTATTCTTGTAAATTGTCCACTAACATATCCTTGATGATCTTCATATCCTGATAAAATATCTTTTTCTAATCTACTTAATTTACTATCTAAACCTCCGACATTCTTATGTAATGATTTATATCCTAAAATAAATGAACTTTTTATTGCTTTAAATCCATCTGAAAACTCAATAACTTCAACATCTGGTGTTTTTGTTCCTTCAAATTCATTAAGTACTCTTGATACTAATGTTCTTCTATCATTATCATATAATGCAGATACTCCTCCTTTATAACCTGTTTGAGTAAGGAAATTATCGTCAAGAACAGGTTTAAGAACAGCCATTGAACCATCTTCCATCTCAACTAACATGGCTCCCCACAATTCCAATGAACCAAGGCTTGACTTACCTATTGCTGCTAATTCTTCTCCTGTTAAACCTTGCTTTGCTACTTTTTCTAAACTTTTTACTGAAAAACCCTTTGCTAATTCTGCTCTTGTTTTTATTATTCTTTTAATTCCCAATGCTTGCATTTCTTTTTGTGCTATACTTCTTCTCTCAAGAGTTTCTAATTGTTCATCTGTTAACATAGCACGATCTAAATCTTCTCTTGTGTAAGGTAATGTAGATCCTGGATTTTCAACTGACTCAATAAGACCAGTTTCCACGGCAAGTTTATGTGCTTCAATAAGTTCATAACGAGCTTCTTGTGTTTCACCAATTGATCTTTTTAATCTTGCTAATTCTATCTTAGTATTAACTAAATCTAAAACATTTAATCTATAGTAACTTTGTGATCTTACATCATCAATTAATACTGCACTTGAGTATATAAACGTAGGAACAACAAAACTAACAACAGCAGCAACTATTGGATGTCTTCTAAACCATCCACCAATACCTGTGTTTCTATATTCAACAATTTCATTTGCAAATTCTCTTATCTCTTCTTCAATTATAGGAATAGATGCTTCTAATTCAGATATTTGTTCTTTAGCATCTTGAGCTTCTTCAGACATATCTTTTAAAGTGTCTTCAACTTGTTGTTCTGTTGCACCGACAAATGTACATGATGCTGAACCATCTGTACAATCATTTTTATCAGGATCTAAGCCATGATCATCTTCAACTCTATCTTCAATATTTCCTGGTGTATAAGCATTTAAACCTGTTTTTTCTAATGCCTTATCTATTAAATGTACATCAACAGATCCATCTGAATTAGTTGTAACAGCATCGTCAATTGTTGTTTCAATATCTTCACTTAAATCAATTCCACTCGTATCAACTAAATCTAATTCCTCATATACTATATCTAATTGTGTAATTCCTCTTATTATTCTTGAAGCTTTTTCTAACCTTGAAGCTTCTTCTCCTTTACTTCTATCTAATTCTTCCAATGTATAATATCTCTGCCAAGGTTCAACCCAATATTTCCTTGCAATGTTAGCAACAGCTGTAAATGCTGCTGTTTTAATTCCTTCTTTAATTCCTTTCTTTCTAATATGTTCTTTTGGATCAAACTTATCTACACCAGGTAGAGTATCAAAGACATCTGGATCAATGATTGAAAATATATATTCTCCATCAACAATTTCAAATAACATATTTCCACTATTTTGCACCATACCTCTTGCAGGACCACCACCTGCAGTAGAATCAGATATGTCTAATACATAACCTGGTGTTTTTCTAGTTGCCTCAACTGTTCTTAAGAATGTTGCCCATGCAGCTAAATATTTAGGATCATCTCTTAGTTCTTCATCATTTGCAACCTCTTTTACTGTTTTACCTGGAGCATATCTTTGTCTAACAACCCTTTTATAATTACCTTCTGCATCTCTATATATTATTAACATGTCATCATAAACAGTTTGTACTTTAACATTAACTGTTTCATCTCCAACTTGAACTTCTTGTTCAGCATTTAAGTCTAATGTATATGAATGCATGTCTCGCATTAATTTAAGCACAGATGTAAAGTCATAATCATGTCTACCTTTTGAAACTTTTATTACTCTTGCTTCAAGATTCTCGTCGACATAGATTGAATTTTTATTTTCTGCACCTTCAGAATGAACTGTTGCAGGATGTTCTTCTATTGTATCAAGATATTCTTGTGCTTCTTGAGGTATAACAGGAATACCAAACATTAAATTAAATGCTTGTTCTAATTTTCCTCTTTCACTCATTGAAGCAGAATCAAATAATTGGTATGCTCTATCTAATAGATCTCTTCTTTTTTCTACTTCTTCTCTTGATAATGCAGGATCAACATATAATAAATTACTTGGACGTTTATTTTCATTAACAAAATCCTCTAATAAAGCTTTTCCTGCATGAACATCAGCAAGATGTGCTCTTAAAGTTGTTTCATCATCTGTTCCAACAGCTTCAATTAATTTATCTCTTAATTCATCAGGAATATCTTCTCTTGTAACCTCAACAAAACTAGGCTCTGCATCTGTTTCATGTGTTAATGAATCAACTTCAGAACTAATCTCTCTTAACTCTGCTGCTATATCTGGATTATCAGCTTCTAAAGATTCTATTAATGAGTCAATAGATGTTTCAGTTGAAGATTGTCTTAAACTATTTAACAATGGACTAACAACTCTTGTATAACCATAATAACCTCCAGCAACTAATCCAATAGCAGCAACACCAATTGCAATTGGTCCAGCTACTGCTAATAATGAACCAACAACAGGTGCAGCTGTAGCACCTAATGCAGCGCTTGCAATTGGCAATGTAGCAACATAACCAACCAAAGCAGCAGCAGCAATACCAACTATTCTAGTTACACCACCCTTAACTCTAGACCATAATGTTGGTGTTTCATCACCTTTTTGTTCTTCTTCCAATGCCTTTTCTTCTGCTTCTAATCTATTTCTTTCTTCATCATTAATCAACATCATTCTTTCTCTAGCTTCATAATCATGCTTTAATCCATCAGTTCTAGCATCATGAACTCCTTTTCCTCGTACATTAGTAATTACATCAAAGTTTTCTTCTAGATGATCAATATTAAATTCTAAGAATTGTTTAACTAATGCAGCTTTTTCACCTGTATAACCTGCTTCTGCTATTAATGCATCAAGTTCACCTTCTTCTTTTATTTCAGATAAAACTTCTACAAATGCATTAATTACTTCTTGAATATTTTGGATTACTACTTCTTCTCCTTCTACAATGTATGATTCTTCATTAAATGTAGGAGTTATTTCAAAAAAGTCTCTTCTAAAATCGGATCTACCATAAAGAATTCCTAATATTTGTTCATTATCAATTATAACTAATTTTCCTTCATCAGTAATCAAGACATTATCTGAATGAACATCACTGTTTCCAAGTAATATTGTTAATAATCTTACAAAAGTAATATCTCTTTGTTTAGTTTCATCTGTCTTAGCTTCTTCAACATAGCCACTATTACTTACTAATGAATCTTCTAGAGATTTAGTAAATGTATATGAATTAGGAACATATGCTGAAAATATAACTTCTGAATCTCCTATTGTCCTAGTTTTTATTTCAGGAACAACAACATCTAAATTATTATTTCTTTCTCTTAGCCTTTCTAATAATCTTCTCTGAATTAATTCTGCTAATTTTTCTCTTTCAGCAGAGTCAACTTCTGTTTGTCTATATTGACCATACTGTTCAAGTGCATAAGATCTCTCAGAGGTCATTGCTTTCTTAGTGACAAATCTTTCTCCTGAATTTCGATCTGTAACAATTAAATTACCATACCGAGATAATGAATCTGCTGTTCTTGAAGATAGTGTATTGGTTCCTGGTACATATCCTGAAACATAATATCCAGCAGCTTCAAAGTCTCTCATTGCTCTAAGATAAGGTCCAGCAACATTATTAATAAGGAAATTATGATAGTCCTCTGAATATGTTCCTAGGTTAACTAATGCTGCTTTTAATTCTTGTTCTAAATCTCCTTCTTCTGGTATTCCTTCATAGAATAAATCTCTAACATTTGTTAATTGCTGTGGTTCAACATCATCATTTGTTGTAATATATCCTCCAATTACATTTGCAAGTAACTTAGTAAAGAACTCAGCTCTTTCTCTTGTAACAGTTTCTGCATCAACGGCTTCAACTATTTCTTCCAGACTATCGGCAGGTAATTCTTCTAATTCCTCTTCACCTTCACTTAAATCAATCCCACTTGTATCAACTAAATCTATTTCTTCTAAATCACCTTCTAATTCATAATCATCTGCAGTTGGAAGATCAATTTCTTCTTTTAATTCTCTAACTTCTTCTACATCAACTGAAACAACATTTACCTCAGCATATTGTTCATAAACTTCAAATGCGTGTTGTAAGTCAACAAAGTGTGCACTATCTCCATGTTCTGCAAAGTTATCTAGATAACGAAGAATAACTACTGGACTAACTGCATGTGTTTCTGCTATTCTTTGATAATCAGCAACAGTAATTGTTCCTGATGAAACTAAACCACTTAATTCTGTTTCAATTGCACTATCAAATACAGCAGGTAATGGACAACTATGACAAGGAACATCTTCAACAGCTTCTTCAACTTCATCAATAACTGATGCACTCTGTTCAGCTGATAATCCTAGATCTTGTAATGTTTCATCAAGATTTTTTTCTGCTGTTTCAATATCATCAACTAATCTTTCTAATGTATCTGTGTCAGATAATGCTTCAGATGATCTTACTGCAGCTGTTAGCTTGGTTTTTCTAGGTTCTTCTTCTAGTTCTCCAAATAAGTCATTTCCTTCAACAAGTATATCAAAACTATCCTCAACAGTTGATTCAATAGCTTCTGGTTCAACTTCAACCAATTCTCCCAAATTAACATCTAAGTAATATCTATACTTTTTACCTGTTAAATCTTGAATATCTATTCTATATCCATGAAGTTCTGGAAATGACCTTGCCATTCTTCTTCCAAATTCAAGTAATTCCTCTAATTTTCTTTTATTAAATTCATCAAATGTTAATCCTTGGTTTTCTTGTCTTAAATTTTCTTGTTCATTATTATGTACTGTTTCTGAAAATTCTCCTACAAAGTTTAGTGATGAATATACCTCTATTATCCTATCATTAAGATTAATATATCCTCTTAATGATTCAGAACGAATAACATTTCTAGATGGACTAATTTCACCTTGTTCAGATGGAATAAGTAAGTCAGAGGATCTATAATCATGAAAAACATCATTAAACACAGAGAATACATCTCCTAATTCTGATTGTGTATCAAAGTAATGGAATCTGACTTCATCACCTAATCCAGTATCCTCTCCTGAAAATATGGCTTTTCTATATCTTATTTCACCATCTTCTGGATAATTTACCTCTGTTGGTACATCTCCCCATAATTCTGATTCAAGTCTAGCTTTATCTCTTTCTAATAATGGGATTTCAGATGGATCAACTAAACCTGTTGTTGCTAATAATTTATTGATTCTGTTTATTTCTCTTACTCTATCTGAATTATCGACTAAATCAGGAATCTTTACTGGTGCTAAACTTTCATCTAAACCAAACCATGAATTAATTGTTTCAACAACAGCTTCAAGTTCATCAACTGATTCAATTGTTTCAGGTAAGTCTGGCTGTTGAATGTCTTCAACTGTTCCAGCAACAATCTGTCCTGTTAATCCATCTATTGTTAACAATTCTCCTTCTCTAACTACTGTATCACCTACAGTTAAAGAATGATCTGCTTGATCAATTGAAATATCTCTTGCACCTACAACAGATGGCTTATTTATCTTTTTAGCTTCAACAGCAGCATGACTTATCTTACCTCCTGATGTTGTTAAAACTGCTAATACTCCTGGAATAGATATAGAATTAATATCACTTGGTCCAAATACATTTTTTACAATTATTACTTCATGACCTTCAGCTATTAGTTCTTTTGCTTTTTCTTCAGAAAATACAACAAGACCTGTAGCTACTCCAGGAGATGCTCCTGTTCCAGTTGATAATGGATTATCAACTTGAATTCTTCTCATTGCATTTGATAATTCATCTATAGAAACTGCATTAGCTCTCTCAACTGCTTCGTCTTCAGATATTACTTCATTTGACATAAGATGATGAATTATTTTTACATCTGCTTGTGGTGTTCTTTTACCAGATCTTGTTTGAAGAATGTATAATTTACCGTTTTCAAAAGTAAATTCAATATCTTGAATATCTCCAAAATGTTTTTGAAGTCTATATGCATATGCTTTTAAGTCATCAAAAATTTCTGGATGTGCTTGAGATAAGGAAGGTCCTAAATCTGACGCAATATTTACATCTAATGGTGTTTTTCTTCCAGAAACAATATCTTCGCCTTGAGCATTTGTTAAATATTCCCCATATATTTTATTTTCTCCAGTTACAGGATCCATTGAAAACAATACACCAGTTCCACTTTCATCATTAAGATTACCAAATACCATTGCCTGTACATTTACGGCAGTTCCTAATGAATCATCAATTCCATTATTAACCCTATATATTTTAGCTTGATTAGTATTCCAAGAATTAAAGACAGCATTAACCATTGTATCTAATTGAACATTAACATCTTGAGGGAATTCTTGTTCTGAGTTTTCCTGTATTAATAATTTATATCTCTCAACTAATTGTTTGTATTCATTTGCAGTTAAATCTTCTCTATCTCCAAACATTTCTGCATAAGCATCATCAAATAATTCTTCAGATAATCCTAATGCAACTTCTCCAAATCCTCTAACTAATCTTGAATATGAATCATAGGCAAAGTTTTCATCTCCTGATACTTTTGCTAAACCTTTAACTGTTTCATCATTTAAACCAACATTTAATACAGAGTCAAGTATTCCTGGCATTGAAACCGGAGCTCCACTTCTAACAGAAACTAATAAAGGATTATCTGGATCACCAAATTTCTTTCCTTCAATTCTTTCTACTTCAGCAAGATTACTTTTTATTGCTCTTTGTGCCTTTGCATTTATTTCACCTGATTGCATATGTTCTCTATGAGCATCTGTAGTTATTGTAAATCCTGGTGGAATTGGTATACCTAAATTTGCCATTTCAGCAAGATTTGCACCCTTTCCTCCTAATCTTGCTTTATCTTCTGCACTACCTTTTGATCCTTCTGCAGAAAACAATACTACATCATTTGATGGAAATAATTTATCTGATACTTTATACCAAGTATTGATAACTAAAGAAGAAATTTTAGACCATGGTGAAGCTAGTCCTTCATCTACCATTTCTTTAGGAACTTCTTCTTCACCATCTACTGAAGTTTCTTGTTCATCTTCAACACTTCCAAACAATACACTATCAACACCTGTTTCAACTGCTTCTTGAGCATCTTGTAATTCAGGAACATCTGTTCTTAACTTTTCTGCATCTGTTTCTTCTCCAGCTAATGTACAACTCACAGAACCTGCACCACAATCTCCTATCATACCATATCTATTTTCTGCATATCCTTCAACAACTTCAGGATCTAATGGTCTTCCACCTAATTCTTCATCACTAATATATATTTCATTAATAACTTCAGCATCAATTAACTTTGACAGTTCAGAATTAGATATCTCATTTTTACTTTGTTTTAAAGAAATAACAGTTTGTCTTGCTTTGTTAACTTCATTTGTATCTATTAATCCATTAACTCTTTCACTTAACACTGCACCATCTTCTCTAGCAGAAACATATTCAACTAATTCATCAACCACATCTGCATCTAAAACATTGATTACATCTTCACCTAACTTCTGTTTTAATAAATCCAAAACAGCTGATTTTAATAAAGGATCAATTGGTTCTTCAACAGTAGCATCTTTTTTCTCTTCTAATTCAGCAAAGATTTCTTTTAATGTTTTTTCTTGATATTCATCACTCTGGAAGTCTTCATATAAAGGAGAATGTAGGGGATATCTTAACGATTGAAGAGACTCACCTGGTCTTATTAATCCTAATTCTGCAGCTCTATAATCAAGGGAGTCTCTAGAATTAAGTACATTATGTTTAAAGAATTTAAGTTTAGTGTTTAGTAATTCCATTATATAAATAAATTCATCGATTATTTCCATTTGTTCATCTAAGGAAAGACCATTGTACTCTTCATAACTTATTCCAAAATATCTTTGAATTTCATTAGATGTTGGTGGCTCAATATTCTTTTTTGAAAAATAATTTCCACTATAGACTTGAACTAATCTACTCTCAAATATTTTTTGTATATCTTCATCTGAAGAAATACTTCTTGGAACATAATCATATTGATTAATTACTTCTTCTAATAATTCAGATAAAACTGATTCAGTGTTTTCCATATTCTCTATGATCTTATCAACTTGTTCTTCTAAATTATCATCTTCTAATCCTGTTTTAGAAAGTTCTTGTCTAAGAGATTGCTTTAATGAATCTCTATCTTCTAATAATGAATTAATTGCTTCTAATCCTGTTTTATATTGTTCTAATCCTTGTTCAACAGTATTAAAATCAGGATCAATCATTCCTGATCCTAATAAAACAGATACAGAATCTTCAATACCTCTAAAAGAACCACCTGAGAAGTCGATAGCAACAAGTGTTCCATCAGGTGCTCTTAAATAATTACCTCTATTTCTATCTCCAATATCACCAACAATAATAGATGCTAATAATGCTTGTCTTTCATCATTTGTAACAGATGTTGGATCATTATAATCTGCATCTCTTACATACTCACTCCAAACATAATTTTTACCTCCATATTCTCCTTTTCTTACCTTAGGTGAAGTAAAGTCAGGTTGTGCTGTTCCTCCATCTTCTTCAGGAACCTCTTCTCTATCTCTTAATAATTGTGCTGCAAGCATTCTATGCATTACTCCACCAACATGATCACTGTATGAACTTGCAACAAACGCTCCTGCTTCTCCCGATTCTAATCTTCCTATCCATTCTCTACCTTGAGAATCTCTAACAACTGGCATTACTGTTTCTCCACGTACTGATTTATATGTAAAATCTTCAACATGTGTTACTTCACCAATATCTAAATCAGTTGATTCTTCTTCTAAAATGTCTTCTAATGAATCTGCATCTAGATCAAGAGAATTATCATCAACACTTACTTCCTCATCGACAGAAGTAGTTTCTCCTGTATTATCAGCTTCCTCTATTTCTTCATCAGCTACTTCCATCTCTTCTTCTTCTTCAACAGCAACTGGTTCAGAATCAAAATCTAAGAAACTAGAGTAATCATCTTCTACTTCCTCAACTTCTTCTCCTTTAATTTCTGCATCAATAACTTCGTCCATGGCTTCAGCATGTGAATCATCAATTCCAAGATTATGTATTGGTTTTTTTGTTCTCATTAATACATCTAAATTCCTTTCAACATTACTAAGTAAAGCTTCAAAATATCCTTTCACTATCTGAGCTTTTTTCCCTGAATAACCTGTTTCTGAAAGAATTGAATCAACATCAAGTTCTTTGAATGCTTTAACAACTTTTGCAACAAATTCAGGATCGTTACTATCTACAATATTACCATTAACTTTTAAATCAAATAGATTTGTTTTAAAACCAGGATAAGCATACAAAATACCAAGTGCCATTTCATTATCAATTGAAAACAGTCTTCCACTAGAATCAACAAGGAAATTACCTGAATGTGCATCAACATCTCCTAATGCTAATGTTAGTATTCTAAAGAATGTTATCATATTTCGTTTTTCAGGATCATTTGCAATACCTGAGAAGAAACTATCTTTACCCTCACTTGCTTTATTTAATTCATCTTGAAGTTCTGTTGAATCTGGAACATATTCTGAAAAGATTACACTACCTTCTCCTTCAATATCTGAAACAATAATTTCAGGAACAAGTAAATCTAAACCTAAAACTTTAGCTAGTTCTCTTTGTACTAGCATAACAAGTCTTTCTCTTTTACCTGAATCAATATTACCTCTTAAATATTGGTCCCTAAGAGATACTTCATCTCCACTTAGTTCTACATAACGATCAGTAGTCATTTCTTTCTTTACAACAAACTCTTTTCCATTAGAATCAACAACAACTAAAGCACCATACTCTGATAATGTATCTTTATGTGAAGAAGATGCAGTTCCTTCGCCAACTATTCCTGTAACATAATATCCATCTGCTTCAAAATTACGCATTACTTGTAATTGTCTTAAAATACCATTAACAAATGATTGTCTGTCTTCATCATCAGTAATTCCCTCTGCATCTAATCTATCTTCAACAAAGGTTCTAATTGTTTCATCACTTGGTATTTCTCCTTGTACTAATGCTTCAATTCCTGAAAAAATCTCTCTTCCTCCTTCAACTGAAACATCATCATCTCTATATCTATTCAAATCATAATAAATCCTACCCATTACTTCTAATAATAATTCACTTTGTTGTCCTCTTGCTCTCTGTTCAACAATATCATCTAAAACTTCAATTCTTTCTTCTCTATTTTCTGCTTCATATTTTGCTCTTAATGCTTTTATTGTCATAACCTGGACTTTTTCTTCACTCACTTCATCTTCAACTTCTTCAAAAAAGCTATCTACAGTTGGAGTTCCATCTTCTTTTATATCAAAATAAACTGCCCTATATCTTTTTTTACCTGTTATTTCATCTACTACTTCTTCTAGAGGAGTATTAGTACCTGGTTGAAATTCTAAATATCTCAATATTTTACCTGATTCATCCACTACTTCTATAATAGGAATCCTAACTCCAGAATCTAGTTCAAGATATCCTTTTGCAATTGCATCTGCATCACTAACTCCATAACCAAACCCAGAAATTAAATCAATTTCTTGACCATTTTCTAAAACAATCATTCCTTTTGCTTCTGAATCATAAAGAGCTCCTTCTTCTGAAATAAGGACTGGATTATATATCATAGGTATATATTCTTTAATTCCAAGTTCTTCTAATGTTCCTTCTCTGGCTGCTCTTTCACTTGGACCAATGCCTAATTCATCCAATCGCTTAGACTCTGCTGCTCTTTTCCCTAACATTTCATCTAAACTTCTCCACCTACTGCTTGTAATTAATAAATCAGCATCTCCTGTTCTCATATCCCTACTAGCTAATTCATCTGCAATGCCACCAGATCCACTAACAGCCCAAGCAATTCCTTCTTCATTCAACCATTCTGTAAATGTTCTTACATCATTAAGTATATCTTGTCTACTTCCATATCCTTTTAATTCAGAAGTTTTTGTGCTTTCATATTCTTTTTCTTCTTCTCCAATTAATAATTCAAGACTAGACTCAACTTCAACATCATCATCTAATGTTTCTTCTTGTTCTAATACTCTCACACCTAACTCAATTCTCATCTTCTCAACAAAATCAACTAAACTAGAATCTGATTGCTCTCCCCATATTTCTTTTGCTATTGAAGAATCTCCTGTTTCAAAGCTTGCTTGTGTTGCTTCATCAACTAATCCTAACAATGTCTCTGTTTTTTCAGTATCATCTAATTGTTCAAATATTTTTGCTGCTCTATAATAAAGATATTCTTTTTGTTGTGATGAGTCAACATGTCTAGATAATGTAACATATGCATGTCCTAATAATTTAAACGCAGTTCTTCTTCTCTCTATCTTTCTTTCATCTGTTTCACTAGCAGTTGCATCCAAGTATTCATCAATCCTTTCAATTGCTTCTATTATACTTGCTTTATCATTATGATTAATTAATTCTTGAGCTGTTATTACTTGAGTAAATAAATTAGGTTTCATTGCAGCAGCAACTATTCTTTGTTGTACATCATTTAATTCATCTACTTGCATTTGTGCTCTAACTTTTTCTTGTAATTGATCTTGATCAATAGCACAAACACTACACATGTCAGATATTACAGTAGACATTGCATTCACAATTTTATCTGCATCTGTTCCAAGTGTATTTATCATTGCTCCAATTTCCGGGTCAGATTCTAATATAGATCTAACTGTCTCTGCTCTATCTAATGCATATAAACCAGGCAATCCTTCAACATCAACATAAGGCCTTCCATCTGTATCAAAGAATTGAGGTAAATCATCTACTACTACAGTTGCAACAGCATAATCTAATCCTTCATCTACTTCTTCTTCAACTTCAACAGCTAATTCATCTTGTTTTGCCCTTAATTCAGCAACCTCGTCGACAATTCCATAATCTACAGCAAGTGCTTCTAATTCTTCTAAATTGTTTAACTCTTTTTCAACAAGTTGTCTTCCATCTTTAAATAATATATTATAAAGCTCATTTATCAAATATATTATTCTTTTATTCTCATTTGCATTTGCAATATGTTCTTGATCAATATATTCTAACATATCTAACTTAGCAAGACGAGCAGATTTTTCTACATTAGGAATAACATTTTCTAAATAATAAAAGAATCCTTGGGTATTCGCAATCTGAACAAGATCAGAATCAACATATACATCCGTTATTTTCTTTAATTCTGCCCTTGCTTTTTTAAGATCTTCTTCTTCTTCTTCACTTCTTTCTCCAATTGCTTCAAGTCTTGCAACCTCTTTTTCCAATACTAATTTATCTCTACCAAATTCTTGCCTTAATCTTGCTATTGATGCAACATAATCAAGACCATATCCAATAACATCTCCTGTTCCCATTATTTTACTTGCAGCAACAGCTTGATCTAATAATTCAAAGTCAGAATCATCCATTTCATTAACATCTAAACCAGGGAACACTGTTTCTAATAATGCTTCTTCTTCAGTTGTTAATGTTTTACCTGTTCTTCTTTTAGCAATAGCATCTTTAACTGCATCTAGATTTTCAGGTAAGAAATCCATATCAGTTCCTCTTATTAGTAATGCAACAACTAATACTTCTGAATCTGTTAATCCTAACTCTGTTTGATGTTCTCTAATAAATTCTAATGATTTTGTTTCATGGTCAACCTTTAATGTTCCTGCAAATCCTTGTTTATAATATCCTGCATCATGTAATCCTGATGCTACAATTAATAATTCATACATTCTTGTTGGAACTACTTTGTTTTCTTTTTCTGCATAATTTCTCATGCCAGCAACAAGTAATCTTACTAAATCTCTCTGATGAAAATCATTATGATAAACAACATCATCTTGTTGATCATAACCTTCATCAGCCAGTTGTCCTGTACTTAATGCATCAATATAATCAAGAGTTTGAACAACTCTCTCTGATTGCATTAATTCTTCTCCTAATAAATCTTCAATTGAAGCTCTGTCTGCTTTTGCTTCAGCTGAAACTTCAGCACCAGGTTCAGTTTCCTCGTCGACAACTTTATCTGCAACTGTTCCTTCTAAACTTTCTTCATATTCAATGAGTGCATCTTCTGCTTCTCCTAATATAATATATCTATTTTCATCTGTAGCTAATGTATATGAATATGAATCTATAATTATATCATTTTCATTAACCTCTGTTCTACTTACTTCACCTGTTTCTTTATTATACATAATAACTTCATAACTAACCTTATCACCATCAAGCTTTTTCTCAACTACAACATAACTATGTTTATTAGCAACATGATTAATTGTATCTCCTGGTTTGAATATACCTGGTTCAACTAAGACAACAGCTTTTTCTTCTATTGCTTCTTGATCTCCTTTATCATTATCTCTTTGGTCTATCTCTTTCTCTACTTCACTTGTACTAATTAATTGAGAATATTTATCTAATACTTCTTGTTCAACTTCATCACTAACTTCATTTAATTGTTGATCAATAATTGAATCATAATATTCATTCCCTAATCCTCTTTCTTCTTCATATTCTGTTGCTTGTTGAACATTAACTTTAACATCCATTAATCCTCTAGCTGTTGATAAATATTTTAATAAGCTACTTGGTATTGTATCTGAGGGACTTAATAAATCAAACTCATCCAATAAATCTTGTTTACCTCTAAACAACTGGTCTTTTGCTTCAGGTTTTAATGCAAATAAATCTTCAAGTTCTTGTTTTGTTAAAGCCATATAAGCTGAAAGTTTTTGTATAAAGTCTATTGATAAATATCCACCATCTGTTATAGCATTATATTCTTGTTCAAGTTCAGGATGTAATGCAAACAATGCATCCCTTATATCAGGATTGAATCTAAAGAAATTATCATCTAATTGTGCTTTAGATTGTACTCTCCAGTTTCTATTCCTAGCTTTAAGTTTAGCATTAGCTGAAGAATAAACTCTTATCTCTTCATCACTTAATCCTAGACCCATAAATCTATTGTCAAAAGAAAGTGCATAACTATTCATTGCAGTTCCTTCTGCTTCTTGATCACCAAAGTGTTCTAAATTTTGTCTTATATTAGATAAAAAGTTTGCTCCAGTTCCTCTATAATAAGATGTTAACCAACTAATCGTTAATCCTCCAGTTCTTGGATTATAATTTAAATGATTCTGTGCGGCAATACTTATTTCATATCCTCCTTTTTCAACAACACTTCCATCTGCATCTAAATCATTTAAATCTTCATCAAATTCAACTAAATCCTCTAGTGAAACTTCTCCTGCTTCAATTCTAGCAATTAATTCTGCATCTGTTGTTTCAATTGCAAAAATAGAGTAATGTCTTTGAATATATCCTTGGGTTCCTCTTTCAGTATAACTAACATATGGTACAAGATATTTTCCTTCTTCTCTTGCTCTTGCCTTCATTGTTTTAGGTATTAAAGCATATGCTTCTTGTTTATTTATCTTTAAACTATTAGTTTCAACAGTTCTAGATGCCTTATAATTCGAAGTTAATTGTGTTCGTAATCTTTGCTCTAACTCTGTTTCACCATTTGCCACACTTAATTTAAGCAATTTTAATAATTGATCATTAGATAAATCAGCTAAATCTTCTTCAGTTGTTTGATCTTCAACCAAAACTCCTTCTCCATCATCAATCTCTTCTAATACTAATTCTCCTTCTTCTGTATCTTCATATTCTAGATTATTAAAATTAACAGCTACTTTTTGTGAACCATCTAGAATTACAACCAATCCTGGATAAGATGTACTTACTCCAGCGAATTCATATACATTTCCATCATACTCAACATCTTGTCCATTAACTAGTCCTGCATCATCAATTAATTTTTGTGCTTTTTTAATGTCCCCTTCAGCATTTAATTTAGCAGTAACTAAAGACTCAATAGGAGCATCTCTTTTATTTCCATCACTATCCACTAATATTACATAACCTGGTCCATAACCACGGACATAGTAATATAAACTAATCTCTCCTCCAATAGCTTCATAATAAACTCTCTTATTTCCTAATGAATCAGTATCAACAACTAATTCTTGTTCTTCTAATTCTTGTTTAGTTTCATCAATCTTTGGTTTATTATAATTAATAAAATCCTTAATGAGAGGTCTTGATATGTAGGTTCTGCTACCAACCATTCTAGAGATCTCGACTCTTCCTGGATGAGTTGTACTTGCACCAATTAATGTACCCATGTTTCCATCAGTATCATAAACAGTATAACCATTAGTAAGTCCAATAGCTCGCATTCTCCTTTCTATTTCTTCAACAGATAGTTGTTCCTCGTCGACAACCTTTTCAGCAGCTTCTGGCTCATCTTCAACTGTTGTTGTTCCCACTCCTTCTTCTGCTGTAACTTCACCTACAACAGTTATACCTTCTAATCTTGATAAATAACCTAATTGTTCATTACTATATCTATATCTAATAAATCCTGGTTTATGTACAAGACCTGTTAATTTTTTACCAATTGAAATTTTTCCTATTTTTATCTCTTCTTCAGAATGACTTTCTAATGCCTGATATGATTCAACATCTCTCTTTCCTAATATTGATTCTAATTTACTTATGCCTTCTGCAGTTAATATTCCAGTATTTCTTGCATCATTTATTGCAGTTCTTATTTGATTATCTGCTTCTGCAGTATTTCCTTCTACTAATTGTCTTCTCGCAATTTCAATTCTTCCATTAATTAAATCCAATACTTTGTTTGAATATCTATACTCTCTAAATGAATCCATAAATTTTAATCCATATAAAGGTGAAGCAGCTAATACAGGAACAGGTGGAACTAGAACTAAAGAAATTCCTAAACTTAATAATGCTACTCCTGTCCCAACTTTTGATTCTCTAATAAATAAATTCTTTAAGAATCCACCATATCTTGCTAGTCCACTACTTCTCTTATCAATTATTCTTTGACCATAATCTTTAGCTTCTTGTTCTAGTTCAGCAATAGTTGTTGTTCTTGTTCCAGTAACTGTTTCCTTAAACCTTGTCCATAATGATTTGCTTGTTGTTGTGCCTGTACCTTCTAAATCAACTAAATTTATTTCTTCTAAATCACCTTCTAATGCATAATCATCTGCAGTTGGAAGATCAATTGATTCTCCTTCCTCTAATAATTCATCAACTGCTTCAACATCAACAAGATCTTTAGGTATTCCTGCTTCTTTGACTGCTTCTGTTGCTTCACCATCCTCTAAATCCATTGTATCTTCTTCAATATCCTCATCGACAACAGCATCTGTTTGTTGCTCTCCTTCTTCTTCTGTTGCTTCTTCCTCTGTTCTTGCTTCTTCAGCTCTCTCTCTATCTGTTTGTTGTTCTGCTTCTACTTCAACAACAGGAACAACCTCTCTTACTTTATCTAATGCTTTAACTAATGAACTAACATCTTCTCCACCTGATCCTTCATTCCATATTCCTGCTGCTACAGAAGAATCAGATGACTTAAAGCTAGCTTTAACTGCAGGTTCAACTAATGCATCTAATTGTTGTACTGAATCATCATCAACTCCAACTAACAATCTTGCAGCTTCACTTACTAAAAAATCACGTTGTGTTGCAGATCCAGCATATGATGTTAATCCTAAATAAGCACTTGCTAACATGTTCTGTGCAAGTGTTCTTCTATTTTGAGTTGCTTCATCATCAACACTAGAAGTTGCTTCTAAATATGTTGAAATTCTATCAACAGCTTCAACTAAATTATCAACTGTTTTTTCGCCTGCATCAACTTCTGCATCTAATTCATGATCAATCAATTCTTGAGCTGTTAATAATCTTGAATAAGTTGATGGTTCTGATAACAATGATCTAACTGCATCTGAAATTATTGTACCTCCTTCTCCAGTTAATTCAATCTCTGCATCAATCCCAGTAATTACACCATCAGTATCTAAAGTACAATGACTGCACACATCTGCAATCTCTTCAGCAACAATATCCATATGACTATCAAAGGTAATACCCAATTCATTTCTTAATACTTCTAACCTATCTTCACCTATTCTTTCTTCTAACTCTGTTCTAACTAATGCAACTCTCTCAACCTTATCAGCTTCTTGTAATCCAGGCAATGATTTCCATGAACTAACATCTCCTCCTGTTAAACCTTGTATAATTGGTTGTCCAATTGATTGAGCAACTTGTTGCTTTGCAAACTCTTGCACCATAACTCTTGCTGTTGTTAATTTTGCTAATTCATTAACATCACTATCAACATCTGCTAATGGATCTTTTACAGTTTGAAGAAGAATTGATTTAGCGACTAGTGTTTCTCTTGCTCTTAATGCATTAACAGCACCAACATAATCATTTGCAGCTATTTTTGTACCTAGTTCTGTTCTTGCTGTACTATAAACATCACTACAACTTGTACATTCTTCTAATCCTAACTCTGTTTCTCTTATTGGTTCTCCTTCACCTATTTTTCTATTAACTTCTGTTCTAACTGATTCAGTAGCCTCAGATGATGCTTCTGCCATTTTCTGTCTTTTAGCAACGACTTCACTCACAACTGCATCTTTAATATCCTTTTGTCCTGTTGTATGTTCTGGTAAGAAATTCTCTCTAACTCTACTACTAAATAAATCTGTTACTTCTCTTAAATTTGAAGATTTCAACATACCATCTGAACTATAATCAACCTCTTCAGCAAACTTAAATTCTAATTCTCTACCTAGTTCGGCTTTTAATGTATCTATCTTTGTACTTAATTCAGTACTTAATTTAGCTCTTTGTGCATCAGTAGATGTTTCCATTCTTGTTTGTAATTCACTTATCTCTCCTTCTAATGTTCTAATAGTATCTGTTCTTATTTCTGCACTTCTTACTACTTCAGCTGCTTCTCCTGTTAATCCTAGTTCATCAACTAAACCATTTATTTCAATCTGTTCTCTTGCAGCCATCTCTCTTAAGAATTCAAGAACTTTCTGTGGTTCACCTGATGCTAAATAATTTTCAAGATCAGCTTTTTCTCTTAATAATTCAAGTTTTCTATTTATTGTTTCAAATTGAACTCTTGCTTCTGCAAGTTCAGCAGGTGATGCATCACTATCTAATGCTAATTTCTCTCTTGCTTGCATCAAAAGGTCAACTTTCATTCCAGTAATTAAATTAGTTACTTCCCTTAGATTAGCTTGTCCTAATTGTATTTCTGTATTTTTTAGAGATGTTGCAAATAATTCATTGGCAGTTCCTTCTTTACCAATATGAACAACACCTTTTTCATTGATAAAATTACCTCTATCAAATCTACCAAGTGCTTGAACCAAACTATTAATATCAGTTGCTGCATCTGTAATAACTTTACCTTTTGCTCCTGTCACTTCAAAATTTAATCCAAACTTATTTGCTTTTGCAGCAAATATAAACACACCATTATCTGCAATATTATTACTTTTTAACTGAATTAGTTCTTTACCAGTAATATCTGTTACTTTTCCACCTTCAACCCATGCTTTAGCTTGTTCTGATGTTAGTGAGAATTCATCATATGTTCCTCTTTCATTTTTAACTCTCAACAGCCATTCTGATGTTCCATCATTTCTATTAATAAGCTGTCTTTCATAACCTTTTGAATCTGCAAACTCCATTGCTTTTCTTTGAACATCTATTGTTGAATGTTCCATAGTAGCATCTACAAAGAAATTACCTTCACTTGCTTGTGTAGATCTAAATACAGCATCAACTGAATCAACTCTTTCAAACTTATTTTCTTTCCCTATCTGATTAAATTCTCTAGCAATTCCTTCAGAAACCTCAATTCCAATTCTATCAATTGCTTCAGCATTCTTTCCAACTTCTGTTTCAAAATATTTTGATAATGGTCCTGTGGTCTTTTGTGATTTTGTTCCTAATAATATATCAATTATTTCAGCATTAAAGTTTGAACCAGAAAATAATCTTACTTTTCCACCTGCTCTTAATGTTCTTCTAATACTTGAATAAAGATCAACACTAACAGCATCCCCACTTACCCTAACTGCATCAAGATTAGGTTCTAATGGTATCTCTGCCTTTACTTTATTAAGAACTCTTCTCCCTGCTACTTCCATTGCAAGTGCTTGTACTTCTGAACCAAAGTTCATTCTTGTAGCTACTCTATCAAAAGATTGAGGTTTAATCAAATTAGTTGCAGAATCATAACCATAACCACCAGATAATCCTTCTATATTTCTATAAACATCAAGTTGTGCATTAATTGATGCATCTGTTATATCTGCACTTTCAGTTATTCTTTCAACAAATTCTTGAGTAACTTTCTCTGATCCAGCTTCCTTTAATCTCTCAGCTGTTTCTCTAAATACTCTTTTTCCTGCCTCTGTTAAAGTTGGATGTTGTTTATTAACAGTATTACCATCGACAGTCATCTCTGTTTCAACTAATTCATTCCTTGAATATTCTTTTCCATTAATTGTTACTGTTTCTCTTCCTAACATAAAATCATGTGATAATCCCATCTCTGCTAAGACTTCATCAACAGCCAGTGCTTCACTCTGTAATCTTGAACTTGGTTTTCTAGATGCTCTTCCTTCAACTAATCTACTGTTCTCTGCTCCTAATAAATGTCCTTCATCATAAAGTACATCTGAAGCATCAAGCATTTCTCTTATACTTCTTAATGCATTGTAATCTGCACTTCCTCTTAATTGGTAGATATCAGCATTTTGCTCATATCTTAAATCAAGACTATTTGAAACTTCTTTATCCATAAATATAGTATCAGCTTCCCTAACTCTAACTTCTAATGCTTCAGGAACAACCTCTCCTTTACTACTAAATAATTCACTCTTTCCTGTTTCAATAACAGAATCATAATCAATTGTTCCATCTGATTTTCTTTTGAAAACTTTCTTAACACCATCACTTGTATGTAATTCATATGTACCATCTTTTTTGTAAACTTCAACTTCTCTCATTTGATCTTTAATAACCAAAGCTTCTTTTGCAGATCTTCCATTTACTTCAACACCATACCATTGTCCCATTGGAGGTTTATTTCCTCTGTTAACCATCTCTGCAAGTTTTTCACCATCTGGAGCAATCACCCTTGACTTAGAAGTACCTGTAATTGCTTGGAAATGAACTAATGTTGATGATTTTCCTTGACCAGTTCCAATTTCAGCATTTGAATGAGAATTTAATGCATACTCTAAGATTGTTCTAAACTGAACTTCAAACATAGTATAACCTTGAGAGCTAAGTACAGATTCAACAACAGCAATATTATCATTAAGTGTCTTTTGGAAAGATTGTTTCTCTTTTAATCCAGACAACTCAGCTTCTAATGTTGTTTTTCTTCCAGGTAACTCTGCAATTGTACAAGCAGCACATCCTGTTATCTCACTCAATGCTGATCCTTCCTTTCCACTTCCAAGCTCTACTTCAATCTGACTTAATTCATTAGTTAATTGTTCAATCCTTGATTCTAGTCTTAAATCTACACGACGAGTAATATAATTTTCAACGCCAGCTTCAGCTCTTGTTAATTCAATTGATAAACTAGTTTCTTCTGCTGTTAATCTTTCTAATTCTGATTGATCTGGACTTTCTTGTTTTTCTAGTTCAACTTTTTGTTCAGCTACTTCTTTTATCCTTGTTTCTAAATCACTTACTTTCTCTTGTGCTTCAACAAATTTTTCTAATCTTGCTAATTCAGCAGCCTCTGCTTCTGTTCTTACTCCTTGTTCTTTTAATTCACTTATCCTATCTGTTACTTTTGACTTATCAATATAACTATCAGTTTTTGCATCAATCGCAACTCTCTCAACAATTGGATTTTTTTCAGGATTAGCTATTGCTTCTTCAGCAACTCTAACTCTTTCTTTAAGTGAAGCAATCTCAGCAGGATCTCCATTTGTTCTTTCTAATGTTCTTAATTTAGCAGCAAGATCATCAACCCTTGATACATCATCTAATTTTTGAATAACTTCATCTCTTGCAACCTTTTGTTCAGCTGTTAATACTTCAACATCAGCTGTTTCTCCCATACTTTCAACAACTTTTTCTAAACCTTTTAATTCTCTTGCTTGCTTTAATTTAAGTGATTCTGCTGCAGCATCTTGTGCTTTTGATTTAACTTCATATCTATTAGTTCTTGTAGCATCAGCCAAGTTTTGTAATTCTGTTGCTTGTTCACCTGTTGCTTCTGATGCTAATTTTTCTAAATTTTGTATTCTATCAGAAATCTCATTATATTGTGTTTCTCTTAATGCATATAATTCATTAAGTTTTGTTTCATCTAATATCTCTAATTCTTCCTCTAAAGTCTTTCTTTCTGTTTCTGTTAATGATTTATCTTTAAGTTTTAACTCAATCTCTGCTCTTCTTGCTTCATGTCTTATTTCAACTTCTGTAGCAGTTGCATCATTATACGATTCTAATGTTTGTTGATATTCTCTTTGTGCTTCTAAATTTGTTTCATCTGCTCTTAATGTTTGCTCTGCTTTAAGATTTGCCTTTTTCTTAGTTGAAACATCTAACTTTGCTTCAGCACTAGCTAATTCTGTTTGTTTTTGTGTATGTTCTTTATTATTTAATAACCAATCTAATCCTTTTGCTAATGTTCCATCTGGAACTTGTAATTTTAATGCATCAACAGTTGCTTGTTGTGAAGCAATATTACTATCTAATATTTCTCCTTCTAACCTAATAACCTCAGAATCTATAGAAATATCTTCTGCAGACTTACCTTCTGCTTCTAATTCAGCCTTTCTTCTATTTAATTCAAGTTGTTTGTTTTGTGTATCTAATGTACGTTGTTCTGCTTCAATCTCTAATTTATTTTGTTCATATTGTTCTGTTGATAATTTATCAGCATCTGCTAAATCTTTGATTCCAGATGTTTTTAATTTTTCATTTAATACTGTTCTTTGTTCAATAAAACTTTGTTTTGTATCAAGAATATTTTGTTCTGCTTCTGCTAATCTAGTTTCAGCTTCAACAACCTTTGCTTCAGTGTCTATTCTTTTAGCTTCTGCTTCAGCTTTAGCAGTTTCTGTTGTTTCAGCTTCAACTCTTGCAGCTTCTGCTTCGGTTTTTGCAGCTTTAACTTCAGCAGCAGCTTCAAGCATATTATTTTGAGCATCAACTAATTCTAATGATTCCTGTCGTCGTAAGTTTTCAAGTTCTCTAGAATTTAATTCAGATTCCTTATATTTTCCAGATTCCCTATCTAATCTAATTGACTCAGTTTCTAGTTGAACTTCTAATCTTGTTAAATCTGTTGCAATTTGTTCAGCAGTCCTTCCATCAATTTCAACACCAAGTTTTTTAGCTTTTGCTTGTAATTCTGCTAACTTCTCTGCACTTATATCTGTTAAATCAACTTCAGCTAATTCTTTTGCAAGTGCTCTAGAATCTAAGATCTGTACTTTTTTAGCTAAAGGTTCTAAATTAGTTGTTTCTGCTTCAAATTTTGCTTTCTTTGAAGCAATACTTTCTCTAGTGCTTGCCCATGGATCAACACCAACATCTGTACCAGTAGTTTGCTCTGCCATGGTTTGTAAGTCAGCTTCAACAATCTCTCTTCTTGTTTCTCTTATAACTTCTGGTTCAACCCTAATTGTTTTCTTTTCTCCTGATGTGGTTTCAATTTCTAATGTTGAATCATCAACAACTCTTTTTACTTTTTTAACATCTTTACCAGCTAATTCTCCTGTTTTTTTACCGTTTGCATCAACAATTTCTGCTTTTGCAATCTTTTTTACTTTTGGAGTTAATTGTTGTGGTAATTCTGTTGTTTCTAAACCAGATCTTGTAGAATAATCTTCAACAGTACTATCCAAATCTTTTCTTGCTCTTTCTACTGCTTTTTCTTGAGTTTTATATTCATTTCTTACTAATTCTGATGTCCTACTTGATCCTTTATGTAAATAACCCATTGCACTATGCATACCACCAATTATAACCGTATTCTCTACAAGAGTTCCACCCACATCAGAAACAAAATCATCCCAATCAGCATATTCATATTCACCATGATGATACTTCTCAGCAACACTAACAGCAGAAAATAATCCTACTTCAGCTGTAAATGCTGTAGCCATTCTAGCAGTGGTAGCTGTTCCACCCCTAATCATTTTTGTCATATAACTGGAAACACCAACAACAGAAGCTGCTCTTGCATAATCCCAAGCAGACCCAACAATAGCAACATCTTGTCCAAAGGTTCCTCCTGTTGCATAATATGTTCCTCTTTGAATAGTTCTTGATGTGGTTTCGAATACAACAATATTTGAAGCTAGTCCAACTCCTGCAGCTAATACTCTTCCACCAACAACTTTTCCAAAGGTATTAACTAATGCTGGTGTTACTGCAGCTTTAATAGAATTTCCAACAAGACCACCAACACCACCACCTACAGCCATGGAACCAACCATAACTAATGTATTACCACTTAAAGCTGTATTAATTCCTGAAGCTAATCCTCTTGGAACATATGAAGCATCTGAAATATCTATTTCTAATTCTCCACTAAAAATTCCTAATTCATTTGAATCACTAAGTATTTCTTCGTACTTTCCAACCAATCCACCTGTTCCACCTGCTTGTTCAAGATAAAATGTTCTATGATTTTCATCATGTGAATCACCATACAATTTCTCATATTTTGCTTCTGCTAATCTCCTAACAAGTACAGCTTTGTCTTCTTCAGACATCTTTTCATATCCATCCATTAATTTATAATCAACTTCACCATCTGTTAAATCAATAATATCTCTTGTTTGATCTATCCTATCAACAATCCTTTCAAGTCTATCAATCTCTTCCTCAATTCCTCCAGCACCAAATAAATTAATAACATCAACAATCCCACCTTTTCCATTAACAGGACCTTGTGAATAAGATTCTGTATGTTGAATACTTTGTTGTTCATCACTATTTAGAGTTTCTTTTAGAAGAATTGCTAAAACACCCATAGCTTCTTGTCTTGATTCATATGCTTCTGGGGATACACCTAAAGAATTAAGTAAACCATTAAAATTTTCTGTCTTTTGTTCTCTAAACTGCCAAGCTTTTTTATCAAGTTCACTTATCTCTGAATTAACATTACCAACAGCAGAATCAAGTGTAATTTGCATTCCAGAATCAAGTCCTAAAACTACATTAGAAAATCCTTGAATATAAGATATATCAAGAATATCTGTTCCAAAGAATGCTTCTGTAAATCCTTCAGAAACTCTTTGATCTCTTTGAACTACAAAATCATCACCGTCATAAACTAATCTTGAACCATCTGGTAAAACAGTATCATAAACTTTAACAGTACCATCTTTAACTTTATCTTTTAAAGGAACAGTATGTGTTCCTGATGAATCTTCATAACTATAATAATATCCACCACTATTATATGATACTTGTCCTTGTGTTTCATCATATTCAAAACCAGAAGGATTTGTTAAATGTGACATATACCAATTATTATAATCTAATTCTGCATGATGCATACTAGTAAACACTTCTTGATCAACTTCAATATCTCTTAATCCAGACAAAATAGTTATTGATGTATCAGATAAACCAGCCTCACCTAATTCTAATTTGTATGCTTGTGATTCATAAGAAGTTAATAAATCAAGCATCTCATCATATGCTTGTTCTCTTGCATCTCTAAAATATGGATCAGATGATTCCTCAGACCTAACCAAAATTGCCCTTTGTTCAAGTAATGCTTTTCTTTGAAATTCTAATTCTTCTAAATTTCCAGAATCTGCAAGTTTTTTTAAATATGCTTCATACTCAGCCAATGCTTCTTCTGCATTTGTAGCAGATTCATAGTCGTCATTAAATGGAATCCAATCATCCTCTGTTCTTTTTACATTACTATAAGAACTCCCTAATTTCATTAATGTATTTCTTGTATCTTCTGTATCAGAATAATCATACTCTACAACTGCTTCTCCAACAACTCTTCTTAAGAAATCTGTAACAGTAATTTCACTACCATCAGCCATATCAATTGTCTTATCAAGATGGTTTTCTTTTAATTCTTTAATTGCATCTTGATCTCCTTCTTGTGCTTTTTGTAATAATGATGAAAACCTAACCTTTTGATTATGTGCAACAACTTCATTTATTGTTGGTTGATATTCTTCAGTTAATTCTGCACTAAGATCTGCATTAATCTCCTCAACTTGTTCTAATGCCCATTTTGCATCTGATGTTCTTTTTCCGTCGACAAGGAAAGTACCCATTACTAATTGTGTTGTAGTTTTAATTTGTGTTTCAGCTACTTCTTTTATTCCATCTAATCTTTCTGTTAATCTCGTAGTATCACTTAAAATCTGTCCAACAGTACATTGTGAACAACCTCCAACAATTGTTTCATCATCCATCTCATCAGGATCTAATTCACCTGCTTCAGCAGCAGCAAGTACCTCTTTAATTTTTTCTAATTGTTCTTCAGAATCTGTATACATTTCTCCATAATAACCATAAACCTCTTCAAAATATGCTTTTGCTTCTGTATAATCTCCATCTCTCGCTAAAATATCTGCATACTCATACTTATATTGAATATTATCTGGATTTTTCTCAAGCAAAAATTCATATTCATCTTTTGCTTCATCTGTTCTTTCTGTTGCTTTGTAAATATTTGCTAAATAATAATGTGCATTTTCATTTTCACTATCAAACATTAATGCTTGTGATGCATAATACTCTGCATCTGTGAAATCAGGATCAGTAGATCCTGCTGCTAAAACATAAGCATCTTGTAAATTATAAACTTCTAAAACAGCTCGTTGTGCATCAACATCTATTGTAAATTTACTTTCTCTTGCTAAATCATTAACCTGTCTTTCATATTCATCCAAATAATCTTGTTTTTCATCTTCTTCAGTGATTGAAATCATCGTCGACAAAGCATCTAAATTATCAGAATTATATGTTAATGCATTTTCTAAAACAGCTTTAGCTTCATCAATATCCAATGTTACAGCATACTGTGTTAATCTTGAAGAAATATATCTATTTCTCAATTCATCAATCTGATCAGAATCAAGAGGCACACCTTGTTCTTGTAATTGCACTAATAAAGAATCAAACTCTGCATCTAATGAATTAGTATCACCAGTTAAATGTTGTTCTTCACCTTGATATGCAATAACAGAATTAACCATTTTATCTAACAAAGCAGCCTTGTAATTATCATCTGCTGATTGATATGCATTCATATAATTAGATAATGCGGTATCATAATCTCCTTCAGAATTATACAGATCACCTAATGCCATTAATGCCTGTACTTCATAACCAGAATACTTTTGCATTTGTTGATATGCTTCTTTTGCCTGAGCAACACAATTATCACAATCCCATTCTTGCATTACCTGTCCCATCTGATAATAATCATCACCTGTTAAACTATTAATTTTATAAGTTCCATCATTACCTGTAAGAATATTTAATGCTGTTTCATATTCCCCTTCTCTTGAATATGTTGTAACTATATTTCTAACAACCATATCTTGTAATGATTGTGCAACATCTTCTCCTAATTTAGTTACACCTTCTCCTGTTACATAATCATAATAAACCTTATACTGTGTTCTTGCTTCTTCATTTGATTCACTAACTAACATACCAGCATACAATGCTTCATACGCTTCATACTCTTCTGTTCCTTCATCTATGTCAGACAATAATTCTTTGTTAATACCGCCTGTTTCCTCGTCGACAAGTGTTTCATAGAGTTCTTCATATTGTACTTCACCTGTTTCAATGGCCGTAGCTGTAGCATCTCCAGCTGCACCTGTCGATCTAAGTGCTGAAGCAATGTCTGCTTTATATTCTGCTTGTCTTTGATATTGTGCAACCCTATCTTTGACAGGATTATCTCCAACATTTACTTCAACATAAGCTGTTCCTTCAGGCAATTCTTCGGAAACAGCAAGTAAGGCATGTGCAAACATATTATCAACAATAATATGTGATTCTCTTCCATCATTAGAAACAGGCATAATATCAACAGAACCTTTAAACTGATTATCATAATCATCTGTATATTCAGCTAATTTTAATGCATCACTTGCACTTATTTTTGATTTAACTAATCCTTTTTCTTTATCAAATTTAGTTGTGATATCAACTTTTTCTGTTGATCCATCGGGCTTAATAACAACAATCCCCATATTAACTCTTGCAAAATCTTCAGCAGTATCTTCTGTATTGTCTAATATAAATCCATTATCATTAGAATTAAAATAAGACATTGTATTTGTATCTCTATGTTGAAGAATATTATCAACAGAAACACCATCAACAGTATCATAAGATATAACAGCTAATTTACCATAAGCAGCATATTCTTCACCATCTCTAGTCATAAATACTTGTCCAGATTCAAATCCTTCCATTCGTTCTGCAAGTGTATCATACCTATCTTGATAAAGATCCAAACATTCATCTCTATTATCACATGTTATGCCAACACTTAACAATTTCTTAATAACTTCATCAGAACAACTATCTTCATCACATTCTTCTCCAATTCTCCCTTCCCAAATACTAAATCCTTCTCTAATATGTAAATAAGAAGTTAAATCTAATGCATCATCATTAAATTCATCAGAAAGATGAATTACTAAATCTTCTCCATTAGTCACTATTTTCTTTTTACCTTCTAATTGAAAATAACTAGGGTTAGATCCATCCATATGTAATAAGTCAACATAAGATAGTTTTCCATCTTTCATATAAAAATCAAATGCACCGCTAAACTTATTACCCTGCATTTCTAAATCTACATAATTTCCTGCTCCACTATAGATAATATTATCATTATCTATCTCTAATTCCAAATAACTGTCTACTCTTCCTAATACTGCACGGAAATTATCAGCAGTAATTTCTGCAATACCATTTACAGTAATACCTTTGTCATCAAAACTCACTGTTGTTGAACCATCAACACCATGTGCTGTTATTGTTACATCTTTTGTTTTAATAACTCCATTTTCAGACATAAATAAAATATCTCCATCTTCACCAACAATAACTCCAACATCACCTGCTTGAATTTCAATTGGTTCATCTGTTCCAGAAATAGAAACTTGTATACTTCCATCTTCATTTACAGTTACTTCTTCAACTTGACCACTAACAGTATTACATGAATCTCTACAAATAATAAAACCAGGTGCTTCTTCACCTGCAATATATTCTTCAACAGCACTTATTACAAATTTATTTTCTTCTGTTGATTTAAATTCCTCTAAATCTAATTCTAACCTACACTTCTTTTCTTTAACATCTGCTGCTTCACATGCAGCTTCATTAACCAATTTTCCATTATTATATGTAACTCCAGGAATAACTGTTATTATTGTTCCTTCTAAACTATGCATTTCATTCAAAGCATCAGAAATAGCACTTGGATTTAATTGACCAAGATCACCAACATCTTCTAAATTATCTTCATAAGCAAGCTGTTCAGCAGTTAAACTTTCTTTATCTTGAACAACAGTTACATCAACTAAATCAGCAGGTATTTCTGAAATATAATCAGGAGGTATTTGTGATTGATCAATTTCCTCACCATGCTGCTCCCAAATATCTGAAGTTACTTGATTCCATTGAACTTGGTTATAATCAACATTTGCCCAGAAGTCTGCATCATTGTAAGAAGTAGGATCAGTATAATCATATTCAGTTGCATCTTGAGCAAAAGCAGGGATAGCACTAATACTAATTAAACTTGTGTTTAGTATGATTATCGCAAATATTGCGAAAATCTGGTTCAATATTTCCTCTTTTTTCCTATCTAAAATCCCCACTCAAGTTCACGTCTTTTTTTACTCCCCAACACTTTATTCTACTATGAACTTCACAATAACTGAATCATAAGCATTATAATCATCTGTAGCTGTAATTGTAACATTAAATTCCCCTTTAATTTCTGGTGTAAAACTAATTTCACCATTATTTGTTATATCAAACATTGCTGTATCATCTGAAAAACTAACAAAACCATCATCTTCATACAAAATTGTGTAATTCCATTGAACATTTTTTTCTAAAACAATTTCATCTGACAAGTAAATAACTGGTTCTTGATTTTTCTCAATATTAACAGCAGTTAAAAAAGTAAAATCTCCTTGACTGATTGAATAAATAATATCATCATCTTCTGGAAAAACATTTGTTTCATAACCTTGTAAAGATATCTCAGACAAATAACTCATATCAATCCATTCTGGTTCTTCTTGAGTTTTCTCAGCAATTGTATAAACAATATCATGCATGTCTCCTAAATAAAGAGGAACAATAGCTGAGAATTCATCTACAATTGAATCTTTAACTCTAACATCAAGTTCAAGATTAACTGTAACATCATCTTTTCCAATAATAGTCTCTGCTTCAATTGTGTCTAAATCATAGGTAATATTACCAGGGAAGGTAGAAAAATCACCTACACAATAAAACAAAGTTACTTTAACATATTCAGAAAGTTGATCTTCCATACTTTCTAAAGAAATAAGTGTGATATTATTTTTATAATAAGAATATGCAATATTTGAATAATCAGTTTCAGCATAATTATCAGGTAAATATACAAATCCGCCTTGTGTTCCTAAGAAATAAATTCCTTCACTTAATGTTTGATATAAACATTCATCTACAAAGTTCTTAACTGATTTAGTATCCTCACTAAGAGAATCATATCTATCTTGCTCTAATCCTTCCTCTACAAAATACGTTCGAGCAAATAGCAAAAGACCTATTACTATTACGATTACTAAGCCTATTGCTATAAATAAGCCTACCTGTCCCTTCCCCATAAGTAAATTTATTTATATTTAACTATATAAACCTTTCTATAATATATATTATAAAATAATATTATATTAAAGAACTAGCACCGCCTTTTCTGACATTTGTACTAGGGCGGCTCTGACACTATGTCTTATTATCTGTACGTCTCGTATCCTTACGTCATTAGAAATTAAATTTGATAGTGAGCCAAGGCGCTAGTACAAATGCCATAGAGAATCAAATCAATCCTAAACTTTTCAATTTCCTATGTAATGTTTCATACCTTAAACCAATTGATTTAGCTGTTAAAGAAATATTATGATTATTTTCAGTTAAAACTTTTAACAAATAACGTTTTTCAAACTCCTGCTCTGCATCTTTTAATGACAATGGTTGTTCTGGCAACTCTTTAATTATATCTTCACTTATATGTTCAACATTATTATACATATCTTCCAACTTCTCAGGATGAATAACTTGTTTGTAATCATCAAGAACCTCTTCAATTGCATGACTAACTGCATCTACTTTAAGATTATATGGTTTTAACAAATCTTTTTTTATTTTATTAACATCAATATCAAATTCATTAATAAGTCTATGAACACTTCTTCTATTAGTTTTTGTTAATCTCGCAACTTCAGATATGTTTCCAAGCTTTAATTGCAACAATTTTTTAAGATAATCTCTTTTAAATCTCTTCTTTGCTTGTTTAAAATCTAAGTCTGTATTAATATCAACACCAACTAATGATGATTGAGTTAGTTTTGAACTAATATCTTTATTTAATTCCTGTACTTTGACTCCTAAAAACTTAGAAGTTGCTGTAGTTACTAATTCCTTTAATTTATCATTAATAACCTTATCAATATTTGGCTTTGTTTCACTCATATGAGACATTTTTGTAATAATTAATATATAAAGTTATGGGAAATATTTCAATATCCTTAGGTCTTTCAAATCTTGCCACATTTTCTCTATATCTGTAGATCGTTTTGCTCCTCTATAATAATCTTGTCCTTTACCATGCTGACAATCTTTAAATGTTCCAACATAAAAAAACCTATTATCATTGAAAATAATTTCTGGGTCAATAATAAACCTATCACTCTGATCTCTAGTGTCTGTTTCTAAATAATAATGATTTCCACATTCCATTATTCTTGGATTAAGTTCAGGAACTAATTGATTAAGAATACCAAAATAATACAAACAAAAACCTCCACAAGAACCTTTGTAATCTTCATCTGTTTTTATCTTCTCTTTCCAGTATTTTGGGTCTAAAACATTTTCTGCTGTTAAATCATCCAATGAAGTCACATTTACCATATCTAAGGGAAATAAACTCTAATTTATAAATACTAAGCATATAACAATCTCTCTCTCTAGATTCAAACAACAACCTTTATAAACCGATCACTACTCTACAGCAGAATTACATATAAGAACTTGTTCTTATGTGAACATTAGGAGGAAAGCAAATGGAAAGACACCACAGAGGTGGATTCAGAGGAAATTCTGGACCAAAAGAAATGCATAAAGCAACTTGTTCTGATTGCGGTGAAGAATGCGAAGTACCATTCAAACCAACAGAAGGTAAGCCAGTATATTGCAGAGATTGTTTTAGAAAGAAAAAAGGATTTTAATCATTTAATCAATTAAAAACAAAAAAACTATTTCTTTTATTTTATTCTTATTAATCAATGTAACATCCCTAAAAAGAAATATAAAACTACAATTGTTACAACAAATATTGTTGTTTCTAAAAACATAATTGAATGTTTTTTACAATGTTTATGCATTGCAGGTACAATATCGGATAATGCAACATACAAAAATCCTCCTGCAGTAATCAAGACTGCAAAAGGAATTAATTTTTCAATCATACCAAACATAAAATAACCTAAAACTCCACCTAAAACAGCAGTAAATGCAGAAAAAAAGTTCAACAAAATAGCTTTTTTCTTTGAAAAACCACTATGAATAAGAACAGCAAAATCACCAAACTCCTGAGGAATTTCATGTATTGCAACTGTAAAGGCTGTAATAATACCTGTAGTAAAATCTAACATAAAAGCTCCTGCAATCAAAACACCATCTAAGAAGTTATGAACAAAATCACCTGTTAATATTAAAACACCAGCAGGTTTTGCACCACAGTGTCCTTCCTTACAATTACCTTTATCACAATGATGCCAGTGAATTAATTTTTCAATTAAAAAGAACAGAACAATTCCAATAACAACAAAAACAATTGATTCATGAACATGCATTGTTCCTTCTAATTCTTCAATTGCATGTGGTATTAAATCAAAGAATGCAACACCCACTAATGTTGCAGCTGCAAATGATATAAATAAGTGTAAAAGGGATTTAATTTTTTTATAAGAAACTAAAATACCTACTAAACTAATAATACTAATAACCAATGTTGCTAATATGATATACAATAACATACCCTTCTCTTATAGTAACTTATATATAATTATTTCTAAGTTACTATTGAACAAAAGTGATAAAAGTTTATATACTCATCATGTAATTAAAACCCTATAATGGAATTTAAAGTACATAAAAGAGGGGGTTTTAATAAAAAGAAGTACGAAAAAAGTGACATTGATCTAGCATATAAATTTGCAAAAAAAGCCTCCAAAGAGTTTGGTACATTTCTAAGAGCAGTTGTTTTGTTTGGTAGTACTACAAAAAGAAACAAGAAAAAACAAGGAGATATTGATGTTTTAATGATAGTTGATGATGTCACATATATGTTATCTCCTGAAATTGTTGAAACCTACAGAATTGTTATTGAAAAATTAATTGCAGAAGTTTCATTTAAACTCCATATTACAACATTAAAATTTACAACATTCTGGGACTACACAAGAATTGGAGATCCAGTTGGAATTAATATCTTAAGAAATGGTGTTGCTTTAATTGACACAGGCTTTTTTTATCCATTACAATTATTATTATATCAAGGTAAAATTAGACCAACAAAAGAAGCTGTTCAATCTTACTTCTCAAGAGCACCAACTACATTATATAATTCAAAATGGCATGTCTTACAGGGAACACTAGACTTATACTGGGCAGTTATTGATGCAGCACATGCAGCTTTAATGAAACAAGGAGTAATGCCTCCCGCACCAAATGAAATTGCAGAAGTAATGGAAAAAGAATTAGTAAAAAAGAAACTCCTTGATAAAAAGTACCCAAAGATTATGAGAAAATTATATGTTGTTTCTAGAATGATATTACACAGAGAAATCAAAACTGTCGACGGTAAAACATACGAAGCTTACTACAAAGAAGCAAAAGATTTCATAGATACTATGAAGAAAATTATTGATATTAAATAAAAATATTTTTATACATCTTATTCTAATTACCATTTATGCCCTTTGAAACTGATAAAAAACAATGTCTAAATAAACTCTATAAACCAGACAAATCTAAAAAAGGCAATGTTGATGAAGAAATAATTAAATTAATAGACCTAATCAATTCAATGCCTAACTACTACACTACAAGTTCTTGTGCAGGTAGAGTTATGTTATTAACATTTGGTAAATTAGGTAAAAAACATCAATCAAAATGGTTATATTGTTCACATAAAAAAGCAAAATATACAGAAATAAAAGATTCATTAAAAATTATACCAAAAGAAAAAGTTTGGTTTACACAAGAACCATTAATTGTACATGTTTGCTGTAAATCAATTGAAGATGCAAAACAATTATTAAAAATAACAACTAATGCAGGATTCAAATATTCAGGGATAACAACAATTAGTAAAAAAATAATTTTAGAAATAAAAGGAGTAGATAAAATGAATACACCCATCTCAAATAATTCAAAACTAATTGTCGACGATAATTTTTTAAAATTCTTAACAAAAGAAGGCAATGAAAAAATGAAAACAAATAAAAAAAGAATAGATAAGTTTACAAAAAAGTTAAAGAGGATAATAAAAAAGAGTAAAGAAGAAATGATTGATGTTATTGATAAAGATGAGAATGTAATTGAAATATTACCAAGAAAAATTGTTCAAAAAAAGAATTTATTGAGAAAAGCATGTGGAGCAGCTATTCTTAATTCAAAAAAACAAATTTTAGTTCATAAAAGATCAGCTATTAAAGATAAGTTCCCAAATTATTGGGATTGTTTAGTTGGTGGGTGGGTTTCTTCAGGAGAAACACCATTACAAACAATAATAAGAGAGGTTGGTGAAGAAGTAGGAGCTAAAAATATTAAACCAAAATTAATTGCAAAATATCCTTTTAAATTTAAAGATATTACAAACGAAATCCAGTATATCTATAAGATCAATTACAATGGAATAATTAAGCTACAAAAAGAAGAAGTTTCTGAATACAAATGGGTATCAATAGATGAACTAGAACAATTAATGAAAAAAAAGAAATTTATGCCTTCTTGTTTATATTTCTATAAACATCATGCACAAAAATGTTAAAAACATTTTTAGCACACCAGAAATGATTTGTACATTTCTTATTGTCCTAGAAATCCAAAATAACTAAAAATGGATTTCTATGATAAAGAAAAAATAAAATAAATTATTGTTATTTCTTAACTAATAAAAAGATCAGTCCAATAAAGACACCAAGTAATACAAAGACCATTAATCCCAGCATTACTACATACCACAATGGTACTCCTGTACTTTCTTCTTCAACAGGTTCTTCAGTTATTGTTTCATTTACTTCTTCAACAACCTCTTCCTCTTCTTCTGGTTCTTCTTCTACAACTGGTTCTTCCTCTTCTTCTATCACACAATCTTCAATTACAATGTCAGTATATGCCTTTTTTTCTTCTTTTTTACCAGCATATTCAATCTCTGTTCTAATTGTATACTCTCCTGCTTCAACATCTTCATCTATTGTAAAATCATATGTATATTCAAAGTAAGTATCTTCGTCATCATATTCTCCTGTGTCTAACTCAACCCAATCAAACTCATTAATACCTAAATCATTATTAATAATTAATATTCCAATATCTTCATCATTACTACCTATGTTTTGCATAAATATTTCAAAATCAAATGATCTATCACATCCAAATGTAGTTTGACTAATCACTGGTTCATCTAAAGATACTTCGTGACTTTGTTTTTCTACTTCAACATCAATTCTTAGTGAAATATGATAATCAGTACCATCTTCATCTTCTCCATCAATATCTACATCTAACCAATAATTATCAGGTTCAGCACATTCTGGAACCTCAAAGATAAATGTGATATCTTCATTATCATCTGGCTTAATCCTACTTACTTCTTCTTCAAACTCTTGATCATCTTCATCACACATTCCATCTAACTCAACTTGGATCTCAATATGTCTAATATCATGATCATCTGTATCTTCATCCCATGTGTTTTCTAATTCTAATATTAACTTTAACTCAGAACCCGGCTCAACATCATCAACATCTCCACCAGATGTATTGACATTATCAGCATTATCTCCATCAATTTTAACATCTAAATCTGTTAATTCCAAGCCATCTGCATAGCAGAAACTAATAGAAAGTATAAAAACAAGTACTAATAGGCATAATTTCTTCATATAAATCCCCCCTGTTATACATAAGAATATATACTAAAATATTTAAAGGTTTTGATGGTTGTTTATAAATAAAGTACTGTAAAAACCACCAGAAGATGTATTTAACTACATATCAGTAGTAAATAATAGAAACATTTATAAATAAGTAACAATAATAATACAATATAACCATATTTTGGGGTGAATATAAAAAATGAGAATTATAAAAAATTTAATAAGAAAATATTTAGGATTAGATAAACAAGAAGCAGTAGCTGCACAGGGTTTATTAGAAGATTCAAGTAGACAAGCAGCAGAACAAGAATATCAAAGTCCTTTAGATCTTGATCCAATTTCAAGATTAGACACAACTGTCTTTGAATTAATGAGACTACAAGGTCTAGAACCAACAGAAAAATTAACAAGATTTCAAGCTAGATCAAAAATTGAAGATCCAGATAGAGTAGGTCAATCTGATACCATATACGATAATCAAGGATGGATATTTATTGGACCAAAATACGAATTTGAGCATGAGAATCAAAAAACAACCTTATCAACAGGACTTGGAACTCATATAGATGAATTTTACAAAAATGAAACACCAAATGAATATACAAGTGGTCTTGTGTATAGAACAGAAGGAGCTAATGGAAAAGGATGTACAGTTTATCTAGAAAGTGGATGTGATAATAATTTACTTTTCCATGTAAAAATAGATGATGATGAAGACTTTGATCCAATAATCGAAGAGCTGTATGATCCTATGAAACTAGATAAAGAAGGGATTGAATACGAAATAAATGATAGTCAAGAAGTTAAAGGAGTTATTAAAGACAGGGCTTCAGCAGAGAGATTAATTGGAATAGTTGTTGCAGAAACATCAAGAGAAATGCTTATTGCTCAGACTGCTGAACAACAAACAACTCTTTATGATCTTTAATTTTTTATTTTTTCTTTAAACTATTCAACTGGCCCAGGAACAGATTCTTCTAAGGTTGATTCTTGTGCTCTATAACCATCTTGTTGAGTTCTCCAAATATGTAATCTTAATGAATTATACAATGCATCTTCTCTTTCAAAGACTTCTTTTGTATGCTCTGTATCTGGCCAATAATTAGGTTCATCAGCAGCATTACCTAAATAATCACATTCATCTCTCCAATATCTATGCCATTCTCCATCAGCATCCCTTATGGATACTTCTTCTACCTTACCTCGATCAAGAATACTTGGATTTGTAATTCCTTCTAAATCATATACACCATCACGATCATATAATTTATGGACTGTATCTCCATCTTGAACAGTCATAATATGTCTATTCCATGTTTCAGGATAATAAGTACTCTGTGGATCTAAATTTAATGCACCTTCTTCATATCTTACTTGCATTCCATCTATTTCAAACTCAGTAACATCGCCTCTAACACATCCGTGATAAAAAGCACCAACACCTAACAATGCAACAAGACTTGTTCCACCAACAATACCTAATCCTCTTCTACATTTGTCTAATAAATTATTAATTCCTGCTGCTTGAAAAAAACCTTCTACCATAATAATCCCCCCATAAATAAAGAAATCTAACTAATTTTATAAATATTATTAAAAAACAAAGAAAAATTATCTCTTTTTCTTCTTTTTACCCCATTTCTTCAATGCTAAACCTAATTCTTTATGTGTTTTAGCATATTCTTTCAATGAAATACCTAACATTGCTGCTTCTGCTGCTTGTCTAAATCCTGCAGCGCCTGCTCTTGTTCCGCCTGGATTACCATGAACACCACCACCTGCTTGAGCAACAATATCATGACCCATTATTTTAATCAATTTTGGCATACTTAATGGAGACAATCCTCCAGATGCAACAGCCATAACAGGCTTCATATCATACCATTCCTGACACAATAAATGATGTTGATCATTTTCCAATGTATATTGTGTCTCTATCTCATGTTCAATATCTAATTCTTCTGACTTTGAACCATGCATCTTACCTACACTAGCTGTTCCAATATGTAATGTATCTACACCTATTAATCTAGAAACTTTAGCTAAAACATTCATTGCAATACCATGCTTTTTGTTCCTTGTTAAAGCACCATGCATTGCCCTATGCGCATGTATAAACATATTATTCTTTTTAGCAAATTCTCTAACAGACTGTAATCCTGCCCAACCTGCTGTTAAAATATCAACCATAATATATTCTCCACCCATTTTCTTAATATATTCTGCTCTCTTCAACATCTCTGTTGTGCTTGAAGTAACATTTGCCAAATAAATCTTCTTTTCACCTGTTTGTTTCTCTGCTTTATCTCTCATCTTAAAAGTATACTTCATTCGATCATAGAAATTATTAAAACTCATACTAACTAAGTTTTCATCATCTTTAACAATATCTAAACCACCCATCCATGCTTCATATGCAACCTTTGCATGTTGTTTTGCTGTTAATCCTACTTTTGGTTTAACAATTGTTCCTAATAATGGTCTATGCTTAACTTTTGTCAATCTTCTTAAACCTTTTATCCCTTGTTGAGGTCCATCAAATGATTTAACTATTTTTTTAGGAAAACTAATATCATATAATCTTAAATTTTTAATAACTTTCATCCCAAAAACATTTCCAGCAATAGAACTCAATATTCCAGGCATATTTCCTGGTTCAAAAAGATCCTGAGGATATGCAATCTTAATTATACCTGTTTTTTTATTCATATAATAAATACTTGGCTTCAATTTTTTTGCAATAGTTGGATTCATTGTTGAAATTGTTGTCCAGGTTCCAATTGAAGATTCCAATGCAAGTTGTTCAGCTGCATACTTAAAATCAACACCTTTCGCAGGTTCAAAATAATATTCACAAATTAAATCCTTAGAAGTAGGTTTATATTTTAAATTAATATAATGTAGCTTTTTCATGTTTTCACCTCTTTATTAATAATATTACCACCGCCTTGGTTCACTATAATACTAAAATATAATATAGCGACAGGATGCGGTTCGTACAACAAACAACAGTATAGTGTCAGAACCGCTGTGGTAATAATACTCTATTAAAATAAAAAAATATTAATCTAATCTTTTTTTTGTCCAAAGTAAAAAAACTTTTCAACAGAAACATCATCTGATGAATATCCGCCTGATCTTGGACTATCTCCATTTTCTTTAGGAGCTTCTTGCTGAACTGGTTTTGGTTGTTCAACAGGTTTTTGCTCTGGAGCACTTGCCCTCTTTTCCTCTGGAACATTTGTTCTTAATGTTGTTTGAGGTTTATCTTCAGATCTTGCAGTTGGTTTTTCTAGATTATTCAATGCATTTGTTATTTCATTCAACATTTTTTCTTGTTGAACTACTTTATCTGTAATTTTATTAATTTCTGTACAAAACTGATCTGCAAACTTTTGTAAAACATTAGTAATTTCTTCTTTAGAATATGTGTCTTTAACAACTTGACTATGTCGTTGTTCTGGTTTTTCCTCTTTAGTTTCCCCTTCTTTAATCAACACATCCCCTGTATCAGAATCAGTTATAACCATTTTTTGATCATCTGTTATTTTAAGATTTGCAATCTCTTGCTCAGGTGCTCTTCCTACAATCTGACCTGCAATTTTTGCAGCATCATCTTGATTAGCAACAAAACCTTGGTTTCTAAGTGTCTTTGCCAACTGATTCATTTTCTTAAGTTTTTCAACATCCATTAAATATCACCAATTTATTTATAATTATTATTTTGTACTAGAATTTTGAGATCTTAGATGATTAATATAGTTTATTATTTTTTCTGGATTCTTTATATCTTTTATTTGTAATGAACTATTATTTACTACTATAGTCCCAGTACTGAAGATATTATCCAAAAGATTTTTCTTTACACCCAATGATTCTATTGAAGAATATGAATATTCCCATTCACTTCTCTTTGTTGACATCATTTTATCCTTTGTAAACATATAAACTGGTTGTTTATTTGCTGTAATTATTGTTTGTGCAATAGATAAAATAAATAAGACTACAACAAATAGCACATACACAAAAATAGGTAGTTCAAATCCAATTAATTTAGAATTTACTATGATTAAAACAAAAAATATACATGAAATCCCTAAAACTTTAACTAATTCAGGAAATGCAACTCTTAAAGGATTAGGATGTAATTTCTTTTCTGCAATCTGTGTTGGTTGAGGATTAATAATAGGTTCTGTTTTTTTCTGAATATTTTGTTGTGGTGTAGGAATACTGTGTTGTATAGACTGCTCTGGTTGATTCACATGTTGAACAGGTTGTTGTACTTTATCTTGAGAACTCTGTTTAATTTGTTCATCATAATGTGATGAATAAAATGAATCACCTTTTACATCCAACATTACCACCTTTTTTTTGATTAATATATAAATAATGCCAACTCCAAAGTCGTTTGGCATTATTAGACATTATTCTATGGGCCTGTCCGGATTTTCATAATCAATCAATGATTGACTTATTTGAACCGGAGATCCTCTCCAAGTCAAGGAGATGTCATAGTTGCCCACTTGCTTACCAAAATAAACAAGCGCCGGGCTAGACCACAAGCCCATAACATAAGAACAAGTCTCTTTATATATAAATATTGTGTAAGAATCTATTTTTAGGGTCTTCTTTCACGCATTTCTCTTCTCTCTGCTCTATAGTGTTTCTTGATATCTACCTGATCTTCTTCTGGTAATCGAGAGTGAGCTTCAACAATATGTTGCCAAAAACCAGTCAAATTATCACTTAAACTAACCTCAGAACGTAAATATAAATCTCTTGCAGGATCATAAACAAAACCTTGACCCATCTCACACTTTGTTGTAATTAAATCAGTAGATCCATCTAAAAATAAATTATCATTACTTGCTATTTCAAATTCACCTGTATCCCAATAAACCATTCCATTTGGTGCATATAATCTAAATGTTCCAAATGGTGAAGGATTTTCTGAAACTACAATCCTCATATCATTTTCTCGCCAAATACCATCATACAAATCAATAGAATACTCACCATGAATTGGATGTCTTGTTTTTACAATATAATCAATCACAGCCCTCTGCATTACTTCTACAGGTACATTTTCACACTTAATACATCTATCTTTTTGCCATTGTCTAAATTCTTCAACATCTGCTCTAAGTTCTTCAACATCCATTGATTCTATTGTATATCTTCCTGTTGTAGAATCATGATCTCTTTGCATCCTATAAAATAAATAACCATCTAATCCTGCGTTTCCTTTTCTAAGCTCTCTCCTTGATAAATTTCCATCAGGAAATGTATCATAAAATTCATTCATAAATGCTCTTGCTTCTAAATAATCTACTGGTTGATCAGAAATATCATCTGGTAAAACAATTTTTAACTTTTCAACACCAAGATAATTAAAATATAATAAATCTCCACCATTTACAAATAACATTGCATGTCTTAAAGTATCAAGTTCAAGAGAATCAACTTCTTCTTGAACATTAAGATAATATCCCCCAACATCAATCAATCTATTATTAACATCACCAAATGCATTAACTGCACCTGCTATTAACATTGCACATAATGTTGCGTTCATAAAAATAAAGAAATCAAAAACTATTTATAAATTCTTTCTAATATTTTTTTATCATTTCCATTAAAAAATTCAAATTTTCCAGGTTTTAAACCACTAAGACCTAATTCACCTATTTTTATCCGTTCTAAAGACTTCATTCTATAACCTAATGCCTTAATCATTCTTCTAATTATTCTATTCTTACCTTCATGAATTGTAATTTCAATTATATTATCTTTAATCCTTTTAACCTTAGCTGGAGAGGTTTTTCCATCTTCTAATTCTATTCCCTCCACTATCTTTTTTATTGAATCACCTGATATCTTTTTATCAACTTCAACTCTATAAGTTTTCTTTATCTCATATCTTGGATGCATTATTTTATTTGCAAAATCTCCATCATTTGTTAATAATAATAAACCAGAAGTTAAATAATCTAACCTACCAATTGGAAAAACTCTTTCTTTGATTTTAATATAATCCATTACTGTCTTAAACTTGTTATCATTCAATGCTGTAACACATTTAACAGGCTTATTAAACATTAAATAAACCTTTTTTTCTTTCTCAACAAGTTTATCATCAACATAAATCTTATCCTCTTCAGAAGCTTTATCTCCTATTGTAATTAGCTTATCATTAACCCTAACTCTTCCTTGTTTAATTATTTCTTCAGCCTTTCTCCTAGAACAATATCCATAATTACTCAATAACTTCTGTACTCGATGCATGAAAGAAGAAAAACAACCAACATTTAAAATACTTTTGAATTACTTAATCAAAACAAACATATGTTCTCTGAAATAATTCATTGATTTAGGGAATTTATTTATCTTTTCAAAGGTTTTCTTATAATTATCTCTTAACTTAATAGCTTCTTTTTGTGATAACCCCGAATCAACACAATAACTTAATTTTGGCTCTAAGATTGTTCTTTTCTCCTCGACAATATTAGTAATACCAAACTTAGAAGGACTCTCATAAATAATTGTTCCTTTCTGTAATCCAAACACAGAATTAGAAACTAAATCAATATATTCTTCATTTTCTTTCAAAAATTCAATTGTTTCTATAAACTCTTCTTTTGTTTCAGTTGGAAATCCAAATATGATATAAGCTACATTCTTTATACCAACATCATGAGAATTTTTTAATACATTTTGAATATCTTTAACATTAGTACCTTTATTTATTAATTTTAAAACACGATCATTACCAGACTCAACACCCCAAACAACCATAATTAATCCTGATTCATTTAATTTCTTTAAGACATCAAAATCCAAATCACATGTTGGTCTTAATTGACATGTCCATTTAATATTTAATGGTTTAAATATTTCTGCTAATTCTAATAATCTTTTTGTATGAATCATATCATCTATTAAAAAGAAATATTTTTGTTTTGAATTAATAACTGTATCTTTAATCACATCTAATGGATATTCAAAATAAGGCATTGATGAAAAATGAGAACAAAAACTACATTTTTTATAAAAACATGTTGAAGTTGTTTTTATAGGAATAACATTTTTAGGAATAAAATAATCATTTAAATCATAAACAGAAAAATCAAGAACATTATTACACTTTAAATTATCATTACTTCCAACATAATTAAGAAACTCAACCTCATTATTAAATGATTTATCTGCAATACCCTTTAATTTTTCATTTACAGCAGGACCACCTATGACAGTAACAATATCTTTACATTTCTTTAATTCTTTTAATAATGAATATACATAAAATGCTTGGCTTGAATAAACTACACTAAATGCTACAATATCTGGCTTTTCATGCTTAATTTTTTGTAATAATTCATCAAATAATTCAGGATTTCCACCATCTACAATTATTTTATTATTCTCAGAATAACATTTCTTTGTTAATTTATTGAATTCACTAGTTTTCCCTTCATAATCATCCCATTTGACATCAGAATAAAATTTATGATACTCAGAAAACCTTTTCTTATGAAAAAACACATTTAAGTCTAATACCTTTATATTTTCATTAGTATTTGCCTTTAAAAATGAATAAAGATGAGTAATTGAATAAGGCGGTGTTACTGGTGTGCAAAAAGGTGTATAAACTAATATAATGTTCTTCATAGAACATAGTATTAATTAAGAATTATTAAATGTTTAGAAAAATTAACAAAAAAACAAACAATTTATTCTCTTTTACTATAATGTAACAAAGCTTTATACTTTTGTAACATTAACTGCTTTTGGTCCTCTGTCGCCTTCTTCAACGTCAAAGGTTACAGAATCATTTTCCTGTAATCTAGCTCCATCATTAATTGCAGATTGATGGACAAAATATTCTTTTTCGTCGTCATCTGCTTTAATGAAACCAAAGCCTTTTCCTTCATTAAAAAACTTTACTGTTCCTTGCATTTTTTTTCCTCCTGTAATTTATTTTCCTCGTTTTCTTGATCAAATTTTGCTTGACATTCATCACAATAGTTTTTTTTGTATTCACCCTTGAATGCAAAAAATTTCTTTTTACACAAACGACAAAATTTAATCATTTTGTATCCAGTCACTATATATACCTCCTATTTGGAAACAATTAACCACGCTTAACCATAAATAAAAGCCAAATCATGTTAAATATCCACTATTTTTAATGATAATAAAGAAGTGATATATAAATCATTCTAATTTATCGTCTCCCCATTGAAGATCTGCCCCTAAAATTTCTTCTTTGCCTGTTAAAGGGTCTTCTACCATTATGTGGTCTCCTTACAATCTCAATTCTTACTGCATTCACTCTTTTTACATGTGGTGTGTTTTCAACATCAATCTTATATGAACGATGTGTTTGCAATATTCTTGAGAAATTATCATGATCAGTTTCACACAATAAGTTAATTACTAATCCTTCCTCTCCTGCCCTTGCAGTTCTACCAATCCTATGAACATAATCTGTAGGATCATTTGGTAGGTCATAATTATAAACATGTGAAACATTATCAATATGTAAACCCCTAGCAGCTACATCAGTACAAACTAGTACTCCTGCTTTACCATTATTAAACATATTAAGTGTTTGGTTTCTTTTGTTTTGTGAATATCCACCATGTAAAGCGATTACATTAATCTTGTTTGCTTTAAGATTCTTGACGACAAAATCAGTATTTCTTCTAGTATTACAAAAAACCATAACTAATCCTGATGTTTCATGTTGAATCATATGTAAGAGCAAAGAAAGTTTAAGATTTTTCTTTACATTATAATAAACCTGTTTAAGTTTACTCGGATCTACCATTTTTGTAGCTGAAACATTAACAGGATTCTTCATAAATCTATTTCCTAGATCTTTAATACGTGAAGAGATTGTAGCTGAGAAAAATAAAGTTTGTCTCTTTTCTGGACATTGTTTAATTATTTTCTTAACATCATCAATAAAACCCATATCAAACATTCTATCAGCTTCATCCATAACTAAAACCTTAACCTTTGACAAATCAATAGTTCTTCTTTGAAGATGATCTAATAACCTACCTGGTGTTGCTACAACAATATCAGCTCTTGTCAGATTCTCCATTTGTGGATTAATTGCGACTCCACCATATATTGAAATAACCATTAATTTCTTATTAAATGACAAATCATTCAATGATCCTCTAACCTGTTCAGCTAATTCTCTTGTTGGTGTTAAGATTAATGCCTGTATTCCTTGTTTTGGAACAACTTGATCAATAATACCACATCCAAAAGCCAGTGTTTTCCCTGAACCAGTTGCTGATTCACCTATAACATCCTTTCCTTCCATTATATGTGGAATAGCCTTTTCTTGGATTAATGTAGGCTCTGTTATATTTAACCTACTTATTGCAGCCTTTAATTGACTACTTAATTTAAAGTTTTCAAATACTTTCATTCTATTTTACCTCTATATAATATTTAGCACTACTCTAGAAAAAGCGAAATGTTCTTTATTGAGCAAATGCTCTCTCCTATACGATTAATACTTAATAATTACTATAAATGAACACTTATTTATAAATGTTTCGGTGTATGACTACTAAATAGGGGTGAAACATAAAGTATTTATAAAAGATTTATAAAAAGTGTCAATAACCATTTAAATGATCTTATATTCCTAATATATATGAAAGGATTAGCTTTAATATTAGCATTAACTGGATGTCCTGAATCACAAGAAGCTGTTAGTGATACTTCTTCTACAGAATATGATGCTTTAACAGCATATATAAGTGCAGAGGTTGAAGCACAATGTGTTCAAGAATATCCTACTACTGATACTTCTTCTCCCATAGATGATGTTCTAGTTAATTGTCTTGAAGTAGAAGCTCAGGAAGAAGCTGTTACTGAAAGAATAGAAGAAGAATCTACTGTCGATACTCTTCCAGAATATGATCCACTTACACATACTTGCTCAGATCATACTAATCTATCAAGAGCAGAGTTTCTTCATGAGCTTTTAGATAAGGGAAGGAAAAATTTTGATTGTGTTACACTTAGTTATGCAGGTGTTATGGGAGGTCATTATATTGTAGATCTCAAAGATCAAGAATTACAAGGTCTTAGTTTTCGTGGTGCAAATATAGTCGCTGATTTGACAGACGCAAACTTACAGAGAGCAAATCTTGAAGGAGCATATATTGGTGTATTGGGTCAAGGAAGCACTGTTCGTACTGATCTTCGTCATGCAAATCTTGATCATGCAACAATTAGTGTAGTATTAAGAGGTACAAAACTATATCGTGCATCATTAGTTTCTGCAGTGATTGGTGCAATAGAACCACATATTGATATGAGTAATCTCAGACATCCATTTGAAGATCCTAGACATCAACTAAATGGACGATTTTGTTATCCCCAAGATATTATAGGCTACCATTGCTCTATCCCAGATTCACTTGAACAAACACCAACCACTCTTAGACATGCTGATTTAACTGATGCATTAATTTTTTATATAATAGGAGCTAATATGGGATATGCAAATTTAAGTGGTGCTACTATTGGAGAGATTAGTGATTCATACATGGGTTCTACCATATGGCATGATTCAACTGTTCAGGAACATATGCTTGATTCTGATTTTACAGACGCTGATTTTTCACAAGCTTATTCAGTTCCTATTGATCCATTAGCATATGAAGGAAGTGTATTTTATGGTGCTCAGTTAAGTAAACCAATGCATACAACAATTTCTAGAGTTAAAGAAGAAATATTAAGAAGAGATGCTAAGAGAGAAAGATCACAACAACCACTTAATGTTATTTGTTCATTAAAGAAAAATGCTCCTGAACCAGATGGATTAATGGGTCCAATCAATTGGTATCCAACATATTGTGACAGATTTCTTGTTTCAGAAAGATCTACTCTTCTAAGCACAGGTACATTTGAAAATGATCAATGTCTTTGTTATGAAAAGCCTGTATGTTTAGTTATTGATTCTAAATAATAATAAAACAATCATCTATAACTATCCAATTGCTGCCTTAATGTAGGACAATTATCTGTTAATAACCCATATCCATCCATTTCTGCTCTGGTAAATCCTGCATTAGCATATTCAAATATTTGATCATCACATAATGTTAATGATAGAGGTCTATCAACAAAAACTAGTTCTCCAGTATTTTCAAGCATCCAGCTTTGACAACTAGTAGGCATACATTCTCGTATATCTCCAGCAGTATTATAGGTATTACCACAAACATACAATTGCTGTGCACATACATCTTCAAGATCAGCTGAATAATCAACATGTTGACCAATATTAACCATACCTTCATCATAATGAAGTGCTGCTGTATAATCACTTAATGCCCTAACACTACCCACATCAAATTGATCATCATCTTTCAGCTTGTCACTCACCTTCACAACTTCTTCTTTGTTCCTTTCAAAACCAGACAATACATCATTAATAGTATGATGAACTGGACCTTCAGTTCCTAAAAGAACAGTTAACATTATTCCTTCTAATCTCATTTTAATTACCTCCAAACTTTTAATAAAAATTATCTATTTCCATATATTGTAGGAGTATCATAAAATCTCAGTGAATTTGCACTCGCATCATAATCCATTCTTGTTCCTGTTTCTAGATCATATGTTGTTCTTACACCTGAATTTGTATCAAAACACTCAGTAGGTGTAATATACATTGGACCAAATTCCATTTCTGTTACACCTGTTGCAGTTTCTATACCTGATCCTACAACATATAACTTCTCAGTTCTTTCTCCTGCACAATAAGTTGATTCACTAAGAGGATTAACCGCTGCATCCACCGCAAGACTAACTCCCAAAACTATACCAACTATTCCTAAATTTCCAAAAACTTTTTCTCCATTCATTTTTATTGCCTCCTCACCTATATTTTTTAAAATCCAACTGTTGCTGAATATGCTTGTGCCATTCCTTCAACTGGTTGATCATAATCTGATGCACTAATTACTTGTTCCATTGTTGGACATCCTTCTGTTAATAGTCCATTATCCATCTCTGCTCTTAGAAATCCTGCTTGAGCATAGTGAAGTGATTGATCATTACAGCTCATTCCAGGTGGTGCCATTGTAACATAGTCTAGATTTCCTGTTTGTTCAACCATCCAACTTTGACAGCTTACAGGCATACATTCTCTAACACTTGCCACACTATTGTAAACATCTCCACAGACATTTTGATACTGTACACATTGATCTTCTAATGATCCTGAATGATCTACAACTTGGCTTAAATCAACAACACCATTATATTCAGTTTCAGTATCATAACTAGCAAATCCTTCAATGTCATCTCCATCAAAGTCTACTGCACTCAACCCATATGATTGTTCTTCAGCCTGCATATTTGAAGCAGCATCACTATTATCTAGTACATGTTGTCCTCCTATTAAAGCCGCAACGATTATTTCTTGTATTCCCATTTTTTTGACCCTCTAATTATCACTTGGACAACCATAAATTGTCTGAGTATTACTAAAAGCATATATACCTAAATCAGAATGATATTCTGATATTGATCCATCAGCATGATAATCTGTTCTAATACCTGTATTCTCATCATAAACATTACCTGGTGTAATATGCATTGGACTAAATACCATTCTAGGTCCACTTCTTTCAATAGTAGCAGTTGCTTGACTTGCAATGTCATACATATCTCCAACACTTGCACTACTATTTCCTCCAACAGCTGTAGCAGCCATTACTAAACCACCTACAACTGTACTTGTTATTCCTAATCTTCCAACCAAACTATTTCCACTCATTTTTATTACCTCCATGATCGTTTTTTAACCATCATCTTACAATCTAGTAGACCATCATAGTATATAAAAAGTTTTAACAGATTTCCTGACATACAAGGAAACCTTTATATAGTAGTTCCATTATCTGTAATAATATGAAATATGAACCTAACAAAAAGGTTGAAGAACCAGTTAAAATTGACCTAAAAGATAGAAAAATCATCAAATATCTAGAAAATAACTCTAGACAAAGCTATTCACACATAGCTAAAAAAGTAGGATTATCAAGAGAAAGTGTTAGATATAGAATAAAACAACTAGAAGAAAAAGGAGTTATACAAGATTATAAGGTAGTTATAGATGTTAGTAAACTTAATTATTTCAATTATCATATATTTATTACATTAAATAATCCAGAAATAGACATTGAAAAGGAATTAATCAAAAGAATGAAATCCCTTCCTTTTGTTAGAGCTATTATTAAGTTCAGTGGTGACTTTGATTTTGAAATAGCAATGATTGCAAAGAATGTCAAAGAACTAGATAAAAATTTAACCGAATTATTTCATGGTATGCGACAATATATAAAAAAACAAAAGATTCTAATTATTGCAAAGAACTATGTTGTTAGAAATCTTCCTAAAAACTTCTTAGAATTTGAAGTTAAAGAAAAAATTAAACCAAGTAAAAAAATAAAACTTGAAGAAAATGATTTAAAAATAGTTTTAGCAATGAAAGATGAAGCAGACATGCCTATTTACAAAATTGCTGAAAAAACAAACCTAACTCAAGACATTGTTTCATACAGATTAAAAAAAATGAAACAAGGTAAGTTTATATTAAATTATTCTTTGGGATTAAATTATCATGCACTTAATTATCAAGTATATGCTTTCTTGTTAAACATCGACCCATTATATGAAGAAGTTGATATGAAATTAAAAGAATATCTTAAAAATGATCCAAATATCCTATGGGCAGTCAAAACAATTGGTGAATTTAATGTTTTAGCCTATATTTGTACAGAAAAATCAATTGATCTTCACAATACAATTAATAAGATTAGAACTACATTTAAAGATAATATTAAAGATTACAAAACAGTAATAATGTATAAAAAGTATAAATATACATTTGTGCCTGAACATCTTTTAGAAAATGAAAACCTTTGAAACCCTTACCGTTTTCGGTCAGTGACGTCTTTTGTCATTGCTTGCACAACAAGGTTTAGCACATTTCAAAACATTATTGATTGTGCGTAAGGAACGAAAGGGTTTCAATAAAGAAAATGAAAACATGTCCTAAATGCTGGAAAAATTATCCTGACAGATATAAACAATGTGTTAGATGCAAGAAGACTCTTGTAAATTCAAACAAAACAAGATCAAATCTTTCTCAAAAAAAAGAGAACTTTGATTTAAACAAAATAAAACAAATAAAAACAGAAAAAAGAGAAGATAAATTCTTAGAAGAAGTCAGATCAAGGTTTTTACATAACTTTGGCATTGCTTTAGTTTATATTGGAATAATTGTAATTGCAATAATAATGACAATTGTTATTATGGTATTGATTGTTAAGAGTTAAAATAATCTTGCTAAAATGTTTGAATTCTTCTGTTCTAAGGATTATCACTAATAAGTTGTAACTGATCCGAAACATTTATAAATTGAAGAAAAATTCAACACACATGCAACCAAATATAACACATGTAGCAACACACGCTGATTTAGATGGATTAGTATCTGCTATGTTATTATGCAGACAACATGATATAGATTCTTCTAATGTTATATTTAGATCACCAGGAAATGCACAAAATGGGGGAGAAAAATTACAAAATAATTATGCTGTTACTGATCTTCCATATATTGAAAACGCAGGATTATGGTTTGATCATCATCCAAAAAACTTTCCAAGAGCTCCAAATATCCCAGGAAAAAGAGAAGAAGCTCCAAGCTGTGCAAGAGTTATTTTAAATCAATATAATATTTCAGAATATTCTAAACTAATTACAGCAACAGATAAGATTGATACATTAAACCTTACTGCTGATGAATTAAGTAATCCACAAGGATATGTATTATTATCAAGAATTATTGCAAGTAATATAAAAGATCCAGAAGCAATGGATTTTAACAGACATCTTATTGAACTTCTTGCAACTCATGACATTGATCAAATATTAACAGATCCAAAAGTAGCAGAAAGAGTAAGAACATATCAAGAAAATCTACCTGGAGTTATTGATTATATCAGAAAACATTCATGTATTGATGGTAATGTTGTTGTTGTAGATTTACGTAAAGCACCTTCAATCTATTCGGCAGATGGATATAAAGATTTAGAATATGGACTATTTCCTCATACAAATGTCTCTGTAAGAGTCACTTATTCTGAAGAAGATCGAACAAGATTTAGAATAGGACATAGTCTTGTTAATAGAACTTGTCAAACAGATATTGCTGAATTACTAGAACCTCTGGGTGGAGGGGGACATAAAAGAGCAGGTGGAGTTTCAGTCGATTCTGATCAAGCAGATAACACATATTCAATAATCATGAGAGCACTAGTAGAAACACAAGAATAAATATTTCTTAGAAAAAATAAAAAAAGCCTCTTTAAAGACCATCTTCGTCTTTAAAATAAAAGCCTCTGATGGGATCTGCACCCACGACCTTTGCCTTTTAGGACTCGCTTTGCTTCGTCCTAAACCGTTAAGCAAAGCTTAAAGTTACCAAGGCAACGCAATAGCTACTATGCTACAGAGGCGTATTGAGTTGGACTTGATATTTAAACCAAAGTCCAACATAATCAATAAAAGTCATCTCTGTTTATTTATATAATTTACTCCTTTGTATTCAACTTTCTTATCTTAGGTATCTGATTCAGTACTTTACCTTCTCTTACAGACCCACATCCAACATAATCATTATTATTCTTAACTACAATAATACCTTTCCAATCACAATCAAACTCAATATCATGTCCATGTATCCATAATTTCATTAAACCATCTGAAATCTCAATAATATTTTTACTAATTCCTGAACCAATCAATTGTGCTCCTTCAATACTTAATCTAATCTGTGTTTTCTTCTTTTCTCCAAAATACATACCTAAAGAATTAATCCTTAGCTTAGATTCATCAATCTTTGCAAACTCTTTGTTTATTAAGAAAATCCTATCATCCTTCTTCCGCAAAAGAAAAGCATAATCTAATTCTTCTTCAAATCCATATTGATTGTTTAAAATTTTATAGATCTGTTTGATTTCTTTTTTATTAAGTATTTTAAGAGTCTTCATTTTTTTAATATTAACATTTGTACCACCGCCTTGGCTCACCATCTTATTTTAATATAATATAGCAACAGGATACGATTTGTACATCATATATTTATATAGTACAAGAGCCGCTGTGGTACAAATATATTTACACACCCCAAACAGGATTATTCTCTCGCATAATTGCAACAATCTCTTTAATAACTTCAATTTCTGCCTTACTTAAAAATTTCTTATATTTCTTTAATTTTCTAAAATCTTCTTCAGGGATTGCACTGTAAAAATAATCATTTTCATTTATTTGTCTTCCTACTGTAACATTCGTTAATGAAATTGACAATTGTTTAGGCGCTTCAACTTCACTAACACTCTCTTTTTCAAGTTGCATAGATTTTACTGATGTTACAATTTCACCATTTTCTTTCAATAATTGTGTTCCTGTTTTTAATTTTCCAACAATAATATCCATACCGACGACAGCAGGATTACTTTGTCTAAATGTATGATTAGCCATGAATTGCATTTTACATGGTCTTATTAATTTATCAATCTCTTTCTCAACCAATTTCTTTTTCTCTGCTTCAATCCAAACCTCAAAATCTTCAACTAATCTATAAATAATACTATTTGTTAAAACAGTAACAGAAGAATCATTTAGATAACCTTCAACATCTTTATTTACATTAACATTAAATCCCAAAATCACACCTTGAAATGGATCTTTTTCATAATTGGCTTCTGCCTCATTTATATCTTTCTTTGTAATATTACCAATTGATGCTTTTCTTATTTTAACTCCTTTTTCTCTAAGAATTGTAGTCATTGCTTCTAATGAACCAAGAGCATCTGCTTTAATTATAATTCCGTCGTCGTCAGTCTCAATCAAAACCTCTTCAACTTCTTTCTGTATATCCTCTTTAATTTGTTCTAGAGTTTCATTATTAGCAACCCGAACTGGCATACCTGCAATTACTTCATCAATCTCTTTAGCAGAAACCTTTACACCAATCGCAGCATGAACTTCTTTCACTCCTCTAAACTTTGTTTTTTTATCTCTAAGTTCACCTAATGCTGCAGGTTCAAGCAATGCTTTTATTGTTGTAACAATTGGTTTATCAATACCACCAATTACAATTGTGTCTTTAACTTTTATTGAACCATTATAAAGAATAATATCTAATGTTTTTCCTAATCCTTGTTCTTCTTTTACTTCAAGAATTGTTCCAACACCAGCTCCTTTTACTTCTGTAACTAATTTTTCTTTTAAGAATTTCTGTACTAATCCTGTTAATACCATTAATAATTCAGGAACACCTTCACCTGATTTTGCACAAATCGGAACTAATGCAAGTTGTTTACTATGATCTTCAACCCTATCAAATCTTTCTGATTCTAACCCTTGCTCATGAAATGCTCCAACTAACTCATACATTTTTTTTTCTAATAATTCAATTGTTGTAGGTGATTGTTTACTTAAACTTTCAAGAATAGGACATTTATTTTGCTGCCAACCTGAAACTAAATCAATTTTATTAGCTGCAACAATAAACGGAGTCTTTGATTTCTTTAGAATTTCAATTGCTTCTAGCGTTTGTGGCTTAAAGCCTTCATTAATATCAACAATAAGAATAGCTAAATCAGCTAAATTTCCCCCTCTTTTTCTTAAGTTTGAAAATGCTGCGTGTCCAGGAGTATCAATAAACAATAATCCAGGAATTGTAAGCTCAACACCTAATGCTTTCAATAATTTACCACATAATCTTAATATTGTCTCAGAAGGCACAATACTAGCCCCTATTGCCTGTGTAATAGCTCCTGCTTCTCGATCAACAACAGTTGTCCTTCTAATTGTATCTAATAATTTAGTCTTACCATGGTCAACATGTCCTAATATGCTTATAATTGGTTTTCTTATCATTTTTACTCACACATAAAGCTAAATTTAAAACATATATACTTTACAAGGTAAAGTCTTATAATCTCGATGGAGTCGAGATTATATTTAAATGTTATGGGAAAGTAAATAATTTAAGTTAGTAATTAAGTAGTAATAACCACAATAACATTTATAAACCACATATTTACCCCAATAATAACTAAAAATGAGATTAACAACAAGAATTCAAAGATTACTTCCAGGTCCTATATACACTTGGGGAAAAGATGATGAATTTAGAAGAAAGGATAGAGGACTAAGACAATTAGGATATAGAAGAATAAAAGTAGAAAAAAAATCATGTCCTAAGGCTTATAAAGCAGAAGTACCTATTGTCCATGGATTAGCTTTCGAAAAGACACGTCGTACTATTGACGGAACATTAACACAAACTACTCACCTATACACAGGACCAACTGGCCAAAGAAGAATAATTGAAACAGAATACTCATCACCTGTTGGCCCAAGAATATATAGAGCAGAACTTAAGTTTGTTTCTCCTGCACCATCTCAACAAAGAACTCATGCACCTTAGTATTCTCAGTTAATTCTGGATGAAATGTTGTAATCAATAATTTATCTTGTACTATCATAACTGGTCTTTCTTCAAAACAAGATAAAACCTTAACATTTTTCCCAATCTTCTCAACCATTGGTGCTCTTATAAAGATTCCTTCAATATTTTCTTTTTTACCTAAATCTAAAGTTAATTTTGTATTAAATGAATCAACTTGTCTTCCATAAGCATTTCTTTTCATCCTTACATCCATTAATTTCAAAGAAAAATCAGAATCTGTAGATTTTGCAATAAGAACTCCTCCTGCACAAACACCCCAAATAGCTAAACCATTTTTACACATTTCTTTTATTTTTTTATTAAGACCATACTTCTTCATTAAATAACCAATTGATGTACTTTCTCCACCAGGAATAATTAATCCATTAACCCCATCCAAGTCTTCTATTGTTCTAACTTCAACAACATTTATCTTCAACTTCTCTAAAATACTTATGTGTTCAACAAAAGCACCTTGTAAAGCCAACACACCTATTTTCATTTTCATTGACCTCTTTTTGACATTTTAACTGTTAATTCACTAATTTCTTTTCCTGGCATTGCTCCCCCAATATCTTCAGAAACTTTAGCTAAAATATCTGCATCTCTAAAATTAGTAACTGCTTCAACAATTGCCTTTCCTCTTTTGTATGGATTTGATGATTTGAAAATACCTGATCCAACAAAAACACCATCAACACCTAACTGCATTACTAATGAAGCATCTGCTGGTGTCGCAATTCCACCTGCTGCAAAATTTACAATAGGTAACTTTTGTAATTTTTTAACAACTTTAATTAAAGCAAGAGGAACTTTAATTGATTTAGCATATGCTTGTAGTTGTCTTGTATTCATTGATTTTAATGCAAAAATCTGTCTATTTATTGTTCTACAATGTCTAACTGCTTCAACAATATTGCCTGTTCCTGCTTCACCCTTTGTTCTAATCATTGCAACCCCTTCATGGATTCTTCTTAACGCTTGTCCAAGATCAATTGCACCACAAACAAAAGGAATTGTAAATTTTGATTTATCAATATGAAACTCTTCATCTGCTGGAGTAAGAACTTCACTTTCATCAATATAATCAACTTTTAATGCTTCTAATATTTGTGCTTCTGCAAAATGTCCTATCCTAACCTTAGCCATTACAGGAATTGTAACTGCTTTCATTATCTTTTTAATCATCTTAGGATCTGACATTCTTGCCACACCACCATCTTTTCTAATATCTGATGGTACCCTTTCTAATGCCATAACTGCACAAGCCCCTGCCTTTTGAGCTATTCTTGCCTGATCAACATTAACAACATCCATAATAACTCCACCTTTTAACATTTGAGCTAAACCTACTTTGACTTTAAACGAACCCATTTCTCTAGAATCTCTTTTCATGATAGTAACCTCCTAAAATAGATAATGAGAGAATCCATCTTATTTATATTGCTTTGTATTTGAGATATATGATTAATAAATAATCATACCAAAAAGTAGTGAAAATAAAGAAAACTTTAAATAAAATCAATGACTACTAATGTATATGAAAAACCCTAGAAATGTAAAAACAAATATAATTCTTAATTTATCTAGTGTTAAACCCTTTATAGCACAATAAGTGCTCTCATTTTAATCAATAAACTAAATTAAATCAGATAATTCTATTGGTTTTGTTATAAAATAAACCTAGACCAAGGAATGGAGGTAAAAAATGGAATTAGAACATAGAGTAAAATATATATATGGAGGAAACGAGGAAGTTTTCGGTGAGACCGATGAGTGTATTCCTTGTTGAAGATAAAAGAATTGCTGTTATTGGTGCTGGCAGCATAGGAGCAGAAATAATTGATACCCTTTATAACAATGGCCACAGAAGAATAACAGCAACTAGAAGAAATCAAGAAGCACTAAAAGAACTAGAAGAAAAATATGAAGGAATAAAAACAACAATAAATAATATTGAGGCTGTAGAAGAGTCCGATATTGTAATTTTATGTACTAAACCAAGATACATAAAAGAAATTACAAAAAAAATAGGAACATATGCATCAAATAAATTAGTAATATCAATAGCGGCAGGAGTAAGGATAGATGAATTAGAAGGATTATTAGAAAATGTAAGAGTTGCTAGAGTAATGACTGGTATTCATGTAAAAAAAGAAGTTGCAGCATACACAGTTGGAACAAAATGTAATCAAGAAGACAAAAAAACAATAAAATATATTTTTGGTCAAAATGCATTAGAAGAACCAGAAGAACAACTAGATACAAGAACATACATAGCGTGTAGAACTGGCATTACTGCTATCGAAATAGAAACAGAAATTCAAGAACTAGTTAAACATGGAATGAAAGAACAACATGCAAGAATATATTTTGCAGGAAAATTAAGAGCCATAGCATCTGGACTTGATAATGGAATGACAGGTGAACAAATCTACATGACAGTTGCTGGCCCTGATAGTTTTACTGAAAGATTATATCTCCAATTAAAAAACAATGGATATTTTTCAATGCTTACTAATTGTATAACAAGAACATTAAATGCATTAAAAAAATAATTGTTTTTTATTTTTCTAATTATTTTAAAAAATATAGATAGCAAGTTTTAAATATAATATTACTAGATTAATAACAAAAGAGGTGTAATTATCACATTAGCTAAGTATATTCAGTGTTTTAAATGTAAAGAAACATATTCTCCAAATAGAATTATATTTAGATGTCCTAAATGCAATGGTCCATTAGATGTTATTTATGATTATAGAAGAATAAGATGGCATATAATAAAGAATGTATTTGTTAATTCTCCTATAACTCACTGGAAATACTGGCCATTTTTTCCTATTAAAAATCTGAAAAATGTTGTTTCATTAAATGAAGGAGGAACACCATTACTAGAATCAAAGAATGATAAAAATATTTTACTCAAATATGAAGGTGTGAATCCTACTTGTTCATTTAAAGATAGAGGAAGTACAGTTGAAATAAGCAAAGCAAAAGAATTTGGTGTTAAAGAAGTAATTTGTGCATCAACAGGCAACATGGGAGCATCTGTTGCAGCATATTCATCAAGAACAGGAATAAAAGCAACAATTTATGTACCAGAATTTGCACCAAAACCAAAAGTACATCAAATAAAAATGATGGGTGCTAAGGTTGTAATGGTTAAAGGAAGTTATGAAGATGCACTAAATATTACTAAAAAAATAAATAAAGAAAAAGGAACTTATTTAACAGGAGATTTTGAATATAGAGTTGAAGGACAAAAAAGTGTTGGTTTTGAAATCCTTGATCAACTTGGTTTTAATTCTCCAGAACATATTGTCATGCCAATTGGAAACGCTGTTTTATTTTCAGCAGTATACAAAGCATGTGTTGAGTTTAAACAAGTTGGACTAATTAAGAAAATTCCAAAAATGGTTGGTATTCAAGCAAAAGGTTGCAATCCAGTCATCAAAGCATTCAAGTTAAACAAAGAAATTGTTGAACAGAAAAAAACAAAAACAATTGCAACTGCAATTGACTGTGGAATGCCAACAAATGGTTTAGAAGCAATGGAAGCATTAAAGAAAAGTAAAGGGATTGCAGAACATGTTTCTGAGACAGAAATTATTAAAGCTTTAAAAGAATTAGGTAAACAAGGCATATATGTTGAACCTGCTGGTGCTGTTTCTTATGCAGGTGCAAAGAAATTAGGATTAAAAGGAAAAACAGTTTGTGTTCTAACTGGACATGGCTTAAAAGACCCTAGATTGTTTTAGAATGAAACCATCGCCCTTAAGGGCCAGTGAGTCCTTTAATTTTTGCTTGCACAACAAGGTTTAGTACATAATCAATACTTCATTAAAATGTACGTAACGAACGAGATGGTTTCAAAATAAAATAAGCAAATATTATTTCTAACAAATAAAAGATAAATACAACAAAGATTAACATCACAGATAATTGATTCCATAACGAAATTAACAGAATAATTGAGAATAAATAATAAAACAATCTACATAAATACATCAAAATTAAATAATTTCCATTTATATTTAAACAATTTTCTCGTCGATAAAAGTAAGAATAAAATATAAAATAAAACAACAAATAAATAATAAAGACACCAAACATATAACTAGACTCATAACTCTTTGATAAATTTAAGAAAAGTTTAGGAATAGAAATAATATTCATAAGTATTATAAATAAAATATAAGAAAAAACAACAACTAACCATTTATTAATTAACTCATAACATAATACAAAACAAAATGAAATTATCAGCCAAGCAATAAAATTACCCGCAGGAATACCAAAAAAACCATCCATTATACTATATCCAACCCAAGTCCAGAGACTAAGCTTAACAGCAAAAAAGTCAATAACTAAATCAATAATTAAAACAAATAAAGGAGTTAAGAAAATTCTTTCATATTTTGATGAAGTCAATTTTGAAATTAAAATATAAGATGTAAATAACAAAACACCCCAAGATAATATAACAAACACAGGTACATTATATAACATTAAAAATTCAGTTGAATAATAATAACCACCTTCCATACCTTTAAAGAAATATACATGAAGATTTTCAAAGATTAATGCAAATAATGTACTTAATAATAAGAAATCAATTTTCATTATTTTGTAAGCAACATAGAATGAAATAATAAATAATAAAATAACTACTAAATCAATGAAAATATGAATAAGAGACATATAGAAATGGAATATTAATTTATTTAAAAAGTTATCTCCTTCGTCTTTTTGCCTGTCCTCTTTGTGGCTTTCTTCTCCTCTTTCTTGGCTTATGTCTTTGCTTTACAAACTCTTCAATCATTCCCTTATACTTATCTCCTCTTAATTGACTAGGATAAACTGATAAAAAATCAACACCATTTCTGTGATAGATTGCCATTTTATATTTCATTCTTTTAACATACCCTTTATCATGATCAACCATACCCCAATATTCAATATGTTTTGGTTTTTTTCTTAATGAAAAATCAGGTAAAAATCTTTCTTCATATCTTCCATTATTTAATAATAATTCCTGCTCATACCAAAAAGGAATTCCTTGTTCTGCTAAAAATCTACCAATTGCTTGTTCACCACCTGATTTATACTGCATAGTAAGAGGAGTTACTGCTCTTGTTACAGGAATCAGTCTATTAACTACATGAATCAATCCCATAATATAAAGGTAAGAAAAAGAATATAAGTTAATGTGTTGTATTGAGGAATACAACTACTTATTGAAGTCCAGAATTTAGAATAAGATAATTATCAACTTGTGTACTATATTTACTACATCGTGCAGGATAAACTTCAAGTAAACCAAGTGCTTGTGGATTTCTTCTTACTTCAGATGCTAAATCACCAACAACAGAAGGTAAGAAATAAGTATCCATAAAAGCACAAAAGTTATTATTGGATGCATCAATTCTTCCTAATGAATCACACTTTATTGCACTCATAACTAATGTTCTATCAGGAGTATACTTTCTTGATACCAATCCTTGTAATCTTTGCCTTTCTCCTTCTTTTTCTCTTAAAGCATCTTCTGCCTCAGTAACTTGTTGTACATATACTTCTTGTTGTTCAAGACAAGCATCTCTTTCACTTTCAGCTTCATTCAATAATCCATTTAATCTATCAGTTGTACTTTCACATTCTGTTTTAGGTTTAGCATTATACTTTCTTCTCCAGGTATCAACATCTGCTTTATATCCATCTCTTTCTTCTGTTAAAGAAGCAACTTGATCAGTTAATGCTTGATTCTCTTGAGATAACCTAAGATTATTTCTAAGATATGAGGCACTCTTATCTGCTTTTTCTTTTAAATCATCCATACATTGTGGAAAGTCTTCATCTAAAATAGAACAGTCATATCTACTCATTTCTTGATCAACTATTCGCATTTCACTAACACAACCAATTTCCTCTCCACGTGCTATTTCTGATATAACTTCTTCTGGTAAATCATCATAAGACACTACTTCTGGACAATCTTTTGCAACATAACCAGTTCCAGCTCCTGCACCAAAACCTAATAAACCAACACCCAGTCCACCAAGAATAGCTCCAACACCTAAAGCAATTGGAATACCAAACATTGCTGCTGATGCCCAGGCTGTTTTTTTACCTCTTTCTCTTCTTAATACCTCATCACTTTCATCATGCCAAGTTTCTATTTCTCCATCTTTTCTCTTAACAGTTCTCAATGCTCTTTTTACTAACCCTTCTTGTCTTTGAGCTTCAGTTTGCCATTGTGTAGCTATTCCATTAGCTTCAGCAACCTGTCCTTCTAATGTAGTTATTCTTTCAAGTAAAGAACCAATCTGTGCATCTGCAGAAGCTTGTGCACCTTGAACATAACGATCTAAAGAAGCTTGCATTGCAGCATTAGCATCAACTAATTCCTGATGAACTCCTGGTTGATATGGTTCAACAGGTTGTGCAGTCCTAAATGCTCTTAATCTTCTTGCCTCTGTCTGCATACTCTGTACTAATCCTACTGGTACAGTAACTGCAACAGGTTGTCTCCTTCTTTGTTCTTCTCTATAAGAACTAACTCTTTGACTTAAATCACTTCTAATTGAAACTACATTTGCTTCATCATATGATCCCAAAGGTTTTTTAACTTCTTCAATTAATTTATCCACTTGTACAGCTATTGGTCTATACAAAATAGGTAATTTACTAACAACTGTTTCATTACTATCTTTAAGATTTCTTCCTGTTAACATCCAATAAAGAACATTTGTTGCTTGATACAACTCACTATGTTTTAATGTTTGCTCAGGTGTAACTGAACCTGCTTCTAAAATTGTTTCTAAACCTTCCAGCATCCCAGGATGTGCCCATCTTTTATTTTTATGTATACCATCACTATCATCATAATCATCTCCAATTTCTGTAATACTTGTTAATGGAACAAGATGATCTATAGTAAGATCTGATTTTCCTTTTCGATATTCAAGTCTATGAGTTATTGCTCGATTAAAATCAAAGATTTTAACTCTTTCTCCGTCGTCATAAACAGCAACATTCTCTGGTCTAATATCATTCTGACTTAAATGTTCAATATAATTATCACTTGCATCTAATATTCCTAATAATATAGAAACTCTACTCATTAATTTATCTTCAGAAATATCATTTCTATCTTGCAATGCTTCACTTATCATTCCAATTCTTCTTTCTCTTTCAACTCTATCAAGAGGTAATTCTTCTTGCTCTGCAACAAACTCATCAATAGTTCTTCCTGCAGGACGTATATTTTCTAATCTTAAACCCATCAACCCATTAGGTGCTTCTTTTTTATAATGAGAAAAATGAATAATTCCTTCTCTACTACCTCTTGTTTTTAATGCAGCATACAAAACACGAATTGCAGCCTCCTCATTATCTAAATAAGCTTCATTCTCAGGAAGAGCTACTTTATATACAAATAAAGCATCTTCAGGATCTTCAATAATTTGTGTTGTATTTCCTCTGTATAAAATATTCATTATTCTTTCACCTTAATTACATCCACTTAAAAAATGATCAAGTATTCCCTTTTCTTCAATTCGATGAGGTCTTGGCCCTGCTCTGCCTTCTTGTATTGGTGGACTTATCATCATAGCAGGCTCACCTCTACTACAAGGTAGTATAACTTCATCATATGCTGCAATTTTAATTTCACTAGTATCAAAAACTCCATCATCACCTCTTCTATAAACACGAAATCTTGATTCATCATCACAATTTACAATTCCTCTTTTTGCACCTCTATTCTCATAATCACAAAACTCAATACTTCCAACAGATGAATCTAAAATATCATTTATTTTTACAACACCTGAAGAAGCATTAGCATTAAGAACAAATCTACATCTTTCCCCAAATGGTCCTTCTTGTCTTTGTTTTGTTTTCTCTCCATCAACATAATATAATTCAATTCCTGCCTCAGAATCAATTAAATATGGTTCAGATACGCAAGTAGCAATTTCATTAGAATCTTTTGAAAATTCATAAACACCTTGATCACTTACATATGCAAGTTGACCATTTGTTGTATTACAAACATTAAGCATACCATCATCTCTTTCTCTACCAAGTGAATTCCATCTTTCTTGGTATTCATCACCAGCAACTGCACCTTGTTTATATGAAAATATACACTGTCTAAACTCATCAACATCTTCTGCATTAGGACAAGTAGCTTTCATAACCCTTCTAAAATCGAAAACTTCAGGAACATACCAAATAGCTGCCATTGCACCAATAAATGTAGTAACCACTGCTCCTGTTGCAATTTTCCATCCTAAAGCATCTCCTTTACCTCTTTTTTTTAATTTTCTTTTTAAACTTTCTACATATCCTTTTGCACTTTCCACTTGTCCTCTTAATCCAGATGAAGTTCCTCTTTCTTCTTCTAAACTTTGAGTCAGAGTTCTATTTTCTCTATGTAAACCAGCTACTCTTGACTGAAGTTCACCCAATCTCACACTCCAATCTTGTCTATCTCCTCTAACATATCCATCTAAAGCAACCTGCATTGCAGCATTAGCATCAACTAATTCTTGTTGTACTCCAGAAGGATGAAATGGTTGAACTGGTTGTGCAGAAGCAAGCACACTTAATCTTCCAGCTTCTCTCCTAAAACCACTAACTGTTCCTAAACCAGAACTAACAACAACAGGTCTACTTCTTATTTTCTTTTGCCTATATAAACTAACATATCGTGCTAATTCTCCTCTTAAATAATCTACTTTTTCTTGATCATATGATCCCAAAGGTTTTTTAACTTCTTCAATTAATTTATCCACTTGTACAGCTATTGGTCTATACAAAATAGGTAATTTACTAACAACTGTTTCATTACTATCTTTAAGATTTCTTCCTGTTAACATCCAATAAAGAACATTTGTTGCTTGATACAACTCACTATGTCTTAATGCTTGTTCAGGTTTAACTGTACTTGTTTCAAGAATAGTTTCTAAACCATCCAACATTCCTGGGTGTGTCCAGACTTTATTCATATGAATACCATCAACAGTTTCATAATCTTCTCCAACATCAACAATACCTGTTAATGGAATAAGATGATCTACAGTAAGTTTTGATTTTCCTTTTCGATATTCAGGTTTATGAGTTATTGCTCGATTAAAATCAAATATTTTAACTCTTTTTCCGTCGTCATAAACAGCAACATTCTCTGGTCTAATATCATTCTGACTTAAATGTTCAATATAATTATCACTTGCATTTAATATTCCTAATAATATAGAAATTCTTGTAGCAAATTTATCATCATCTACTGCTCTTATATTTCCCTTAAGAGACTCTGATAAATCACTATTATTAGCTCCCTGTCCAAGTCCTTCTTGCATAGCAACAAAATCTTGAAGAGTACTACCACCTGGATAAATATTTTCTAATCTTATAGCATTCTCTGTTCTTTCAGGTAATGTTGTTTTAACAGGACTTGCAGTTAATATTCCATTTCTTATTCCTAATGAATCTAAACAAGAATATGCAGCTTGTTCATTATCTAAATAAGCTTCATTATTAGGACTAGCTACTTTATACACCCATAATCTATCATGAGGGTCTGATATAATTCGTGCAGTATCCCCTGAATATAATGTATCTAATTCATGCATTTTTATTTATTCACCTTCTTATTCTCAGTTCATCTTTAGCTGCAACCCTTATACGTTTTAATTCACCATCCTTCATCTCTTGAAAAGTTCCAGCTTGTCTATGATATGAATTAAAACTAGCCAGATGATCACATCCTTTTTCAAGATGCAATGTTCCATTTCCCTCTCTCCATTGTGGTCTATAATCACAAAATAAAATATTTTGTACATTAGGTTGAACAACATGATTAATTGTAACAGGATTAATAGCAGAACCTAAAACAAACCAATCCAACATTTCTCCTTCTTGATTCCTTAAAACACTAGCTGCACCATTCATATAATAAAGATTTAGACCTAGGTCTGTACTTACTCTATATCTTTGATCATCTCTACAAGTAACCTTTTTTGTTCTCTCTTGCCTATTTTCTTTTTTTCTTAAAGCATTTGTTCCAATAATACTAACATAACCAAAGTTTCCATCATTTGTAACACAAACAGTAATATAATCATCTGTTTCAAGAGGTTCATAAACTGGTTGTTGAGGTTGCTGTTCTGGTTGTTTTATTACTACTTGATCATCAACTTCTGTTTCTGCTGTTACATCTCCTGCATCAGCAACAGATGATATTCCATCTCTTTGTTTCGTAGTTAATGATGCAATTTTTATATCATTCTCTGCTTTGGACTGTAAATATGTCGTTTCTAACATTTGTCCATGAAAATATTCAGCTCCATTAAACAGGACAAATGTTCCAAAAGCTAAAACTGCTCCAATCGCAGCTAATCCTAATTCCTTTCTTTTTCTTCTTGGTTTTTTCACCCAATTACCAAATCTTTGTAATCCCCTATCTAAAAAAGAATATCCATAAGGAATCTCTCCCACAACATCTCTTTGTTGTTCTTCTCTATATGTTGCAAACCTAGCCTCTGCATCTCTTTCCCTAGCTTCTGCATCTTCTCTTCTTTGTTCAGCACCAACCAATTGTGCTTGAAGATCTCGCATTTCTGCCTGTAATGTTCCAATTATTGAAGTTGCTCTTTCATAATCAGCTCTTAATGTCTCATACTCTCGACCTGAACCTTCATTTAATTTATTAGCATCTTGTAATTGTCCTCTTAATCTGTCTCTTTCTACTGTTACCCTCTGAACAGTCCCATCAAGTGTTCTTACCTCTCCTTGTAATCTAGAAATTCTTTGTCTTTCTCCTGCAAGAGTTTGTTCAAGAGTTTTATATTCTTGTCCAGCTGTTTCTAAATCTCCTCTTAATCCTGCAATGGTTCCATCCCTAGCTTGAGTTGTTTCTGTTTGACTACCTAATGACTGTAATGTCTCTTCTACTTGACCTTCCAATCTATCAATTCTTCCTTCTCTTTCTCTTACTTCCGCTTCTAATTCACCAATTCTTGCTTGTAAATCATATCTTCTTGGTTTTTTATCAGGATGAAGATCAACATATAAGATAGCTGTATCATCCATTGGTTTTCTTGGTTTTCCTTTGTATTCATAAGTTAAACAAAATTCTGCAACAGCTTGAAATTTCACTGGATCTTCTCTTAGCTCTTGATACACTTTACTAGCCTCTTGTTCAGGATTAATCCCTTGTTCTTGAATTACTTTTTTTAAATCTCCTCTAACATTAACTAGTTCTGGTTTACCTGAAGCATAAGCTTGATTTATTAAATGATAAATCATTTCTTCTGGATTATTTTTTAATTCTAACAACCTTGAAACAACATTCTCAGGTTCTTCCTCTCTCATAGTTTTTTCTAATTCACTAGGCATAACACGAGCAGTTAAACCATCTGTACATAATAAGAATCCATCTAATGAATCAACAGGTACAACACTAACATCATGTATAGTTGGAGTTGCCTCTGGATGATCTGCATCAGGTAATCCTAAATAATTAAGCGGAGCATCTCTCCCAGTATCAAGAACACAATAACTCTTAAATGCTCTAATTTTATTTCCTTCATGTTGTTTTAGTCCTTGATATGGTTTTGTTTGTGGTTCTACTAATAATTCTAGATTTCCTTTTCCACGTGGTAAACCAAATCCAACACTATCTCCCAAAGTAAAGCAATATACATTATCTTCATACTCCAGTGCTGCAGTCATTGTTGTAAAACAACCAGGATGATCTTCAATAAGTTGTTCATTTACTCTATCCACAACAGGCTGTAAAAAACCTCGTGCATTAGAAGGTGTTAAATTTCCTGAACGAAATTGATTACTAACTTCTCTATGAAATAACACAGGAGCAAGTTTTGAAACCTTAACTCCTGTTCCCCAATAACCATCAGTAAGAACCCATAATCTAAAATTATCCTCAGCTACTTCAAAAACAAAATCCTCATTAGGTTTATCCCCTTTTGTTCCAGCTTGTAATCCTCGATAAGTTTTCATTTTCTTAAAACCCCACAATCAAATATCCTACTATCAAATTGAGCAATTCGAGGATTTCCCTGCATAACATCTGTAAATCCTCTTGCATCAATTGCTAAGTCATTTCTATTCATAGCAAAAGCAAGCCCAATATTTGTAAGTAATTCATATGCAGATAATGCAACCGTCATTTGCTGATATTGAACAAGAATTTCAGCATCATGAACACCATTAGCTCTTTTTACCGGAGAAACCAAAATATTATTCACAGCAGCATTCCTTGCAGTCTTTGATAAATAAATTCTTGCTCTTTCCCCAAGTATATCTAACTCTCCAAGATAATCAGATGAAACCCTTCCTTTTTTATCTTTTTTAATTGCTACAACAGAAATATTTCCTGTTGAACCACCAAGTAAACAATATGTAATATCTTCTTCTTCTCTATTATACATAATCTTAAGTGCATATGCATCTGTATCTGGCACGTAATTTCCAACAAAAGCACCTAATGCAGTAATATCTGCAGTCATTGGAAGCTCTGCTACCATTTGTTCTTCTAATTTTGAAGTAAATACATATAATCTTTGTTTACTATCCCTCTTACTTGTTCCTGCTGTATAAATTAATTCTCCATCTGTTTTTATTGCAACTGGTTGAGGATAAGGTTTAAAATCAAACACTTCTTCTCTATGTGCAGCAACAAGTCCGGTTGAAGTTCTTAACAATAATTTCCCGCTTCCTTTTTGCAATTCAGAATAAAAAACCACACCATTATCTAATCCTAATAAAGGTCCTACTGGACTTCCTTGACTAACTCTTGTTTCTAAAGAAGTTTCATCTGCATCAATTGTTATATCTGTTCCAACAAGACGAATAGATCTTTGATCATGTTTTCCTAAATTTAGTGTTGGTAACCAATAAAGTGATGTTGGACTATTACCAGCAACAGCAATTGCACTTTGTGGAAATTTTCTACCAATTAATTGTGGAGCTTGTCTCCATTTCAAATGTTCTCTTACATCTCCATTTTCAAAACGTACAACACCATCTTTTACACCAACAAACACAACATCATCTTCCCATCTATCACAAACATAAAGACCATTAGGTGAATATCTTTTTCCACCTTCTTGTTGCTCTGGCATTTTCCAAGCAGTTACACGTTTTTGTGTATCAGTATCCCAAACCTCAAGTCGTGATGGTTTAACTATCTTATCTCCTTCACCTTTTTTTCTAAACATTGCAGTAACATATCTCATTTTTTCACCTGGTTAATTTATTTGTATAATCTGAAAGCATTTTAAAATAAGCTTGTGTCCATGGACTATTTGGAGCACTAACTAAACATCTCTGACTCTCTGTTGAACAAATCTTAAATTTATCAATAATACTTAATTCATCTAATTCAGGAACATCCTGACCACATAATGACATATAAATCTGAACAGCTAATGGTCTTTCTGTTAATTTTTTTAAATATCCAGAAATACTTCTTTTCCCTATACCATAAAAAGAAAGCACATATCTCTCAGGAAAATACTCTTTCTTCTTAGCATTATCAGCATATAATGTCCTAACTGCAACAGACAGATCAACTGAACCACCTAATGCAGCTATTTCTAAAGCTATTTCTGCATATTTAATAACATCCTCATCTGTTGTGAATCCAGGAGGATTAGCAAAACCAATTGTTTCACCAATTGAATGTGCTAATTGTAAATATTGACTTAATCTATCCAATGAAATATTTCTTCTTCTATCAATCAAACCTCTAACACACTCATGCGCTCTATCATTATCAACAGATGCCTGAGCACGAAGAGAAGATACATCAATCTCATCTTCAAGAAGTGTTGATCCAACAACCTGATAACCATAACTTAAAGCATCAAGATGAAACATTACATCCTCAAGCAATTGTAAACCTTTCCCTCGTCCTTGACTTCTATATTGCTGCCAACCACTATGTGCATATTGAGGAAGATGATGTTCAAACGCAAGTCTCCTTAAATTATCATAAAACACATTACTATCTGGAGCATATTGCATTGCTCCTTCAAGTAATTCTATCTGTTTTTTAGGATTTGTTTCTTGTTCAACTATAGAAACAACTTTTCTTATTATTCTTTCTTTTACTTGAGCAGGTACTGCTGCATAAACTTCTGCCAACAACACATTTGCTGCTCTATGATTTACTCCTCTATCTAAATATGTATCTGCAACACCACGTAACAATCTTCTTTGTTGTTCTGCAGTCATTTGTTCATTACCGAGTATTTCTAAAAGTCTAGACTCTCGTCTTGCTAAATCTTCTAATCTAAATGCTTCATCAAGCAAAACTTCTGTTACTCTAGTCATGTCTGGTTGTGCCATTTTATTTTCTCATTATTTTATAATCATATTCAATATTAAAGACTAAGTCGTCTTAATAATACTTGATTTTTTTCATATTCCTCTGTGATTTGTTTAATTTCTGCCCCTGCAGCTTGATGTCTCCTTCTTGCCTCTCCTAATCTTACAGTAATATCTTGCCCAGTTTGTTCTAAATATTCCTTCTGTTCAGCCATTATCTCACTAGCTAAAGCAGGAGTAACACCTGATGATCCTACTAACTTACTTCTAGGCATTGTTATACTAACATTTGTAGCTCCACGAACATTACCTTGTTGGTATGCATTCTTTGAAACTCTCAAAGCATCTCCTAATGCCTGCTCTGATAATCTCCTTCCAACATACATTAACCTCATAAACCTATCAGGAGTACATACAACATATCCACTCTCTCCACTTCCTAACTCATCTTGAACATTATAAGGAAGATGAGATCTTTTTACAACATAAAAAAATTCACTCAAAGCAGACTGTAGATCAGTAATAAATTCTCCTACTGATTTATATGGTCTAGAAGCTTGTTTTAAAGCAAGATTGGCTCTAGCTTTACCTGTTTTCCTTATTGTTTGAATTAATCCAGGTGCATTACTCAAAGTGCTATTCAATCCAATATATTCATCCAGATCTGCATCTTTAGCATCCATCCTATTCCTAATAATATCATCCCCTGTTAATAGATAACCTGCAAGAGCACCAAGTAATTGTAAATCATATAATTTTAATCTTTGATCACTACACTGATGAGGAAGAAATTGTCCATCAATATAAAGTCCTCCAATTCTTGTTGTCTTCTCTTGTGATAATGTATCAAAACCTGTCTGAGAAGAACCACCTTTTTTCTTATCACGAGCATAAATATATAATGCTACATTTTTCCCTCCTCTATCACCTAAAAAAACACGTGCTTTTTCTGCTAATTCCTCAACTCTTCCCTCAAGTGGTTGATTCGCGTGAACAAAAACATTTTTATCTCTAACATCTACATGTACATGATCTGCATTATGTAAAGATTCTAATGATATTGCAAGATTCAATATTGTCTCTCCAACAAATGCAATCCATTCTGGATTTGTATAAAATTTTTTATCTATCTCTTTATACCAATGAAAAAGAGTTCCAATATTCGGACCTTTAGGTTTCTCTGGTTCACTTTCTTCACCAAGCGGACCTAAAGCAGGTATATCTTGTTTACCAGGACCCTTAGGATCTAATGGTTTTACATTACCAGATTTATCAAGATATGTTAATGAACACCAAGGCATACGAATTTCTAAACCAGTATGATATAATTCATCTTCTTCCCCAATTTCATCTAAACGTCTACAAACACTAATTGTTGGAAGTGCAAAAGGATGGCCTTGCATTAAATCACTTTCCCTATCTCTTTGAAAAAGATCTCTCATATGAGGAGATGGTTTATCTCCACTCTGTATAGTAGGTCTAAATCCTAATGTTCTTTTTATAGCAAGATCTCCTTCTCTTGTAATTGTACCAAATGCACCATTATAAACTTCTTCAGTTTCTTCTGACATTCTTCTTTCACCTTTTCGTTTTCATAAAATTATAACAAAATAATTAAACATTAATTGTTGCAATAAATCTTGCATAATTATCATTATTTCTTGTTCCAAATTCATGAACTGGTTCTACCACTACTTCTGGCATTCGTAAATATACCGTTCTATTGCCTGCAATTATTAACCCATTATCATCTGGATGGATAGCATCAATATTAGATACACCAACACCAAATTCTCTATAATCTCCACCAATACCTAAAACGGTACTAGTTCTTCTACTCCCATGTGCAGCAATAAGAACAGCATCATTATGTATTGCTGCTTTTGTTCTAGATCTATACTTTCTTGGAATTTGTAATCTTGCAGGTCTAGCATAAATACAAGGAATTCTTCTTTCCTGTACTCCTTGCAAACTCCATTCTACAATTCCAATCTCTCTATTTCCTCTACCAACAGCAACTAAACCATTATTATTCTCAGCTAATGCCTCTAAACCAACATTCCCTTCATAAACTGAACTCCATTCTGTTCCATCTCTTAATAAAATACTTTGACCACTTAAAGCAGCATACTTTCCATCAAATAAAGTTAATGAATCAACATGTTCTTGAGTTGAATAAACTGCAACATCTTTCCATGCTACAGTTCTTTTTGCATTCTTTTTTACTACACCAACACCATATCCTGAAACAGTAAATAAAATATTATCCCCTTCAACAACTAAACTATTAACACCAACAATACGTTTTCCATTTAATTCATTAATCCTTAAAACATTTCTATGTCTTCCAGAATGTAAATTTACTGCATCAATACCTTGTGAATGTGAATAATAAACTTCACCATCATCATACACAATTGACCTAGGAGTATTATTGTTTGGTAATTCAATTAACTTTTTAATATTAAATAATCCTTCTGTTCTCTCGACAAAAGCTAAATATAACATTCCTTGATCATAATGTGTTGTAACAAGATAACTTCCTGATTCTAATTCTGCATCATATGCATCTAAACTTACTCTCGTTGTGTGTTCTTGCTTAGTTCTTCTAGAAACAACATCTAATCTTTCTTGTAATGTTCTATCTATTATCCTCTCAACAAAACCAGAATCAACTAATCCACCTATCATTCCTTCAACAGAAGCATTTGCTCTATTCCATTTATCTAATGTTAAAGCAAGAGCATCACTTCTAAATACATTATGATAAGGAACAGCAACAACACCCTGTGGTGTAACTTCACCCATCCAACCAACATACATTTGTTCATCTGGACTCCATAATATTAATTTTTCATTGTGAGAACTTCCAAGATTAGAATCAATCACTCTTAAAACAGCTTCATGAATAACAGGAAAATAATCAGTAGGTGTTCTTCTAGTATTTCCTAATTGATCTTCTGCTAAAAGATTTACACTAACTGCAAGATCTTCCAACCTCATTAATGTTTCTATATCAGATAAATCTCCTAAATATCCAGAAAGATGTCCAGGAACCAACAAATTCCAATGATTATGTGGACCAATTACATTAACACAATCATTTTGAGCACTAACTAAAAATCTTGAATCAAACATTCTTGCATATCTTCTTCTATCATTATCTTGAGGACAAAACACAGTACTCGGATCTCTCCCTGTTACTGCAGAATAAACATAAGTAGAAATATCAATAGGATTTGTAACTATTAATACTTGATCAAATAAACTATCTGTACTCTCTCCTTCTTTCTCCTCACTCATTGCTAAAGCAAGATTTTTTACACCAATACATGCAGATTCAATCCCTGAACTACGACCTGTTTTCTTTCCTTTTATTATCCTAATTATACTTTGTTCAATTTGACCACGCCATTCTGCATACTCAGCTCCAGCAAAATGTTCATTAATAAATCCCATATAAGAATCAATTGTTCCATTTACATATTCCACTGCTAATTCAGCTAATGAATCTCTATCTTTTTTCAACTCCTTCCATCTCTCTGCTAAATTCCCTTCAGCTATACCTGAAAATGTTGCTTGTACCCTATCCCAATTATCTTTAATACTTTGTTTTGCATCACCAGATAATTGTTCAAACTCTGTACATTCATAATTTAAACCTAAAAAATCAAGATTATAATTCATACTAAATACAACAATACTCCTTTTTCCTTCATTTTTAGCAGATAAAGCTCTAGAATGTAATGTTTCAGTTAGTGTATCAAGTGAATCATATTGAGTAACAGAAGTTCTTTCTTCTTTTCTAAGTCTACTTGCTAATTCAACAGAAATTTCATTCCCTTCTTTATTAGCAGCCATCAAAAAGTCACTAAAATCCTGTTCTTCTGTAATATTTCCAGACACATAACTGTATACATTTCCAATACCAGAAGAATTTTGCATAGAATTCAATAGGTCAATGTAAAGTTGGTATCCAACATTTCCCCTTCCCCCTACAATGTGTACATCTGTTTGCATCTCTTCTACCATCAAGTAGTAATCTAGCCGAACATATAAACCTTTCGGACAAAATTCTTTTTTATTAACATAATCACTCCTTCATTGTTACAAAAAAGTCCTTAAATCATTTACAAAATAATAAAAATAATAATAAATTACTACAAAAATAAATTTAATATAATCTATTTTCATATTGTATAAAATAATACAACACACATCTTAAATTTATGTTGTATACCTAATTACTACAAGAAAATATATAAACTAAAGATCTTATCTTTATTCATATGAAAGATCCACTAGTTCATGAGAATATTCTTCAAGACATTGGTTTAACAAAGAATGAAACTAAAATTTATCTATCTTTATTAAAAAAGCGTAAAGCAACTGCAACAGAAATTGCTGAAGAAAGCAGAGTTCACAGAGTTAATGTCTATGATTCTATAAAAAAGCTTAAAATCCATGGGTTAGTTACAGAATTACTTATTGATGGAAAGAAAGTTTTTTCAGCAACTGATCCAAAAAATGTTATGAATATTGTAAAAGAAAAAGAAGTAAAACTAAACACAATTCTCCCTGAACTTGAAATGTTACATTCATTTAATAAAAAATCATGTGATGTTGATATTTATGAAACAAAAAATGCAATAAGAAAACAATTCTTAAGATTTGTTGATAAAGGTGAACCAATTTATTATTGGGGTATACCAAAAGAATTCTTAGGGATAATTGGGAAAAAGTTTCAAGAAGAAATTCATAAAAGAAGAGCTAAAAAAAAGCAATGGATGTATCATATTTATAACAGCGATGCTAAAGATAGAAGTGATTACTTAAATACAATCCCTTATACAAAATCAAGATTACTTTCTTCTGAATATGATTCTCCAATTGCAACTGCAATTTCAGGAGATGAACTAATATTAAACTTATTAACAAAAGAAAATAAACTTATTTCTGTTTCTATACAAAATAAATTAATGGCAGAAGCATATGAAAAATATTTTTGGATAATTTGGGAAAAAGCAAAGAAATAGTATGTGTATAGTTTTAAACAATACTACCCAGCGAAGTTCACAATTACAACAACGAATGTGCTAAAGATCGCGTTAAGCACAGAAAATATAATTAGTGACACGTAGCGTAGTATTGTTTCTCTATTTTATGTACATACAAAGAAATAATCATCTATTAACATAAGGATTATCTCTAAATAAAGTATTAACAGTATCTAAATAACCTCTTTCCAATTGTGTTAATGGTTCTGGACATGCTATTGAATTAGTTTGTAATAATCTCCCTGTTTCTTTAACAGCAGTTTTTGCACCCTCTAAAACAGCTTGATGAAATGCAGTATATCTTAAAGGAATCTCTATTCTCTCAAGACTCGCAGCAACATAACTTGGATGTACATCTGAATCAGGCAAAGGAATTTGTGGATCTAATCTTGTTATTTTATATTCAGGGCCTCTTGTCCTTCTATCTGGCTCTTGTCTTTTAGTTACTCTTGGAAGAACAACAACAAGATCAGGTTCTTTGTACACTTCTATTTCATTAACAACAGCATCAAGCTCATGATTATATGAAACACCTGTTGCATTCTCAATATCTTGCAAAGCATTACGAATATATATTGCATCTGTTTTATTTGGTTGAGTTGGTTTATCTATTAAAGAAATTGTTCTTATCCTTTCCTCTAAACCATTAATTCCATCTCTAACAATCCTATCTCTAGTCTCAACAAACCTTAAATAGGTTTCTCTATAACCATCTCCAATAGAATTATACTTAATATGATTAGTTTCAACAACACCTGAATATTCTCTTGTCACACGCTTTAATATTGTTTTAACTAATGAAAGCTTTGATTGATGCAATTGATGCTGTTCTAAATAAACAATATCTGCTTCCATCTCTGCAATTGCTGCTTGCATAGATGTAATTCCTTGATTTAATTCATCATATCTATCAATTTCATCTCTGACTAATACAACAAGTTCATCTAAATCCGGAAATACAGGATAATGACTAGTATGATATTTTCCTTCTAAATTCTGAGATTGCTCGTCGACAATAACTTGAACTTGATCAGCAAAAAACTGTTCTGCATCACTTTGTGATTCAAAATCAGTTTGCATATAACTATCTCTAACAGAAATAATTCTCTGTCTTGTTTCTTCTTCACATTCAACAGCACTAACCCATGAATCAATATCTGAATTAACTCCAGATTCATTAACATCATTATAAAAATCAACAATTCTTTGCAATAATGATCTATCAACAACATCTACAGAAACAGCTCTACTCCACAATTCAGTAATAAAATTAGGAACTTCTCCTCTTATCCTATCAGCAATACCAACAATAGCATCATATCTTTCAATTCCCTGCTCATAATCACTTCTTGTTCTCTCTGAACGACTAACACTTCTAATTACTTTTTGATATTGTACTAAATCTCTTCCTAATAAATCATTAACTAGATCACCACTATCAATAACTCCTAGATTTCTTTGCTGTAATCTTTCATCTAAGGACCTATATTTAGAAATAAGTGTATCTGACATAAAGAGGGAATCAAATTCTGTTAATAATTCTCTTAAGCTTCTATCTGACATTTTATATTACTTTTAATTATGTTCCCATGTTTCAAGATGAGAAGGGAACCTATCTTGCATTAATTGTTTAGCATGTCCATAACAAACATCCCAATTAACACCACCCTCTTTTTCTAGTCTTTCTCTAACAGCTGCAATCTTTTGAACATCTTCTGGTCTTTGATCAATTTGCTCCATTGCAGCTAACATTTGAGCATGATACAATGAAAATACCAGCCTATGATCTTCAAGGGAAGTAAATACTGTATTTAAATTTTCCCCTGAACCACCTTCATTAACAACAAGCCTTCTATTATGATTAAATATTGCAGAAGCTGCAACTAAATTATTATAATGTGTTTGAAAACTAGGAGAACGTTGTGTTAAAGGAATATAATCTGCAATTGCTGGAGCAAAAGGATCTCTAACTCTAAACTCATCATGATGATGTACCATGTAAGCCATATATTGTCTTAGTTCTTGTTCATTAGCAACAACAACATCTTCACCGCTATCAAACGCTGCCTGCCCTTTTGCTTGTCTGATTGCTTCCTTATGTTCTTCACTTGTATCTGTTTGTAATCTTAAAAATCTTCTAGCAGTTTCTTGATCTTTTTTAAAAGCATTCTCGTCTGCTAAAGTATAAACAACAGCAATTCCTGCAGAAATGGTATATTCACCAACAACACCTACTTTTTCCCTAACCTTTCTAACTGCATCTCTGCCTTCTGTTAATGTTTTAACAATCTCAGCAATCATTGGTGTTCCTCTTCCAGAATGTTTGTATGGTTTTTGTAATTCAGGGATATATAAAACAGAGGTTTCATTAATTCTATCAACATCATTCATTAACACCGCTTCTGTTGCAAGTTCTAATGCATAAACATCCCCCTCATCCAATAAACCAATCAAAGTATTTGCTACATAAGTTTTACCAGAACCACTTGGTCCTTCAATTCCAAAATGTAATCCATTTGCTAAACACAATGCTCCTAAAACTAAATTATTTTGTTCACCTATAACACCTTTTGCAGTTGCATAATTTAAAAGTATGTCAAGAATCTTACTATCTCCAAACAATTCTCTAACATCAACAATCCCTGAACCAGATTCAGTATCATCTGAAACAACAGAACTAGTATCATTATCAGTAACAACATCATCAACCTGTGGAACTTCATATTCACTCCCACCTGGATGAACAATTAAATGACCAACCTGTTCTCCTTCTGGCCTATCAACACCTGAATCATCAACTCTTTCTTCTAATGAAACAGCAGGTGCAGCTACTCCAGCATCACTTTTCCCTGCACGATTTAATAATGCCAATCCTTTAGACAACAATCCTCTTGCACCTTTGTTTGGATCATTAGGTAATGATTGACATGCCTGCACTAATTGATCAACATATTGTTGTAATTCTTGAGCAGCCACATTATTCCCTGCAACCCTATATGATCCTTGCATCTGTTGTATTTCTGCTATTCTTCCTCTTGCATCTTCTCTGTAAAAATCACCTTCAGTAGAAGCAAAATCTGCTAATTCTGCTGCTCTTGTTAAATCTTGTTGTAATTTATTCATAAAAGGTGATTGCCATTGAATTTCAATCACCTCACCATATCTTTTTGTATTACTTGTTGTGGTTTATCTGGAATTACTTTTACATCAAATGATTGTTCATACGTTCCTTTAAGTGACTGAATACCTGACTCAATATATCCAACAATTGATCCAACTTCAGCAGGCTGTGGCACAGATTGTCCAAATTCTAATGCTTCCTCCCATGCTTGCATTGTTGCTGTCTTTTGTTCAAGAACAGCTCTTGCTTCTATTACCCCTCGTTTATTAGCCTGAACAGTACTATAAACACCTTCAAGCATTCTTACACCCTCATCAATTATCTGTACTTCTGCTTTATATTGTGTAAGAACTGTTTTATCTCTTAATAATGCTTCATCTAATGCAGTGTAATCTCTCTGAGCAGTATATAATTCTTGTTGTAATACTGCAGCAATTCTCCTACTTCTTTGTGCTTCTGCCTCTGCTTCAGGAGTTCCATAATGACCCGCACTTAAACATTTATCTGCTTCTGCTAATGCTGCTTGATAATCTGATTCTAATGTACCTTCTCTTCTTTCTAATTCCCTTAATTCACTTTCTCTTTTTCCTAAATCTCTTCCAATTCCAATTGCCATCTCTTGTATATCATCTCTTCTTGTTCTATAAACACCCAAATTTCTTTCAATCTCTACAATATTCTTTGCAAGAGTTTCCTCTGCTTGTCTTAGTCTTGCATAGGTCCTAGGAATTACTTCCCTTGCAACTCTATTATTAACATAAGCATGTACACGTTCATACAAACTTAATATCACACTCTCCTTTTCCCTTGTTTCAGGTTCATAAACTTGTAAATGTTCAACTTGTTCAGGCTCTGGTGCTCCTGCTTGTTCATCACTTTCTTCTAATCCTTCTTCAACACCTTTTTCTTGTTCCTCGTCGACAAATTTCACATTAATATTTAACTTCCCTACTAAGCCTAACAAAGTACTAGGTATCTTTTTTAATCTACTCAATCCTTTACCAAGATAATCAACTCCTATCTGCACATAACTTGCTATATCTAAAACCGCTCTTTCATTTGCTGTATATATTTCACTTAAATCTCCAAATTTTCCTTCAACTGCAGCAGCAACTAATTTTCCTCTTTCATTTGCAACAATTTCATCAAGATCCATTTTCCTTCACCTTTTATTATTTTCTTCATTATCCATAACTTCATCTAATTCAATTAATTCTTTCCTAAACTCATCCTCTTTTTTCTCAAGATTTAACCAAATCTTTTTTAATTTCTTCAACATTTTCAGTAAAACATTTTACTAAAATTACTCTTGAACATACTGTTGTTCATTTAGGTATTGTAAATATTTACTTTGAACTGCCCCTCCTTTATTACTAATATGAAATTTCATTCCATTTGGTAATTGTAAAGGAGAACCAACTAAAGCATCAAGTGTATCTGGTTGTTCTTTAATTTCAGGTATTTCAAAAATAGGGAAATCCCTTGGATGTTCTTCTTGTACTTCTGGTGCTCTCCATTCAGAATACACAGAAGTAACTTTTCCATGTACAGAAGAACCTGCATAAATAATTCCCCTACACCCACCATATAATAATGATAAACCTAATCCAACACCAAAAATTACTTTACCAAATGGAAAACCTTTTCCTCCTTTTTTGCCAGTTTCACCCATTTGAAAATAATCTGCCATAACTTATTCACCACCAATTAAACTTGAAACCTTGTCAAGAACTCTATGTGCTCCGTCAATATATCCCTGTCTTGCTCTTTGACTCATTTGATCTTCCAATTGTTCATATCCTTCCCTACTAATTCCATCAAAAGCCTCTAGAACAACTGCATCATATTGATCTTGAGACAATGTTCCTAAAAATGCTTGAGCAAATTCTGCTTTTTCATCATCACTCATACTTTCAACAACCATTTCCAATGCATGATCTCTTGTCGCCGGAGTCTGAGTTGCATAAGGCATACACGTTTCTGAAACTTGCTCAGGGCCCATAGCACCATAAATCTCAGTCAATAATGCAGTCTGCCCTGATTCATTTAACAAATCATTTTCAAGCCCATAAATACATCTTCCAACATAATGTGCATTTCTTTGTTGTGCATCTAATCCATCAACAACAAATGATTCAGCGGTCTGATAAAGATTAGCTGCAAGATCAACAACACTAGACATTGAAGCAGTTTGTGAATATAAATGAAGCAATTGTTCCATCTGCACTGGATCTAGCCTATCTTCAATATATTCTGCTTTAGCTTCAGGCCTTCCATTTTCTAAAAAAAGATTTTCAACACCAACAAGTCTTTCAAGCATAATAAATGGAAAGTTTTCTCCTCTTCCTTGAGCCATTCTATTATTATTTCTCTCAAAATAATCCTGAACCCTATCTGCAGCTTCATTTATTGCTCCTTCAATTGTATCATTTTGTGTTGTTCTGTCTTCAACACCCACTGCTTCTAAAACACCATGACCATATGACATAATTTGTCTTCCAGCAGGACCGGTTAACGCAACATAACCAACACCACCTACAGCAGCTAATCCAAATCCAACTAATGCAATATTTCTTGCTTTCTTAATATGACTTTTTGTAATATTAATTGTTACCATTTTTTCCCTCCAATCAGTTTTTTATTTACTTTCCTAATTAATATTAAAGTAAACATTATAACAGCATAAAGTTTTGTTGTATAGATAGTTGCTACATCAACAACCTATTCACTTTGTATACTCAAAAACAGATTTAACAATTGGTGCAGCATGTCTCCCACCTTGATATTGTTTAGGTAAAGAAATTCCTGGGTTTTCTAAACCAAACTCAGCAATCCCCAATATATTATAAGTAGGTTCATAACCAACAAAAACAACATTTGCTGTCGCAGTTCCTGTTTTTCCTCTGGGTGTCATACCTGGAACTTTAGCCCTTTGTCCAGTCCCTCTAGAAACTACTGCTTGTAACATTTCATCAACTTCCTTTGTAATACTTGGATCAACAATTTCAACAGTTGTTCCTTCCGGAGTTATTGTATATTCATCATCAATAACTAAATGATTAATATAAGATTGATTAATATCATCATGATCTCCATAAATATAGTGTGTTGCTTGACCATTATTAGGAATTACACTATATGCACCTGCAACTTGTGATAATGAAGCCTCAAATGCTCCTATCCCATAAGGATATTGATAATCATCAAGAGTGAAACCAAATTTATTAAATTCAGTTAGAAATCTTTCTTTACCTAATGCTTTATAAATCTGAGAGAGAACTTCAACAAATATACTATTTGTAGATTTAACTGTTGCCTCTTTTAATGTGTACAAAGCACCAGAATATGAATTACCAAAATTTCCAACACTATATTTAACACCGCTTTCTTCAACAACATAAACTCTTTTTTTATCTGCAATTTTTGTTTCTGTAGTAAATCCAAACTGAAGTGCTAAGATATCAATTATCCCTTTGATAGAAGAACCAGGATGCCAGAATTCTCTTGTTGTTCTATTAACTCTATTAGCAATTCTTACTTGTTGCCCATCCTCCTCGACATAAACAGAACATCCATCAACCATTGCAAGTATTTCATGTGTATTTGTATCTAAAACTAAAGACGCTCCATTAAAAGAATTACCTCTATATCTTTTCTTTTTAGTTCCATCACTATTAGTTATTGATGCATTCAAAGCATCACATTGTTCATCAACTTTTTCCTGTAACATCAGTTGAAGTGCAGAGTCAAGACCTGTATATACATGAATATCACTTCCTTCAGGAATTAAATGATCAAACTCAGCCAAAAATCCAGGTACACGACCTAAAACCTCTGATACAAATCCATAAACCTCAGGATCAATCCTTCTTCTACTATTCATTTTAAAAGGTATATCATTTGCATCTAATCTATCCAATGCTTTTTGATACTCTCTATCAGGTATTACCTCTTCATCTCTACCATAATTTAATTCATGCATTTTCTTAAGAACATATCTTGTTCTCTCTCGTAATCTAACAAAATGATCATCAGTTGGATCTTTATCAAAAACAAATGCATCATATGCAAGAACACCCATTTTTGCAGAATTTTGAACCATTGAAGCTAAAACTGCACTTTCTAAATAATCTAATTCTCCTGGTTCTTTACCAAAATAAAATTCAGCAGCAGCATCAACACCAATAATATCCATTCCCTCTCTATGTGAGTAACCAAAATTTGTCAAATTCATATATTCAACCAAGATCTCATCCTTTGTCATATTTCTTTCTAATACTGCAGCTGCAGCCCACTCATCCATTTTAACTTCAAGTTTTTCACTTCCACTATTTAGATCATAAATATTAATCCCATCAATTAAATCTGCAACCTGTACTGAAATAGAACTATGTCCTCTAACATTACTAAGTGAAGCAGTAAGAATTACCTTTGGAATTTCCATTAAAATTGCCCAGTCCCACCCATGATGATCATAAAATCTTCTATCTTCTGCAGCTACAAATGCCCATCCAACATGTCTTGAAATATCATCTTGTGTAACCCTGTCTCTAAGATTATATGTTTCAGCAATTACCTCTCCTTCTCTATCATGAACAATTATATTTTGTCCATCAGGCAATAATCCTTCATATTGTTCATCAATTAATACATCAATTCCTTCAATAGTTTTATCAGAAAAAGAAGCTACAATTCCTTCTGCATAACCTGTTTGTAATTCTGTAACTAATGCACAACTACCAACAACACCACTAAGAAGAGTACCAAGACCTAATACTTTAGCACTAGTTTTTGCTCTTCTTCCCCATCTTTCTCTTCTTTCTTTCTTTTTCTTTTCTAAAAGATCCCCTATTGTCCCACCATTATCATCTTCTATCATAACAAGAAGTATAGCATACACTAGCTTAAAGTTTTGTCGTATCCAAAATTACAACAAAAGTTTATGCTAAAACCAAATCTCCTATCAATAAAAGAATAACATGGAGGTGTTATTAATGGGATTTATTAGAACAGGAGTTATTATTGGAGGACTTAGCGTTGGTGGAATTGCATTACTATGCGCAGGAGATTATCTTGATATTCAAGAAAAAGTATCAGGAGCATTCACAGAAGCAGTTGATTATGCACATACACAAGCAGGAGAAGCAGTTTGTATGCCATATGATGAAGCAGGATTAGAACATAATGTAATTAGTGCACAAGATCATGCTGTATTAATAACAGAACAGCCACCAGCATACCAAAGATCACTTGTTGCTGCATTCTATAGAGAAACAACAGCAAAATTACAAAGACAAACAGTAGAAATGGGATTTAGTGGATTACAATATGACGACAAATTATCTGTATTAGGAGACATGGCAGAAATTGTAGAAAGAGAACAAAGATCATTAGCAAGAACATACGAAAAATAAATTTTTTCTATTTTTTATTTTATTATCCAAACCATGATAAAGGATTACCAAAATAATTTACAAACAATGCAAACAATAAAAATCCTAAAAATAAAAATGCAATAAATACCCACGTTTTCTGTGCTTTCTTTTTATTCTTCATAATCTTATGTAATGCAACATGCAACATCCTTCCACCGTCGACAATACCTAAAGGTAACAGGTTAGCTAGTCCAATAAAGAAATTCAATAAAAACATCCATTTAATCATTCCTCTAAACCAATAATAAACAGGTGCCCAGAACTCTTTTCCTTCAATTATTCTTCTCTCATTTTGTACAGGTCTAATTCCAATAAAACCTTTTTCAGGATCATCTTCACTTTCAATTGCAATAATTCCATAATCACCTGAATCTGTTGTTAATAAAACAGAATCTCCAGGACTAACAATAAGCATTTCTTTATAAAAATCTACATAATTATCTATATTAACACCATTAACTGCTTCTAATGTTCCTGATGGAATACCTGCAAGATAAACAGGATAAGAATCATTTTCTAATGTTTCATATGAAAAACCAACTGGTTCGGTAAATCTGTCTTCATAAGGTGCAAGTACTGAGTTAGTCGAATCACCAACATAAGGTAATGCTAATAATAACATAACTGCAAATAATATATTAATCATTGGACCAGCAGAAAAAACAGAATATTGCACAATATCTGATTTCTTTGATAACTGCTTTTCATCAGGCTCGACAAAAGCTGCAGGGATAATAGGTAATAATAATGCAAAGAATGCAAAACCACTTGATTTTACTTTTAATCCATGAGCTCTTGCAACAACACCATGTGCAAACTCATGAATAACTGCCAATACAAAAATACCAATAATCCAATGAGTAAATGACAAATAACCAATACCTGGAATATTTGTAAATGGTAAAACCAATGATACACCTGGTTGACTAACATCAGGTCTAAAAATTAACTTTAATATAAAAAATAATATTGATACTGAAATATAAATCATACCTAGAAATGCAAAACCAATACTACAATATCCAAATAATTTAACAACCTCATTATACTTTGTTGCTATTTTATTCATTAACTTAATCCCTAATTTTGTTCTATACAAAATTAAATAAAGAAAAGGATAAAAGATCTTTTGTAAAACTAATTTTTTTCTATTTAATAAAAGAACTAATCCAAGAATTAAAACAAACATAACAAATATAATTATTTCAATGTTCATATTGTATCAAAACCTCTTTTTAAAATTATTAAACTAAAAAAATAAAATAATTATTTTTATTTCTTTCTAACAGGTCTTAGTGCTTTACCACTACATTTCCTACATTTAGTTTTTCCTGCTATAACTTTCATATTTGTTGATTTAATAACAGACTTACAACTTCTACAAACAAATCTGTTCTTAAACAATCTTGCTTCTGCTTCTGCGAACTTAACCATATTTTTTCACCTTATATTAATCAGTTTTAATCAGTTTTAATCTGTTTCATAACTTTGTTTCCTAAAATATCCCAAAAAAGTACATTAACACCTTCAGTACAATCTGACTTTAAATCATCAGGAATTTCCAAATCAAATGTTTCAAATGTTTCTGAATCCATTACATTTGCTGTTTTTTCTGAGATTGATAATACTTGAGCTGTCCTTTTATCAATAAGAGGTGTTTCAACATTATCATGCCCTGGCATAACAGCCACTCTCTTTTTTCCATCTAAGATTCCAACAGCTGTAATTCTAACTTTTGCATGACCATGTTTACCTGGTCTTGATGTTTGAGTATCACAAACCTTACAAGCAGCACCCTCCATAACTATATATCTACCTTTTTGCATACTGCTTACACATACTTGTTTAGTTGCCATAATAATCTCCTCCTTTTAAATAGAATATAATGTAGCATTTACTAGCAATATATAAACTTTACTATAATAAATATATAATTTAAGTATCAAACAACGAAAGATTTATATATCAGACAGACTCAAAATAGAGTCATAGTATACTTATTATTATACTGAAATCATTAAAAAGGAGGTTGTTTAAATGAACAAAAAGGCACAAGGAGCATTAGAATTCTTAATGACATATGGTTGGGCATTTCTTGTTATTTTAATTATGATAGGAGCATTAGCATATTTTGGAGTATTGAATCCAACTAGATTCTTACCAGAAAGATGCAGCTTTGGTACACAATTAGGATGTGAAGATTATATATTAGATGGAGAAGCAGGTTCAGTTAAATTAAAAATTAGAAATAATTTAGCTTATACAATTAATATATCTGCTATTGAGGTAACTGACCCAGATAATCAATTTACATGTGCAACAGGAGCAGCAACAGATGATGGAACAGGTATTGTACAAATTGAAAGTGGTTCTACAGGAGATCTTGAAACACAAACAACATGTACTGGATCAATACCTACAGGATCAAAGTATAAAGTATATCCAATGATCACTTACTATGATGTGAGATCAGGAGAAGCTTTTGCACATGATATAACAGGAGAATTGTTTGCTGAAGTACAGAATACTTAAACTTTTTTCTTTCTTTTTCTATATTATTTCTAATAATAATTATAATGACTCTAGCTTGGCCTTCTATTCAGTTTTTTGCAAATTTCTTTACTTTAGTTAAAAATTTAGTTCGAGAATCTAGATAAATATTAATTTCTCGATGCAAAAAACTTGGCCTGCTAAGAGTTATTATAATTATACCACTAGACACCAATTGTCCAGTGCCCTAAGAACATAATATTTTACCACTACAAGCCTTCTCTTAAAGACAAATTCTCACTAGACATTGTGGTGTGAAGCTTATATATGATTAACAACATAAGGATTACTGGCTAGGCCTTAAGATGAACGAAGCGTTTGTCACTCGTAAGACTGATAGGTACCAAAAACTCTCTTATTGCTTCCTGTTTTTGGTGTAGTGAATAGCCCGCCAGTAATCCCCTCGAATTCGATGGGTTTAGAAATGGAAATAACTGAAAAGATAAGAAGATTAGCAGATGCTAGTAAGTTTGATACATGTTGTAGCACAAGCTCTCCAAGAAAATCATATTCCAATAATAGAATTGGTAATGCTGCATCAGGTGGAATATGTCATAGCTATACAGAGGATGGCCGGTGTGTTGCACTATTCAAAACATTATACACGAATTCATGCTCATATGATTGTAAATATTGTATGAACTCAACAAATTGTAAAAAAAAGGGAGTACAATACAGGCCAGAAGAACTAGCAAAAGTCTTTATGAAATTATATTTAGGTAATTATGTTGAAGGATTATTTCTCAGCTCTGGTATTCCAAGAGATGCAAACACTACAACAGAACAAATGCTTGACACACTAAAATTATTAAGAAATAAGTATAAATTTCATGGATATATTCATTTCAAAGCATTACCAGGAATAGATAAAGATTTAGTCAAACAAGCAAGTAAATTTGCAGATAGAATCAGTATTAATCTCGAAGCTCCAAATAAAAGCAGACTCTCTCAAATTAGTGATATTAAAGATTACAAAATTGATATACTAAGAAGACAAGCCTGGATTAAGCATGCAAAACCACCCGCAGGTCAAACAACACAATTTGTCGTCGGTGGTTCAGAAGAAACTGATTTAGAAATATTAAGGATGACAAAATGGGAATATGAAAATATTGAATTAAAAAGAGCATATTTCTCAGTCTTTTCACCAATAAAAGGAACACCATTAGAAAATCAACAAAAACAACCCCTTCTACGAGAAAATAGATTATATAATTGTGATTGGTTATTAAGAAAATATGGATTTAAGTTTAAAGAAATTAAAGATATAATGTATGATGGAATGTTACCAAAAGAAGATCCAAAAGTACATATTGCAAGAAACTATTTTAATAAACCAATTGATGTAAATGATGCAACATATGATGATTTAGTTAGAGTTCCTGGAATTGGAATTCAATCTGCAATGAGAATAATCAAATTACAAAAATCAAATCAAAACATTACAAAACGAGAACAACTAAAGTCAATTGGCATTGTCTTGAAGAGAGCTACACCTTTTATTAAAATTAATGGAATGAGTCAAAAAAGACTAGGGGAATTTACATGAAAAAACTAAGTAAGAATAACAAAAAAGAATATAATCAATTAGTAAACAACATTGGAACCATATTAGAAAAAGGTAGGAAAGAAGCAATTATAATTATTAATCAAATACTTGTTAAAACTTATTGGGAAATTGGAAGACAAATTGTTGAATATGAACAAAAAGGGAAAGAAAGAGCAGAATACGGTTCCAAACTTTTAACAAAACTTTCAAAAGATTTGAAGATTAAGTATGGCAAAGGCTTTAGTAAAAGCAATATTTATCTTATGAGACTATTTTATCTAAATTATCCAAAATTCCAGACAGTGTCTGGAAAATTAAGTTGGAGTCATTATATTGAAATATTAACAATAGACGAAGAATTAGAAAGATCATTCTATGAAAAACAGTGTATAACTGAAAGATGGAGTGTAAGAGAACTAAGAAGACAAAAGAATTCAGCATTATTTTATAGAATTGCTTTAAGTAAAGATAAAAAAGGAGTATTAAAACTTTCTAAAGAAGGACAAATTATAGAAAAAGATAAAGACATTATAAAAGAACCATATATTTTAGAATTTTTAAATATACCTGAAAAATATAAATATTCAGAAAAGGAATTAGAACAAAAAATAATTGTTAATCTTCAAATGTTTCTATTAGAATTAGGAAAAGGATTTACATTTGTAGCTAGACAATACAGAATATCTTTTAGAAACAAACATTTCTATGTTGATTTGGTGTTTTATCATAGAATATTAAAGTGTTTTGTATTAATTGACCTAAAAATTGGTGAAGTAAACCATCAAGACGTAGGACAAATGAATTTATATCTAAATTATTTCAGAGAAGAAGAAAACTCAAAAGAAGATAATGATCCTATTGGAATTATCTTAGCTGCTGATAAAAATGAAATTTTAGTTAAGTATGCATTAGGAAATATATCTAATAAATTATTTGTTTCTAAATATAAATTATATTTACCAGATAAAAATAAACTAGAAAATAAGTTAAGAAGATTATTAAACAAATGATGAAACAATTTAATTTTGCAAAAAGACATAAAGACTTTTCACAAAAATTATGGGATAAAGTAGCTTCTCAACCAGAAGAATTAGTAAAAAGTCAAGCAACTCCAGAATCAAGAAAACTTTTCAACCTTTCAAGAAATGCATCAATGAGTTTATGTTTAAATAAAGGATTTGCTAGACTAAAATCATCAAAACATGGCATTTTATATGGAAAAATTGAACCTGAACATTATATTGAAGATTTAATTTGCTGGCACTTTGTAAATAGATTCCCAATGTTCTACATTGTTCTTGAATCTGATAGAGGAACATTTATTGGTAAAAAAGGAAAAAGAATACAAAAAATAACTAAACCAATGCAAAAAGTAGTTAATGACCTAGAAAAAGTTCTTCCAATCAATAATATTATCAATGATTTAAATAATGAATTAATTAATGAAGAAGAAGTATGGAAAACATTCTATAAATCACATTTTATTAAAGAACGAAAAAATACAAAATATTTCAACAGAATAATGCCAAAAAAGTATAGAAAAACACAATCATTACAAACAGAGATGGCTATAAATAGAAAAGAAAAATTATTAACAGAATTTTAACATTAGTAAATTATATAAAGAAACCAACATATAACTATATATTACAATGAAATACAAAATACTAATATCTATATTATTAATAATACTACTATTCATATCAGGGTGCAAAGAAGATGAAAAATTACCAAATAGACAAGATTTACCTGATAAACCAAATTTAAACACTGAAACATCTGATTATGATCACAAAACATATGAATATCTCCCTATTGAATTTGCAGATAAACCAATAGATGATGTTGAATATAGATATGTAAGCGAAGAAACAACTAATGTAGATAATCAAACAATTACAAGAAAAGATTATTTTGTAACAAACCCTTCAACCAATAATGAATGGGATGTTTCTATTTATTTCCCAGAAGATTATGAAGAATCAGATAATTATCCTTCTATTATCTTTGTTCCAGGCGGAGTTGGACCAAAAGAAGATTCAATGACATCTAAGATTCCAGGAGAACAAACACTATCTATTAAACTAGTTAATGAAGGATACCTCGTATTAATATTCAGTGCAGAAGGTAGGGGTAGTAGTGAAGGAGAAATAGATTATTGTGGATACATTGATCAAGACGGCTTATATGAAATGTATCGGTTCTTAAAAGAGTTCAATATCAACGAAGATAATATGGGCATTGTATCATATTCATATGGTGTAAATATGGTTTCAGGAATGTTGGGAAGATATCAAGCTCCATTCAAATATTATATTGAATGGGAAGGACCAACAAATAGATATTATTCAGCAACAGCATGTACAGGAGCAAAGTTATTCAAAGATCACCTTTGTGATGATGAAGAGTTCTGGCAAGAAAGAGAAGCATTAAGATTTGTACCTGGATTTAATATTGATTACTTTATAATCTCTCAATCTGACAAAGATCATGTCCAACCTAATGCAATGCATGCCTTAGAAATAAATAATCTTGCTATAGAATATGTAGATTGGATCAGAGTCGATGGAGAAGAAAACGAAATCAATCAAGAATATAGTCTAGATAACTTTCCTACATATTTGAGCAAATTAAAATCTGATGATTTAATCTTTGATTATATTCTTGAATTATCTGAAAAATAATCTAATTTAAATATTTAAATTCTTGTTTCATCTCATAAAAGAAATACAATGTTCCACCAACATAAAATATTATTTCTATAATTAAGAAAAGTAAAAAATAAGCAGAAAGTAATGCATGTCCTACAGTAAACAAACCAATAATTCCTGAGATGTAATAATTAGCAATACTTGAAAAAAAGAAATATATATATAAAGAGAATAATAATGCAAAAACTAATAACATTGAGAAAATTGCAGCTTTTTTATAATAATGTGTAACTACAAAAGATAAGAAAGCCATGGTTAAGATTACACCAATAATTAAATAAATAGAAATTGAAAAATCTTCAGATAAATCATGTACAATCAAATTAACACCTGCAACACCTGCTTCTCCAATTGCTTCAAAACTAAAAGCAGGAACTAAGACCAAAACAGAAACTGACACAAAGAAAAGTACAATAAACCACAAAGGAAACTTTTCTTTCTTAAGAGTATAAAGTACATACCATAAAATTAATGGAAGAACTGCTAATAATAAAACTGCCAACAGATTTAAAACATATATTGAAGAGAAAACAAACTTATCAAGTACAGGAATTGTAGAAGAAATTATTTCAAACATGTAATGAAAAACAGATAATTGTCCTTCAAAGTGTCCAAGATACTGAATTTCTGTTGAACCAATAAACAAAGGTAAAATAAACACAACAACATCTGTAATTAAATGCATAATCAATAAACCAATTAATAACAAATAAAATCTCTTTGTATGAATGCTATCAATAACATGTTCATAAAAACCATCCGCCATATCTGCAACTTTATCTAAGAAATTTGTTACTTTAATCTTTTGTAAATGTTTAAAGATCAAATAAATAACTAAAATTAGAGATACAACAGTTATAGTGTCGTCAGCAACAAAACCCAACCATTCAACAATTAAATTAAACACAACTAAATAAAAGAAATTTAATGCAACAAAAACTAAGACAAAACGTTCCAATCTTTTGAATATTTCTTCAGGTGGTCTTCCAACTTCATGGATTAAACCCATTGCCCCTGTATTTTTAATTTCAGTTGTTAAAGATAAGATAAGTGCAATCACTAAAAGAATTAATCCTGCAATATAAAATGAAAATAATTCAATATAAACACCATTCTCAACAACCAATTCAAAGAAATGTTTAAAAACAAGCTCATGATGAATTAAGTCTTCTAATAATGTCATCAAATTCTTCATTACAAATAAAAAATATGATACTAAGATCAATAAATCATATTTCTTTAACCTCTGTCCAAATAATAACTTAGTTATGCTTAAATGATAGAATAACAATCCTAATAACACCCAAGATGCTAACTTATCTACTAATTCTAATGATGAAGGAAGAAATCCTAAAAAACCTAGAACATCAAATGTAATCAAAACTAGCAATATCAGCTCCCAGCTCCAATGCTTAAGCCATCCTAACAATACCTCTTTTTTCATTGAATATGTTTATAATATAACAAAATATATAATAATGTTTTGGTTTTTAATAAGAAAATGATAAAAGCCTTGCCATCAATGGCCAGAGAGTCCTTTAATTTTTGCTTGCACAACAAGGTCTAGCTCAATTACAAAAAACAAGAGATTTGAGCGTAACGAACGAAAGGCTTTTATTAGAAAAATAATAAAATGATAAGATTCATATTTACAGGTAAAACAAAGCATAAAGAGATTGAAGCACTCAATCAAGAATACTTACAAAGATTAACTAAGTTTACTAAATATGAAGTCATAGAAATAAAGGATGAGAAAGTAAGTAAAAACTGTGATGAAAAAAGATTAAAAGGTATTGAAGCAGACAAAATTCTTGCAAATATTAAAGAAGATGAATATATTATTGCTCTGGACGAAACAGGCAAACATTATTCTTCTATCGACTTTGCTAAATTCATAGAAAAACAAGAAATTGAACATAACATTGTACTTATTACAGGTGGTTCTCTAGGATTAAGTGATAAGATTAAAAAAAGAGCTAACCTTGTTCTATCATTCTCAAAAATGACATTTGGACACAGAATGATAAGATTCATGTTAATAGAACAAATATACAGAGCATATTGTATAAACAATGGAATTAATTATCATAAATAAGTTCCGGAACAAATTCTAAAAACTACGGAAAGTTTTTTTATAATTTAAAAATTATAATTTATTTCTTCTAAAAATTTTGATAAATCGTCCGATTTTAAAAAAATTTATCCGGATTTATCTTGAGAACACTTAAAAAGAAAAATCCCTGGCTGAAGACCAGATTAACATTACATCCCCGTAATAAAGTATAATATAAATAAACTAATATAAATAATTTGTGTAAAGCTAGGTGGTCGAGTTAGGTTAAGACGCCTGACTGATGACTAGGTTAACTGTTCACCACAGTTACGTGGGTTCAACTGAGAATGCAAAGCATTCGAACGTTGTTCCAAAAATCTTTGATTTTTAAGAACGAATGTTGATAGTGGGGGAACTCGAGACTCCCGCCCTAGGCGCACTAAAACACCTGCTGCATAACCAAAAAACAAATACCAACAGTAACCATTACACCATATACTACTTTATTCCATCTTAATATCTTTGCACCGTCAAACATTCCAAAAGGAATTAGATTAAATAATCCAATCCATGAATTTATTAAAAAACCATATGATGCAATTAATGAAATAAACTTAACAGGACTAAATAATATAAAGAAGAAAACAATTGCCATTACAAAATTAACTAATGGACCCATTAAACTAATCATTCCATTTTCTTTCTTACTTATTCTATACCCTTTAATCATCACTGCACCCGGTGCTGCAAATATAAAACCAAAAAAAGAAAAAATTATTGCAAGTATCAACATTTTATCAAATGCTCTGAACTCTGCCCAAAAGTTATACCTCTGCGCCATAAATTTATGTCCAAGTTCATGAAATAAGAATGCAGTACCTACTGTAAATGCAGAGAGAATAAAACTTTGTAAAGTCGCAGCATCAAATTTAAAACCAGACAATAAGATAGTAAAAGCTATAGATATAGCTAACCATGCCTTTAAGATATCCTTCAACTCTGTGTCAGAGGTAGGGATACCTAAAATTTTCCTTTGATATTTTGATGTAAGTTTTATCACAATTTCCCTCTATATATTCAACTTCTTCTCAATCATCTCTTTCAAATCTGGCTTTGTTAATTCTCTTAATTCATATGTTACTCTTGTTGAAGGTTTATTAATATTTATTAATTTTCCTAAATCAATAGGTGTACCTATAACAACAGCTTCACATTCAGCATTATTAATTGTTTCTTGCAATTCTTGCATTTGTTTATCACCGTAACCCATTGCAGGCAACACATTACCTGTTGTTGGGTATTTATTATATGTTTCTGTGATTGAACCTAATGCATACTTTCTTGGATCAATAATATCTTTAACACAAGCTTGTTTTGCTGCAACAACTCCAGCTCCATATGCCATCCCACCATGTGTTAATGTAGGCCCATCCTCGACGACAATAACAACTTTGTCTTTAATAATCTCTGGATTTTCAACTGTTACAGGAGATGCTCCATCAATAATCACACAATTTGGATTTAATTCTTTAATGTTTTTTCTTACTATATCTACCTTCTCCTTTTCTGCTGTATCTATTTTATTAATAATAACAACATCAGCTAAAAGAACATTAATTTGTCCAGGATAATACAGTTTTTCATGACCTGGTCTATGCGGATCAGCTATTGTTATAAACAAATCTGGGTTATAGAAAGGTGTATCATTATTTCCACCATCCCATAATACAACATCTGCTTCTTGTTCAGCTTGCCTTAATATCTTCTCATAATCAACACCAGCATAAACAATTGCACCATTATTAATATGATGTTCATACTCTTCTCTTTCTTCAATTGTACATTCATGTTTATCCATGTCTTCTAATTCTGCATATCTCTGTACTTCTTGCTTTGCTAAATCACCATAAGGCATTGGATGTCTAACTACAACAACCTTTTTTCCTTTTTCTTTTAGAATATTTGTTATTCTCCTCGTTGTTTGAGACTTTCCAGACCCAGTTCTAACTGCACAAATTGCAATCACTGGTTTTGTTGATTTTAACATTGTTTTTTTAGGGTTAAGTAATTTAAAACTTGCACCTGCTGCATTAACTACAGCTGCTTTTTGCATAACATAATTATAAGAAACATCACTGTAACTAAAAACAACTTCATCAATATTGTGTTGTATAATTAAATTAGCAAGTTCTTTTTCATCATATATTGGAATACCATTTGGATATAATTGACCTGCTAAAACAGCAGGATATTTCCTCCCTGAAATATCAGGAATCTGTGTTGCTGTAAAACAAACTACTTCATAGTTTTCATTATCTCTATAATACGTGTTGAAGTTATGGAACTCGCGGGTAATGTTTACCTATCACGTCCTGCAGCACCCATTATCAAAATTTTCTTTTTATTCATTTAATATCACCTAAGTTATCCAAAGAAGAAATAATATATAAATATATTCATGGCAAAACAACAGTATTCCCTTTTACCACACTATGCTTTTCACAAAATCCTGCATTCACCTCTAAAGCATACATTGCTGGTTGTAATGAAGGATACACATGACAATTACTTGTATCACAAGGTTGTAAATTTTCCTTAATCTCAGTTATTTTAAAGTTTTCATCAATATACATAATATCTAATGGAATAAATGTATCTTTCATCCAGAATGATAAAGTTTTTGGATATGAAAATATGAATAACATTCCTGTGTTTTCATCTAATAATTCTCTATTTGATAATCCTACTTTATGTTCTTCATAAGAATCAGCTATTTCAACAGTAACATTAATCTCTTTTTCTTCAGTTACAATTGTTAGAATATTGTTTGTTTCTTCAGAACAGCCTAAAATAAATAATAAGAACAAAAATAAAAAAAATAATTTTTTCATTATTATAAAACCTCACTTCCTTAGCTTATTATATAACCAAACAACTATGTATGCACCAATAAATCCGTCAATAAATCCATACAATCCACCCACAAATACACCTACAAATGTTGTTGGGTTATATCCAGGATATACTGAAGCAACTGCTAATAGGAAAAAGTCTGCAAATGTTCCTGTGAAATAAAATAACAAACTTGCTAAGAACAATGCTGCTCCCCACACAATACCAATCGCATAACCTGCAGCTTTTGGACAAACCTTATTTTTACTACTTGAAAATAATTTTGGTCTAAATACTGTCTTTGGTTTTTTTGCAGAATTCCTTGAATTATGTAAACCTTTCTTTGAAAGTTTCTTACTAATTTTCTTAGAAACTTTTTTAGAAGATTTTTTAGTTGTCCTCTTTTTAGTTGTCTTTTTACCTTTAGAAGACTTCCTTGTTTTCTTTTTTGCCAATATGACCACCTCTTTAAAAATGTTCTAGAAATAATAGTATTTAAAACTTGCGGATTTATGATAATGTGAGATTAAGTGTTTAACTACTATAACAATAGCACCATCGCCTTGGTTCACTATCTAATTATATTGCGACGACGTAAGAATACGAAACGTACAGAATATATATTCGTCGTTTCAGAACCGCCATGGTGCTATTGTTTTCAATATAGTTTTATTACTTAACAAGAAATTATTTCTTCTTAATAACCTTATATGTCACCACAAGAACAATAACCAATTCCACTAAAATAACAATTGGTCTTAAGAACCGACCCATATGTTCATAATAAAATCCAGTCCCAATAAATAAACTAATTAAACCACCAATTAAAAATCCAGCTGTTGTTAAATCCCAAAATTTAGCATTCTTCTTATTTTTATAAAACAATCCAAACATTATTGCAACTAAACCAAAAATTGAAGATACAACAAATAATACAAGATCATATTTTTCTCTTGCTGAATCAAATTCTTCATAACAATTATTACATTCTGCTGAAACTGGACATCCTTGTTCATCATAAGTATAGTCAACCATACCGTTACATTCTTCTAAAACAACAAGATCTGAACAATTTTTCTGGGAAACAGCTAACATAGGAGTTTTAAGTCATTCTTTACAAGATGATGATAATGATGATAATTTCCAAATTGAATTAAGAAATAACAATAATTTTCCAATATGGGTTAAAGAAATAAATATTAGTGGAGAAGAATTAGATTTTATTGATTTCATGTTAACAGAGGGAGGGAAAAAAACAGTTACTGACAATAATATTGACAATGTTTGTGCTGAAGGAGATGCTTATTCATTAGCATTAAGTATAAATTATATTGATAATTCTACAGGTTATACATATATATTCACAGGCGATGATTACAGACTAGAAGGAACATGTGCTCAAGAAAATGATAATAATTGAATTCTTTTTTATTCTAATTTCATACCAAGCATACCTAAAGCATGTTCTTGAGGAAGAATAAGACCAGGAGATTCAAGAACAATAGTTGATTGAACATTTAATTTCCCTTTTGCATATCTCTCAACAATACATTCATTACCATCCCTATCATAAATATGAACTCCCCTAGGCAAACCAAGAATAGGATAAGGACTACCAAAACTAAATGAAGCTTCTCTCCTAGCAAAACCAACAACAGCTCTTTGTTTTAGATTTGTGTAATCTGCTCTAGTTGATTCCAATAATAAAGTAGGATCTTTTCTATACATTTGATATGCAAATTCTAATAAATGTATTTGTTTTACTAAATCTTCTCTTCCACCATATTGTCTTGGTTTGTACCCTCTTTGTTTTAATCTTTTTATAACAGATTCAACACTCATCTCAGGACAACCTTCATAAACATCTTCATGACCAACCTCAACTAATTTTCTATGAATAGAAGCTACTCTAAATCCATAATCAACATCATCACGTAGAAATAATGACCTTATTTGATCAAACTCCTTTTCAATAATTTCATGTGCAGCCTTTGTAGTAAGTATAGAATTTCCAAAATTTGTTCCAAGATCCATCTCTTCAATCATTGAATCCAATTTTCTCATATGAAACATTGGAAGACCAAATAATCTTGATAACTTCCCAAATGTTCTAGTCGTTCTAACTGCTTGACTATTTTCTTCAGCTGTATTAAATAAAAGTATTCCTCCAAGTAAATATTTTCTAATTAAATCAATTGATCTAGAATTTACTCCAATTCTATACCTTGGAACAAATCCAACTCTAACTCCTTGCTCTGTTCTTCTAGTTACTGGAACATCATATTTACAGTGTGAAAAAATATATTCAAGTTTCCTCAATTCATCAGGATCTACTCTTACTCGAAGATTATTTAAAAATCTCTCCTTATCTTGTTCAGTTAATTCAAGTTCTATAGCAGTCATACCTGTTTTTCTAATTAAATCATATAAATGTGACCTATAAAGACCTGTAGCTTGTATAGAAAGACCTCTTCCTGTTGTTTCTACTTGAATATAACTCTCTTCACCCTCACTCTCAAATCTAGTTTTTCCAGGATCAAAAGTAGTAGCAACATGCTTAAGCAATACTCTATTAAATGGAGCAACAAACCATTTCATATTAAATAATTCATCTAAATCATAAGCAAATTCAATCTTAGTATGACCAAAAGGTAAATCTAATTTCCTCACCATCATACTTAAATCTAAAATATCATAAGCAAGAACCTTTCTATCAGGAGAATAATCACCTGAAAATCTCCAGCCAACACTACTTAATTCATCTGTCTTACAATCAGCTTCAAAAGTAAAACCTCCGCTAACTGAATCATTAGCTTCATCAACCCTAGATCTAATCTCTCTATGATCTAGCTCCTTCTCTTTTATATCATTAACAACATCTATTAACCCCATAATAACAAAGAAATGCAAGTATATTTATAAAGATTCTTCACGTAACTTCTAATATGTAGTTAAATTTATATAAAAAAGAGTATTACCTTATTATATGGCAACATATAAAGATTTTAGAAGATTAATTGAACAACATACTAGTCCTGAAGATCAACAAAGACATAGAAGAAGTCTAGCAAAACTTGATGAAGAACCACTTACTACATTTGATCTAGCTACAATATGTGCATATCAACATAGTCATTCATTAGCTGTATCTATTCAAAATATTCCTGCTGAACAAATCCATCAAACACTTGGAAGAGATTTTACTTATTGGTTATGGTTAAGAGCTAAAAGTAGAAGGCAAAGAACACCAGCATTAGAAATTCTAACAGATGGAGATCATGCTACAAAAAAATTGTTTGAAAAAGCAAGAAAAAGTGCAAGAAAACCAAACACATCACATATTGATCCATTTTTAGTTAGAAAAGCATATCAATTAATAACAACATTAGAAGGAACAATTCCCCAGATTGATTATGAAAAACTATTACTTCAATATGTTAAACAAGGTCAACACTTATCCCAAAAAGTATTGGGAAGATTTGAAATGAGATTCTTAGAAACAGAGAGGGATGAAACAGTAGGATATGCAGAAGGATGGGATGGACAAGAAGATCATTCTGATAAAGGTAAAAGATATCCTCAAGATGAAGAATATTTTGTTGGACTCGCTGGTCCTGTTGGAGTAGGTATATTTTATAAAGATTTACCACAAGCTGTTACATCATATTGTCCAGAAGATTTAGATACATTATTAGCATTACAATTCCAAGGACAAGAAAGAAGAAAAAAGAAACCAAATGGAGAAATACTTAAAGATAAAATTGGAAAAGATATAACCTGTGGTGGTGCAGGTATACTTGGATTATTTCATTGGATAGATTTTCTTATTGCCTATGGAATGGAAGTTACTAAAAAACAAGGATATTCAAGAATGGGTGTGCTAGGAGCAGAGAATGAACCAATGACACATAAATTATATCAAGACAGAACTGTTCACTTACCATTAAATGTAGCAGAACAAATTCTAGATCAAAACGCAATTGAAGCAGGTTTCACACAAGCACCACATCCAAGTTTACCTCCAACATTAAAAGAAGATAATTGGTATAAGGATGTTAACCCAATACAATAATAATATTTAAAAGCAAACAAGCACTTCTTTCCAATATTATGAGCATAGATCAACTACTTAGAGCTGAAAAGATAACAACAGTAATAACTGACTTAGATCAAACACTTTGGGCAGGTACTGTTGCTGAACAAGAAGATCCTAGATTAAATAGTGCTTACTATAATCTACTACAAGAACTACATAGAAAAGGTATTCAAATAATTGTTGTCTCAAAAAATGATGAATCAGTTGTAAACAGTGCTTTCCAAAGATTAGATATTGACAGAAAATTATTTACTTATGTTGTTGCAAATTGGGAACCTAAATATGAAAGTATACAAAGACTTTTAGATGCAACGCGAATACGTCCTGAAACCGTTGTCTTTGTTGATGATAGTGAATTAGAAAGAATTGAAGTTGCTGCAAGATTTCCAGACATGCATTGTATTGAAGCAAAAGATTGGTACTCCTTAAATAGAGTTCCATTTTTAACAGAAAAACAAGAACAATCACAATCTGAAATAAGTACAAGAGTAAATAGATATAGAACTGCAATAGAATCTTATACAGGAGAACAACCAACAGCAGACATAGATTTTCTTATTTCATTAAGACGAGCTTTTGAGATTCATACAGTCAATCCAGATTATGCTAATATGAGACAACCTTCTCGTGTTATTGACCGAGAAAATAGAATAGTTCATTCTGAATTATTAAATAGATCAGCAGCTTTACTTGCAAGAACTCATCGACTTAATTTTAATCCTGGAAAATTTAGTGACGATGAAAGTGCAAGAGAATATCTTATTCAAAGATACAGTGTTGGTGATCAATTATTTGCAGTTTGTACATATCAGGCAGGAAAATATTTAGGAATAACTGGAGCACTTGTTATCCATAAAGATGATTCTATTGCTACAATAACAGATGCTGCATTCTCTTGTGGAACTATTGGAAGAGGATTTGAACAAAAAACTATTCTAGAACTTATGCAAAGATACAAAAAAATTGGTTTAAGAGAAATTCAAGCATATACAACAATGACTGAAATTAATCAAGATGCACAAGGAATTCTTGAAGAGCTCGGGTTTAAAAAAGAAACAGCCTATACTCAATCCTTAGAAACATATTCACCAACAGATGCATATCATTGGATAGAAGTTCATAAAAAACTTAGAATTCTTAATCCGAGACAACTTAGAAGAGTCGCATTCGCAGCTTGTCCTCCAGCAGCCTATGCAGGCCCACAAGCCTTTGCTAGATTTGCAGCCAAAACTCGTTTTTTCTAGAAGCCAAATTATCTAATGTTAATTCTCAACATAATAAATTAACTGAAGATAAGAATTCTTTAATTTATTCACCTTATGTAATCTTAATGCTTTAATCTTTTTAATATTTAATAAAGAATTCCCATCCATCATAGTTGGTGTATATTTCCCTCCCACTAAACAAGGAGCAATAACTATTGAAACTCTATCTATCAATCCTTCTCTGATTAAAACTGAATTCAAGGTTCCACCTGATTGAATAGTCATTCTTTTAACATTATAAGTTGTATTTAATTTTGAAAACAAATTTTTAAAATTAACTTTCTTAGAATAATAAATTATTTCTAAATTATCAATATTTAATTTAAATGCAGGATGATTTTTATTTGTAGTTACAATATACAATTTTTTAAGATTATTAGTTAGATTAATAAGTCCTTTTTTATTAAGATGTTTACTATCAATCAATACAAAACTTACAGAAGTTAGGTCTTTAATTGGATTCTTAGAAGTACTAACACCTATCTTTTTCATAACCTTGCCTGTATTCAGAGAAACAATATCAGTAGTCTTTTCAATATCATAATATTGTTGTAAACCTTCTTTTACTCCTTTTATCTTTGGTAAATCTTTATCAAAATCTCTATTATTAATAGCACCAGTTGATATCTTACCATCTAATGACATTAACATGTATAAAGTAGTTTTAGGTTTATTTACCATAATATTATTAAGTTATAGAAGTATATAAACATTTGGAAAATTATAGTAAAAAAGAAAATAAGAATTAGTCACCTTCTTCTTGTTGCTTTTAATTTATCCATATCATAACCAAGCTCTCCTGCAATATCTCGTAATTCTCTATGAATCCTCTGGTTAGCCTCAGAAGGAAATCCATTAACAATTCTTAAAGTAGGCTTATCTGGTGCATATAGTAGTTTAGTTGTTGGAGTTATTACCATTCCTATTAATTCAGGATTATGCACTAAATGTCTTTTATAAAGAGCAATATCTCCACTAGAAAAATGATCAGCCCAATATTCACCACAATCTCTAATTGTTCCTAGACTATGAGTATGAAACTTTACAATTCGATAGTCTGGATTATTCCTAAAAAAGACATTAAGCAAATCAATTCTACCTTGTTCTTCCCTTACATGCCCAGAAGTACCAACCCCAGTCATAAAAATGGCTTCAACTGGACAGTATTCTTCTTGTTGTCTATATAGTAGAACACCATTTACTTCTTCATTAGCTTCTGCTAATCTCTCTAAAGTGTTATTAAATTCTCTTGCTAACAATACTATTCTTCCCATATTTATAGAAGATAGTTTACCATATATAAATCTTTCTATTTTAACTACTAAACAAGAGTAATAAGATTACTTCCTATAGATAAAGATTAATGATTCCTAAAAAGATCAATTGTCCTATATCCGTTTGTACGTTGAAATGTTTCTCTCTCACTAACATCACCACAATCAGTAGTTTCAGAAGCAAACACCTTAATTCTATAATGTTTATATTGTAAACCTGATGCAATAAGATTATAATCAAATCTTATATATAGTTCGGGTGAGCGATTTTCATTAACATGATCATAATTCCACCAATGACCTCAAACACGTCCAGGACGAACACTAGTTTTTTTCCACTCACCATCTCCCCAACGATAACTATAATTAATTGTAATATCAGTATCATTATTTATACAACTAATCCCTTGGCGATTTTGTCTTCCAGATGTAGCACTCGAACTTTGTCTTCTAGGTGTTCCACTTGAACTCTGTCTTCCACTTTTTGTGAGTGGACTACCCCTCTCTGTAAATGAAGAAGTTTTCCATTTACTATAATTAGATGATGCACAACTATTTCCACATGATGATGATGTGTACCCTCCACAAAAATCATTACGATCCCAAGCATGTTCACCTGAAAAAACACCCCCCAAATTACCAACGAGTTGGTGATTAACTTCACCAACGTTATCACTTGAACTCACAACAGTTGAAAACCAATGTCCTTCATCACAATCTTCATCAAGGGGAGAAATTGGTATATAAAAAGGAAGGCTTTCCGTAACAGGACTACTTTGTTCACATTCTTGTTTAGTTGAATAAGAAGCATGTTTATCTTCTGATACATAAACTACTGGACGCCCATTCTTCCATTCAAGAGAGGTATGCCATGTACCAGTGGTGTGATGATTATAATATGCCTTAACAAAACGTGTTGAGATATTAGTTGTGTTATTAGATAAATCAATATGCAAACTAACTCTCTCATTATCACCACAATGACCCATAATTCCACTTCTGCCTCCATCCATTTGGTATAACATTACATACGTAACAGCTACCCTCATGGGTGAACTACAATCCTGGCCAATACATCCCAATGGATGAACTTGCCATAGTATCCGAATAGTTGGAGCAAAAGATTCACCTTCATCAAACCTAAGCATTGGAGAATATTGTTGAGCTATCCACACTTCAAGATTATCATCTATATTATCACTATCTCTATCAATAACTGATGTAGCTGCCTGTGCTGTCTGGACATCAACATTAACACCACCTGCACTTGCTAGTCCTAAGACTCCTAAAAATAAAGGAATCTTAAGATGTCCTAATCTCCTAGAAGTATTTTGAACAAGTTGATCTAAACTAGATAGAATCTGTTTTTTACTCATAATAAAAAAGTATTATAATAATATTTTTAAATTTTTTTATTCAAAAAGTTTTATAGAGAAATTATTGAATAACTCTATCATTAGTTACATCATAAATTGGATATTTAAAATCTGTTCTTAAAACTTCAACCATTGCACAAAATGGAACCAAATTAGCACTACTAATATATTGCCATGAACCCTCTGGATTATTCTGAAATCCTTGTCTTTTTGGAATAACATAAACAAAACCACTTTCTGTCATTGTATGTGGTTGTATACCATGTATCCTTAATTCAAGTGGAAAATCACTATTAGGAAAATAAGGATAATCAAGACCTGGATCTTCTAATCCTTCATTAGAAACAACTGCACGCATTAATGCAATTGGTGCTAAGTCTGATGTAAAAGTTTCTGCTCTTTTTGATCTTAAAGATGATTGTCTTATATAAACTTGAGAACCATGTAGTAAAACATCATAACAATCAGCTAAATATTGAAAGAATAATTCAACAGAAATACCTTGATCCCTTAGTAAGTCTAAATCAGTAGATGTAATTAATGAAACTCCATCTGTGTTCATAATATCAAAATTTTTTATAAAATCATCAATTGTTCCCATATTCATAAAGAAAGTAAATTTAATTTAAAAATGTTAATAATAATTACATTTCTCTATACTTAACCTTGAGAAAGTTGAGGGGTTAAAGGACCACAATGAAATACATGTAGTTGGTCTCCTGGATCATAACCTTCAGTTGCATCGAGCACTTGTGCATAAGCAATATGTTGTTGATATGTTCTCATCAATTGAGGAATGAGAAGAGCTTCATATTGTTGAGCCCTTGGATCAGGATTAAGTGCATTCATCTCAAGATGTACATCTCTAATTGCTTCTAAACCAACTGCTTGACTAACTAATCCAGACACGTAACTAAATAAAGTTGAATCAATTCTGCCAGTAGGTTCATGTCTTAATACTTCTCTCACCATTAAATAATTCAAACCCCATATCTTTACAAGTGGATGTATTCCTTCTTCTACTTCAGGAATATGACATCCACTTTTCTCTAATATTTCTGCATATTGAGAAAAAAACTCATCTGGCACTAACGATTCAAGAGTCCATGCATCATATTCACGAACAGTTGAATAATATTCAAATTGATGTAAACATACAACCATCTCATCTAGCTCTTTCTTACAGGCTTCCAAATTAGGTTGACCTGTTTCAAAATCATACCATTCTGGAAGTTGATCTTCAAGACCTAATCTTCTTACAGATCTTAAAACTCCTCTTCTTGGTAGATGAACCTTTAGATCATGCATTGCAAGATAAGTCATTGCAGTAAGTGGTTCTGGTGGAATATCATTGGTCATATAATAACAAATAACTAAATCTTATTTTAAGTTTTTGTTTTAATAACTAGAAAGTCTCACTGAATGTGACTTGCTGGAACAAAACCTTCAATAATTTCTACTAATTTATCTTCAGAAAACTCAGTAGCCCTTCCAACTAAACCTGTAATTTCTTCAGCTAAAGCAACTCTTCTATCACTAACTTCAAACCTAACTCTTTTATCATATACTACCTTGTGACCTTCTGCTTTAACTCTTCCTAAAGAAGTACTATGCTGATGTTCATTCATAGAATAACTAGGCATAAATACTTTATCATCTTTTCTTTGATAAACAGTTACATATAAATCATAAACTTCCCTTTCAGTTGAAAATCCCATTGTATTAGAGAAAGATATGAAATATTTAAAGTTAATTATTAAAACCTAACTCTAAATGCTTCATAAACAATAGAAGTGAGTTCTTCATAAGAATAAGCGTGTCTTATAATATCTGAAATTCTTAATGGTTTATGCATAGCTACAAGCCTACTTCTTCCTTCTTCCATTCTTTTTATATGATTCATTTCATGTCTAATTGTACTAGCATTTGCCAAAGATCCACCAACTTCAATAACATAAGAATGATCAGCAAAACGATGAAATAATCCCCTTAGTTCTTGGACTAAACGACCCTTAATTTCTACATCTTGAAGTCCTAACCTCGCTTTTTCTATTTCAATTTCTAAATCAAGATCAGATTGTGATCTTATTCTTCTACTTAAAAGCATTGAAACAGTACCTGTAGTGTATAAAGCTAATGGATAACAAGCAACACCTACTAATCCATAAAATAAAATATCATGACCTTCCATAAAAAATATAGTAATCACCCATTATCTCATTGTTAGAAACTCATCAAGTGTTATTACTTTTGTTGGCTCTACTCCTGCAACTGTTGAAGTAATAAGTGTTGTCGTACCTTTAGGATAAGCTAAAATAAGATCATACAATGCCCATACCTCTTGATATTTTTCCCGTCCTTTCATGAATTTTATTGTTTGACGTAAACATTTATCAACAAAACTTCCCCCAAAGGCCAAGTGTCTTCCTACAAGTTGATTTAAACATCCTTCTTGGTATTGTCCTCCAATTCTTTTTTTATGTATTCCATGTCCTCGTTGATACCACATATCATATCTTTCATATGGTTCACCTGATCCAATCGTTGTAAGAATAACTGTATCAAGTAATCCTTGTTCTAGATCATAAGCTGTTTTCATAGCATAATGTGTTGGATCCTCGAATACAACTAATCTAATTTTTGTCCTATCAACGCCTGATAAAAATAATGAATTAACATTTGCTAGGTATTTCTTAAATTCTTCCTGCATTGTATCAGAAACTCCTTTAAGATAATCTCTCCATTTAGAATCTAAGAGTGGATAAAAAGGGTGAGTAATAACAATAGCAGTTTCGGTTTGAATAGGACGATTAAATCCCGTCGCATGTGTAATACATGCACATGTAAATTCATGCTGTTTTTCCTCCCATTCATGATATTCCATTCCATGTAATGGATTAATTGGAACATTAGCAGCAAGATTTGTAAGAATATGTGATTTATACTTTACAAAATCAGGGTGAATGCTTTCAGCAAGACTTGTTTCAGTTACAGATTCTAAACTTATACCATTTATATTCATTTTTATTACCTCATAAAATTTATTAATATATACGAGAAAAAATTACAGTCTTCTAACTACAGAAATCATATATTCAACTATTTTAGACTGTTTTTTGGATATCATTTTCTATTACAATTAGTTATGTTTTTCTAATATAAATATTTGATGTACTAGATAAAACAAAATAGAACAACCGTGTCCCATTTAGGACATTTTATTTTTTTATTCAAAACATTTCACATACTTTGTTTGAAATTTTTCCATGCCTACTCCTTGACAAAATTTCTTGCCTTCGTGTGTTGCTGCATAGCCCATTATACACTTATATCCATTCTGTCTTGCATATTCAACTAATTCTTCAAAAGCTCTTCTACCATTACCTCTTCTAATATATGGTTCAGCATTGATATCATCAAGATAAAGAATTTGATCATAATCATCAATCTTTCCTATTTGCATAAGATGATCAGCTATATCTGTTTTTCCTTCAGGAAAATGTTGCATTACTCTTTCTATCACACTCACTCTAACTTGGCCATCTGCCATCATCATTGTATGATGTCCTGGTAACATAACCCAGAAAAATGATATATTGCTTATAAGCATTTTCATTTCACTTATTATTTTAATAAGTAGAATCAAATAAAAATTATTCAAAATTATTTACAGATAAAATACTTACTTTACTAGGATAATTTATTTTAATACTTAAACAAGATCTAAGAGTTATATCGACATCTATTTCTTCAAGTCTTAATAATGAACTAATTTTTCTGTTTTCAAGATTGAATTCTCTATAATCTGGAATAGAATCAATAGGCGAAATATCAGAAACATTCTTCTTTACAACACTAATTGCCTTATTATTCAAGAAAATAATATTGTTGTTTAAATCCATCTTACTAGTAGCCCAATGAATTCTTATTTTTTTAGATTCGAAAAAGTAAAATGGTTGGAATGATTCTACTCTAAACTTCTCGGGATTAAGAAACATTCTGTGTGAATAATATTTTAATGGCATAATAATATCAGTCACTTCAGGATTTAGTTTTATACCTTTATCTAATTCTTCTAATGAAATGTTTTCACTTTTCGTTTTCTTTATTGAAGTATCATCAAGAATTGTTTTAATTAGATACCTTTCTTCACCATCTGCAATTGAATGTCCTTCTCCATTCAACCTTAGATAAAAATTGTCAGCTAAGAACCACGATTTTTTAATCTTGAATCTAAGCCCAACACAGATGAAATTTAGGTCATTGTGTTCATCTAGATTAAATTCCTCTATATCAGTCACATGTTTTAGCCAACTCCTATCTAAATATGTGCCTTCCATCTTCTCTAAAATAAACTTTATATTTTTATCAGCTTTTTTCCAAAAGACAGAATCAGTTGTTTTATCTAATTCATCATAGTACTTCTTGTTTGTTAAGAATGTTACTATTTCGGTTCTATTCTTTTTTTGAATGAATATTTCTATCTTTTCTATTGGGTAAGAAGTCTGTGTTCTCCACATTTCAGATGCTGATATTAAAACGTCAAAAGATACAAAATCTCTTATTTTTAGCACATGATCATCCATACTCAGGCTATCGAAAACAGAATCAGCGAAAGTTATTTGGTTGTTCTCATATATGGTGATTGGACATTTAGTAAATAACATTATTGGAATGTCTCCATTTAACGTTCCCATATAAAAATGATGCTTATTTAATAATTTAATGAAATCATCATCTTCTCTAATTTTTTTATTAAAATAATCAACATATTTTTTGTTTTGTTTTTTATTCTTTGCATCTTTTAAAACTGATTTGGTCTCTATTAATGACCTAATATCATTTAAAAAGTCTAAATTCTTGCTAAAATCCCAGAGTGTTATGTTCTCTTGATAACCACGGGATTTTGCATTATTATCAAATCCAGATGTAGATATAAATGACCCCTGCAATGTATGTCTTTTTTTCATTTTATCTTCGGGAATTTTACTAGAGTTAGTTACTAAACTAACATGATTTTTAAACTTTAGATTCAAATCATCTATATCAGATTTCAAATCTCGTATTTCCTTATATCCTACTTTCTTTTTTTGAGCTTTTGCCTCAATAAGAAAACGAATTGGATAAGCAAGAGGTATAGTTTTAAATTTAGCGTAGGCATCAATTTGAATTTTTCCACCACAGTCTATTTTTTCAACACAAGGCCTTACATTTTCCAAATTTGCTTTTTTAAGTAAGTAAATAATAATAGACTCAAAGAAAAAACCTCTAATTTGATCATAATTAATATTATTCATTAATTGGAAGAAAGAATTGTTCTTTATAAAAATTATCAATAAATTGCAATAGAGGCCACATAAGGGATTAATTATTTTGAAAATATTTTACAACCAATAGCCCTATACAGACTATCCAGTTTATTTAAAAAAAAAAGTAACTACTTCTTTATGTATTGAAGAAAAAATATTGAAAGAAGCTCGTTTACGCCTTCTTTTCCGAAGGACTCTAACATAAATAATAATAGCCCCACCCGGACTTGCGTTGGAACAACGCTCGCTGCTCCAATTTCGAACCGAGGTCCCAGGACGTTTTCGAGAGAAAACAACAGAAATCTGTGATTTCTCGCCTCCAAAATCCTGGATGACTGACCTTCCATAAAGGAAATTGGCCACTACACTATGGGGCTGTTTATACACAAAGATAACTATTTTCTTTATAAATTTAATGATTTTCTAATAATAAACATTTATATATAATACCTATTTAACAAATAAAAAAGGTGATAAATATGTATGATACTATTATTATTGGAGGAGGTGCTGCAGGGCTTACTGCTGCTATATATTGCTCCAGATATCTATTAAAAAACATTGTTTTAAGCAAAAACTATGGTGGTCAATTGTTAGAAACTTATGATATTGAGAATTATCCAGGTACACCACATATAACAGGAATGGAATTATCAAATAATTTCAAAGATCATGCTAAAAAGCTAGGTACTGAAACACACAATGCTTCTGTTCATAATATAAAGAAAGAAAACAACACATTCACAGTAGAAACTGATATTGGCGAATTCAAGTCTAAAACAATTATTTTAGCATTAGGTTCAAAAAGAAGAGAATTAAATGTAAAGGGAGAACAAGAGTTTAAAGGAAAAGGTGTTAGTTATTGTGCAACATGCGATGCTCCTTTCTTTGCAGACAAAAACGTTGCAGTTGTCGGTTCAGGTAATTCTGCTGCAGAATCTGCCCTTCTCCTAGAAAAATACGCTAAAGATATTAAAATTTTAATAAGAAAAGAAAAAATGAAATGTGATCAAGTTTCATTAAAAAAAATAAATGATAGTGAAAAAATATCAATAATTAACAAAGTAAATGTTAAAGAAATCAAAGGAAAAGATACAGTAACTAGTGTATTATTAGACAACAAAGAAGAATTAAAACTTGACGGAATTTACATTGAAATTGGATATCTTCCAGATACTTCCTTAATTAAAGACATGGAAGTCGAACTAGAAGAAGGATTTATTAAAGTTAATAACAAACAAGAAACTAATATTTGTGGATTATTTGCAGCAGGCGATATTACAACTGCATCGAACAAATTTGCACAAATAACAATTGCATGCGCAGAAGCAACTATTGCAGCACACTCAACTAACAGATATTTACAAGAATTAGATTGTGGTGAGGAAAAATAGATCACAAAACAACTGTTCAAGAACTTAAACAACATATTTTAGATTTCAGAAACGAAAGAGACTGGAAAAAATTTCACAAACCCAAAGATTTAGCAGCAGCAATGAGTGTTGAAATGGCAGAATTAATGGACAATTTTTTATTTAGAACAGAAGAAGAAATAAAAAATAAATTAAACACCGACCCCATATACAAAAAAAACATTGCACATGAAGTTATAGATGTACTAAATTATTTATTAGTACTTTCACATACATTAGATATTGACATAACTGAACATTTTCATGAAAAAATGGAATTAATAAAAAAGAAATACCCTGTCGAGAAATGTAAAGGAAACAGAGAATTATATGACTACTACCATGGAGAATCTACAAAAAGACAGGACAAGTAAGGAGGAATTGGAAAAAAAATGACTGAATATAAGATAAAAGACCTAACAAAAGGCATGAGAGATATAGAATTAGTAGCTGAAGTTGATTTTCTTGGAGAAAAAAGGTCAACATCAGGATTTGATAATGATATATTTGTACATGGATATGTAAAAGATGAGACTGGTGAAATAAAAATGACATTTTGGAATGATGATATTAAAAAAGCAAAGCCAGGTAAAAAATTTAGAATAAAAAAAGGATATACAACCACATATAATGGTGAACTTCAGCTTAATGTTGACAAAGAAACACCATTAGAATTCATTTAAAGAGGTGTGAACTATGAAACACAAAGAACAAAGAGTCTTAGTGTTATTTGATGTACAAAATCTTTACTATAGTGCAAAATCTTTATACAATAAAAAAGTAGATTTTAAACAGATATTAAACACAGCAGTCTCAGGAAGAAAATTAATAAGATCAATTGCATATGTTATTAAGACAGACATTAAAGACGAGAAAAATTTTCATGAAGCATTAGAAAACATTGGTATTGAAGTTAAAGCTAAAAACATACAAATATTTTTTGGCGGTGCTAAAAAAGGTGATTGGGACATTGGAATAGCAATGGATGCAGTTAGATTAAGCCCAAAAGTTGACACTGTTGTTTTAATAAGTGGAGATGGTGACTTCAAAGAATTATTAAGTTATATGAAATCACATGGATGTAGAACAGAGGTAATGGCATTTTCAAAAACAGCTTCAAAACAATTAAAAGAAGAAGCAGATGATTTTATTGATCTAAGTTCAAATAAAAAATATTTAATAAATCAAGTCAACAAATCAAAAAAGAGAATACTTACACCAAGAAAAAAGATAAATGTACCTACCAAAAGAATAATTACAAAGTGATAAGAATGTTTAAAATTATAGAAAAGACAGAATTAGCAGATAATACATTTTTAATGAAAATATTTGCCCCACATATTGCAAAAAAAGCACAACCAGGGCAATTCATAATCCTTAGAATAGGAGAAAAAGATGAACGAATACCATTAACAATAGCAGACCATGATAATGAAACAGTAACAATTATTTTCTTAATATCTGGATATACAACAAACAAATTAAGTAAATTAAATCAAGGAGATTCTCTTCTAGACTTTGTTGGACCACTTGGAAATCCAGCACCTATGGAAAACTTTGGTACAGTTGTATTAGTAGGGGGAGGATTAGGAATTGCTCCAATTACCCCACAGGCTAAAAAATTAAAAGAATTAGGCAACAAGGTAATTTGTATTGTTGGTGCAAGATCAAAAAATAACTTATTCTGGATAGATAAATTACAAGCAGTTTCAGATGAGGTAATCATATGTACAGATGATGGAACAGAAGGAAGAAAAGGTTTTGTAACTGATGCATTGAAAGAACTAAGTGAAAAAGAAAATATTAACAGGGTTATTGCAATTGGTCCTCCAATTATGATGAAATTTGTTTCATTAACAACAAAACAAAAAAATATCAAAACACAAGTATCAATAAATTCAATAATGGTTGATGGAATTGGAATGTGTGGTGGATGTAGAGTTATAATTAATAATAAAGTTAAGTTTTCATGTGTTGATGGACCAGATTTTGATGGACATCAAGTAGATTGGGATGATTTATTAAACAGAAACTGTGAATATATTAATGAAGAAGAACATGTTCATAAAAGGTGTTATAACAATGAATAAAATACCCATGAGAGAACTAAACGCAGAAGAACGTACAAAAAACTTTGATGAAGTTAACTTAGGATATAATGAAGAAGAAGCTATTAAAGAAGCAAACAGATGCTTACAATGTCCAAATCCATTATGTGAAACAGGATGTCCGGTTGGTATTAAAATTAAAGATTTTATTAAAGAAATTAAAGGGAAAAATTTCAAAAAAGCAGCTGAGATTATAAAACAAGATAACTATCTCCCAGCCGTATGTGGTAGAGTTTGTCCACAAGAAACACAATGTGAAGCAAAATGTATAATGAAAAATACTCCAATTGCAATTGGACATTTAGAAAGATTTGCAGCAGATTATGAAGAAAAAACAGAAACAACCATAGAAAAGAATAATAAAAAGGTTGCAATCATTGGTTCTGGTCCTGCAGGATTAACTTGTGCAGGAGAACTAGCAAAAGCAGGTTTTGAAGTATCCATCTATGAAGCATTCCATAAACCAGGTGGTGTTTTAGTCTTTGGAATCCCATCATTTAGATTACCAAGAAAAACAGTTAACAAAGAAATTGATTATATCAAAGAACTAGGTGTAAAAATTGTAACTAACTATGTTATTGGAAGAACATTATCAATGAAAGATTTACAAAAAGATTTTGATGCAATCTTTGTTAGCACAGGAGCAGGTCTCCCACATTTCTTAGGAATTCCTGGTGAAAATTTAAATGGTGTACTAACTGCAAACGAATATTTATCAAGAGTTAATCTTATGGATGCAAACAAATTTCCTGAATACAAAACACCAGTAAAAGTAGGTAAACATACTGTTGTTATTGGTGGTGGAAATGTTGCAATGGACGCAGCAAGAGTTGCAAAGAGATTAGGAAGTAAAGTAACAATTGTATATAGAAGAACACAAAATGAAATGCCTGCAAGAGATGAAGAGATTAAACATGCAATTGAAGAAGGCATTGATATAACAGAATTAACACAACCAATTGAAATTACTGGAGAAAAAATTGTTCAAGGAATTAAATGTATAAAAATGCAACTTGGTGAAAAAGATGAATCAGGAAGATGTTCTGTTTCAAAAATTGAAAATTCTGAGTTTGAAATGGAATGTGATGTAATCATTGCTTCAGTTGGTCAAGGTTTAAACCCATTATTCTTAAGAACAACAGATATAGAACGAGGTAAAAAAGGAGTAGTTATTGTTAATGATAATTTAGAAACATCTATTCCTTGTGTTTATGCAGGTGGAGATGTTGTTTCAGGTGCAAGCACTGTTATCAATGCAATGCGTGACGGTAAAAAAGCAGCAAAAGCAATAATTGAGAAGTTAAATTAATTAATAATGCTTACTTTAATAACACATTTTATATACTATTTCTTTCTTAATTTTCATAATGAAAATTGCACAACCAGGTAGTAAAGTTAAAGTACATTATGTTTGTAAATTAGAAAATGGAGAAGTTGTTGAATCAACCAAAGATTCAAAAGAATTAATTATAGGCAGAGGTCAAGCATTGCCTGGTCTAGATAAAGGTATTACTGGAATGCAAATCGGTGAAAAAAGATTAATTAAACTTAATCCAGAAGATGCTTATGGTTATTATCAAAAAGATTTAGTAAGTGAAGTTCCAAAAGAATCACTCCCACAAGTAAAAGATCCACAAAAAGGACAAAGATTTGTACTAACTACTCAAGCTGGTAAACCAGTTCATGCAAAACTCTTAGAAATTCTTCCTAATAGCTACATTGTAGATCTAAACCACCCATTAGCAGGACAAAAACTTATCTTTGATGTTGTACTGATGGAGATAGTAATCTGATACCATTCCCAAAGAAAAAATTTATATATTTCTTCAACTATTAATTTTAAATATATTTGGGTTCAATCTTATTAAAAAAAGGTGGGTATAAAATGCGAGCATGCACATTATGCGGTTGTGATTTAGAAGAAAGTGAATCATATTGTCCAGAATGTGGAACAGATTATGAAATAGAAGAAAATTAAACAATAATTGTCTGTGATCTTTTTGGACCAATAGAAACAAAAGCAATTTTAGTTTTTATTAATTCTTCAATTTTATTTAAATAATTTCTACAATTAACAGGTAATTCTTCTAATTTTTTACAATTAGTAATATCTTCTTCCCATCCTGGCATATCAATATAAAGTGACTTAGCTTTAGTTATCATTTCAGTACAACAAGGCATTTCCGGATAAACTTTTCCATCAATCTCATAACCATTACAAATCTTTAAAGTCTTTAAACCAGATAAAACATCTAATTTAGTTACAGCAACACCTGTTAATCCATTTACCATTGCAGAATATCTTCCAACTACTGCATCAAACCAGCCACATCGTCTTGGCCTTCCGGTTGTTGTACCATATTCATGTCCTTGTTTTCTTAAAAATTTACCTTGATAATATTCTTCATTGATTTTTTGTTTATCCTCTTCTGTCAATCCTTCTTCTTTGTTCTCGTCTTTACTTTGTTGTTCTGTTCCTAATTCAGTTGGAAACGGACCAGCTCCAACCCTAGTAGTATAAGCTTTAATTATCCCAATAACTTTATTAATCTTAGTTGGACCAATACCTAATCCAGTACACGCTCCTCCAGATGTAGGATTTGAAGATGTAACAAAAGGATATGTCCCATGATCAATATCAAGCATACAACCCTGTGCACCTTCAATAATTATATTTTTATTCTCTTCAATTGCTTTATTTAAAATTAAATATGTATCTTTAACAAAAGGTCTTAATAAATTAGCTACTTGGCTATCATTTTTAACAAAATCACCCATTCTTACACCGTGTCTTATGATTTTGTCTCTATAACACGGCCCAATTCCTCTACCTGTTGTTCCAATATTGCCACACTTAGCTTTATCTTCCTCAATATGTTTTTCAAAAATAATATGAGCATTGCTACTTATAGCTAATTGTTCAGGAGAAATCCTAAACCCTCTCTTCTCCATACTCAATAACTCATGCACAAGAACATACGGATCAATAACAGTACCATTCCCAATAATATTTAATTTACTTGGGCTAATAATTCCTGAAGGTAATAAATGAAACTTGTAAACATTATCTCCAACAATAACTGTATGTCCAGCATTATTACCACCAGCAAATCTAGCAACAATATCTGCTTTTTCTGTTAAGAAATCTACTAATTTTCCTTTGCCTTCATCTCCCCACTGAGCTCCAACAATAACTGTAACAGGCATATAAATTTTAAAGAATTAATTGTTTAAATGTATTATTAAAAAAGAAAACTTATGTCAAATCCTCTAGTTCATCAAGTTTGTCAAGATTAAGACTAAACTCTTCTTTCTCAACAACATTAACATTTGTTTGTTCTTTAACCTCAACAGCATTTCCTGCTAAATCCATTGAAGCAGACTCTTCAACATCAATATCAGCCATATCTTCAGGTGAAACAACATTTTTCAATAGACCAACTGCAATAGAAATTACTACTACTACACATATCAATACAATTAATCCATTTATAACTAATTTTTTCATCCCAACACATCTCCTTTAGCTTATTCGAGCTAATCAATCAACAACTGATATACTAAAACGTATATTACTATACCATAACTCATATTTAAAGCTTTCGAAATACGAAAGATTTAAGCTTAAAAATCTTTGATTTATATTGTTTAAAGCTTTTGGTATTAGAGTAAATAGGTTGCTTAAGAATTTTACTGTATAATACCCCATAACAAATATTTATATAAGATAATTCATTACCTTAAGATTATAAAATGATGGATAGAAGAGATTTATTAGGACTTGGTGGACTTGTTGCAACTGCATTAGCAATTGGAATACATCCATCTGAAGCAGCAGCAGAAATTGCATCCTCATTAGAAACAAGTCCAATTCAAATAATCTGTCCTGATAACTATGCTCCAAGAACAGATGAAGAATTCAGACAAAGACTTGAAACAGCAACATTAGATTTTCTTAATGATTATTGGAGTTCTAATGTACCAATTTGGAATAAACCATTAAGTCAGATTGATATGGAACAAAGATTACACTGGATTACACATCATGTTGTAAAAGGAGTAGAAGAAAATAAAGCAACATATCCTGTTGATCCAATTTGGATTATGGCACAAATGTTAGCTGAATCATATTTCTGTGAATTTGCTGTTTCACCTGCACTTGCAGTAGGAGTTGCACAATTCATCCCTGGAACTGCAAAAGATTATGGAATGACTGTTGCTGGAGCTGAAATGAGTGGATTAAAAAGATCAGATCTTAGAAATTCAGCAGATGAATATTATAGATTAAGAAGAGAAAAAAGTGCATATAAAAAAACCAGTGTTCCAAAAGGAACAGGAATGTTATATCATGAAGAAACAGTTGAAACAATTATTGCAAAACTTGCATCAGGAAGTACAACAGATAGACAAAAACTTTTAACAGATGCTAGAGCTGTTAATACATATCTAGATAGATTAAAACAATTTGACAGAGACATAAAACAAGCTGCTAAAAATTACAAAGCATTTATTCAAGCAAACACACAAGGAAGAGATATTTTCAATAGTACAGATGCTAATTTTTTAAGAAGATTTGACCAAAGATTATTATATAAAGATCCAGTCCGTGCAATGGTTAAATACATTGCAAGAAACCTAAGAGCTAGAAATGGAAACATTCTTGCTGCAGCTGCAGGATACAATGCAGGACTAGGTAATACAAAAGATACTGGACCATACCAACCATTTGGAAGAGTTCCAGGTATCACAGAAACAGCTAAATATGTAAGTCATATTGTTGTAAATCATTATGCAATAAGCAGAAGAATGCAAAGTTAATTCTTTAGTGAATAAAATGACAGAAGAAGAAATACCAGAATTTTGGAAAAAATACAGGAAAGCACTTATTGTTCCTGATGGATATGAAGTAGAATGGACAGGAATGTTTAATTGGTTTTTAACTAGTGAAACACATTCATTTAGATTAACAGATAGACCATTTGAAGAGATGGAAATAGAAGGACAAAGAGTTTCTGGTATAGATTATTGGACAGGTCAATGTATCTCAAGAGTTATAGAAAAAGTTATTGCAGAAAAAGGAAAAGCAAGAGTACTAGATATTTCATGTGGTCCATTAAACAGAGCAGCACATGAAATTGCTACTAAATATGGAGACAAAGTTGAAGTACACGCATTAGACATTTGTGATTCCAGAGACAGATTAAAAGCATCAAATTTAGAAAGAAAAGTAGGAAGTGCATTAGAATTACCTTATGAAGATGGATCAATTGATGTTGTTTATAGTTTTCAATTTCTACAATCAAGTTGTGTTCTTCCTAATGAAACAATAGAAAGAGCAATAGAAGAGGTGACAAGAGTAATGGCAGAAAGATCTCATGCAGTCATTGATGTTTTAGATATATTTAGACATCAAAACCCATGGTTAGAAAAATATTTACCAGGACATACACACATAAGAGATGATCCTTTTTTTGGACCAAACATACCATATCACCAAGCATGGTTAATAAATCATGAAGATACTTATTTAGGTTTTAGGCCTGTAACTGAATTTAATAATTGTGAACCAGGATTTATGGCATTAAATCAAGGTGTAACCCCTTACCTCCACATAACAAAAGGAGATCAAGCTTATCTCTGTAGTGGATTAAGTGTCCATAAAGAATAAGAAAAAAATAAAAAAACAAAGAACTACCAATCTATTTCTTCTAGTTCAGTATCTAAGTTATCAATATCTTCTACAGAAAGTTCTGATGTTTCTTCAACAGCTAACTCATCATCATCTTCTGTAACATCTTCATCTATTGTTGCATCATCATTAACACAACCTAAAGCCAACATTAATAACATTCCTATCAAAATTATTGAGATTATTCTTTTCATTTGTATCACCTATTGTATATCATCATCAATTTCATCTTCAAGATTTGCAATGTCTTCATTAACTTCATCAATATAATCACTGACTTCATCTTCAAGATCTTCAACATCTGATTCAAGATCTTCAACATCATCTACATCATCTTGATCATTGATCTCACTCTTTAAATCACTTCTATCATCTTTATAATCATCTCTATATGTATCTACATCATCATAAAGATCCTCAATGTCTGCTGTTAATGAATCATAATCATCCTGAACATCATCTTGATCATCTGAATCTAAATCATCAAATGCTTCATCTAATGTATCATAAAGATCATCAACATCACTCCTTAAACTTCCTAAATCACTGTATAATTCATCTAATCTTGTAATTAATTCATCCTTTGCATCTTCCAATTCTATTTCATCTTCATCATCATCGTCATCACTTACTTCTACATCATAATCTTCATAACAATCCTCTTCATCATCTTCATCTTCTGCTTCTCTAAGACAATCTTCAATATCATCCTGATCACTTGTACTAATGTCATAGTCATAATAACAATTTAATCTCTGACTACTATAGTCTGCTTCCATCATACATGCAGTAAATTCAGCTAATGCCTCAGCTTCTTCATCGTCATCATCTGAACTACTTCTTTCTGTATTAAAGTTTGACTCATCCATTGCTTCTTCTGCCTTTGATTGAGCATTTAACAAACTAGAATATGCAGGACCTGTTTTTTCTTCTAAAATATAAGTCTGTGCTGTTGTAAAAAATGCTTCTGCTTCTGCCAATAATTCCTCAGCATCTGTTGTATCATAACCATCATCATAATATTCATTAATTTCAGATTCAGCTCTACTTATTGTACTTTCAGTATCTTCATAATACTCTTCTAATCCTAATTCTTCAACCATGTCCTCAACAGTAAGTTCTTCATCTTCGTCGTCTTCCGCTTCATCTTCTTCATCATCTACTTCGTCTTCTATTTCATCCTCTTCATCTTCTGCTTCATCATCTTCCACTTCGTCTTCTTCATCATCAGTAACAGTAACTATTGTATCATCACATGTTGTTAAGTCAAAGCCTTTTTCTTCTAACTCATCCATTACATCTGATAAAACATCTTGTGCATTTTCTAATGCAACCTTTGAAAATTTAACTTGTTTTTCTGCTTCATCCAAAGCATCTGATAATGCACTTAATGCACTTCCTTTTTTCTCAGTAGCTTCATCTAACCTATCATTATAAGTCTCAATAAGAACTTCAAGATCTGTTGTTGACTCTCCATCAGTTTCAAGACTTTCTAAAGCACAACCAAGTTTTGCTCCAATCTCTTCTCCAGCATCAATAACATTCCCAAGTTCATCAACCATTAATTCAACAACCTTACTTTTTACAACATCTTTAATAACTTTCCAAGTTTCAGCAATCTCAGCTGCTTTAATTTTAAGTCCATCTTTTGTTTCAATTGAATCAATAGCATCTACTGCATCATATAATTCAGTTAATGCATCATTCACATCAACTTTTGTATCATCATCAACAGAATCTTTAACATCTTTAAGATAATCAATCATTACCTTTGCACTATATTTAACATATTCTTTTGCAACTTCAAGAATATCTTCTTCTAAATCACTACAATCATCACCAGATTGGGTACATTCAGACATTTCTGTCTTTAATTCCAAAAACTCTGCCTTTTTCTCAGCATACATTGCAGTATTACTCTCTGCTAATGCAAAAGGCATTGTACATAGAACAACACATAATAAGAACACTAATATTTTACTTTTCATAAATTACACCTCATATTTATTGATTCTTTAAACTATTATAATAAAACAATTTATCTTTATGTATATAAAAGTTTTGTTAGAAATAGAGTTAATATGAGACCTTTGCCCTTAAGAGCCAGTGAACCCATTTGTCATTCGTAAGACTTATTGGTTTAGTATCTGTAGAGCATGAAATGCATTAAATAGGTACGTAGTGAACGAAAGGGTTTCATATTAACCAAGAAATAACCTACTAAATTCCTCTTATTTCAGCAGGATCCAATGTTCCTTGAGCAATCCTTGCTCTAATTAAATCATCTAATGCTTCTTCTGTAACACCTTCTTCTTCTGATATCCTTGAACCATGACTATGTTCTGCTCTGCCTGGAATTATTTTATATGTTAAATTACCATGAGGATCAATCTCTGCTTGCATATTCCTTACTCCTGAAAATTCTCCTGTCTCAATCATTGCAGAGAATTCATGAAGATGAGTGGCAAATATAAGTGGTACACCAACTTGATGAGCATAACGAAGTAAAGCACGAGAATCAACAAGACCACTCCTTGCATCAGTCCCGCCACATGGCTCATCATATAATAAAAAATCTCTTGGTCCAATAACTTCAGCAACACTTCTTGCTCTAGACAATTCATTTCTATGCCTACCTTTTCTTTTTGCAATATCATCACTTGAGACAAAATGAGTGTAAACATTTTCTACTGGCCTACCTATTCTTACATAACTAGCTGGACATTTTATTCCAGCTTGAGCTAAAACAATATCTAATCCTACTGCTTTTCCTGAACAAGTTTTTCCACCATCATTAGGTCCAGTTACTACAATTCCATTACTATTAGGTGTTGCAGAATAATTATTAGTTACAAATTCTCCTCCAGCATCAACAGCTTGCCTTGCAACAACAGGATGTACTGTATTTCTTATTTCAATTCCTTCTCCTTCTCCTACAATAGGTCGACAAACAGGAATTCCTAACTCTGCAAAATTATTATACATAACACCCAATGCAGCATAAAAACCTAATTGTTCTCTCATTCCTTCTGTTAAAGTTTTACAAAAAACATCAAGCCCTTCAAAATCAAAACCAAAAAGTCCTTGTAAAAGATGTCCCATCTCAACACCCACAATTCCACGAACACGCCTAACCAACAAATCATCACCAAAAGCATGTCCAATTGTTCCATCTACACGAGCAGGAGTTGATAATAATCCGTCAAGATTAGAACCAGGAGGAACAAATCCCAATGAAACAACATTAGTCATACCATCTCCAACTTCAAAATCAAATCCAAGTGTAAATCTTCCTCCTTCTGTAATTTTATAAACATTTTCATGCCATACTTTATACAAAGGATGTTCTGTTACTTGAGTAAAAAAATTATTAATATCTTTCATACCTTGACTATTCATCTCACTTAATACATCTTGAAGTTCTCTTAGAGCATTATCTAATATTACAAATGTCATAGGTAAATTTTGCCAGGATTTATAAAGCCAACGACCAAGACTATCTGTTTTTCTTCTTCCATAACTATCTCTTACAAATGCATTATAATGTAATTTCTTTGCTTTAATTGCCTCAGCATAAAATTCACTAAATGCAGAAATTAATCCAGGATTAGTTGCAAGATCATCCTGTATATCTAATCTATAATTAATTGTATCAACATCTGTTCCATATGTTCTAATAGCATGTAAAACCTTCTCAGCACCTTCTCCAGCTAAAGTTTTTGGTCTATTAATAGACCCATAACTAGAATATTCAGCATCCATAAAATGTTCATCAACCTGAGCAACACTTAGATCAACATAAAAAAGAGATCTTAATTTAAGAATTGCTAAATCTTGTTTAGACATTTTCCTTCTAGGAGCTCTATTTCCACTATAATCTCTATCAATATCTCCTAAACGAACAATATCTGGAAAATTTAATTCACTAATAGGAGGAACCTCTCGAAGATCTAATTCATAACCTGCTCCACCACCATCAACCATGTTCTTACCTAGAAATAGTCAATGATTAATAAAGTTTTCTTGAAGTACTAATATTTCTCTTCTTTATTATATTATATATATAATATAAAACAAACAATCTAATAAAGCAAAGATTTATATATCACTAATATAATAAGATTATTTAAAAATGGGGTTGAGTGACGAGAAAAGAGGTAGTCATAATAGTGATTGTAATAGAATTCTAACTTTTAATAACAAGAAAGCTCAAATCACTGCATTTATTATAATTGGATTAATGTTATTAGTTGCAGTTGGTTTAATTTATTATTATCAAGCAAAAGAAGCTGAAAAAGCAATCAAAATACAAGACTTTGAATATTCAAATGATCCTGTTGTTGCTTATGTACAAACTTGTCTTTATGAACTAGGAGAAGAAGCAATTACATTAATAGGACAACAAGGTGGGTATATCACAATAGAAGGTTTTGATACACTAACTGCAGAATACAGACCATTTAATTCTAACTTATTATCATATTCAAATGGAAAAATCAACATCCCTTATTGGTATTATCAATTAGAAGATGGAATTGATAAATTAGAAATACCTGAACTAGAAAAAGATTATTCAGGAGATTTATCAATCCAAGATCAAATTGAATCATATGTAACATCTAACATGTTTGAATGTTTAGGTGATCTTTCTACATTTAATGATCAAGGAATAAATGTAGCAATTGCAGGAGAAACTTCAACAGAAATAACATTCACAAATTCAAACACAATGATTGAATTACAATTACCTTTGGATATAACTTATACAGATAAAACAGAATTAATAGATGAATTTGAGGTTACAATACCTGTTGCACTAAAAAAGACACACCAACTTGCAAAAGAAATCGCAGAATATGAATATGATACACAATTCTTAGAATATAACACAAGAAATCTAATAACAATGTACTCAGATATTAGTTCAGAATATCTCCCACCCGTTTCAAGTGGTTTAGCATTCACTGATTGTGGTGAATTTACATATTGGTTATATAATGATGTAGAAGATGACTTTAAATCAATGTTAACTTCAAATATTCCATTCTTACAAGTTGATAATACAGATTACATTAGATATACAATTAGTGATGAAGATGAACCTAATGATAATGATAGAGAACTCAGACAAGGAGTATTTGATCACATGATACAAACAGTTTCATCAAACAAATACAAAAGTATAAGTGCTAATTTTAATTATTACTCAGACTTCCCACTTGAACTTGATTTGGGATCAAAAGGTCTTATCCAACCTAATGTATTTGAAATAGACGCTTATGTTATGAAACTCTGTATGTTTGATTATAGTTTTTCATATGATATAAAATATCCAGTATTAATTTCATTAACAGATGAAAGTTCTTCTGTAAATAACCAAGAATTTGTATTTCAATTTCCTTTAATGACAGTTTTAAAAGACAATTATCCAAGAGTTAGATTAAGTGATGTATTATCAAATTTATCATATCCTGATGAAGATGACGAAGTTCCTTCATACTTATGTTCACCTGAACAAAGATTAAGTGGAGATATTAATGTAGTTGTAAAGGATGAAAATAATCAACCAATTGACGATGTAATTATAACATTCCAATGTGGTCCAGATTATGTTTATGAATATGATGAAAATGGAACAATAACATCAGTAAACAAATTTTCAGATATTTGTTTTATTGGAAAAACAGAAACTGGTGTGATGACAGAACAGTTCCCTCCTTGTAATGGAGGAGGAATGGTAAATCTAAAACATGCAGATTATCTAAGTACATCAGAACTTACTGGAACAATTGAACAAGATAGCTCATTAACATTAACATACACCTTACCAACAGTTTATACTAAAAATATTGAAGTCAGGAAATTTTATGTTAAACCACCTGCTGAACAAGAAGAAAATATAACAGACCCAGGAGTTGTATTAGATGAAGATTATAATGTTACTGAATGTAATTTAAGAATTGAAGACAAACCTTTACAACCATATGAACAAGCATTAGTAACATTAACAAAAACAGACACAGAAAATGGAAACCTAAACTCTGCTCCAGTCACATTATATTCACTAGATGAAACAAACACAATTGATATTGCACAAGGAACATATAATGTCGAGATAAATTTAATGAGAGAAGAAAGATATCCAGGAGAAATGACAATAAAAGCAAACAGTCAAAGTATGGTTGTTCCTAATGGAACATTTTCAAGTGAAACATTTTATTATCCTGAAGATGATGTGTTAATTGAACAAGCATTTACAGGAGGAGCAAGTTATAGCTTACAAATAAGCAAAGAGGATTTAGAAAATAGTGACACAATTATATTTTATGTGTTTGATGAAGGACCTGCAAATAGAATTGAAGAAGTAGGTCAACCATTAGAACACATTGAAACATGTTCAGAATTAAATTATGATATGATAGAACCAGAGTTTAGTTAAGAAAAAAAGCTCCGCCACTATGTGGCCAGTGACGCCTTTTGTCATTGCTTGCACAATGTGGGTTAGCACAGTTTAAATAAACATTGACTGTGCGTAAGGAACGAGGAGCTTTAGTTAAAAAAAATAAAGAAAATGGATAACAACAATAATATGAGGATATGGCAACAGATTGCTGTTTTTATGGCATTCTTAGTTATAATGTTCCCTGTTATTAGTGCACAAGCCATGGCTGCATATAATGTTGAAGTTTACCAATACTCTGGCTCAGATAATATTGAAGGATTCATGTCTGGTGATAATGATTACTTGTTTGTTGATGTAGATGTTGAGTATGGTGAATATACTGAAACAACAGATAATGAAACAAATGAAACCACAACAGAACTAGAAGAATTTAATGAAAATTATTTACACATGATCTTCAATAATAAAGAAGAACTATTTGATTCATGTGAAAATGTACAAGATAATTATTATACATGTACTTACACAAGTGACAGTGCAGACAGATCACCTGATGAATATGATTTAACTGTTAAGTTATATAGTGATCAAGGGATTGTGGTTGATCAAGAAGAATTTGAAGTTTATGTTGATGGAGATGAACCAGAAGTAACAGAGTTAGAAGTTGACGCATATTTAACAGGAGACTTTGATATTGATTATGAATTAGAAGATTATGCATGTAGTTCATGTAATTTCTGTGTAGGATTAAAGAAATTTAAAGTTTATATTGACGAAACAATGATTGGTGAAGCTTTAATTTCAGGAACAGAAACAGATGAAAACACCACAGTATATGACACAACAGAACCAATATGTGAATATGATGATACCATTGAAACAAGTGTTAATGATCTTGGACTTTCAGAAGGTGAATCTGAACTTTGTTTTGTTGTTTATGACAGACTAGGATTTGAGTCTGAAAAATGTATTGATATAATTGTTGACACAGAAGGACCTGACTTTAACACAGCGTCATTCTTATTTACAGATAGTAATGGAAATAATATTGATTATACTGGAGATGAACAAATTGAAGCAATTATTTCAATAAATATAACTGATGATGTATCAGGATTAGACACAAGCACTGTTATTGCTGACTTCTCAGAATTAAACACTGTTGTGCCAGCTCAATATGAAGATTATGAAGCAACAAGTTGTGAAAGTGATGATGGAATTTATACATGTGAGTGGCAAAATGTTTTCTTAGACGGAATTAATGGATCTGTTGAAATAGAAATTAATGCAACAGACCTTGCTGGAAACACTCAAGAGTTTAGTGCAACATTAAATCTAGGGAATGATAATGAAGCACCAATTGTTACAAGTATTCAATCATTATTTGGAGATTACATGAATGCTAAAAATAATACAATAATGTTTGAAATTCAAGAAACAGGAGCAGGCTTTGACTCATTACAAGTTTATGCTGATATGAGTGATCTTGGATTAAGCAGCCAGTATCAAACAGATGAATGTATTAACTCAGGAACAATCTGGTATTGTTATTGGTATGATTTTGCTGCAGGAAGTTCTGCATATGACGGGGAACTTGTCGACGTAAAAATATATAACATTGTAGATGATGCAGGAAATTATTATGATACAGTAAATAGTGAAGACAGAGGAAGATTTACATATGATGGTGAAGAACCAGAATTTATTAACATAACAATTGCTCCTCTTGGAAAAGATATTGGTGTTCTAATTGATCAAGACATTGCAGAAATAACTGCATATATTTATGATAAATATAGTGGTGTTGATGAAGACACTGTATTTGCTGATTATAGTGATTTTGATGACGCTGAAGAATGGGCACAAGCAGATTCATGTGAAGAAATAAATGATTCAACATATGAATGTATATGGGAATATTCAGGTCAATTATTTGAAGGAGATGTTGAATTAAATATTGTTGCATATGATTTAGCAGGTAATTATAAAGATAGTGAAGATGATAATGAATATGGAGAAGCTGAAATAGTTGAAGAAGATGAACAAGATGTTGATTATTGGGAAGATGAAGCAATTGTTGAAGATGTACCAACATTAAATCCAAATTTTATTAGACAAAGTTCAACAGGAACTGTAATTAAATTAGATACTGAACTTGATCCAACAGGTTCAACACCTTATGTACATGCCTATGAAATAGCTGGTTGTGTTGGTGCAATTGATGTTCCAGATAGCACAGAATATGATACAGATTACACAGAGTTCCCATTAGTAGGACAATATTATTATCCAGACGAAGACAGAGATAAAAAATATTTGTTAATTAATGTTCCACCATTATTATCAAGTGTCGGTGTTAATGAAACACTTGAAACAGAAGGTGGAATGGTATACGTATTATGTTTTGCTGAAGTTATTCAATCAAAATCAAGTTCAGGTGATATTTATGTTCCATATGAACAAGTTAACATCTCTGTAGAAGTTGAGCTAGCATCAGGATTATTCCAAGAACCGAGTTTAACAACAATAGATAAATTACAAAAACATGAAGAATTTATTAATAAACTTGAAAAAATTAATGGCTTTTTATCAAAATGGGTTGAATGGGGAAATAAAATATGTGGACCAATAAATGCAATAAGATCAACTGTAAATAATTTAGCAGCAATGATTGATGCAATTGCATTATTATTTAATTGTCCTGCTCCACCATGTCCAAGTGCAATATCATCTGCACAGACATTATTAAATAACATATCTAAATTTATTGATAAATTCTGGATGGGTAAAGCAAGTGATGGAGAAACAAAACCAGTACCAGGTTCAAGATATTCATTAGTTAGTTTAGGTTATGCATGTGACACAGTATTATGTGAAAATTGTGGAACATTATGGAGAACAAAAATATTTGGTATAGAAGCAGGACAACAAAATATTGTTGAAACAGGTCTAAATTCAATATTAGGCTTTATGTATAAAGGTGGTGCAGCAATAGGAAGTGCAGCACCAAAAGGTGATACAGTAGCAGAAGGAGCAAATTATGATATTGATGCACCAGATACTGATCAAGCATATCAAGCAGGAGAATATGTTGCTGGTTTAAGTGGTGAAGCACTTATGACTAGTTTAGATCCTAGAGAAAATCTTGCAGTTGCTATCATATGTAGTCCACCATGTGTTACTGGAATTTATTATAGATTAATGGTTTATCAACAAATCTATACTGCATACAATGTTTGCTTAAATGTTGCAGTGTTAAAAGGAGAAGACATTGCACAATGTGATGAATTTTTAGCAGGACAAATATGTCAACAAGTTTTAGGTGCATGGTTCTGGCATTGGATTGAACCACTAATGTCAATGTTTGTTGCAAAAGGTATTGTTTACACTGCAGAAAAAATGCTTGAATATGCAATCAATTGTCCTAATGGTGGTGATATTAGCACACCTACATGTAAGATATATAGATCAATGGATGCAATTGGTGCAATAGTAACTTCAGCATTAGATTTAAGAGATACATGGATACAATTTAATTCAACATTTTCAAAATGGTTTGAAGATGAAAACGCAACAGAAGAAGAATTACAAGAAGAAGTAGAACAAGATTTAGATGATTATATAGAAGAACAAACAGGTAGTTCACCTGAATATTAATAATTCAAAAAATGAAATTAATAAAAACAAAACAAGGAAAGCATAGATATGCAACACTTGTAATCATTTTCATAGTAATAGCTATCACAATATTATTAACACAATTCACTTCAATTGAAAACACAACAGGAATGGCTGTTTTAAGTATAAGTGAATTTAGAAATTTAGCAGGAATGGAAGAAGTAACAGGGAGAGTAGCTGATATTGGAGACTCAGTTCAAGCAAATACAAATGATCAAATAATAAGATCAACAAGTATAACACCTGGAAATTGGCCTTATAATATAAAAGGAGCATCAACAATTAGAAGAGATACTTTTGGTGATGATACCTATTATACTTATATTACTGAAGATACAACCTTAACATTACCAGGAGGTAAAACTAAATCATTTAAAGCTGGAGAAGTTGCTGTTTATGACGATGGAGGAGACTTTATTATAGATCCAGCAATATCAGGACAAACCACACCACAAGAAGTATATAATCATGTTGTCGAAGTATCTGTAGGAACATTTGATGATGATGATATAAGTGTAAAACAATCAGAGGGATGGAGCACTCCATATGATCCTAATGATAAAGATGATGAAACCAATATAGAAAATCTTGAAACAATATTTGTTAAAACCGCAGAAAAAGCTGAATCTACAAGTTCAAGCAGTTCTAGTTCATCATCAAGTACAAGTGAAGGTACTTCAGGCTCTTCAGGAAGTAGTGGAACATCTGGTTGTACAAACTGTTATCAAGCAACAACTGATACAAGTGGAAATATAATTGTAACAACGCCAGGTGGAAGTACAATTCAATATGAAAGAACAACACACACAACACCAGAAGGAGATATTGTTTACAAATATGATGATGATGAATATTATACTGCAGATGGAAGAAAAGTAGATCCAAATAATAATTATCAAGTAATTGATGGACAAATGAGTACAGAATTACCTAATGTAAATTTAGAAACTACAAGTTCAAGTAGTAGTAATTCTTCTGACCAAGCACCAATGGTACCTGGAGCACCAGAAATTCCAAATGGAACCACAACTTCAGGTGAATCAACAACTCAAGAACCAACTGCAACAGAACAAGCATTATCTAATAGACTTAATACATTAAATAATCAATTACAAAGCAAAGGAATCACATCAATAACACCAGAACTATTAAGTCATTATACAAGTTCTGGTTTAAGCAATGATCAGATTGTTGATGTTATTTCATCTAGTCCAGGAAATGCAGAATATTTCATAAATGAAGCAAATGCTGTAAACACTTATACTAATTCAAATCCTACTACAAAATATGAACTACAGCCAGGAGGAATAGTTTGGACAGAATGTGGCAGTAAATGTGCTTATAATGGTGATGACTTTGGATCAACTGCACCAGAAAGTTCGCCATTAGCAGGACAAATGATCTATGAAGAAAAATCAAAAGGTTTTGATTTACTAGGTAAAGGAACAGGTACAAGATATTATTATATAGATCCAACCACAGGAGAAGAAACATATATCACCTCTGAAGAAGCTGGATTTAATCCTACACAGTTATTTAGTAAGGCCAATAAACAAGCACATGAAGATTATATACAACAATTATATCAAGACATTGAAGATGGAAAAATAATAGGGCCTGATGGACAACCAATTGAAATGCTAAAAGCACATGAAATTGCTTATTTCGAACAATACGAAAAAGTAAGTTCTGCAAACAGAAATTATCTTGTTAATTTATTAAATCAAAAAATTAGTGAAGCATGGTTTGGTTGGACAGCAGATGTTCCAAGTCAAATATGTAAAAATATATTTGGACTAGGAGATGTTCCTCAGGATTCATGGTTAAGTATGCCACATAATACTTCACCTTCAAGTTTACAATATGAAATTACTAAGAACATTAGAACAATAACAATTGAAGGAGAAAAAGAAGAAATAAGTGAAGATATGTATAGATATTCATATACATTAAAGATGTTATCAAATGCATCTGTTGAATGGATCACATATTTATACAATACATGTACTGAAAAAGATTCACAAGAAATATTCTATGATTATGGATATCTAAGTTCAGGTGAATATTTTATGTATCATTATGCTGGAAGTTCAGGAGAAGATATGATATTTGAATGTGAATCAGAAGAATGTTTATTTGATCAGGCATGTGTACAATTAATGGATGAAGAAGAACCATATTGTACAAGCTTATCAAATGGTGAAGGTTTTGTATCACCATCATCTGGATCAGATTATGATTGTGAATATTAAATAAAAGGGGGAGTAGATGAAAACAAAAAAGAGAAAAGAAAATAGTGTACATAAAAGACTCTTAAACTATATGAAAAACTCTTGTTTTGTTGAATCATTCAAATTTGAGAAAAAACATTTATTCGTAGTATTATTTGATTATATTTATTATATATTGTTTATTTTCTTCTCAACACTTTACATATACAGAATACTTCCTAAATTAGATATAATGCAAGAAGCAACACCATTACTACAAGAAATATCATTATCTCCGACAACAATTAGTGCAGAAGCATTATCGCAAATTAGCAGTATTGAATCAGCAATGTTTCAATTTAAATTTTACTCAATTGTAATCTCTGTATTATTAATAATTAGTTATTGTTTTTTCAAATATCTAATTTGGAGATTCCTATTAAACAAGAAACTAGACCTAAAAAGCTTTGGAAAGTTTATAATTTTAAACATATTAATATTTATAACCTTATTAATTACAATATTATTAACATACACAATTACAAAAATAGAAATCTTCCCAATATTATTAATATTAATATTTTTATTATTGATTTACTTCATCTGTTTACTACACCCAATATTTAATATCACAGATAATTTAATTAGATCAATAAAGATCACATTTTCAAAAGGAATAACTAGGTGTTATCATTTTATTATTCCATATATTACATTTTTCATAGTATTAGTATTAATGTTTTTTTACATTATTCCTATGTTAGTATTTTTACCAGACATGCTTCATTTATTTGTAGTATTATTAGTAATTGTACTATACTTAACATGGACAAAACTTTACATTTTAGCTGTATTAAAAAAGCTTAAGATAAAATAACAAAAAGGGGTTGAAGATTATTAATAATCAAAATAGAAAAAAATTTGATAAAAAAGCACAGGTAACTGCTTTTATCATAATAGGTCTAGTCATTCTAGGAACTGTTGGACTTTTTACTTATGTTATTAATTCAACCACCAAATATAAAGACACCCCAAATGAATATATGCCTGTTGTTGAATATGTTGATCAATGTGTTAGAGAAACAACAGCTAGTGGTATTTTCTTATTAAGTTTACAAGGAGGATATGTTGAATTACCTGAAGCAATTAGCACAAATCCAGAATCATACATTGATATGGGATTCAAAGTACCTTATTGGTATTATAAAGGACAGAGAAGAGGGCCATACATTGAAATGATTGAAGAAGATCTTGCTGAATACATTAACCAAAACTTACTGATATGTTTAGATAATCTTAATTCATTCAGGGATCAATATACAATTAATGAAGACATATCTAAAACAGATATAACAACAGAAGTCCTTATAACTGTTGACGACGTTTATGTTGAAACAGATCTTCCATTAACATTAAGCACATCAGATGTTATATCAATCACACTACCATTAATTCAAGTTGAAACTGAATATAATATAGGACAAATGTTGGATTTAGCTTTTGCAATTATGAATTTAGAAGAAGAAGAAAATTTCTTAGAAGCATACACTGATGAAATCATTGCATCATCTGATTATTTACCTTATGAAGGAATTGAGTTTAGTTGTGAACCTAAAAAATGGGAAATTGATGATATGGAAGATTACACAAAAATAATATTACAACATAATTTAAAATATTTAATGTTTGAAAACACAGAATATGAAGAAACAGATTATGATTATTATAATGAATTATACAAAATAAAATTAAACAGTGAAGATTATTCAAATCTAAAGGTTGAAACAATATACAATCCTGACTGGGGTCTTGATTTAGATGTCCAACCAAGTTCAAATGGAGAGGTAACAGATATTGATTTATTAAAAAACACATTCTCAATTCCATGCGTTAAAATTTATCATCATAAATATTCAACATATTATCCAGTTATGTTTAGAATAACTGATGAAGATTATCCTGACTTATCATTTTACTTTGCTACCCCAGTTATAACAAGGAGAAACATGCCAAATAGATATAGTGAAATAGAACCTTGGCCAGCTGAGACAGACACATATGTTAATAAACAATATTGTAACAATGAAACAACAATTACATTATATCATATTGGTGATGATGGATATATTTATACAGAAGAAACAATAGCTGCTAACTGGAATTATGGGGTAGAGGTATTTGTTTATGACAGTTTATATGGTTTAGACATGCCATTAAGTGGTGTTAATATTAGTTATAGATGTGTTAGTTTTGAGTGTGATGTTGGAAGAACAGGTCTTCCTATAGATGAAGCAGGATATTACACAGGAGGAATGCCTTCATTAAACACAGAATTCCCAACATGTGTAAATGGATATGTAATTGCAGAAGCAGATGGATATAAAGATGCAAAAATAATGCAAACAGTTGATTCATCAACAGATGGACAGAGTATAAATATTGAAATGATCAAATTAATGCCATTTGAATTTAAAGTAACAGTTATTGAAGAACACAATGGATTAATTTCAGAGAGAGAACTTGAAAAAGAAGAATCTGCAGTAGTTACAATATTATCAGATGATCTAGATTATGATCAGTATGTAATTTACAATCAAAATGGAACAAGTGAAAATATTACATTATTGGCACAAGAAACAACATATGAACTTGAAGTTCAATTAACATCAGACACAGAATTTTTAGGTCTGCTTCAGTTAAACTGGACACCAACAGTGTCAGAAATAGTAACTAGAGATAACTTAGAATTTTATGTAATAAAAAAAGATATAACAGCACCTAACTTTGTATTAGACACAGAACAATATCAAGAAGTATATAATTATGCATTAGAACAATCACAATATTATGAACCAAAGTTTGGTTAAAATAATAATGCCACAGCGGCTCTGGTACAAAGTAAAAAATAATATTCGGATCGTATTCTGACGAAATACGATGTAAAAAAAGATAGTGAGCCAAGGCGGTGGCATCATTATTAAAGAAGCAATAAACAAAAATGAAAACAACACTGAGACAATTAACAGTAGTATTAATGATTTGGTTAATGATAAATCTACCTATAGCATTTGCTGTGTCTATAAATCCAGACACAATTAATGTCACAACTACAGAATCCAGCGTAGAGATTGAATGGGCAACAGATGCAGAAGTCGCTAGTTCTGTTTTCTATGGTAAAACAACCTCTTCAATGGAAGAAATACCTGATACAACTGGTGAAAACCTATACCATTCAATACTCGTTGAAGGACTTGAGTCCAATCAAAAATATTTTTATCAACTTACTGCAGCAGACGATGCAGGAACATATTCATCAAATTATTATGATTTCACAACAACACTTGCTGCACCACAAGACCTAGAATTAGAAGAAATATCACATGACTATGCAACAATGAGTTGGAATAAAGTAAGCAGTGCATCAAAATATAAAGTATATAAAAACAATGTTGTTGATGATGACCCGTCCTCAACATCATACACAATTGAAAATCTATCACCATCAACAACATATTCAATAAATATTGTTGCTGTCGACGACACAGATCAAGAATCTGAATTTTCAGAAACATTAGAGATTACAACAAGTGAACAACCAGTTAACATTACATTTATCCAAGCAAGTGAAATAAGTAAAAGTACTACAAAAATCAGTTGGACAACAGATAGAGATACAAATGGATCTGTTTATTATAGTTCTTCATCAACAATAAAATCAGAAATGGAATTAAATTACCATACAGAAGAACTATCAACAGAACATGAATTTACATTGAAAGATTTACAAGAAGATACAACATATTATTTCATAGTAAATTCTGGTCCAAGTGAATCAGATGCTTATAGTTTTACAACATTAAGTAATGATACTGAAATTTATATAACTGATATTGAAGTAAAAGATATTACTCAAAACTCAGCTGAAGTTTATTGGACAACAAATGTTGAAACAGACGGATATGTTCATTATGGAATGGATGATAGTTTAGAAAAACAAGAATATCATAGTGATGAACAAGTATATCACACTATCGAACTTGATAATCTTAACTCTGGTGCAACATATTATTATAAAATAAAATCAGGCAATCAAGAATCTGTTATTTACAGCTTTGAAACATCTGAAAATCTTGAAGATTTCATTGACCTTGATCCTGTATCAGAATTAACAAATGAAATATATTTAGAATTAGAAGGAGATTCTGAGGATAAATCAAAGATGTACTTTTTTGTTAATAAAGATGAAGATCCAGGAGCACAAGAAATTATTGAAGAATTAAATGGAACAAGATTTAATGTAACATTAACATTAAACCCATACATCACAAGAGAAGGGGTCAAAGGATTAAACACAATTGAAATCAATGCATGGAATGAAGAAGGAGAAAAAGCTGAGAAAAAGTTCAACATTACACTTGACAATCTTGGACCAGATTTAACAGTACATGACATTCCAACTTATATTAATTATGAAGACATTGAAATAACAGGTTACACTGATGCAGATGCATATGTTGATTTCTTAATGGATAATCAAAGTAAAGGGATGATGACTGTTAATGAAACAGGTTTCTTTAACAAAACAATTAGTGTTGGAAGTGCAACAAAGAATTACACCCTGGCTGTGGAAGCAATTGATGAAGCTGATAATGTAAACAGATGGGAAAAACAAATCTTTGTTGATAGAACAGACCCAACAATTGACTTTATAACAGATTTTAGTGGAACAACACATTATAAATTATTTAGAATAGACGGACAAACAGAACCTAATGCAACAGTCAGAGTTGCTAATTTTGGTGAATATCACGGTTGTGATGATATTGAATTTACAGAACAATATGGACATTGTGATTCAATGGGCGATGTTTATGGAGCAGGTCCTGACACCACATTATCAATGACAGCTGATATACTAAACCTTATCCTTGGACAAAACGTAGTTGCACAAGCAGATGAAAATGGCAATTTCACAGTAATTGTTGCATTATTCTCAGGACAAGATGTTCATACACAGAAGTATTCAGATCTAGCTTCAAGTTATAGTAACATCTATAACATGGTTGGAACAAATAACATAATATTTAATATAACAGACACTGCAGGAAATTATGCTGTCGTCGAGAAATCTATTAATTATGAACCAGGTTGTCCAGAATGGATAACAGGAAAAATTACATCATTCCCATTTAATATTTACACAGAAGACATGACCTCTGGAGAGATTGATGGTAGTGCAATCATTGAATTAGATTATATTGGTGCAGGTGTTCCAGAATATGTACAAATTGCAGTTGGTGAAGATAATTCTGCAGGATCAATCGTAGCAAACACTGAAACAGAATATACAATAGGAGCAAATACACCATTTAGTTATACAAATTCGTATGGTGGATTAAGTAATAGTAATAGTTATGTTTCAATTGGTTCAAACTTTAAATACACTGACTTTGACGAATCAAGCAGAGCAGTCTATGTTTATGTTCCATTAAAAATAAGTAAATATACTGGTGTTGTTGAAGATCTTCCTGAACAATTTGGAATCTATCTTGATCTTAAATTTACATACAAAGATTATTCAGGACAAACTGCAAGCTGTGATGTTTATCCGGTCCTAAGTTTTGATGTACAAAAACCAGAATCACTTGCTAAATGGTTAAGTCCAGAAATGATTAATACAACAATTCAAATGTTAGATGACACAATTAATGCAACACAAAAGTCTGTCGACATATTACAAAAAGCTGCTTTATGGACATTAGTTGCATGTGGTGCAAAATTAATATGGGATTATGCATCAGGATTCATGTCTGGTCCACAAGATGTTTCTGCTCAAGAATTATCTGAATGTGGTGGAGTTGATATGAAAATGACATATCAAATCTGTGATAGAGTATTATGTCCATCTATTAATCCATTATGTGAAGGATTACAACCAACAGGAGTAAGAGGAACATATACTGTTGGAGGTGAAGATGTTGACATGGACACATACAATGAACAAAAAGCAACAAATGATGCATTTGATGCAGAGTTTGAAAATGATTACTTAGACCAATATCAAACATTGGCAATATCAAAAGAAGATTATTATCAACAACAATGGAAAAAAGCAGAAGAAGGAGATACAGCACTTCAAGAAAGGTTTAATAGTATTTCTGCAACAACAGGTGGAGAAACCTATAAATCTGTAAGAACTCCAAGAACATATGCAACAGAATATGATGGTGATCAAATTACTGTTGAAATAATAGGATTAGATGAAACATTAAGTAATGGAAGAACTGCAAGAAACTTTTATGCAGCAGATATTGCTAATTGTCCAACGTCAGACGTACAATCACTTATTATTTACAAAGGAATGGAAGACCAGGGTGATACTTCATGGTTTGCATCATCTTCAATGACACAAGATACAAAAATTGCATGTAGTAATGATGATGCTGATGATATTGATCCTTCTGAAGCACAGATTCCTGGATGTTATAAAGAAGGATGTCCTGAATATGATGAAACAAAATGTTTATTTGGAAGAGGAGCAGGACATAATCCTGCAGACGGATTAATAATCTCACTACAATGTGGATGTTTAACTGGAGCAAAAGCACATCTTGAAAATCTGTTACAAATATTACAAGCATCAAAAACATGCTTTGAATCAGCTTTAATTGGACAAGAAACAGCAGGTGCATGTGAAAGATTATTAAGTTATTTTGTTTGTGATATATTAACAGAAGTAATGAAATACCTTCTAGACTCAATAAGTGGAGGAACATTAGGAAGATCAAGTGTTTATGGTAGTGCATCATCTGATTATCAATCCTACTCAGACTCTGTATCTAATAATATTAAAGGAAGATACGGAAGTATAATTGGAAAAGCAGGATTATCAACAGATCAACTAATTAATAAAGCTTGTATTGCAGCATTCAATATGGACTGGAGTGAATTAGAAGGTGTTCTCGACAAAGTCATTGATCAAGTCGAAGTTGCACCAATCATTGCAGCAGACGCATACTCAAGACCTTATGGTTATGATCCATTCACAGGCAGAGTTTCAATTGGTTATAACATGTATTTTGGAATTGTACCAGGAGGAGAAACCTATGTAAAAGCATGGTTAGAATGTGACAGAACTTATCCAGGAGGAGAATATTGTGCAAAAGGTGCAGATAGTACACCAATTGATTTAGTTTCAAGGGGAATTGTAAGATCACATTTAAGCAAAAATGACTTTTATAATGAAAATACATTCTATGTCGACGAGAATGCTGTTAGTTGGTATAATAAATTAACATTACAAGTTTCATATCAATCAGGAGATAGTTCAGAGATTATGACTAAAGATTATGAAATAAGGAAAAAAGGAGATTTATCATTATTAAACTGTGGAGTTAGTCTTGTTAATGGAATCAGCTGTGAAGTTGCACCAGAATTCCAAGATATTACTGGAAGTGCACTTGGTTCAGTTCAATTACATAGTACAACACAAGGTTCAAGACTAAGTCCAAAAGTAACATCATATTATAGTGATAATGAAGTTGCAGGATTAGTCAAAATTAATAATGGTTATACTTCAGATAATTTTTACATAAGAACAACAGACAATTATAATTCATTACAATATTATGCAAACCCAGGAACAGATACCTATCAATATAAAGCAACACAATATTATTTATTATGGCTAGACTCTCCAACCACTAGCAGTTCATCATCTAGCTCTTCAAGCAGTTCAGCTGTTCTTGATACATGGAGTGAAGATCATGAAAATGAAGGAATCATACTATTAACAGATGAAGCAGGAACAAGTACTTCAGGTTATGGTAAATTTGGTATTTCATTACACAATGATTTCCAAGAAGTTGATTTCAAAATATTACCTGCAGGACAAACAGAAACCTATTCTCCTGTTTCATGTAATGTGAAATTAGATTCATCAGGATTATACAACACAGGAAAATATGGTATATTTATTGATGGAAAATTCTATGAAATAGATGAAACATCAGGAGCAGATGCAGCACAAACTGCATGGGAACAAATTTGTGCAAAAACAAAAATGCAAGACCTAAACACAGATTGTAATTTAGGAACAAAATGGGCAAGTGTTGATAAAGATGCATATGACAGAATACATGAATACAACAGCCAAACATATTACATGTGTCTAATGCCAGAAGATGTTATCTCAACAACTTATAGTATTAAAGGAAGCCAGGTTACACAATTAAATTATATTGAATTTGATAATGCAGAAAGAAAAGCATCAGCAGGACAAATTGCATCATCATATACATTCCCTATTTTATTCTCAAAAGCTTATAGAGATAATAATCCAAGCAATGCACAACAAACAATAACAACAACTTATACAAGCACAACAACACCTTCATATTCCTCAGGAAGTTCATCTTCACAACAATCTCAGGTTAATGTTCTTTCAGACATGAATAGTGATGGCTGTGGTGAATCAAAGATTTATTCAGCTGATGCAGACAATCCAGAAGACCAAGAGTTCAAATTTGAATATAGCTTTGTTTCATCAGCTGCAACAGGCAATCTAAAACCAGTCATTGACTTTATTGAACCAATTACAATAATTGAACAATCAACAGGTTATGTTAATAATGATAATAGAGCTGTTCCAATTGGTTTCACATTATGGGATGATCAAAACAATGAAATTTCAACAATTTCAATTGGAATATTAAGAAATGATAAACAAACATGTCAATATACATTTACATATGATAAGAGTTCAAATACATTATCAGAAAAAACTCATACAGGTGATTGTGTATTAACAGCTAATACTGATAGATCATTAGGTTTTGAAGATGACAGACCTGCATTTTTTGAACTTGATTTAGGAGTTGATGGAGTTTTCATTAAAACAGGAGCAGATGACATGTATGATATTACAATTGGAGCAACAGATTCAATGGGTAACCCATCACAGCCAGTAACAAAAAGAATTAGATTTGATCAAGTATCAGATCCCACTCAAATGTATTACAGAGAAGACATGATGGTTTGTTTAGGTAGCAGTTCATGTTCAACAAGCTATGAAACACCTAAAACAGAGTGTGCAGGAAAAGAATTAACATTAGAAGAACAAGAAGAACAATTTGGCACAGATGAACAAGAACTAGAAACAGCATATACAGGAATACAAGAAGAAAATATAGAAATAGGATATACTAACACTACATAAAAACCATTAAAAACAATCAAAATGACCAAAATGTCACACTTTTATGTACTATAATAACTAAGTGTTTATAAACCATAAAATACCTCTCATTAGTGTAACTGATTAGTGACACATTAATCAAGAATAACAAACAAAGTCAATATAAAACAAAATATATGAGGTTGAATAACAAATGGCAAAACAAGAGAAAAAAGCACCAAAACAACAAACACCTGCACCAAAACAAGGTGCACCAGCACCTGTAGGACCAGCACCACAGATGCCAATTAATCCAATGAATGTTGATATGAGTAAATTACCTAAAGAAGCTCAAGAAAAGCTGAAGGATATTAAAGCAAAGTTAGAAAAACTACAAAAAAGGTTATTAGATAAATTTGGAGATTATATTGCAGGTATTTCTTTACTTCCACCTGAAAGAGGCAAAGATGGAAAAGAAATCAATAAAGACAGAATCAATGCATTAATTCTTGTTGATGATACAGACAGTCAAAAAATGTCTAAATTTGAATTAAAACAAAAATTACAAACAATTGTTGATAAACAAGCAGCAGAAATTGATAAAAATCTAGTTGCTGATGTTTTAATCTTTACAGAATTATGGCAAAGTTGTTATGATGCAAAATATGACCTATTAAATTTAGTTGCAATGTCTGCACCTATTTTTGACAAAGGTATGCTTGCAGCAGTTAAGATTTCAGAATTACATAAATCTATGGTTATTAAGAAATTCGAAAAATACATTGTAAGTTATGTATTAAGTGGATCATTAGTAAGAGGACAAGCTACTGCAACAAGTGACATTGATGTATTCATTGTAATTGATGACACTGATGTTAAAAAAATGACAAGAGCAGAGTTAAAAGATAAATTAAGAGCAATAATCATTGGAATGGGAATTGAAGCAGGAGAAATGACTGGAATTAAAAACAAATTAAATATTCAAGTCTACATATTAACTGATTTCTGGGATAGTCTAAAAGAAGCAAACCCTGTTATCTTTACATTACTAAGAGATGGAGTTCCATTATTTGATAGAGGAATCTTCATGCCTTGGAAACAATTGTTAAAAATGGGTAAGATTAAACCAAGCCAAGAAGCAATTGACATGTTTATGAACTCTGGTGATCAAATGGTAAAGAGAGTCAAAGGAACATTAAAAGCACTTGGTATGGAAGATACTTATTATGCTATCTTAACACCATCGCAAGCTTCTCTGATGTTGTATGGTATTCCACCACCGGCACCAAGAGAAACAGCAAAATTAATGAGAGAATTATTTGTTAAAAAAGAAAAACTTCTTGAAGAAGAATATGTCAAGATTCTTGAAAATAATATTGACGTAAGAAAAGATCTTGAACATGGAACTAAGAAAGAATTATCAGGAAAAGAAGTTGATAAAATGTTATCAGATGCAGAAAAATTCTTAAAAAGAATTAACAGATTATTCACACAAATAGAAAAGATGAAAGAAGAAGAATCTGTACTTCATGTATATGAATCTGTTGTTACAATGATCAGAGATCTTCTAAGATTAGAAGGTATTGAGAAGGTAAAGGATACAGAAATTGTTAACATTTTTGAAAAAGAAGCAATTCATAAAGGAGTCGTGCCTGAGAAGTATCTTAGGATTTTAAAAGACATAATAAAGGCAAAGAAAGATTATGATGCAAAAAAATTAACAAAGAATGAAGTTGACAAAGTAAGAAAAGATAGTAGATCTCTTATCAAGTTTATTGTTGAATATATGCAAAGAAAGAGAGGAAGAGAACTTGAAAGAGCAAAGATCAGAGTTAAACATGGAAAAAGATATGGTGAAGTGTTATTATTAGATAAAGTAGCATTTATCATACATGATGTTGACCATGAAGAAAAAGAAATCTCAATGGCTCAGATTAATGATAACGGTGGATTAGGTAATATAAAACAATCAAATCTTGAAACATTTGAAAAACATCTTGCAAAGACAACAATACCACCAAAAGTTTTCCTTAAAGAACCAATCTTTGAAAATCTGAAAGAAATCTTTGGTAAAGATGTTGAGATTTTGGTTAATTATTAAATTATTTTTTATTTTTATTAATTATAATCTCTTAGGTAATGTAAATATCAAAAGAGGTGGAGAAATAAAATGGGTGAGAAGAAAGTAATTCTATGTAGTTTGATAATTGTTTTATTAACAATACTATCAACAAATGCTTATGCAGCAACAAATATTTCTGATATAACTGATGTTGCTGAATTTGGGAGTACAAAAATTAATAGCAGCTGGAGAACTGTAAATCTAACAATTAATTATTCAAGTCCAGTAATAATTGCAAAACCAATAAAAAAATTATTTACTGATATTGCACATGTTAGGATTAATAATGTCACAACAAATAGCTTTGAAATTAAAGTAGAAGAATGGGCATATCAAGATGGAGAGCATATTAATGAAACAGTATCATATATTGTAATGGAAGAAGGAAGCTATATCCTTAGGGGTAATCTAATTCAAGCAGGGTTAGCAACAGTAAATAGTAATTTCTCAGATGTATATTTCAGTGAAGCATTTTCATCAGATCCAATTATTTTAGCACAAAGCAATATAATCAATGACTCAGAACCTATTGTAACAAGACTTGGAATGACAAATCACACCCTCTTATTTGCAATAAAACTGCAAGAAGAAGAGAATTCTAGTGACTCTGGAAATCATGTATCAGAATGGGTTGGTTATATTGCTGCTGAAAAAGGAAATTACAGTAATACAACAACATTTGAGATAGGAGTCAGATCCTTCTTTAACAGTAGTTGGAAAAACCTTAATTTCATAGATTCATTTAGTAATCCACCTACGTTTTTAGCAGATATGCAATCATTTAATGGGGCTGATACAGCTGAATTAAGATATAGATTCCTAAATCAAACAGGAGTTCAGGTAGTTGTGGAAGAAGAACGATCACTTGATTATGAAACTAACCATTGCAATGAAGATATAGGATATTTTGTCTTAGAATAATTTTATTTTTTCTTTTTTATTTACTTTTTCTAAAAAGAATCAACCTAACCCCAACAACATTCCACCACGGTAAACAATAAAAGCAGCCATCCATGCTAATCCAACATTATAACAAACAGAAAACAATGCCCATTTCCAATTAGTTTCTTGTTTTATAGTTGCAACTGCAGCAATACACGGCACATATAACAAAGTAAATACCATAAAAGCATAAGCAGACAATGGTGTAAATAAATTAGGTAATATACCAACTAATCCAGTATCAGAAACAGAATAAAGTGTACCAAGAGTACTAATAACAATTTCTTTAGCAGCAATCCCAAAGATTAATGCAACACCTGCTTGCCAAAAACCAAACCCAAGTGGAGCAAAAACAGGAGCAATTAACTTCCCAATCACACCAATCAAACTTTCAGCTGATCCATATTCAACACCAAATGGAAAACTTGCTAATAACCAAATCAAAACAACAAACAATAATATCACTGTTCCTGCTTTTCTAACAAAATGTTTAACTCTTTCATAAGTATGAATAATTGCACCAAACAAAGTTGGTAATCTATATGGTGGAAGTTCCATTACAAAAGGACTTGACATTCCTTTAAAGAAAAATCTCTTAAATAATAATCCAGAGATAACTGCAACAATAAGTCCTAATAAATACATTGAAAAAATAACTAATCCTTGATAATTTGAAAAAAATGCACTTACAAATAAGATATAAATAGGTAATCTTGCTGAACATGACATAAATGGATTAATTAATATTGAAAGAATCCTGTCTTTTCTTGACTTTAAAATTCTAGTTGCCATTATAGCAGGAACATTACAACCAAAACCCATTATCATTGGAATAAATGCTTTACCATGTAAACCAATTTTATGCATAAATCTATCCATAATAAAAGCTGCTCTCGCCATATACCCTGAATCTTCTAATAAAGCTATAAAGAAAAACAATAAAGCTATATTAGGTAAAAACACAAGTACAGAACCAACTCCATCAATAATTCCTTCAGTAACTAAAGATACCAACCAATCAGGAAAACTCAGTGAATTCAATAATAATGTAGTATATTCAGATAAAAAACCAAACAAAAAAACAACTAATTCAACAAGTGGCTCTCCAAGTTTAAATGTTCCATAAAACATCAATGCAGTAATCAAAAGAAAAATAGGTATTCCCAAATATTTATGCATAATAATATCATCAATCTTTTCTAATAAACATTCCTTACCAACAGACTTCTTATTAACAGACTCTTTAACTGCCCCTGACAAAAAACCATATCTTGCATTAGAAACAGAATAATCAATATCCTTACCATAGACGTGTTCTAAATGATGCCTAATCTTTTTTGCCTTTTTTAAAACAAGATTATAACCTTTAATATCTTTTAATCTTTTAATAATATCTTTGTCATTCTCTAATAATTTTAATGCCAACCACCTTGGCCTATATTCTAAAACAGATGAAGCATTATCTTTTATATTGGATTCAAGTTCATATAAATGTTCTTCTAATTCTTCACCATAATCAACTCTATGCTTTTTAACAACCTTTCTACTTTCTGAGAGTTTCTTTGCTTCATTAATCAAATCATCAAAACCTTTTTTTTCTTTAGCATTAATCTCAACCACAGGAATTCTTAACAATATAGACAAATTCTTTTTATCAATAATAATACCTTGTTGCTTTGCAAGATCTGACATATTAAGTGCTAATACAACCTTTGCACCAGTCTCAATTATTTGCAATGTTAAATATAAATTTCTCTCAAGATTTGTAGAATCTACAATATTAATTATAACATCTGGTTTATCCTCAGTAATATAATCTCTTGCAATAATCTCTTCAGCAGAATAACTTGCTAAACTGTAAATCCCTGGAAGATCAATAATTTTAATCCTCTTTTTCTTATGATTAAAGCATCCTTCTTTTCTTTCAACAGTTTTTCCAGGCCAGTTACCAACATGATGAAGAGCACCAGTTAATCCATTAAATAATGTTGTTTTACCACAATTAGGGTTACCAGCTAAAGCAAAAGTTAAATCATGTTTATGAGATTCTGACTTATGTTGGCTCTTTTTCATAATTAAATCTCCTCAACAAGAATTTTCTCAACTTCTCCTCTTCCTAATACAATCTTAGAATCAAGAACCTGAACAATAATAGGACCTTTTCCATCATTTTTTATAACTTCAATAATTCTATCATTATGTATTGCTAATTCATATAATCTTTTATTCAATGAACAACCACATGAAATTGAATTAACCTTCACTTTTTGTCCTGCTTTAATTTCTGATAGTGTTCTTTCCATAATAATCACAACTCAATCAATTATTTTCCTTCCATGTGGACATTTTTTTGGTTTATTAAGAAATCTTTCCAACCTTTTTATTGACTCTTGAGAAAAAGCATGTTCTAATTTATGCGCTTCATTACAGGCTTCATTAACATTATATTTCAAAACATTCTTTAGAAAAACTTCAATAACTCTATGATTTCTTTTTATTCTTTTTCCTTCTTCTAATCCCTTCTTTGTTAAAAAGATGTTAGAATAAGGTTTTGATTTAACAAATGACTTCTTTGCTAACTTTTTAACCATTTCAGAAACACTTGCCTTAGAAACTTTTAACAACCTAGTAATATAAATAGCTTTGATCCCTATTGACTTATCATCTTGTTTCTCATATAAATGATACAATGCCCCTAAATAATCCTCAGCTGATATATTCATCATAAAGTTAGGCAAGCCTTACTTATTTATAAATGTATTGGAAATGCAACATTTCCTAACACTTATACTTAAAAATCAAAACATTTAAATAATACATAATATATACTAAGTATTACAATGCAAATAATAAGCCTAAAATTAGAAGAAAATTTATTATGTGAATTAGATCAAAAATTAAAAAATCATAGATATAGTACAAGAACAGAATTTATTAGAGATGCCATAAGAGAAAAATTATCTGAATTAGAAAAAGATGAGATACTAAGAAACTTAGCCTTACTCAAGGGTTCTTCAAAAAGAAAAACAACAAACTTAGAATTACACAAAGCAAGAGAAAAGGTATTCAAAGAACTTGAAAAAAGTAAAATTAAATAAAATCTTGTGGTCTTTTTACCTTAATAATATCATATACTTTCTTAAAATGATGATCCAATGATATTAAAATAGCATTATTATCTCTTGCAATTAATGCGTGAAGTGCATCTCCTTTTGGAATATCCCTCTTAAATGCAAGATCTCTCGCCTTCCCAATTTGTTTATTAGTAGATTCTACAAAAATAAGAACTTGTTCTAATGATTTAAATATATTATTAATATAATTAAGTGAATATCCAACTGAAACTAATTCTAATAAATTTACATTAGAATAAATTATTTTATTATCACTCTCAACAATTTTATTCAATAATTTATATGCCCATTCACCTTTAGGTAAATTGGGTTTATCTCTATTTTCAAAAAAATCTAACCAAATTGAAGTATCAAAATAAAATTTCATTGTAATAACTCAAAAATATCTCTGTGGATCTACATAACTTCCATTAGAATCAATAGCTAAATGTAAATGTGGACCAGTACTCTTTCCAGTACTTCCTACATATCCAATTAATTCACCTTTTAAAACTCTTTGCCCATCTTTAACTGCAACAGAAGACATATGACAATAAGTACTATTATTTCCGTCATCTTGTTTTAATTTAACCCCATTACCACAACTACTACTTCTCCAACCAGAATCAATAACATTTCCAGAACAAATTGCCATTACAGGAGTTCCAGATGAAGCAGAAATATCAATTCCTTTATGAAAGTGTCTAGAACCAAACATTGTTCTATAACCATATCCTGAAGAAATATTTCTACTACCTGAAACAGGCCAAGCATAACTCCCACCATAAGAACTAGAACCACCATAAGGACTTGAAGTGTTAGAAACATTAGAAGAATAAGTAGTTCTTGATCTACTATAAGAACTATTAGAACCCCTACTTCTATTATCCCCACTACCACTTCCTGCAAACATCATCCCTAATAAAAATATCCCACAAGCAACACCAGCAACCCCCAACAATGCACCAAGACCATTATTATTTTGTCTAGGTCTATAATTTCCTCTTGCAATTGAATCCAAAGGAGTTCCTCCTTGAGTTTCACCAAGTATTTTTCTTAAAACTGGATTAAATTCTGTTTTTGCCACTAGCATCACCCCACCTGTCTTAAATATCCAATTACATTTGAAACAACAGCATTATCAGAACCAGAAACATCAACATCTCTTTCAACTTCAACAAGTCTAGATTGCATTTCTGTTAATCCTTGAGCTAATTGATCATCCATTGCTAAACTTGCTTCTGTTGCTCTATCAACTAATCCTAATACCCTACTATTTCCCTCGACAAGTTCAAGAATTGTTGGTACTGCTTTTCCTCTTATGTATAAATTTCTTCCCAAAGATTCAACTGAAACTTTAACAACTGCAGTTGATGCAATAACAGAACGAAGAATTTTTTCATATGCCCAACATCTTGCAAACTCTGCTTTACTAAATTTATATCTAACACCTGCAATATGTCTCCTATACTTAACTCCTTCATAATCTCTTTCAACATGAACTAGTCCTCTAACTCCCCTCCAAAATTCAGGAGAGTCAGGATCATTTTCTTGTAAAGATTGCACTTGCCTTGTAACTTGTTCATATTCCCTTTGTTTTTCTCTAAGTAAAGGTAAACTTCTTCTAAGAAAATCAGTTAATGATTCATTTTCATAAGTTAAACCACCAGTTATATCTTCAATTTCATTTAAAGTTAAACTTGATTCATGAATCAAAGATCCTAAACATCTATTAATAACTGCAAGATTTTCAACCTGTGCATCATATATTTCTCTAAGTTGAACCTCTCTTTCATTTACACCAAAAACTCTTCTTTTTACATATCTTCTTGCTTGAACATAAGCTGCATAAAATGGTGAATTTCTTCCTTTTAACCATGCATCAAACTCTTTCTGTCTTTCAACATAAACATGAATTGTTTGATCTAATGTTTGCAATGGATTAGAAACATATTGAGAAGAACCAGAAGAATGTGAAAGCGGTTGGTGTTGTTGAAATCCAGGGGATTGCGCCTGAACATCAGTATAAGCTGGACTATCTGATAAATCAACAACACCTCTTGCTCTCATCCCTTCGCTTTCTTGAAAAACCGAGCCATAAGGTCGAGCACTAACAATACTTCTTGCTCTAATTAAATCTGCACCAGGTTGAGCTTGTAATTGAAATGGTTTTTTTTTCATATTATTCCCTTTTAATTACTAAAACTAATACATTGCATCAATCATTGAAACAATTGAATCATATCCTTTGTTAATTAATCCTTTAACCCTATACTCAGCATCACCACATTGAATTTGTCCACTCTCTTCATATATTGGTACTCTTGCATTTCTCATATTATCAACTAACATTGGTTGTTCATATTCTCTAACAATCGAATACCTACTATCTTCAAAAAGATCAAGTGGATTAGAAGGCAAATTTGTACCAACCAAAACACCTAAACCAAATGTTGCACCAATCATAGCAACCTTACTTCCCAAACTCATAATTATCACCTTCAAAACTTAATACCAAATTGAATAAAACTAAGTTTAATAATGATTTATGAAAGAAATCTGGAAATATTTTGGAAAATCCGGGAGTATTACCAAGAGGCCCGGAAATTTACATTAAAAAAGTACAATAATCAATAAAAATTACGGAAAATCCGGAAAAAATTCCGGAAGATTTTTATATCCAACAACACCTCAAACAAACAATAACACGTCGTCAATATAAAATGTTTAAAAAGATAAAGGAAGGAAAAATTGAAATTTATGTGCCAAAAGAGAAGAAAGTCTCAAAAGCACTACCTGTTTTTTATAATTCAATAATGAAATTTAACAGAGACATTAGTATAGTATTATTAGAAGCAGTAAAGAACAAAGAAATGAAAATAGGATTACCATTAGCTGGTTCTGGCGTAAGAGGAATAAGATTACTAAAAGAACTTAAAAAAAATAAGATAGAACAAATTCATTTTAATGATTACAGTGAAAAAGCAATTGAATTAATAAACAAAAATATTAAATTAAACAAATTGAATACAGGAAAAAATAAAGTAAAACAAAAAAACAAAACAAAAGACAAAATTATTATTCACAACAAAGATGCAAATTTATTTCTAAGACAATCAAAAGGCTTTGATTATATTGATATTGATCCATTTGGAACACCAAATCCGTATCTAGACAGTGCAATGATTAAATTATCTAGAAAAGGAATATTAGCAATTACTGCAACAGACACTAGTGCTCTCTGTGGAACATTTCCAAAAGCATGTAGAAGAAAGTATTGGGCAGAACCATTAAGAAATGAATTAAAGCATGAAATAGGATTAAGAATATTAACAAGAAAAATACAACTTGTTGCAGCACAGTATGATAAAGCATTATTACCTATATATTCATATTCAAAAGATCATTATATGCGTGTCTTTTTTTCATGTGAAAAAGGCAAAACTAAAGTTGATAAAATCATTAAACAACATGAATATTACAAAGAAGTAGGTCCAATGTGGTTAGGTAAACTTTGGGATAAATCATTAGCAGCAAAGATTCACAAACAAATCAAAGACAAATTCACAGAAACAATTGCTAATGAAGCAAAAATAGAAGAACATTGTGATATTGGATTCTACGATATTCATGTATTCTGTAAAAAGAATAAATTAACTATTCCTAGAATGGATATTTTGATTGAAAAAATAAAGAAAAACAAATACAAAGTTTCCAGAACACACTTTAGTGATTATGGAATAAGAAGTAATATTAAAGAAGAAAAGTTAATTGGGATTATAAAAAAGATTTAAGCAACATCTTTGTATTGTTTTGCATAAACTTGTTCTGGTTTTAACCCTAGTCTTTCAATTAAACCAAGATCATCAACTGCTCTATTAAAAACACCAACACCTTCACAATAATATCTATCTGCTTCTGCTTGAGTTAAATCTCTGGTATCTACATTAAATTCCATCCTTAAACCATAAGTATGAGAAGGAGAACACTCACAAATAATAGTTACATCACCTGTTATAACTTATTATCTGATCTAATTGGATTAATTCTAACTTGACTTATCACTCTTATATCTTGATTAACAACAGATGCAGAAATTGAGTGCCCTCTTACTTCGTCTCCAACAAGCACTGTTTCCATATACTTTCCCCCTAAAATCATGATACCATAATCTACTCTTTGTGATCCAACTTCAACAGATTCATAATGTAAGAAATTCAATCCTCTCAAAACTATTGGTTGCAATAAGTCTCTTTCCTTTAATGCCTTATATACATCAGATGTAATTTCACCAATATCCTCCATAACAATCCCCCACAAGAAAGTAATGAAAATCAATTTATAAAGATTTACCTAAAAAACTAAAACAACCAAATTCTTAAACCAACAAATCCAATATACAACAAAATCAACAATATTGCTTCATGTCTATCTAACTCATTATTATCTCTAAATAAGAATAACCCTATTAATGAAACAGCAAACCACATTGGCAAATCAAAATAAAGAATTGGATTACTCACTGTATATGTTGATATTCCTGCACCAGCACCAACTGCTAATAAAGGATTTGTTATATTACTTCCAACTAATGTTCCAAGAGAAATACCTGGTGCTTTTCTAATGATACCAATCATTGCTGTAACAAATTCAGGAAGAACAGTACAAACACCAATAATAAATATTCCAACTGTTGAACCAAGAATATTAAATGATTCTGAAACAAACAACGCTACCTTAACAACTTGATCAGCTGAAAACATTAAAATTATTAAACCAAGTATAATGTAAAGAATATTAATAAAAGGATGTTTATGATTGTGATTATGATTAAAAAACTTCTTACTTAATTTCTCTGTTCTTGATAGATATACTAAATAACCAACATAAAGTAAAACCAAAAATATTCCTTCATACCGAGAAATCAATCCATCTGAACCAAGTACAAACAATAATGCAATTGAAAATAACATAAAAACATAATCAACTAGCAAGAATCTTCTAGTTGTCTTAATCATTGCAATCAATCCAACAATTCCTGTAATCAAAGTAATTTGAATTAAATTAGAACCAATATTAGTACCTAAAGCAATGCTTGATATTGTATTAATTTCAAAAGGACTTTTTAGAATATTAATACTTCCTAAAATATGTGTAGATATTTCAGGCAAACTAGTACCAATAGATAATATAGTCAGACCAATAAAAACTTCAGAAATACCAAAAGACTTAGCCAATGCTTTACTTTTTTGAACAATAATCTCTGCTCCAAATAAAACACCAATAATTGCTATAATTCCAATTAATACCTTTATAATCATTATACCAATATAATCCGTATATGAATATATAAATCTTTCCTAAACATTTATATATAACACCTATACAAAAATACTCATGGAATCTAAAAAGCCATTTATTGGTGGGCAAGCAGTTATTGAGGGTGTCATGATGAAAAGCCCTAATTATTTATCAATAGCTGTTAGAAAACAAGATAAATCTATCTCTATAAAAACTGAAAAAAACAAGTCACTAACATTAAAAAACAAAATATTAGGATTACCATTCATGAGAGGAATTATTTCATTATTTGAAATGATGTATATTGGAATGAATGCATTAACTTATTCTGCTAATGAAGCATTAGATGAAGATGAAGAAATGGGAAAGGCTGCTATTATTTTAACAGTAATATTCGCTTTATTAGTTGGACTTAGTATATTTGTAGTATTACCATACATATTAACCACATTAGTTGGTATAAGTGAAGATATGAACGCAGTACTATTTAATATAGTTGATGGTATTGTGAAATTAATTATCTTCCTAATCTATGTATACTTCATCTCCTTTATGGAAGACATTAAAAGAGTTTTTCAATATCATGGAGCAGAACATAAAGCAGTTAATTGTTATGAAGCAGGCGAAAAACTAACAATAAAAAATGCAATGAAACATTCAACACTACATCCAAGATGTGGAACTTCATTCCTCCTTATTGTTATTTTAATTGGAATTGTATTTTTCTCGGTTGCACCATTAATTATAAATTTAATTTATCCTGCATTTACTGATATAAGTTGGTGGTTAAAAAGATTAGTGTTATTATTATTTAGAATAATACTAATGCTACCTATTGCAGGTGTTGCATACGAATTCTTAAGATTAAGTGCTAAATTCAGAAAAAGTATTATTATGGAGATATTATTTAGTCCGGGTATGTTAGTACAAAAATTAACAACAAGACAACCAAGTGAAAAACAACAAGAAGTTGCAATTAAAGCATTAAAAGAAGTTCTTAAGAAAGAGAAGATTAATTTTTAACTTAATTATTTCTTAAACTTTCTTGTATAAATAACTAAACCTACTACCACAACCACTAAAAAAACCAAAACACCAATCAACACTAAAGAAGAAGACTCTTCATTAAATTTCAAATCATTAAAAAAACTATCCAAATTCTCATCATTTAGAGTTGCACGAATATTATAAACAGAATTTTCTTCAGACAGATAAACAAAACCATTGAAAATTGTAAATGGTTCTTCCTTATCTTCACCTAATAAATAATAAACATTTAAACCATCAATTTTAATCTCATCAGAAGATAGACCATAAGATCCTTCAAGAGGACTTTTCTGATATTCAACAAAAGATTTAAGATCATCATCATTTAAATCAAAATCAACTTCAAATACATCAATAATTACTAATTCATCATTAGATGTTAAATAATATTGTGTAATACTATTTGTCTCATCATTTATATATTCACCTTTAAACTCCCAAGGTATATTTGAAACTAATTCTTTTGTTTTAGTTGTTGTAACACTTGATGATCTATCATAAGCAGATTTACATAATTCATACCATTCTATCTCTGAATCTTCAGATGCTATTTCATAACAATCCTTATAATTAGTAGATGCTTCTGCAAAATCAGCAACAGATTCTGATGCAATCCCTAAAGTATAATAATAAGAAATATCTGTTATCCCTTCAGCACTAACAAAAGCACTCATTAAAACCATAATAATTAATATAAACAAATATTTTTTCATTTTATTCATTTACCTCTAAAATATATACACCTGTTCTAGTATAAGCAATGACTTCTTCAACACCATTTCCATCAACATCTCCAACAACAACTTTAGCCCAACCTTCCATTCCACCAACAATATTTTGAATTTCAGATTGAGAATCTAAACCACTAATAGCATTATAAGCATAATTTCCACCAGGAACAATCGCAGCACCACCTTTAACAACACCCTTAGGAATATTACTTTTCTCACTTTCTTCAACTGCAACACTAGCTCCTTCAACAGCATTTGCTACATCATCAACAGTACTAATTAAACCAGCTGCTTTTCCAATATAACCACCACCTTTTGCTATGGTTCCTCCTATTAAACTAACACCAACATCAACCATTGCCCAAGCAGCTCCACCTAAACCCATATCTTCTTTAGACTTTTTAAATTCAGTCACTAAAAACTTTAATTCCTCATCTTCAACCTCAAGGACTGTTGCTTTATCAAAATCCACGTTTACTTTATCTCCCCAATTAGGTCCTTCCACAACAGCATCTTTCCAATCTCCTTCTAATACAATCTCCCCTTTAACAGATGCTGCTTCTTCATGACCAAAAAAAGTAACCTTTTCTATTGGCTCTTCTTCAACAACTCCTACTTCAACTGGTTCAACAACAACTTCTTCTACCTCAACAAGCTCAACAATTTCTTCTTCAACTGGTTCAACAACAACTTCCTCTTCTATCTCAACAAGTTCTTCAGCAATCTCTTCTTCCACTTCTTCTGTTTCTACATTTATATTCAAACCAATTCCATCTCCTTCACTATAATGATAAAACATTACTGTATTTGAACCAGAAATAAAAAAATCAGTTGCATCAATCCACTTACCAGAACCACTTGACTCTGAAACCTGTTCATTTAAAGAATAATCAAAAATCTGTCCACCTGATGACGAATCCCAACTAAGAAATTGCCATACCATCTGATTATTAACCATTAAATAAGCATTCCATCCCATATATTTCTTAACAACATCTGGATTGTTCTTATCATAATGTGAAATTTCTACTTTCTCAAAATTTTCAGGAAGTACTACATCCCACGTATATGCTCCATCTATATAAGTTATAACACCTGCGTCTTCTACTCCACCATCTTCATCAAAAGAAATTGTCTCTGATGTAGATCCATAATCATAATCAATTCCTACCTCAATAGGATAATCATCTCCCGTATTATAATCTAATCCTTCATAATCAGGATTATACATCTCATTAATATTATCAATATACTCTGCCATATCATCCATATATTCTTGAGCAGATTCAGCATCCCAGCTATCATCTGAATAACCAACATCTAGAAAAGCAAAAGAAAACAATAATAGTGATAACATCAATATAATTGACACAAAAACATGATTCTTAAGTGACATGCTGTAATATTAATATAATGAATATATAAAGATTCTTAACTATTTAAAGGGAGTACACATTTAACACTATTAACATACATACCACAATTACTTCCAATCTTATTTTCTTCTTGTTCACCTATACTAACAATTACTTCAAAACCAAATGATTTAAACCTATCTACCAATCCAGTTACACTATTTTCATCATACGGGTTAAGAGAAGAAAACAAATCATTACTAAGAGATTTCTTTGTAGGATTCAATGGAGTCAATTTTATAATAAATTTATCTGGATCAAAGATTTCTGCAATTTTATTTGGATCAATAGCAATATTATTAATCATTACAAAGTTTAATGTAATTTTCCTATCACCTCCAACATAAAACCTATTACCATATTCACTTATTTTCTTTAAATCCCATTTTTCAATTGGAATTAACCTATTCCTATGTCCAACATTTGTTGAATGAATAGAAAACTGCATTTGAAATTTTCCATTAGAATAGTATTCATTCTTAATATCAATCAACTTATCAAAAAAATCATCTGTTCCTTTTGGAGCAATTGTTGATATTGAAGGCATAATATTAACATCATATAAATCAGGCAATTCTTTCAAAACATCTAAAACATTAAGATTAAAAGCAGGATCACCCATCCTACTAAATTGAATCTTTAATCTATTAGTATCAATCTTTCCATCTCCAAATCTAATTTTAATCATACAATCAATCTGTGCTATTAATTCTTCTTTTGACAATTTTCGTTTATAATTACCACCTGCATCACAAATTAAACAATTTACAGGACAACCAACAAGAGAAGATATAACCATGACCCACTTATCTTGTAATGTTTTTGGAGGCTGAATAGACTCAACAAATTCAATTAAGCTATTATCATTTAATTCAACAACATAAACCTTTGCTAAATCATCTTTTCCATATTCCTTAATTACCTTCAAAGTCATCCAAATACCTCTCTACTTTCATTGCTGTCTTCAAACCATCTCCTGAAGCAATTGAAACTTGTCTATAAATATCATTCACAACATCACCTGCAAAAAATAACCCAGAAACATCATTTGGACATTTTAATTCAGGTATCACTGTTTCCCTTCCTATTGCAATTAACACCATATCAAACCTACTTAAATCTAAATTATCAATATCAACAGCATATTCAACAATAACTGAACTACCAGATATTCTCTTATTTAGTAAATCCAAACATTTTGCTTTCATATCTCTAACAAAAAGATAAACAGCATGTCCTCTTTTGTCTAAATTTAATGAATAATCAAAAGCAGCATCGCCACCACCTATAACAGCAATTTTTTTAGTATCTTTCATATCATACAGTTCCTTAACTTCATAAAAAACATTATCATGTTTCTTCTCGACAACATCTAATTTCCTAGGAATAGTACCTGTAGCAATAACAACAGACCTAGAATTATAAACAACCCCTTTCTCTGAACCTAAAACAAATACATCCTCTTTTTTATCCACTAAAACAATTTTTTCATTAAGAACATCAATATTATGAATTAATAACTGTTTCCTAAAATTCTCTACAAGTCCTTCTCCATTAATTGATTCATAACCTAAATAATTTTCAACTTTGTTAGCATTCAACAAAAGTCCCCCCACATTATCTTTTTCAAATAATAAAAATGATTTGCTCAATCTTTTCAATTGTATTGCTGCAGACATTCCTGCTGGACCACAACCTATTATAATACAATCAAAAACATCCTTCCTCATCTTAGAATCTCCAAAATTTCGTTTGTAGTCATTGGAACCACAAAACCATGAGATAATGTTTTCAAACTTGCTAAATGTAACTCTTGATTTGTTGTTGCTGTTGCATCTATTGCAAAAAACACTTTAAAATCTTTCATAAAAGCTTCTCTTGCTGTACTTTCACAACAAAGATGAGTCATAATTCCAGTTATAACCACAGAAGTTATATTATTTTTTCTTAAATACTCTTCCAGGTCTGTCTTTTGAAATGCACTATATTTTGATTTAGTAATTACTTCACACTTTTCAACATAATCCTTTAACTCATCACAAACCTCAGAATCCTTACTTCCTTTAACAATAGGCTTATTCCACCATTTAATCATCATACCAACCTTTGAATCAATGTGTTTAGTAAATATAATAGGCAATCCCCTCTCCTTAAATTCCTTAACTAAATTAATAACATTAGGCATAATCTGTGGTGAACTTGGAATAAAAGCATAACTATCCTTATCAGTAAAATAATTTTGCATATCAATAACCAAAAGAGCACAATTATCTGGTATAAAATCTAACCGATTCATATATGGAGATAATGCTTTTACCCACTTTTTTATATTATATTCGCATACATACTTCTCTTTTTCAACCATAGAAAATAGATAATAGTTCTATTTTTTAAAGTTTATTATAATATTGAAATAATAAGAACAAAACCAAGATAGTACTTAAATATCCTACTTCAACATTTTATGCCCAAAATTAAACATTTTCTCAATATTAATAGAAAGCCTACTAATCCTTTTATTATAAACTTTTGTATGTTCTTTATTCATATACAATGCTTTATTAATTTCCATAGAGAATATAAATACGTCTGGAAACTTCTGTGAAAGATAATTAAGAATATAACCACCACCATATGGAGTATTTATTTTAACCTCTTTCTTAGTTATGCTTTGTAATGTTTCACGCATCTTTGCAACAATTGGAATATAAAACTGAGGGACATATTTAATACCAAAACTAAACATTGGTCTAGTACTATGATTTCCCATTGAATGACCGTCAAAAATTATATTAAATCTATGGGTGTTAATTAATTTCCCCAAGATATAATAAAATCTATCATAACTTCTTAAAATATGTTCTTTTTCTCTTTTCTTTAATTTACCTAACCAAATGATTGGTGTCCTTTTCTCTGCTCCATTTTCATAGACCGCTCCTGCTCTTGCCCTATTATAATCACAAGCAAATCTTGACTGTTTTGTATCAATCCATATTCCTCCTTTATCAAGAACAATGGGTGCATATATTGAATCAGATGCGATATCCTCTTCTCTAAACCTCTCTTCATTACTTAGTGCCATTAACTTACGCGCATACTCTGGAACCCATGTCCCACTATGCACAGTTAACAAAAGAATATTAAATTTATTTTTTTTATAATTATCATAAATCATAGTCCCATGCTTTGTTATAGTCAATTTAACTTTTGAATAATTAGGATACAACTTCTCAATATCTTTTCTAACCAAATTATATAATTCATCATCATGAAAAAAATGTTTAAACCACAATTTATTTCTATTCCTAAAAAAATAACCAACATTACCATCAACAAAATCAATCATAATCTTATAGGAATGTATTAAAGAAATAAAGTTTAAATGAGGTGTTTCTTCAACTTTCTCATTTAATGATTTTAATTCACTAATCAAACTAGTATAACATTTCTTAAAAAATTGTTTCTCAAGCCTATTTCTAAGAAAACCTACTGTTTTTCTTATACCTAACAAAAATAATTCTAATAAAAAAGGAGTTTCCTCTTCACCTAATTCATCCATTACAGGACTCACCCTCTTTTTCCTCTTTCCCTCTTTTTTCATTTTTTTATATTAATTATTCACAGTCATTCTTTAAAAGAACCTCTGAACCAATTTTCTCAAGGAGTTCTCTTGATAATTTTAAATCCTTTCTAAACTTATTTGAATAATTAATAGCTAGTTCTCTTGCATATTCATCAGGAATTTCTTTATCATAACCATCTTTTTTAACTTGTTTTAAAATCGTATCTGACATTGTTTGTTTTTCTTCAATCATTGTTTGAAATGGTTTCAACAAAGGTTTATAAGATTTATAAGTTATTGATTTAATAAATTTAAAGAAACGTTCAGTATAAATCCTAACATCTTTATTATCCAATCCATCATATGCAGAATGTTTTTGAAGATCATTTCTTACCATTGTATGTGGTGGAATAAATAACATATTATTCTCAACAGTAAATGATTCTTTTAACTCAATATCCATAGGAATAACAAGAGTAAAATCTTGTTGAATTTTCCTTAACAAAAACTTAATAGTAGTTGAAGCAGCAAGAATATTAGTCATATAATTCATATCTCCGCCCCTATATTCTAATGTTCCTTTATTATTAACCTTTACTGGATTCCAAGCAAATTGTAATATACTTGTGTCCTCTTTCTTTTTATATCCATTCTCTCGCATAAGTTTATTCCACTTTGAATGCTTTCTTCTAATTGTTGACATCAAATCCATTAAAGTTTGTTTATATGGTGAAAGTCCACCAAAAAATTGATGATTAGCATATAATCCATCCATATTATCTAACTTTTTCCCACCTCTATAAACAATTAATCTAGAATCTTTACCAACAAATTTACCATTTACAAAAGGAGATGATTGTAAAAATAATGTAATAATTGGATCAATTGCATTAAGCATATTATAACTATCAAGTAATGTCCTTTTAACCTTTGAATTTAATTTATAATTCAATGACTTAGTTTTTTCATCAAACATTCCCCATGGAAGAGCATAATGTTGATGATAACCACAACATAATCCTGCATTAACAAATCTTTTCCCCAATATATTTTGCTTAATAGTATACCATGGCTCACTCCTAAAAACAGGTTTATTAACACCAGGATAACAAGCAAAAGGATAAAGATATTGATCATTATCTTCTGCAATCTCACTTAATTTAGTTACATTATTTAATAAATCAAAAGTTGTAGAACTTAACTTTTTTGAAGGTAAACAAATTACTTCAATCATTCCTTTAGCACATTCTTCTTTAACATCTAGTGCTGCTTTTTTTGCTTTATTTAATAACAAATCAGAATTATCAATTTTTCCTTCATTATTAAGAATAAATGTCTCTGTTTCAAAACCGCTCATTGATCTCTTTAAAGTCTTATCATGACCTTTTTTTGGAGTAAATAGATTGGTTAATCTATTCCTTTTATTTCCATTATCCTTATCTATCTCATTACTCTTTTTTACAACCAATATAAAACATCTCCTAGACATATAATAATAACAATAATAATATAATTTAAAACAGAATTAGTTTAAATATGTTACGGTAAGTGAAAAGAATTTAAAAAAATAAGAAAATTAAAATAAGCCTTACTTTAATCTCAATGCTTCAAGATTCCTAGGACAACAAGTTTCAATACCCATTGATTTATGTATTGAAGAAGCTAAATCTAGACATCTTGAACTTTCTCCATGATTAATTATAACTTTTCTTGGTTTAGGAACACATTTATGTACAAAACTCATTAATTGTTTCCTACCTGAATGTCCAGAGAATCCCTCAATTGTTTCAACTTGCATCTTAATTTTCATTACTTCTTGTTTTCCTTGAGAATTTGCAGTAATAATTTCCCTTTCTCCTCTTTGAATTCTTCGTCCTAATGAACCTTCACCTTGATAACAAACAAACATCAATGTATTCTTATCACTTGCTGCATATGCTTTCAAATATTGAACAGATGGACCACCAACCAACATACCAGATGTTGCTAATACAACACAAGGTCCTTCATCTTCAATAATTTGTTTTCTTTCTTTAGCAGAACCAACTTGTTTAAAGATATCTGACAAAAATGGATTTTGATTTTTATGGAAGATCTGTTTTCTTACCTGACTATTCAAAAACTCAGGATAAGCTGAATGAATAGCTGTAACATCCCAAACCATACCATCAACATAAATTGGTATTTTATCTAATTCGCCTTTTCTTACCAGACTTTCAAGAATTAAAATAACTTCTTGTGCTCTTCCTACTCCTAAAACAGGAATTAAAACTCTTCCTCCTCTTTTAATTGTATTTGTAATTGTACTTGCTAAGAAAAGATCACATTCCCTCTTCGACGGCAGAACATTAGTTTTACCACCATATGTTCCTTCAATCATTAATGTTTCTAGTCTTGGAAAACTTGTATGTGCAGGATCTAATAATTCGGTTTTTCCAAATTTCATATCTCCAGTATATAACATATTATGTAAACCATTTCCAATATGTAAATGAACCATACTACTTCCAATTGTGTGTCCTGCATTATACAATGTAATTCTAACATCTGGTGTAACATCTGTAACTTCTTCGTAATTTAAACATATTGTATGTTTAACCATTTCCCTAACTTCATCACTTGAATACAAAGGTTCTTTTCCTTCCATTCTCATGATTTTAATTAGATCAAGTTGTAATAATGCCATAATATCTCTAACTGGTGCAGTACAATAAACAGGACCTCTATATCCATACTTAAATAAATATGGAAGCATACCGCAATGATCTAAGTGGCTGTGACTTATAATTACTGCATCAATATCATTAATATTAAATTCAGGTGCTTCTAACAATGGATATGAAGTATTATCATTACCTGCAACATCAATACCACAATCTAATAAAATTCTTGACTCTGGTGTTTGTAATAATAAACAACTTCTTCCTACTTGTCTTCCACCACCAAGGTAACTAATTCTTATCCACTCATGTTTCTTATCTCTAATCCAACCATCATAAATCCTATGGCCTGTTTTATCAAGAAATTTTCTTCTATAATCACTACTTTTATACATAACTAACCTAATATTATCAATTAATTGAGACCTTATTGCAGGTGTTCTCCTTATCATTGGAACCCACATTGTTTTTTGTTTAATCTCTCTCAATAAAGAACCTTGTTTACCAATTGCTAAACCTGGTTTTTCTGCTTCAATAATTACTCTTGATCGTTGTGCATCAAAAATAACTTGTGCAACAACTGCTTCTTCAGGTAATATCTTTCTTATTTCTTTCTCAGCAAGTTCCATATCCATTGTAATAGAAGGATCTGGTCTTAACTCAATTCTTTTTTTGATTTTATTAACAATCTCTCTAATTATACCTTTATTATCCATAAAAAAATCTTTATCTTTTGTATAAAGAACAATATTTGCAGCTTCAAAACCAGCATCACTGATTTTATCATCTGGCAAATGTTTCATAATTTCTTTAATTATTTTACTCATATTTATCATCTCAAGTTTATTTGATTTATTTTATCTTTATTTTAAATTAAAAAAAAAGAAATATTAAAAAAGAAAATCTACATTTTAACTGTTGTTTGAACCTCTTTATGTAAAACTCTCTCAACACCTGCTTTTGTTATAGTAATTACATTAATACCATTCCCAGAAGCACTATCTCTTTTTAATGCAGCATTAATTCCTTTAACAGCTAATTCAACTCCATCATCAACACTTAAATCTTTTTTGTACAATGTTTCCATTACTCCTAATGCAAAAACACTTCCTGATCCTGAACATACATATGTATCTTCTAATGTCAATGAACCGTCTGCAAAAATATCATAGATATAATAACCTGTAGTGTCCTTTCCACCTAAAATAAAATGACTTACACCAGGAATCAATGACATTTTTCTAATGTTTGAATATACCATACCTGATAATAAATTAGCTCCTTCTTTAACAGTTGCTTCCCTATTTGATCTTATTGATTTAAGATTAAGTTCAGCTTTAACTAATTTACACAATAATTGTGCATCACTAACAGTTCCAGCCATTGTTACTACCATATTATCTGCTATTTGGTAGAGCTTGTCTGTCTTTTGATTCACAATTAGATGTCCAGCTGTTGCTCTCATATCTGCTGCAAGAACAACTCCATCTTTACATACTATACCTACTGTTGTAGTTCCATGTAATGTATTATTTTCTCCCATGTTTATCCCTCTTTTACATGTTTTATATTATTTATTTTAATATTATACATCTTAAATTTAGATTTCTCCAGAAAACACCTTCCAGAATGAATTAATGCAGATTAACAAGAAGTCATATTTAAATGTATCGAAAATGCAAAGCATTTTCGGACCTTTATACTTAAAAATCTTCTAGATTTTTTTCGTATAAAGGTTTTGGAAATACGGCAGAGAAAAGACAACTAATAAACTGTAATTTTTCCGGATTTTAAGGGAAAAAGTATATAAAGAACAAATACCCCTATATATAAAAATGAAACAAAAATATTCCGAAGCAAATAAAGAAAGTTTGATTGAAACAATAGAAATTTTATCAGATTCTAGAGCAGTTAGAGAAATAGAACAAGGAATAATTGATATTAAGAAAGGTAGATATAAGAAATTATAAGATGTTTTCTATAGTCGTATCACAAACTGCAGATAATTTTTTAGGCAGAGTAAATAAAAAGAATAGAGAAATAACTATAACTAAAATTAAATCCTTAAAAGAAAACCCAAAACTAGGTAAACCACTAGTTGGTAAACTAAAAGGACTATGGAGTTTAAGAATTGGAAAATACAGAGCAGTATATGAAATAAGCAATAATGAAGATACAATATTTATTATTCAAATAGAACATAGAAAAAATATTTATGATGAAGTTTAGTTTTTGAATTAATATAGAATTAAAAATTAACTAGCCATCATAAGGCATCTCAATTACCTTATCCCTTAACCCAACATGAACTACATCAGAACCATGTGGATGATACAATACAACAGATTCACAATTTCCTAATGCATCTGATTTTCCTAGTTCAGGCATATTTAATCCAGATAATCTTCTTGTAACTAATTCTTGCATACATTCACCATGTGTCCCTGCAACAACTAATGTTACTTTTGATGGAGGTTCTATACTAGGATTAGGAAAAAGATACTGTAATGTAGTATTATACATCCTATCTGCCACTCCTTCTGCTGATTCTGAATCTGTTTCCCTTTGTGCTGCAACTAAGCTTCTTTCTAATTCTTCTGGCAACATATTGTGACTAATTGCTGACCAAACATTAGTGTGTAAATATTTTATTCCCCATCTACAATATGGTTCTTGTTCTTTTAATTGATCCCAAGCTTCAAGAAGAGCTGCTTTATATACAGGATCAAAATGAGCATTATTAAAAGATTCATCATACATCATTTCACCTTGAGCTACATGATCTCTAACTCTTTCAACCATTGCTCTAGTTCTAAGTTTCAAATCATCCAAAGGAATAAATCCCCCATCTAATTCAATACCAGCAACGCCATTTCTAAACATAACATAAGGATTCTTTATTTGAACTCCACCTTGAGTCCAAGCAGAAGTACTATGAAGATAAAAAACACTAACATCTTCAGTTCCTTGAACATTGCTTAATGGTACAACTAATCTTTCATCAATCTGTGCTTCTCCTTCTTCTGTTAAAATACCTTGATAATGACTAGAATGCCTAGCTAATACTAATAAATTAGAACTTCCTTCTGCTCTAAGTGCCTCTTGAATCATAGTTTCAATTAACATAATAATAAAGAAATTAAGCAGCATATATAAAGATTATTAGTATATCTATAAATAAATAACAAAATCAACCCTTCTCTAACTCATCCTTAAACCTTTTAATGGTCTTAACTATGTGTTCTGGTTGAGTCTTCAATATCATTGCTGTTGCAGATACAACATCTCCATCATATTCTTCATCTGAAACTAATTCCTTTGATTCAACCTTTTTCTTTTTCTTAACAACCTTTTTCCACAAACCAAACAACTCTTTAGCTCTTCCAGGAATCTGATTACAATTACATCCCAACAATTCAGCAGCTTCATCTAAAACACAAACTTCCTTACTCTCCTCCTTTTTAGCTGCTTCACCAGCAACAAATGTTATTCTAACAATTCCATCTTGAATTTTCGAAGACTTAATTATCTTAATTTTCCCAATATCTTTTGTCCTATGAACATGTGTCCCACCACAACATTCAACATCAACTTCAGGAATATCAACTATTCTTAATTCTTTACCAGGAACAGCACCACCTTGATAAATATCTGTCCCATATTTTTTTTCAGCAACATCCCTAGACAAAAACGAAGTCCTGATTGGAATATTTTCATCAACTAATTTATTAGCTTCATTTTCTATTTTCTTAAGATCATTATCTGTCAAACTTTGATAATGTGTAATATCAAGATGTGCTTTTTCTACTGTCTTCTTTGCACCTGACTGATTAATATGACTACCAAGAACACGACGTGCAGCAGAATTAATAATATGAGTTGCAGTATGATGTTGTGCTAACTGTTTCCTTCTTTTCATATCAATCTCACACTTAACTTCTTCTCCAACTGAAAACTTATGTTCTGATTCTAAAACATGCACAATAATATTTCCTTGTTTAAAGACATCAACAACTCTTTCTCCTGCAATTTTTCCAGTATCATGCAATTGTCCTCCTGATGTTGGATAAAATAATGTTGAATCTAATATAATATGCTTACCAATTTGCTTAACTATCTTTGCTTTAAACTTAATCTTAGTATAATCCTCAAAATATTCTGCCTTTGTTTCATTTAATTTACTTAAAGGTAAACAAACACCTTTGTCTGTACAAACTTGTTGTTCTTTTTTCTCATGTCTCTCTGCAACCTTAGCATAAAAATTATCAGGAACCTTAACTTTTTTACCTAACTTTTCTGCTTCTTCTTTAATCATTTCTGGAGAAATACCTTGAGAATCATATAATTCCAATAATTTATCATTATCAATTTTTTCCTTAATTATCTTTGCAACAATTGATCTTGACTTCTGTCTTGTTGCTTTAAATTTACTCTTCTCAACATCTAAAATCTTCTGAACATTATCTAAGTTCTTACTTAACTCAGGAAACAAAGGCTTAAGATAAGATGCATGCCATTTAGTAACATCATACAGATCAATATCCCAACCATATTTATCAATAAAACCTAGTGCTCTTCTTAATATAACTCTTAAATTATATCCTCCACCAACATTACTTGGTAATGCACCATCATTTAATGCAACCAATAAAGTTCTTGAATGTTCTGCAACAGAATACAAAGCAGCTAACGGCAAGATCTTTTCTCTTAACTCATCAACATCTGTATTAACTTTCTTTGCAACTAATTTCCATGTTTTATTAATATCATCAACCTCGTCAACATTAAGATAAGAAGCATAAGGTAAAAACTTTTGCATTAGATTCTTATCAATTTTAATCCCTGTTGAACTACATAATTTTTTACATACTGTTGGAAACGTTGTTTCATAACTTGTTGATGTTCCTTGAGAAAACCATGCATTTCTTTCATGACCCATCCCCATATCAAGTACTTTTAAATTAAGTTCTTTGTGTCCTTTTGCTGTTCTTTCATATGACATATAAACTTGATTACCTAATTCTAAACCTCTTGAAAAGAATTCCATACAAGGACCAAAATTACCTCCTCCTGCCCATGCATCTTCATGAAAAGTTATTTCATTATTCGGCAAACCTAAACCTTTCTTTAACCAATTATGAATATCTGAGAAATATTTGTCTTGATTAAAATCCTTTGGTGGCATAAAAGCATGCTGACCAATCATAACAAAACCAGTATAATGCGCTCCAGTTATTCCAACATTATCAATATCATTAAACCTTAAACTAAACTGTGGAACTACTAATGGATTTGCAGGTGGCTTTACCTCACCACTAACAACATAAGGTTGGAAATTATAAATAGATGCTTGTACAAAATCAGTATCATTTCTCCATCTTGCAACAACAGGATATCTTGGAATAGGTGTATATCCTTGTTTTTTAAATAGTTTAGAAAACTCTTTCCATACTTCAATATAATCTAACTTCTTCTTTGCAGGAGGTTTATCAAAGAATTGATATCCACCTGAACATACAGCATCTCCACAAGTCTTTTTATCAGTAGTTGTCCAGAAATAAGTACCACATTTACATTTCTTTCTCTGAAAACCCTCTCCTTTTAGAACTCTGGTTGCATAATACTTATCAGGATCTTTACTCGCTCTCTTTTTAAACTCTTTTTTAATATCTTTATCTGTAGCCATATTTAAATATTGATTAAGAATAGATATATAAAATTAATGGAAATTATCAGTAATGCCAACGCCTTGGTTAGCATTAAAACCAGCGCCTTGAGTCACTATCTAATAATTCATAAAATCGCACTAAAAAATGTTGCATTAATAAAATTAACACTTAGAATCAGACTCGCCCTGGTTTTAATGTATCATTTAGTAACCGCTTTGGCATTATTACTTTAATTAGAAAAAATTAATGGAAAAAAAGAAAGAAAAATTTATTCGCAATGTGCTCCTGAAGCATCTTCAGTACAATTGCCTGTACATTCTTCTAAGTGCCAGTCAGGATACCCAGAACTACCACAAGTATATGTAATTGCAGTTGTCTCATTACAATATGGATCAAAAGCAGATGTACTTCCTGAAATTGATAATGTAGTTACACCACCATTTCCATCCTCAGTACACATTTCGCTACATACTTCTTCATAACAAAATGATGCAGTATCACATATTTGAGCATTGCAATCATCATCTGCACAGTCAATATCTCCATCTCCATTATTGTCTAAACCATCATCACATGTATCCTCTTTAAAAAATTCACAATAATCTACTCCATCACAATCACTATCTAAACAATCTATATCACCATCTAGATCATTGTCAACACCATCAGAACAATCTGATTCTGGATCAAGTTCAACACATTCATTATCTTCACAAACATAACCTGTTCCAAATTCTGCTTCACAATTATCCCATTCACCTTCAAGACAATATAAGCAATGCATAGATCCATAATATCCTTCATCATCACAAAAAGTATTTGTAGGACAAACAGGAGAATCATAATAAGTACAACAAGTATAACCTTCTGCATCTACTTCTCCTTCACAATCTACATCTTCACAATCTACATCTCCATCTCCATCATTATCTACTCCATCAGTACAATCTGTTTCTGAAGTAATACAGACACTTTCACTACTACAATCACTATCATCACAATCTGCTAATCCATCACAGTCATCATCTTCACCACTATCACAATCTTCTGACATATCTGGATTAATTAATGCTCTCATATCATTACAATCTCCTGACACTAACACATATCCCGCACCAGATGCTGGTGAAGGATCATCACACTGAGTTAAAGCAGTACTAGTATTTCCATAACCATCTAAATCAACATCAAGATACCATTCACTTTCAGTACATTCCGGTTCAACACATGCTCCATCTTCACAAACATATTCAACACCAAAACTATTCAAACCATATTCTCCACAATCAATTACTTTAAATTGATCTTCAGATGGTTTTGCACAATAATATTCTTTAAGTGTATCTTCACTAGCACACACATCCACATACTCAATTGAACCATTTCTCATTAAAACTACCCCTGCTTCATCAGGAATAATTCCTCCATCTGAATCATCACATATCTCTTCAGATGGTGATTCTACAAATAAACCAACTGCTTCTCCAGCTAAATCTTCTGAACAACCATTTAAACTTAATCCAAACATTGCAACAATTGCAACTGCAAGAACAATAAATAAAGTATACATTCTTTCCATTTTTAATCACTCCTTTTAAAACATTTACCATTTAAACATGTTCTACTATCACAACTTCTTATATGTTCAAGAACCTCTCCATCTAATGAACAAGTATATTCTTTTACTCTCATTGTTCCAAAACAAGTATCACTATAAACATCATCTCCAACCATTACTTGACCAGGTCTATTAAGATCAAGTCCACCATCACTATCAAAACAACCAACTTCACCAACAAAACTATCTTCATCAAAAACTACTGCTCCTGTTAATGAAAATCCAAAACCATCATCTTGTACTTGTGTTGCAACATTATCTACAACTACTTTCATAGTTAAGAACAATGCAAAAACAACAATAACTGAAGCAATCAACATTGCATTATTATGATGTTTTTTAACATGCTTTGTATGTTTACTAAACTTAGAACTAGTCTTTTTACTTTTTGAAGACCTCTTTTTTACTCTTTTTTTCATAAATAACACCTCTAAATATAATACATCTAGTATACCTTTATGTATACTACTATATAAAGATTTCTAAAAATATGTGTAAAAAGAATAAGTTAAGAACCATTATCATAAACAGGAGATAATTTCACTAAATCAACATTCTTTAACTTAGGACCAACAAAATTAACCAAATGATAATTACCATCTATATCTCTAACAACAGATCTATTCCTTCCTCCAGTCAATGAACTTGACTGTTCACCACTCACAACAGCAATAATTTTATAATCATCATTTCTTTCCCCTTTTGCAATATATAATCCATGATCAGTTCTTTTAACAAGTGGTTCTAATGACTTTGCTTGTGGACCATATTCAATCATACAACCCCCAACACTCACAGTAAAATTTCCTGTCTTTTCTCTTCCAAAGTAATTATTATCTCCTTCAATAGTTTGTCTAATTCTTTCACATACCATTGCTAGAGCATTAATATCTTTCACTTTTGGTAAATAAATAAAAAACTCTTCACCACCAAACCTCGCTGCGACATCTTTATCTCTAATTGATGCCCTAACATTTTTACCAGTTCTTGATAAAGCAATATCTCCTTCATGATGTCCATGTGTATCATTATAAGGTTTAAAATGATCAATATCTAACATAATAATAGCACCATATCCAATCATATTTGGATCTAGTAATTTAGGCATAACTTCTCTTTTATAGGAATTCTGATTAAGTAATCCTGTCAATAAATCCATTCTTGCATCATAAACACCATTAAGATAAGCTTGAGTAAATCTTCTTAAAGATTCAACAACCTCTCTGTCTCTTGCTGTAAACACATTCCTACTTCCACCATTTTTAACAGATAAAGTTAGAACAACATCTCCTCTTTGATAATTAAAATGCATAACCATACAACCAGTTGGTTTAGAATACCTACCTTTACTCTCTTTTTGTTGATTTGGTATTCTTCCTTTAACAATAGTTGTTGAACCACTATTATCTCTAACAATACCTTCAAGAAAAGGACTAGAAACCCTTGCATTTTGAGGAATCCTATAACGTCCCTGATTTGCTAATAATCTAAAACTTTTATTATCTTGTGTTACTCCTCCATCTCTTCTTTCTCCTTCATAATCTCCTCTAAATTCCCATAATCTAGATGTCTCAACATGAAGTATTTCAGGCAAAGAAGCAACTCTTATCTCTCTACCACCATCAATATAAATACCACCATTAAGAATTGCATTAAAAACATCTTGTTCAGTTCTTTTATGAACTAAAAGAGTCATTAATTGATTTAAACCTGCTTCAATTTCAAGTCTTCTCTCTAAGTCCCTAATTCTTCTTGTTGCTCTAGATCGTGCCATATCAAACTAATACAAACTCATCATATATAAATGTTTCGTTTTGTTACCACTCACAAGTACTTACTCACACAAGAATCAAAGAAATACCTAAAAATAACAATATCAAGGTCAATATAAAGGCTATAACAAACTGTAGAATCCACACTAAGAATGCCCTTAACCAACCTAAATCAAACATTATTTTATATATAAACAAAAGAGCTACAAAAGATAATATCCCAGAAAATAATGCAAACTTTGTATCAATAAAACCATTAATTACACCTAATATTAAATTAACCAATATAACCTTAAATAATGAGCTTTTTCCACCTAATAATTTCACAGCTATATTTAATGGAATCGCTGAAATAATCAGTACAATTACCCACCATAATATATGTATCCAATCCATAGAAAAATTAAAGAAAAAAGAAGTATAAAAAAGTTTTGATTAAGAAAATGTTATCAATAATGTCCTACTATGCATTTAAGTAAGGACATTTAGATCTCTAGATCTCATCCGTCTTTGTGGTTTTCTTGTTTCATCAGGATCTTTATCCCAACCAAAACCAATTAATGGTGTAAATCCCCCAAAATACCAGGGTCGTGATTTATTAGCATTTACTAATCCAATTTGCAAATATTTTCCACCATCATCTACTACATTAAATAATCCAACACTCACACCATACTGTTTTCCAACTGCATTAAAGAACCCAAGACTACAACCTAATAAATAACTAGCCACTTCATTCTTCAAACCCAACATCAATCCTCTCATATATCTTGAAACACCATTCAAACCACCCACCATCACACCGGTTATATCATTATCAACTTCATTCTTAATTCCAGCAACGCATAAACCTCGAACATCTCCACCAATAGCATTCACTATACCTAGTGTTATTCCTTCTAAATCGCTACCAAAATGATTTAGCCCACCTAGTATCAAATAACGTGCATCACCATCAATAAGATTTAATCCACCTATTCCTAGTCCTGTAAGTTTTCCATCAATCCTATTAAGTCCACCAACAACAACATACTGTGCATCTCCTTTAACATAATTTCCAACAGCTAGCTCTGCACCAGTCATCGAACCAGTAACATAGTTTACTGCACTTAATCCTAATCCTTGCATATCACCTTTAACATAATTCACTAAACCACTAAGACCAACACCATAAAATCCTTGATCAACAACATTAGCAAAACCACTTACACTAACTCCATATAAACCCTGATCAACCATATTAAATATTCCACTAATTCCCACTCCACGGAATTTCTTACGAACAATATTTGCTATTGACACACCACATCCTACTAAATTCCCATGAAAATTATTTAGTATTCCTAGACCCAATCCTTTTAAATCACCTGAGACTTCATTAGCTAATACACCAATCCCCGCACCACGTAAATCATTAACTTTATTTGTGAATCCAACACTTACTCCAGACATATTTCCATCAACAGAATTAGAACAACTTAAAACCCCACCACTTAAATTCCCATCTATATCATTATCTAAGTAAGCTAAACCAACACCAACTAAACTTCCATTAATTGTATTGATTCCACCTATAACTAAATACCGTGCATCACCAGTAATATGATTATTTGTTCCAATTGTTAAACCTCGTAAATCCTCATCAATAAAATTATCCATACCAGCAACTAAGATTGAATAATCCCTATTTTTTCTAAATATAAAAAGTCCCGAGTAAAATTCTTTTAATCCTTGCCAAGAACTGTTTACATATTCAATAACAACATGTTTTTCAACTTTTTCCAGTGCAGTATCCTGAACACCAACAAGAGATACTTCTTCTTCAACTTCTCCAAAACCTAATCTTGCTAAATTATATTTCCAAAAACCCTTTATTGAAGAATCTAATTGAAGAGCTAATCTTTCTTCATCTAAAGGTCTTTCCTCATAATCAACAGCAATCATACTAGTTAATTCTCTTCTTAATCTTGGAGAAATTCTCTTTGGTAATTCATATGTTTCATTAGTATAATTTCTTGTCGAGATTATTCTTGGAACTTCTCCCACTATCATTTCAAACATAACAACACCAACAGAATAAGTATCACTTCTTGGATCAAGAGTTCCTCCAAATCTCTCTTTTCCTTGATATACACTAGAACCACCTAAACTTGTAACAGTTGTATTATCATCAACAATATAACGTGCTAAGTCAAAATCAATTATTTTTAATTTTCCATCTTCATCAATAACAATATTTGATGGTTTTATATCACCATGAACAATTGGTCTGTGACCTTTTCCATTATGTAATAAATTTAACATTCCTAATAATGAAACACCATATCTTACAGCTTCTTGTTCTGTAAAATTTTTCTGTTGCATTTGATCTTTTAATGTAATCCCATCAACCCAATCTCTAATAGTCATAACCCAATTATTACCAGAATAAACTTCATGTTGATCAGGAAGAAAATCATAATGCAATGAAGATAATATTTCTGAACCTTCTATAATTCTTGCTCTTCTTTTCTGCCATTCTTTTTCACTTTCACCATTTCGCTTTGATGTGAATTTCATAACATATCTTTCTTCATCCCTTGAAACAACAACACTACATCCTTGTCCACCTTGTGGTAAGACGCTTTCAAAAGAATATCCATATATATCAGTTAAATCTGGAAATGCCTCCTGAAATCTAGAAACATCATTATCTACAACTAATTCTTCTAAAGCTGAATCTGGTCTAGTATTTGGACTTAACAACTCCTCAACCATATAACCAGGTATTTAAACTTATTATTAAAATGTTTTCATCAGATAGTAGCATTTATTAAAAATAAAATAAAAAAATAATTAACCGCAACTTCCTGCTGGTACTGCCGCTGTTTCAACTCCACCTAAATCTGTTCCGCATTCTGAAGGAGCATCATCATATGCTGCACAAAGTGAGGATAAATAACCATCTGCACTTCTATCTCCAGCATACTTCTCACCATCGATAAATACAGTTGGACTTCCTGAAACACCTAATACCGTATTCAGTTCAAGTTCTTCAGCTAACATATCTAAAGCTTCATCTGCTTCACATGTTTTTACAACATCAACATCAATGCCTTCAATGTCTTCAGCAACTGCTTCCCAACAAGTATCTGCATTCTTATAATTGCATGCATCATTCATTGCTAATGCAAATTCAAACCATTTACCTATACCATAGTATTTATCAACACAAAGTTCTCTTACTCCTTGATTAAGTTCTTGTACTCCATGCATTGAACAAAATTTATTCTCTGCATCTAAACAATAATCAAAACCACCACCATTATAATTACTATAGATAACATAATGTGGATTAAAATCAGCATTGTCACCTAATGTTTGATAAACAGGTTCAATAGCTTCTTCTGCAGTATTTCCATAAGGACAATAAGTCATCACATAAAAGTCAATTTGTGGTTTATTATCACCTAATGTAATTCCAATTGATTCAAGATATTCTTCTCTAGCATCTTCATCAATATAATGTGAAGCTCCTGTTGCTTGTTCAGTTAATTTATAGTACTCACCACTTTTTTCAAACACACTTCTAAACTGAGTATTTGCACTCCAAACATATGAACTTTCAACACCAGAATCAAATAAAAAAGCAGGAGCATATAATAATCCTAACTCTTCAACTAATTCTTCTCCTTCATCATCACTAACATCAATATATTCAACATTTAAGTTTTTAAAATATTGTTGAGACGCTGCAAGTATTTGAGTAGTATCACAAGTTGCACATGTCTTATCATTTAATACAATTAAATTAACTTCTGCATCATTTTCATAATAACATGCTGCATCTCCTGTTCCAGGATTCAAACAAGTTCCAACTTTATCTGCTTCAGCTGTACAATCTGCATCTGAAGAACAAGCAGGCATATTATCACAACCACTAACACCATCTAAGTATGAACATAATACTCTTTGTAATGATGTTGAATCTCTTGCACCAGAATATTGTTCACCATTAATATAAATAGTTGGACTTCCTTGTGCATTAACTTTATTAGATTCTGTAATTGAAACAGTCATTAATTCTTTTCCTTCTTCACCTTCAAAACATTCCATAATAACTTCAGAATCTAATCCATTTTCTTCTGCACATGATTCAACATTAGCAGTCAAATCACTATAATCTCTATTTTGACAGATTATAAAGTTAAAATATTTATCTGGATAATATTGTTTAGCACATAATTGAATAATATTTCCATCAACTTCTGGTTGTCCATGTAAACTTTGAAAGCCATCTGCTGAAGGCCTAGCAATAAAGTTAATATCTACAATAACATTATCACCAATTGAAGCCATAACTGGATCTAAAGCATCTTCAGCCTGTACTCCATATGGACATTGACTCATTACATACAAATCAATTTCAACACTTGCATCAGAACTTACCCCATCACTTAAATAAGCACCCGCTGCATTGAATAGATACCATAATAATATAATACCAAAAACAAGTGCTCCAACATAATATAAAGAACTTTTCTTAATTTTTAACTCAGATTGTTTCTCAGAATTATCAATATGTTTATGTTTTTTATGTTCACTATCTTTATTCATAATACCACCCCGTATTTATTTAAATTCTTCATGAAGTCATTATATATAAAGGTTATTGTATAAATAATAGAAGTAATAATACCATCACCTTGGCTCACTATCAATCAATACAAAATATAGCAACAGAATACTTGACGCAGTCAAGTCTTATAATGTCGATCATTAGTCGGCATTATATATAAGGATTGTACATTATACATACACATCAAGTCAGAGCCGCCATGGTATTATTATTTATAACTAAAATAAAAGAAGCATATAAAAAGTAAACTTTATAAAAAGAAGATCTATTCTTAGAACCTATCCCCACTTAACTCAATTGGTAGAGTGCACGGCTGTGTCCTAATATAGGAGGCTAAAGATGCATTCGCTAATGGACTGGGTATTAAGCCTTGGATGAAATTTAGTCAGCCAACTGTTACCGTGATGTTGCTGGTTCAAGTCCGGCAGTGGGGATTCATTTTTCTTTTTAATAATTAAAAAATAAAAGAAATAACCTATTTCTTATCACAAACATTTGGCTTATTTGAATATATCTTTACAAACTTGTTTTTCTTATTCTTAAACTTTATAACCACAGAAGGCAATTTAAATCCACCTAAGATTTTAAACTTAGATTTTACTGTATAAGTAATGATTCTTTCTTCAAAAGGTTCTAAATGAGGAAGTTGCCATCTTAATACTGTCCCATGTTTCTGATTCTTAATAACTTTCTCAGGAGCCAATGTTCCAACAACAACATCCTTTTCAAGATGTGCAAGATGAGGTAATCTATCAATTATCTTAACATTCTCAATTACTTTTGGAGTCCTATTCTTAACATGAACTAAAACCTTTAATCTTGATATTCCTTCATGTTCTCTCTTTAAACAAATTGCTTCTTTCTTAACAACAACCGGACTTCTAAACACATAATAAGCAATTATACCCAAGATAATCAATAAAATTATCGCAAAGAAAGGTCTATAATTAACAACAATAGAAACTTCAACTGTCTCTTGTTTTGGTATATCTAATTCTAAAAATAAATATCTAACACCATCTTCAACAATTACATCTGCGTCTGGTTCTGTTGATGTAAATAATGATCTAAGCAAACTAGTCTCAAATGTTAGTTCTTTTGTTGTATCAACATTACCATCATTAATATAAATTAAATTTTGTTCATGTCTAAATAAGAATGATTCCGCACTAGGTTCTTCTTCAATAAGATTTGAATAAGCAATAATTTCAATCTCTTTTTTTAAAGGAGAATATAACTTATGCATTGCTCTTATTGAAATAGTTAAATTATCATAAACAGGTTCTTGAATAGGATCAAATTCTAATGTAAAATACTCTATTTTTTCTTCTAAAGGATCAATTGATGTTAATATTGTTTGATCATCAATTAATGAACTTGATATATTAATCTCTAAATCAGTTATATTTAACATATTTCTATTTCTAAAATTAATACTTAATGAAACAGGCTCACTTGGATTAATCTTATCCAAAACATCAACATCCATATTTAACGAAGGAACATAACCAGTATAAGTTGCATCACTACTTTTAATATAGAAAACCATATCAAATTCAACTTCCTCATCTGTTTTTACTGATTTCAGTGTTGCAGTATATGTATATTGACCATGCCTTAAATTTGTAAGTGGTTTAATTTTAATTGTTGCAGTTGTTACAGATTCTGCAGCTAATTCAATCTCAGAAAGATAATATTGAGGTGATACTTCAATAGACCAACGTGTATCATCTGGAAAAACAAGTTCATATTCATCAAAAAAAGGATTATAATTTGAAATATCTAGATTAAACTCTGCATATTCATCAATCTCAAACTCTGAAATAACTGGATTTACCTCAACTTCAAAATCAGCTTCAGCACATACAGAATAAACTAATGATAAGAACAATGCCACAATTAGTAATGTCTTCAAATATTTCCGCAATATACCCACCTCTATAATTAATATAGATAAATAAACTAGTATACTAATATATATAAGTTTCGGATTAAATATTAGCCAAACCCACTATAGAAACATTTTTATATCTATCAAATAATAAAATAACATGGATATCTATAACTTATTCATTCAACTAATAACAAACAAAGTCTTTTTAGCTGTTTTACTAGCTGTTCTATCATCACAAGGACTAAAAATCATATTAACTCTTTTTTCTGAAAAGAGATTTATCCAAATCAAAGATTTATTTGTAACTGGTGGTATGCCATCATCACATTCTGCTATAGTTATTGGATTAGCAACTAGCATATTATTAACAGAAGGTGCAACTACAACATTTGTCTTTGCAACGGTTCTTGCATTAATAGTAATTAGAGATGCGATGGGAGTAAGAAGAACAGCTGGTGAAGAAGGACAAATGATAGATATTATATTACAAAAACTTCATCTAAAAGTAAAAGACTTCCATTATTCAATGGGCCATACACCAATGCAAGTATTAATCGGAAGTATAATGGGCCTTCTTTCTGGAATTGTTATAAGCTTAATTTAAATAAAGAATTCGAATCCCTCTCGTTCCTTACGCACAGCCAATACTAATATCAAATGTGCTAATCCTAACTGTTCAAGAAGTGACAAAAGGCGTCACTGGCCATTAATGGCGAGGGATTCATCTAATTCAAAACCTTACTAACATGTTCATGTTTACTTATTCTTATAACAGAATCAACATAACTTTCTATCTTACTCTCATGACTAACTATAATTATCTGTTTCATATTTAATTGATCAAGAACATTTCTTACATTATCTAACTGCTCTGTACTGAATCCATCAGTAGGTTCATCTAATATTATTAAATCCTTTGTTTTAATGGTTGTAACAAAATCATTAATTACTTTATTCAATGATAATCTATAAGCCAATGCAACAGAAGTCTTTTCACCACCACTTAAATCTGTTAACTTTGTCTCATAACCATTCTGCATAACAATGGGTGTAAAAGTTTCATCTAACCTAACATTAATTGTTTCATCTTCTAACAAAACATTGAACCAATCAACAAATAATTCATTAAATTCTCTATAAATCTTTAACATAACATGTTTTTCAATTGTATCCATTAAATTAATAAAAAACTCTTCAAGCCAATGGATATTTTTATTTATTTTCTCAACTTCAATTTTAGATAAATCCAACTTACTCAAATCAAGATTAAATTTATCCAATAATTTCTCCACACCTTCTTTCTCTTTCAATAAACTAACTTCTTTTAACTCAACTTCTCTTTGTTTTCTTAAAACAATATCAAACTTTTCTTTAAAAGATTCATATCTTTGAACAATATCTCCAAATGATTTAATATTCTCATTAAGCTCACTAACTTCCTTACTTAATAACACCATTCTCTCTCCTAACTTTTGCTCATCAACAATCAATCTTTGCATCAATTCTTTTTTCTCAATAATCATCTTAGAAATATTTTCTTTCTCAACCTTTTTTTCTTTATACTGCCTTGCTAAAACAAGTAATTTCTTTTCTTCAATTACCTCATCCCCTAATTTACTAACATCAATCATATTTAATTCATTTAATTCAATCATTAACTTATCTTCATCATTCTTTAACCCAATTAACTCTTCTTTCCTCTCAACAAGCTCAGAAGATAATTTACTTACTAATTCTAATTTTGTATTAATCTCAAACAATAACTTTTCATTTTTATTAATCTCAGTATCCATCTTTTTTAATTCACTAAGATTCTTCTCTATATCTTCTTTCTTATTACTAATCTTCTCAAGCTTAAACTTTGCATCACTTACCTTTAATTCTTCTTCATTTCTAATTTTTAATTTATGATCAGAATTAACATCCTGAAAACAAGTAGGACATTGTTCTAAAGAAACAATTTTATCTTTAAATTCAGAAGATGAATTAATTACATGCTGTACTTTAGTAATCTCTATTAAATTCTTATTAAGTTCATCCTCAAATGTTTTTATATTATTCAAAACATCTTGTTTATTCTTAACCAAATCTTCAATCTTTTGTTTTTTCTCATTCAAAACAACAGATTCACTAACAACTTTAGTTTTCTTCTCAATATCAACACTTAATTGTTCTTTTCTCTGTTTTAAATTATTAGATTTCTCAATCAAAGAACTCTTTTTAATCTTATTTTCATTAATTATTTTATTTTTCTCCTCAATACTTTTCTCAATATCTTCAATTTCTTTCTCAATCTTACTTTCAATATTTATACTATTAAAATCTTGATTTAACTTATTGATTATCTTTTCACACTGCTGCTTTTCTAATAATAACTTATCTTTTTGTTCAATAAGATTTTTATTATTATTTTCATGAATCTTTAAATCATTTTGATATTTTTTTAACTCTTCAATCTTAACTTCAGTACTTTTTAATTTCTCTTTCCCCTCATTAACTATCTTACTAATCTCAACTTTCCTCTCAGTTACCTTAACAACCTCTTCTTGCTTACTTTCTATCTCTTTAACATAACCATCTCTCTGCTTAACTTTTTCACCATAATGCTCTAGTTTAGAATTCAAAACTTTCTTTTTAGTCTTTAATTCCCTAATAATAAAAGAAGAATTTTCTCTTATTCGTTTGTATTTATCTATATCAAAAACTTTCCTTAATGTATCTAATCTGGATTCAACATCATCATAGATTATTGATTTCATCTCCTCCTGGGGTGTGAAAATGGTATATCTATAAACTAAATCTTTACCTTTTGTTAAGATATTTTTGGGATAGCCTAATATTTCCAAAACTTTTGCTTTTAACTCTGTAGCAGTTCCTTCAATCTTTCTACCCCCTACAATAATAAAACCAGTATCTTGTTTAACATTATTATTTGATCGTTTCAATGTCCTATTAACAATAACATCCTTCCCTTCAATAACAAAGCTTAATTCAACATAGCCTTCTTTTTGACCATTCCTTAATAAACTACTTCCACTTAAATCTCCTCTTTTTATACCAAACAAAGCAAACTCAATAGCCAACAGAACAGTAGTTTTACCACTACCTATGTCCCCAGCCAATAACAAAATATTATCAGGAAACTCAATTACTTCATTAGTATAAGAACGTATATTTCTTAATTTTAAAGACTTTATAAGCATAAGAAAATGGAAAGAAAGAAGTTTTATATGTTTTATTATTTAATTAAAAAAAAAAGAAAAAGGAAATTAATCCCAATTTCCAAATTTAAACATTCCTCTGTGGCCTTTTTCATCAGCTGAATCTTTCATTGTTTGCCTTAATTCAACTAGTGTAGCAAAATCTTCTTCAGTCAATACATCTTCTGAAACACCCAGATCCTGTAATGCTTCAACATATGCATCATAGTCTCCTTGTTTAATTGCTACTTTTGTTTCATGACTTGCATCTCTCAAATAAGATAACAATTCATGTCTTTCAACCATTGAATCAAACCTTTCTTCAGTTAATTGTGCTTCAATTGTTGATTTCCAAGCATCATAATCATCGTTTTCCAATGCTTCCCAAATTGCATCTCTAACTTCTTCTCTGTCTTCAGACATAGCAAAAGCAGATGCTGTTCCTGCAAGAACCAATAGCCCAACAATCATTAGACTAAAAATTCCAATTGTACTTTTGTTTTTCATTTTATCAACCTCCCCTGATTTTTTCAGGATACCTCCATTATAATCACATTCATTTATAAACAAGAAGAAGACAAAATGTACACTTAAAGTCCACTTTATTTATATATAATACCCACTCCAAAGTCATTGGTATTATAAGACTTTACTACATAAAGTATATATACCTAATAAACATTTAAATATAATAAATACTTATGGTGATATAGATGAAACCTTTATTCCAGCCAACTACATTAGAAATAAGCATTGAAATGTTATATTCTATATTTGTAATATTAATGTGTTCATTGATTTACTTTAAAACCAAAGAAATATACGAATTATCAAACCATAAGGGCATTAAATATTTCAGGATTGCATTTGTATTCTTTGGAATTACATATTTAACAAGACTATTGTTTCAATTTTATTTAACATACCTAAACACAATGCCTTGGCATGGAATTAAATTTTACATAATTAATATGCTAATATTCGTCTTTACAAGTTCAATGGCTATCATAACTTTAACCTATAGTACAGTATGGAAAAAGTTTAAACTAAATGGATACAAAGAAGTCCTTGCGCTTTATGTGGTAGCAATTCTTATAGTATTATCATTCTTATTTACAAGATCATTATTTATTTTCTTCATTTCTCAAATTATACTATTTATTATTGCAATATTTATGAGTTTTATTTCAGCAAAGAAATCAAAGAAAAAATCATTATCTAGTTTTCACGTAATTTATTTCCTATTATTCCTATTCTGGATATGTAATATAGCACTAATGATCTCAGTAAGATTTATTTCACACTTAAAGTTTCCATTATATGCCCTTTCATCATTAATCTTTTTACTAATAACATACAAAGTAATTAATAAAATAAGAACTAAAAAATGACAAAGAAAAGAGAAAGATTAGAAGTTGTGTATGATATGTTAAATATCATTAGAAAGAATAATAATTCTATTAAACCCACACCTCTTCTAAGACAATCAAACCTATCATCTCAAAGATACTCTGAATATTTCAAAGAATTAACACAAAAAGAATTCATCAAAGAAGAACTAGATAAAAAGAAAAGAAAACATATTAGTTTAACAGATAAAGGTTTTAAATATCTTGAAAAGTATAAAATAATTATTGGATTCATTGATGAATTTGAGTTATAATCAACTTCTCATCCAGCATTTGTACTAGCGCCTTGAGTCACTATCTAATAACCCATAACTACGCACTAAAAAAATGTTGCGTTAGTAAGATTTATTTATAGAATCAGACTCGCCCTAGTACAAATGCGTACTAGCGCCTTGGTTCTCTACATACTACCATAAACCTTTTCCATATATTCTTTAAACTCTTGCTTTTCTTTAATCTCTGACGGAAAGTTAGTTCCTTTATCTTCTTGTACAACAAACTCCCTAACATCCCATTCTTTAACAGAACCATCTGGTTGTCTTGCTATTACTCTTGCAATCTCTGCTTGTACAATTGTTCTTTTACACATCATACAAGGTTCACCATAAGAAAGTTTACCTGTTTGAACTTCTTCACCATATAAATATAATGTTGACCCTCTCCTTTCAGTAGGATCTGCAGCCATAATTGCATTTTGCTCTGCATGAAATGATTTACATAATTCATATCTTTGACCAGAAGGTATCTTTAGAACATCTCTCATACACATTCCTATCTCCATACAATCTTTAGCTTTTCTAATTGCACCATTATAACCTGTTGCAATAATCTTATCACTCTTTGTTACTATTACTGCACCAAACCTTCTTCTCAAACAAGTAGCTCTCTTACTAACCTGCTTAGCTATATTCAAATAATAATCTGTTTTAGTTTCTCTTTCCATTTCTACTCCCCCACTTAGTTCAATATAATTAACATCAATAGTAATAATGCTGTCGCCTTGGCTAACATTTAAGCCAACGCCTTGAGTCACTATCCAATAACCCATAAGTACGCACTAAAAAATGTTGCGGTAATAATATTAATAACATTGAGGCAGACTCGCTTTGGCTTAAATATTTTATTTAAGTGTTAAGCATTATTTACTCTATCTTACTAATAATAACATTAAGTTGTTCTATTAACTCATCAACAGTTCCTTCGTTAACTAAAGTATAATCAGCAATAACTATTGGCCCACCTTTTTCAATATTTTCAATCTCTGCATAATCTCTTGACTTTGCTTTTTCATTAGTCAATGGCCTTAGTTCTCTTGTACTTAATCTATAATGTCTTGTTTTTGGTGATGCATATACTGCAATTGTTATTAAATTATCTCCAAATTTATTTTTTAAAAACTTATATTCACTCCAACTATATAATCCATCAATAATAACATTCTTTCCTTCATTATAAGGATTTTGTACTTTAGGAAGATTAACAACAGCAAAAGCTGCCATCCCATGCTCAGTTCTAAGCCCTTCTCTTATCTTTCTTTCATTGTCTTCATTAATTTCCATACCTTTTTTTTTAATAATATCTATTACAATACCACCAAAATATACTTTAACATAATCCTTTTTCACAAACTCATCAGTAACAATACTTTTACCTGATCCTGTTAATCCTACCACAGCTATTATCTTTACCATACAAAATAATAAGAATGGAATATATATAAAGTTTATTAATTCAAAAACTTTAAAAGTTTCTTCATTCTTAAAATATAAATAATCCCGAACTAAAGTCGAGATTATTAGACTTTACTACGTAAAGTTTGAATAATGAGGAGGTATTTATTATGAAAAAAGCTATTTTTGTTATAACATTATTAATTATAATGACCTTTTTGTCTGCATGTGGTAGTAATATGGCAGGAGAGGCAACAGAAATATTAACAACAGACGAACAAATGGAACAGGACTTAAACTTATTACAAAATGCACAAGATTTAATTAATCAAGGATCAATTGAAGAAGCACTTGATGTTTGTAGACAAATTAAATTAAGCAATGCAGCATGTTATCTAGCATATTATGATGCAAAAATGCAAAATGGTGAATTTGTATTAAAATCTATTTGTGACGAAATCAATGTGGGATTAACAGAAAAAACAGACATTACAACCACAGAAATGGCTGCTGTTGAAATATGTTATGGAATTGCATAATTAAGTATACATAACTTTTTAAATTATTATTCTTTTTCATTTTTCTAATAATAAATAGGGGGATAATACAATGAAAGTAGAAATATTAGGCTATACAAATAATCCAGAAAAGAATTACTTACCAGAGGCAATATCAGCAGGTTTTGCTAGAGTTAGTAGAAGGCAAGAACCTATCAGTTTTCTAGTTGAAGAAGCAAAAGGAGATCTTGATAAAGCAAGAAAATCCAATACAAACATCATTTATGGTTATGGCCATAATTCAATTGCAGAACACATTGTATTTAATGTTGTTTTTGAAAAGGTATCAAGATTATTATCATTAATCATAATGAAGCATAGAATTAATTCTTATATTGAAAAATCCCAAAGATATATTGAAATTGATTCAGGATATGTTAAACCAAAAGAAATCCAAGATTCAACATTTAAAGAACAATATGAAAAAACGTGTAATGATTTATTCATAGCATATGCTAATATAATTGAGAAGTTAAAGGCACATATTAAAAAAAAACATCCAGATTGGAAACCAATATTAATTGAGAATACTGCAAAAGAAGATGCAAGATTTATTTTACCAATTTCAACATACACACAATTTGGTATGACATTAAATGCTAGAAATTATGAATATATGTTAATGAGATTATCATCACAAAAATTAATTGAAGCACAGGTTGTTGGTGAAAGATTACAAATGCAAGGAAAATCAATTGCACCTTCTGTAATTAAGTATACTGATTCAAAAACCTATTTCAAAGAATCATATAATGACATTAAAGATGCACTTGGAGTAAACATGGCAACAGTTAATGCAGGAGATAATGTTAGATTAGTTGATTATGATGAAGATGGCGATGAAAAACTCCTTGCAGCAATTATGCATACTGTTACAAATTTAAGTTATTCAGCAATTAAATCAAAGATTAAAGACATGAATGAAGATGAGAAAAGAAACATCATTAAAAAAGCAATTTGTAAATTAGCAGTACATGATCAAGTATTGAGAGAATTTGAATATGTTAATTTTACATTTGAGATTGACATGAGTGAGTGTTGTTATCATCAATTTATCAGACACAGAATGAATACACAAACATTCCAAGAACTAAATCCCTCTCTAGGATTCGTTGTTCCACCATTAGTTAAAGAAGTAGGATTAACAGATGAATTCAATGCAGCAGTTGCAAAGTCAACAAGATTATTTAATGAAATGAAGAATGAACTTGGCGAAGCAGCACAATATGTTCTTACAAATGCTCACAAAAGAAGAGTTTTAGTTAGAATGAATGCAAGAACATTATATCACTTTTCTCGGATTAGGGAGGAAGAATATGCACAATGGGAAATAAGAGAGATAGCAATGAAAATGAGCAAACTAGCTAAAGAGAAAACACCTTTATGTTTAGAATTCACAGGCGGAAGAAGTGATTTTAAGAAAGTTTGTGGAATTTAATTATTTCTTTTTATTATCTTTATTCTTCCATGATTAGCATTAACTTCTACTAAATCATTATCATTAAGAACCTTTGTTGCTATCTTTGTACCAACAATACAAGGTATACTAAATTCCCTAGAAACAATAGCAGCATGACAGGTAATTCCACCTTCATCTGTAACAATTGCTGCTGCTTTTTTCATAGCAGGAAGATAGTCAGGTAAAGTCATACTAGCAATTAATATATCTCCTTCATTAACTTTTTTTAATGCATCTTGTGCAGAATAACACACTTTAACTTTTCCTGTAGTTTTTCCAAATGAGACCGCTGTTCCTTTAAAGTCCTGAAGATCTTCAACATCATCTGATAACTCCTGTTTTCTTCTGATTATTGCATCTGAACTTGTTTTCTCCTCTAAACTATCTTGTGTTATATGAATAAAATATGCTTCTCTTCTATCTTTAATCTTATTATAACTCAATTCATTCCCTTGCATAACTCCAATAACCTCATCAGGCCAACACCACAACAATGTTTCATACTTAACCTGAACCCTCACTGCAATCTCCTGAAGAATCCTATCTAAAAGATAAACTGTTTTCATTTGCATTTCCTTTCTTAAATCATGAAAAAAGACATATTTCTCAAAAACCTCAAGATAATAATTCATCTCATCATCAAAATTAAATTCTTTTGTAATTCTTTGCTTATCTTTTTGTGCTTTTTCTGAATGTTCTTTAATCCTTAAAATCTCTTCATCTACATCAATATTTTCATTTAAAATTCTTTTTATATTAATTACTACATCATTAAAATCCTTTTCCACATATATTGTCCATGATAAACTAGTCCACCAATAAAAGTTTACTAATTTCAAAATTTGATTGTAAACAGAACCTTGCTGTCCTTTTAATAATACGAATATACTTCTAACATCTTTTTTAAACAACTCTAATAATTTTTTATCATTCTGTATTTCATTTACAATTTCATAAAGCACTAATTCTTCTTTATTCACATATGATAATTCAATTGGTGTAATAATTGAATTATATAATTCATTAAATTTCTTTAATTTAATATCATCATACTTTAATAACATCAATTCCTCTAACTTATTTTTAATTTTCTTCTCAAGAACAATATCAACTGAATCAATATCAAAGGTTAAACCATGAAAACATTTAGTTTTTTCATAAAAAGAAACATATAATTCTAATAATTCTATTTTTGATAATCTCCCAAGATCTTTTTTCTTAATCAAAGAACATTGTTTATCAAGTTCTTTACAAAAATTAATATAATTTGAATAATATTTTTTAGAGAATTTTTTATCTTTTAAATTAGAAATTAAATATCCGCCAACATTATTAATATCATCCTTATGAGCACACCACCACATTTTATCTGTTTCTGATGTTATCATAATATTTGAAAAATTCATTCCAATCATTTCTTTAGAATGTCTTACTGCACCCAAAAGAATAGGAGCAATTGTATAAATTGGAAATAATTCTCTAATATATTCAATCCATTTCCCTTTTGTTGAACTTATCACTTGTTTTGGTTGATTATTGATTACCTCAGCCAATCGTTCTTGAAGCAAAATATGAACCTTTTTAGAAATAGAATAATCAACAAGATCTCTTCTATAATTATCTATTTCAAACAACTTATCAACCTGCTCAGCAGGAATTTGAACCATTTGTCTTTTCATTTTTTTGTTGCAGTAATTATATACATCCCTAATGGAGTACTATCTTGTAATTCAGAATGTTCAACTAATTTAATATCTATATTAACAAAACCTGCAGTCTTTAAGTCTTCCTCTAAGATACCAAGATGAACTTTAAACTCCTCCTCTTCTCTTTTCAATGCTATCTCTTTAGATTCTTGTTCACAATCTGCAGTTACTTTATCATCCATTTTTAAAGCAATCTCTGATCTTTTATCATGATAATTAATTAAAGATTGTTTCCACTCTTCTTCATTTGAATAAGATGGAATAAATTCATCAAGAATAATTATTGTTCCTTTTGTCTTTAAGTTATCATACATATTTTGAATAAATTTTCTTTTTTCTTTATCATGTATATGATGATAAACATACCTCATAACAATTAAGTTAACTGGTTTTATTTTAAGTGTTAATGCAGATTCTTGTAATAATTCAACATAATTATATTTAGATAACTTAATTTTTGCTGCCTTGAAATAGTTCACATCAGGATCTACAGCAATTATCTTAACATTCTTAATTTTAGCTATTCTTTTTGTAATAATACCTGTCCCACAACCTGGCTCAAGAATTGTTACAGGTAAATCTGTAGAAATATCATTAACACAATCAATAATAATATCTAAAAAAGGTTTATCACCTATATTGAATATCTTACTTTGTGAAATGATTCGATCATAACTTTCTGCTCCTTCAGGATATTTTTCTTCAGTCATTTTCCTTAAATGTTTACACTTGTTTACAGAAAAGCAAGTTTATTTATAAATATTCCTAAAAAAACATAGAAAAAAGCTAAAAAACAACAACCCTACAAGGTGCACCATCTGCATCTTTTATCTTTAATGGCATAATAAAACACTTAAACCTTTGTCCAACTAAGTCTTTTAAACCCACTAGATTCTCAACAATTAATATATCTTCTTTCAATAACATCTTATGTATTTCAAAAGGTTCTTTATCAGGAGATGCTGAATCAATACCAATTATTTTAATCTTCTTCTCAATCAACTTAGAAGCAAATTTTTTTGTTAATAATTTTCCATTAGTACAAACAAGTACAATGTCTCCTTCATTAATATTATCAACACCACTAATATTATCAATATCAACAACAACACATTCTCCAACAAACTTATCCATTGAATAATCTGTTAACTTTTTTCCCTCTTCAATCATATGAAAAGGTGCATCAATATGTGTTGCAAAGTGAGAATTAAATGTTATTCTCTTCTCATTCCAACCCTGTTCATTAATTGTTGCAATCTGTTTAATCTCTGGTTTAGGATCACCTGGAAAAACAAATGTATCCTCTGATATTTCTATTGTTAAGTCTATCATGTTATTTGTACTCCTTGTTCAATCTCTCTTTCTGTTGTTAATAAAACACATTCACTCTCATCTTCTTTTTCTGCACAAAGTAACATCCCTTCTGATATTTCTCCTGCAAATTTAGTTGGTTTCAAATTAATAAGTACAACTATCTTCTTATTTATTAATTCTTCCTCTTTATAATATGGAACAAGGCTTGAAACTATCTGAATTTGTTTTGACCCAATATCAACCTGTAATTTATACAATTTATCTGTCTTTGGAATTCTTTCCACCAATACTATCTTCCCAACTTTCATTCTTAATTTCTTAAAATCTGAATATTCTATTTCTTGCATTATAATCACCAACCAATAGTAAGTATGTCTAATATTTAAACTTAATGTAAAAATAATGACAATATTTAAATATAATGATAATATATTATACAATTATGGTTACAATTGCCCATCTAACAGAAAAATTAGTTTCAGAAAAACCTTTTTTACAAGATGCATTATATAGAAGACTAATCAATTATCAATCATTAGCAGAAAACCTTAAGCCAGAAATTGAAAGAGAATTAAATAAAAAGATTAAAACATCAACAATAATGATTTCTTTAAGAAGATATGCAGATAAACTAGAAAAAAAGTATATTAAGAAAATTGTATTTGGTCCCGAATGTGATCTTAGTATGAAATCAAAAATAACTGAGATTTCAATTAAAAAATCCAATTCAATATTTTCCTTAGTTCCAAAACTATTTGAAATTGTTGATTTTGATGATGGAGGAATATTAAATTTTACAAATGGAAACTATGATATTTCTTTAGTTACAAATGAAAAGTATAAAGAAAAGTTTCTTGAAATTCTAAATAATGAAGAGATAATTGAAATAAATAAAAATTTAGTTGTATTATCATTCAAATACTCTAAAGAATTTAGAACAACCCCTGGAACTCTTCACCAGATGACAAGAATCCTTGCTTGGGAAAATATCAATATTTTAGAATTGATAGAAACAATGACAGAAACAATTTTTATTCTTAGTGAAGATGATTCATTGCGTGCATTTAAGGTTTTGCAGAACTTAATTAAGAATTAACCAAACACCCTGCTCCTAAAACACCAGCATTCTCTAAATTACTTTTCTTAATCTCACAAGGCTTAACTATACACCTTAAATTAACTTCTTTAATCATTGAATCATAAAACAAATCCCAAGAACCTGCACATGCTCCCCCAATAACAACTAAATCAGGATCAAATGTATTAATAAAATTAGCTAATGCAATACCTAAATAAAATCCAAACCTTTCAAAAACCTTTCTTGCCTTCAGATTTCCACCAACAGCCATCTCGTGAATCAATCCCGCACTTTTAATAACACCTAATCCTTCTTCTTCAGCATATCTTTTTTGAGACAGAGTAGAAACAAAATATTCAACACTCCCTGCAATATTATCTTTTCCTTTTAAATCATCAAATTTAATTGTATTATGTCCTAACTCCAAAGCATTTCCTCTTCCTCGATACAACTTACCATTAATCAAAAAACTAGCACCCAATCCTGTACCAAGAGTTAAACATAATAAATTATTAACCTTGTTTCCAAAATTATATTCTGCTAATCCAAAACAATTAGCATCATTATCTATTTTAACATCTACACTAAACTCCTTATGTAACGGACCAACAATTTCCATATTCTTAGGTATGTTTGGGGTGTTCAAAGTCATTCCTTTTTCAAAATCCAATGGCCCAGGACAACCTATACCAATAGCAACAACATCTTTATCAATAACTTTCTTAATAACTGATTTAATATTATGAAGAACTCTTTCTTTACCCATCAAAGGCTCTGTTTTTAGTTTTTCTAATTTTAAAATCTCACCAGAAGAATCAATCAAAGCAGCACGAAGATTGCTACCACCTATATCTACACCAATGTGTTTAGCCATTTTATTTACTCCATAAATAATAATGCCACCGCCTTGGCTCACTATTTAATTATACATTATATAGCAAGAGGATACGGAATGTACATAGTATTTTTACATTGTGTCAGAGCCGCTGTGGCATTATTAACACTACTAACTATTCTTTTAACATTTCCTTTAAATCAAAGATTATATCTACTGGGCCCGGATCTATCCCATATTCCTGTGCTAAGAAGTAAGAGGTTAAATCCCCTATATACAAAGCTGAAAACAATCTTGATAACTCATTCGGACCTTTAATCAATATTTCAGTTGTTGAATATCCTTTTTCCATAATCAATTTTTTAGTTATTGAAATTCTTTTTTCCATCTGTCGTGTTTCCATAACATCTCTCAAGAAAATAACATGAAAATCAGCCAATTTCTTAGTATATCCAACAATCTCATTATGATCAAGTTCACTTAACACATTATTAAATGCATGAATCTTAGTGTTTTCATTAAATTCACATTTCCATCTATAAGCAATTGCCTCTAAGATAGATGATGAATAAATTAAAGGAACCTTATCCTTTAAACTAACAGCAAGTTGTTTTGCCATATCAATAAAAATTGGTTTTTTCAAAGCATCAACAGTATCTTTAACATATTGTGTATGATTAACAATTAACTTAGAATTTTCTAAGATCTTTAACATAATAAAAAACATATAAGGTGCAGATTGTCTTGGCATAAAACCTTTTTTCAAAATTAAATGTTCATGATTATATTTTTCACATAATTCTTTTAATTTTCCGCCTGTTGTTAACGCAATAATTTTACTTTTCTTCTTAAAAGCTTGTTTATACGCAGACAATGTTTCTTCAGTATCTCCGGAATATGAGCATACAATAACTAATGTATTTTCATCAACAAAATTAGGCAATGAATAATCATTAATAACATCAATTCTAATTTTTTCATTTCTCAAATAATTTTTTAATATTTTACCTGCTATTCCACTTCCACCCATACCAATAATAACAATCTTATCAACCAAAGGGTCAACTATCTTAAACTTCTCTGCTAATTTAAGTCCTTCCTTTATCTGATCAGGTATACCTAATACCATCCCTTTTATATTTAAAGAATCTATTTCTGCCATAAAAAATAGTAAATATACAATGTTTTTATAGTTTGTTGTTTAGAAGATTATAACGAAGACTGTATATGTCTAAGAAGTGAAGCTGAACAAGATGATGGTTCTAGTGTTACTGGGCTTGTTAGAGTATAACATTGTCTATGTTCTGGATATACTGTATCAATAAGCCCAATCTGTGGTTGTCCTACTATATATGAAATTGGAATATTAAAATAACGAGCACCACTCTCATCACCTAGAGATCCTGCTTCTGCTATTCCTGTCATATTATTATAGACAAATACTCTTACTTGACTTGGATCTTCTCCTAAGACTTTTAATTGTGTTCCTTCAATGTATGATATTTCAGGCCTTCTTCTGAAATCGTTATATTCAATATCAGCACTACTTCTTGTTAAAACACCATCTGCTTTTCTTGTTACTTTTTCTGTTAATCTGTAGACTCCAATATCTCCAGATCCAGTTCTTAAAGCAAGTTCTGTTCCTGGTGTATTATATTCAATAGGTAGTGTAAAGATAGTAGAGTAACTGTTATCAGTAGAATCTGATAATGATCCAGCTGAAGCATATTCTAATAATCCTTCTTCAGAACCAGGTGAATATACTAATAATCTTGCCATCAAGTCTTGAGAACCAATATCCACAACTAGTACTTTTTCTCTACCTTCTTTCCCAAGCCTTACTTCAGGCATGGGTACTTCTACAGCTTCTCTTTCTACTTCTAATGTAAAATCATCATCTTGAGCATGTACAGCTCCTGAAAGTGCTAATAAAGTACATAATGTTACTCCTGTCATATAATAAAGGAATAGAGAATAATATAAAAAGGTTATGCTAACAAACAAGAAAATCCCTAATTTATTTCAATAACCTTTATAAATAGATAATAATAACCCAATACTAAAGAAATGTGGGTATTGTACTAGTAGAGCTTAAAGCTCCTGGGCAGCCTGAATCTTTAAAGGTGAACAAAATGGGTATGTATCAATACGTAAGAAAAATATGGACAAAACCTAAGAAAAACTTAGGGGATTTATGGAAAGCTAGGCTTATCCAATGGAGAAGAGAACCTGTAACAGTAAGGCTTGAAAAGCCAACAAGAATTGACAGAGCAAGATCATTAGGTTACAAAGCAAAACAAGGTTATATTATTGTTAGACAAAGAGTTCTAAGAGGCGGACATACTAAACCAAGATGTATGCTTGGTGGAAGAAGACCTAAACACAATAAACAAAGAGTAGACCTTGATAAAAATTATAGAAGAATTGCAGAAGCAAGAACTAATAGAAAATATCCAAACTGTGAAGTTCTAAACAGTTATTGGGTAGCTCAAGATGGAAAATATTATTGGTTTGAAGTTATCTTAGTTGATAAATCACATCCAGTAATTAAAGCAGATAAAAAGATTAACTGGATCTGTAGAAAAGCAAACAGAGGAAGAGTTTTCAGAGGATTAACATCAGCAGGTAGAAAAACAAGAGGCTTAAGAAAGAAAGGTCTTGGTGCTGAAAAAGTTAGACCAAGTAAACGTGCTAATAGAAACAGAAGAAAAGGTTTAGTTAAAAAGAAATCAAGGGAATAATTTTATTTCTTCTTCTTTTTAGATTTAATTGCAAGCTTCTTTTCGTTCTTTTTTACTCTTCTTTCAAGTTTTTGGATATCCTCTTCTGGTGGTAGATTTTCTGGAATAATATTATCTTCCAAAAGCACTTTCCTTATTCTTTTATGATTTCTAATATGTTCATTAGTTATTTTCCTCTCTCCATGTAGGTTACCTGCTGATCAACACCTCTTTCATAAATCAATTTGGATAATTCTGTTTCTGAGGCTGTCAGCTTTTTTCTTGCTTCAAGTCTCTCAGATAATGCAATCCTTTCTTCAATTAATTCCTGTTTTCTTGTTTGAACAGCAAAGTAACTCTGTGCAAAAGCAATTTGTTCCTTTCTTGGATCACCATTCTGGGCGATAAGATAGCAAGCATATCTTGTAAGCATATAGTCATCAATATCTTTCTTTGCTCCTTTAGGCATATCTATCGTTTTCCTGACATCAGGAAAATGATCAATTATGTCGAATCCAGCATTTTTGCAAGATTTTTTAGCTTTTTCAATCACATTAGAAAAATTCTCCCATTTACTATATCCTAATAATATCTGTAAATCTCTTGCAAACCAGAATTCAATCCCATCAACCTCTTTTGCATAATCCTCAAAAGTCTTTCTAAGTTTAGTTATTATTTCTTTTTTCATTTTTGAACTCAAATTTTAAGGGTATGTACAATTTGTACCCACCCTTTAAAAATAACCTCATCTCGCTTCCTTATCTTAATAATATAAACCTTTAAATTATCATAATTCAGTCATGTATAAATTTTTTGGTTTTTTGCTTAAAAGAAATTAGCAATATGAAAAAAGAAAGCAAGGGATTAAACAGTAATCCCTGTATTTTGTTCTTTTACAATCATTGAACCCATACCTTGACCTATATTAAAAAATTGTTCTGAGATTATTCCAGTCAATATATCTAATAATCCTTGTGCATCTTTATATTCAACAATTTCAACTGTTGTATTAAGTTCTTGCTCAAGATATTCTATTGCATCATTCTTACTCCCTAATTGATCCACTAATCCTAATTCAAAAGCTTCTCCACCTAACAAGAAAGAACCGTCTGCAATACTTTTAACATGATCATAACTTAAATCTCTATTTTCAACAACCTCTTGAATAAAAGCTTCATGTATATAATCTAATTTTACTTGGAACAATTCCTCCTCTTCATCAGTCAATTCTCTAAATGGAACCCCCATATCTTTTTTATCTCCTGCAACTAATCTTTGATATGAAACATTATAATTTTCTAATAACCTAGAAAAATCAAGATAAGAAGAAATAACTCCTATACTTCCTGTTATACTTAAATCATGTGCAATAACATGATCAGCTGAACTTGCAATCCAATACCCTCCAGAAGCACCTAGTTCTCTAATCAATGCAACAGATGTTTTATTATATTCGTCTAATTCTTTAATTGCATTAGCTATTTCAGAACTTGCAACCGCACTTCCACCAGGAGAATTAATATTTACAATTACTGCTTCAATAGCATCGTTATCTCTTGCATTTTCAATTTGTTCTACAATCTTTGATGAAGAAGCACCACCTGCAGCAAAATAACTATCATCAGAATCAACAGTAATAACACCTTTCACATTAATCAATGCAACATTACCTGTTTCAATTGGTTCAACTAAAAACAATGAAAACAAACCTGCAACTAAAAAACTAAAAAAACTCAGTACTAAAACAATTAAAATAACTATTAACCATGAACTTTTCTTTTTTATAACTTGTTTTTTAACCATAATATCACCTCTAAAATAATCCTTTAATAACCAATGCTCTTTGCACTGTTCTTGTTTTACTTAATCTTTCTAATAATCTTCTTCCTTGAGTAAATAAATAAATTGGTTCAACAACCCATAAAATAATGAATGGGAAAAAAGGAAGTACAACAATATTTCTTAAAATACATTGCCATAATGTTAGTTCACCTAACTCACTCATTACTGCAATATTCATTAATTTTTTACCAACTGTCTGCCCAACAAAATAATCCAATAAAATAAAATATAATAAAACAGGGATAATCATAAAAATGGACATCATATTAATCTTACTTGCTATTGCAGCATTTGTTTGAGTATATGAAAATATTTCTGTAAAAGAAATATTATCTGGAATCATGCTTTGAAATAATTTATTGAATGGAGTCAATATAAAGAAAAGTATAATTCCTAAATCAATTGCAAAAGCAATTAATCGTTTATTGATAGGAGCATTAATCATCATTTCTTTTGTATTAACTGACCTTACCTTTGCCATAAGCTTATTTTTGTATACTGCATTTATATATTTTTCCTAATCAAAAGATTTATAAAGCAAAATCAATTAGTTAAAATTTAATGTCAAAGAAGAAAGAAGAACAAGCAAAACAAGAACAAATCCAGATGGAGATAAGAAGGACAAGAATGCCAAGAGGTAGAGAAGTCTTTGGTATACTTGAACAGAGATTAGGTGGAAGTAGAAGTAAAGTCCGATGTCTTGATGGAAAAACAAGAGTCTGTAGAATCCCAGGAAGATTAAAAAGAAGATTATGGGTTAGACAAGGAGATATTATTTTAGTAGAACCTTGGGAATTCGGCGGAGATGAAAAAGGAGATATCATTTTCAAATACAGACCAACACAAGTTAAATTCTTAAAAAGAAAAGGTTTATTAAAAAGTTTAGATGAGTTTGAAGAATTTTAATTTCTTAATTGTTGTATTTGTGTAGATACTTCTGTTAGTTCATATGTTGTTGCTAAACTTTGTGCTTGTATTAGATGAGGATCAGCTTCATCTGTACATCCTTCTAAACCACAATGTTTTCTTGCTTCATCTAAAACAATTGTTACTAATTCTTGTAGTTTTTCTTTAGGATCATTACCTGCTTGTTTAGATAATTCTACATATTGATCAAGATGTGGTTGTGCTTTACCATAATAATGTGCTCCAATACTATTATAATTATATTGACTTTTCGCCTCATCAAATGCAATAGCAGCTAACTCTTGTAATTTAACAGTTGTGTCATCACCTGTTTGCTCTGCTAATCTTAAATACTCAGCTAAATGTGGTTCTGCATCTTCATAATCATGATGAATACGATATTCACGTCTAGCTTCTTTAAATGCTTCATCTCTTATTCCTTCAACAACTTCTCTTTTTGTTTTTCCAAATTGTTGTTCAGAAATATCTACAATTCTTTCAATTAAACAATTTCTTTGTTCAACTTCATCAATTTCAGGAAATAATTCATAAACATCAGAAGTAAATCTGTCAAAGTTTCCAAAGAAACTTGTTCTTAGTTCTTTTCTATTCTCATCACTCCATATTCCTGGCTCAGGTAATTTTGGATCTAAAACAAAAGCAGAATATAATATTGTTTCTTCTGTATTTTTAATCAACTCAAACATATGTTCTGTTGTTTGAATATGTGAATAAGGATTAGGATCAAGTGAACATGATAAATCAATTGGTTGAGGTTGTTCTCCAACTTCATCACCTATAGGATACTCAACCCACACAGAATCTTCAAGAAGTGGATTACCAATATCTGGTCTCTCTACATCAGAACATCTACATCCAACTAAACCAGCTAATAAACCTAATGATAAATATCTTGTTAAATTCATTTTAATTTCCTTTAATAAAACAATAATTAATAAAAATAAAAAAATAGTTATAGCAAAAGAAAAAATAATGGTATTTTTTCTTTCTGCTTATTACGAAAAGCATTAAAATTTAATGCTTTGAGTATAGAAGATAATTATCTTCTAAATAATACAACTAACATAACTACTAACAAGATTAACAATAATAATGCCAATGCTCCTAATACAGCAACATATGTCATTGAAATATCATCTGTACTTGTTGTATCAACAACTGTTGCAGCTGTTGGTGTGTAGTATGTTGTAGGTGTTGTTGAACCAGTTGTAACAACTTCGACTTCTTCTTCAGGTTCTTCGTCATCAGCTGCTGTTTCTGTTTCAGTTGTTGCTGTTTCTGTTTCTGTTTCGTCTTCATCATCGTCATTTGCAACTCCTGTTTCACCGTCTGTTCTTGAAGCGTCTTGATCATCACAATAATCCATTAGAAAATCTAAATCATCATATAATTCAAGAATATCTTCTTCTAAATCATCAAGATCATCTTCTAAATCTTCTAGATCATCATCATCATATAAATCTGAATCTTCTAAATCATCTAATTCATCATATAAATCATCAAGTTCGTCTTCTAGATCTTCAATGTCATCTTCAAGATCTTCAAGTTCATCTTCTAATAAATCTTCAAGTTCATCTAATGCATCTTCCATGTCATCATCATCTTCATCTTCTTCTGCATCATTATAATCATCCCAAAGATCTTCAATCTCATCTTCGTAATCTTCAAAGTCTTCTTCCATTTGATCAACATCATCTTCTAGATCATCAAGATCTGCTTCGAATTGATCATAGTCATCTAATCCAACAGTAATTGTAAAAGATTCACTATCTGTATCTGTACCATCTGAAACAGTAACAGTTACTTCGTGTGTACCTACATCATTGCTACTTGGTGACCAAGCTAAAGCATTGTCTGTCAAAGTTGCACCTGTACTAAATGTTGAACTTGTACAATTTGAACTTGTTTCAGAAATACTATATGTTAATGTATCATCATCAGCATCTGTTGCACTGAATGTCATTGATAAATTACTATCTTCTGAAACTGTTTGATCTGCAACTGTTGATAAAACAGGTGCTTGATTTATATTAATAACTGTAATTGTTGCTACTAAATCATCTTGTGAATCATCATCAGCTACTGAAAATGTAACATTATATTCTCCTGCTGCTGAATAGTTTCCAGTCAAATCCCATGTAAATGTTGCATTTGTATAGTCACTATCAGTTGTCAGAGTTCCAAAGTCTACATCTACAGAAAAAGTGTTATTTCCACTATCTCCAGCTGTTGCTTCTAATGAAATTGTTAAAACATCATTTTCATCAACACTGTAAGTTGTTCCTGTTGTTGTAAACTCAGGAGAAGCGGCACTAACTGCACCTAAAAATAGTATAAATACCATAAGAATGCTTAAAAGTATTTTTTTCATGTTTTTTACCCCCAGGTTAAATTTTATATTAAATATATATGAGCTCTAGTTCCAGTAATAGTTTACTATATTTAAAGTTTTTGTTTTAGTTGCCACTTTAAAGTAAGCATAAGGAAAAGATATATAAATAAAGGCCATATTCAAGTTAACATGAAACAAAAGAGCTTGATATTCCTAATTTTAATGGTTTTAAGCAATTTCCTTGCTTATTTAATGATTTTAATGGATTTAAAGGCTGATTTATTTATATCTCAGTTAACAATGTTGTTAATATATTCTATTATTATATTAATAGCACTATTTTCTTATAAGAAGTATAAAAACAGCAGTTTATGCTTTTTCGGACTGTTTTTTGGCCTTAACCTAATTAATATATTGATTTTATTTATAAAAGAAGATGTTTCTTCACAAATATTAATAACAGTAGTCTATATGACAGATGTGGTTGGTTTGATGGTTTCAGTATTATCTTTAGAAAAGAAGAAACTAGTAAAACCATCTTGTTGCGTTAAAAAGATGGTTATACCAGAACCAAAAACTGAAAAATTCATTGATATTAGTGATCTACAATTAGACATAGAAAAAAAGATTGAAAAACAAAAGCCAAAGAAAGTAAAGAAAACTATTAAGAAAAAGACTACAAAGAAGAAAGCAACTAGAAAAAAAGTTACAAAAAAAACAGCGAAAAGAAAAACAACAAAGAAAAAGGTTGCTAAAAAGAAAACAGTAAAAAAGAAGAAGACAACTAAAAAGAAAACAACCAAGAAAAAAGTAACAAGAAAAAAACCAGTGAAGAAAAAAACAACTAAAAAGAAACCTAAAAGAAAATCAAAAAAATAATTATTTTTTCTCAGGATATCTCCATATAAAGTAAATTAATAATAATGCTCCAATACAAACAGCAGAATCAGCTATATTAAAATTAGGCCAGATTCTGAAGTCAATAAAATCAATAACATAACCATAACTGATTCTATCAATAAGATTACCTATTGTCCCACCAACAATTAAACCAATAAATGGTTTGTGTGTTTTTTCAATCTTTTCATACATGTAAAAGATAAGGATTAAAACAAATATAGCAAATGCAATCAAAAACCAAGTCCAACCTTGTAAAATACTAAAACTAGCACCAGAATTCTGCACATATTTAAAATAAAGAACATGTTTGATTACAGTAATAGGTTGTCCTAATGTTAAATAAGTCTTAACTAAATATTTAGATAACTGATCAAGTAAAACAACAATCGCTGCAATTAATAACACATATCTTGTTTTCATTGAGAATAAAATATTATTGTAATATATAAATTTGTTTATTAATTACAAAAACTAAGAATAGTAAATTAATTTTCCAATGTAAATTCCATAGGTAATAATTCATGAACAGTTACTTCACCAATTCCAACTTTTACAAATTCTTCTTCTGTTCTAGCCATACTGTAAGCATGAATAAGTTGTTGATATCCATCAATAAATTCTGGACCTCGCCTAAATAAAAATTTAACAGCATCAGGTTGTTTTTCCCAGTGTTTAGGTAATACTTGACCATGACGAATAAAATGAGCTCCTTCTGCTGTTTTATCTGGGAATCTTAGTTCTCCATTATCATATCTTGATACAGTTATTGGTGTTGATTCACCATTCCATGTTGTTTGTGGTCTAAGACTAGCTGAACCCCAGTGTCCTTCATAAAGTGTAGGATCTGCTTCAATCATTGCTGTAGCTATTTGAACATCATCTTGCATTGTTGCTACAAATGCTGATGTCATAAATCTAGGAACAGAATCAAGAGCATTATATATTAATCTTAAATCTTGTTCAGAAGGATTTCTTACAGTTTCATAAAATGGCGTAAATTCTACATCAGAAAATTGTTCAACCAAAGGATCATTATGTATACCTAGATCCCATGCTTTGTCTTGAATTGCTGATCTGTATTCACCAATTGCTGTATCTCCTGCTGGAAACATGCTTAAGTATAAATCAAAAGCATCATGAGCACCAGGACTTAAAACAACACCATGTATATTTGGTTTTGTAACAGGATTTACTCTAAATAAATAATCATGTGGACCAACTGTATCTCTACCTAATGTCCATCTATTTAGATATGATAATGTTTGAGGCATTTCTGAAAGTAATGTCATAAATGCTCCTTCACCTGTTTCTGAAAGTACACTTTGAAGTAAAACAGTTCTTTGTTCTCTTTCGAATTGTTGCCATTCTTGTAAGGGTGTTACTACTTCAGTAATAGGGGCTTGTTCTGTTGTAGGTGATGTTAATTTATTAGTTTCATCAACAATAGACCCCTCACTAAGATAACTAAATAATGCTAATCCACCAACTAATGATCCAACCATTAATACGACTGTGTAAAAACCTTTATCTGATTCAGTGAGTCCTCTTCCTTTTAAAGCTCTTAATATCTTTTCTTGGCCCCTGGACAATAATTCTCTTCCTTTTTTTATATAGGAACTAGTTTGAACTAATCCTTTTCCTTCCCTTATCCTTCCAACATATCCAACAACCTCTTCAGCAGTTGGTCTTTGGCTAGGATTTTCTACTGTCATCATATCAATCAATTCAACAAGTGAATCATCCCTTGCTTGTCTTTGCAATAATTGTTGTGAAACTCTTTCAGGATTTCTACCTGTAAGCATAAATTTCATAAGGCTACCTAATCCATTAACATCTGAAGCAGGTTCTGGTCTTTTTCCATCTAAAACTTCTGGAGCAGTATAACCAAAAGTACCAATATCAGCAGTTGATAACTGAACAAAGCCATCATCTGTCATTTGTTCAACTCTTGATGCACTGTGGTCATAAAGTGTTGCATGTTGAGAAGCTTTATCATAATGTACATTTCTTGGAGTTGTATCTCCATGAACTATTGATGGTCTAAGATTATGACCATAAGCAAGTGCTTGTGCTAATTGTTCTGTAACAGTAAGAATATCATCTGTTGTTAATCTTTCATCTCTAACTAATGATTCAAGTTCTTCACCTGGAGCCAAAGTATAAAATAAATTATATGTATGTGTGTTTACTCTTTCATGATCTAGAAGTCTTGCATGATGTGGATGATCTAATCTTTCTCCAACATTAATTTGTCTTTGAATTCTATCTTTTAATCGAACAAATTGTTCTCCTCTTGCTGCTTCAGGAATAGTAAGTTGTTTTAGAAAAACTGTTTCTTCACCACGTTGAACAACATCAGTATAAACACCTAGTTTTAAGTAAGGAGAACCATTAGTACTTGGAGCTGAACTTGTCCTATCTCTTTGTCTAGCTAATAAAGCCCTTCTTCTTTGATCTTGATCTGGCATGTTATTATCAAAGTAATCATAAGGACTTTATAAATATTTCTTATTTATTTACTTACAAGTAATCAATTCAACAATATTAAAATCAAAAGCATTTTTTACCAAACTCTTCTTCTACCTGCATTAACATTATGTCCAGAATCATTAGCTATTCTTTCTAAATTAGCAAGTCTATGTTCAATATTATCTAAAGCTGCTCTTATTGTATCAAGCTTAGTAGAAAGTATTTCGAAATTCTTTTCATGAATTGGTGCTTGATTAGTTGAACTTGTGTGTTGTACTGGTTGTTGTTGTCCAAATCTTTGCTGCTCTTGTCCATAACCACTAATATTATGTTGATTCATCTCACTCAAAACATTAGGATTACTCTCAACAGGATTATGTGAACCTAAATGATCCTTAGTATTTAAGCCAGGATTATGATTAAAGTTAGAAGAATGATCATCTAAATTAAGTCCTAATTCTTTATCAAAATCAAAATTAGAAAAATCATCCTTTTTCTTCCAAAACATTAATTTATCTGCAAAACCCATAATATTAAAGAAATTAGTGATTTTAATATATAAATCTAAGTATTAACTTAAGAATGGTACTTACACTTTTCCTTTAAGACACACCCTTCACAAACAGGTTTATTTTTACAATGTTGTTTTGCATGTTCAACAATCAATGCATGATATTCATTAAATAAACTAACTGAATGATCTAACTTCATAAACATTTCCTGTAAATCATCATACTTAACATCTTTATAACAATATTCTAATCTAGAAAAGATTCTTTTTGTATAAGCATCCACAACAAAACTTGGTTTTTCAAAAGCATATAATAAAATTGAATCAGCAGTCTCTGGTCCAACACCTTTAATATCTAACAATATCTCTCTTAATTCTTTTGTTTCTAATTTTTTTAATTTTTCAAAAGAATTTTGTTTTAAAAACTTAGCAATTATTTTTAATCTCTCAGCTTTTTGATTAAAATAACCTGCTGGTCTGATTAATTCAGTAATTTTTGTTTTAATTATATTATCAATATCAATTAAATCTTTTTCTCTTAAATTATTCAATGCTTTTTCAACATTAGTCCATGCAGTATTCTGAGTTAAAATTGCACCAAGAATTATTTCTAATCTATCTTTATCATTAAGTTGTTTAACAAAATACTTATTATTAATCGGCCACCAACCTTGCGGACCATATTCTTTTAACAATAAATCATAAATTTGTTTCATAATACCAAATAAAAATAAAAGAAATATAAAAAGTTATTCTTCATTAGATGAGAACAGACCAATAAAGAATGATTTTAATGAATTTAAAGCATTTGTTTCTACTACCTCTTCTTCTGCTGGCTCTTCCTGACATGTACAATACTCTGTATAATTATCTTGTTGTATCCATTGGTTATCAACACAGATAAATGCATATTGCAAAGTAGGATTACATTTCCATTCACCTTCTTCACAAAAAACACATTCTGGACATGGAGGACATTCATCTATACTTATATCATAATCATCAAGAGTTATTTCTAATGCTTCTTGAATTTCTTCATCTATTTCAATTGTTGGATCATCCACATTTGCTACACATACTCCATCTTCACAAATTGAACTTTCACAGTCAGCTGATGTAACACAATCCTGACCTTCAACACATGTTGCCCCACATACTCCTCCACAATCAACATCAGATTCATCTTGATTCATTTCTTCATCATAACAGGTTTCTACAACAATAGGTTCACATAATTCACAATATGCTCCACCACAATCTTCTCCATCTTCATCAAAATCTTGAACACTATTATTACAATGAAAATCTGCTTCACGACAAGCACCATCTTCACAACCATACTCACATAATACTTCTACATAACTAAATCCCCAAGGATCACTTTCATTACAATATGCCTCAAAGACATAACAACCTTCTTCAGAATCATAATCACATTTATCATCTTCTGCAGGGAGGTCACCTTCAATACAGTTTTCAATTCCTTTTCCTTCATTCCATTCATTATCTTCATTATAATAACCATATTTTAAATCAGCACTAACAAATGTATCAAAATCATCTTCATCTAAACAATATGGATCTAATAACACTTCAGTACAAATGTTACTGTCACAAATATTAGTTGTACAATCTGTAGCAGAGTTACAACCTTCTCCAACATCACAATTATCGCAAACACCACCACAATCTATGTCGGTTTCATCTTGATTTTGTGTTTCATCAGAACAACTTTCAGGAACAGGAGCTGTTCCATAACATGCCCCATCACTACATCCAGAATATCCTAGATCAGTACATATTTTCCAATCTGTCTGAACTTCCCAATCATTTTCTTCACCTGTACAAGAATATTCCCAAATAACACAATTATCTCCTTCACATGATAATGTTTCACCTGTTTCATCAGCACAATAATCAGAAATAGTATCCACTTCATGTTCTTGAGGAACACTTAAAAAACTATAATATACTTTTCCAGGAACATCATATATTACTCCATCATCACTATCAGCACAATAAAGATATGCACTAGCTGTCTGACATAATGATATAATAAGAACTAATACAAATAATACTCTCCACCTCATTTTAAATACCTCCTTAAGATATAATTATTCTATGATTCTTCTTTTATATAATTTACTAAAATTATCATTCTTGATCACTTCTAAAAGTAATATCCTTTTTAACTTTTGAATAAAATGTTAGGTCAAGTGGATAAAAGGAGTGTACATCCATAAAATCAGGACTAAATGTTTCTCTAACTCCAAATACTAATCCATCTGTATGATTATCAATAAAACGTGCAAAACTAGTAGGATACATAGCAGAACCACAAGCTAATACAGCGTAAGTTGTATCAGGAGAAAAAGAAAGACGAAGTCTTTTTGCAATTTCATAATCACCAGAACACAACACATTACCTTCACTTAAAACTAAACATTCAAAGTCAGTCTTAAAAGCACCATGACCTCCAAAAACAACAAGATCAGGATCAGAAACCAAATCTAGTGTATGATACACTTCTTCTGGTGTTGAAACAATCCTAAACACAAGATCATACTCTTTACCTAAGTTATGAATGAAATTTGCATTCCCATTTCTTAGAAATGCATCTATCCCCATTTCAATAGGTGTATCAGTATATAAAGCTTGAACATAGATTGCATTTGGTTTATCTGTATCATTAAAACCAACTACATCTTCTGCACTAAGACCATAAAGAAGATATCTTCTAAGCTCTTCATCTGTTAATTGCTCTCTAATCTCAACTAAACTTTCAGCAGCCTCAAGATCAAATCTTTCAAAAGGAAACATCCTCAAAAAATAATGTGGACTTAATAATCCTAAATCTAATTCATCTGCTATTGAATAAAATAACATTCCACCTTCTTTATTCTTTAAAGAAGTATAATATCTAAGAGATTCAGCAGTTGCTCCACCCCATTGCATTCCTTTCATATCTTCAAAACTAAATAATAATTCCCCATCATCATCTCTAGCTTCAGAAACTACAGCAAGATAATCTAATGGGTACTTTTCTAAACCCTCTTCTGAACATAACTCAAGTAGTTCATCAGTTTCTAAATTACCATCTTTAAAACTTAAATGCTCTCTTTCTTCAATACAAACCCTATCCTTAGCCTTAATTCTTTTTGCATTAACTCCAGGTACAAACAATAAAGCTGCTAATCCAAGATATTTCATAATCAGAAGGTAATAAAAAAGAATTTATAAATGTTATTTAACTAAAGAAGCAACTCTTTGATGTTCTCTCATCTTTAATCTATTTGTTCTTCTAGCAGAATCAAGCTTTCCCCTTAAAACATCTAAATCCGGATAAAAGTGATGCAATGCTGTTTTATAATCTTGCATAATTACACCAGGAACTCTAACCCCATGTAAAAATGGTAATCTAACTTCATAATTACCTACCATTCTTGTCTTGTCATCGCCTTGTTGTTTATGTACATATAATTCTTCCCAAGGATTCTCAACAAAATCATTTACCTGGCCACCAAAGTCTTGTCCTAAAGGAACTGTTCTCCAAATAATTAAAGGAGGACCATCTTTTGTTATTATTCTAGCAGATTCTCTTCTTCCTTTTCCTTCTCTCTCAAAATTAAGTGCAACAACTTCATAATCTGTTCCTTTTTTCTCTAAAACATAACCTGTTAACTTAAAACTCCTTCTTTTTAATCCTTCTGCAATATTTCTATATAATTGTAATAATGCTCCTTCATAAGTATTTGTAAAATCTTCATTAGGAACTGCTTGATAACTTGCTCTTCCTTGCCTTAACATACCTACTAATTGAGCAGAATAAACACCTGTTCTTCTTAATAATGTCTTTGAAATATCTGCAGCACCTCTTCCTTCAACATACTTTGCAAGTAACACTTCAACCATTGTCCCAGAATCAATCTCAAAAGGTCTAAAATATCTTAACTCTCCTCTAAAATCTTGTTGTCTTTCTAAACCTTGCAATCTTCCTGGATTTTGTTCTGCAAATGCTAAAAGTAATGCAGCATGAAAATCTAAATGAGTTAAATGTTGATAACCTAATTTTGTACTTACATATCTTGAATCAGCACAACCACATCTTATTTCAACAAGGGGATGTTTACTAGATCTATAAGGACCAACAATATTTACTTCATGCCACCCTCTAGATTTTGATGCAACCCTTCCTGATAAAGTTACACCTTCAGAATGTGTTGAGAATCCTGTTTTATCTTTTAATCTTAATTTATCAATTGCTCTCTCTGGACTTCCCCAAGCAACTTTAAAATTACTTCTTGATTTTAATCTTGCTTCTAATCCAGCATATAATTCCTGTGCTTCAAAACCATGAAGTAATCTACTTTTTCTAATTGGTTTTCCATCTCCATCTGTACCTAAAATCAATGTTCTTCTATGACTAAAATCAACAAGATCAGAATTAGCTCCATCTGTTAAAATAAATTGTTGAACTGCTTCTCTTAATTGTTTCTGTGTTGTCAAATAAGCTCTCGCAACAGCAGGTTCAACAGGATCAACTAATGTAAGATTAGGTCCATTATGTATAACAACACCATATCTTCTTAAAGAAAGTTCAGGATATTCTAGTTTGTAATCAGGGGTTGTCATTTTGCAGCTATTTCTCCTTGTATTAATAATTCATATCTTTCTCCAACAGAATCAAAACCATGCATATTTAGTACTTGTTGTGGTAATCCTGCTGTTGTATCCCAATGTATTTCCGTATCTTTATCAGGCTCAAATCCAGAATGCAATGCAATATGCATTTTTCCTTTTTCTTTCTCTGCAACAATTAAATATCTCGAATTAGCAGGTGCATTAGGATTTGTATTGATTGCAAACTCACCAATATTCCATAAATTACCTAACTTTAGATCTCTTTGTTCTTCTGTAATTGATCCTGCTTTGTATCTTTCTTCAATTGATTTAATTGTAGCTTCAACACAATCCTCTGCAGCCTTTCTTACTTTATCAGATGCATATAATATTTTTGCTTTTCCTTCTGAATTAAATCCAATTACCATTGGTGTTTCTTGAAGTGAATAATTTCTCCCAATACAAATGACTCCATTTCCAACATAAGTTCCAATTACATCTCCAAATACTTCATATTTATTAGCTATTTCTGTCATTCTTGCTAAATATTCAAGATCTCTTTCATCTTCTCGTGTTTCAACTACATTGTCAGGAGTTACAAAAACTTCACCTGAACAATGATTACCAAACATTTCTAATTCCCTAACATTTCCTGATTCAGACTCAACATTTCTTCTTCCACCACCTGGTTTAATTAAAGAAATTGTAAAATCTGTTTTATAATCAACCCCATCAATAGTTAAATAATCCCCAATAGTTCTTACTGTATCACATTTATCTAAAACTGTTTTTATTGCTTGATTTCTTTGTTCCAATTCTTCATAAGAAATATCACAACTTAATACAAAATCATCTAATGGTAATGTTTGAGTCATTGAATAACGGGCAACACCTGATCTTGGGTCTAATGAGGCATGACTGTTTAATTCCTCATTTTGAGTAATCATGTGATGAATTCTATCCCATCTCTCATCACTTCCTTGGATAGGAAATCCAACATGAGCACCAAATGAAAATTGACCTAATCTCCCATCCCCAGATACATTGAATAATGCACTGAAATTGTTTATAGTAATACCATTACTTAACTCATCTCTTATGGTTCTGTATGCTTCAAAGACTGTTTCATCTTGATCATGATTAAATTCTAAGCCTTGCATTGTCCAATATAATTGAGAAAAATGTGTACAAGGAATTGTATCATCTTTTGGTTCAGTTGTAAAAAGTAATGAAACTTTTGCTCCTAATCGTTGAGCAGCTCTTGCCATCTCAACACCAATTATCATTCCATCAAGATAATCTTCTCTTGGTTTGTCTGTTAGATTAGGATCATATAATGCAACACCTATCTGAACATGTTCACCTGCTTGTAAATTATAACTCTCTTTCCATATCCGTTCACATGTTGCTTCTAATCTTTCTGGCCTTGATCTAGTACTAAAATAATCTTCATCATCATTTTTTAATAAAAGTGCTCCACCATTTTGTCTACTAGCATAAACTCCAGTTGGACTTGTTTCTAATTTATAATCAGCAGGTCCAAAAAACCTTCCGAAAGACACACCTGTTTTTGGAATAAATTGTTCATCAATTGCTTGCACTAATCTTTCTACACCAGGATCTGCATGCCTTGTTGAAATCTGTGATCTTCTATCTCCTATAATTAATTCTGGTTCTTGCATTAACGCAGTATATGTTCCAACATCATTAGCTGTTCCAAAAAATAAATCAACACCAACACCTTGAGTTATTAATGCTTCAGCATGTTTAGTTATTCTAGTTAGAACACCATAAATAGAATCTGGATCAAATTGTTGCAATAGAACTGCAGATTGTCTGTTTAATTGAGCAACATTTGTTATATCTACTCTCACCACTATCAATCACCTTTTAATCTCTACCCCTTCTTCTTTTTCTGTGTAAATATAAATAAAATAGAATCTAGATTTACTAAGCTACAAATACGCCGTTAACTGTTCCATCTTGAGCTGGTCTAGATGTAACCCTTACCTTACCTTTCTCTGTTTCAACAACAGTTCCTTTTGTAAGAATATTTCTTCTAACATAGTGTCTATTTGCTGGATTTCCTACAACATTCAACATCTTAACTTTAGATGCTTTCTTTGTTTTAGGATCAATAGCATTAACGAATTCAGCCTGCATAAGTCTATTTTTAACATTTCCACCCATTCCTCTAACTGATTTAAGCTTTGTAGCTCCAATTTTAGGAAGTGTTGGTTTATTACCTAACTCATATAGCTTCTTTCCTTTAGTTCTTTTATATCGGCCGCCTGAAACCTTTCTTCTTGATCTTTTTTGTGATACTGCCATTTTCAAGTTTAAGAGAAAAGCGGGGATTTATAAAGCCTTCGATTTTTATATATAATTATCTCTTAGGTACTTCGTCTGGAAAATCAACACCATTGCTTTTTAATCTCCTAGCATAACAATCCCTATGTCTTTTTCTAAATTCAGGAGTCTGTGTAAGAAATAAAATTAAATATTTCTCAGAATGATTAAAATGTGCAGCAACAGGAAAATCTCTTCTTCCTTGTGATCTAACCTGTCTCTGTTCATAGCCTAAGGGAATAACTTTTAAACAGCCAACATCTCTACCATCTCTAAAAATTCTATAAGAATAAGCATCATTTTCATATCTTCTTCTATCTTCTGGAATCCTAATATTAGCAAAACATTCCTGATTATAATGCTTTTCTATATCTCTAACAAGTCCACTTAATTCTTTTGTTCCATTCGCACCCATAGAAGTAAATATCCTAACCCATAATCCACAATCATTCCTTAAATAAGCTCTTTCAAAGTCTGGCATATTATCATAGTAATAGATAATCATTTATAAACCTTACTTAATTTACTACTTAAAAGTCATAATTCAAGCATATTTCATAACATTTATATAATTTAACCAAGAAAATACAAATATGGAAGAATGTCCTAAGTGTGGATCAAAATATGTAAAAGTAGATGCAATTATGGTATGCCCTGAATGTTATCATATAGATGTTGATGATGATAAATGGCAAGGAAAAAGATCAAAGTGTCCAAAATGTAAGAATGAAGTCAAATTATTTGAAACAACAAATAAAGGCCATGTATTTCATTGTGATCATTGTCATACTGTAGGTAACTTATTTCATGAAGAAGATGTTCAGAAAAAGCGATATGAAATACAAAAAGATTCTAAAGCAGGTAAAAAACTAAGCTGGTTATTAGAAGTACCTTGTGATTATTGGACAAGGAAAGAAGAAATCAATACTAAGTTAAAATATTGCAAAAAGTGTGAACTAAAAAGAGTATGTGATGAACATAGTAAAGCAGTTGAAGAATTCTGTAAAAACAAAGATTATGAAATATACATCTCAACACATTTTATTGAGATAGTTCATAAGTGAAGAAAAATGGATATTAAAGAAACAAAGGAATTTATTAAAAAAAATAATATTGATGCTGAAATTATTGACCATACAGGTGAAGATGCATTAACAAGTGAAGGAGCAGCAAAGGTTCATAATGCTGAAATGAAACAAATCATTAAAGTTCTTTTATTTATTGATAAGAAAAAAAGAAGAGCAATTGTTATTGCACAAGGTAATAAAAGAGTTAATACAAAAGTAATACCTGATTTTAAAAAAGCTAGAATAGCTAGACCAGAAGAATTATTAGAAATACTAAACACAGAACCAGGTGGTGTTCCTCCAATTAATCTTCCAGAAGAAATACCTAAATATATTGATAATAATCTAAAAGATGTTGATGTTGTATTCGGAAGTGCAGGTTCAAGATATGTAGGAATAAAAATGAAAGTTGAAGATATAATTAAATTTAATAAAAACATCCATTGGATAGATGTTGTTGAATAAATTCTATAAAATGCTACTGCCTCAAGCATTTGTACTAGCACCTTCTCCTGCGATAGTACCACCGCCTTGGCTCATTATCTATTAAATCAATAAATCGCACTAAAATATGTTGCGTTATTATTACTATACTTAGAGTCAGAGCCGCTGTGGTACTATTGCTTTAGTCAGAGTCGTTCTAGTACAAATGCGTTTTGTTGTTGTTGTATTACAAATTACTGAATAGCTGCTCCCACTGCTGTTGCAACTCCTGCATTATCTGGAACAATAAACTTTTTACCATAAATCTTAGCTATAGAATCCATAATCTCAACTAATTTCTTAACTTTTGTCAATTTACCTGTTAAAATAATATCTTTATAACCATCTGCAGCAAAGATTGCTAACATTGCACAACTTTGTGCAATCATATTCACTAAACCTAAAGCATTGTCTTCTTTAGAATTATTATTCAATTTTCCAAAATTAGAAGCAGTTTTCTCTGCAGGTATCTTTCCAATCCCCTCTCCAATAATATCTTTAACTGTTAGATCAACATTTTCTAAATTACCAAGAGAAGCTAATCTCTCAATCTCACCTAAATCATCAGTACCACATAATTGTTTACTTAATCCTAATAATGTTCCTCCACAAACACCAGTTCCACCAACATGCTTTATTTTTTCATCAACATTAACAATACAACAACCTGTTCCTAAAGAAACAACTAAACATTTATCCATACCAGACAAATACTTTCCACCTAAACCTATTGCCTTAATCTCATCGACATAATCGACACCTAACTGTTTTGACTTACTACCAGTTATTCTGATCTCACCATCTAACATTAATAATCCATTAATATCAATATCCTTTGTTTCATATGAATGGGTTTTAACAATAACATTATCTTCAACATAAACAACATCAGTAGTACTTGCTCCCCAATCAATTCCAATTGTCATAATAATAGTAAGATGGATATGTATTTAAACTTAATGATAATCAAATGCTAGTTGAATTAATTCTTTTGCTGCTTTTTCTACATGTGCTGCAAATTCTGTCCATGAATCTACAATTTGATCTCTTACTTCTTCAGGCATTCCTAAAAATCTTCTTCTAAAATATTCTTTATAATCTTCTTTTGGATCGAATTCTAATATAGGTAAGGCAAAAAAACCCCCTTCTGTTATTTGATTATATGCATCAAATCTTGATGTTCGAATTCTTGGAGTTCTGTATGTTCTAGTACTGCCATTTCTTGTTATATATGTTACATCTTTATGAATCTCTGCTTCTAATTCCCCTATTTCAATAACCTCTCCTTTAAATACATGACTTATCTTGAATGTTGCTGTTGTTATTGGTTTTCCATTGACTAATCTTCCATCCCTACTATACTCAATAAGTCCAACTGGTATTCCAAAACTTACACTAATATCTCTAGAAGAATATCCTTCTACAACTTTATATGTACATTCATTTCCTTGATTATCATAATATAAAATATATCTATTTTGGTGGACATGGACAAAAATATCTCCAGGATTAATACAAGTAGGTATATCTGTTGCTGAACTAAAATGTTCTCTCATATTTAATAATAATTGGGTTGCATTATCTCTTGTATTAATATATCTATTAATTGATTCAAAAAGTTGTCTGTCAGATGCTCTTTCATCTATTAATAATTCTTGTTCAAGCTCAGAAGCAAGTTCACCGAGTTTTCTTGTATCTTTAGTATAAACTGCTTCTATAAATTCTCTTTGTTTTTTTCTTCTTGTAGAATTACAATCTTCAAATCTTCCATCTGCATGGATTATTCCAGACGGTTCAGTTAGTTTGTCTGTTTCACCTAAATAAAATAATTGAATTAATGTGGCAATTCCTTGGACAGTAGAAAAATATTGATCAAGATATTCTGCTTCTCTTCTTAATCTTCTACTGTCTTGTCTCATTCTTATTACTGGAACTAATTGATCTATTATTAACATAACCTTGGATTATTAATTTGGTTTATATGTTTTTTGACTACTTGATAGTACATGGTGTTATATCTACTACATAAATTTTATATATTAGATCTATCTAAAAATACCTAAGGTGATATTATGTGTTGTTATTTAGTACCAACTGCTGCAGCAATCATACACTATTTTATGAGAAGATTTATTCCTTCATACAAATCTAGTTACCATCATAAATGGCTTAATCTATTGTTAGTTGGTGGTGCAATGTTTGGTGTTGTTGATCATCTGTGGAATGGTGAATTATTTCTTTTTGGAAACGGTTTATTATTAGATCTAGCATTAGGTCTTACAATAACTATTGTTATTTTAATAGCATGGATAATAATGGTTATGTATGATAAAGCATCTATAACTGATAAACAAAAATCAGTTAATTAATTCAAGAACCTGTTTTGCAATTTTTTCTTTACTTCCTTCTATTTCTTTAACCTCTTTCCCAACAACAAAGACTTTTCCATTATCACTATCTAAATTATCAACAGAATTCGCAATAATATAATTACAATTATTTTTATCTAATTTCTTCTTTGCATTCTCAACTAAATTCTCTGTTTCTAATGCAAAACCAATTAATTTTTGTTCTTTTTTACATTTACCTAATTCAAAGAGAATATTTTTATTTTTTTCAAATGCAAGTATTATTTTATCTGCACATTCTTCTTTCTTAATCTTATCTTCAGATTTGATTGGCTTGAAATCAGCAACAGCTGCACTACATAAAACAATATCCTTATCATCAAACTCGTCCAACATTTTCTTCAACATTTCTTCTGCAGTCTTTACTTCAATTACTTTAACATCAGGTTTACTAAGATTAGTTGGTCCTGTTATCAAAGTAACCTCTGCACCAAGTTGTTTAGCAACTTTAGCAAATGCATAACCCATCTTACCTGAACTTTTATTACTAATATGTCTGACAGGATCAATATCTTCTATTGTTGGCCCAGCATTAATCAAAACTCTTTTACCATTTAATATTTTTTCAGAAAAAAACAAATCAATTTCTTCTTTAATCTTATCTACAGAACTCATCCTACCTGGTCCTTCACAACCACAAGCTAACATTCCTGATTCTGGTCCAATAAAGTAGTAATTTAATTTTTTAATATTCTCTTGCACAATTTTATTTTCATACATCTTTGTATTCATTGCAGGAGCAATCATTACTTTTGTAGTTGTTGCCATAATTGTTGTTGACAATAAATCATCTGCAATACCATTAGCTAATTTACCAATAATATTAGCAGTTGCAGGTGCAACTAAAACTAAATCTGCTTTATCTGATAAAGAAATATGTCCAACTTTCTGTTGTTCTAAATAATTTTTATAAGTCCATCCTTCAACAAACAAATCAATATGTACTTTACAATTTTTCTTTAATTCATCAATTGCTTCTTTGCCTAATAATTTTTCGGCACTTTTAGTTAGAATAATATCAATATTATGATCACTCAATTTATCAACTAACTCAACTATCTTAAAAGCAGCAATACTTCCTGTAATTCCAATAAGGATATTCATATATAATGGATAAATTAAAGAATTAATAAATGTTGTTGATTATTTATAGTAAATAATAAATACTACAATAATAAGAGTCATTCTATGAAGTCAATAAAAAAAGTATTCTGGTCATTAGTTAGTACCTTCATACTCATACTTAGTTTCTTTGTTATCCCTTTCTCTGATTCACTTAGACATACCTTATTTCCTTTTGCAGGGATATTAGGATTAATCTTTCTAATACTTGGAGGAGTACTAATATATTTAACATTTAAACATAAAGTTAAAGGTTATCTTAAATTATTTTTATTATTTACAGGTTTTTCTTCTGTAGGTGTTCTACCTTGTGTAATTTTACATAACCTTGTTTATGCACTATTCATTCTTTTATTTGGAGAAAACTTTTGGATTAATACTGGAATGACAGATGAACCTGTATTTTTTATTTTAGGATTAGTTGTTTGTCCCATTGTTTTTCTAATAGGAGTAATAGGAAGCATTGTAATGTTTCTTAAGAAGAAGTAATCAACCAACCATAGCACCACTTTCCTAATACATCCTTTATTCTCTTATCACTATAACCTTCTTTTTTATATGCTTCATATTCCCACTTATATCTCCAAGGGTTCCATAGAATAAGTAAACAAAAACAATACAAGAATAAAAACTTCAATAAACCATTCTCTTGCTGTTGTTTAATATGAACCATCTCATGCTTTATTGTTGAATCCTGATATATTTTAGAATGATTATAAAAGTTTTTACTAACAAAAATGTAAGGATTAATAGTCGTTGTCATATTAGGATTAGCAAAGAATGTTAACCACCACAACCAAGACTTTTGTTTAATTTTAACAGACATAAAAAAATAATTAATTTTAGAATTAATAAATATTTAGATTATCTCCTAAAAAAAGACCTTACCTCATTTTCAAGTGTAGGCCTTTTAGTAAAAATATATACCTGAGGATCTGCCCTATAAGGAAGTCTTTCAGGATCTCCTTTCAATCTACAACGAAGTAAATGCCTTTCTTCTGGTGTTTCAGGCATAGCCCCTTCATAACTACCACCTATAAAACCCCTATTAATTCTATCCTCAACATTACTTCTTTCTGGATCAAGTTGCATTAACTCAGCAAAACTTTGTACAGGAACAAGTAAATTTGAAACATCTCTTGAAACAACTGCGGTCATTCCATCACCTTCTCTCTTTACTGATATTGAACCCCACATTTCGTATATTCTAGGGTTAGCATACAATTCTTCTGCAGCACCATGATAATTATTTACTAGAAAAAAACCACCTGGTTTAAGATGTCTTGCATGCCATCTATCCATACCAGAAGAATTAATAACAACAACAACATCATGTAATTGGTTTGGCCTATATCTTGCCATATCTTCAGTTAATGCTCTACATCCATCTGCTCTTAATTCTTGCATAGCCCTATCATCAGTATCAACAAAAGTTACTTTATCTCTTCCAAAAGCAATAGCAGCACTGTTATCTTTTGCACAACAGCCATGAAGAACATGCCTAGGACTATACACTTGATATCTAAAAGCCATATAAGCTACCACTAATCCATCATCCCTTTCTAATGCCATATATACTTATATACACCCATCATTTATAAATGTTTTGTATTTATACTACCTTGCAGTGGTATATTCAAACAACTACATTATCAATTAATCTAACTTCTCCAAAGAAAACAGCTAAAGCAATAACTACCCTACCACTAATAACATCAATTTCATCTAATGTTTCTGCATCTCTAATTTCAATGTAATCAATACTATCACTAACAGATTCAATCTTATCTCTAACCTTACTAATTATCTTATCACAATCTTTTTCTCCCTTATTTATCATTTCTTTACACATCATCAAAGATTTAAATAAAACAACAGCTTTATCTCTATCACTTAATCGTTCATTTCTACTTGACATTGCTAATCCATCTTTTTCTCTAATTATTGGACACATTACAAATTCAATATCAAGTTTAAAATCTTTAATCATCTGATTAACAACTAAACATTGTTGATAATCCTTCTGACCAAAATAAACTTTACTAGGTTTTACAACATCAAACAATTTTTTTACAATTGTAACAACACCTTCAAAATGATTAACTCTTACACCACACAATCCATTCATAAATTTATTATCATAATTTACATACTTCATACAATTAGAATACATCTCTTTATCATCAGGATAAAAAAGATAATCTACTTTATCCTTTAACAATCTTTCATCTCTTTCAAAATTTCTAGGATACTTTTCTAAATCTTCTTTATTATCAAACTGTGTCGGATTAACATAGATAGAAACAATAACAATATCATTTTCTCTTGCCTTTTCTACAAGAGATAAATGACCTTCATGCAAATAACCCATTGTTGGAACAAAACCTATTTTCTTATTCTTCAACTTCCCAACAATCTCCTGCATTTCCTTTACAGTTCTTATAACTTGCATCTTTAATTAAAACTATGTTCATCTGTTGGAAATTTACCTGCCTTAACTTCATTTGCATATGAATTAACAGCTTTTTTAATTTCTTCACCAACATCTCCATACTTTTTCAAAAACTTTAACCTTAAATCAACAAATAATCCTAACATATCTTGAGTAACAAGTACTTGTCCATCACAATAAACACCAGCACCAATTCCAATTGTAGGAATACTTATCTTTTCAGTAATTTGTTTTGCCAAATCTTTAGGTACACATTCAAGAACAATAGAATAACAACCAGCTTCTTCTAAACTAACAGCTTCTTCAATTATTCTTTGTGCATCTTCAGGTGACTTTCCTTGAACACAATACTTCTCAGCTGATTGTGGTGTTAAACCGATATGACCCATAACAGGAATATTATTTCTATTCAATGCACTAACTACACCAGGCCAGTTTCCTTCAATCTTCACAGAACTTGCTCCTGCTTCAATCAATTTCCTTGCATTAAAAACAGCATCATCTGGAGAATTATATGTATTAATCGGCATATCTGCAACAACATGACTTCTCTTTGCACCACGTGCAACAGCTTTTGTATGTCTTTCCATCATCTCAATTGTAACATCTTTTGTATTCTTATCTCCATAAACAACCATCCCCATTGAATCACCAATAAGAATCAAATCAACTAATCCATCCATCAATTTTGAAAAACAATAATCATAACAAGTTAACATTGTAATCTTTTGATTATTTCTCTTTAAATCAATAAAAACTTTCTTTATATGTTCCATAACAGTATCCATTCTTAATCACCTTTTTCTATATTCTTTATAATTTCAACAATTGCTTTATTTATTGGAACTTTAATCCTGTACTTAGCAGCCAACTTAACAACAGCCCCATTTATATAGTTTATCTCTGTTTTCTTATGTTTTAACACATCCTGTAACATTGAAGCCTTATTCCTTGATTTCTCAGCTACATCATACAACAATTCTAAAAATCTTTTTTTGTCTAATTTAATACCTTCTTTCCTCGCTACCAAAATACACTCTTCTACAATTGCTTCTTTTACATAATCTAATTTTCCTTTTAATTCATTATTATTTAATTTAGTTATTGCTCCTAATGGATTCAAAACAGCATTTAATAATAATTTTTTCCACATTTCTTTTTTAAAATCTTCTCTAATCTTACAATCTAATTTAGAATTATTAAAAACATTCTTAACAACATCACTTCTTTCAACATTTTCAAGAAATGTTGGAAAACCTATGTTTGCTTTTACTTTTCCTGGTTCTAAAAAGATTCCACCAATGTAAGTTATTCCACTTATTAATTTACAATTATCTAAAACATTTTTTGCTTCTTCTTTAACACCTAAACCATTCTGTAATAATAATATGATTGTATCTTTTCTAACTAATCCTTTAATTTCTTCTAAACTCTTTTTTACATCATAAGCTTTTGTTGTAACAATAATTAAAGTATTTTCTTTAATATCTTCTTTCTCAATCTTTGTCTTAGCCTTTACTCTAAAACATCCTTGTAATTCTCCTTCAACAACCAATCCTTGTTTATTAATCAAATCAACATGCTTTTCCCTAGCTATTAACAAAACATCATTATTTTTAGAAAGCATTACTCCAAACAAACTACCAATAGCTCCAGCACCTAATATAATTATATCCATGAAAAACACAAAAAGAAGTTAATTTATATTTGTTTTGCTATAATTTACCAACATACTCATCAACAACAGCAACAACTTCTTCCTTAGCTTCCCCTATAAACCTAATAGAACCTGCTACTCTGTGTCCGCCACCATCAATATTTGCATAGGGTAGTTTTTTCTTTAATATAGAAATAATTTCATTAACATCAAATTTCTCAATTGCTTTTGAACACCTAAAATTAATTCCAACAGTATTAAGAGACATAGCAACAGTTGGTTTATTATATTTCTCAAAAACATAATCAAGCATAATACTTGTTGTTTTACCTTTACTTGGAAATTCAAACATATCTTTAATCTTCTCAACATTAATTCGTGCAATATTATACTCTCCTTTCTCTTCAACTTTAACATACTTCTCAATTGCTTTTTTAACAACATCTATCTTACTTTGAGCAAGTTCTTTAATAATAGCAATTGACTTTTTTTGTCTTCCAGGATCTGCTCCTAAAAGATCATTGATTAGATCTCTACTATTTATAACACCAAGATAAAATGTTTCATAATCAAGAGCCATTGCAATATCTCTAATTAATTCTTCACTATAACCTTCTTTACTTGCTAAGTTAATGTATTCATTAAGTTCTCTACTCTTAAACCTATCAGCAGTTCCAGAAACTGCTGCAATCAATTCATAATCTGCTAAATTATTTTCACAAAAATCTTTCTTACTCAATAATTTCCCAATCTCTGCACAAACCATTCCTGCAGAAAATTCAGAATTAGAACCAACATCATGTGGATTAACATGAGCATTAACATATTTATCAACCTCTCCTGAAGTAGGATGATGATCAATAACAATAACCTTTGCACCATACACCTTAGCTTTTTTAATTGCAGGAAGATCTTGTATAGATGATCCATTATCAATTATAATAATCAACGGAGTCTTCAATTCAAACCTTGTAAGATCATTCATAAAATTAGTAATATCTCTTACAACGTCAGAATAACTATAAAAAGGAGCTTTGCAAGGTAATCTTCTATAATAATGAAATGCATCTCTTTCTCTTGTATGTGTATCATAGATTAAAGGAAGAATTGCTCTTTCTAATGCAACAGCCCCAGAATAACCATCTGTATCTCCATGATGCCTTATTAAAATAGGTTGTTTATTCTTTATTGCTGTTGTTATAATTTCAATAACCTTAATAATTTCTGGTTCCAGTTTATCTAAAACATCTGACTTAATCATAAATTTTATTTTATTCATTTTTAAACACCAAATTTGTTTTTTTAAATTCAATATTGATTTTTTTACAATATTTTTCATATAATTGAAAATATGTATCTGAAATAAATTGATCTTCATTAAATCCTAATTTCTTTGCAATTGTTATTATCTCAGCTCTTGGTCCTTCTATTTCTAGAAAAAAACCAAAAGGAAGTTCATCAATACATAATTCACAATTTCTTAATTTATATTTATCTCTTATTTTCTCTTTCTTTTTCATAACCTTTAACCCAATCTTACTAAAGATCTTTCTAATAACTTCATCATTATTTATCTCTGTTTCAAATTCATTTACTTCTTTAATTTCACTATGGATATTTTCTTTTTCTTTTAAACATAAAACTTTATTATTTCTTAATCTTATTGCATTTCTCATCTCATTAATTCTATTGTCATCAAAATCAAAATAATCATCAACTTCTTTTTCTTTTTTAATATGAACAGCACCTAATTTCAATATATTTTCTTTTAACTCTTCTATTTCTTCTGGCTTTAAATTAATCTTTGTTTCAATTTCTATTGCCATTCACTATGCCCCCATTGAATTAAAAGATCTGCTTTAATATTTGGAGTATCACAAGCACCAAAACAAGAACCTGCCCATATTAAAATATCAGCCTTTGTCTCTTTAGCTAATTTATCTTTAATCTCTTTAGCCATTGGCTTTAACCCATCTGGTAACTGTATACACACAGACTTAGCCTTAGTATCCTTAATATGACAAATTGCCTTATTTAACTCAAGATTATAATTCATGTTCATCAGTTACATAGTAGAATATAAATAATTATCTATTACCAAATAAAAATATTATATTTAAATACTTTCAAATAATAGAAATAAAGCTCAAATAACGCTTCTTTGCCTAAAAGTCTTCAGACATGAACTCGTCTAACTCAAACGGGTCCATTTTTCCTCTGTTTAATATTGTTCTAAGGTTCTTTCGTTCCTTTTTTGCTTCAATATTACCTAATATATCCATATCTTGATCCATATTAATCAATAATGGGGGACGAATAATACTATTTAAATCTTTCGGTTCTGTTAGTACTTAGAAGTAGTATTTACCCAATATAACTTTGCTCGCCATACTTACTATTAACTTTCTTAATAGCAGAATTCTTCTGTAGATCTTGTAACTCTTTTGTTGTCTTAAGCATCTCTTTTTCAATATCTTTAATATCAGCTTCTAATTTTTTAAGATTTAATTTTAAATCCAACTTTTTATCAAGAACCTTTACAGTTTCTTTTGCTCCTTTTATACCTAAATACATTGGATGAGCAATAGTCTCAGCTAATAATGCAATTGCATTAATCCCTCTTCTTGAACCTAAACCTAATAATAATCCTGTTACACCAATAATAGGCCCAACAACACCATATAATTTATTATTAAGATTTGTTCCTTTCATATATTTAGTAACAATTTCTTTTGAATTACCAGTACAATAAACAAGTGGTTTTTTAGAAATCTCTTGCAAACCAATCCCACCCATTGTAATAATTTCTTTACCATTAAATTTTTCAAACAAGTTAAGTATTTCTTCTGTAAATTCATAAGATGACTCTTCATCTGTTGGTTGAACATCTCCTGTTAATATTAATAAATCACTCTTTCCATTTTTATTAAACTGTTTATAATAAATTTCAATAGTTGGCATCTCTACTAAATTTTCATCATTAACAAAAACAGAATTAGGTAAAGAATAAGAATAAATCTCAAAAATCTTTTTTGCTTTTAATTCATCAATAAGAAAATCAGCTACTATTTTTCCAACATTACCTATACCAGGTAGTCCTTCAATAAGAATAGGATCATTTAATTTAGGTAACCTTTTCTCTGTTTGAATAAATTCAATTTTCACAATAGACCCTCTTCTTTTAATTGTTCTTTTTTTACTTCTCTCCTGTATTTTGCATATTTGTCGTCAGGAGAATATTTAGGTGGTCTTGGATCCAATGCTTCTGAACCACAATCGCACACCTTATTTAAAGTATAAGTTTTACATTTATTACACTTCAAAATTCTCTTAGCCATTTTTAATTTTCGTCTCTTTGAAACTCAAAAGATGAATTATTATCCTTAAAATATGATTCAAGTGCTTTCAAGATCTTATCAAGAATTACTTCAATGGATTTATACTCTTCACCTTTTATTGATAATAGATAAGTACCTGCTCCAAGATATTTAATTGTAGTAACTTCTCCACCAAGATCATCTGCTTGTTGTAATCCTTTTTTAATTATTTCAATCCCTACATCAGCATAGGATGATACCTTTATCTTTCCACTAATCAAAACCTCTGGTGGTTTAATCCTTAATTTAATCAGTTCTTCAAGTTTATCAACATAATCACTAGAAACACCCATTTCTTTTAATGAACATTCATCAGCAGAAACATCTTCAAAACAATGAAATAATGCATCATAATCCTTTAGAACAATTGCACTTACTTCTTTAAAGACCTTAATAACATCTTGCTTAACATCTTTTGCAACATGTTCAATTATCTTCTCTGATTTTTGTTGCTGTTTAATATCATTAACTTTATTTCTTTTTTGAATCTCAGAAACTCTTCTTAAAGATAAATCAATATATCCTCTTTCTCTGTTAATTCTTAGTACAGTACAAATAATTACCTTTCCCTCTTTAACATAATCTCTAATGTTTCTTATTCTACCAGGAGAAATCTCTGAAATGTGAATCATACCACTTTTGTTTTCATACTCATCGATTCGAGCGAAAACACCATGAGGTTGAATCTTTGTAACAGTACATATAACAACGTCTCTTTCTTCAGGAAAACCTTGTTTTTTTAATAACATTTTATTATTCCAAAACCTCAAGTACTCTTGCTTTTATCTTTGATTTTCCACCAGTTGGCTCAACTAAAACTTTAGAACAAACAAGACATCTTACTCTTGTAGCACTCTTTCCAAATGTAATCTGTTCGTTTTTACACTTTGGACATCTTATCTTAATAAATTTACTACTTGGTTCTTTTACTTCCACCATTTTAAATACCTCCAAGCACTTGAATGCCATAATCAACATTAAAGTCTCTTACACATAGAGAAAAACCTGTTGTTTATAAAGGTTGTTGAATAAGAAGAAATAATGCTGAAACCATTGAATTTAACCCTTCTGTGTAGTTAACTATATTTATATAGTATTTATACAAATAGATATACAAATAATAAAATTAGGTGATATTTATGAGAAAAAGAATATCAAATCATTTAGCCAACTATACTAGCTTTTACATATTTTTAGTTGTAGCATTATTTTCAATTTTTGCAATAATCAACATCATGGATTTTAATATAAACAATAATAGCATTACAGGTGCTGTTACTTATGATAGTGTTCAATGTCAATTCTCTTGGTATCAACAAGTTATAATTGATGGAGAATATTACCCTTGCACTAGTTCTACACCATATTGTTATGCTCCAGGAAGATCAGAAGGAATAGCAAAATGTTGTAATTGGAATGAAGTAAGTGGATATACAGACTGTGTAGATATTGGTCCAGAAAATGAACCAGAATGTGACATGGAATGTCCAGATGGATATGAATGTGAATCAGATGGAATTTGTAGAAACAATTATGAAACATGCACAGAATCAGGAGATTCAGGACAAGATTATTACACAATTGGTACTGTTATTGACACAGAAACATCTTGGACAGGAAATCAATGGACAGATTCATGTAATGATGATCAAGAATTAATAGAATTTTATTGTACTAGTGATAATGTTGCATTAGTTTATTACACTTGTCCACATGGATGTCAGGATGGAATATGTTTGTCAGAACCAACTGCAGCTGTACCTGAAGATGAAACAGAAATTGAAGCAGAGGGTGCTGAGGAAGAAACAGAGGAGATTGAACAGGTATGTTCTCCTGAAGAATTAACATGCAGTTCTGGTTATACAAGCGTTGAAAAATGCAAGTCAGATGGTAGTGGTTGGGAAACTGAAGAAGTCTGTGATTATATTTGTGAAGATGCCATTTGTTATACTTATGATGAATATTATGAGATTGATGAACCAGATCCTATAGATGAAGATGGAGAAACAGAATATGAAGAAGAAGAAAGTGAACCATTGGATATTGAAGAACCAGATCCAATAGATGAAGATCCAATTCCAGATTATGATGAACAAGAATCTGAAGAAATTGATATTGATTATGAAGAAAATCTGGATTTAGATGAAGAAACAGAATATAAAGAAGAAAAAAGTGAATCACTAGATATTGAAGAACCAGATCCAATAGATGAAGATCCTATTGCTAATTATGATGAACAAGAATCAACAGGAATTGAAATAGAAGAATTTGAAAAAGAGGAAAGTAATGAAATAGAAGAAGAAACAGAAGAACCATTATGGCAAGACTATGGAATATGTTCAGGAACACCAACATCATGTACTAAATATGCATTATCAGAATGTGATTCACATCCTGGATGTGTTAATTTTGACTTCTGGTTTTTTAAGATATGTATAGGTACACCAGATGACTGTTCAACTTATACGAATAAAGACAAAAACAAATGTGAAGAACAAGGTTGTACATGGAGCTAAGACTAGAAAATATTTATAAACGCCTCTTTCTTTCTTTCTTTTTATGCCATTCGCATTTGGACATTTAATTGGAGCCTGGATTTTAATAAAACTCTATGAATATATTAGTTCTAAAAAGATAACTAGATTAGAATGGGCTGTTTATATGTTTGGAGCTATTCTCCCTGATATAGATTATTTGGTTGAATGGATATTTAACACACCATTCCATAGATACTTAACTCACACATTAGCATTTGCAATTTTCATTGGAATTATAACATTTTTATTATTCAAAATTATAAAAGAAATTTTAATCACAAAAAAGAAGTTTAGAACATTAAAAGCAACTACATATGGATTACTAATGACATTAGGAATCTTTGTACATCTTTCATTAGATATGATTTATTCCCCTGGAATAATATTATTTTGGCCATACAATGCATGGTATTCTTTTTATGGACTTAGTTTCATGAGTTATAACACTGTTGCAAATATGACATTAAATTTAGCAGACTATATCAATATGATGATATTAGACATGGGTTTAGGTGTGTTATGGATAGGTGTGTTGTATTGGTATGGTAAGTTGAGGTTTTAAGATTTAGCACTGCCGCCTTGGCTCACCAGATTATATTTTTTATAGCAATTCTAAAAAGAAATGGATTCACTTTCCCCTAACTATCTTCTTCAAAATCTTTTCCTTGCCTTTCCAATTTAAAGCTTCTTTCAGAACTTCACATATATGCTCAACAGGGATTATCTTAATTTTATCTAATTGTTTAGAAGACAACACAATATCCTGAAGATTTGATTTAGGAACAATAACTCTTTTTATACCTGCTTCTATTGCAGCTTCAACCTTAGAACTAACTCCACCAACAGGCAACACCTCTCCTCTAACAGACAATGATCCAGTCATTGCATATTGTTGTTTAATTGGAACTTTCTTTAAAGCTGAGATTACTGATGTTGCCACAGCAATACTTGCAGAGTCACCTTCAACACCTTCATAAGTTTGTAAAAACTGAACATAAATATCATATTTTTCTTTAATATCTTCGCCAAAGTATTTCTTAATAATTGCAGAAACATTTTTTACTGCTTCTTTTGCAATATCTCCTAATTTACCTGTTGCAACAATTTCTGACTCTCTTCCACCAGGTGTAACTGCTGATTCAATAGGAAGAATAATACCTGAATATGCACCACCACCACCAATAACTGCTAATCCATTAACTCGTCCTATTTTATTACCTTTTGTAACAATAACTTCATATTCTTTCTTTTTCTCAATATATTTATCAGCCATTTGTTGTTCTAATGTCCTAGCAATTTTTTTAGCTTGTACAATATGTTTTCTCTCGACAAATTTAGCTTTTTCTTCTTGTGCAACATCACCTGCTGCTCTAACTAACCCACCCAATTCTCTTAGTCTTAATGTTAAATGACCTTTTCTATTTGCCATTCTTCTTGCTTCATCAATTATTGCATTAACTGCATCTTTAGTAAAATGAGGTATCTTTTTATCTTTAGTAACCTCTTGTGCAATAAACTTAGCTATTTTAGTTCTACTCTCTGCAGTATCCATCATAGTTTCGCTCATATAAATCTCATAACCATATCCTCTAATTCTTGACCTTAAAGCAGGATGCATTTTTTTAATTGTCTCTAAATTACCTGCAGCAACAAGAACAAAATTACAAGGAACTGCTTCTGTTCTAACCATTGCACCTGCAGATCTTTCACTTTGTCCAGTAATAGAATATTTACCTTCTTGTAAAGCTGTCAATAACTCTTGTTGAGTATGAGGTTGTAATGTTGCAATCTCATCTACAAATAAAACACCAAGATTAGCTTTATGAATCATACCTGCAACTACTCTTTCATGTGCAGGAGTTCCAAGACCGCCTGAATTAGAGCAAAGAATTCCATTAACTATTACATTACCTGAGGAGGTTGTTACATTGTACAACTTACCTTGATAATTTATCTTTTCTACTTTTGTAATTTTTTCTGATTTAAATTTCATGCTTCTACTTCTCCTTTTGGTCCAAAGTGATTAAATAATAAATATAATGAATTTGGTGTTAAATTCAATGTTCTCATTGCATGTTCTGCACCATATCCTCTATTTAATAGTTCATAATATTTCTTTTTCTTAAGCATTGCCCATTGACCCAACGCTTTGTAAAGTCTATCTTGTTTATATTTACAATAGTTAATTTTTGTGTTCATTAGGAAAAGTAAGACATTGTCTATCTTTTTTGCTATTTGTAATCTATATACAACTGAGTTTTCATCTAGTCTTCGTATGTAGATAGAGTTACATAGGATTCTTCTTCTTTCTAAATATGAAGCAATTGTAAGAAGGAAATCTTGTCTATTTTTATGATGGTTTGGATTTCCTGTTATTCCTAATTCTAATGTTGTTAACCTATTTTTGTCTTTATGCAGGCTTGGTGTTCCTAATTCACTTCCAAATAAAGAGCCATGGAACTCATCTTCAATGTTTTCTTTAATTGATATCCATTTAGGTATAATCAGTTCTTGTTCAGTTTTTTTCCCTCTAGGTGTTCCTAATGCTAAAAAGAATCTAATTATATTTCTGTTGGTGTTTTGATAACACCATGAATGGCCATATTCTCCCCCTTCAATTATTCTTGAGTTTTTATTTTTCTTTAATCCAAATATTTTTTCTAAATCATTTCCAAACTCTTGTACTGCTTCTTTTTCAGAGCTTGATAAAAATATTCCATTTAAATTTTCAAAAATCCCACCATCTCCAAACGTCGCACCAAGAACTTTTGCAATTAATAATAAGTTAGGATTATCAATATCTAAAGGAATTAATCCTTTTTCTTTTAACCATTCTATTGTTTGAACAGGATATGGAATATATTTTCCTACATGCCACCAACGTGTCTTTGCTTCAGATTGACCCATTCTCTTTGAGATTCGTTTATATCCCCAAGTTGGATTCTCTGCCTTCAATTTTTTATATTGATAGTAAAGTCTACATTGTTCTTGTTGTCTTTCATCATATGTATTAATAATATCTTGTTCATCAATAATTATGTCCTCTGCTCTTGAAACTACTTCATCTCCTTCTTGAATATTTCTTGCTTCAATATATTCGATCTTTCCAATTCTCCAGATAGCTATTTTATGTTCTTGTGTAACAATAAGTTCTTTGTTTTCTGAAGTTGTTAGTTTTATCATTTCACCATTATGATCATGTCTGTTGGATGATAAAACTTCAACTGAAGAAACAGAACCATTTGTTTCACCTAATACAAATAGCTTATCTTTAGGAAGATGAACTGCTTCATAGTTTCTCTCTGCCCTTTTTTCTACACCAATTTCTTTATTTAAAATAGGACCAATTAGTCCCTTAAATGATCTAACTTTTATTTGATTGTTGTCGGAATGATACAGGCAATTGTCGGGAAAATGGCATTGGAACGGGTCATGAAGAACATCTCCAAGTAATGCACCAGCATGTGCACCTGTTGCATCAAAAAAAGATGCTTGCTTCTTCTTAAAATTATCAACTATAACTTTAGGTGAAACTGTTTTCATTCCACCCATTTTTTTACCAAGATTAATGAACAATATAAATGCTGCTAAGAACACCATTCCTCCTAAAAACATTGCTGCAAACATAATAGATGCTGCAGCTGCACCATCTTTCATATATTCATGCCTAATCCACCACGGTGCAATCATTGCAATTATTACTAAAATAAACATAATAATATTTTGATTTTTAAACATATTACTTCCTTCAAGTTTAGCTCTCATCACAAGACTTCTTCCTTTTCCTGCAGGCATTACTCTTATCAATGGTTGATTTTCATCATTTGGATTAGGAAATGATAAAATATCTACTAATTTTTCTTTAGGTAATAACTCTGCTAATGCCAATCCTAACATAGATTTACCTGTTCCTGGTTCACCTATTAAAAGAACATGCCTTCTTTGTTGTGCAGCTTTCTTAATTACCTTAACTGCATCCTCTTGACCAATAACTTGATCAATAACCTTCTTAGAAATCTTAAATTCTGCCGTTGTCTTGAATGCTTTATTAATTATAACCATTTATCTCTTAACCATTATTCTTTTTGTACTTTGTGTTATCTGCCATTTAACCTTTCTACCTTCTCTACCTGCTTTAATAATTGCATCTTTATTTCTTAATAATTTAATTAAATCCTTAGATTTAGTTAAAGGAATATTTAGTGTCTTTGCCAGACCATCACTTGTCATTGAACCCTCTTTAGCTAAACATCTTAATGCATTTTGTTCAGGAATCTTAAACAATTTTTCAAATGAAACGGTTCTCCTAATACCAGATACTTTATCACCCTTTGTATCAAACCCTTCAACATTAATACCATTAACATCAAGTATTTCTTTTGCAGCATAATAACTAACAACATAATCTGCTTTTTTTGCTACAGGATTTATATCTCCAAACCTTCTAAAATGAAAGTCAAAAATCATATCAGTATATTCTAACAATCTCCTTGCATTACCATCAGTAATATTAACAAGAAGATTAACTGCATCTTCACTTAATCTATCATAATAATTAGTATTATTCTTTTTATCCTCAAGTCTTATTTTAAGAATTTTTTTCATCTCATCATTATCCAATTGTCTTAATGTAATGTTTCTATTTCCTAATCTATCCTTAAATGAACCTGTTACATTTCTTAATTGACTACTAATTTGAGCAATAACTATGCTTTTAATCCTTTTTTCATTAGGATTTTCCCAATTACTTCTTGCTTCAAGTATTAAATTAGGATCTGTTGCTTGAAATTCATCTATAATCAAAACTGGTTTTTTTGTTGGAAATGTCTTGAATGTTATTTTATCTAAAAATGATCTTTTATTCTTTATCACACCCATTAAATCAAATCCTCTTGGTAATGCATCAGCATCAAGATAAACAAAAGAATAATCTTTCATACTTTCTTGTATCCTTTTTAGTAAAGAAGTTTTACCACTTCCAGTTAATCCATTCAAGAAACACATCTCTTCCTTAAATATATGGTTTTTCAGTTGTTCTTCTTCCTCTGCCAGACCAATTAATTTAGGATTTGGCCTAGAATCCAATGGATTATCTTCAAATCCAATTTGTTTATACCATGTTGTCATTTTATTAATTTCAAGGATTTGTTATATTTAAAAGTTTCTATAATATTTATATATCTATGATCTACTCAAATTTCATTGCCACATAACTAACTGACATATTATTATCATCAAATATATCAGCACTAGCATAATACTTTAATAATTCTTTACTCTCAACCTTTCCTTTAATTAATTCAATCATTAAAGCTATTGGCATTCTTCCACAAATCGTTGCTCCAGTTGTCTTACAATATTTCAAGAAACCTTCTGAATCTAAATTTTCTATAAATTTAAGAGCATCTAAATCAAGTTTTTTTATTTTACCTTTTATTTCTAATAAATTATTTCCAAAAGGAGTAAATCCATAACTTTGACCATAATGTGTAAAATCTGAACTAATAATAAAACAAATCTTCTTTTTACTTTCATCTAATGCTTTTTTCATCTCTTCTCCTACTTTTTTTATGTCAACAGAAGGTCCAACACTTAACGGAATAAAACTAAAATCTTGTTTTGCTTTTGTTTTAACATATTGTAAAAAAGGAAGTTGAACCTCAATAGAATGTTCATATTGGTGAGAATGTTCATTTCTAACAATTGAAGTTTTTGAAATTAAATATTCTGCAAATTCTTTATCAACCTTTGCTACACCTAAAGGTGTTATCCAATCATTCAATGATGTAGTTATATCAACACCATCTAAACCATGATGACTAAACCCAAGAATAATGTAAACATCTGCTGGTTCTGACTCAATCAATGCTTTGAACACATGAGCAGCCCCCATACCAGAACACATATATCCTGCATGTGGTGAGATAATTGCTTTAATTTGATTATCTTTTTTATCAAAGTTAGGCATTCCTGGTCCAAATTTATGTGTAAAACAATCTTCTATCTGTTTAATTAAAACATCCTTATTTCCGGCATAGAATTGATCAACAACAACAGGCTTTCTTTGCATAACAATATAATAATTGGTCTGTATATATAGTTTTTGTATTAAACTAAAGTACTCACCACACAGTAATATTTTTAAATTAAGTTAGAACCCTTCAATAATATGAGATCAACAGTAATTGTTACACCTCGAGGTGAGGAAGATAGAGTATTAGATCTTTCTCTGATTGATGAAGAAATACGAGGGAAAAGAACGGTTTATCATTATACAACAAGAAAAGCATATGAACTAATCCTTACTGGTGCATTTTTTAGAAATAAACCAGGATTAAGACCACTTTCTTCTTTTATTCAGGAGTCTATAGCTCCAAAATTACCTAGGAAAGCATATAGAAATGTAACATATGCTTTTCTAGAGAAAAGACCTGATCAATGGGTTAAAGGGGATGGTTTTCCTTATCTTTGGAGAGGTGTAATGTCAAACCTTTCTAAACTTCCAGATGAGAAAGGACTTGTTACATTATTAAGTCTAGATCTTGAAAAGCATGATAAAGCATTTGTTGTTGATAGAAGTCTTGCTTTTAATCCTTATAGAAATGGTAATCCTACTACAAGACAATTAGAAAATGCTTTTCATGATTATTGGAATTCAAGAGTTCCATTGTTTGAATATCAAGGAGGTTATTATTTACCAGAGGTTGTTATTTTTTCTAGAGTAAATCTTAAAAAAATTAATGAAATATGGACAAGGCCATTACATCAAGCTATAAGAAGACCTTAAGGTCTCTTCGCTCTTAATACACCTTTAAGATTATGTTCTAAACTTGTATCAATATTTCTGTATGAGATATAAACATCTGCTTCAAAATCTCCAGAAATACCTAATGTTCCACATGTAAATGTAATAATTGCTTTATCATAAGGTTGTAATGGTGTAGCACCAGTATAACTAATAGATGTATTATCAAATGCAGTAACACTTGTTAATGAAATAACCTCACAATCACTTGTCCCTGTTAATGTTGCCGCCATCTGATCAATAGGATAACCTAAATCATTTTTAATAGCTAATTGAACTTCTCCAGAATTAAAATTTACAACAGGTTTATCTATACAATCAAACCCTGCTTTAAACCCACATTTATCAGGTAATAATTGACCAGGATTAAGAATACCAAAATAAGCTACTGTTCCAACTGCAGCCATAACCACTAACATAGCCCAACCATAGGTCATTAAGAATTCCATTGCTGCTTGTGCCTTCTTCATAATAATTACACCTCTTTGAATATAATAATAGAATTTCTATGTGTTAAACTATAAAAAGTTTGTGTTAGAATTAATTAAAAACCAGGATGACTTACAATATACCCACATTGTCTAATTATCAAAGAACGATCCTTAAAAATTTCATAAAAAGCAGTTGTTGCCTCTGTTGGATCAGAAGAATTTCTCCAATTATAAGGACTTCTGCAAATATCAAGTTCATGCCATGCTAATGTTCTAAGTCCTCTTTCTCTACATGAAGCATCTACATAACTTTCAGCAAGTCTTTCAACTGAACCAAAGGGAACTTTCCTATGTTTTAATCCATCTACAGTCGAAAAACCAACTGCCACGTATCCACTTAGTGTTTGAATCATACAAACAACATGTCCTTTGTTCTCTGTTTCTGATGAATCTAATTTTTTACCTCTTTGTTTAGAGGTAAAATCATATTTTAAATGAAGTAATGTTGGATTATAACCATGGTGTTCTGCAACATCAACTGCAACTAATGCTGAATCTAAACACATACCTTGACCTTTTCTAATTGTTTCTTGAGCAGACTGAACTCTCCAAGGAGAAGGCATTTGAGGTTCTATTCTATCAATTAATGCATAGATTCTATCTAAATTCCGTGATAATCTTGCTATTCTATAATATAATGATAGGTTTGCCATTATAAACACCAACACTACAACTCCAAATCACCTGTTAGAAATCTTCTTCTTGCCACTACACTTCTACTAGAAATTAATAATCCATGATAATCTACTACAGAAACAACTCTATGATAATCATTTTCTCCTTTCTTTTCAATCCCTAATTCATCCAATACTTCTGGAAAATGTCTACTCATTAATCTTTGAACATCTAGATAATGAAAAGAACTACTTGGAACTGTTGAACCAGCTACAAATATATCTTGTTGATCTTTCTTAGTATAAGCAAAACCAAACTCAATTCTTTTAACAGCTTGAGCTCTTAATGTTTCATACATTTTCCCATGTCTAGATCTTAGATGCTGCCAAAAAAATAAATCTCCGGCTAGAAATTTCATACAATATATATAATCACGCTCTGGAAATTCTGGATCCAGTGAATAAATATGCCCAAATTCTTTATCATACTCTCTAGCTAATTTAACTGAAGGTCTTGTAAAATCAACATGTACTCCGTAATTTTGACTATTATGATTAATTCTTCTAAAAGATCTATCTAAATTATGTTCTAATGCATTCAAAACAGTATCTTCTCCATATGCTTCAACTAAATAATCAATTAGATTACCAAAAGCTTGATCAGAACATTTCTCTCTAATAATAGGAATATCATCCACACGAGTAGAACCAAGTTCAATCTCAATTTCATCAACAAACCATCTTTTTAATAATGTATAAGTCACAATTTCGTATACTCTTGCTCCATTACCCTCTAAATTACCATCTCTTTCTGGTGCACTAAATCTTTTAAATTTCATTTCTTCCTTAAATAATGTAGATGTAATCCAATCTTCAAAACAAATATAAGCAACAGCCTCTCCTGATAATTCTTCTACTCTTTGATATAAACCAACTAATTGTTCAGAATCATCTCTTCCTGCAACACCATTTCTAAATAAAGCATCTCCCATACTACCATAACTAGAACCAAAAGAACCTCCGGTCATCAAAACTAATGCATTATCTGTTAAATACAATTGTTTAAATTCCTGATTAAAATTAACTAAACGATGTATTTCACCAAGTAATCTTTGTTTCTCTGTTCTAATTGTTTCTAAATTAACACCATCTGGATGTCTCTCATATACTCTTTGCCATCCTGTATTAAATGCATCACCTAAATCATGCCATTTATTTTCAGATGGAGTAATTTTACTCATCACCGCTTTATTAACTCCTCCTCTATTCTTAGCATCAACTAGAGGAGGCAATCTTTGTTCTAAAGTTACATAATATCTTGAAAAAATAAAAGGAATATGTCCTTCCCAAGCAGCTGCATCTTCTGGTATTTCTCTATCTCCCTCTATCATCATCTCAAGGTGTCTTATATTCCAGACTCTTTCTTTAGCCTCACGTGCTTTTAATCCTGAATCTGGAAATGTTCCAACAGACCTAAGATGTAATATAGAACCACTAGTACCCTCACCTATCATATTAAAAAAGAATTAATTTGTGTTTATAAATATTATCCAAATAACTACTAAAAAGTGTAAATAGAAAAAACAAAAGAAAAAAATTAAATTAAAATTTATGGTCTCTTAGCTCTTAATGCTCCTTTAACAGTGTGTGTAAGACTTGTTTCTGTGTTGATATATGATAATTCAATATCAGATTCAAAATCTCCTGAGATACCTGATCCTCCTCCACATGCGAAGGTTATTGTTGCTCTTCCACCAGGTTGCAAATCTGTTGTACCTGTATATGAAAGAGATGTATTTGTTGGATCTGTTACACTTGTTAGTGTAATTGTTTCACAGTCTCCATCTCCTGTTAATGTTGCTCCAACTGTATCAATTGGGTATCCTACATCATTTCTAACTGCTAATTGAACAACTCCTGTATCAAAATTTACAACAGGCTTGTCTATACAGTCAAAGCTTGCAGGGAATGTACATTTGTCTGGCAATAATTGTCCTGGATTTAATACTCCGAAATACGCTAGAGCACCAATCGCAGCTAGTACAACTAGAATTGCCCAACCATATGTCATTAAGAACTCCATTGCTGCTTGGCCTTTTTTAAACATCCAAAATCACCTCTTTTTGGTTTAATATTTTACAAAATTAGCACTATAACATGCTTTTGAGTATATCTTATAAAACCTGATATATAAATGTTTTGATTTTATATAGTAGTATAGTAATATGTACACTGGACATAAGGTATGATATTTTCTATTGAGTAGTTACGATATTAACCAATAAAACCAGTAAACATACCAGCTAACAAATAACTAGCAATTACAAAAACAATTTGAGTTACTACAATAAATACTGGAATATAATGTGCCTTTTCTTTAATATTACCTTTCTGAATCGTAGCAATAATCATTGCAGAAAATATTGACGTTAAAAATAAACTAAACCTACAAAACCACTTATAATCAGATAAATTAATTGCACCTTCTGTATTAACTGAAATTGCAAAAGTACCACCAGATGCAGCTGTCGGATCAAGACTAGAAGCAATAGTATCAACAACAATTAATAATTGATTTGATAGACCAAATAAAACAGGAGCAGCAATTAATGTTGCAAAACCAATAAAAATTACATAAGTTGTAACATTTGCACTCATTTCTTTTTTTAATGAAGTTAATTCTTGGATATTAACTGCAATCTTATTCAAAAGATCACCAACATTACCTCCTGCATCAATTCCTTCAATCAAAATATCAATAGCTCTATGTAATATAACTGAATCATATCTTTTTGAAAAAATCTTCAAACTCTCTTTTAATGGTTCACCACTTAAAGTTCTTTTTGCAACTTCTTCAATTTCATTAGCTAATACACCAAACCTAGGTCTAACTGCAAACCAAAGCGCTCTATCTATAGTCATACCGGCCCTAATATTTGAAGATGTTAATTGTAAAAAATCAGGCAATACTTCCTCAACCATTAATCTTCTCTTAAAAATCCTAATATCTAAATATACAACAAAGGCAATCCAAAGAACAATCCATGTAACTGCAAAAAGAGGTATCCAAATTATACCAGCAATTGCTAAAACATAAGAGATAGAATCAGCACCAACCATTGAGAAGTATACTAATTCATATAATGTAATTAAACCCATTAAAAACATTACAATCTTAAAAATATTTTTAGACACATAATATAGATCAATAGAAAATCCTGCTTTTTGAAGATAACCATACAATCTTCTTAATCTTTCATGTCTAGAAACTCTTTCTTCTTTTACCTTCTTCAGTTTAACCTTTGAAAGATAATCATCATCATCATCGTCATCTTTCTTTTTCTTAAAGAATACAGCAAATTTCTCAGCTACAGATTTTCTCCATAAAAAAGGATCAATTTTCTTAGTTAAATCTTTTTCTTCTCCTGTTTTCATAATAGTCCTTATTTTACTTAATTCCTTATTCAGTCTAAATTTTCTAAGATCAAGATAAAAGAAAAATCCAAACCAAAGTAAAATTAGAAATGCTACAAAAGAAAGAATCCACATAACTGAAACATAAACAGCAATATCAAGATAAGATTGAACACCTTCAATAATAAAAAAATATATTTCAAAAATAGTTAAGGTTAAGGTTAATGCAATATCTGTTGAAGTAATAGCTTTCGCAACTTGTTCAGCTGTTAAAGGTAACCCTGCACTATCAATCATGTGCTGTAATTTCCTTTTTCCTGATTTAATTCTGTCTGGACTTACAGCTTTCAAAATACTAAAAATCCATTTATACATCCTACTTTTTTTATTAATATTGAATTTCATTTTTAACTACATTTCAACTGGTGGTCTTGATGATTTAATTAATGCATAAAACATAAACTGTATAAAAGCAATTAACCCCGCAAGTGTAAAAAGAAATGGAAGTCTTAGTTCCAAACCTATAAAAACTGCAAATATAATTAACATAGTAATTCCCAAAGATGGAATAATTACTGCAATCATCATATAAAACATTGCTAATGGATTTAATTTTCTTCCATATTCTTCAACTTCAATCTTTTGTTCATTAATAATTTGAGATAATGTTGAAGAAAGTGAATTTTCAATATCCGCTCCAGTTCTAATTGAATTAAGTAATTGCCATAATACTTTCCTAAGATTATTTGATGGAACAACCTCACACATCTCACTCAATGCATCTTCTAAACTAATTCCCATGTTAACCTTATCAACAATTGTTTGAAAATATTTACCAATTGTAGCATACTCTTTTGAAACATTTACAAAAGCATTATACATTGGAACACCACTTCCTATTTCAATAAGAAAAAATCTAATTGCGAAAACAATTTCTTTATTAATCTCTTTTTCTTTTTTTCTTATTTTAAAATCAGGATAACCTAATAAATAAAAAGTTGTTAAAGCAAAACCAATTGGAAATAAGATAAATAAAATTTTAGTTGAAACTTCTAATGATCTAAAGATTGGAACTAAAAACAGAATAAAGAATCCAAAAGAAAGCATAAAAGAAGACAATATTATCTTTTTAATAAAGATATGAGGAGCATCATTTATATCAGCTTGTGCTAGTTTAAACTTCAGATAAGGCATACTTCTAGCAATCCGTTTATATAATATATTCAAGCCACTTCACCCCTTTATTTATAACACCCTAACAAATGTACCACCGCCTTGACTCACCATCACATTTAATTTGCGAAAGCGCTAAATGTCTTATACGTACAGCGAAAAACACAAAGTGTCAGAGTCGCTGTGGTACTATTACTTTATTGCTCTAACCTTAATAGTATTAATACCAACACCTTAACTAACCTGCATTTTTAAACTCTTCAGGTAATTTATTTGATTTTACTATCTTTCTTAAATTCTCTTGATTAGTATAATATTCAGCCATTACTCTTCCAACTTGATCAACAGTTTCAAGATTATTCTTAACAAGATATTTCAAAACATCAGTCTTAAATTGTAAATTCTTAGCAATCTCTTTAGATGAACTTCCTGTATACAATTGTAATGTATTTAATAATGTTTTTGACTTATTCACTTTCTTTAAAATATCTTTCTTTGCATCATACTGCATTAATAAATTTGCTTTTGAATCATTTGTAATTTCAGCAACTTGGAATGTTCTTCTTATTCCTGTTCTTCTATTTCTAAATTGAACAATAACCATGGAAATTGCAGGCAACAAAGTTTCAGGGACATTAATAGGAGGATGTGTTAATCTATTAATTGTTTCTTCAACATTATTTGCATGGAATGTTGCATAACAACTATGTCCAGTATGTATAGCTTCAAATAATGTTTCTGCTTGCTTCTGTCTTCTAACTTCCCCAACTAGTATTCTATCAGGTCTCATTCTTAATGAATTAACAAGTAAATCTTCCATTGAAACCTCTCCTTTTCCTTCTGGATTTGGTTGTCTTGTTTGCATTGGAACCCAATGTAAAAATTTAGGAAGCTTTAATTCTCTTGTATCTTCAATTGAAACAACTCTTTGATTTGGAGGAATAAAACTTGCCAAAACATTTAATGTAGATGTCTTCCCAGAAGCAGTTCCACCAGTTATTAAAGCACTCATTTCATACTGCATACCCAACCAAATCAAAGATGCAGCATCTAAACTAATTGTTTTAGATTTAAGAAATTTAGTAATTGTAAATGGATCTTTTGAAAACAATCTTATTGTAATTGTATTCCCATCTGTTGAGATTGGATTAAGTGTTGCATTAACTCTGTCTCCAACACCAAGATGAGCATCAAGTAAAGGTTCAAGAACAGTAAGTTGTCTTCCTACCTTTCTACCAATCATTGAAGAATAATTTTTAATTTGTGCTTCTGATTTTATTGATAATGTTGACTTCAACCAACCATGTTGTTTATGATAAACCCAAATAGGTTCATTTGCTCCATTAATTGTTATTTCCTCTAATCTCCTATCATGCATAAGAACATCAATATTTCCTAAACCAATACTCTTTTGAATAAGATAAGTTGCTAAATATTTCCTTGTTGACTCTTCAACATCTGGAAAGTATTTTTTAACCATGATTGAAATCGCATCTTGAAATCTTTCATCTACAACACTTGTTCTTTTTAGATCAGTTATCTCCAACATACCCAAACTAACCTCTTTAACTAACTTCTTCCTAATCTGTTCAAGAATCATTTCTGTTGTTTTAGAAATACTTGCAATAGAAACTTCATAAATTGGTACAAACTCACCTGGTTTAGCAATAATTCTAATATTAATTGGCATATCGTCAGCATCAAAAGAATATTGATCAACAATCTTTTCAGTTCTTAAGCCAGAAAAATTCTTTGATTTCTTAATTTTAACAAGACTTCTTAATCCTTTTTTAACAGAACTAACACTCAATCTTTTTCTCTTAACACTAACTTTTTTCCCTATTTTCTTTTTATTATTCTTATTCCTCTTTCTATCCCTTTTGTTAACTCTTTTAATCTTAGTCTGTCTAGTAGTTACACCCATTTTTTTATGTTTCATATTCTCCACCTAATATTCCTTATCAAGACTTCCCTGATATTAAACCTATTAATTTCAATAGTTTAGCTTTAAGCTTCCTTTTATTCTTATCAATCTCATTAAATTTCTTTTCTAATTCCTTAATATGCTGTTTTACATCTGATTTCTTTGAGATTAAATTAAATGCAACAGCTTTATGAGATAGATCATTTAATTCTTTCTTCATTGCCTCTCTTTCCTTTTCAATCTCAACAATTAAATTCTCAATCTCATTCTTTTTATTAAATAATTTCTTAAATTTATTAATAACTTTATTATAATTAACAACTTTAACCTCAATATCATTATGTTTTTCTGCAATCTTATCAAGAACTTCTCTCTTTATTTCCCTAATCTTCTTCTTATGTTTTTCACTTTCTTCAAGCAAAGGTTGTAATGACCCCTTTTTCTTTGATATTGTTTTTTCAATATTTAAAGCTAATGATTCAATTTTTTTAATATGTTTCTCACTTATATCAATATCATGATCTTCCTTAGAAATAACTTCTTTAACACCTTCAATCTGTTTTTTAAATTCAACTAATCTTTTTTGTAATTGATCTTCATATTGTTTTAAAGAATCTAACTTTTTCTTTTCCTCAATTAAATGTTGTTTTTCAATATCTACTTTTTCTAATAAATCCTGATATCTTTTTTGTTCAGTTAAAACCATTTTGTCAAGATCTGACATTTTTTTCTTAAATATCTCTTGTTGCTCTCCAACTTTTTTATCAACGCCCCTCTTAAAATTCTCATAATCTTCTAATTTTCTTAACTCATCTTTAACTAATTCAATCTCTCCACCAATTTCTTTTTTAAGATTACCAAATTGTGTTTTTAAATCATCTAATCCTTTTGTATCATTATCTAGTTTACTAATACTTGTTTCAATCTTTCTAATAAATGCCTCTTTAGAACTATGAAATTCTTTTGCTTTATGTGTTATTTCTTTTTTACTTAGTTTTCTTTCAACTAGAAATGTCTTTGCAAATTTATAATCTATACTAATAATTCCTTCTTCTTCAAGAAAATCTGCCCATTCTTCAATAACAATATTAGAAACACCTAAAGACTTCGCAGCAACATCTAAAGCAATCTTTTTCTTTTCCCCTATCAGCTTTACTAATTTATCTACGCCGGTCTCTATTACTGATCTCTTTGCCATGATTCCCCTTTTTTATAAGTATATATATAATATAATAAACCCTTTATATATCTTTCCATATACAATTATAAATAAAATATCCAATTATCCCGCTATAACCAAATCTCTTACTTCATATAAATCTAAATGTCCAGATGAAGCATTAACTTGAATATCATCCATTCTAAACCAACTATATGTATTATTAATTAAATAATTATCAATATCAGAACATGAACTATTAAAATAAACAAAGTCAACAATACTGCAGTCATCTTTAATTGTGATACCATAAGCTTCTAAATCTTCAAATTCTCTAAGATCAACTAAACTTTCAATTCCAAATTCTGAAGGTCTTAAGTTACCTTCTAACCTATTAAGATAACTTGGTGAAATATTTGATGTAGCATAATAAGAACCACCTAAATGAGTTAATAAGTTAGTTGTATCATCAATATCTGTAACAAAATCAGTTATATTCGTTCTAACAATAGTTTTAATTATTCCACCATTACTATTTATTGTATACAATGGATCTTCAAATCCAGTTATATCAATATCAGCTGTAATTGTACTTTCTCTTAACCAAGATGCTGTACCTTTTGTATCAGTAATTTCCAGAACAACATCAATATATATCCTAATAACCCATGAAGTAACATGTGCTACCCGAACATCTAAAATGTCATAATCAACATCAATAAGCAACTCCTCTGCTTTTTCACCTATTCTTTCAATCCATTCCGACATTTCTGCTTGATCAATTACATCAACATAAACCCCTTCATAAGTTCCATTAATAACTAATTCATTAAACGACGAATTTAAATCTGTTACATAAACCCCTTGCTCTGTAACTTTTTGTTGTAAACCAAGTAATGCTCTAAAAGAAGCAATATACAAACCTCTACTAATATCTCTTTCAAGATCACCAATAAAATCATCAACAGTATTAACTCTAGTCTCAATTGGTAATCTCTTTTCTTTTAATCTTGTTTCTGTTTCAATTGTTAATTTGAAAATAATTACAGATAAAAGAATAATTACAACTACTGTAAATAATACACCTTTCTTATTCTTAAAAAGGTTTATTGCCATACTCTTACCTCAATAACTGAAGGACCCCAAAGATAAGGTACCTCTTCAACAGATTTTGTATCAATCAATAAGTCATTTGATTCAAAATTAACAAACACTTTTCCATCTTTATCAAAATCAAGATAATACAATAAATTATACATTGCAACATCATAAGAATCTCCTGAATTATAATAAACACTAGAAGTTGTATAATTACAAGAGTTATTACCAATATAATCTGCAGGAACAGAAATATTACCAAAAGAATCATCTTCAAACTCAACATTCCAATAACATCCCTCTCCCAAAGGCAAAACACTACTATAAGGCAAAGATATATTCAACAAATTAATAATACCTGTATAAATAAAAGAATTATTAGCTGAACATTGACTTGTTATTGTTTCATTCACACCCAAACTAATACTTAATGTATTTGATCCAGAAACAAAAACCTCTGGATCAATTGTAACAAGATAAGGATCACCTAAAACAGTAAAATCTGTTCCATAATTAGTTAAATCAAAAACATTATTACTATTAACACTTAATAAAGTTGTCCAATAAGGACCGGAGTAAGATGTTATCTTTGAATCTACTACTCTCACATCTGTTGGAATATCAACTGTTGCACTACATGAACCAGTAAAAATATTTTCTTCAAAAAATATAGGTACTTCTCCATATTCTAAAGTTGTTGCTGAACTTGAATAAATTAAATTAATGTATGAATCGGAATAAAGTGTGTTTTCTGTAAAATTACCATCAACACTAATTGTCTGTGCTTCTTGTTCAACAAAGATTTCAATCATACTATCTGCAATATCTTGATAAATCTGTTGTAACCCTGTTACATTATCACTCTGATAAAAATGACTTGAATTATCACAATCTGCAATAGATTGTAATGTTGATGTATCAGCAGCCGCACCAAATGCAACAGCATAAATACTTATATTATAATTTTCATGAGCATAACATGCAAAATCAATCGCCTCTTGTTTTGCACTTGTTGATCCACAAGAACCACTCCAACCATTTGTATCCATTGTCCCATCATCAGGACCATGACATCTATTAGCTTCACCATCACTCATCACAAGCATTGCTCTTTGTCTATCTGTACTATTTGTTTTTAATTCTAAATCAAACATTGCAGAACTTGAATCATTGTTATTTAATTTAACTGCAATAACATTTTCTCCTGTAATTAAATATGATTTATTTACTAAAACTTCTCTATTCCAATAACTAGCTGTATGATTAGCAATATCAATATCAACCAATACATCATTTAAATAAATTTCAGCACTGTCATCAGAATAAACATATAACATCAAATCAGAATATGAATCTGTATCAGTAACATTAAATGTGTTCCTAAGATAAATATTTCCAACAGAATCTCTAATAGATAATGCAACATTATCAAAATAAAAGTATCCAGTTTCAGACCTCCAACTTCTATCTAACTTTCCACCAAAATCAAAATAATAAAAACCAGGTCCTTCAATCCAAGAAGAAACTTCTTGAAGAAATGAATCACTAAAATCAGTATCAGGATTATTTTCAGTATCAATCTCAAAACTAGAGTCACTATGAGAGTGACCCGAATCGAGATTAGATCCAAGTTCATGAGCACCAGATGTTGGACTTGTCCATGTTCCTTTTATCCAAACTTGATCAGAAGATTCAAAATAAGGATTATTTCCATCCCATTCATAATCAAATGAAACATAAACTGTTGCTCCTGAAGAAATTAAAGAATAGATTTCATCAGTAATATTTATTTGTATTCCATAAGCAGCTGATGTATCTCTTGTATATGTTGAATATAATCTTAATCTTCCAGATACTTCTCCATCAACCTGTCCATTAGAATAATCATAAACACCTGTATCCCAATCCCAACCATCATCTCCTGCTAAAGCTCCAAATGTATTTGCAGAAGAATTAATACCTGAGGTAAAATCAACAATAGGTGTTGAATTATCAGCAGTATTATCCCACAAATCTGCATAAGTAAATGAAGTATTAATTTCAGTATCAACACCAATACCAAAACCAATAATAGTACTACCAGAATTCCAACTGGAATCATCATAACTAATATTAGTCCAATTTACAGGTGCATCTATAAATTGATAATCTGTTGAATAAGACCATATATCATCATTTAATTGCACCATTATTTCTGAGAGTAATAAATATGTTGCATTATAAATCCCACAAGAAATACATGTTCCACCACTTGGATTATAATCATCAATATCAGACTCAAGTTGAGTAATATTATCTGTTAAAGAAGTAACATCATTTGCATAATAAGCATAACTAACTAGTCCAATCCTATTTCCTGTTACATTCTCTAAAACATTTCTAACAAAATCTTTGTTAACACATTTTGCAACACTCATCCTACTTGTACTTGTAGAATCTAAACTTGGATCAGTACATGTTCTTTCTGTCCCCATGTTATTATTATCCATTCTCCAATCCATACTTCCACTTTCATCTGTAACTAAAACTGCATCTCCTCTCCCTTCTCTTCCTTCGTTGATCTCAACATAAGAAAGATTTGTATAACCAAACCTAATAGGTAATGTTGTACTATTAATCAAAGAATAATTTAATATCGTTGAAATATTTACATCACTTAATGTAAAAGTAACCTCTCCTGTTGAACCAAGATCTTGATAAATTGTATCATTACCAATATTCAAAAATAATACATTAGAAGTATTACTATTATTAATTTCATAATGAAGATAAACATCCATTGAACTAAGCTCACCAGGAACAAATATAGAAGAATACAGATTAATTATTCCTTTTATTCCAGGAAAATATTCTTTATGTGTTGTAAGTTCTCTTGAATACAATTCATTTGTTTTATATTTTATTTTAATAAATCCGCCACCAATATAAGAACTATTAATATCATTATTTACAAAATCAAGCATAAAATAATTATTATTACTTGAATTTAACATACCACTACAACCACTAATATCAAAATACTCAGAACTATAAGATGAACTATTTGTATTATTAATAACAATTGTATCACAAAAATTATCATTGATAAATATATTAAAATCATCAATTGCATTAACCTCTAATGAAACTTCTTGTATTTCTAAAAAGGAAGGAAGTTCAATAAACTTAGTAATATTTCCTTCTCCTTCAAAACCACCAAAATAAATATAATCTGTTCTTAATTGTTCATCAACATCTGTAAGATGAATTCTTGAACTTGTTCCTCTTATTGGTCTGTCAAGTGCAATCCCACTTATTAAAGATTTATAACTAACTAATTCTTTAGCTATTGAACCAGAAGAACCCTCTGAAGAATAAATTTCAGTATCCTCTGCCATTAATTTTAAATCCATATTATTAGGTAAGATACCGTCTGTAACATTCTGTGCTAATGACAACGCTAACTCTGTTTCATTCTCAACCCAGAAGTAACCAATTTGTTCAATGATTGTAATATTTAATCTAGTAATTGTACCATTATTAATTAACTCAACAACCAAAGGATTATTACTTTCACTAACCTTTGTATTTGCAAGAACATTAATTACATCTTCAGAAACATATGCTACTTGTTTATTAGGTGAAGTTTCAACATAGGTTATTTTAGAAATAATAATAATTCCTGCAACAAGTAAAGTCAATGCAAGTATTGCATCTAATGTAAATATAAATCCCTTTTTATTTTTCCGATTAATTATTCCCATAAATAAACCTCTGCTGCAATTGGTTTTTCATTATAATTAACAATTCTTCTCATTTTAATTAAATTATTATAACTAACTAAATCTAATGAAATCGAAGAATTAATATTATTATCCTCAATAAAGTATTCAACACTATCTGAAACAACCTCTGTAAAATCATTATAACTACTTGCTTCATTTAACAATGATTGAAATTCACAGAAATAATAAACAGTCCCCGTTCCATAATCCCATCTTGCAATTGCTGCTTCATTTGAATTATAATATTGAGCTATAACTTGGAAATTTGATGCATTAGGTGATCCAACATACGTATTCTCTACAGTATGACTATCATTACAAGTAATTGAATCACCTAAATTAAAATTAAGATAAGGATCAAACCCAGTTATTCTTGCGGTATCATTACCAGAAGATTCAATACTATGCAATACACCAAACAAATTACTATAACCACCTAACACTTTATATGACATAAAAACAGTACCACCATTAAAAACATAAGTTTCAATCTCTGATCTTTGATCTGGTGATGATATAGAAAGTTCTGCTGAATCTAAAATAACAAGATCATAATCATCCAATGAACTTAAGCTTAAACCAGATGAATTTGTTGAATCCATATCAATATCAAGATTATTTGAATACAAATAATTATTCAAACTATCTACTAAATTAAGATTATAATAATATCCAATTTTAAGTTCATCAGAATTAGTATCATATTGAACAGTACTTTTCCCAATTTTATAAACACCATCAATATTAATCATATTCCCTTTATTATTTAAGAAAAATACTACAAAATCTGATCTAATTCCTAATAAATTCCTTGCTCTATCATAATCCGATATAACTAAAGAACTAAACTCACTAACTAAATCTTCATTTAACTCAGAACTATTATCAACAATACCTATTTTTATTACATCACTTGTTGTCCAATTCTCAGGAAGACCTGAAGTCATTAATGAACTTACAATAAACTGTCCATCAAGATAGATATTATCTAAATCATTTAATTCTTGATTATAAAGATTAGGAAGATAAACAAAATAAATTAAAATAGCAATTGAAAATATAATTACAGCAATTATAAAATCAAGATACCATGCTTGTGCTTTTTTATTTCTCATTTTACTCATTCAAAAACACTGTTCCATTTGTTTTTCTTATTGTATTGTTTCCTATTAATATTGTTCCATTTACATTTGGAATGTAAAATAATGCCTCATAATCTTGGCTCGTTACAATTAGTTTCGTATAATTAGTAATTGAAATTATATATGAAATTGTATCTGATTTATCAGGGATATTAAATGTTCTATTGTAACCATCTTTAACACCAGCAGCAGTAACTAATTCTCCTTGTACATAAAAACCAATATCATCAACAGCTCTTTTTCTTCTCTCTTCAACATTTTCATTAATATCTCCAGCAATTATTCCTAAAATAATAATTGCAATCATGAAAGCTATACCTACAAATAAGAAAAATTCTTGTGAAACTTGTGCTTTTCCCCCTTTCATTTTAATAATTAATTATAAACTAAAACAGAATTATTATCTGCTTCAATATAAATAAATTGATAACCTGGATTAAATGAAATATTTTCAGTAAGATTAACTAAACAAACTCTTGGTATTTCAGTAATCGAGTCACCGGCACGCATCATAAACATGAGCGTGTTATTTGTAAAATAAATATCTTCAATATTTTTCGGCATATATACTTTTAATCTTGTTTTAGAAGGTTCACCAAGATAATAAACAGATTCAGCAGCATCACATATTTTTCTTTCAATAAGCTGCGCTTGATTAGAATTAACCTTAATATCTAAATCACTTTTTTCATTAGCATACATAATAATCAAAGGAATAACCAACAGAACTGAGAAACCAATAATTACCATGTACTCTAAACTAGCTTGGCCCCTCTTTTTTCTATGTCTCCCCATTATGTATATATATTAAGGATAAGTATTTATAAAGTTATTGATAATTAATATATAGGACATAGCAACATTTATACTGGCGCCAAAGGCACATAATTCTTCACAGAAGAATTATTACTTGTGTGCCGTGCCCCAGTATAAATGCTATAAGAACTATTCCAACAAACATTCAGGAAAATAACCATATTTATGTTCTTTCAAAATAATTGATAATTCATGCGACTTTAGTTCATTTCCTAAAATACTTCTTATATCCATCAAAACTTTATTTAATTCATCACTTGTTTTTAATCTGATTTCAAATTGTATATCATTTTGACCCATTGTTTTATAGTAATAAGTCATATTAGAATGATTTATAATATAAGATTTTAATTTACTCAGAGTATTCTTATTGAACTCATTCAATTTAAGCATAACAAAATACCAACTATAACCAATTAATTTACTTCCTGACCATGCACTTGGCCTGTATCTTAAAATAATTTTATTTTTTTCAAGTTTCTTTAGATGATGTCTAACTAATTCTCTAGATTGATTAATTTGTTTTGCAATATCAGCAACAGACATTCTTGCATTATGTGACAATGCTTTTAATATTTGTAAATCCATTTGTGAAACAGAAAATAAACTTTTATCTTTCTTCACATTGATATCTTCAATTTTAAATGGTTCGTAGAAAAATGGCAAAGGAATTGGAACCTCATGTTCAACTAAATTAATAGAATATTTTTCAATATTTTTTTTGAATTTCATTTCTATATATTTCATTAAGTTATTAATTTCAATATAATCTTTAACAAAACACTTTATGATTAAATCATGATTACCTATACATTTTAGAACCTGTGCAATGTTTGGATGAGTTGCTAATGTATCAATAATCTCTTTTTCAATAGAATTATCAATATTTCTTAATTTAATATTAACAAAATAAATCTGCCACCCTAATCTGTTTACATCAATGATAGTATTAAATCTTAATAAAATTCCACTCTTAATTAGCTTCTTTACTCTATAATTAACCACTTCTTTACTTAATCCTACTTTCTTTGCAATAACTGAAAAAGGAGTTCTAGCACTAACAAATAACTCTTTTAGAATCCTTCTATCCTTCATTGAAAGCACATTTAGTGGTATTTCATACTCATTTTCACCCATATTTTACCAAATAGTTCTATTTCTATATAAATATTTCCTTTTGATAAAAAACAAACAAGATAAGTTTATATATTTATGAATACCATTGAATAGTAACAAAACACAAGAGGTACAATAAAAATGAAATTAGATGAATTAACAGAAGCTCTTGAACAAAGAGGATTTGAAAAAAGAGAAACAAGTATGATTGTTATGAATGATATCTCTAGAGATCAAAGTAATAGATGGCATAGATATGACTTAACCGAAGGAGATATTCAAAGAACAACTGTCTCTGCCGTAGCAACGAGTTCAGGAAGCGTTAACACCGTAATTATTGCTTTACCAGATATAGTACAAGATATGTATTTTAATGCATTAAAGCAATTAGAAGAAGCATCAGGCATTCCATACGACACAACTGGACAGATAAAGACAGATTATACAATGGCTTGTAAAAGATTACAAAAAGAATTGTATTTAGGATTCATTAATCTTCTTGATAGAGTTGGAATCATACCTACAAGAGAAATTCCTGGATTTACACCAATTAGACAATTAGAACCTAGATTAGTTATGTTAACCCACCCAAGTGATGAAAAAGAATTTGGTCAAAACTATAAGGTAACTTTAGTACAAAATAATGCAGGTCCACAAAAAGTGTCATTTTATTCAGGATTAATAGACCAACTTCCAAGTAAACTAGAAGCATTAGAATCAGAAGGAAATAGATGGGATGCTCTTGTCAACAATACATTAGAATATGCGAGAGCAACAAAAGCCTTTTATCAAGCAGATTAACTCCTTTTTTCTTTTATTTTCTCTTTTTCTACATACAAACATACGAAAATTATATAAATAGCCTTTTTAATCTGAAATCAATTAAGTCTCCATAGCTTAGTGGTTCGAGCGTGCGGCTGTTAACCTTAAACTGGCAGCTACCGCAAATCCTTATTAAAAGGGTCGGTATAGGTCGCCAGTTCAAAATTAAAGCTATGCTTTAATCACAGAAAAGCAGAGCTTTTATGAATGTCTGGCTGGAGACGTACATTGAGAGCCTTTTGGCTCTCTTAATTTCTTGAAAAACCAAAAAAATAAGCTAAAAATAATTAATTTAATCACTAAATTGTAATTTATGCCCAAGCACAAATCACTTATGTAATTAAATAGAATAGAATATTGATTCTAAACTATTACAATAGAATCAATAAAAGGTGAAATTATGAAACTTAACAATTCAAAGATCAAATTAACAAAAAGAGATAAATTATTAAAAATTAGGTTTCCCAATCACCTAAACAATAAACTTGCTCATTTCTTAGGTATTCATATTGGAGACGGATTTATGAATTATTATGAAAATAAAAAAGATTATAGAATAGTATATTCAGGACATTCAATTAATGAAAAAAAATGGTATGAAAATGTACTTAAAAAATTAATAAAAAATTTATTTATTAAAAGAATATAATTTCAACCTACACCATGGAAAAAGAGAAAGAATAAGACAAGATAAAATTAATAAAATACATTATCTACAAATTAATGGAAAGAAAAACTTACAAAAATGGATGAATGAAATAGGCTTTACTAGCTATAACCAACTAACTAAATATCAAGTATGGAAAAAGCAAGGATATCTTAATTCAGGAACAAACATAAATGATCAAATTAATATATTAAATAAAAGAAGTGAAATGTTCTGACTCTTGAATTGTTTAAACAATTAAACAAAAAACAATATCTACAGTTCCTGTTTAACTTAATAACAAGAAAATTATAAAATAAAAAAAATAGTTTATGGATAATTATCTTAAAACTCTATCTCGATGTAGAAGAACTCTTCTTTGTTTTGCTTCATCCATTATTATTTAACCCAACCATCACAATAAACTATATCTAGAGCATCAATACCTAATTCTTCCTCTACAAGAAGATAATCTGAAGAATTAAATATTCCATCTGTAATTGTTGCAATAGTTCTATCTGGATTTAATAAAGAAACAGTCCCAGTCACACTACCATCAAAATTACATGTTCCTTCCATGCTAGCATAAGGTTTACCTGATAAAGAATTATTCTCATCTCTTGTATCACAACATGCACTAGTATCAAATAAAACATAAGTAATATCATCTTGTTGATCAGATTGGGTTCTATCCCTTCTTTGTGTAGCTATTCCATCTCTATCCCTTAAGTAGGTTGTTGTATCTCTAGATACTTCCTCTAATCTTCCTTGATCAGCAAGCTTTGCAAGAGACTCTACACCTAAAACAGGTAACAAAGGAATATCCTCATCTTTCGTATAAACATTATTCCCATTCAACATATTTTCAAATCTATAAGCTAATTGAGGATGACGCTCTTCATAATAATCAAAAAATAACTCAGTAATATAAGCATTAGCCATTTTACCAAACAAATCTATAAATTCTCCATATCCACCAACAGCTTCTATTAAACCTTGATCAAAATCAGCTCTGTAAACAGTCATTTTTGATGCAATATCTGTTGGGTTATCTGTATCAATATTTTCTAAATAAAATCTAGCATACATAGGTATATGTGGTTCAACTATTCCAAAAGGATCTGCTTCTGTAGCATCTATAACATTAGCAATTTTTCTAGGATCTATTCGTGCTAATCCTTCTAAATGACCTTGAAATTCAGGGAGATGATTAAGCCCATCAATTTTTCCAATATCTTCTAATTGTTCTAAAAGTCCAAAAGAACTCTGCCCAGGTCTATTTTCTTCTAACTGATAAAGAGCAGTTTCAACTCTAAACAATTGGCCATTCTCACCAAATAATCTTCTTTGTTGCCAAAATTGATCATCTGTTGAATATCTTGTTGATTCTTCTAGTAATTGTCCACCACCAAATCTACGAGATCTTGACCTTTCCTTAATATCAGGATTATCTGGTTCAATAACTTCTAAATCAGGATCTGTTGACTCTCCTCTAAATCTATAAATATACCCTTCTCTTGTTAGTTCTGGTCTAAAAGCTACTTCTGTATGATATGGATTTCCATCTACAACCCCACTATCATAATTAATTCCTGCAATAGGCATAGCTCCTTTTAAAGCACATCCCCCTGCTAATAATAAGGCTAAAACCTCGGTTTTCATATAGTAAAGAGTTCTAAATGCCTTTATAAATATTATGACCTAAAATACACTCAAAACAAGAATTCATCTACTTTTTTTAACTCCAATTTTAGAACAAATCTTATTTAAAGGACATTCTGAACATTTTGGAGAAACAGGCAAACAAATATTCTTTCCAAATAAAATAAATATTGTATTGATCTCTTTCCAATATTTTTTAGCAAATAATTTCATTAATTCTTCTTCTGTTTCCTCTGGTTTTTTTGTTTTAACAATACCCCACCTATTTGGCAATCTATGAACATGTGTATCAACAGGGATAACCAATTCACCAAAAGAAAAACAAAGAACAATATTAGCTGTCTTTGGTCCAACTCCTTTAATTGATAATAATTCTTCTTTTGTCCTTGGTACTTTTCCATTAAACCTTTTAATAAGATCTTTACAAACTTCTTTTATTATCCTTGCTTTATTTTTATAATAACCAGAACTATAAATTAACTTTTCTAATTTATCTTGTTTTAATTTAATAATTTTTTCTGGAGTATCTGCAACATCAAACAATGCTTTTGAAGCTTTTGCTGTATTTTCATCTCTTGTTCTTAATGATAACAAACAAGAAATTAATGTTTTGAAAGCATTTGTTTTCTCAGAAGTACTTCTAACTGTAGGTTTTTTATGTTCTTTAAACTCTTTCAGAAGTATTTTGATTATTTTTTCTGCTTTTTGTTTATTATTCATTTTAAAAAGTATATGAGTATAGCATCCTAAGGTCAAAACACCCTTGAAAATCAAGATCCTGCTCGTCGCAGGGGGTTGTCCCTTACGGGGGAGCAGAGCCTTTGTTATTTAGTATCATGTGTTTTGAAGATGCTATGCACTTAAAAAAATTAATTTCTCCACAACCCATGAAGATTACAATATGCTCTTACTTTAACAATTTCACAGCAAAGTTTGAATTTTGCTTTTGGTTCATCACCAGACTTAAGATATTTCCTAGTAACTTTCTTATCTGTAACTAATTCAATCCATTCAATGTAATGCGCTTCTTCCATTGGATGAGGAATTGAACCAAGCTTAACAATAATCCCATTGTCTGTTTTTTCAATAACAGGAACATGTTTTTCTTTTCCTTCTTGTTCTGACGTTTTTTCTTCCATTAGTTTCATTGGCTGCCCACAACAAACAAGTTCACCTGCTCCTTCATGAACCATTTCAACAATATTTCCACAAATTTCACACTTATAAATTTCATTTAATTTAGTCATTTTAACCTCACCTCAGATAATTTCAAATGATCAATTTCCACGTCGACAAATGCTTTAAAGATTTGTTTTACTCTTGAATTTTCAGATTCTTCTGCTGCTCTTTTATAAAATTCAATTGCTCTTGTCTCTCTTGCATGTGATTCTTCAAGATTACTTTTAGTCTCAACATGACAAGTATCATTACTAAATTCAATTGAATCTAATTTTAGAATCTTTTTCCAAACACTAGCATGCTCTGCTTCAACTTTTCCTAAACATTTAAACAACAATTTTCCTTCAGGATCATCTGTTTTTTTTGCAGCACAAAAATAGAATGCTGCATTACTTATTTCAACTTGTAATGCTCTCTCAACATTTGCTTTATCTTTTTCATTTAATTCAACATCAAAATTAACTTCTGCTAATTTTGCTTCTTTCATAAATTGTTTATATGCACCACAAAACGGACAATTATCTGGTGCACTTGCTCCAATATAAGGATCACCACAAATCTCACATCTCCATAATTTAACCATTTTAACATCCACCACAACAATCACATTTTTCAGTAAAACACAAACACTCTGGTTCATAATGTTCCTTTGGATGTTTACATGACGGACATTTTTCAGGAGGTTCTGTTCCTTCATAAATAAATCCACAAACACCACATTTCCATTTTATTGGTGTATCTCTTTTGTAAATTGCTCCATTTTCAACCATTTCTAATAATTTTTTATACCTTGTTTCATGCTCTTTCTCAACCTTAGCTATTTGTTTAAATAATTTAGCTGCTTCCATATTTCCTTCTTCTTCAGCTTCTTTTGCAAATGTTGGATACATATTAGTATGTTCAAAATTTTCTCCTTCAATTGCTGCTTTCAGATTAGCTTTTGTATCTCCAATTCCTTTAAGAAGTTTAAACTCATCTTTTGCATGCTGCATTTCATTCATTGCTGTTTCTTCAAACAATCTAGCAATAAAATGGTATCCTTCTTTTCTTGCAACTTTTGCAAAATATGTATATTTATTTCTTGCTTGGCTTTCACCAGCAAACGCTGCTTTCAAATTCTCTTCTGTTTTAGACATAATATCACCTTTTTAGTTAATTTTAATAAAAAAATATCATTATAAGGTAATTATAAAGGTTTTGCTTTAGAATAAAGGAAAAATCAAGTAAAGGATTATGAAATATAAAACAATCTTGAACTTATTTCTGAGTAGTAATATATTAATAATATTTATAAATAAACAACCAACCCCAACAATATGTCAATTAACGCAGTATTATCAGAGGTTCTTAAACTATCTAATGCAATAGAAGATACAGGGCAAGGATATTTTCATAGTAATCCATTAACCACAATAGACTTAGTTGTTAATGGAGTACCATTTAATGAAAGATTTCAATTTGGATTATTTGATATAGGTCTTCTTGCAGCTATTACAGAATCACCATTACGATTACCAGGATACACAGATAGAGGAAAAACAGATTATGATCGAATATTATTCACTGCATTATTTGGTGAAAGAGAAAAAGGTTGGCACAGAGTTGATGTTGATACTGATTTTGGTGATATGACTTTTAGTGGACAGGATTTTTCAGTTATTACAGATGGAAAAAGTTCAGATGAATTATTTTTTGCTAAACCTTGGTTAAAATTACCAGGTGTTACTTGGGAAGAATGTAATAGAGCACCAGCAAAGATGTTAAACAAGTTATTACATATAGTTGAAGGATTATTTTACTTAGCAAATGGTGAACCAGTTTACTCAGGTCATCCATATAAAAGAGAAGGAGAAGACCAGTTATATCAATTTCATTTATTTACATTAAACGAAGGTCATAGTTTCCATGGAACTTCACCAGTAGATGCAGCACTCAGTAGAAGGCAAACATTAGAACTTCCTTTTGATATTTTTCAAACAACAATGTTAGATAAATTACTAATGGGAGAAAAACGTACTGGTCCATTAAAAGTTAGAAATGGACACAATAATATAGAGTCTGTTTTAGCTGTTCTTAACGCACTTGATCAAGTTCCAATTTCTCCAGAAGCAGAACATCTTCGATTATATTTAATGTCAACAGGTTATTGTCCTCATTGTATTGGAGGAGATAAAATGTCTGTTGCATTTAGTCCACAAATCTGTAACCAAGTTGTTGAAAAAGATAGTACAACAGGAAAACCACAAACAGGATGTCATTATCTAGCTAATGCTGCTTATCCAAATGAAATGTGTTCAAATGTTTATAGTATTGGAGATGGTACATCAATTGGATTAATGACAATTGCAAGAGCATATGCATTAATAAGAGCAGTAAAAGTAATTGGAGTTGCAGCAAAATATATGGAACAAGCTGAAAAGCAAGTTCCTGCAACAAGTTTAGCTGCTGCTGCTAGAAATTATGAAAGAACTAGTTTTACTAAAGCAATTGAAAAAGCATTAAAAAGAGATTTCAGGAATGACAAAGAAGCAATCAAAGCTTTTGTTTCATATTATATTTCAAATCTACAAGTTGAACCAATTGATGTTCAGGCTGTTTTTCCATTTGTTGCTTATTCAAAATCAAGAATTGTTCCAGCTTGGGTACAACGACACTATCAAGGAGAACAATGGTATGCTGTCGAAGATCTCGGAATAACTGCATATCAAAAAACTGCAGAATTTCATGCAGCACATCCAGATATCTTTGCAAACCTTAGACAAGGAAAAGACTTAACAGATTCACAAGAAACAGAATTAGCAGGAGCAGTAGCAAATGATATTTGGTTAGCAAGATCTCTTGCAGCTTACAAAGAAAGAAAATTACAAACAAGAGTAGTTAAACCTCAAAGAAGAACAATCTCATCATTATTATCTTTGTAATATTAAAATGTCATCAAGATTAGAAGCACATGTAAGGGATGTCCTTTCTTCTCCAGAATGGAGATTATATAAAAATGTACATATAGAAGAAGTAGAAGAAACACCTGGAATGTTTTCTGCAATGATTCGTTCAGATAGATGGAATATACATATTCAATATGATCCACAACTTGAAGAAACACTTAACCAAATGGTAGATGAATGTGATCTTAGATATTTATTTCCTGATCCATTTGCCACATTAATTAAAACCGCTCTCACACATGAAGAAGGACACTGGAGTGTTTGTCCTTTTGATTGGTATCCTTTTGAAGACCTTTTAGCAGGATGTAGTGATGCATTAAGAACAGCTAGACTTGGTCCTATTACTCATAAAGATAAAGAAAAAAGAAATGAATTTATTCAAGCATTAAGATATTTTCTTAATAATGTTGAAGATTTAATTGCTAATGTTGTTAAAACACATAGAGATCCAAAACAAGAATATCATTTGGGATTAGGATTGTATACTATTTTTAATAAATATTTAGATTATGTTGCTGCAGGTAGAGGACAATTCCAAGCATTAACTCCATGTTCAACAATAATCACTGATCTTGAAAACCGTTTATGTCAAAGAAATACTGATCTTTATGAAACAGTTGAATGCCTTTATGATCCCCATTTACGTTTTGATAATTGTTATCCATTAAGAAAAATGGGACAAAAATTATTAGCAGGTTTTTTTGGAGATGGAGATTTAGCTAAAAGAGTTGTAACAAGAACAACATCATATGATGACAAAAGACAAGTTGTAGATATAATGAGAGATAGAAGACCAGGAAACTGGTATAGAATTGCAAGAGATTATACAGATTTATTACTTCCATTTTATTTACATGATCAAGAGAGAGCAAGAAAAGAACAAAAAGGTCAAGGTAGTTCTTTCTTACAAACACTTCTGCCTGATCCAGATCAAGGGAAAAAACAAAAAAAATGTTCTGCACAAGGAGGAGGACAAGGAGAAGATGATCAATCTCCTGGACAAGGAAGTGGTGAAGGACAAGAAAAAGGAGAAAATAAACCACAACCAGGACAAGGAAACCAAGGTGATGATGATAAAGGAAAAGGTCAAGGACAAGGGGAAGAAAAAGGGGATAAAGGAGATGAAGATAAACCTAAACCAGGACAAGGAAAAGGCGAAGGAAATGAAAACAAACCAGGACAAGGAGAAAAACCAATCATCCCTGATTTATTTGGTTTAATTCCACGGCCAACATTACAACGTGTTGTTGGTATTGGAACAGAAAAAGGAAGAACGATTAATTATGCTGCTCATCGAGATATATTAGAAGCATTATACAGACAAAGAGCTGTAGAAATTCTTTCTGATTATCAGAGAGAAGACAGACAAGGAGATACTACTCCAATTGCTTATTTAACAAGAACACCAGTAACACCTGATGAAATGCATTTAAGAAGAATAGATTGGGCAAGAAGTAGAGTTTTCCAAACACCTCAAGGAAGAAGATTACATTTAGTACAAAGAGATATAGCAATTGAAATACCAGATCCATCTAGTCCAGGAAATTTAGGTTTTCCTGATCTAGCATTTATTAACGATACTTCTGGAACAATGAAAGCTGATTTAATGAAAGGAACAGGTCCATATGATATGTTATTAAGAGGAGACTTTACTCTTCTTGAACATGTTGAAAGAAATGAATTAGCATATTACATGAAATTTGCAGCAGTAAATTTCTCTGGAACAACATATTTTTCTGGATGGCACCCATATAGAGAGATTGATGTTGTAATAGATGAGTTGTTTAGATTTCAAAATGGTGGAACAAAACTTGCTCCAAGAATAGTTGAAAGATTATGCACAGAAGCCACTCATCCATTCTTAGCATTATTAACAACAGATGGATTATTAGATAGTTACAGAAGGGCTGCAGATGCATTAATTGATCTAGTTAATGCGGGAAATAAATTATGTGTATTTGGAATAGTTAATCCACGTAACTCACCAGAACCATTCTTAAGATTACTTGAAGATCATGCTGAAATTCATAGATTAAAAACAGCAGAAGATTTAGTTGGTTTACATATTGGTCAAGCAGAAAAAAATTATGGAAGAATAGGAACAAGACAAGCAGGATACAGATAATTATTAAGCAGCAAGTAAATCATTGATTGTATCTTCAATAACAGATAATTTTTTCCCAACAGTATTTGGATCATAAAGAGAAGCATCTAATGCTCGTTCCATCTTTTCTGTAAATATTGTATCCTTTGAACGTAATTGTTCTATCTTTCTCTCAACCCTAATCTGTGTTAAATATTCCTTTACTTTTCTTATTAATCCACCATTTCTTTCTTTTGTTCCTTTTTCTTCATCTTCCACCAATTTTCCATACAAATAATCTCTATTTTTTAACACAGTCCTAGCTTGATAACTCATTACAACATACTTAAAAACCATTTCTCTATAAGCATTAAATGAATCACCACTATTTTCAACAACTCTTTGCTGAAGTTCATCCATAGATGCATCTCCTAAACTATCTACAAATAAAATAAGATCAAGGTTTTGATTATATTCTCTTGGCCTAAATCTTTTTGTTTTAGCTAAGAAATCTAATTTACCATATTCAGTACTAAGTGCATTAGACCGAAGGTAAAAACCAAAATCTGATAATCCTCCTGAACCTAACCTACAATAATTTCGTATTGCTTGTTTTTTATCTTGTTGATGTCTTGCCTGTTTTTCATAATATTGATCTATATCTTTCTCTAACTTTTCATCACGTTCATTTTGTGTAAATAAATATCCATTATCATCTTCTCCTTTTTGTTTTCTTTCTGCAAGTGTTAATCTATAAAGTTCTCTAACTAATAAAGCTCTTTTTAATGCCTGAGATGCTTCATCTGTTCTTGTTTGTAATTTATCATACTCTATCTTTGCTATCCCATCAAAAGCATCAAGTGCATGTTCAACTCTTGTCTGACCAATGCCAGTAGGTAATGCTTCTAAATTTCTATCTACAACAGAAACACCATGCTCTTCTAGATAATCAATAAATAAAGGTGTTCTTTTAAGTCTATGTCGACCAAGATTAGAATCTTTTGTTCTTAACACATCTTTTATGACGCCAAGTAAAGGATCAAGACAAACTGTTGAAAACTCACCTAAATCTGCTTTTCCTTTGTAAGTCCAAGTATTACCCTCAGCATAAGTAAAGAAAACTAATGATTCTCTTGCAATGTCTCCATTAGAATCAAAATAATATTTTTTTTCTATTCCTGAATTTGCAACCAAAGCATTATCTATATTTGTTGTTATTCCAATTGATCTATCATCTTTATGAAATTGTATATATATACTATTCATCTTTCTTGCAAAATGTCTAGTTTTTGTTTTTTGTACATTAGCTAATGTTGCAATTGAACCTTTTGGTGTTCTTAAATACATTAATCTATCAACAAGTTCATCATATGTTAATTCTTCTAACCTTGAAAAGCCTAATTTAGTATGTGATGTTTTCCTAGTTTTTGCTATACTCAAGGTTCTTGCTTCTAAATCATATTTAACAGTTCCAAAAGTTCCTAAAAATCTATCAACAATAACTCTCCCTTTTCTTGCACTAATATCAAGATCAATAAAAGCATGTGATGCCTCCATTACACTATTACCAACATTATGATCTCCTTCTGCAGATGTTAAATCATGAGCAATAAAAAATCTTGGATTAATAGGCCGTAGTGTTCTAGTATGACAAGCAATAAAGTAGTATAATACAGCACTAGAAAAACAAGTAACATAACGATCAACTTCATGAGGAAAGGGAGAATATATCCCTGTTTCTAATGCTATATCAAATCCATATTTATAATGGCCCCATTTCCTAAAAGTTTCAGCAAGACGATTCCCAGATACACTTTCTTTAATACCACCAGCAAATTTCTCAGTTTCACTAAGAAGATCTTGCCTAGCTTTCTCTCTTCCACTTAATTCTACTTCTTCATCTGTCATAATTAAGAATTCACCTTTTTAGATAATATTAAATAAATAAAATTAAAGATAACGTGTTGTTTGAGCTGCTGATGCACTAGCACTAGGACTAGGAGCACCTTTTTCTACTGCTTCTTTAACCTGAGCAGGAGTTACTCGAATTATATATGTTTCTTTAATTTTTACAACATGACTATACTCTGCTCTATCAAGTTGAAATCCTCTTTCTGCACTTTGAAATGCAGTTTCTACAGTATCTCCTCTTGCATTTAGTATGAGATCAGGTTTAGATTCCTTTTCCCCTTTGTATAATCCCACATAACATCTCCTATTGTCAACACCTGGAAAACTAATTCCAAGAGCAGATTCTGCTTCTCCAATTCTTGTTCTAAGATCTTGTTCAGCTTCTTGTTCTGTCTTCCCAAATCCATCTAGAACATAACTAAATTCTCTTACCTCACCTGTTTCTGCACTATCTTCTCCAACAACTCTGTCTTTTAAATCAATTTCAGTAGTAAACACATATCTTGCTTCAACAATAACTGATTGATCAAAACTATCAGTATCAACAGCAACTCCTTTTTGAACTATCTGATATGCTTGATCATAATCATCTGCGATTGATATAATCCCTAAATCATTATTATCAGGTGCTAATAAATGAATCTGGATTTCTCTATTCTCTACTCTTACATCTGTTGCTTCTAATGTTTCTTCTAATTCACTCGCTCCTTTATCAAAGCCTACTTGTGCTTCTTCTAATGTTTTACCTTTTCCTCTTAAATAAAATATAAGTTCTCTTGCTTCAACCATTTTATCCCCTCAATATTATAATAGAATAAAGAAATAAATAACTATTTATAACTGTTTTGTTTAAATAACCCTTATTTAGTGGTTACTAACAACCGCTCCTGCATCCAATGCTTTCTTGATTTCAGCTTGTCCATCAACCACACCAAGATCATATCTAGCTTTAACTAAATATCTTTGAGTTGGAAGAGCATCAGTTTTAATTCCTGCAACTCTAAGATGAAATAATGGATCCTCATAATTATGATATTTTCCTCTAACTACAATACCTGGATGATCGCCTGGATCTAAATCAGGGTGCGTTAATAAACCTAGAGCAACATCTCCAACATCTCTTGGATCAATATCTGCAGGAATTCTGTCATAAGTACATAAATCAACATAAGTAGCTTCTTGTTCAGCAGCAGATAATTCTAATCCTGAATCACTTTGAAATCTTTCCCTATCTTGTTCTAATGCTTGCCTTGCTGCTTCAAGAGAATCTGCATAACCACATGCTACATAAGTTAACATAGCTCTTCCTGGAACAGGCTCTGCTAAATCTGATAAATCTAATCCCTCTCTAAGTTCATAATCTGCATCATATCTATGTACTTGGTTAAAATTTCCTATTCTTCTAGTATCACGCACAGGTTTTGATAATGCTTGCGCACGACGGTGTATATGTCCTGACATAGATTCCATAGATGTTGCTATTGATACTAATCCTGATTTAGAAATAAGATAAAGAGTAAAATGTCTTTCTATTTCATCACCAATAGATCTTCTTGGCCCACCAGCAGCTATTTGAGCTCTATCATTTACAGCACCAAATGCTCTAAGTATTCTATCCCTTGCTAAAACTATTTTTGTTGCTCTTGTTGTAATCCTATAAACTTGTTTTTCACTCATAAATATCCCTCAAAATAAAGAAATAAATAATTATTTATAATCTTTTTGACATATTTTATTCAGTAGTCTCTCTATTCAAAACATACGCACCTTTTTCTATTAATGTTTGTGCTTTATCTCTAGGAACACCTGTTAATCTATATCTCTTTTGAACACAATAACCAACATTTAATCCTTCCATTTCTACTTCAGGAAAACCTTGTGTTATTTGTTCTAATGCTTTATCTTTTGTTTCTCCTGTTCCTCTCAACACTGCACCAGAATGTTCTGCAACATTTACAACATCAATTGAATTAACAGTATATGGAACAATACTATCATTTAAATATAAATCAACATGAATAACCCTCATAGAAGACTCTTCAGAAAATTCAATCCCTAATGCTCTCTGTAATCTTGATTTTGTTGACGTAACCTTACTTGATGCTTTTCTAACTGTATCTCCATATCCTCTAAATGTATAAAGCAAATCAACAGTGTCAGGAATATCTTCAACAGGTTCTTCTGGCAATTCTCCATCTAACTCATAACCAGCTCTTATTTCATAAGAAATACCATGATCAGCAGGATTAACATTATATTTTTGAGCCAAAGTCCACGCTCCTTCATGATCTTGACCAGAAGTAACTAATATTGCATCAACCTCTTCAGCTGGCCAAACTTGAAGATAAACTTGATTCCATAATAAATCTCCCAATACTCCTTCTAAATCGCCTAATTGTTCTTCAACAGCCTCTTCTGCTTCAGCTAAAATACTACCTTCTCCAGAAATAATACATTCACTTGTAATATCACTCATTTTATCCCTCCAAATGTTGATCTTACCATAATAGAGAACTACATTTACTATATAACTGTTTTGTTGACATAACTATGTCGTAGTGGAAACGAGAATTATTCTTTCTTCTTACCTTTAAACTGTTCTTTGAACCATTCAATCACTTTCTCAATAAACATATTTCCATATTTATGAGTTGTTTTTATACCCGTCTTTACTGTATCTTCAACTACTGGTGACCACTCTGTTATTGCTACAGGGAAATTCTTAAGTCTATTATTATATTTCTCAGTATAAGTGTAAGTTTCCATTATAAACTTAGGTGGTTTTGGTGGATGTTCATCTGCATAACCTACTGTAATAATTGCTTGTGGTCTTGCATAATCAGGTATTCCCATTGCAACTTTAACCATTTCTTCATCAAAAGCACCAACCCAACAAGCACCTAATCCTAAATCATGCGCCGCATTAATCATGTTCATAGCTGCTGCCCCTGAATGTTGGATAGCATATAATCTCTCTCCTCTAATACCATAAAATTGCTTTGATCTTTTTATATCAGTACATAAAAGAATATGAACTGGTGCTTGTTCCATCCAATATTGTTGTAGAGAAGCCTCTGCTAACTTTTTTCTACCATCTTCAGCAAAAATCATAACAAATCTTAAATCTTGAACATTACCAGCTGTTGGCGTAGCAAACCCTGCCTCTATAATTCTTCCAACCTTCTCTAATTCAACAGGAATATCTTGATATTTTCTAACAGATCTACGTGTATTAATGCAGTGCAGTGTTTCCATGTGTTAATTTTAGGCATACTCATTTATATACTTTATTATTTATGTAGTGACAAAAAACCGAAAACTATTTATAAATATAAATCAAAAAACACACTATGACAACAAAGAGTGAAATAAAAAAGAATTATGAAAGACTTAACAAAGATATTCTTGGATTACCACATAAAAGACTTATAGATCTTCTAATAAAAAGAGAACTTATTGAAAGTAATATTATTCATTTCATTGAAAAAGCTAAGGTTAAAATTAAGGAAACAAAATCAAAGATATTAAAGAAAAAACTAGAAATAGGAAAGTATGAGATTAAATTAAATGAAAAATTAATAAAAAACATTGAAAAGGAAATATTAGAAGATGATGTTATTTCTATAACTGAAGCATTTGTTAAAAAAGAAATTCCAAAAACCAGACCAAAAAAACATTATCTGAACCATGTAAAATATGTTAGAAAATATGCATTTGAATTAGGCAAAGAATACAAAGCAAATTTGTTTGTTCTTGATATGGCTGCTTTGTTACATGATGTTGGTGCTTATGTTGGAACATTTCATGCAAAAGAAAGTTATATGATTGCAAAAGATTGGTTAAGAGATTTAGATGTTGACAAAAAACAAACAAAGATGATATTAGATGCAATTTTAAATCATCAAGCAAAACATGAAGGTAAAAAATACAAAGCAACTGTTCCAAAAGAAACAAAAATAATAAGAGATGCTGACTCATTATCATTCTTATATGATACATATGATTATTATTCAAAAAAACAAATAAAATTATATGGAAAAAAGCAAGGTAAAGAAATATCAATAGCAAAGATCGACAGAATGTTAGCTAAAACAAAGACATCAAAAGGGAAAAAACTAGCAAAGAAATTCCATACTAAAGCTAAAAAGGAAATAAGTAAGCTTTAAATACCCTAAACTAATTCTATACTATAATGACACTTAATATTATAGGCATTGGACTTGATAATGAGAAAGACATTACTCTAAAAGGCTTAGAACTAGTTAAAGCTAGTGATTATATCTACCTAGAATCATACACCTCATTATTAAACTGTAAAATAGAAAAACTTGAAGAATTATATAATAAAAAAATCATCCTAGCAGATAGAAAGTGTGTTGAAGGAGATGATAATGAAATTATTAAAAATGCTAAAGATAACAATGTATCATTATTAATTATTGGAGATCCGTTTTCTGCAACAACTCATTTAGACTTAATGCAAAGAGCTAAGAAGAATAACATAAAAGTAAACATTGTAAACAATGCTTCAGTCCTTACAGCTGTTGGTATTGTTGGATTACAATTATACAAATATGGTAAAACAACCTCTATTCCTTATCCACAAGATAATTTCAAACCAGAGACAGCATATAATGTTATCAAAGAAAACAAAGATCTACACACTCTTTGTTTATTAGATATTAAAGCTGATTTAGACAAATATATGACAGTCAATGAAGCAATTCAAGTTCTTTTAGATATTGAAGAAAACAGAAAAGAAAATGTTTTTACAAAAGACACATTATGTGTAGGTTGTGCTAGACTTAGTGCAGATGATTACATTGTAAAAACAAGTAAAGCAAAAGATCTTCTAAACTTTGACTTTGGCAAACCATTACATTGTTTAATAATCCCAGGAAAACTTCACTTCATGGAAGAAGAAGTGTTGAAGGAATGGAAATAAATAAATACTTCTTATTCTAAATAAACCTCAATGCCTAAAAAGAAACATAAAAAATCAGGAAAACATTCAAAGAAAGACAACAAACTACGTAACACCATCCTAATTACTGTAGGAATACTACTCTTAATCAGCCTTGTTGCTGCAAGTATTTACTATTTCACCAAATCAGACCATCCATGTGGTGATGATATTTGCACACCTAATGAACAAAGAAATAAACTTTGTCCACAAGACTGTAATGATATTAACAATAGATTACAACCAGTTGTAATTGAGCTAAGTAATGATTGTGATCCTGAAGATTATCAAGATAATACTGAAATATTCAAAAAAGAATTTGACGATAGAACTATTTTTATAACACAATTATTAGTTCCAGATATAATGGAATTAAAAGATGATGATTGTGTTATTAGATTCTCAAGACCAAATGAATCACAAGTCTTCCTAAACGAAATCAAACCAATGTTAGAAGAAGAAAGAAATAAAAAAATACAAGAATTAAAATTAAATAGAACAATCCATAGAAAAGACGTTCTTGATCAAGATGAATTAGAAGATTTCCTAAGACAACAACATCCTGACTTACCAGATGAAGCACCAGAAGGTGGAATAATGTCTCCTTATCAATTATATGTAACTCCAGAAAATCAAGCTGTAATAGATTATCTAGAAGATCTAGAAACAAAAGAAGAGATTTATGAAGCTGCATTATCATGGGTATGGGTTTCTGAAACAACATTAAATAATGAAGAAGAAAAATGGCTTACACCTGAAGAATTTTTAGAAGATACTCCATCATATAGAAGAAACCCAGCAAGAGGAAGTATTGCAAGTGACTGCTCTGAACAAGCAAACACTTTAGCATCATTATTAATTGCATCAGGATTGTATGATGAAACAGACGTAAGGGTTGTCCTAGGATTAGTCGATTTTGGCGGTTCAACAGGTGGACATGCATGGGTTGAAGTTTATGAAGATGATGAATGGTTTTCATTAGAACCAACAGCTGGTAATTATTATGATGATGACTTAAACAGACTAATAACAGTAGATACTTCAACAGTACCTTATGAATACTTTAGATATTATGAATTTCCTGCAATTACAATATGGTATTACTATAATAACAAATATTTTACAGATGTAAAAACACAAAGAGGAAATGCACCAACAACATGGAAACAAATGGCAAAATCATATTTCCAAGAAAGAATAACAAACATGCAAAACAGAGTCAACAACTAATCTTATAAAAATCTAGCTTGTTTCCAGATATAATTAAAATAATGTTTATATGAGTTAGAAATTTCTTTACTTTTCATCAAAATTGCAATAGGATCTTTTGACCATAATATAATTGAAACAAATTTATCATATATTTGTATTCCTGTCAAAGATGCAAACTCTTGATCTAAAACCTTAACTCTTGTATAAGGTGATCCTTTTAATTGCTTACCTCTAGTAATTGACTTTTTTGGAAAAACAAAGTTCATTCTAATCTTTTTCTTTATTCTCTCTTTATGAAACCGAGGTAAAATAAATTTCGAACAATATTTCATTCCTTCTGCTTCTTTTGAATATCCTCCCAAGACACATATTGTCTTTGCACATAAAGCATGTTCAAGAACAGATTGAATCCCTTTATTACCTTTAAACAATGTTACCTCTTGACTCTGTTTTGATAATAACCTCATAGCATCTAATTCTGGAATTATTTGCTTTATATTATCTTTATCTTTTTGCAGTTCCTCTTCCTTTTTCTCAATTACTTCAACTAAATTATCTGGAGAAGATGCTTCAAAATATTTTCTATTTGCTTTAATCACATAAGATACTAAACCTTTATCCATTAATCTTTCCAAAGTATCATATGTTCCTGCTCTATGAAGTTCTGTTTTCTTTATTATTTCTCCAGCTGTAACAGAACCAAGTTTAAGTAAAGCTACATAAACCTTTATCTCATTCCCACTCAGTCCTGCTTTTTTCAAGATTTCTCTGTTCATATAACCTAAAAACACATAATAATATATAAATATTACTATTGTCATACTACGATAGGACAACAATACTTTAAGTATTATAAGCAATATCTAACAGTTATGAAAAAATTAGAAATAGTATGTATAGGAAATAATGGAAGAAGTCCAATTGCTGAACCAATATTTCGAGATGAAGCACAAAGACAAGGATTAGAAAATGAAATAGAGATAACATCATCTGGAGCATTTGTAGAGACAAGACATCCTTATTGGTTATTAAAAGACATTATAAAAAAAGCAATAAATAATCCTGCGATGGAAATATATGGATCTGAGCAAGACATAGTTAAACAAATACTTGATGATCCAGAAACTCAAGAAAAATATGTAAATGACCCAAAATTTAGAGAAAGATTTCATTATTTTGTAGATCAAGCATATAGACCATTGCAAAGCATGGACACTGCACTAAGAAATAATGTTTTAGCTAGACATGGATTAAGATATGAAAGTGAAAGAAACCAATTTCCATCTAGAGATGGACTTGATTATGCTTTAACAGCCACCAAAATGTTAGTTGAACCAGTAAGAGAACTTGCAGAAGAAAGAACAATTGTTACATCCTTAGGTCAATTTACCGACACAGGAGATCTTAAAGGAGGATTTGGGAAATTTGATATTACATTTTATGAAGGACTATATAGAGGAATGAAAAGAATCGCTCCAAGAGTATTAGAAAAAGTACTTGAAGGATGAGATGGCTTAAAAGATTTGATTCAAAACATAATTTATTAAACATATATTCTTTAATTAGTTCTTTCAATAATGAAAGCATAGGTTCTGAAAATAAAAACATCTTAATAATCTCAAAAAACAATAAAATTACATTTTATAGATTAAAAAAAGAAAATATAGAATTAAAAAACATTTGGAAACAAAAGTTTCTTAATATTTCTTATATGAATAAAAGATTTGAATGGATAAATAAAACATTAGAAAAAGCAGAATCTTTATCAAATATATTAACCAACAAAAGATTTGAAGATATCTCAAACAAAGAATTATACGAGATATATACACAATATGTAAATACATTCACTAATATATTCCAAGGATATAATCTATCTCAACCAGAAGTTCCAGCTGTTTGTGAAGAAGAACTATTAAAATTAATTAATAATACTGAAATTTATTCCATATTAACAACACCAACAAAAATAAACCCATTAAGACAAGAAGAGATTGATTGGTTAAATATACTATTAGAAATAAAAACAAATGGATTTATTAATCAAACATTGAATAAAATAAAACAACATTCTAATAATTATGGTTGGTTTTCTACACAAGAAGATCTAACATTCTCAAATACTAATCATTATATCAATCTTGCAAAAGAAAACAACAAAACAATAAAAGAAATAAAACAAAAGATTAAACTAATAGAAGAAAAACCAATACAAATAAGAAAACAAAGAAATAAAATAATAAACAAATTACAAGATGAAAGAATAATAAATTATAGTAAAATCCTTAGACAAACAGGTTATTTAAGAATTCTAAAAAGATTAGCTTGGACTAAATTAGAATATTCTTCTAATAATATGTTTGAAGAGATAAGTAAAAGAATTAACTATAACCACATTAAACATATGTTCCCAGATGAAGTTAAAATAGCATTAAATAATAATAAAATAAACAGAGAAGAAATAAAAAAACGAATACATAATTATATTATGCATTTAGATGATGGGATACTTAAATTCTACACAGAAAAAGAAGCAAAAGACATAGAAAATAAAGAAATAATCATACAATCCTTACAAACAAATGAAGTAAAAGGACATTGTGCTTGTCAAGGAAATGTTATAGGAAAAGTTAAAGTAATTCACTCTCATAATAATAATCAATTAGAAGAAATAAAGAAAATGAAACAAGGTGATATTTTGGTTACAGGAAGTACAAGACCACATTTAATAGTTGCTTGTAGAAAAGCCCTAGCAATTATTACAGATGAAGGAGGAATTTGTTCTCATGCAGCAATTGTTAGTAGAGAATTAAATATCCCTTGTATAATAGGAACAAAAAACGCAACAAAAATATTTAAAGAGGGTGATTTAATAGAACTAGACGCAATAAAAGGAATTGCTAAGAAAATTAACTAAATACTTTCTCTATCTCTTCAACAGTTTTACATCCACTTAACTTTAACCTAGTCTTAGCTGCTCCATCAATACCTTTTGTAAAGTATTGTGCATGTAATTTAATATCTGCAAATCTTAATTTATACTTTTTCCATAACTCCATATATTCTAAAAACATCTTCTTATTATCTATACCACTAATAACTTTACCATTATTCAAATATTCATTGCATTGCTTAAATAAATGAGGATTACCACATGCTCCTCTTCCAATCATAACAAAATCACAATTAGTTTTATTTAACATTTCTTTAGCATCTTTATGATTAAACACATCACCATTTCCCATCACAGGAATATCAACAGCTTTTTTTATTTTCTTAATAGCATTCCAGTCTGCTTTACCACTATAACCTTGTTTTAATGTTCTTCCATGTACAGCAATTGCACTTGCACCTGCCTTTTCAATTATTTCAGCAGTCTTAACACAATTTTTCATATTAGTAATACCAACCCTAACTTTTGCTGTAACTGGTTTTGAAGTTGAAGAAACCATTGCTTCAATTATTTCTTTAATCTTTGCCGGTCTTTTTAATAAAGCAGCACCCGCCCCTTGTTGAATTATTTGTTTAGCAGGACAACCAAAATTAAAATCAATAATATCTGCTTTTTTTTCTAAAATCTTAACTGCTTTTTTTATAACATCAATTTTTGTACCAAATAACTGCATTGCAATTGGTTTTTCTTGTTTACAAGTTTGAGTTAAATTTAATGTTGCTTTATTATTTCTAACAATAGCATTAGCATTAATCATCTCACTATAAACCAGACCACAACCATATTTTTTACATAATAATCTAAAAGCTATGTTTGTAATGCCTGCCATTGGCGCTAGAACAAGATTATTTTCTAATTTTATTTTTCCAATTTTGTGCATTTTTTCTCTTTTTCTTCTGTACTACCTTTCTTTACTACATCTGAAATTCTTTTAATTCCTTCAATCTTCAATAAATAATCTTCAGTAGCCTTTGGCACTAATTGTTTCCATTCTAAACCTTTTAAAATCTTTAACCTTACTTCAGAAGCACTGGTATCATCCTTTCTAGGAAGATCTTCAACCCACAAATTTTTATCTTTAAACAATTTTCTTGTGATAGGACTGCCAGTAAATACTTTATTAAAACTTAATTCATTATCTTCTAATGTTTTAATAACATGATCAACCCATTTCCCATAATTATTTAAATCAGGTATTGCAATTATTTCATATTTCTCTTCTCCAATTCCTTCTGATTTCAAGCAAGACAAAATCATCTCTTTTCTTTCATCAAAAGTAAAAGGATTAACAAGAGTATTACTACATTGAGAACTACCAATACCAATAATAACCTTATCACATTCTCCTAATATTTTCTTAACCACCCATAAATGTCCATTATGAAATGGTTGAAACCGCCCTACAAATAATGCTGTTGTCATTTTTTCTTTATAACCTCTGGAAATTTAGTTTTATGCTTATTAGCAACTATTCTTTTCATAACTTTATCAACAACTTTTTTATCATATTTTTTATTCAAATATGATTTTGTTTTCTTCTTATCAACATAATCCTTAAGAATTCCATCTAACAAACCATAATCTGCTCCTAATTCTAATTTATCAGTCTGTCCCTTAAATAATTCAGCAGTTGGTTCTTTTGTTGTAATTTCTTTATCAATATCAAGATAATCTGCTAATTCAAAAACTTCTGTTTTATACAAATCACTAATCACAAAAAAATCACATGCTAGATCTCCATATTTTGTACCATAGCCTAATAATGCTTCACTTTTATTACTAGTTCCAATTACTAAAGCTTTATTTACATTTGCATAATTATAAAGAATATTTGCTCTAACCCTTGGCTTTAAATTTACAAAAGATAATTTTGTCTGATTCCAAAAATTCATTCTTTTATAAGCATTCAATGCTGGATTAATTGAAACAATAATGAATTTAACCTTTAATTTATCACATAATTTAATTGCATCTGCAACATTTGCTTTTTTAGTTAAATTCTTCTCTGGCATTAAAATAGCAGTAACATTTCTATTTCCTAATGCTTTAACACACAAAGCCATACAAACAGCACTATCTACACCACCACTCAATCCTAAGACTGCTTTCTTAGTTTTTGCCTGCTTAAAGTACTGTTTTATGCCTTTTATTAGATTATTAGCTATTTTCTTCATTATTATATATAGATGTATCTTATTATTTATTAATTTTTAGAATAAAAATGATGTTCTTCAATCCAAATATCACAGTGTATACAATAATATTTATACTTTACACTTCCTTTAATTACTCCATTACACATAGGACACCCTTGTTTTATTATAGAAATCTGTTCTTTTGTATCAATGGTCACTTAATTCACTTTTTTAAATTCTTTCTAATAATTGAGCTTTTAAACTCATCTTCTCTATAAGGTTTTAACCTAATAACTTCAATATTAAGGTTTCTGTTTTTTAATTCATTCTCTAATTTCATACTATCTTGATCATAACCTAAACAAATTACATCTGGTTTATTATCTTCAATGACTTTATAAAAATCATTAATTTCTCCTAATATTACTTTATCAGCAATTTGTTTTAAATTATTTAATCTCTCATTCTCATTGTGTACTGGTAATTTTGATTTTATTTTAATTATGTTCTCATCTCTTCCAACAACAACAATAAGTTTATCTCCTTTATCCTTTGCCTGCTTAAGAAAGTTAAGATGTCCATCATGCAATAAATCAAATGTCCCAAAGACCATAACTGTTTTCATGTAAAAAAGAATATATCTCTATTATATAAATATTTAGTGCGCCTAGGGCGGGACTTCCAAAGTCCCCCAATCTATTTGAACCCGCGCTATGTAGGTTTAACACATAGACCTGATCTTCAGTCAGGCATTTTAAACCAGACTCGATCACCTAGGCATTGCACAAATTTTATATATTAGTCATACTCCTACTATTATGTGGGTTTAACAGATAGACCTGATTTTCAATCAGGTATTTTTCTTTATTCTAAAATTCTTTAAAAGTATTTTGACAGATTTTCCTGGAGAATTTTCTAAGATTCGGAAGTCTTATCAAGAGTTTTAGAAAAAAACTAAGAAAACAAAGAATTCTCCGGACAAATTACAAGAAAGCCGGGAAGAATCAATCACTCCTTCTCCTATTGAACTAATGGAATTTATCCCTGGTTAATTATGAAGAATTATATTATTCAACTCTCAGTATATCTATTAAAAACTTCTACTAACTGATCATGGATTGGAACTAATTTAGTTGTATCAATACCACCTTTTTCTTTTAATTTATCCAAACTAGCAATAATATAAGCTTGTGTTTCGTCAGGATAAACACTTGGATGATATCCACCTGATTTTTCAAAGTAGCTATTTATTTCTGTTCTAAGATCAAGATCTATTGAATCAATTATTTCTAAAACTTCTGCTCTATAATCTGGGTTAGTATAGAAGAGTGCATGGGCCATTTCATGATCTCGAGTTTTCCCTGGTTTTTTCATATGAGAACCAAAAACATAGAATCTTTCATCTTCTTCAAATAATCCTAATAAAAATTGTTCTTTATAAGATAATGGATTAAATTTTCCTCCATAAAAAGGATCTAATGCTGATGAAGGAACATTAAATCCATTCCAATCAGTGTAATATGTAAATTCTCCTGTTTCTTTCCCCTTAGGAGAATTAACAGTGTACCATTCTACAAATTCATCTAATGAAAATACTTCTCCTTGGAATTCAGGAGATTCATAAAATTCTTGTGGACGAAGAAAAGTTGAAGCAAGTAATTCTTGAGTTGGAAAAACTAAATGATAAATATTATCTGCAACCTCATCAACCGTTACTTGATCTAATCTGCCCTGATCATCACATTGAGCAGTTGTTAATGCTAAAAGTAAATACAATTGACTTCTTTTCATATAAAGAAAGGAATCTTATCTCCTTTAAAAAGATTATTCTATTAATGGATAAAGCATTAATATAAGAATCAATTTCTTTAGAAATATGCAAAGAGATAGAAAAAGCTTAAGGGATTTTGTTGTATATAATGTTATTGGTGTTGCTGATTATGATTATAGTACTAATTTAATCGATACTATGAGAGGAGTAAGGAATCATTTAGTTACAGTCGGTGGTATCTTTGCCTGTGCCATTGGAATGGGAATATTAAAACATGTTGGTGCAGAAGAAGGTACAATTTACAACACATTAGGTAAGGTTGGAAATGGTTGTTTTGCAGTTTCTTTTATCTACGTCATGAGCACAGCTAGATATTTTGCACATAATTTTCATATTCCAGATATGTTTAGAAACAATCCTGATCATCATATGGCTTGTATGAGAAATTCTCCAAATCATTATAGAACAATGAGAAGAGTAAATCCGGGAAGATACCAAAGATTAGAAGATCAAATAGGTGTTGATTTTGAACAATATTGTGGAGTAAGTCAAGCAATAAGAAGAAAATAATTATATTTCACAAATTAAGCCACTACCCAATGCATCTCCACTTCCACCACCATAACTTTCATTTAACAGTTCTCATATTTTGTTCTAAATAAGCATTTACACTCCAAGGACTAGCTAAATAATCCTCAATAGAATTTTTTCCTAGACTTTCAGAGACTAAATCTCGGTTTTCCACATAATCCCACTTTTGAATGAAATAAGCGTTATTGATTCTTGGTAATTCTTTGTTTACCCATTTATCTCTAAAATACTTAGACTTAGAATTTCTGTATAAAGTATCTCTTTCCTCTTCAGCTCTTCTAAAAATTTCTTCTCTATCAGCCCCACCATTTTTATAACATTCTGATAATAGATTATGATATTTCTTTACAAACTTAGCTTCTTCTGACCAATGATCTAAAAGGGCTTCTGCCTCATGAACAAATTCTGGTTTATGTCTTCTGAAAAATTCAATTGCACCGTGAAACCCTATATAATCTGCTATCTCTTCTTCTAGTTCACCTGGGATACATAGGAACATTCTTGCATGATTATGGAAACCTTCGTGAAGAATAGTATAAGCACAATGAGCTAGAGTTGTTTCCAATAATGATTTAGTTATTTGAGAGGAGTTTCCATGGGCTGTTCTTCCAATTAATAATGTATCATATCCTTCTTCTTTTAGTTCTTTTACTTTTCTCTCTGCTGCTGTTTTATCTTTTCCGAAAAATAAATATGGATATCCTTTATTATCAATAGCTGATTCAATTGTATCTTTATGAGCAGCATATACCCAATAAAATCTAGATCCATCAGATAGATCTAATTCTTCAAAAGCATATCCATACTGTAACCCTAAATCTTCGCCGAATCTTCTTATTGCTTCTATGTCTCTGATTCTTTGGTCATATCCTTCTTCTGATTCTAGAGATGACGTTTCTTGTCTATACATCTCTTCTGATCCTAATGCTGACATTTCTTGTTCAGAAGAACAACTATAAAGAAACATACTTGCTAAAGCTGAAAATAATACTCCTCTAATAAATCTCATAAATTAACCCCCAATAACCATAGAAAAAGTATATTATTCATAAAGATTTATGTTTTATTAATACTTTACTAAATATTTTAACAATCTTTAAATATTAAACTATATTTAACTTATTTATGAAAGCAGGTCTTATTGCGTTAGTTCTTGCAGCATGTACACAAGATGTTAGTCCAGATACACCATTAGATAATGGAGCTCCTGATACACAAGAAGAACAAGTAATTTATCCATTAGAAGATGATCCTAAAGCAAATTATTCTCATCTAGCATCTAGATTAGGTTTTACATCAGTTGAATTAGATTTATTTGATTGGACATTAAGAAATAAATGGGGTAGTAAAAAAGAAAGAAAAAATTATTATATTGAACAAAATATAATCAGAATGAATATTGGATATGAAATAGAAAGTCATCTTGGAGTAGCTGAAACAAGATCATTTTGTTATGCTACACTTTCAGGAAATGGTTCTGAATATAATCGTGGAACTATTACAGACTCAGAAATTGAAGCAAGACTAGGATTAAGTGAAGATGATATTCTTCATTTAACTGGTTTTGATCATGATAGTTGTTCAGCTGTTCTAACATATGCCTCTGTTCCATGTATTACAAGAGACCAAATACATTTCTTACTACAAGTAGAACTAAACGAAAAATTTGTTACTTACGCTGTAGAACAAGGAAAAGATTTCAAAGGATTACTACAACTAAAACAATGGTTTTCACAACAAGGATTAAATAAATTTGATGTTGCTAATTTTGTTGTTTATGCTGATGATGAACAAGAAACTCAAGTTCCACAAGCAAGAATAACTGATAATGAATCAAGGTGGAATGCATCAATATATTTACCAACACCTGAAGAAATTGTTTTAATGGATAAAAAAGGTGTAAAACCAACTTCATTTAAATACCTTGCAGATAAAGGTTATACTGTTGATGATGCAGTAAGACTTACAGAAGCAAGAGTTCATGCTTCTTATCACCATAATGAAAGAAGAGAATTCAACTACTTCGAACAATTAGGAGTGACAGATGTTAATGGGATAATTGAACTTGTAGAACAATATGGTACAGATATTGCAAAAGAATTAGTTAGTCATGAATTAACAGTTTGTGAAATTGATGTTTATCAAAGAATGCAAGATAGAGAAGCCTTTGCTAAATTAGGAATTAAAGGTGATGACCTTGCTAAACTAGTAAATGCAGATGTAAGTGGAACTTTAGCTGAAGAATACAGAGCAAGAGGATTTAGTACTGTTCCTGAAATGATCTTATTAAAAAATCAAGGAATAGATAAAGAAGTATTACAAGAAATGGAAAGATATGGTTTTATTAAACCAAAAACAACAATAGTTAGCACAACAACAGGAGAAAGAATAGAAGGACCTGGCCTAGGTTATCTTCTTACAGCTTTTGATTCATATCAAACACATTTACCTGAATTAAAAGAATCAGGGATATAAGAGGTGAACTTCTATGTCTAATTATGACGGAGCTGTTGTTAGAATTAGTGAATGGGTAAAAGGACCACCAACAAGTTTAGATCATTCTGCTCCAATTAACATTGCACATGATGATATTCTATCACAAATAGATAATGGTCAATTAGTTAGTTTTAATGGTGAAACCTATGTCCGTAATGGTTTTGGACATACAAGGTCAGATTCTGGAGAGATGATTTATGTCTTACCTCTATTAACTCAGGAAGCATATAGAGGAGTTGCATTAGAATGTAATGCAAGAATTGCCTATACAAACAGAGTTCGAGAAGGTACTGGAAGAGAACAGATTAAAAAATGGTTATTAGAAGGAACAGGTCCAGCAGTATGTATAGATCATTTAGTTATTCATTAATATCTGGAAACCCTTCACAAGTATTTGTAAACAAAGGTTCTGTTGTTATTTCTTCTCTTGGAATAAATGATATTCTATAATCAGAAAATCTATCAAAATACTCTATTCTGTCATTAATTCTATCCACATATTCATCAACTTCATCACAAAGAATATATCGGTCTCCACCTTTTTCTGTTCCTTTATCAAGAGCATAACCATTTGAGTTAAACCATTTCATCTTAGTATCAATAAGAATAGCAAATGCCTCTCTATCTCTAAATGAATCAAGATCTGTAGAGGAATAAGTAAAAACACCTAATGGAGAAATCACTCTAAAAGGAACATCTTTCTCTGGGGTATCTAATGATAATAAAACCATCCGTGATAGGTCTGAATAAGAAGGAATAGCTGAAAAATATAAATCACAATTAACTCTATGAAGTCTCCCGCTATATAAAGGAGTTTCATGAATATGATAGTCAACTGGAGAATTACATTCTGCAACATGTTGTTTCCATTCACCAGGATCAACCTTATCATGATTTTCTTCTGAAGCATAACCTGTTTCTATATACATTCCATCACAATAAAGCCATGCTTCTTCAGCTTCAGCAACTTGTGAAAGCCAGAGAAGCTCAGGCCATGCTTCTTCTTCATCTCTGAACACAATAGTACGGATGAAAGGATCAGTATTAACAAAAAAGTGATCAGAATATACATACTCTATTTCTCTTTCCTCTTTTTCCTTAGGAGTACATCCCTGCATTACTAGAAAAGCAACTAAACCACACAATCTGCTCATAAAAACAAAGAAAGCCAGATTATTTTATAAAGATTTTGACAGATATTTCTATATTAAATATTCATTATGATCTACCAACTCTTGCTCCAGGATACGCAACTGTTGTTAAAGCCCTAGTTACATAGCTATCTCCATTATGTTCTACAGATGTTTGCATATATTCTCCATAAGTAAAATCTCTTGTAGGTACATTGTCTGTATTACATATTGCTTTTGTTATTTGTGGTTCTGTTCCTAGAAGAAAACTAACTAATGCAAGTCCACCAAGTGTTGCAGCTCCAGCAGTAAGAACAGTTTCAACAAGTTTATTTGCCATTTTTATATTTACTTATTATCTAGATTTAAATTATTTTCGATAAAATAATCAAACATTGATTCTATTGTTTGAGAAATAAAATATATCTAATTACTTGTTCTATCTGGTTTTAATAAGAATGCAGCTGCTTGATACAAATCATGATAATTACCTTTTAATTCTTTTCGAAGAGTCATTTCTTTTTCTTCAGGTGAATCACGTTCATATACTGCTGCTGTTCCATCTGGTCGAATAACAGTCGTCCTATAAACACCTTTTCCTCCTTGCCATGCGTCTTGACAAGAAAACCAACGCAATGCATCAACAGGTTCATCAATCTGCCATCCTTTGAATCCAAGAAAGTGAAGATCCAAAAGATTTTTACTAGTATCAGCACATAATTGACCTAAATGTTTATAGAGAGCAGTACGAGCATCACTATAAGATTCTCCATCAGATAATTCAGTGTATGGCACACTAGTACCTCTTCTCAGACGATATTGAAAATCAACATCTTCACCTAATTGAACACGATGTGAATCCTTTGAGAATAATTCTCCGGAATGAATTGATAAATGTGGTCCGAGATCTGAAGAGCACAGAAGAGAAGCATAACTTCTATTAATACTAAGAAAATCATCAATTCCACTAGGTCTCCTTGATCTCCTTAAAGGAGAAATTAAATCTCTTAATGTTCCTAATATTTCCAACATACAATAAAAAGAAAAGAACAAGTTTTTATATTTTATGAAATAATGTCTTATAATCTCTATGAGGTTGGGATTATAAACTTCTTCTCATTTTTAATTACCACTTAGTATCGATTCTTTCTATTTTAATTAAAACTTACATAACTTTTAAATAAAAGTAATGATTAAGAAATAACAACTTAAATTTATGACTAAAAAAAGGTGATTATTATGAAAAAATTAGCAATTATAATATTGATTCTATTATTTACATTAGGTTGTACAAACACCAAAGAAGCAATTGTAGATGAAAACTTAGTATGCCTACCTACTGATGACTTAGCTTCATTAGATCAAATTGTTCCTGGATTAACAGATGAAACAAATGTTGAAATAATAGAAGAACCAGTTGAAGAGGTATCCTCAATTCCTATTGATCCTGCAACTGAAAAAGTTTTCAATGAAGGTGATTTAGTAAAATTAACACCAGCAGTTAGAGATGAAGATGGAGATATTATTATATTAACCTACACTTCACCATTAAACGAAAGAGGAGAATGGCAAACAAAAATGGGAGATGCAGGTGAATACAAAGTTACAATCACTGCAAGTGACGGAAAAGCTTCAACAACCAAAGAAGTATTATTAATTATCCAATCTGTTAATAAAGCACCAGTAATAGAAAAAATAACAGACTTAGTAATAAATGAAGGAAGTCTTGCCTCAGTATCACCAAATATAGTTGATCCTGATGGAGATACAGTTACAATTTCATATAGTTCACCTTTAGACAATAATGGACAATGGCAAACAGATTACAATGATGCAGGTGAATACCAAGTAACAATTACTGCATCAGATGGATTACTAGAAACAGAACAATTCATTAAACTAACAGTAAATAACGTAAATAGAGCACCAGTCTTAGAACCAATCGAACACATTTCAGTAACAGAAGGTGAACTTGTAACATTAGAAACTAAAACAAGTGATCCAGATAATGATGAATTAACAACAAGTTACACAACACCTATAGATGAAGATGGTGAATGGCAAACAACAGAAGATGATGAAGGAAGTTATGTTACAACAGTAACTGTATCAGATGGACAACTCGAAGCTTCAAGAACTGTTTCAATCATTGTAAATGCAATGAATAATGCACCAGTTATCACTGGATTAAATGATATAACAGTTACAGAAACAGAAACAGTTAAATTAACATCAACAGTAACAGATGAAGAAGGTGATAAGGTAACAGTAACATATAGTTCACCCTTAAATAATAATGGAGAATGGACAACTACCTATGATGACGCAGGCGAATACCAAGTAACAATTACTGCAACAGATGGAGAACTAACAACTACAAAAACAATAAAGATTACAGTAGAAGATAAAAACAGAGCACCAGAGTTTGTGATCTAAAACAGCATAAGAAGCATTTGTACTAGCGCCTTGACTCACTATCAATAAAATATTACGATAGCGTTAAAAGGCGTTTGCGTACAACTAATCATTTAATAGTACCAGAGTCGCTCTAGTACAAATGCGTTAATTAGTCGCTGTGGTATTATTAATGAAGATATTATCCAAATAACTTTATATATTATTTCTTTTTTTCTTTATATTATGAAATCAGCAATAGCAGTCAAAGCATTTATTGTAAAAGATAATAAATTGTTTATTGTAAAGAGATCTATAAACGATGTTCAAAAACCAGGTATATGGGAAATACCTGGTGGTAGACTTGACCTAGAAGAAAATCCTTTTGAAGGACTAAAAAGAGAAGTAAAAGAAGAAACTAATTTAGATATTGAAGTAAATGATCCATTAATAATAGATCATTTTACAAGAGATGATGGTCAAAAAATTACAATGATCACATTCATCTGCAATCCAACAAATAAAGAAATAAAACTAAGTCATGAACATTCTGATTATGATTGGTTAGATTTAAATGGAGACATAAATAAGTTAGGAGAATTCTTTCATAAATATGTTAACCAATACAATAAAACATATGGTGATAAATAATGGGATATAAAACAAAGTTTAATTGGTTGTTAAAATTAAAACCAGAACAAGGACTTAATGAAGGAGACATTTCAGTTGGAAAAGAATACAAATTCACAAAAGATAATTATAGAACATTTCCTGTTGATATACCCATATACCTAGTAAATAAAGATTGGCAAGCAATTGGAATGGCAACAATAAAAGAATATACAGTTGGAAATGAAAAAACAACAGGAATATACAAAGTAACTAAAATATTTGATGATGAACAGAGAAATATAATCAGTAAAACATTAAGATAGCCTTTCCCACACTTTCTTCATCAATAAACTATCTCTAAAGGTAATTGGACTCTCACTAATAATAGTAACTTCTTCAAAATCTCTTTTCTTTAATTCTTTCAGCAAAGGAACAACTAACCTCTCTTCCATTACTAAATGTTTTCTTTCACCTTTCTCTGTAAATTCAATGCCTGAAAAATGACAATGTAATTCTTTAATCTTTGCTTTAACTAATTTATCAAATACTTTTTTATAATCAATCTTTCCATTATCTCTAGCATAAATATGAGAAAAATCAACACAAATTCCACATTTTGTTTCTTTCATTAATCTTAACAATTCATCCAGTGTTCCAAATTGAGTTCTCTTACCTGTTGTTTCTGGACACAACAAAACATTCCATTTATTTTTCTTAATAACCTTCTGCATATTTATTATCTCCTTTTTAATAATATCAAAAGTTTCTTTCTCACCATGATCTAAATAATACCCTGCATGAAAAACAATATGCTTTGCTCCCAAATAATGTCCACGCTCACAACTATCCAATATCCTTATCTTTGAAGCTTCTATTTTCTCTTTTTCCTTTGAACAAAGATTAATATAATAGGGTGCATGTACACTTAGTTTAATACCTAATTTCTTTGCTAATTTTCCTACTTCTTTAGCAAGATCAAGACCCATTCTAACCCCACGAACAAACTCAACCTCTTGACATTCTAATTTTAAATCAACTAATGATTTAATAGAACTAAGTATATCTTTTTCAACATTTCCAGCAGGACCTAACCTTAACTTCATTTTTTATTCACTTTTTTGCTTAATTTTGGAAAGAAAAAATATGCATACTTTGTTACAAGAGTTGTAACTATTAATGTATATAACATAAAGACAATTGTTAAATTAAAAACAGTAGTTATATCTGCAATACCTGTAACAATAGTACCTAAACTAAACACAGTTACTGCAACTGCAATACCTTTTGGCATATTCAATGTTAAAAATATTTTTTCCTTTAATGTATAATCTAAACTCCTAAATGTAACTAGAATTGAAGCAAACCTAATCAAAACATAAATAAGGAATAATATTAATGAATTAAAAAAGAATGCACTTGTTGCAGGTAAATGTATACTTAAACCAATAAGTACAAAGACTAAAATGATTAATGATGTACTAAATGTTTCTGAGAATTCATGTAATTCTTTCTTTTCTTTTACATAAACATTTCCAAAGAATAATCCTGTTACTGTTACAGCTAAAACACCATTTCCACCTAAATTCTCTGCTAAGATATAGGTTAATAATGTTACTGTAACTAATGCCAAAGGTGATAATTCTTCTGAATAATACTTTTTCATAAACTTAAATATAATTAACCCCATCAAAACTCCAGCACCAATTCCTGCAACAAATTGTGTTATAAATGGTTTAAGTTGAGTAACAAATGTTGTAACAAAACTAACATCAGTCATACTATTATAAAGTTCTAAGATTAAAAAAGGTAAAAGAACAACTAAAGGTGTATTTAATATTGATTCTATTTTTAAAAATTCAATAGATCTATTTGATTCTCCCTTAAACACTGCAACAACTGCATCTGGTGAAGTACCAGTCATTAATGCACTAAATATTAATGCAATGTAAATATTTTCTATACCAAAGATATACATTGTTGCAATTGTCAGAAAAACAAAATTAAATAATAAAAAGATACCTGTTTCTTTTAATGCTAACAATGTAAATGTATCAAATTCTCTCCATTTTAATCTCGAACAAGAATCAAAAACAATCATTGCTAAAGCTAATGTTCCAATTCCAGAAAGAAAAATGTTAGGGAATGATATTAACTGCCCATCACCATATCTTAATGTTCCCAATATTAAACCACTAATTATTAACAATAAGATATTTGGAAGCTTTAGTTTATTTGATATAATCGCAGTAATAATACCGATTAATAGAACTACAGTTAAATAAGTCAAAAACATAATAGTACTATCTACTGCCATTGTTTACCTCTTTTTTATTAATGCCACCACCATAAGCATTTGTACTAGCACCTTGACTCACTATAAAACAACACATAATATCGCACTAAAATATGTTACGGTAATTGTATTACCCATAGCATCAGAGTCGTTCTAGTATAAATGCCATTATGTAGCATTATCAGTCTTTATTAATATATATGTATATTTAAGAATAAATCATATATAAATATTTGTTTATAATTGATCATCAAATCGCATAATAGCTAGTGCTTCTTCAGGACTAAGATAAGCAGGTTTATCAGCTAGATCTTTACATAATACGCTAGCATCTGGAATATCAACAACAGATAAATCAGCATCCTGCATAGCTATTTCTGCAGTAATACAATCAACAATATCCTCACAAGAAAAGAAATCACCATAATATTTTGGATCAGCATATTTTTCATTAAAAATTTCTACAGGATCAAAACCAGGAGTATTATAACCATCTGTATATGCTTTTGCAACCATAAGACCATATTCTCTTAATTGTTCATATCTATCTAAAATTTCTTGTTTCTTATCATAACATCTCTCTTCAATGTCATCTCTAAACTCATGATCTAAACCAGAATTATCTGCATAAAATGTTCTAAATTTTTGTACTCTTTCTTCTGGTTCTAATCTTAATACAAGAGGATCTTCACAAAATCTCTCAACAAACCATTGTTGTCTATCTTCATCAATACCTAAATCAATATCATCTAATCCATTTTGACATCTTCTCATTTCATCATAAACCAAAAGACCTTCATCAAAATTAAATTCATGATCATCACTAGGATTAAGACTCTTACAAAATGCTTCTAAATCACCAAAAAGAGTTGAGGCTACATATACTCCTAAATCATCATAACTATCTGAAACAAATTGATAATGAAACATAGGAGATGATGTAAAACCCATAGCATCACCACAGAATTCTAATGCAACAGGAACTGCAATTCCTTGTTCTAAACTATATGCCTCCATACCATCTTTAGAAATAGTTAAACATTGAGTTCTTAATGATTCATATTCACCTAATGCTGCATTAAACTCGGCTTGTTTTTCAGGACTAAGCTCATAATTAGGACTTAAAAAAACATGTTCAATATATAAATGACTAGCACACTCTACAGCTTTTACTAAACCTAATCCTAACAATCCAGCTCCACCAAGTACACCTAATATTCCACTTAATGTCTTAATAGGTCTTCTCCTTCCTCTTCTCTTAACTTGTCTTACCATATTCAGAAGGAAATGAAACCTAGCTTATAAATATTATTGAGAAAAGAAAAAAAGGTGGAGCAAAGTTCGCGGGGAGGGATGTTGCGAGATAAAGAATACAATGCTCCACATCTTTTAAAATGAATTTAAAGTGCTGAATCGTCATCAATATTATGGTTAAGGTTTTCTAAACCACCGACCTTATTTCGTCTTTCAATATGATAATCGTCTTCTATAGGATCGTTATATTTTGGCCGGTTTGCAAAGGAAAAATCTTCTTCCAAAGATTTGTTCTCTTCTGCACTTTCGACAACTTTTTCAACATTATCTTGATTATTCTCTTGAACAGATTGTTCAAGACATTCCTCTTTTTCACATTCGCAATCTGTACAAGGTTCTGCACATTTGCAATCATCATTTTCGCATGTCATATATTACCCCTATTTTAACCCTTATGTAATATTCTATGGTATAACACATATATAAATGTTTCGTTTATTAGCCACTATTTAGTGACAAAAACACACAACATTTATAAATAAAAACAGAATACCCACTAAAATGTTAGATAAAAATGAAAGAATTGAAACATATCTTGAACTAGAAGCACTACTACTCCAGATATACGAACAAGTAGATTATTGTATCCCAAATTGCATTGAAACTGAACAAACAAGTGGAGCAGCAGATCAAGTAGCATATGGATGTTGTATTAGGAATTATGTAAATCCAGATCAAGATGAATTAGAAGAGTTTTATGAATCAAGTATTGAATCAATAGAATTACTTAATAGAGCAAGAGAAGAAGAACATGGAAATATATATAACCCTTCTTTATATCAAGAAGCAGAAGGATATTGTGATTGTCATACAGCAGAGGGTTGTATATTACCAAACTATAAACCACCAATTTGCGTTGCATTTACATGTCAACAATTTGATACTTATGTAAGAAATGAATTTGGTATAGATCTTCCCAATCATGAAGAAAGAATGGAAATATTAATGAGCGTTCTCGACGGTACAATAGACCCAAAAGAATATGATACATTTAAATCTCAACTTGAAGAAATAGTAGCTATAACTGCATAAAAAAGAAGGCTCCCCAACTGGGTTGAGGGGGGTAGGTTTAGAACTTTTAAGAAGGAGAGCCTTTTTTATTAGAGAATGAAATTGCTGGTTTTCTTAACTCTTGCATCCACAGAATGCCAATCTTAATCATTGCTTTATTAAACTTATCTGAAAGCTTATAGACTTTTTTATACAAATCATAGTCTATTAAACCCATTCCTTTCATTGGAGTCAAAATTCTGTCATAAAATTGTCTTTTATTATAACTTAATTTAACCTTTTTATTCTTATACATAGGATCATCTATCTGAGCTACAATATCACCTTCATGAAGCTTAGTAGCAAATAATGACATTTCTGTTTTTCCGAGAACATTATTATTTTCTTTCATTCTTTCAATAAGAAGCTTAGCTACTATTATCTGCTGCTTTGTAGCAAAAACTACTTCATAGATATCCTCTGGCATATTAAACTGATCAAATAGTATAACCATGCGCACATTAAGAACAAAGCTAGTATATAAATGTTACTATTTTGTATACTGGTGACGAATTAAGTATATCTTTTTAGTTTATCTCTCTTATCTAAGAATAAATCATAATTTTCTTCAATATCAATATCCAACAATGGACTGACCAAATCTGTTAATAGAATATCACACTTCACTCTTTTTGCACTGAGATAATTAAATGTCTTAATAATAGATTCACGGGTGTTAAGTCTTCTGAATATTTTAAAATTTTTAAATTTAATAGCAAATGTAATCATTAATCCTTGGAATAATGCCCTTAACACACCTAATGAAATGTAATGGAATTTATCAATGTTTCTTAAGAAATATATTATCAATGCCTTACCCATACCAAGCCAATTACCTAATCTAACCTTCCCAGACCTTTTCATTAAATATCTATGATCAAATATATCTTGTCCAAGTTTAATTGCAGATGTATCTATATTATGAAAATCAAGAATATGTAAATTATTTATCCTAACATCAACATTATATGCAGGAAAAAATGAAAACTTAAATTTCTCAGCAACATGATTTATTTTCATTGCTTTAAACATTTTCTCAACTGCTTTCTTTGATGTAAAACCAATTATATAATTCATTTTAGGATTTGCTAGTTCAATAAATTTATCAATCTCTTTTGAATTAATAAAAGGTGCATCAGACGGAAGAAGAATAACTTTACCTTTAATTTTTTTAAATGCAAATGATACACTAGACATCAAATCCCTCTGATGTTCAATAATAAAAATTCTCTTTTTATAATTCCTATATTTCTTATTAATTAATATATTCAACTTTTTATAATCTCCAGTAATATAAAGATTCTTAACTCTTTTTGCTTTAAGGGTTGCATTGATTACATATTCAATTATTAATTTACCACCAAAATCAAGATATTGTTTATATTCCTTTTTACCATTCACATTAAACTTCTTAACACCTTTTGTTCCACTTGTGATTAATGCATCAACTGATTTCATATTAATCTTCAAACACAAGATGTTTTTAACATTTTTGGAAAAGTTTATATAATCTATTACTTAAAAAAGAATCATGCCTTCAATCATTTTTAAGAAAATCAATCCAAATATCACTGAGAAACATAAAAAAGAAGGATTTAGTGCAACAGACATGCATTTTCATACAAATTACTCAATGGATGCTATTTCTCATGTTGATAATGTCTTAAGAAAAGCAAAGAATCTAGGAATTAGTTTAGCAATAACAGACCATAACCAAATAGGTGGAAGTTTAGATGCTGTTAAAAAAGCAAAGAAAAAAGGTGTAATGGTAATTCCTGGTATAGAAGCAACATGTAGAGAAGGAGTCCATTCATTATATTATTTTTATTATGCTTCTGAATTAAAAGAATGGTATGAGAAGGAGTTAAAGCCAAGAATGAAACATAATCCCTTCTTTGCATCTATCTCAACAGCTGAATTAATGGAAAACTCAAAAAAATATAATTGTGTAATTGGAGCACCGCATCCTTATGCTCCAGGAATTACAGGAATGATGAAAATTAACATTACAAAGAAGATGGAAAAAGCAATAAAACTTATTGAAGTTATGAATGGTTTTAATTTAAGAAAACTTAATCAAAAAGCAGTTAATTGGGAAGCAAAAGCTGAAAAAGGCATCACAGGAGGAACAGATGGACATACTACTGCTGAACTTGGTGGAGTTTTAACATTTGCCCAAGGAACTAATGTTGAAGATTACTTACAAAGTTTAATCAGAAGAAAGTCTGTTGTTATTGGGAATGAAGAATCCATATTCCAAAAAGCAATTCTATCTGTAATAAAAGAAGAAACATATATTAAAAGAGCAAAAGCACATGATGAAGCAATGCTTTTGATTGAATCACAATATAAAACAGAAGCTAAATACATGAAACATAAAATCAAGAAAGAAGAACACGAACTAAGTCATCTTTTTAAGATACATCATTGGTAACTTTTTCTATCAAAGAAATCACATATCATATCCAATGGATCTGTACTTACAACCATTTCCCAATCTTTAGGAAAACATTTTCTATAATTAGGCCAAACATATCTTTCATCCAAGAAAACAACAATGCCTCTATCTGTCTCACTTCTTATACATCTTCCTGCACTTTGTAATGTTCTGTTAAAAGCAGGAAACAAATAACCATAATCCCATCCTTTTCCAAACTTATCATCAAAATATTTGATTAATTCTTTAGTCTCAAGATTTGGTTGATTTAATGGCAGACCAACAACAATAACACATTTTAATAAATCACCAGGTAAATCAACACCCTCACCATATGAACCAGATGTTACACCCAACAACACCGCTCCTGTTTTTTTATATTCTTTAAACCTTTCCAATAACTCTTCTTTCTCATTCTTTGCCATACCAGATTTTTCTAAGAACAAAGTTTTTGTACTATTTTTATTAAAAAACTCATAAACAAAATCTCTTAAATAATAACTAGGAAAAAAGATAATGCTGTTTCCTTTAATGTTATTAGTTAACTCTGCACACACACCTGCAATCCTTTTATATTGCTCTGTATTTCTCATACTATACTTTGTTGTTGTCTTTGGAATAACTAAATTAATTCTATTATGATCAGGGAAAGGATTTTCATATTCTTTTGTAATACACCTATCATCCTCAATACCCAAAAGATCTTTATACATTAAAGTTGGTGTCAATGTTCCAGACATAAAAATACAAGAATGTGCTTCTTTAATTATGTCAGAAGTTATAACAGAAGGATCAAGACATCTATAACTTAATGTTGTAATCTCTTCCTTTCCATGATGTCTATTTATTATTCTTGTAAAACCTTTATCAGGACCTTTCCATGCAGCTAAAAATCTAGCAATACCTCCTATATAACTCTGCTTTTGCTTTTCTTTAACAAACTCAGAAATATACAATAAATCTTCAAACAATTGAGTATAGCCAATATGCTTTTCAATCAAATTAATGAACAGATCCTTATTTACTAATTTTTGATCATAAACATTCATTCCCTTTGATATTTCATTCAATGCATCTTGAACAATTACTAAAAATTGTATTGTTTCTTTATAACCATGCTTTTTGGCTTCTTTAATTGCTCTCTTTACCATAATTGATGTTAATCTTTCAGTTGCCAAATCTCTAACTCGATTAGGTAAATTATGAGCTTCATCAATTATAACAATAGAGTCCTCAATTTTTTTATTAGTTTTTGTTAAAAATAATTTACTTATCTTTGGATTAAAAATATAATAATAATCAGCTATAACAACATTTGCTTTTCTTGCTAATTCTATTGACATCTCATAGGGACATATTTTTTCACTCCTACAAGTATTAATCATTTCATCACAATCAGGAACATTAAATTCAACTTGTTTCAAAACAGTTTTTGCTACTACACTTAGTTTAGTTCCTTCCTTCGTATTTGTATAAAATTCACATTTATCATTCTCTCTCATATCTTTACAATATTCACTAAATTCATTACTATACAAAGCATCAATACCTGGAACTGGACACATCCATTTTTTTCCGATAATATCAACAACCCTTACTTTTTGACCAAAGGTATTTCTAATTTCCTTGATAGTATCAATTGCAATCTTATGTTGAGTATGTCTTGATGTTAAAAAGAAAACAGTCAAATTATTCTTTAATGCATATGCTAAACAAGGACCAAGACTTGCAGAAGTCTTACCTAATCCTGTTGGTGCATGAGCAATAATATGTTTCTTATTCTCGACGGCATCAACAATATCTTTAATTAAATCACCTTGACTTTCTCTAATCTCAGAATGTGGAAAAAGAAGCTCTTTTTTATTCATAAAAAATTGATTAATAGCATAGTTTAAATGTGTTTTGAATCAATGATTAAATAATTCAATCAAAAGCTTTATATAGAAGTAAACCTATATTTCTTAATATATGGTTTTAAACCGATAAATATTTAAATATGTAGATCATAAGAAATTTTGTTATCAAGAGGGGGATTTAAGTTGATGAAAAATAAAAAAATTTTTAATGTTTTTTTTAGAGAAAAACCAGCAATGATGCTAGTAAATTTAGCTAATGCAAAGACAGAAGTCTATGCTTCTTCATTAGCCAAATCAATAGATTGTACTTATTCTCATGTTGTCAAAATTCTTCAAGAAATGGAAAAAGCAGGTCTAATTAATTTTGACAAACAAGGAAGATTAAAACTATTGTCTTTAACAAAAAAAGGACAAGAAGTTGCTGATCACATTGATAAGATCAGACATGCTTTATAATTATTTTTTCTTAGATTAATTTTATTATATTCTTCTGTAATAATGCTACCGCCTTGGCTCATTATATTATTTAATTAGCGATAGCGTAAGAATATGAAACGTACATATAATATTTTATAGTACCAGAGCCGCTGTGGTACTATTGCTTTAACTAGCCAGATTTAATACGCATTAAAACCAGAGCGAGTCTGACTCTAAATATAATCCCGACTAAAGATCGAGATTATAAGACTTTACTGCGTAAAGTAAGTAAAATAAGAATAACGCAACATATTTTAGTGCGGTACTAAGAGAAATATAATAGTGACTCAAGGCGCAGGTTTTAATGCTAATAAAAATTGTGGCATTATTTTTTATTCTACTATTATTTCTCTGTGTTTAACTCTCTTAGTATAATCATCACTAACTACAATTCTAACATCATAAACACCAGGTTCAGCCCAATAAGGTATTTCAAATTCAATTGATGGAGAAACCTTATCACCATTATCCATATCAAAATGAGTTGAAACCATGTAAACCAATAGTTCAGGAATCATAACTTTAACTTGGACTCCTTCTTTATCATCTCCACTAATATCTGAAGTTACAGTATCTAAATAAATAGTAGCATAATCTCCAGCATTAACATATAAAGGATCAACACTAATTCTATTCAATAAGATTCTATCTCTAGAACCAGAATAACTAACTGTATCATCAATAAGATTATAATCTCTTACATCAGTTGTTGATTCATTACCAGAATCTTGTTCATCATCACTTGTATCACCAACATCTCCAGAATCATCTTCCCCTGAGTCATCACTACCATCATCTACTTCACCTGAATCACCACCATTATCTGTTGTTTCATTTCCATCATCTGTATCATCTGGTAACTCTGGAATATCTGTCTCATTCATTTCAAAATAACAAGGAAACTCTTGAAACAATAACAAAGATTTACTATCTCCATCATCAACAGTTAAATACAAGTTTCTTTTATCATCAACACAATTATCAATTGGTTCAATTGCTAAACCTTCGATATTATCACTTGACGTACTATCTGTTGGACTATCTAAATGAACAATTGTACCAAACTTTCTTCCATCATTATATACTTCTGAACTTAGAGAAGATACTTCAACTGAATTATAACTTGCACCATGTAAAATAAACAATGCACCTGTTGATCTGTCAAATTCTAAATCTGCAATTTCAGAATAATCAGTATAATACTCACCTATAAAGTCAAATGTACTGTTTGATCTGTCTAAATCAAAGACATAAATCCTTCCACCATTCTGATGACCAACAAACATTAATCCATTCATACCATTCTGACTTGTATACAAATCACCATTTTCATCTACAAATCCTTGTTCAGATAAAAATTCATCTGGAACAAAAGTAATAGCTTCAGCACCATTATTTTCTGATAAAGGTAGATAAGAACTTACATCCCATTCATTATTTAGTATAGCTGTTCCATATGTTGACAAATCATATTCTCTAATTACCTCATCACCTTCAATTATTGCATATACATTTGCAACTTCTTCAAAATTTGCTTGGGTTATGCCTTCTAAATCACTAAAATTTGACCACTCACCTCTATCTTCATCTATATAATCAATAAAATAATGAGAACTATTTGAAATATTTCTAACAATTGCCCATATTTTAGAATTTTCATCCTCTGGTCCATTTCTACATACCCATAATGTATCTGTTTCAGAATTCCACACAGCTCCACTTAAATCATAATAAAAATCATTAATACCAGAACCTTCAATATCTGTTAATTCAATTGCATCATTAAATGATTCTGCTGGCCAGTCTTCTGCTAAAACACAACTTACTCCTACTAATATAATCAATAATGTACATAATAATAATTTATAATTCAAATTTACCACCCCTTTTAATACAATAGTAAACATTAGCATTTTTTATAAAAGTTTCTTATATTTAAGATAAAAACACAACAACATGAGCAAATATTGCTACAATCAAGTAGTTAAAGATACAAAATATTTAAAAAGAGTAAAAGAACCCCAAATATAATATGAGTGAAGATAAAATAAGAACAAAATTAGCTGGATTAGATCTTGTTTTAAACTTAGCACAAGCAAATGAACAAGAAGTAGATTATTCTCCGAATATATTAAAATTAATATCTAGTCCAAGTGATCCAATAACATTAGCTTCTCAAAGTTTTAGCCAAGCAGTAAAACATTCTGGATTAAGATTAGATAGAGTCTATAGTGGAACACAAGATCAACAAACAGTTCTAAAAAGAACAATAAAAAGAACTGCAAATATTATAAAAAGAATAAATCCAGGAATAGATGATCAAAGAAGATTAGTTGCTGCAAGTGTTGGTTTAGAAGCAATTGAATTAGGAACTAACTCATACACTTCTGAAGACTTATTATATGAAGTTTTTCCACAAACAATTGCAAGACAAAGAAAAAGTTTAAGATCATGGACAAATGAATTTGAATCATACAGAACAAATGAATTTTATGAAAAAAAACAAAAAATATTCGGAAGAACATTAGAAAAATTATTAATAACAAGTTATTTATTAGATTTACATGGGAATGAAACAACTGCAGAAGTTTCTGAATTAGTCTTTGATGCATACAAATTATTAAAAAATTATGTTGAAAATGATTCATTATTAGGAAGAAGAAACAATCAAGAAAGAATAAGTGCTGAATTAGCACTAATAAGAGCAGAAAAAAAATCAAAAGGTTCTGTTAAATCACAGATTGGAAAATTACAAGAAGAATTAGAAGGAAAATGTGAAGAATATGACCACCCATCTTCATTATCTCCCTTAGAAAAATGGTATTTTACACCAAGAGCATTTGAAAAATGGAGAGAAGGATTAATCTATAAATGTCTAGGAGTAAAAATATTTAAATTATTTATTCCTGAAACTGGAACTTTTGCTGCAAGAAGAAGTAACTGGAGACCAATTGCTAATGCAAAAACAAAAGAAGAAGGATTAAGAGCATATGAACCAAAGACAAGAAACTATGAATCACAACATTATTCTAGAATGGTATACTGGCCAGCAGTTATAGGAACTTGTCTTTATGTAAGCCATTGTATTCCTTCACCAGATCCATTCCATTCTTTATTCAAAACATTAGGTGTTCTAGCAACTATAGCTGCAACCCTAATAGATGTTTACCCAATTATGCTCCAACGTTACAACAGAGCTAGAATATATAATGCCTTAGGAAAAGATTAACTCTTTTGACAAGAAGTCTCTTTTCTGAATTCGAAAAGTTAAGTTGGAGATGAATTGCATTCTTTTTAGCAAAGCTAAAAACCTTAGTTATAAATAGTATTGTCACTGGACACCAAATGTCCACTGCTCTTAAACACCATAATTCCACATTCTTAGACCAAGTCTGCATTGGACAAAATCCACTGGACATGCTGCTGTGAAATATATAAAGAAGTAATATATATTTATAAGAATGAAAGCATATAAGTTCCGAATATACCCAAACAAGACTCAAAAAAGAAAACTCTTAGAAACATTTAACTTATGTAGATTTACATACAACAAACTCCTTGAAGTATTGATGAAACAAGAAAAAATCAATAGGGGAGAAATACAGCATCATATAGTGGAACTAAAAAAAGAATATTTTGTCCTAAAAAATGTGTATTCTAAAACATTACAGTATGAATGTTACAGGTTATTCTCTAATTTAAAAGGACTTTCTAGAAGTAAAAAAAAAGGAAATAAAATTGGAAGATTAAGATTCAAAGGTAGAAATTGGTTCAAAACAATTCAATATAATCAATCTGGATTCAAATTAGTCAAAAGAGAGAACAAAAGATATAACAGATTACATTTATCAAAAATTGGAGAAATAAACATTGTTTGTCATCGTAGAATAAATGGTAAGATAAAACAAATCACTATTAAGAAAAAAGTTGATAGTTGGTATGCTATTATCATAACAGATGAAAGATACACACTTAAAAAAGGCAAAGAAAACATTGGTCTGGACATGGGAATTATCAATTTTTATGCAGACAGTAATGGAAATAAAGTGGACAACCCATTATTTTTGCAAAAATCTCTAGAAAAAATAAAACAAACTCATAGAACGATTTGCAAAAGGAAAAAAGGAAGTAAAAACAGAAGAAAAGCAATAAACAAATTACTAAAAAACCATGAAAAAATCAATAATCAAAGAACAGACTTCTTTCATAAAGTAACTACAAGATTGATTAACAGAAATAAAATGATTGCTATTGAAAATTTGAATATTAAATCAATGATCAATAAATTAAAAGGTAGTAAATATCATAATAAACGAAATACATTAGATAGTTCCTGGGGTAAATTTATTTCTATGTTGAAATTCAAGGCTGAAAGTGCTGGAACTGAAATAATAGAAGTAAATCCATGGAACACATCCAAGATGTGTAGTAATTGTGATAGTATACAAGATATGCCAGTTAGTAATAGAGAGTATAATTGTAATGAATGTGACATATCAATAGATAGAGATTATAATTCCGCAATAAACATATTGAGAATAGCTTCGGTACGAGGCTTTGTGGAGACTGAGGTTACAAAGTCTATGAAGCAAAAAGCCACTTCCTCAACTACGATTAGTAGTTAGGAAGAGGTAGTTCACACACATTCTTCCATACATAATCCATCTAGAACTTGTTTAGAAACCTTAAGGAATTCTTCTTCTGAATCAGCTGATATGATTGCACCTGCTGCATTCATATGTCCACCTGCTTGACCTTCTCCAACCCTAGAAACAATCTTACTAATAATATCTCTTAAATCCACATCTCCTTTTCTTCTCCCTGCAATTCTCATTGAAATCTTAACTTTATCATAACCTTGTTGAGCCATTGAAAGAATAAACTTTCCTTCTTTAATATCATTTGATTTTGAGATTATTGAAGCTAATGTTCCAATAATAGTATGAGAAATATTATCCTTTGCATTAATTATCACATAACCATTTTTGTCATAAACAAGATCACCATCTTGATTAGCTTCATACCATCTTAAAGCACTAACAATCTCTTTTCTATAATCACCCAAGGCACTTATTGCTTTTTCTTTTAACTTTGGATCATTCAAACAACAACCTATACCTAATGAAGCCTTATTCATTCTACCACAAGCATTAAGTAATGTTGAAAATTCTTTTGCATCTCTAGTTGGTTTTCCATCTTCTTCATCTGTTAAAATGTAAATATTTCCTAAAATATCTTCAGGAGAATCTTCATCTTTTCTCTTCGACACAACTGCAGCAATTAATTTTTTAATCTCTTCATCAGTTAACTCATTCATCTTTCTCCATCTTGTACCATGTTTTGGATTTATACCTAATGATTGTAAAAACTCAATAGCATTTGATTCAGAACCAGTAACACCAGGAATAACTGGATCAGTACTATATTCAAGAACTCTATGTAAAGGTTTTGTTTGTGTACCAAATAATCTTAATCCTTTTTTAACAATTATTTTTGAAGTTTCAACTGCATCTTTAAGAATGTCCACATTAAACCCATTGAAACTTCCTCTTTCCTGCATATCACCAATTGCTCCGATCAATGCAATATGTGCTAGTGTCTTGTTCTCAGGATCTAATTCCTTAGCAAACAAATAAACAACACCAGATCCACTTATTTCATCTGATCCATTAATATCAAGAAGATGAGGATTAATATGAATTATATTTTCAATCTCTTCCTTTGTCTGCGGCTCGTGATGATCCAAGATTAAAACTTTTTTATTCTTAAACTTATTTTTTATATCTAGAATTTGTCCACTTCCAAGATCTGTAAAAATATAATATTCATTATCCTCCTCACTAAGTTCATCAACATAAGCAGAATCAAGCTGAGAAATAATTGAGATAGAATATCTTCTACCTAATCTAACCAATGCTCTAACAATAATAGAACAGGCACAGATTCCATCTGCATCTAAATGAGAAACAAGTCTGATAATTTTATCTTTATCAAACTTATTAAACTCATTGACAGCTCTAATTATTTCTTGCTTAAATGCTTCATGTTTCACTTTTATTCTAACATTAACTTAATCTTTTTAGGATCGTACTTCCATTCATTGCTTAGTCTCTTATTATTTTTATAATATTTAACAAGTCTTCTAATCTTTGATTCTGTCAATAATAATCCTCTCTTAGCTGTCATGTCTTTCTTATTTTCTTCTAAGTGACTTCTGATCTCAATGCTTTTCTTAATCAAAGACATTAAATCATCTGGAATATCTTTTAACAGATTTTTTGTTTTTAATATTGCTGAAATTGATTTTCCTGTTAAGATCTTAACACAAGGAATACCATAATTATCTCTTAATATTAATCCTACTTCAGAAGTAGTCTTTCCTTCTTTTGCTAATTTTGCTACTAACAATTCAACTTCCTTTGCTTTATATGTTACCCATGATGGGACTGCTTTTTTGCTTGGCTTTGTTGAGCCAGACTTACCTTTCTTTCTTGAATACATTCTTGCCATTTTCATAGCCCTCCATTTACTCAATAAGGAAATTAGAATCAGTTCTAATCTCCAGTATAAGCACGCCATATAGACTGGCTTATCTATTGATTTAAGAGTAAGAAGAGAGTAGTTCTTTATAAAGGTTATTATAATAAAGTTAGCAGCCTAAGGTCAAAATTCCTACAAAAATCAATATAAAGCTCGTTGCGGGGGGTCTGCCCCATCCGGGGACGCAGAGCCTTCAATAAACACATAGAGAATTTTGAAGCTGCTAACCTTAAAAAGATAAAAGAATTTAGCGTAATGAACAGCCCGCCAGTAATTCACCTTTATTTGAATCACTACCGTAATCTTTATATACCTCATGTTTATTAGCATTACCCACAATGGCACTCAAAAAATGTAATTTCTGTAAAAAAAACAAAGTTCCTGCTCAAGGACAATGCAATAGTTGTGGATTTATCGACGGATTTAATAGTAGACCAAGTGATCAAGATTTTAGAGAAGCAAGAGAAATCAATGAAAAACATGATTACGAACAATTCAATAACTTAGATATGTTAATATTGAATGATTGATCACAATTTTAACTTAGTCCTTACCTTTAACCTTGTCTTTTCCATTTCTATGGTTAATTTAACCAAAGGTTCAATATTCTTTCTTAATTTTGTATAATAATTAAGCCCTTTTCTACTTAATCTTAAATCTCTATTAGAATAAAGAATTAATTTATTTTTCTCAAGCTCTTCAAGATTTTTATAGATAGCTCTTTCTTTTATCTTAAAAATCTTTAATTTCTTAATATTTCTAATAAACTCAATCTTTGATGTAGAAATCTCAAGAGGGCTATTTCTAAATCTCTTGTTTGTTTCTTCTAAGAATTTAGCCAATGCATAAAGCATAAGCTCTGCTTTCTTTGAAACAGGCATAATTAAATTATTAGATTTGATTTATATAAAGTTTGCTATTTTATTACTGAAAACCGAAAACTATTTATATAGTATTTTTAAATATAATTCTATTATTATTAAAAAAAGATGGTGATTAATTATGGAAAAAAATCTTCTTGAAGATGCAGTTGCAAATAAAAATATTCTTGATGTTGTTAATAAAAGTATAAATGTTGCTAACAATAGCATTGATTTAGTCAAAAAACAACAGGAAACAGAAAAAAAGAAAAAAGTTACAAAAAAGACTGTTAAAAAAATAGTGAAGAAAAAACCAAAAAAGAAAGTAACTAAAAAGAAAACAACAACAGACAAAACATTAAAAACTAAAGTAAAGAAATTAACAACACAAGTAAGCAAATCAAAAAAAAGTGAAGAACTTCTAAAAAAAGAAATTAAATTATTAAAAGAACATATTAAATCAATCAAAACTACAAAACCAGCTGTTGTTTCTCATGCAAAAGTTGATAATGCAACATTGATTGAATCAATGAATAAATTAACAAGTGTAATAAGACAAATGATTAGTATGTTTGTTCAAACAAATAAACAAATTCAAGATAATAAAGACCCATTATCAAAAAGTCTTAAAAATCTAGAAGATCAAAATGAAAAAATTGCACAAGGAATTTTAGCTGTTGCAGAATTAGTTAAACCTAATGAAGAAGAAACACCAATAGAACAACCAGTAATGCCTCAACAAAGAGCACAACCTCGACCACAATTTCAAAATGTTCCACAATTCCCTGGAATGCCACCACAAAGCAATGCAGAAGGTAAAATGCAATTCAGAGCACCAAAACAAGAAATTCATTCATTTGAAGCACCGCCATTAATTAAACCAAACATTGCACCACCACCACCAAGCACAGAAGAGAATAAAGATGAACAATAATAATTTAAGATTTGTTAGAACATTATGTGATCTAAGTCCTGAATATAGTCAGAGAATTAATCATGAGATTCATTATCATGAAAAAAAAGACAAATATTTATTTCTTGAAGAAAAATTAAACATTGTTTTAGATGTAGAAAAAAAATTACTTGAAAGATTAGAACGAAATGCAAAGATAACACACTCATTAAAAGGAAGAATTAATGATCTTGAAACTGATCTTCAAAAGAAAAATGAATATTCAAAAGAAGAAGCAGATCATTTCTATAAAATAATTCACTTAGAAAAAAAGTTAGAACTAATGCAGCAAAAATGCACAAACATGGCAAAGGATGAAAAGGTTGATGCTAAAGATTTAATTGCTTTAAGAAAAAAGATCATCAAAATCCGAGATAAAGTGGTTACATTAAAAACATTATATTCACCATAATAAAAAAATAAAGAAAAAAGAATTGAATTAATGATCTTAAAGATCTTTAGCCATTAGGGTTCTTCTATTGTTTGCTTCTGCTCTTTTACATGCATCTTTTACAAGTTGTGTAACTTTCTTATCTAAAGCTTCTGCAACATCACCAGCTACATTGAATCCCTTTGCTACATCTTTTATCTTTGCTTTTACTACTAACATTTTATCACCTCAAATGTATTCAATAACAAAACATCATATCCAATTATATATAAATCTTTCTAGAGCTTTATAAAGAAATAAAATACACTAAAAACATGAATTTAGTGCAGTTTACATATATTTTATCTCAAATTAACTACTGATCAATAGTTATTATTCAAAATATACATCAGATAATACAAATATTTATATATGATTTCCACAATAGGATTACTTAGGAGTTTAAAAAAGGGTTGTGTTTTACATTGAAAAAGGGGGTTTTATATACAGATAGAAACTATTTAAATAGGTTAATCTCTTTAAAAATGAAACTAACTAATAAAAAAATCCAGGAAATTATAATTGAATCAGTAGGTGAAGATGCTTTACCTATTACTGAATATCTTAAAAATAAGAAGAATATTTCTGAATTCATTATTTCTGAAAAAACAGAGATTGAGATTCACAATGTAAGAAATATCCTATATAGGATGCATAGTATGAATCTTGCTACCTATAAACGGAAAAAAGATTCAAAAAAAGGTTATTATATCAGTTATTGGACATTCAACCAAAAAAGAATAAAAGACGTTCTTAAAACCATAAAAAAAGAAAAACTTGAATTATTAAGAGACAGATTAAAAAGAGAAGAAGATAATGAAGGATGTTTCTTTCTTTGTACAAACGCATGTGCAAGACTTGACTTTGAACAAAGCACAGAATTAGAATTCAAATGTCCAGAATGTGGTGCATTACTAGCACAACAAGATAATACCAGAACAATCGAAGTTCTTAGAGAAAGAATCAAAGAGTATCAAGTATTCTAAAAACTTACCACTAATTATAAATACTATTTCTATCCAACCTAGGTAATACCATGGATGATTGCATTTTTTGTAAAATAATTAAAGGAGAAATTCCTTGTTCAAAAGTATATGAAGACGACAATGTATTAGCTTTCTTAGACATTGCTCCTAACAATAAAGGACACAGTTTAGTTCTTCCAAAAAAACATTATAGAAATATATTAGATACACCTGATGATATATTACAAGAACTGATTAAAGCAATAAAAAAAGTAAGTAATGCTGTCAAAGAAGGAGTAGATGCTGAAGGAGTAAATGTAATTATTAACAACGAACCTGCAGCAGGACAAATAGTGTTCCATCTCCATGCACATATTATACCAAGGTTTGAAAATGATGGATTCAAACATTGGCCAGGTGGAAAATATGAAGAAGGAGAAATGGATGAAACTAGAGAAAAGATAAAAAAGTATATAAACAAACAATAAATCTATCTTCTTAAATGGCGGATTAACTCAGCCTGGTTAGAGTGCTACGCTCATAAGTCTTGAGCGAGGAGGCGTAAGCCGATGACTGACTCAACTTTACCACTGAGATACGTAGATGTCCCGAGTTCAAATGGTCTTGAAATATTTCAAGATTTGAAAGTCTCGGATCCGCCACTTTTTTAATGGGCTCATGGCACAGTCTGGATGTTTTCTAAAAACAGGACTATTAGCGCGAAAGCCTCTTATTTCAAAGCAAAGCTTTGTAATCCTATAAAAGCTGAGCTTTTAGAGTAAGCTTTAGGTCGGGGGTTCGAATCAATCTCTAAAAAAGATTACGAAAGTCCCCCTGAGCCCATTCTTTTTTTAGAAAAATATATATACCATGTTCTAAATAAAACAATATTATGAAAAAGAGAGGACAAGTTTCAAGTTTAGATATTATGATTGCTGTTTCAATCTTTATGATTGCATTAGTAATGTTTTATTATTTCTATGGATTAAAAGTTACAGATGTTAAATTAAAAGAAGAAGCAGAAGATGTTGGAGAAAGTTTAAGAGCAAACGCATATTTTGACGACAACGAACTAAGTTCAGAAGAAATCGAAGATCTAGTTGATATGAATTGCAGTGAATTAAAAGAATTCTTTGGAACATCGAGTGATGTTTGTATGTATGCAGTCGACAGCGAAGGAAATATAATCAAACTGAACGGAACAAAATATGCAGTTGGTTGTCCTGGATTAAACATTAGTGGAGAAAGCTGTGGTTAAGAACAAACAAAATACCAAGCACAACATTTTTCTTGAACATCCAAATCTAAAGTCCCAAAATTTTCATTACAATTATGATAATCAGGTTCACATTCTGCACAAGAATATAAATTAATTCCTCCTGAAACTCTTTCTACTTTTAACAAATGCATTGTTGCATTCGTATTGTTTAAATTAATTCCTCCAGAGATTGTTAAAGGTAATAATCTCAAGAGATGAAATTCTTCTGCATCTAAAACCAAAGAATAATTTGCAAAAATAAGCGTATAATTAAATCCATTGATTGAAATAGGAGTATCAATTACCCTAGTATATCCAATAGGAGCATTACCTGCTATCATAATTTCATCTTCAATAACATCTAAAAGAAGATCATAATCACTTAATCGTTTATCTTTCTCTGCTTGAACATAAGCATTCCCAAACAAAATAATAAACATACAAGCCAAGAACAAACCCATACTCATAACTATAATAAACTCAATAGCTACCTGACCTCTTTTTTTTTGCATGATTACACTAGAAATAAGCAAATATATAATATTATCGGAATGAGAATAATAGAATATGGGTGTATTATAATTTATATATCAAAATAATGCTTTAGATCAAAAGAACTACTTATTACAATTGGCTCCATGTGACCAGCCTCAACTAATTCCCCCCACAATTCTTCCCATGATTCTTCAGAAAAAGGTCTACCTTGAATTGTTTCATCAAATAATTGCTTTTTCTTAGTTAATTCATCTTGTATTGAATAAATAATCTCTGCACTAGTTACCATTATATCATCAAATGGTGTTCCTCTTTCAATTTTAAATATCCTATCAAAAAAATCAACCAATGAATAAGTTTGACCTTCATATTCAACATTTACAGACCGTTGGTGTGGGTTTGGTTGTTTAGTCCATTCATATTGTCTTATTCCATCAAACTCACCACACCTAATTATAATTGGAGCAGAAATCTCTTTGAGATATTCATGTGCATCTTCATTTATTAAATATCTTCTTCTACCATCTAATGGTTTATGAAGTTGTGATTTATCATGTTCTTTTGGATCATATCTTAATCCAGCCCTCTCATAAACATCTCCTATCTTCCTCATCCAAACAACATGTGACATCTCATGAATAATTAAATCAATGAGTGGATCTTCTTCATGTGACATAACATATAATGTTGCAAATCCTTTTCTTTGTCCATAAAGCGCCCCCGGAATAAATGAAGGATAAATAGAATAAGCACTATCAGGAAATTCATAATCCATAGTTTCTGCCAATCCATCAAGAATTGTCTGACAAACATTATCAGTAAATATTGTTTTTAATCTTGCTAAAAACATATCTACATCACCCCTCTTTTTTAAATATAAACCAACAACAAAGTCATTTATTTCTTGCTTCTTTTCTGATTTTGTATCTACACCATCTAATCTTTCCTCAAGTCCAGGATATAATTGCATTAGATGAGTAGCAAGATGACCCCATTTTCTTAAATATCTCTCATTTAAAAGAAAATTTCTAAACATCCTTTGATCTTTTCTCTGGTTTCTCCTAATATTAATTTTAGGCATAATATAACATAAATTTTTACATATATAAATTTTTTCATTTTGACTACCACACAGTAATAATACACTTAAACAAACATCATATTTAATTTCCATATAGAAATAGTGATAATCACTACTGATTACCGATACTAAATGTTCACCTACAAGAGGTAAAAATAACAATATTTAAATACTAGTATAGTCATAAATATATATAATATGGCAGGAATTAGTTGGGGAACTAGAAAGAAGACCACTTCTTTAGGTACACTTGTATTAGGATTAGCTTTAGGTACAGGATGTCCACCTACTCAAGATACTCAAACACCAGTTGATACTGGAGATATACCTGTAGATACTTCTGATACATATGTTGACACAGGAGATACTGGTGAAACACCATATCAAGACAGTACAGCACCAAATGTTAGTTATGAAATTCTATTAGAAGGTCAACCAGTTACAGGAGATCTTGTTGAAAATGTAGAATACCATATAAGAGCAATAGCTTCTGATGAAGACAGTGGTGTTGAAGAAATTACATTTGATCCAGGCGATGGACAACCAACTGAAACATCTTATATAGGTAAAAGTGATGCAGAAGCTACATTTCCTTTCTCATATGAAGATGCACATACAACAGGATTACAAGCAAGATTAGTTGCTATTGATTCATCTGAATATCAAAACACAACAGAATTACCTATTGATTTAACTATATTAGATGGTGCACCAATTATTGAAAGTTCTCAAGTTTTAGTTGATAAAGATTATGGAACAACTGATGTTGATGTAACATTAGAAGTTTCATCATTAAAAGAAGAATATAAAACTGATTTAGGTTTAGAATGTGATCTTACTATTATAAATGGAATTACTTATGATGTACATATGACTGATGATGGGAGTGGTGTTATGACAACAACAGTAGAATTAGCACCAGACACATATACATTAGAAGGAGAATGTTGGGATACAGATGATGATGAAAGTGAAAGAGTTACTGTTGCAGAATCTTTAGTAATTAATTCAATACCACCACCAACATTTAATGATTCAACAACAGAATATACATTAGATGAACAAGTTGATGGAAGTTCTTATGCAATTGATGCTACTGCAACAGATCCAATGGGTGGAGAAGTAAGTTATGAATTATTAACAGCACCTACAGTACCTTATACTTTTGAAAATGGAATTTTAACAATCACAGACACTGACGATGAACACGTCGGTACTCACACTGCACAAGTAAAAGCAACAAATGAATATGAAGGAGAAACAGCAGAAGCTGTTCAAGAATATTCAATCACAGTTGAAAATGTTAATGAAGCACCTTCAGTTTCAACAGGAACAGATCAAGAAATGTTTACTCAAGAATCATTAGAAGATGTTGTAGCAACTGTTACAGATGTCGACGCTGGTGATTCATGGACAGCTAGCATCACTTCTATTGAAGGAGATCTAGCAGGTGTATTAGATTCTTATAGTGCTTCTGTAGATAGTTCAGGAAATGTTTCTTTAAGTTTATCAGCAGGAAGCTATGATTGGGATGGACATACAACAGGTCAAATTAGTGGAACAGTTTATTTAGAAGTTCAAGACGCAGCAGGTTTGACAGCAACAACAACATTAAATGTTGATGTTTATTCACAAGAAGAAGTTACAGTTGATGTATCATTACCTCATAATTCTGAAATAATCGAAGGTGCAACAGTCACATTAGATTGTGATCTAGGTGATTATGTAACCGGAACAACAGACTCATCAGGAACAGCAACAGTTTATCTTAATGAATCAGATACATGTTCAGTAAGAGTAGAAGGAGAACATGATGATTGGGATTCATTAATACCTTACCTAGCTGATCACGAAGCTGTCGATGGAGTAAATAATATAGTAGCTCAACCATTCCCACAAAAAACATTAGAAGATGCAATTTCTGTTGGAAATGCATGTGGTGCAGATGTAGATAATACTTATGATTTAGTAAGAGAAGCAAATGGAATGAATAATGGAGCAACAACAAATACATTTACTAGATGGTATGCAAATGGTCCTTTTGGAGCACCAATTAAATGGTGGTTTGATCCTGAGTTTGAAGTAGGTGGAATAGTATATGACATGTCTACAGATTTCCCTGATACTTATAATTCATTATTAGATGCAATTAGAATAGGATCAGGATATGTTAATGATAATGCAGAGGAAGTTGATTTCTTAGAAGAAGGAAGCTCATCAGATTACCAAATTAGATTATATTATGGATCTGTAACCAGTTCAAATTGTGGTTCATCTGGTGGTGGAATGGTATCAAGTTGTGAAATTGAGTTGTATGATTCAGTAGAAGATATGCCAAGTACTTCAGCAGAGGAATTAGTTAATGCTTTACAAGTTAATGATATTTGTGGTGTTGATGGAGTAACTAATGGTGACAATGCATTAAGTGAGTATGAAGACCTTGCATTACAAATTATCCATGGCTCTTATCATCAAGATTTAATGGACAGATTAGATACATCAGGTCTATAATTACCTAATATTATTTTAATAAATACAATAAAATTGAAATAGATTAAACATTAAAAAGAGGTGGTTTTATATGTCAAGTCTAGATTCTGATTTACTTAGAGAGTTAGTTCAAGGTTCAGGAGATTCAAAAACAAAGTTAGAGAGTATAAAAGCTTTATTAGATAACCATAACGAAGAAAATCCAAGACAAAGGAGAAAACCATCTTCTACGATACAAGAACCAACTCTTAAATATCTTATTGGAATAGCTCCTGGAACATTTATTAGAAAATATTCCAGAGTAGATTTATCACATTCACTAGTTATTGACGACGATATGGATTTAGATGATGCAATCAATTCAATTAGATCTGCATTAAGTCAAGATACATTCACTGTAAGAGATGAGTTATGTGTTGTATACAGAGGAGATACTACTGAAACAAGAGATAGAATTAATAATTTATTATTAGATGAATTCGGAGCACAAGATACAAAAAGTAGATACTGTGGAAGAATTAAGTTTGCCACATATACACCTAATACAAGTGTTAAAGTAAGCAAAGCAATGACTGATTCACAAGCAATGTGTAGTGGAAATTATAGAACATTATTAGAGCCAGGAAATACTTTTGTCGATAGAACAATCACACAAAAGCTTAGTAGAGTGTTAAGAACAGCAAGTGTTCAAGGAGTTTTTGGTGGAAATGATGTTACAGATAGAAATGGAGTACACTTATTTCAAGCAGCTTATTTAGAATCATTAATAACACATACAAATGGATTAGCAGGAGCAGCAAATGATACATTTACTCAATATGTTGATAGAATGTATACAGCAACACCTGATGTTGCAGGAAGTGTTGTTCAATACACAGGAGAGAAAGGATTAGGTGCTTTAATTAGTACAATAATACCAGCATTTAGTTCAACAGGAAGATTACATAGAAGATCTGAAACAGGGGGAAGAGTTGCTGCATTGTATAAAAAAAGAAGAATACCAAAATTCGTTGAATATGCTCCAAGAGGGTAAATTAAAAAAAAATTCTTTATAAAAACCTTTAAATAGTAGTGTAAACAGGTATTTATATAATATAATTAAAAAACTGGTGATATTATTAAAAGAAAAGGAACTGATTGGGATAAGGTTGAAAACAGAATGCAGTTTGGTCTTATTATAGTCCTTATTGGTTTGTTTATTGCAATATTAACATTACATGGTGTTGAAAACTATTCTATGAATAAACATAATTCTGGTTTTGCAGATATTACAGGAGCAGTTGTTGCAGAAGCTGTAGTCGGTGGTCCTTACCTACAAGTTAAATTATACAGTTGTAATGAAACATCTGATCTTACAGACAATGCTTGTGATGGATCAGCAGGAGAAATAGGTGACATTCCTTGTACTTCAGAAGATGATACTTATAGAGGAGAAGATCAAGAACCATATCTTAAAGGAACAGTAACAGCCATAACAACATTAACAGATTATTGTGGAAGTGATAATAGAACATTAGTAGAATATTCTTGTAATGATGATAATTATCTAGAAGTTGAATTATATCATTGTGCTTGTTCAGATGGTTATTGTGATGGTAGGATAGGTGGAATTGATGGTGATGCAAGATTAATTGGATGTGATACAGACACAGACTATGATGATCCATATACTTATGGTTATGCTGGTAATTCAACTAATGGATTAGTTAATGATACCCAATCAGCAACAAAAACAATAGGAACTACATTATTTTCTTATATAACTGAAGTTTATTGTGATGAATTTACAATTGATGAAGACAGAGTTATTTATAGAACAGAATATGGTGATGTAGCTGCAGGTTATGTTGCTAATTGGAACATGAATCAGTATGCAGATGCAGAAATGTATGAAGGTAATTCAACATTCACAAACCCACATGATTGTCAATATAATGATTCTGGAGATGTAACAAATAAGTTATTTTATGTAGACAATGGAGCTAAATCAGATACAGGTTCTTTTATTTATTATACTCAAGATGATCCAAGTTATAGTCCAGTATGTTATGGAAACTTTGTATGTGACTTTTATGAAACAGACAATTGTACATTAGATGTAGGAGAAGATTATGAATGTTATGGAGCAGCATCTGATTTAAGTGGTTCAAGATATTCAACATGTGATACAACAAATGAAGATTATATGTATAGAATATGTTGTAATGTAAGTTGTAATTCAGCACAAATGCAATGTGCAGGATATTTAGATAATGATCCTTATGAAGATATTAACTTTACACAATGTACAGATGTATTAGATGAAACATCAACATGTTGTGATGAAGAAGACATGTGTGTATTTGATGGAATGTGTTATGCAGATGGTGATGTAGCAACAGACATTAATGGAATGGATATGGTATGTAGTTATGAACATTGGTGTCCATATAGTGAAGGAGATTATTTGTATTATGACACATATGATACATGTATACCAACACAAGCAGCATGTTATGATGAATCAGACACAGAATATTGTGAATTTGTATATCCTGAAACAAGTTGGTGGACAGATTTAGATGGATCTACACCTTGTATTGATGTTAATCAAATGTATTCAATGTTTGGTATTACAACAAACTACAATGATTCCTGCTGTGAATATGAAGTTTACTCATACGATGGATCATATCTCTCAATATTCTTCTATCAAGGGATTGATTACGAATTGAACTCAACAGGTGATGGAGTTGTCAATGTAACAGTTTGTGGTGATACTTACACTTCTGGTTCATCTGATGGAGTTTGTCCTAGTGATTATGCAAATGGAATCTCACCAACAGAAGATGATACTGATTGTTGTGGTAAGTACGGTATTGTTTGTGATAATTATTATGAAATAGGTATTGTTGAAGAAGCATTAATAGGTGAAACAGAATGTCAAGCATCATATAACTCCACTATCTACATCAAAGATAAAGATGATCCAACTATAATTTACGAAACATTAACTATTACAGAGAACACTTCATGGCCTACAATCATTGAATGTTTAGATGATTATTGGAATGATGTTGGTTATACAAATGCAACATTATCTGAAGGAGAATATTATGTTGTTGTCGAGAAAGAGGGTTATAATACAAGAACAGAAAACATTACATTATCAGGAACAAGTAATAGTACATTGATTCAATTATACCTAAGTAGTGAATGTCAATCTGATTGTACAATGAATGATGGAGTATGTTATGCTGAATGTAATGGTTCAAGTGGATGTGAATTCTATAATAACGAAACATTAAATCTTTGCGATGGAGCTAATGATGGAGACAGATTTGAATATAGTGAAGACTATGAAGTTGAATGTTGTACAGGAACTCCTGAATACTTTGAAAGAATCGAATACACAGGAGTAACAGAAGATTCTGAAGAAAGTGGTGGAAGTGGAGCAGAACTTTGTGATATTATTGTAAAAGAATACTATGTAACCATCCGAGGAGAACCAAGCAAAGTAAGACTATTATTCTTTGAATGCTAATTTACGAACTTTCCATAATATCTCCGGAAAAATACTCTTTTTCTTTGATTTATTCCGGTGAACTTGATCATTTATCCGGATTCTTCGTAAATCTTACGGAAAAAGAGGGAAAATACTTTTAAAACAAGTAATAGTTAAAATCAAAAATGCAAACATTTATAATTTCAATTGATAGAATAATCAATATAAAAGGGGGAGTTTATGAATAAATCAATAGAACTAGTAATAGCTTTTTTTCTAATTTGTATACTAATCAGTACCCCTCCTGTCATAGCTGATAATTTTTCTCTCACTTATGATGATAATGGTAATTTAATAAATGGCCAGTATTTTACCTATGAATACAATGAATTCAATCAATTAGCCAAGATTTATGATACAGAAGGTAATCTTATTGAAGAATATGGCTATGATCATGAAGGAATTAGAATAAAAAAGATTGAATATTACTCAGATAGCAGCAATGTTACAACATATTATCCCTTTCCAGAATTAGTTAGTAAAGTTAATAGTTCAACAACAGAAAATACATATTACTATTTTTTAGATGGTGATATTATTGCTCGTGATGATCCAAATGGCAGCAGATATTACTATCATAATGATCATTTAGGAAGTCATACATTAGTTACTGATAGTAGTGGTAGTGTTGTAGAAGAAACAGAATACAAACCATTTGGTGGTGTTTTATCAGGAGGAGAGGCTGATTTCCTTTATACAGGCAAAGAATTGGATGATACTAATCTATATTATTTTGGTGCTAGATACTATAACACAGAAATGAGACAATTCACTCAACCAGATACAATAATTCCAGATTTATATAATCCACAATCATTGAATAGGTATAGTTATGTACTTAATAATCCATATAAGTATGTTGATCCAACTGGACATTATGTTGAAACAGTATTGGATATTGCAAGTATTAGTTGGAGCATACATGATATTTATAATGATCCATCAAGTGGTTGGAACTGGGCGGCACTAGGAGCTGATATTGTAACCACAGCATTGCCTTTTGTAGCAGGAGGAGGAATTTTCGTTAAAGGAGCGAAAATCACAGATAAAGTTGTTGATAAAGGAAGTGATGTTGGAAAACTAGCAAAAAAATATGATTTAACTTCTCCAGCTAAACAAAAATTTGATACGAAAGATATACTTGCTTCACATAAGCTAGACGATAAAGCATCTATTCTTCAAAAAGGTAAAAAAATGTCTATTGATGAACCAGTAGAGATTTTTCAAAGTAATGGTAAATTAGTCATGAGTGATGGGATGGGTAGAAGTGCCAGAGAAAAGTTGATTAATAATAATGATTATGTGTGGGGGAGGATACAAAACCCCAATCCACAAACACTAGATACAACAAAAGCAGCAAATGCTGCTTTAAAATTTCATAATAGATTGGCAAAAGGAGATACTGTTGCAGATGCAGTTAAGAGGTTAGAAAAATGAATGAAAATAAAAATAAAGAATTTGAAAAATTAATTAATAAAGTAAATAAAATAATAGAAGAAAAAGGACATTGGGATGAGGACATATTTAACGAAATATTAAAAAGATCTTTTAAAAAAGAAATAGAATATACTCTTAAAATAAAAACTGATATTAATAATATATTGTTTGATTTTCTTTTATCAGTTTATGTTAGTTATGACTGTTTTGATTATAAGTTTTTAGGTTCATTAATATCTAAATACTTACATCAAACACCTAAAATATTTTATGTATGTAAAAAGTTTTTTGCTATTTCTGATAAATTATCATCTAAACAGATTAATGATATAAGGTTATGTCATTATGTCAATAAAGTTTTAGATTTACATTATTATAATAAATTAAAAGAATGTTCTAATAAAGAAAAATTTGTTACACCTTATCCAGTTCATTTTATAATGGTGGTTATTTTGTTGTTGGGGGAAATAAACTGTAATGAAGCAATAAATAAATTCAAATTAATAGTTGAAACTCAAGAAAGAAATGAACCAACCTTAGCACATGCAGCTGAAGAAGCACTAAAGAAACTATCAAATAAATAAAACTTATTAATCACATCTAATGGCGATAACATTGGATGTTTGCAAACAAAACCGTTCAACCAGTTTTTTATTTTTTTTAACAAAAAACGGTAACTGGCTAACAATCCCGACGACAGTAATTAACTACATAAATTAAAAAATGCAAACATTTATAATTTCAATAAACCAAATTATTCTTATTAAAAGGGGGATTTTATGAATAAAACAATAGTTATATTTATAATTATATTACTAATTAGCACTCCTTTTGTTTTAGCAGATACCTTTTCTTTAAGTTATGATAATAATGGTAATTTAATAGATGGACAATATTTTACATATGAATATAATGAATTCAATCAATTAGCTAAGATTTATGATACAGAAGGTAATCTTATTGAAGAATATGGCTATGATCATGAAGGAATTAGAATAAAAAAGATTGAATATTACTCAGATAGCAGCAATGTTACAACATATTATCCCTTTCCAGAATTAGTTAGTAAAGTTAATAGTTCAACAACAGAAAATACATATTACTATTTTTTAGATGGTGATATTATTGCTCGTGATGATCCAAATGGCAGCAGATATTACTATCATAATGATCATTTAGGAAGTCATACATTAGTTACTGATAGTAGTGGTAGTGTTGTAGAAGAAACAGAATACAAACCATTTGGTGGTGTTTTATCAGGAGGAGAGGCTGATTTCCTTTATACAGGCAAAGAATTGGATGATACTAATCTATATTATTTTGGTGCTAGATACTATAACACAGAAATGAGACAATTCACTCAACCAGATACAATAATTCCAGATTTATATAATCCACAATCATTGAATAGGTATAGTTATGTACTTAATAATCCATATAAGTATGTTGATCCAACTGGACATTATGTTGAAACAGTATTGGATATTGCAAGTATTAGTTGGAGCATACATGATATTTATAATGATCCATCAAGTGGTTGGAACTGGGCGGCACTAGGAGCTGATATTGTAACCACAGCATTGCCTTTTATAGCAGGAGGAGGAATTTTCGTTAAAGGAGCGAAAATCACAGATAAAGTTGTAGATGGAGGGAAAGTAGTTGATAAAGGGAGTGATGTTGGGAAATTAAGTAATGTACAAGAAGCCAAAAATATTGTTAAAGGTCCAGGTAATACTAAAGCCGGGAAATTTATAGTAGACAAAAAAGGAAACGTGTTAATTGAACCAAAGGGTGGATTTACAAAAGGTTCGAGTAGTGGAGACTTTATAAATACCCATTTTAAAGAGGGCGGAGTTTATCAACAATTTCACTTAGATCACAACAGTCCTTTAGTTAAAGGTCCACACGGCCATACACATTTGCCTAATACAAAATACCCATCTAAATCAGGATATAGAATAGACATTAATGGAAACATAGTGGAGGCAAGTTTAGATACTGCTCATTGGTATAATGTTTATAAATGAGGTGCTAAAAATGATAAATAAAAAAATTGTGAAAAAAGGAACTTTTTTGTATGACGAAAATATTGTTTGTGATCTTGAAATCATCCAAACTAGTGTTAGACATGGAACAGGTGATCCTTATGATCCAAAGGAGATTAGAGAAGACAAAAAAGGAACTTTTTATTTCATAAGGTTTAGTTCGCCTTTTGGAAGAAATAAAGGCTTATCTCAATCTTTTTATCATAATAATTTAAAAGATGCAATAAAAGAAGCTGAAAGTGCAGCCAGAAACATTGAATGGGAAGAAATGCGAGAGAAAAATTAATCAATAATAATGATTATGTTTGGGGTGTTATACAAAATCCAGATCCAACAGATATTGAAGGAGCTCAAGCTGCTCTTAAGTTTCATGAAAGAATGACAAAAGGAGATACTGTTGCTGATGCAATTAGGAGGTTAGAAAAATAAATGAAACATAATAAAAAAGAAAAATTTGAGCATCTTTTAACCGAAGTAAAAAAGATCCAAAGAAAGAGAAGAGAACCTTTAACATTTAATGAATTTATTAAAATTTTTAATAAAATCATATTTTCTAAAGAAACACCATCAAATATTAATAAGGCAGTTAAATCTATAATAGTAGATAATGAAATTATTTCCTTAATTGAATTATTTATAATACAAAATAAAAATGATCCTTGGATAACTCAACATCTATTTATGACATTAATTAAAACCAAATCAAAAATATCAGACAAAACATTAAGAAGCCTTTGTAAGAATGCGCTAAGTCAAGAACTAGATCCACATCCAATACACCATCTCTGTTTATACATTGTTAGCTTGAATAACCAAAAATACTGTGAATTTTTTAAAAAGATTATTGAGAAATTCGTTGAGGAAAAAAATTATTTAGCTGGAGACGTGGCAAGTATAGCTGCAACGCTAAAATGTACTAATTGCTGTAACTCAATTAAAAAAATATTAGAATCTGAAGATAAAAATCCAAGAGCCTTATTTTTAGCCAAAGAAGCACTAAAAAAACTATCAAAAGAAAAAAATGTTAAACAAAAAAACAATTAAAACATTTATATATTGTATGATTATATTAATCATTTTCCTAGTTCTAACACTCAGTACTAGTGCTGTTGTTAATTCTTATTTACCTAATATTGATCAAGCTCAAGTGCCTGAATTTGAAGGGATTAAACAATCAGGTGTTAATGCAATTAACTTATTCACAGGTGCTGCTACTTATTTCTTCGAAATAGATGTTCCTGACGGTGTAAATGGATTAAAACCCCCACTAAGTATTAACTATAATCACCAAAAGACAAACAATCTTCCTACATTATTAGGTTATGCTTGGGATCTCAACAGATTTGAAATTATAAGGAATATTAATTATACAAGAGGAGACAGCTCAGATGATTACTTTGAATTATATTTTAATGGTGCAAATCATAAAATTATTAATAATGGTACTGACTATGTAACTGAAATTGAAACCTTTTATTATTTTGAATATACATCTAATTATTGGATATTGAAAACACCAGATGGAACAAGTTATCGTTTTGGATATAATTCAGACTCAAATTTAGTATCAAGTGAAGAATCATACACAACAAAATGGAGCATTGATCAAATTGAAGATGTTTATGGAAATACAATAGAATATGATTATACAGAAAACAATGGTGTAGTAGAAATTAATGAAATTAATTATGGAGAAGCCTCTATCCTATTTTCTTATGATTCAACAATATTACATGAAAGAAGATTTTTTATTCAAGGAAGTGAGGTTAATTCAGATAATCTAATTTCAGACATTGATGTTTACTATGATGGAGATCTAGTGAGAGGTTATGAATTTTCTTATACAACTTTTTCAGAATCTTGGGGATCAAAGTCTTTATTAGAGTCTATAACTAAATTAGGAAATGATGCTAGTATAGAATCAGAAATTAATTTCTCATATTATGAAGGTGAAACTGGCTGGAGAGGTGATGATACATATGATCTTCCTGAAGAAATTGATGATGGAGAAGACGAAGGATATCGTTTTATTGACTTAAGCAGAGACGGCCTTGTAGATTTTTTACATGTTTATCAGGAAGAAGATGAAGATTATGATGAAATTGATATTGAAATTTGGCTAAACAATGGTAATGGCTGGGATGAAAGTAGTTGGGAAGTTCCTTTTGCTTTCACATTTGAATATGATGGACATGAAGGAATTGATAGAGGAGTACGTTTCCTTGATTTAGATGGTGATGGTTTTATTGATTATATAATCTCACAAGAAGATGAAAGTGATAACCCCGACGACATTCCTTCAACACAATATATTTATTTCAATACAGGTGAAGAGTTTAGTATTGACACTAGTGGATCATATGATCCACCAGACATTATTGATTGGTATGATGGTACATCTAATGGAGTACATAGTGAAATATTTGGTTATGATAAAGGATGTAGAATAACAGATATCAATGGAGATGGATTAGATGATATCTTAAGACAAGATTCTTCTGTAAGAGTAAATTCAGGAGAAGATTGGAATACATACACTAGTTCTTATTGGATTTCTCCTTATGATTTTGTTGACACAAGTATAGAAGTTGATGATGATTGTCCAAAACAAAGAGGAGTTAATCAAGGAGTGTATCTTGCAGATGTAAATGGAGATGGCCTACCTGATCTTATTGCTAGTTATGACAGCAGTGTAAGTAGTGTAGAATACAATGAAGTATGGATTAATGATGGAGAAGAATTTGTACTAGATTCATCATGGGAAGTACCAACCGAATTTGTTGAGGATGAAACATCTGGAACATTTGGTGAAGACGAGTGTGCAGGTATTGCAGGTAATGATCAAGGTGTACGTTTAGCAGATGTAAATGGAGATGGGATGATAGATATTTTACGTGGAAGGGAAGATAGTACTAAAAGAGCCTGGATTAATATTGGAAACGATTGGGATTCTGAATCAGACTGGGCACCAACCTTTGATTTTGTTGAAGACGATTCTAATGAAATTGGTTATAAGTCAACAGATGTAAGATTGGTTGACTTAAATGGAGATGGTTTAGTGGATATAATAAAAGGAGATGACGCATTTATAAATCAAGCTGAAAAAAATCTTTTATTAGAATCAATTACAAATGAATATGGGGCAGAGATTTCTTTTGATTACAAAAAATCAACTGAATTAGATAACACAGGTGATGATGATACATCTGATTTGGGGTTCAATGTTTGGATAGTTGATACTATATCCTATAATAATGGCATGTCAGGAATCCACCACCAACAAAATAATTATTCTTATGATTATGAAGCTGGAAAATATGATTATGAAGAAAAAGAATTTGCAGGATTCAGTTATATTAAGGAAACAAGACCAGATGATTCTTATATTGAACATTATTTTCACCAAGACAAACCATTAAGTGGTTTAGAATATTCTTCAATGCTCTATGATTCTAGTAATCATCTTTATTTCGAAAAAACAAATACTTATGATTATACTTTTAATTATAATTATGTAATTGAACTAAATGAGACTTGTGATTACACCTATGGTTCTGAATCTTCAGCCTATTCATTCTGTAAAAACTATGATTATGATAATTATGGAAACATTGTTACAACTTATGAAGAAGGTACAAGGGCTTCAACTAATGCACGTTACACGTACTTTGACTATGTTTATAACACAGACAATTGGATAGTTAATAAAGTTAGTTCTGAACAAGTATATAATAGTTTAGGAAGTACTCTATTAAAAGAAACATTATATTATTATGACGGTGAAACACATGGTTTGATTGGTGATTATGGAGCATTAACCAAAACAGAAGAACTAATTAATAGTTTGGATTATAAAGAACATATTTTTGAATATAATAGCTATGGAAATTTAGTTAATGAAACAGATGATAACGGACATACAACATATTATTTGTATAACTCAGATAATCTATATCTTAGATATGTAATTAATCAACTTGCTCAAACTATAACATACGAATATGACTCAGGAACAGGAAATTTAATTTCAGAAGAAGATGCAAATGGGTATGTCGTTGAATATGAATATGATCAATATGGAAGACAAACTACTGAGATAAAAGAATATGATTCTAGTAGTGCACCTAGTATTGAATATGAGTATTATTTTGATGGTTCTGCTCCAGAATATATTATTAAAAAAGAGAAAGAAGCAGCAAGCAGTACTTATGATACTACTTATTATTATGATGGCTTTGGCAATCCAATCCAAATAAAATATGATGATGAAACTTCATCCAATGATATTGAATATGATATTTTTTACAATGATCTAAATCTTATTTCTTCAGTATCTTATCCTTATGAAGTTACTGCTAGTACTAGCTACTCAACACCTGACGAAAGTATTAATTCTATTTTTTATGAATATGATACACTTGGAAGAGAAACCATCATTACAAAACCAGATGGCTCTGAAATTGAAAAGCAATATTTTGAAACATACACTACAATATATGATGAAAATGATAATTTAAAATCATATTATTATGATGGTTTTAATAATATAAATACAGTACGAGAATACATTTACATGGATGGTACTACTCATTCTTATTATACATATTATGATTATAATGAACTTGGATTACTAACAGATATAGAAGATAGTTCAGGCAATGAATTTTCTTTTGAATATGATTATTTAGGAAGATTAATAGAATTAGATGACCCTGATTTAGGAGAATGGAATTATGAATATGATGGGGAAGGCAATTTAGTAGAACAGCAAGATGCAGAAACAAACATTATCACTATGCAATATGATGAATTAAATAGAATAATAAATAAATCAACTAGTTATGAAACAATAATTTATGAATATGATGATATTATTGGAACATTATCTTCAGTATCTTCCTATGATTACTCAATAGTCTATGGTTATGATAATAGACTAAGAATTACCTCAGAAAATAAAACAATAGATGGAATTGTCTTTACAAAAGAGTATGAATATGATTCCATAGATAGGATGACAAAGGAAAATATTAATAGTATTAAAGATACTGAATATTCTTATAATAACCAAAATAAAATTGATTCAATAGAAGAAACCGCCCATATTTTAAATAACATTGATTATTCTAATATTGGCTCTCCAGAAATTATTGAGTTTAATAATGGACTAACAACATCATTAGAATATTATAATGATACATTATTCCTATTAGGAATAAGTACAGGATCATTACAAGACATTGGATATGTTTATGATTCAGTAGGAAACATAATCTCTTTTGGTAATAGTATTGATGGAATAAATGCTGAAATGATTTATGATGATTTAGATAGATTAACTTATATAGATAGAGAATCAAGCAGTGGTGAGGGATATTCTTTTGTTTCATATGAATATGATATTATTGGCAACATTTTAAACATTAATATTAATTATGATACCTATGCTTTTAGTTATTCAAGCTCTCCTGTCCATGCTCCTAATGAAATTGAAGCTCCTTCTATTGTTAGTTCATGTGAAGGCAATCATTATGCTGTATGGGGTTTAGATTGTGGCTTTGTAAATTCTTGTCCAGATATAGAAACTAATAACATTACTGTAATAGAAGGTGATTTAGCAACAATTACAATAACAGACCCTGAAGATGATGAATTAGATATCTCATTCTCAGATTATTTTGATGACAATGGTGAATGGCAAACACACGATGGTGATGAAGGAAGTTATTCTATCACTGCAACTGCTGATGATGGATATGGATGTATAGAAGAAGCAGAAATTTTAGTAACAGTTTTACCAAACCATTGTCCTGTTATTGTCGTATATGATATTGAAGTCATTGAAAGTGAATTTATATCTCTTAATGCTGAATTTTCTGACGAAGATAATGATACTTTAACTATTAATTATTCTAATTACATAGATGAAAATGGAGAGTGGCAAACAGAATTTGGAGACGCTGGAATATATAATATTACAATCACTGCAGATGATAATGAATGTATTACTACTGAAAATATTACAGTTATTGTTGAAGAGGCTGCAGACTTAACTATTCAATCAGTTAACTTAACAAACCCAGAAGATGTTTATTTATCAGATCTTATCCTAAATATATCTATACTAAACCAAGAAGCAGGAGAAGCTAAAAATATTTCTTGGAGAGTATTAGATGATGAAGAATCAATATTAGATTCTAATACAATAGAACTAATAAATCCTGAAGAAGAATTATATGTTCAAGCTGAGTTTTTTGTTGATCATAACCAAGAAATTGTTATAGAAGTTGATTATGACAATGAAATCATTGAAGATAATGAAGAAAACAATGAATATGTTTTTGACATAGATTTCAGACCAGATATAAAAATAGATTCAGTAGAAATGGTTGATTCTTATATTGATGATTCAGGTAATGTTACATTTGAGATTATAGGAACCAATGAAGGAAATATTTGGGGTTATGCAGATTTAATTATTTATGATTCTAATGATAATATATTATTTATTTTAGAAGACCAATACTATTCTGAAACAACAGAATCAATTTATTATATAGAAATACCATATAATTGTAATGAAAGTTTAACTTTTAAATTGGATTACATTGGTTTAGCAGAGGAAGTAGATGAAAGTAATAATATATTCGAGTTTTCTGAAGATAACTGTTTTGGTTTCTTACCTGATTTAGTTATTTCATCAGTTACATTACTTAATGAAGATCCCTCACTTGAAGAAAATGTAACTTTTGAGTTTATAATTAGTAATGAAGGAACATCTAAGGCTGAAAATATTACATGGCTAATATATGATGAAGATGATCTAGTTTTATTAGAAGGAAATATTTCTGAAATTAGTGCAGGAGATGATTCTGTTCTTTATGTAAACATACCAACAGAATGTAATCAGAGTCTTACATTTTATGTTAACTCTCTTGAAGAAGAACTTGATTATGATAACAATGAATATGATTATGGTTCATATTATGAATGTGAAGAAGAAGAGGAAGAATCTTCTAATTTAACTATTTCTTCAATCACACTACTTAATGAAGAATCTGTATTTGAAGGAGAGGATGGAATTTTTGAGTTTATAATTAGTAATGAAGGAACAGCTGATTCAGGAACTGTTATTTGGTCGGTTACTGATGAAGAATTATATTCTTTAACTAGTGATGAAATATCAGAGATTGCTCCAGACGGAGAGGTAATCTCATATTTAAATTTCTCTTTTGAGTGTGATGAAGAGATTACATTTAAGGTGTGGGTTTGGGATGGTACACGGTATGATATTAATGATGATGAAGTATTTATTTTAAATTGTTCATCAAGAGAATCAAACAGTTTCATGAAAAGACCAAAGAAAGAAAAGGAGATAATAAATAAGACAAAAAAATTTGGAGACTTAAAACCAAGAAAACCCCTTCTAGAAAATAGAACTAACTTAACAAGTAGTTTAAAAAAACCTAAAAATATAACTAATAATAATACAAAAAATACAACAATTAAGAAAACCAAGGTGAAAGAAGATGAGAAGCAACATAAGAAAGTTATTATATAGTACATTATGTGGTATTTTAATTAATCCAAGTACAGGGTGTAAAGAAGAGGATATTGAACCAAAAAATAAGACAACAGAAACAGGAGAAGAGGATGAACCTTCAGGTGGTCCAGAGGTTTTAAGCGATGATGAAGAATGTACAGATGAAGAGTATGTTTTTTGTGATATAATTGCAGATTTAGGAGAAGCATATGATGATTGGGGCTCAAATTGTGAAAGTGCTGTTGGTACTGTAAGATCATTAGGATGTGCAGTTGCTTGTTGCAGAGGATGTGTTGAAGATTATGAAGAATGGAAATATGAAGATCATGCTACTAATGAAGAATTAACTTGCGAATATGTAGATAACATGTATGACTGGATGTCTGCATTAGATACTTTTTTTTCTTCAGAATATGATTGTCCTAATGTGTTTTGTCGAAAAGAACAAGATGGAACAGATTTTTGTTGTTATGAACCATTAATAGAGTCTGAAGAAGAAGGAATAAGGTTACTTGAAGAAATTTTAACATCTCTTGGTTATGAAACTGAAATACAAGATGGTAGTTGGACTGTTTATGTAGAAAATGGGACTAGACAGTTAACACCAGATATAAGATTTACTGGACATAATACAGGTTATTCTTATTTAGAATTTAATTCAACTGCAGATCCAGGCGAAGGATATTCAAGTGACTTGCCTTTTTATAAAGAAATAGATCCTGGAACAGAAGATAGTATTACAGTTATGGTTAATGAATTATTAAGTGGGTAAAATAACATGACAAAGAAAAGAGGACAAGTTTCAAATATATTAACTCACTTAGGAATACTTATTCTAGTTTTAACAATCATTACTGCATTAACACTATTATATCATTTTTATGCATTAAAAGTTACTGAAGTTGATATTAAGGAAGAAGCTAATAAACTTCAAAAAAATTTAAATTCTAATCCATATACTAAAGATAATAAATTAACCCCTGAAGAAATTGAAGCATTAGCAGCAATGGATTGTAATAAATTAAGGGAATTTTTTGGTATACAAAGTAACTTATGTATATATGCTGTTGATAGTGATGGAAAGCTAGTTCAATTAAATGACACGAGATATTCTTTTGGTTGTGAAGGACTTGTAGTTGGTGGAATAGAATGTGGTAAATAGCATTATTACACAATAAATAATTTAATTTCTATATAGAAATAATCAAAGACTGACCTTGAAAAAACTAAAGAACCAATCAAAATATTATGAATGGTTTTGTATGTGTTATTAAGGACAGAAGTATTCTTTATGGAGTTACATATCTTATTACAGCTCCAAATAAATTCCTTACAAAACTAGAAATATTTCTTTTCGGCTTTTCACCAGATCTACTTCGCAATTCTAAGTGCAGTTCATCATCTATTCCTAAATCATCTTTGTAATGATCAACTAATATAAAAGCAGTTCTGTAATCAGATTTACCTATGGCATAATGAACACTAGTTAAAACCCGTTCTTTTTTTGCTTCTCTTGATGATTCCAATTTATCATCTAAAGCAAGAGCTAATTCCCAATTTCTTTCAAATTCATTAGTAGAACTAGCAGTAGCTAATTTCCTAACCGCATGATATCTTGTATTCTCATCAATTATATCTTTAAATTCAGGTAATAATTCTGAAGTTCTTTCATAATCTTTTAATGATTTTACTTTATATTTAATCTGATTTCTCAATGCACTATAAAATTCATTAGCTCCATATCTACCACCAACTTTATATCTATCAATATCATCTCTTGTAATCTCATATCTATCCATTACTTTTCTTACACACTCAACTTCCCCATCTGTATCATGATACAGAAATGTAGTTATTGTAGCAATATGTAATTCTTCTTGTTCTTCTTGTTCTATAAGTAACAAATCACATAATCCAATGTATTCAGAACCACTTATACGTCCTGTAAAAAACCTATTAGATAATCTACATTTCGCTACATCATCTACTACTTCATCAGTTAATCCATATTTCAGTCTTAACAGATCTAATTTATTTTGTGTTCTTTGAACATTGTCTGAAATACCATAATATAATGTTGTACCAATAACTTGTCTTTCATTAAGAGAACTATAACCAATATTCTTGACAATCCACATTGCAACTTCTCCATCCTCAGCGAAAGAGTTTTTGACAATAGGTTCCAAAACATCCCTTATACTAGGAATATCTCGCATACATCTTCTCGCCTGTTCTAGATCCATTGCTATTACTGCTTCTCTAAATAAATCCTCTTTTTCATCCTTTTTTAAGCCTCTTAATAGGCTTTTTTCATCCATATTTTATTATAAGAAAGTACTAATATTTAAATGTTCCTATTTGTTACTACTATTAAGAGACTATCATGACCAAATAATGACATTTAAATAATATATGCCCCCAATTCATATGAAATAAAAAATCAAACAAGTTTTTGATAAAATATGTTTTGAAGAAGAAAAAGAACCATACAAAAAAATTATGAAGTTTTGTTAAGTATTAATGAAGAAGGACTAAAATATAGTTTAGGTAAATTGTAATATTTTAAAGGTTATCCTCTAAAATTATAAAATCTTTTAATTGATCAGGTTTAATCTCTAATTTATTAAATAAACTAATTTCATTCTCAAATATTTTTACAAAACATCTTTCAATTCTTTCTTTTTCATTAGGGAATAATTTAATAAATCTTTGTTTTCTTTCTTCAAGTGTAACTATCTCATTTTTATCTCGTTTATCAGAATAATTCAATATCTTTTCTTCCCATGTTTGAGGAATGGTTTCATCATTCTCATATGCTAAAACATCATGTTTCTTTATAATATTAGCAATTTCAACAAGACCTTCTTTTATTAAAATTTCATATCCTGTTTGAGTATGTCTATCTAAATCCCAATCTTGATTTCTTGCTTCATCACCAATATCATGTAGTAATCCAGCTAAATAAACCTTCTCAACATCAATTTCACATCCTTTTTGAACTAAAAGATTCGCTAAAAACTCTCCTATTTGAGCAACGTGGATAGAGTGTACTCTTTTTTTATCTCTAAGATTATATTTATCAAAAATATTCAAAGCAATTTCATTGCATTTATTTTTTATTTCTTTATTTATCACCAAACAACTCCGGTAATATCTCTACTATTGTTCCTTTTTTACCTTTTGAAATATCTAAATTTAATTTATCACATATTTCTATCATTGATTTTTTATCCTTTGTCTCAATTTCTAAATAAGTTGGAACATTATCAAGAGTATCTAATTCAAAACAAACATCACTTAATACATAATGTAGTCGTCTTTTTCTAAAAATATCTTCTTTCTTCAAACCTAATTTTTCAATAATTAAAATAGTACCTTCAAAATCATTAACATTAATCTCAATTTCTTCCCTTATTCCTAAATCAGAAATTGGTCCTTTAAATGTTAGGATAACATCATCATTAATCTTTCTTAGTCTCAAAAATTTCATATTTGAATTATACCTATGAAATCCATTTCCAGAAAAAGAAATAGACTCTAGTATAGAATCATATTTAAGCTCTGCACCTATCTTTTCTAATTTATTCTTTATTTCTTCAACATTTATATTTAGAAATTTTAGTTCAAATTCTTTCATAATAGCTACATAATTATGAGTTATAAAAAGTTATTGATTTATTAAAATACAACAAGTAAACCTTTTTAAATTAACTTAGATTTCTTTGTTATTGTGGAAATATTATGTCTAAATATAAATACAAACTAAAACTATTTGATAGTGAGCTTGAGAGACAGGGAAGAATAAGACAATATGAAAACAGAGGAGATCTACCTGTTTCTTCAACATTAAATGTAAATGTCCCTCCTATTTCTGAAGCTATGATAAGGATAAGAGACTATTATAATAGTAAAGATAGTTGTGTATTAGGATTAGGCCTTTCTGGAAATGCAAGAATTGTTTATGATGCAGATGGAAATGTACAAGGGACTGTACAACCATCAACAATTAATGATTTAATTACTGCAATGTGTGTATTTAGAGTGGTTTATGATCACCAATTTGCTGATGGAAGACAACCTGTTTTTGTTGATATGGGGCATAATGATGGAAGAGTTGTTGCAATTGCTGCAGCTTTAGGATATAGAGCAATAGGTATTGAAATTGACGAACAAGCATATCAACAAAGTCAACAATATTTTGGAGAATTAAGTGTTCCATCACTGCAACACGCAACATTAGTCCATGGAGATTATAGAAAAACACTAGGTCCTGTTAAATATGATGAAGTAGATGCTTTTTATAATTATGAGGACAATGTTGGAGTAATTGCACATCTTATGGAACGTAGAGCTAGAAATGGAGCTTTATTTCTTCTTCATACATGGAGATCTCATAATAAAAAGAAATTTCCTTTGACATTAGTTAGAATGATTCATGCAGAATTAAGACAAAACCTTCCTCTTTATGATGTTTTTGAAAAACAACCAAAGCAGAGAAAAAAAAGAAGATCAAGAAGAAGAAGAAGAAGACGTTAATTATAAATCCATTTCAAAACAATTAAACTACCAGAACATAATAATATAATAGCATTTGCAATAAAGAAAGTCATGTCATTATTTAATATCCCATATATTGACCACATAAACACACCAACAAATATAATTATTAAAAACAACCAAGATAAATCTTTAGCACTCTTTGTTTTATAAGTTTTATACAACTGAGGAATATAACTTCCTACAACCAATGATGTAGCTATTAATGCAATTATTTCTTTCATAAAAAAGAAATAGTTAATACCTATAAAAAACTATCTATCATAACTAAACCTTAAACCAGGAACATGTTTTTCAAAGAAATCTTGTTCTTGTTTTGTTGCTTTTAAGTTTACAGGAGAAGCAATTATACCAAAACCATCTTCTCTAACAGAAGTAATTGGTTTATCATCATTAATTAAAAAAGAAATAACTTCAGGTCTCTTTGTTTCAGGGTTATATCTTAATGAAATAGAATAACTACAATCATGATTATCTCCAGAAAGTAAAACTACATCTCCTTTTCTTTCAATTGTTGCTGTACTATACTTAAGACTTCCTCCATCAACTATATCCTGATATGTTCTTCTCTCATCTTCTTGTTTAGAAGATTCAGCTATATCTAACAAAGATCTCAATCTTGAAGTTTTTACTACACCTAATGAATCTAATGCTCTATATCCAAGTGCACCTACAACTAATCCAGCTACAGCACCTTGAGCAGCAAATCCAAATAAAGAACCAATTCCTCCACCAATCAATGTTGTAACTGTAGTAAAAACCACAGCATATTTTGTAGATAAACAATCTACCATATATCTAGCAGTTGAGGTAACCTGTCCATGATCATAACCTAATTCTGCTATTGCTGTACTATAATCAGCATCAGAACTAACTAATTCATTTATAAAACTTCTAACAGCCCTCTCCTCACACAAAACTCTTGAAGCTTGGCTAAAATCAGTAAACTCCATACAAATAGTTTCCAATCCCATATATTAAGGAGTTCTAGAAGTATTTATATTGTTTACTAAAAAAACTTTTTCCCCGGAGGGTTGCTCCGGAGGAAAAAGAGGAAATGCCTTCACCAATTTGTTCGTTGGGGGGTGACATAAAAAGTGAAGGCAGAATTTCACTTAATGAAAAAAATAAGTAAGTTTACCTTACTATTTCAATGCCTAGTTCGTCATTCAGGTTTTGCATTTCTCTTGATGCAACTGTTCTGTCTGATTTTCCAAGTATCCATGGTGATTTTACACCTGTGATAATTGTCATTACAGTCAGTTTACCTTTCATGTCTTCACTAACTCTAGCTCCCCAGATACAGTTTGCATCATCATCCATACTGTCTGTTACCAATTCACCAACTTTATTAATTTCTTCTAAAGTTAGATCAGGTCCACCATGTACATGGATTAATGCTCCTGTTGCTCCTTCGTAGCTAATGTCTAGTAATGGATTACTTAGAGCTCCTTTAACTGCTTCATCAACTCTATTATTTGTATCAGATGCACCTACTCCGATTGCTGCTACACCACCATTTGTCATGATAGTCTTAACGTCAGCATAATCTAAGTTTACTAAACTTGGTATTGCAATTGTTTCAACAATCCCTTTGATCATTGTTGCGATCAATTCATTTGCTACTGCAAATGCTTGTTGAATTGGTAAGTTTCCTGCAATTTGTACTAGTCTATTATTATCAATTACAATAACAGTGTCAGAAACTTCTCTTAATTGTTGTAAACCAAATTCAGCTTTGTCTACTCTTGCTCTTTCAATCTTAAATGGCATTGTTACTGTTCCGATAACAATTGCTCCTGATTCTCTTGCTGTTTTTGCAACTACTGGTGCTGAACCTGTTCCTGTTCCACCACCCATACCTGCACAAACAAAAACCATGTCTGAAAGTTTTACAGCTTCTTTAATTTCTTGTAATGATTCTTTTGCTGCTTCTGCTCCTTTTTGTGGAAATCCACCGCATCCAAGTCCCCTTGTTACATCTTTACCCATTAAGAACTTTTTATCAGCTTCTGTAACATTTAAATGTTGTAAATCTGTATTACATGCATAAATTTCAGCTCCTTTTATTCCTTTCTTATATAACCAGCTAACCATATTATTTCCTGCACCACCGCAGCCAATAACTTTAATGTTCGCTTGTCCTGTTTCAAATCCTTCTTGTTGTGGTTCACAATTTTCTAACGCATTTTTTACGATAAAATCCATTTTTTCTTACCCCTCTCTCCTCTTTATATTTTATATCGAAAATATAGACATATATATTTTAGTATATAGTTAACACTACCAATATGTTTATATAGTAGTTTGATCTATACTTTCTTTAGAACAAATAATTGCTTGCGCCAACAAGTGATTTTCTTTATGATTATTATTTTCGCCAAAAAATAATGAATCTGTTCGCCTAACAACCCAATAATATAACTTATACTTATTCTACTATTTAAATATTCGTGAGTTAGAACATATTTATCGTAAACTAATGTACATAAAGTGTATATTGAAGTATATATTTGTAGGCTAGTGTCTGATAAGGTAGAAGGGTAGAATATAAGCTAAACAACCACTTCTTCTTAAACATATCGCATAAATTCTTCCCTAGAAATTCCTATATCTTTCTTAATAATTTTATTAAGAAGTCCCCTATCCAATTTTTCTCCAGGATGATCTGGTACTACTGTTGTTCTTCCATCATTATGTCTAAAAAATACATGACTTCCCTTCTGTCTAATTTTTTCAAATCCTAATTAATTTAAAATTTTAAAGAATTCTCTAGCAGATATTATTGGTAATTTTGACATCTTATACAACTATTCTTTGCACACCAATAAATTTATCAGCTTTTATTGGTTTATCCATATCTTCAACATATAAAGAAATTGCTTCCTTTGTTCTCTTAATTAATTCATCCATTGACTTTGCTTGAGTATGACATCCTAGAAGCTCAACTACTTCAGAGATTAAATACCCATCTTCACCTTTCTCAATAATTATATTAAATTCTACCACTATAATATAAAATAAGCACTTCTAATATATAAATATTGCCTTAAACAACTTCACCTGTAACACTTCTTAACATATGTTTTATTATTTTAACATTATAGAACTTACCTATCTCTAATCTTCCTTTTATACCAATCACCAAAGGATATGTTCCTATTTGCCTACCAAACGTTGTATTCCCATCATATATCTCTGCTTTAACATCCTTAACAATAGAACCAATTGGCAATATTTTCTGTAACATTGGATAATCTATCTTTTGTCTGATCTCATTTCTCCATTTCCAATAGTATCTATTATTCTTTCTCAAATATTTATTTCCACACATCTCCTCTAACACTGTCCCAGGTAAAACAGTAACTTGTCTAATATTAATCCTTCTTAACAACCATCTATCCATAATATATTGTAAAGCTTCCATATTTTCCTTATGCGTTTTCTTACTCTCTTTATTCAAACCAAAGATTAAGTTAATACCTGGTAAAAACTTATGCATACCATTCTCTCCTACTTCACTACCATACTTATTAATAATTTCAATTGCTTTAAACGCTACTTCTTTACTACAATTCAACCTATTCTCTTTAACAACAACAGGATCAAAACTTTCTATACCTAATGATGCAACATTACCAGGAGTACAATATTTAACTATTGCTTTTGTTATCTCTATACCGTTCTTAGAAACAACATTTGTTGGATTAACATTATCAATATGTAATACTTTAATATTAGGACACTCCTTTCTAATTTTTTTTAACAAACCAATAGGATCTTCGATTGAATAAAAATCACTTTGTTTTCCTAATCTAAAATATCTACACCCCAAATCATAATATCCTTTTACTTCATTAACAATATCCTTTGTTTTTCTATTAATAAACTTACATTTTAATGCTTCAGTACAAAAGCTACACTTACCATGTGGACATCCTCTGCTGGTCTCAATCTCAATTATTCTTTCATTAGGTATTTGTTTTACAAGATCATTAGCTTTAATATCATCAAAAGAAAAATCATATTCTCTTACTTCATCAAAATACTCTAACTCTGATTTTTCAAAAAACTTACCACCTTGTAATTGTGTTCCATAAATAGCTGGTCCTGTTAAGATTTTCTTACAATTTAACTTATTAGTTAACCTAATGACTTCTTTCAATGTTCCAGGTAATGCAGACAAATACTTTCCAGGCACATGAACACCTAATATAATAATTAGTTCGGTTGTTTTAGCTAATATTTTCTTAATATCCTTATTAGTAATATTATATATTTTAATATTAGTCTTATCCTTTTTTGTAACCTTCTTAATCTTATCTTTATATTGAATATGTAACCTTAAATCATCTATAGTAATATAATTAGAATCAGGAAACATTCCATAAATATATCTAGGATATGTTCCTAAATAAGGTGGAACACCCAATCCTGATGGTTCATCAGTGTAACAGTCCAAGATTGTGATCATAATTAGAGACATATACTATCAATATTATAAATTTTACTACGCAAAGTAAATATAATGCGACAAAAATAATCTCGACTATAGTCAGAGATTATTGAGCTTGAATAAATTCAAGCAACCTTCAGAACGTCTGCATTATAAGACTTTACTACGTAAAGTATATAAATTACTAATGATTACTAATTAATACAATGCGAGGAAAACTTTCTTTTATATCATGCTCAGCTGCTAAATACTTTTGCAAAGAAGTAGTTGAATATCTAAAAAACACATGTCCAACAGACAGCATAAAAGAAATCAATACAAGAACAGACGCTTTTGCTAATGGAGAGATTAAAGTAGTCATAGAAGAATGTGTTAGAGGAAATGATGTTTATATTATACAATGTTTTCAAGATAATTTTAACAATAGATCTGTTAATGACCTATTAATTGAAATGATAACTGCAATTGACGCAGTTAGAAGAAGTGATGCGGCTAGGATAACGGCTATATTATTACCATATCCCTATGCAAGACAAGAAAAACAAAAAGCAAGAGAAGCAATAACATCAGCAATTATTGCCAAAATCTTAGAAGATGTTGGTGCTGACAGTGTAATGACTATTGATATACATGCACAAGCTATTGCAGGGAATTTTAGAAAAGCAATTTTCTTTAATCTTCATGCAGTACATGCAATTACAGACTACTTTATTAAAGAACATAAAGAAAAATTAAATAATTTAATTGTTGTAAGTCCAGACATTGGTGGTACTGCTAGAATTGATATTTATGCTAAAACATTAAAAACAGAGTTAGCAGTTATTGCAAAAGAAAGAGATTACAAAAAGGTTAATGTTATTAAATCTATGAAATTAATTGGAAATGTTAAAGACAAAGATTGTCTGATTGTCGACGACATAGTAGACACCGCAGGAACAATAACAACTGCAATTCCTTTGTTAAAAGAAAAAGGTGCAAAAAACATTTATGTTGCTACAAGTTTAGCAATGTTAAATGGTCCTGCTATTGAAAAACTAGACCAATTATATAAAAAAGATATGTTAAAAATGGTTGTTGGAACAGATGTAATACAAAGACCAAATGAATTCTATAACAAATATCCATGGTATAAATGTGTTAAAATGGCTCCTTTCTTTGCCAAAGTTATAAAAGGAATCAACCATGATGAATCAGTAGGGATTTATTTAGTATGAAGATAAGCAAACAAATAAAAAACATAGTTATCATATTTATCCTTGTAAAATTATTTATTTTTCTCGTCGGTACAGTTGGTTTCTACACATTTCCTATTTCAGAAGATTATTATAGAAACTCTTATGTTTTTCAAGAAAAAGAAAATGATTTTTTTAGCATATGGAACAGTTGGGATACACAATGGTATCTAAGACTTGCAGAAGAAGGTTATTCTATTAACCCACAACAAGCATCAGATGTACAAACATGGGGATTCTTTCCTATGCTTCCATTATTAATGTGGTTATTTAGCTTTATTTTCCAAAATAAAATATTGACTGGCTTAATTATATCAAACACTGCTTCATTCATTTCTATAATTTACTTATACAACCTATTAAAGGTAGAATATTCAGAAAGAATAAGTAAAAGAACTGTATTATACTCATTAATATTTCCAACTGCATTCTTTTTCTCAATGATATACACAGAATCTTTATTTTTCATGTTTACAATAATGTCATTTTATTATATGAGAAAAGATAATATAAAATTAGCAAGTTTATTTGGTATGTGTAGTGCATTAACAAGATTTATTGGAATATTAATAATAATTCCATTAATTGTTGAACATCTAAAATTTACTAAAGATAAATTAAGAATTAAGAAAAAAATAATATGGTTATTTACCATCCCACTAGGAACATTATTATATTTCACATATATGAAAATAACAACAGGATACTTTTTTAGTTACTTTAGTGCTAATACATTCTGGGGTAGGTCTGCTTTTTCATTAACAAGTATTATTGAAACATTCACACAACTACACCTTCATTATCCTCGATATTCAATGGTTGACATAATAACATCAGTAATATTTTTAGTTTTATTATATTTTATTTATAGAAAACTAAAATTATCTTACTTTATTTACTGTGCTTATGTTGTTTTAATTCCATTATCAAGCGGAAGTTTCATGTCAATGCCAAGAATGATTTTAGTTGGCTTTCCTTTCTTTCTTTACTTTGCTTTATTAGGAGAAAACAAGTATTGGAATTACTTTTTTATTTCTGTATTTAGTATATTATTAACAATTTCTACAGTGATGTTTGTAAATCATTATTGGGTTGCTTAGAAATCACCTGGTGCAACATAATCCTGTGCAATGCTTGATTTAACTGAAGCAACAATATCAACAACCATTTGAACATTACTAAAACCTTCTTGTCTTCTTAAATTAGCTATAATAGCAGCACCCATTCCACCAAAAGTATTATAGACCCCAGGATCATTAGCAATATAATTCTGATTAAATAAAACCCCAACTGAATCATGCTCAAGATAATGATCATATATTTTCAATAACTGATAAGACCATCTTGTTTTTCTTGCAAATTGAGTTACATTAATAGCATTAGATAATCCTTCTCTATCACCATCATTGTAAGGTTTATTTTCTCTTCTTGTCAATGATCGAATTGGATGTCCATTTCCTTTCCCAACCAAATACTCAGGATATCTCTCATCAAAATCATATAATACTTGCTTTTGTTCTTCAGAAAAGGCTTCAAACTCTTTTTGCAAAGGATCAAATTTAATTTTTTCTAACATATCTTCTAATCTTGTCATCTTTTTATCTCATAAACATTTATATCATTAGGAGAGGCATTATAACACTCACTAACTCTTGTATCAACCAAAGAAGCCATTTTAACTATTCCTCTCATTCCACCTGTCCAAGTATGTCTTTTAAGTGCTGCTAAGAAATTTCTTCCTTCCCTAAAACCTAATTCATCTTGATGATTATTAATTACATCATCTGTTGCAATATAATTTTCATCAAATCTCCTTTCTTTATATGATTCTGTTTTCAAATAATGATCAAAGAATTTCAAAGCTTGATTAACAAATCTAACATGTCTTGCAAGATTTGCAACTTTTCTTGATTTAGGAACTAAATAATTAATAGCATGTGCTGGAGAAATAAAATCTAATGCTTCTCCAACAGATAAGTATCTAGAAGCACCAGGATGAGCCTGGAATTCTGCAAAATATTCTCTTTCTTGTTCATCAAGTCTAAGATAATTCTTCAACAAACCAGGACATCTAAATATAGAAAGAATATTAGGTCTACTCTTAAATTCTTCATATAATGTAGTATATTCATCTTCAGTAAAAACAATTACTGGTCTTCTTACTTCTCCAGGAGCACCAAAATGAAATAACTCAAACACAGCATCTCCTTCTTCCACATGAAGATACTCTTCTAACATACTTGGAGAACTAAACCTAGCAAAAACCCCAGGATTCTTACATAACTCTTGATGAAAATCAGCATATTCATCAATAGTAAAACTTAATACTGGCTTTCTCTCTTGTTTTGGTATTCCATTAGGATATAATTCAACTATAACATCTTTTAATCCATCTTCTGCCATATATAAAAAGAATTAATTTACCCATTATAAAGGTTATGGTTGTAACCACCGCACAGTAGTCCATTAAACTCATCCATAATTAAGCTTGATAATCCATTAAACTAACTTGCCCTTTTCTTTTATTCTCTTTAACTACTTCAACTTTCTGTCCAAGTTGATCTTTAACATCTGCAGCTGTTTTCTTACCTATTACTTGAGAAAGAGTAACAATATCTATTTTCTTCAAATCACCTATTGTCTTAACACCATTATTATACAACTTTCTTGCTCTCATCCTACCAATATTTTTCAATTTTAATAACACAAGAATATCTGCCTTAACACCATACTTAACCCTAACTCTTAATTTATTTAATTCAGAACTTACCTTAGGATAATTCATTAATTTACATAATTCAACAGCAGCATACAATAACCAATCTGCTTTATCAATTTTATATCTTATCTCTCCTGGTCTAATACTATACTTCTCTAACATAAACACTTCATCTTTTTCACTAATCCAATCATCAAAAAACATTGTTGTTTTTATTGAGTTCATAAACTCATCATATTCCGGATCAAAATCTGCAGGAGGTAAACTTAACAACCTATCCTCATTTTCTATTAACTTCTCTTGCACTAAATCATATTCTTTTTTCTTAACCCTTAACAAAGGTCTTAATTCAATCTGAGAACATAATAAATGTAGTAATGAAAAAGGTAAGGCAACTTGATTCTTTGTATTCTTCAAACCAGTTATAACATTATGAGCAGTTAAAGGATCAATGTATAATTCTGCAACCCTTTTTCCAAGTTCAGTCGCTTCATAAACTTCATTATCTAAATCTGATGCATCTTGAAAATCTGTTCCATCTCTAAATTCATCTTTATTTGATCTCAAAAATTCAAATTCTTCTAATAAACTTAACATTTTCTCTATTTTCTTTCTTAACTCAAAAAAATCACCATATTGACATGCCCAAAATGACTTTGAAAAAAAGTCAATGATTTGTTTCTTTGTTCTAACAAAACCAGTTGATACTAATGATAATACATATGTTCTCAGAACAGGTTCAACAGCTAATTTTGAATAAATTTCTTCAGGTTCTCCTAAGATATATCTTTCATAAAGTTCATCTCTCTCTCCTTCTGTTTTAGCAACACAAATAGCTTGTCCTTCTGTATCTTTCCCAGGTCTTCCAGCTCTTCCAGCTTGCTGCAAATATTCAAGAACAGGAATATAATTTGCACCCCAACCACCACTAAATCTTTTTAGATCTTTAAGTACTGTTCTAAATGCTGGCAAATCTAATCCAGCAGCAAGTGTTGGTGTACAACATATTATCTTAATAACTCCATTTCTAAATGCTTCTTCAATTGCTTCTTTTTGTTTACCAGTCAAACCAGCATGATGAAATGCAATTCCTTTTTTAACACATTTAGATAATCTCAAACATTGTTTTGTTGGCTTTGATAATGATTTTAAAACATCTTCAGACAAATTAATTAATTCGCTACTACTCATCTTAGCACTTTTAGAAATATCTTCTGCAGTCTTTTCTGCAGACCTTTTTGACGAAACAAAAATTAATGCTTGCTTATTTCTTTCAATAGTATCTATTGCTATATTTAAACTAGGATTATCTGTTAATTCTTTAATAGCTATAAGTTTAGGCATGTAGAGATGAAAACCTATAATATTTAAAAATGTATTCATGAAATTAGATAAAACTTTTAAGCAGAATTCTATTTCTCTCTTAAAATGGTAGATGTTATTACAAGAAGAACGAGTAAAGATACCTTAATTTATCAAATACCTGTTTTTGCCTTTGATTTAGGAAGTGTTGGAATAAGTGGACAAAAAATTAGTCCCCATTTCACTAATTGTTATGTAATATATAATCCGGAAATAGATAAATTCCTAATCATTGATCCAGGAACAATTGCTTCAAGACAATACCTATTAGATGGATTACATTCAATCATTGGATTTGATATGAAAGATACTGAATTTGCATTAACACATGCTCACCCTGATCATGCTCATTTATTATTATCAGCTGGCTATGAACATAATGATTTTCCATCATTAGGTATAAAAAACAAAACAGTATATGTTCATCAAGGTGAACTAGGATGTCTTTCTAATCCAGGAAGTCCTGTTGAATTTGACAGATCAGTAGAATTTTTACAAGCATTAGGTTTAGAACCACAAACAAGAGAAGAATTAATTCAAAGTTTAAGAGGATTTAAACAACTCTTTGCAAAATATGGATCAGAACAATGTGTTCAATTATCCCATGATTTAGATGAATTAAAACAAAGATTTGGAATTAATATAATCCATACCCCTGGACACTCTCCAGGACATGTTTGCTATGTTATTGATGATGAAATAGTTTTAACAGGAGATCTTGTTGTTCCTTTCCTTATTCCACAATTATGGCCAAGACAATACAATGGCTGTGATTTTGGAGAAGGATATGGTTTAGGTACATACAAAGAATCATTAGACACTGTTCTTCAACATGGAGAATTAAGAGGATTACCAGCACATGGTTCAAAACTAAGTCCTCATTCAGAGCAAGGTCCTGTTTCTAAAAGAATAGAAGCAATCAATAGTCATTATGATGAATTAGTAGAAAGTATTTCAGCCTCTTGTCAAGATAGACCACAATCACTAGTTGAATTAGCACAACAACACTATAATGGAAAACTTAATGGTAAAAATAGATTACTTGCTTATCTTAATTTTGCTGCAGTCACCGAATACATGGTTGAACAAGGATTGTTAAGAGAAATTAGAGGACAACCATTAAAATACAGAACAATTTAGTATGTGACTGCATCCTAAGGTCGAAATTCTTTCATTAAATTAAATAAAGAGCGTCGTAGGGGTTGTCCCTTACGGGGATACAGCTCCTTAGATTACAACATCACGAATTTCGAAGATGCTAGCACATACTAAATTCAATAAGCTTTTTATACTTCTTATTTCAATATATAAATATGAAAAGATTATTAGCAATATTAATCATTATATCTATACTCCTCATTTCTAGTTGTACTACTGATTCAACTAAATTTGGTGTAATTAGTGATATTCAAGGAGAATCACTAGAAAATATTATCACTCAATTTCACACATACCAACTTCATGGAGTGATTGTTGCTGGAGATATTTCTGACATGCACAATGATCTAGATGATTATGATGAAATATACAATTCCCTAGAACAATTATTAGAATTACAAGTTCCTTTATTTGTTATTCCTGGTAATCATGAATCACAAGAAGATTATTATAACGCAATCAATGCATTAAACAATTCAAACATTATTGATATGAGCAAAGGAAGAGTTGTAGAATATAAAAACATAAACATGATTTCATTGCCTGGATACAATATAGAAGATTATGTTATTAAAGATGGTTTTTTATACAATGATTCTGAAATATTATTTTTAGAAGAATTAGTTAATAAAAGTTTAATTAACATATTAATTTCACATAACCCTGCAAAAGGAACACATGAACATAGTATTGATACAATTACAACAGGTGAAAATGTTGGCAATGAATTATTAAGAGAAGTTATGTTAAACAATAATATTAATTTTGCTGTGTTTGGCCATATTCATGAAGCAGGTGGAAAAGCAGTAAACAAAGAAGATATTATTATCCAAGAATACCAATGGTCAGAATCATTATGGTTAAATGGTGGAGCTGTTATAGAAGGAAAAGCAGCAATTCTAGAACTAGACCAAAACCAAGCAAGATACATTATAATAAGCAATTAACTATATAAATAAACAAATCTTTCCATACATAAAATGGATATCATAGCACATTTATTATGGTCATATATATTTTTTCATGACTTTGATAATTTGATCTTATTTTTACTAGCTGGTACTCTCCCTGATTTTCTATCATGGGGCATTTACTCAATACATGCAATATTTACAAAAAACATTCCAAGAAAAAAAGAAGATTTAGACAATGTTCCTGAATGGACACATACATTATATGGAATAACACACAGTGTATTTAGTTTTGCAATTGTATTTACATTATTATTAGTACTAACTAAAGAAGTTCCATTTTATTTAATTGGATGGATATTACATATTTTAATAGACATTCCACTTCATTCAAAAGATCTACTACCAACTCCCTTTCTATGGCCATTATCTAGCTATAAATTTCCAGGAGTTAGTTGGGGAAATAAATGGTTAATCATTGGAAATTGGTTATTATTAATAGGATCATTGATTATTTTCTTCTAAATATCTATTATTTCATGAAAACATTTAAATATTATTTTAATTTATCATCACTCATGAGTGAAATTAATGCTTTTGGACAAGAAATACCTGAAATTAAGGAAATATTAAGAAATCAAGTTATTAGACAGTATATTTCAAATGCACTTGTGTCTGTATTAAATGAACTTGAAATAGATGACCCAAATTCTATTGTTGATGATGTCTTAAGACTAGCTGAATCATATGAAACAAAAGAAGATTACGAATTACAAGCACACCAATTTCTAGAAAGACAAGGAGTTACAACAAGAATTCCAGAAAAACTTAGCAATAGAGCAGATTTAATTTATTCACAAATTCAAGAATATGTTTCAGGAAGTGTATTAGACTTAGGTTGTGGAGATGGAAAAGTAGGTGCATTATTAGCAAAAGATAGTTTAGAAGTTATGTTAGCTGATGTCTATAAACATGATCATGTTGATTCAACAAGATTAGATTTTGTTCAATTCAAAGCAGGAAAAAGAATTCCAATAGAACTACAATATGATACAACATTAGTATTAACAGTCCTTCATCATTCAAGTAATCCATATGATACAATTGAACAAGCAAAAAGACTTACAAAAAAAGGAGGAAGAATAATTGTTATTGAATCTGTTTATGGAATAGAAGATGAAACAGAATTTGGAAAATTAGGAAAAGAAGAACAAAGACTAGCAAATATATTCTTTGATCACTTTTATAACAGAGTAATACATTATTCAGATGATCCTCAAAACAAAGTTAATGTTCCATTCAACTTCAGAACACCACCACAATGGAAAGAATTCTTTGAACAACATGAATTAGAACAAGAAAAAGTTATTTATCTAGGACAAGATCAACCAACAGTCCCAGAATATCATACCTTACATGTGTTAAGAGTATGACATTAAAACCTCTAATCTTCTCTTAAAACCTTTTATAATAAACCCAATAGATATTTAAATACTCTTTAATTCTATAATACTATGACTATTGAGTTTATGAAGAAACCACATCCAGTTAAATTAACTGAGGGAATAATGAACCCATTGTTCAAGCAATGGTTCTTTAGTAGATTTAAATCCTTCTCAGAACCACAAAAGTACTCAATCTATAACATTCATTGCAGAGTCAACACTCTTGTATCTGCAGCAACAGGTTCTGGAAAAACTTTATCAGGATTTGGAGCTATACTCAACGAACTTATCGACCTAGCACAAAAGAAAAAATTAGAAGATAGAACATATTGTGTCTATATTTCTCCTTTGAAAGCATTAAACAATGATGTTTGGGTAAATTTAATCAATCCTTTGAAAGAAATAGAAGAAATTGCAGGAAAAGAACTAGGAATTAGAGTTGCTGTTAGAACAGGAGACACAACTCCATATGAAAAACAAAAAATGACTAAAAATCCCCCTCATATTTTAATCACAACACCAGAATCATTAGCTATTGTTTTATCATCAACAAAATTTATCAACCATCTAAAAGCTGTTGAATGGTTAATTGTCGACGAGATCCACGCATTAGCTGAAAACAAAAGAGGCGTACATTTCTCATTATCAATGGAACGACTTGATTCATTATCACCTCATTTAACAAGAATAGGATTATCAGCAACAGTTGCACCATTAGAATTAGTAGCCAAATATCTTGTAGGACCAAAAAGAGATTGTAAAATTGTAGATGTTCAATTTATTAAAGACTTAGATTTACAAGTCATAGCTCCTGTTCCTGATTTAATTAACACAACACATGAAAAACTACATAAAGAAATGTACAAACTATTAGACAAGCTTATCCAATCACACAGAACTACATTAATATTCACTAATACAAGAGCTGCAACAGAAAGAGTTGTTGATTATTTAAAAGAAAAATATCCAAAGAAATATACAGAAAATATAGGAGCACACCACGGAAGCCTATCCAAAAAACACAGACTGAAGATTGAAAAACGTTTAAGAAATGGTGAATTAAAAGTAATTGTTTCTTCAACCTCACTAGAATTAGGTATTGATATAGGATATATTGATTTAGTCATCTGCTTAAGTTCTCCAAAAAGTGTAGCTCGTCTTCTCCAAAGAGCTGGACGTTCTGGACATAAACTACATGCAAAAGTAAAAGCAAGAATTCTCGTTATGGATAGAGATGATATGATAGAATGTAGTGTAATGTTAAAAGCAGCAATTGAAAAAACGATTGATAAAATTCACATTCCAACAAATAGCTTAGATGTTCTTGCTCAACAAATAATAGGAATGGCTTTAGAAAGGGTTTGGGATGAAAAAGAAATGTATGATGTAATAAAACAAAGTTATTGCTATTCAAAATTAACAAAAACACAATTTAATGATATATTATCATATTTATCTGGAGAATATGTTTCATTAGAAGATAGACATGTTTATGCAAAAATATGGAGAAATGAAGGAAAGATTGGAAGAAGAGGTAAGATGGGAAGAGTTATTTACATGACAAATATTGGAACAATCCCTGATGAATCCTTTGTTACAGTCAAGATAGGAGAACAACCAATAGGAAAACTAGATGAATCATTCACTGAAAGATTAAGGCCAGGAGATGTTTTTGTATTAGGTGGAGCAACATACAAATTTAAATTTACAAGAGGAACAGTTGCACAGGTTGAAGCAACAACCAACAGACCACCAACAGTACCACGATGGGTTTCTGAATCTCTCCCACTTAGTTTTGATTTAGCAATGGGCATTAGTAAATTCAGAAGATTAATGGAAGATAAATTCATAAATAAAGTAGGCAAAAAAGAAACTCTTGAATTTATATCAAAATACTTGTATGTCCAAGATATTACAGCAGAAGCAATTTATAATTATTGTAAAGAACAATATGATTTTATTAGTGAAATTCCTTCAGATAGAAAAATCTTGATTGAGTATTATACAGATGACCGTGAAACCAAGATAATATTTCATACATTATTTGGAAGAAGAGTTAATGATGTTCTTTCTAGAGCTGTTGCATTTGTCATTTCAAAAACACAAAAAAAAGATGTTGAAATAGGAATTAGTGACAATGGATTCTTCATTGTAATGAATAAAGTAGTAAATGCAACACAAGCTTTCAAAATATTAAGATCTGATAAACTTGATCTAGTAATGAAACATGCAGTTGGCAAATCAGAGGTTATGAAAAGAAGATTCAGACATTGTGCAGGTCGAGCACAGATGATATTAAGAAATTACAAAGGCAAAAAAAAATCAGTTGGTAAACAACAAGTAAGTTCAATGATATTAATGAAAGCTTTGAAAAACATTTCTGAAGATTTTTCTATACTAAAAGAAGCAAGACGAGAAGTTCTTGAAGATTTAATGGATATTGACAATGCTAAATTAATATTAAAAGAAATAGAAGATGGTAAAATAGAATTAAAAGAAATAAGAACACAAATCCCAACGCCTTTTGCATTTAATTTAGTATTACAAGGTTATTTAGATATCCTCAAAATAGAAGACAAGATTGATTTCTTAAAAAGAATGCATAATATGGTAACAGCAAAGATTTCATTAAAAGGCGGAAAAAGAAAAAAGATTGATATGTTTGATTATAAAAAAGAATGGGCAGAAATGGAAGAAAAGAAGTTACAAGAAGTAGATCATGAGAAGGAATATTTAAAGACTGAAATATGGAATCTTAAAAAAGTACCAGGATATGCTAAAGTTGAATTAGTTAAAATGATTGAAGGAGATAAAAAGATTAGACAAAGTGTTCTTGACAGCATTGAACAACATAAAAAAGAAATAAAGAAAACTTGGCCAAAAAAGTTGCAGGATGTTGTGTTTAAAAGAATTAAAGAGTTAAAATGAAAATAACTAAAGAAGATATCAAAAAGAGAATAATAATTAAACTAGTTAGATGGCGTAAGTGGGGAGGATCTCATACTGAAAATATACTTAAAGGACTTCCAAACCACCTAAAAGGAGCTAAAGCTACTAAACAAGCTCTAAAAGAACTAGAAAAAAAGCAATGGCTAATTCCAGCTATAAAAACAGGAGAAATTCATTATTCCTTAAATCCAAAGAAAACTAAGGAAATATTACAATATTATGAAGAGTATTGTTCCAAATAAAGAACATTGACGTTCCAAAACAAGAAGGTTTATATATTAGTTATACTTAATTAATATCATGAGTAAATCATTATTTATAGAATTTATGGGAGATTCCCCCACAGTAAGAGTTTTAGACTATTTGTTAACTGAGCGAGACTTAGATTTTTCTATAACAGACATTGCAAGAAATGCAGGTATTGGAAGAACAACAATATACAGAATATGGGATGATATAATTAAACATAAAATAATTGTACCCACAAGAACAATAGGAAAAGCAAAACTATACAAATTAAATAAAGAAAATTATGTAATAAATAAACTTATAGAAATAGATGACAGATTAATATTAGATGACCTAAAGAAACGTTCTAAGAAAAAAGTAAAGGTTATTCATACCTGAAGAAATTAAACTAAAACTCAAACAAACTCTTCTGCTTACTACCACTCAACAAATCATCAAAGTTATAGTCAAAGAACACTAACACAGAATCTGCTATTGGTTTTAACTGTTTCTCAATATAATGATCATAATCTATCTTAGAATTTATCTTCTGAATTGGTTGTGGTCCATCAACTGTCAACACATACTTAATAATATTTGATTCTAATTTATCTAATTGCTTTGCAGCTTTAACATGAGGTGGTGTTGTTTTTGTATAATACTCTAATGGTTTTCTCAAAGCTTTAACATAAACAAGTAAATCATCATGTTTTCCTTCTTTAACTTCATTAACAAACTTAACAATATAATCTTGAATTTCTTCTTTATGAAAGATTTTATTAAGAATTGTAAACTGAAACTGCTTTGCAAGTTCTGTCCAATCTCTTCTAACAAACTCCAACCCAACAAAATCCATTTTTTCTTTTTTACCATCTGTCTTTAAACCAGCATATCTTTTCTTTGCACCTGTTGCATAACCTCTAACCCTTGGCATGATAAATCTTTTATACACCTTCTCAAACTCTAATTCTAAGAAATTCTCTCTCTTAAATTCCTTCTTAACTTTATTATTATAATAATCATTAATATGACTTTGAATTAATTTTCCAACCTTAACAGAATCTTTGTAGTCCTTTGCTTTTGAATCAATAAATATAGAATCAGTATCTCCATAAATTACCTTATAACCAAGTTTCTCAACCTCTTCAGCACTCTCCTGTACTAATGATCTACCAAAAGAAGTAATTGCATTTGCAATATCTAAACTATAATACCGACAGTTAGGATTAGCTAATACCCCAAAAAAACTATTCATAGTAATCTTAATAGCATAACTTGCAATATCATCTTTTTTCTTTTTTGCTCTATCCCTCATCTGCCATAATCTTTGAATAAGCAAAGGTAAAATACCATCTTTATTCTCAAATTTTGCACCATTCGGAGCAACAACAACATTTTTATCAGATTTTGTAAAACTTAATGGATCAATATTAAATGTCCTTATTATACTTGGATACAGACTTTTAAAATCACAAACAATAATATAATCATATATTCCTGGTGTTGAATCCTTAACATATCCACCTTTAATTCTTTCATTAGATTCTGAGAAATGAATAGAATTACAAACAATTCCTTTTTTCTTAGTTTCTCGTAAATATAATGAATCTAAAGAAGCAATTGATGCACTCACTCTATCCATCTGCATACCTGTAAGCAATGATCTTTGCACAGTTAAGTCGATCAATCCTTTTTTATTTAATATATCAGTAACTAATTTAGCATCCACATAATTATAATCAACTAATTTTTGTGGTTCTTCTTTATACAATCTTTCTACTTCTTTTGCTTTGTCTCCTTCAAACTGTATTTTTTTCTTTTTTCCTAAGAAAGTTTCAGCAGCAGTATCTAATTTATAATCATTTAACCTAACAAAATTATTTTTTAATAAAGCAATACCATCTAAAACTTGTCGTCCAGCAATATCTGCAGTTGAATCTCTAAAAAAATCAGATTGAATCCTTATTGAAGATTCCCACTCTGCCCTACCAAATACCATTGGAATTTTATATGCCTTAAACCTATCTCTAAGTACTCTAAAATCAAAATCAATAACATTCCATCCAGTTATAACATCGGGATCTATTTCAATAATTTTATCTCTGAAAAATTCAAGCATTGCTCTTTCATTTTCAAAAATCTCTGCATTCTTCAACTTCAAATCTTTATGTCCTTTATCCTTAACAAACAAAACCTTCTTATAACCATCAACATACATAGAAATACAATAAACTGATTTAGCATTCCCATCTGTTTCAATATCAAATGATAATGTTTTAAGCTGCACATTATATGGTTCAACAGCTTTTATTTCTGGATCTTCATAGATCCTATTAACATACTGCCCAACCTTATACTTTCCTTGAATATCTAAACAACCTTTAATATCATTATCAATCATATACCTATAAACAAACCTAATATCTGCTTCATAACAAACAATATCATTTGCTTCAAATATCTTTCTTAATTTAGAAACATCAGATGGAATAGAAACAATAACCTGAAAAACATTATCTCCATCAACATTCTTTGATTTAGATCTCTTAGTTTCAAACTTAGGATCATCATCTCCAACACAATCCTTTGCTTTATTTAAGTCTGTTTCTTTAATATAGAAATAAGGTTTAACCTTCTTTATAGTAAGGAATGACTCCCCATTCTTTAACCTTCCAAATAAGTAAACATATGCTTTACCATCTATTAACCTATATGTTGGATATACTACAAAGCCTTTCATAAATAGAATAAGAATATTATATGTTTATAAAAGTTATTGATTAAAAATAGCAATAATCCATCCGGAACGATTTACTAATTATTTCAGAATATATTCGGAAAATAATACTTTTTCTTAAATAATTCCATAAAACATCCGAAGTTAAACAAAATTCTTCCGGAAAAACAGGAATAATAGTTATAAATGATATTATAACAAAAAGAAAAATACTTGACTAATAGCCAAGTTAACTGTCAACCACATAGAACATAACATATTAACTAATATATAAAATTTATGGGTAAAGCCGAGGTGGCTGAGTCAGGCTTAAAGCGCTTGATTAATAGTCAAGTTAACTGTCAACCACAGTTACGTGGGTTCGAAGTTAATTGGGGGGATTCTCGAGAATCCCACCCTCGGCGCCCAATAATCTTCTCCTTCAACCCAATATACACATGATCAGCTAATGACTTCAAATTAATAATATCTTCTTCATTATATTGAACTAATAAATCTAAATATTTCTGTTTACCTGTTGATTTCCACATTTGCCAAAGATAAACTGCTTGCTCTCCACCCATTTCACTAACTTCATCTGCTCTCCTTATTCCAATCTCTTTCTCAATCCTCTTCAACCCACCAACTAAACCAATTTTTGCAGACGCATGCCTTAAATCAATGTGAGGAATATTTGGAATAACTCCAGGATAATATTTATTTAAACATGGCAAATCAAAACTTGCACCATTAAATGTAATAATTAATTTATAATTTAATAATTCTTGCTGTAATCTTTTAACATCTAAATTAATACCTTTAACCATTGTTTTTGTTTCATAACCATCATAAATACCAACAACAGTAACATAATTATGATAACCATTAGTTTCAATATCTAAAAAACAAGCTTCATCTTTAAAATGATCATACAATCTCCATGTTTCTGATGAAGGTAATACTTTAGAAAAATATTCTGCATTATTATTTACTAAATTCTCTCTTGCTTTATGTACATACCTATCATAAAACAATTTCCTTGCCTTAGAAAATCCATTAATATTATCAACAGAAAGAAAACTATTCCAATCTTTAATTCCTTGATTCCAAATATTCTCCTCACTCCTTTTTCCAATCTTTGGAAGAAAAATAAAACTCTTTTTTATCATATTAACACCAAATCCATCAATATTAGAGCCAGCGCCTTGAGTCATTATGTAATTACTCATAACTTCGCTCTAAAATATGTTGCGTTATTCTTATTTTACTTACTTTACGCAGTAAAGTCTTATAATCTCGATCTTTAGTCGGGATTATATTTAGAGTCAGACTCGCTCTGGCTCTAATATAATATTTACTCTAAACAATAATAAACTCTTCTATTAGCTTTACCTTTATTCTCTGCTTTTAAGAACTTTATTTTACCAACTTCAATTGTTGACTTAACATGTGTTCCACCATCAGCTTGTCTATCATATCCTTCAATATCAACAACCCTTATTGTTTTAATTGCCTCAGGCAAACCTTTTGCTAATTTAAACATTGCTGGATCTTTCTCAGCTTCTTCTCTACTTAAACTATAAATCTTAATAGGAATATCCTTATCAACAATTTCATTAGAAATTCTAAAATAATCATCAATCTTTTCTCTATCAAAGTTTTCAATATTAAAATCTGCTCTAGACTTTTCCAAATCAAGATTACCACCAGTAATTAAAGCACCTGCTTCTTTATGAAAAACAGCTGAAACAATGTGAGCTGCAGTATGCATTCTCATTAACTTATGTCTTCTGTCCCAATCAATAGTACATTTAACCTTATCTCCAACTTTTAATCCGGGTTTATCAACCTCATGACTTATTTCTCCAGAAAATTTACCTGTAAATACAACATTATACTCATCAGACCCAACAACCATTTTACCAGTATCCCATGGCTGACCACCACCATTTGGATAAAATGCTGTTTTATCAAGAACAATAAATTTATCATCTTTAACTTGCTTAACTTCTGCTTCAAACTCTTTTAAATAACAATCATCCATATACAATGCTTCTGCCACAATATCACCAAAAAAATGAACAAATTTGCTGTTTATATACTTTACGGAGTAAAGTCTTATAATCTCGAGCTTTAGTCGGGATTATATTTATTTTGTGGAACAAAGAATAATATTAATAAATCAATAAACACTCCCAACCATATGAGAGATAAATTAAATGGATTACTTATTGTTGTAGATGGTTTAGTTCATACCATATATGAAGATATGCTAAGACAAGGAGATTTACCTAACATTTCTGAACATATTAAAGGAAGAAGCATAGTAGAAGCAGAACAAACATTCTCATGTCATCCTTCTGAAACATTAACCAGTATGCAAGCATTAAACACAGGACAATTTCCATTCACACCAGGAGCAGTTGTTTACCATCCTAAAACAAGATCTGTAATGAATTATATTGGTAGACATAGACTTTCAGCTGCAAATTGTGAAGGAAGACAAACAATATTTGATTTAATAGAAGGAAGAACTGCATCTTTCTATAATCCCTGGCATGATGGAGTTAGTGATCCTCATCCAAGCTGGATGTATGTTGATAATCTTCCACATATTTTTGGATTTTTAAGTGATGTATCAAACAGAGTCGCTGTTAGAAGATTTGCAAGAACATTACAAGAACAACCAATAAGATTTGCTGAGATTTATTTCTATGCATATGATAGATTTGGACACACTATTAAAACAGAGAGAGGATTAAAAAGAAAATATAGAAGATTAGATCAACACATAGGAAGAATAATACAAGAACTAAAGAAAAGTTCAGGTCCAATGTCCTTAGAAAATACAATTGTAACATTTCTTTCTGATCATTCAATGTCAGAAGTTAGACATAGCTTAGATTTTCGAGACATTTGTCGACGTGCAGGATTTAAACCAGGTACAGATTCATTAGCATTTGCTTATGGATACAGTATAGGTCAATTATATACACTCAAACCAATTCCAAGATTAGAATTAGAATCAAAAATATATGGACTACTTGCACATAAAGCAGTTGAACATATTATTATAAAACAAGAAGAAGGTGTTTTAGTTTACTCAAACTCATCATTTACATCCATACGAAAACAAAATGGAAAATACCAAATGCAAATACTAAGTGGTTCAAATCCATTTGGATATGATGAAAAAACCTGCCAAAGATTATCTCAACCACACACAACAAAAGAATCGTTAGAATGGACATTTACACAAGAACAACCAGACGCAATAGTTGGCATATACGAATCAATGACACACCCAGATTGCCCTCAAATAAGAGTACTTGCTTCCCCTGGATATGATTTCGGTGCAACAAGAAATCCAAAAGAGTTAGTTGGTTCAAGAGTTAATGGAATCAGAACTCACGGAACATTACATAGAGAACATTCACGTGTTCCACTAATTATTGCAGGACCACAAGGAATAATAGAACCAAGAACAGTACAATATGCTAGAGCAATTGACTACATGCCAACATTATTAGAACTAATGGGAGAACAGGTACCATCCAATTTAGATGGACAGAACCTAATACCACTTTAAAACTTTAAAGAATGTATCGAATAAATCTTCATCTGTTGTAACTTGATGAAAATCAGCTTTTAAACTTGTACAAATATTATGAATACCAGCAGTATGATCATCTAACATATGTTGATATTTTTCTCTTAATCTTCTACTGATAAATGTTCTCATTACTTTATTAGTTTCAGAATCATGGAGATTAACATCTCCTTCAATCTTTAAATCTTTTTCCTCTCGATCCAAAATTTGTATAACTTTAAGATCATTCTTCCTTAATCTCAATAAACCTTCTTTGATTTCATCTAAACCAATTAGAAAATCACTAATAATAATAACCAATGATCTTCCAGATAAAACTTTTTTATATTGTCTCATACTATCAACAAAATTAGATTCACCTTTAACATTTATTTTATTCAATATTTCAACAATCGAAGCTAATTGAGACATACCTCTTTTTGGTCTAATTGAATGTAAATCATGTTCAAATGTTGAAAACTCAAACCTATCATTTTCTTTTAATGCTAGATATGCAAATCCTAACCCTAATTGCGCCCCAAAATCAAACTTATTAATTTTCTTACCAAACCCCATACTTGCACTCTTATCAAGAATAATATGTACTGTTAATGATCTTTCTTCTTCAAACTGTTTAATAAAATATTCATCAGTCCTTGCAAATATCTTCCAATCAAGTAATCTAAGATCATCACCTCTAACATAAGGCCTATAATCCTCAAGAGTTAATCCTCTTCCTAAGGAAATACTCCTTCTTGCTCCAGAATAATTAGAAGTAACCCTCTTTCTAATGATCAAACTGAACTTATTTAACTGATTAAGGAACTTTGTATCAATCATACTAATCTCAATAGTATTATATTATATATTGGTTTCGATTTAAAGAAGAAAGATTTAAATAATCTAGTGGAATTATAAGAATCATGGGTAAAACAATAAAAAAATTATGTAAAAAGAGTAAAAAAACAGTTAAAAAAGGTATAAAAAGTATAAAAAAAGGCAAAGTCAACATACCATCTGAACCACAACCTGCAATTATTAGATTTAGTGAGTGTATCAAAGGAATATTATACCTTATCCTATCAGTATCAATAATCCTAGCTGTAATTATTGGAGAATCTGGCATAATTATACAAACCAAGGATCTCATAGAAAACCTATTTGTACTTTGGATAGGTAGGGTAATTATTGTAATAATTGCTTTAGGCTTTTTTGGTTATGGTTTAAAACAATTAAAACTAATAACAGAAAAATAATTATCCAACTAATTTAATTTCATCTGCGATGACTTCTTCTTTTCCATTATATTCATCCACTTTTCCAGTAACTTCAATCACATCTCCATTTTTTAAAGATAGATTCCCTGAATCAAAGACAGCAATAGTTAACAATGATTCTTGGCTAATTTCCATAATAGCAAAATCCTCTTTCTGTGTTATTCGTTTAATCTCTCCTTTTACTTTGACAATTTCATCAATATTTTCATCATTGATTTTATCAATTGTAATATCATCAATCTCAATACTTCCTGAAACAAAATATAAAACAATTAGACCAATTAATGAACAAATAAAAGCAATTGTTAGTAAAGATTTCTCTTTCATAAAATAAAGTAAAAAAACATCCTTAAAAAAGTTAATCCAAGAATTTCCGGGAAAATTAACAACAAATCCGGAAAAAAATCAATTTACTTAAAAACCTCTCGGAAATATTACGAAAAACAAACAATTACTCCCGAGAAAAACACAAATAACTTTATAAAAAATTTTAACCAACTAATTAATTCATGTGTAAAAAGAAATATTACTTAGATACATGTATTTGGTTAAACTTATTCAAGAAAGAAGGAGATGCATCAAAAGGTAAACCTTATTGGAAAATCGCTGAAGAATTTATTAAGAAAAAAGAACAATTAATCACCTTCTCTCCATTAGTATTAAAAGAACTAGAATACAAAATAAATAACAAAACTAAATTCAAAGAAATATTCAAATTTCTAAAAGATAATTTTACTTTTATAAAGATAAGTATTAAAGATTATGAGATAGGAAGAAAACTTGAATCAAAATTCAATTATGAAATTAGTTTCTATGATTGTTTACATATAGCCTTATGTAAACGCTTAAACTTAATTTTAATAACAAGAGATAAAGAATTAATAAATTATTCTAGGAAACATATACTTGTAAAAAAACCAGAAGAATTAATATGAATTATTTAACTTTTTAATATCCTTAAATGATTTAATATTTTTAGAAAGACTCTTCCTTATTTTCCTTACTTCTTTAACTGAATCACCCGAATTTGGAAGTATAGCAACCATCTGTTGGAGAACCAATTTTCTAACTGCATCTTTAATTACATCTGACTTACTAGAATATAAGCCAGTTTCCACTAAATGATCTATCTTTTCTATCAAACCCATAGGTAATCTTGCTTGAATTAATGCAGTAGCCATTGTATTACAGTTGTAATACACATGTAATATATAAATGTATTGAAAATGCAAAGCATTTTCAGACATTTATATATAATTCCAAGCTAAAGTTAAAATTATAAGACTTTACTTCGTAAAGTATACTTAAAAATCTAAGTCTAGATTTTTTTGTATAAATATTCCTATTTCTTCCCTAACCATTTAACTGGCAGAACAAATAATAAATATATCAAACCAAAGCCTAACATGAAATTAAAGAAACCAAATGGTTTAACAAAAAAGTAAGTTAGATAAGTAATAACAACTATTACCCCTACAATTGCAATTACTAAACTTAGTTTTTTCTTCACTTTGTATTCTTCTCCATAAAATCCTTGATCCTTTTAAGTCCTTCTCTAATTGTATTTTGTGAAGCTGCATAACTAAATCTAATATGTTGTCCTTCACCTTCAACATGTGGACCAAAGTGTTGATCAGCTAATACTGCAACTCCCATTTCATTTAATAATCTTGATCTAAACTCTTCTGAATCTTTTGCCCCAATTAATCTACAAGCTTCTGTAACATTTGGCCAAATATAAAATGCACCACCTGGACTTAAACATCTAAAACCAGGAATTTCATTTAAACCTGAAACAATCAAATCTCTTCTTGCATGAAACTCTTTTTTCATCATTTTTACATCATCCCAAGCACCAGTTAAAGCACCAATTGCTGCCCATTGTGCAGGATGATTTGCACAAGATTCAATATTTGTAACCCATTTTGTAATATGAGGCGCTAATTCTTCATTACTACAATAACCAACTCTCCAACCAGTCATTGCAAATGATTTTGAAACACAATCAACAATTATTGTTCTTTCCTGCATCCCTGGAACAGCTGCAATACTTTCAAAAGGTGCATCATAACAAAATTCACTATAAACTTCATCAGAATACACCCATACCTTAGGATAATCTTTAAGAACTTCCGCAATCTTCTCAAGTTCTTCCTTACTCAAAACACCACCAGTTGGATTCTGTGGAGAATTTAAAATTAACAATCTTGTATTATCATTTAATTTTTGTTTCAATTCTTCAATATCAAAATTATATTTATGACTTTCCTTAAGAAATAAAGGAACTGGAACTGCACCAGATGAATTAATCTGTGCCTCATAAATTGGATAACCAGGATTAGGATAAATAACTTCATGTCCTTTTCCAAAATCAGTAACAGATAAAATAGCCATTGCAATAAAAGGCTTTCCTCCACCTGCAATAACAATAGAATCTGGACTAACACTAATCTTTCTTGACCTAGAAAGATACTCTGCAGCAGCTTTTCTTAACTCAGGAATACCTGCTGACGCAGTATAACCTGATTTATGATTATTAATTGCATTAATTGCAGCATCTTTTGCTGACTGTGGTGCATCAAAATCTGGTTGACCTATACAAAAACTAACAATATCTTTACCCTCTCTCAATAATTTATTTACTTCTGCTAAAACAACAAACGCATTTTCTGTACCTAACCCTTTTGTTCTCTCTGATATCTCCATTCAAATCACCTTCTTCTTTTTAAAAAACTAATTCCCATTTCCATTCTTTTTGTTCTTAAAATCATATAACTCTTTTGCTTTTTTAGCAATATGCTCAGCAGATAAACCAAATGCTTTTACTAATTCCCATGGTTTTCCTGTTTCACCAAATCTATCTTTTACTCCAATCATCTTAACAAGTAATTCTTTTCTACTTAACAATTCATCTTGTGAAACAACTGCAGCAACCTTATTACCAAAACCACCAATCTGATGTTCTTCTGCTGTTATAATCAAGCCAGTATCACATGCAGCTTTAATTATTGTATCTTTATCTAAAGGTTTAACAGTATGCATATTTACAACCCTTGATTCGATATCATACTCTTCTTTCAAAATATATGCTGCTCTCATTGCCTCTGGTACCATTGGACCACATGCAATAATTGTTAAATCCTCATCTTCTGTTTCATAGTCAGAACCTAACTTAGTTTCAAATGCATTAACAAAATTATCATTCTTTCCTCTATATCTAATAACATTAGCTTTTCCAAATATAAAAGGAGTACTATCCGTTGATATAATAGGTGTTGCTTCTCTTGCAAACCTAATGTATTTTGGACCAACAATATTAAACAATAATGACTTTGTTGCTTTTTCTGTTTCAACAAAATCACATGGAACAACAACATTCATGTTTGGCAATGCACAAACTTGATACAATTCTTCTAATGATTGATGTGTTGGACCATCAGGACCAACAGAGATACCACCATGGGCACCTGCCACTAAAACATTATGATTGCCATAACAAACAGTTGTTCTTAATTGATCAGCATTTCTTGCAGATGCAAACACACCATATGTTCCAAACACAGGCAATTTACCTTCTTTTGCAAGACCAGCTGCAACACAAGTTGCACTTTGTTCTGCAATCCCCATACTTAAAAATCTACATTTTCTCTCAGGATTACTTGTATAAAATTGATTAATTGTAATTGATCCAGAAATATCTGCACCTAAACAAACAATTCTTTTATCATCACCTGTGTCTTTTAGTGTTTTACCAAATCCTTTTCTTGTTGGAATCATTTCTGTTTTCATTGTCTCATCTTTATTCCAAAAGTAGTCTTTTGAAAACTTTGGAACTGTTGATTCAATCTGTTCAGTAACTTTATTTTGATATTTCTCTGCAATCATTTTCATTTCTTCAAAAGGGATATTATCTTTAACACCTAACTCAACAAAGGATTTTTCTAATTCTTCATCTGTTGGAGCTCTACCATGCCAACCTGCAACATCTTCCATAAAACTAACTCCTTTTCCTTTTACAGTATCTGCTAAAATTGCAACAGGCATTCCTTGGATAGTTTTTGCTTCTTCAAAAGCTCTCAACACATCAGCCATATCATGACCATTACATTGTATAACTTTCCATCCGAATGCTTCATACTTTTGTTTTAATGGTTGAATATCCATAACCTCACAAACTTCACCATCAATCTGTAATCTATTCAGATCTACAATTGCAACTAAATTATCTAATTTATAATGAGCTGCTTCCATTAATGCTTCCCAAACCTGTCCTTCTTGTTGTTCACCATCACCCATGATACAATATGTTTTGTAATTTTTATTATCAAGTTTTGCAGCTAATGCAATTCCAATCGCAATACTAAGTCCCTGACCAAGAGAACCAGTTGATACTTCAACTCCATCTAATTTCAACCAATGAGGATGACCTTGTAAAGGAGACTCATATTTTCTTAATAATGCTAATTGCTTAGCTTCAAAATAACCAGCAAATGCTAATGAAGTATATAATGCAGGTGCCTTATGACCTACTGAAAAAACAATCCTATCTCTCCCATCCCATTCTGGTTTTTTTGGATCTAAATTAGCTATATTCAAATATAATGCAGCAGAAATGTCCATAATTGACAAACTTCCACCTGAATGACCAGATCCAGCTAAATTCAAAGATGCTAAACAATAACCTCTCATTAACTTTACAGTTTCTCTTAACTCTTCTACATTTAATTTCTTTAAAACACTCCCATCTTCTGAGTTTACAATTGGCATATTATCCCTCCCAATATTAACTGCTCTGGTGAAACCATTGCCGTTTACGGCCAGTGAACACGTTTGTCATTGCTTGCACAACGAGTTCTAGCACATATATATAATTTATTATCAATATGTGCGTAGTGAACGAAAGGGTTTTACTAGAGCTATTTTACCTTATTTATAAATATCATACAACGTAATACTTCCCTAGAAAGGATGAATAAGGGTTGTTTATAAATGTTATTGATTAAAACATAACACCTCAAAATATTTATAAATAAAAATTCAATACCTTACTATAAATGAAGGATGAAATTCGAGTAATAGAAGGTCCAGACGTAGATGGAAATATAGTTACAAGAGAATATAGATTAGTAAGAACAATAGGAGAAGGAGGTCAAGGTATTGTTTATGAAGCAATTGATCCAGAAGGAAATAGAGTTGCTCTAAAAGAATTAAAGTCAACCAAGGCATACCTACATAAAGATGGATCAGACACATTAAGATTATCTAAAGAATTTGAAAGACAAATAAAAGCTATGCAAAAGATAACTTTGGCAGGAATAGAAGAAGTTGTTCAATTTAGACACGCTGGAAGAAAACCAAATACAGAATTTACTAAACCATTTATTGTGATGAGCCTTGAACAAGGAGAAACATTACAAGAAAAAGTTAATGCCGGAAAAAAATATAGAAGTGATGAAGCAAGATCAATTCTAGAAACACAATTAAGAGCATCAATAGGAGTACATGAACATGGAAAAGTTGTTCATAGAAATGTAAATTATAGAAATATTATCCAACGAGATGATGATTCAACTGTTTTAACAGATTTAGGAGCTATTCGTGATTTAGAAAGTAGAGCAACACAAACATTACTTGGAGATGAAGGAGCATTTGATTGTATTGCACCTGAACAAATAAGTAATGAAAAAGCTGATGAACGTACTGATCTTTATGCACTTGGAAAAACAATTTATTACATTATGACAGGGGAGAAAAAAGAAAGATTAACACAAAAAGATTTAGAATTTATTAAAGACAAAAAACTTGCTTCTGTTATTTACAGATTAACAAGAGAAGATCCTAAAGATAGATACAAATCTGTAAGAGAAGCATTGAATGATCTGGAAGGAAGAGTTAAAGAAGCAGTCGAACAAGGAGGAGAAAATGAAACAGGATTAGTTCCACATAGAGAAAGAGTAAATGAATTAGTTCACGCATATTTTAGGTCAAAAAATCAAGAGATTTCTCCTTTAAGAGACATTGAAACACTAAGAATAGCAGAACTTAAAAAAAATAGGCCCTTAACATATATTCTAAATAGTATTGCAATTTGTTGTGGAGTTGGTGCAGTTACTGCTGGTTACTTAACTGGAAATATTGAAGGAGCTGGAATTATTGCTTATGTTGGAATATTTCTTGCTGCCTTTGGTCTGTTTAGTAATCATCATGATAAATCAACAAGAATAGATCTTGAACAAATTCAAGACCTACAAACTATACAAGAAGAAACAGATCCAAGATTATTAGAACATAGAATTCAAAGATATAAAAAATTTTCCAGACTACAATCAAAAGATAATAAACCTTCTTTTTCAAAGAGAAGACAACGAATAGCAGAACTAAGATCATTAGATGAACAAATAGAAAGAAGACTAGAAGCAAATCCAAGATATAAAGAACTAAAAACTGAACTAGAAATAAATAATATGAACATAGCATTGAAAAGAAAAATAATAAGACCAATAGGATTAATATCCCTTATACCAATTGCTTATGAATTATGGCAAATAATTTCCAAACAAGGACCAACTTCAGAAAAATACTTCGCAATAGCCGGGATTTACACAGCCATAGCATTAATAGCACCTTCAGCCTACTTATTATTTTCAGGAAAAGAAAGAAAAGCATTAAAAACAGCTAACAGAGAACTCCAAAAACTTAGAAGTGGATACTCAATAAGCAAACCAGGTCTTGTTTCTAAAGCAAAACAATATACTTCTACCGCTGTTTCTGCATTAAGATCCATTCCATATAGAATAGAAGCATATAGAGCAACACAAGAATTAGAAGAACCTGCACTTGAAGCCATATATCCAACACCAAAACCATTAAGAGAACCAACTTCACTTGACCAGAAACTTACAAATGCAAGATATGCTAGTACAAGACAAAACCAATAACTTTTAATAACAATAAATACAAACAATAATCATGCAATACAAAGTAATGTGGTGGTTGAATAGATCATTAAGTTCTGAGTATCAAAAAGCTTATGATAACATTATCTCTAAAATTAATATTCCTGACAACTCAATAGTATGTGATTATGCTTGTGGTAATGGTGAAATATTAAGAAGATTAAGAAAAAAGTTTCCTAAAATAAAGATTGTTGGAATTGATGGATGTAAATTCATGTTAAATTTAGCAAAAGAAGTTCTTGAACAAAATAATTTTGAATCAACAACAATAACTAATGAAAATGAAATCAATAAAAAAATCAAAGAAATGAAAAATGGAGAAATAATTTTATTTAATCACGACATTTTCAATACAAAATTAAACAAAGAAACCTTTGATTATGTAATATTCACATTTCCTGACATCATTGGAAGAGAAATAACACAAGAAACAATACTAAATCCTGAAAATATTACATTAGACACAACAAAAGAAATAGAAAGAATTCTTAAAAAACAAGGAATAACAATAAGAGTAGAATATGAGGCAGTTAAAGATAAAGAATCTAAAACAATTAATAAAAATTTATTATTAGAAAACTATAAAATCTTATTGAATGACTTTGTTCATGAAGAAAGATTAAAACAAGATATCTCAACAATATTTGAAGGTCTTTTTGGATATAGAATTATTTATCTTCAAAAGTCCTAAAAATATGACCAAATATACAAACAAATAGCAAAACTTATATAAACCACAATATTCCGATAAGTTTAAATAACCACGATTATTTTCGAAATTATCATAATTAAGACATAAAGGAGCGTAATATCAATGGCAAAGAGAATTGGCGGTAATAGAAGGAAGACAAGGGGCTGTTTTAAGAAGAAAAGTACACAAAAAGGTAAAATAAGCCTAACTAGATACTTACAGACCCTAAAAGAAGGAGATAGAGTCGTTTTAAAGGCAGAACCAGCTATACAAAAAGGTATGTACTTTAGAAGATTTCATGGGAAAATAGGAGTAGTCAAAAATCAAGTAGGTAAATGCTATCATGTAGAAATCAAAGATGGTGGAAAACAAAAATTAGTAATTGCACATCCAGTGCATCTAAAAAAGGTACAATAAAATGGGAAATCCAATAGTAGTTGAAGAACAAGCAATTTCATTAACTGAGATGAAAAAATATTTAGACAAAATCAAAAAAAGAGACGAAGAACTCAATTTCAGGTCAGGAAAAACAGAAGAATACCTTAATGAATTTGCTAAATTAAAACAAAAAGAATATTCTGAACTTATGAAAAAAATAGAGGCCCTAAGTGTTCCTAGATTAAAAGGCAATCACATAATAAAAATAGCAGATCTTGTTCCAAAGACAGTTGAAGAATTAAAGGTTATAATGACTGGCTTTAATCTAACAATTACTGCTGACAACATGAAAAAGATTGTTGGAATAACAAAGGATTACAATAAACATTAAACTATTTTTCTTTCAAAAGCTTTATATATAAGTAGAACACATATTATCATATTATATTAGGGGCAGACATATGGAACAACAAAGACAAAGTAGAGAGGAATATGCAATAGTGTTAGACTTTTTACAGCATGGCTATGTTAATGACAATAGACCAATGCATAAAAAGACAGCTATAGCCCAAGCTATAGGAAAAACAAAGTTTACATTATTAGAACTTGTTCCAAAAAAAGATGTCCATCTCCAACCATACAAAGAAGTATACATTGGAGAAGGAAAAAGAGAAGAGATTCATCATATCTCAGGTAAAATTCCAATTAGTAAATTAACAGGTACAGCAAGAAAAGAACTAGAATTTGTTATAAAAGAGGTTGTAAAAAAGAATGAAGCAAAATTTGTTGAATTTTTTAATAAATCACAACCATTATCAACAAGAATGCATCAGTTAGAATTACTTCCAGGATTAGGAAAAAAGCACATGTGGCAGATTCTTGAAGAAAGAAGAGATAAAGAGTTTGAAAGTTTTAGTGATTTAAAGAAAAGAGTAAAACTATTGCCAGACCCAGAAAAGTCAGTTATCAAAAGAATTCTTTTAGAATTAGAAGGCAAAGAAAAGTATAAATTATTTGTTGAATAGATCCTAATTAAGATAAATATCAACAATATCTTCTAACCAACCTGCATCTATTAACTTCTTTTTAATCTTATCTGTCTCCATGTTTCGTCCTTTACAATAACTAATATACTCTTGAAGTTTAGAATGATCATAACCAGGATCAGGGACATTCATCATCACAAAAACACCTTTCTTAGCAACTGCTGATTTTTCTACTTCAACATTTTCTCCTCTAATCTCTCTTATTGTTTTTCTAATCAATCTATTTTTCTTCCTCTTTGTAATTATAAATTGTACAATTACTCCAACAACAACAACAATTGAAATAAAGATAGCAATATATTTAACTTTTTGTTTTGTATGCTCAGAATGAGTTGTAACTTTAACAACAGGTTCTTGTGTAATATTTTCTTCAACTTTGTCTGTAGTAAGATTTTCAATCTGTTCAGAGATGGTTGAGGAAACATTTTCTTCATAAACTTGTTCTTCAACAATTTCTTCAATAATTTCCTCAATCTCTTCTTCAATAGATTGGATAGAAACATCTAAAGTAACAGTCTCTGAAGAAGAATAAATAAAAACACTAGTTCCAATGTTATATTGATAAGTAACTGTAAAAATAACCTCGCTTGAATCTGAAACAGTATAATAAAAATTATCTTCAACAACACCAATACTATTAAATTCATTAATTTGATCATCCGAAAATTTCATTGTTTTCTTAAAACTACCAGATTCAATAATCAAAGAAACATTACTAAACTCATCTGCAGTCAAATTTTCTAACATAACATTAATTTCAGCATTATTATTTATAGTTTCAACAAAACTAAGTGTAGCACCTACTGCTTTAGTTATATTATCTGCTGCAGCAACTGAAATGGACAATGAATCAGAAAAATCAAACTCTTCATCATATTCAGAATAATAAACCCCAGATAGATTATAATTATAAGTCTGTGCAGAATCAGAACAAGGAAGATAATCAGTTAATTTTTTTATTAACATTGTTTCAAGTGGATAAAGATTAAACAAAAAATTCAAAGAAGACGACAAATCAGAATTAATTGTAACATCAACATTAGTGTAAGTAACAGATTCATCACTATTCCCTAAATAAAATGAAACATTAATTTCATCACCACAAGAATAGGTATCTTTATCAGACTCAATTGAAACATTAATGTCTGGAGCTGAAACAGTAACATCTTCTGTATATGATTCTTGATAATCAACACCTTCAAATGAGTAATCAATCTCAACAGTCATTGTATTTGTCCCAGTAATCATTAAATCTAGATCAAAATCAAAATCTTGTATATCTAATGGATTTAATTCTCCACTCCAATAATAATGATCTTCTTTTTCTTCTATGTCATTAACTGAACCAAAAACAAATTCAGAACCAGAGGGTAAATAAATCCTAAGATTATCAATAACAACTTCCTCTGTTGTATGAACATTATTAATATCAACTTCATATCTAATATTATCACCAATTTCTGCTTCTTCCTCCTCGACAGAAATTGTAACATTAATTGGTTTATCACTTGTAAAATTTAATTCGCTAACTGAAACTTCATAATCAGTACCATCAGATGTATATGGAATAGTTAGTGCTTCTAAACCAAAAATCTCTCCAGAATATTCATCAAGTTTTATTGTATAATAAATATTATATTCCTCATCCTCATAAAGATTACCTTTCCAACTAAATGTTCTCCCACTTGTTTCAATATATGTCTTTGTTAAATTATCTGTCACATAAGGTCTCCCTTCAAAAGAAAAATATGAAGGAAGTGTTTCACTAAAAGAAACTGAATTCGCAGTTATATCACCAGTATTCTCCAATGAAACAGTTATTTCAGTTTCATCAAAAACTTTCATTGAAGAATTTGAAGCTTCTCTTGACACAGTCACTGTTGGTGTACTCTTCTCAACTTCAATCTCAAATTCATAATATTCTTCCTTACCTAAAACAATTGCAGAAAGATTAGCATCTTCATCATCTAATGTAAACTTAATATCATTAAAATAAAAGACATAATTACTTATAGAATATGCCCCATCAAGATCTAATGTAATAATTCCTAATTCATTAGATTTAAGCATAATTGTCTCTAAATCATCAGATAAAGAATATAATGTAAATGTCATACCATCTATCTCTTGGCTACCTTCATAAGGTATCCATCCATCAAAAACAGTATCACTAGCAATAGAAATAGGAATTATCATTAATAATACAAAAATCATTAAAACTAATGAAAATAAGCCTTTATTCATCCATAAACCTCTTTTTAATAAATATTAAATATAAAAATATATAAATTTATGGTTTTTTATAATAAAAGTGATACATATGAAAGATATAAAAGAACTAATTACAAAGTATGCTTTACAAAATGCAATAAAATTCAAAGGAAAGGCTAATCCAGGTAATATTATAGGCAAAATAATACAAGAAAAGTCAGAATTAAAGACAAAAATCAAAGAAATAAGCCAAGAAGTACAAATAATAGTAAAAGAAGTTAATCAATTATCATTAGATAAACAAGTTAAAAAACTTGAAAAACTAGCACCAGAACTATTAGAAGAAAAAAAATCTGAAAAAAAGACAGGATTAAAAGAACTACCAAATGTAAAGAAGAAAATAATCATGAGAATTGCTCCTTCTCCTTCTGGACCATTACACATTGGACATTCTTACATACTATCACTAAATTATGAATATGTAAAAAAATATGGTGGAGAATTTATTGTAAGAATTGAGGACACTAATGCTAGTAATATTTATCCTAAATCATATGAAATGATACCTGAAGATGCAAAATGGTTAACCCAAAATAATGTTGATAAAATAATCATACAATCTGAAAGAATCAATTTATATTATGACTATGCATTAAAGCTAATTGAAGAAGAATATGCTTATGTTTGCGAATGTAGTCAAGAAGAATTCAAAGAATGTTCAACAGGAAAAACAGATTGTCCATGTAGAAATTTAAACACAGAAGAAGCAACAAAAAGATGGCATAATATGTTTACAAAATATAATGAAGGAGAAGCAGTTGTTAGATTCAAAACAGATATGCAACATAATAATCCTGCAATGAGAGACTTTCCTTTATTCAGAATAAATAACGATGAGCATCCAAAAACAGGCAAAGAGTTTAGAGTATGGCCATTGATGAACTTCTCTGTTGCAATTGATGATATGGACTTAGGAATAACACATGCATTAAGAGGAAAAGATCATGCTGACAATGCAAAAAAACAAGCTTTTATTCATAAAGCACTAGGTGTACCAACACCAGAAGCTGTTTCTGTTGGTAGAATTAATTTCACAGAAGGAGTTGAAGTATCATGTTCAAAAGTCAAACCAAAAGTAGAATCTGGATTTTATAATGGATGGGATGATATTAGACTACCATTTATGAAAGCATTAAAAAGAAGAGGATTCCAGGCAGAAGCATTAAGAAGATATGCAAAAGAAGTTGGAATCAGTAAAAATGATAAATCAGTTACAATGAAAGAATTCTTTAAAACAATTAATGCATTTAACAAAGACATTATTGATCCAACATCATACAGATATTTCTTTATTGAAAATCCTGTCTTAATTAAAATTGAAGGAACTCCAGAAAAAAAGATAGAGATGGATCTACAACCCGATAACAAAAAAGGTGGAAGAAAGTTCAAAACAAAAGATGAATTTTATATTACTAAAATAGATTTAGAAACAATTAATGACAATAAATTATGCAGACTAATAGATTGTATTAATTTTGTAAAGGATAAGAAAAAGTTAATTTATCAAGACACAGGATATAAAGAATACAAAGAAAAAGGAGATAAAATAATGCATTGGTTACCTAAATCAGATTATCTTGTCGACGTGGAAATACTTATGCCAGACAATACAATTAGAAAAGGATTAGGCGAGGAAACAATGAAAAAAATTAAACAAGGAGACATTGTTCAATTAGAAAGATTCGGATTCTGTAGATTAGATCAAAAAGAAGATGATAAATTAACATTCTGGTTTACACATAAGTAAGAAAATTAAAAATAGAGTTATCCTTTATTCAATTCTTCAGCAACTTTCTTATAAGCATCTCTAAAAGGCATTCCCTGTTCTACTAATTTATAAGCGTTTTCAGTAGCATACAATTCAGGAGTCATTGCTTGCTTACATTTTTCTTTATCAACAATGATTCCATTAATCTGCTTTTTCATAACACTTAATGTATCTATTGCTAACAATAACCCTTTCATTGTTGCCTCTTTTATAACTTGTGTTTCTTTTACATACCCTGAAGCAACCCCAGTAATTGCATTCTTTACTCTAGAATCATATGATAACATTACAGAAGCATTACCTTTTATTAATTCAGCCAGGTCAGGATTCTTTTTTTGAGGCATCATACTTGAACCAGTACTAACTTTTGAAGACAATTTAAAATATCCAAACTCACTGCAACTAAATATAATAATATCCTGACACATCTGACTTAAATTAATCATAATTTGACTTAATGCATTAAGTATAACTGACTCAATCTTTCCTCTACTATTTTGACAATACAAAGGATTTTTCTGTGTCTTAGAAAAACCTAATACTTTTGTAGTATATTCTCTATCAATAACTACACCAGGAACACCATAACTTGAACCAGAACCTAATGGATTCTGATCATTAATCACAATTGCATTTTCCAATACAATTAAATCATCCTCAAGTGCTTCTTTAAATGCATCAGCCCACATAGCAACAGATGAGGGAGTTGCTTTTTGTAAATGTGTAAATCCAGGCATAGGAATATTATGATCTTTTGCAAAACCATTTATTGTATTAATCAAATCAATAAGTTCCATCTTAACAACTTCTAACTTATCTTTATGATATAATCTAGGATTAACCAAAAGTTGTTCATTTCTTGAACGATATGTATGAATTTTCTTACCAGTATCACCTAGTTTTTCAACTAAATAATTTTCAATCTTTGTATGAACATCTTCATCTGAGAAGACAAGATTAAAATTACCATTAATATCTAACTCAATGATTTTATTCAATATGTCAACAATATCATCTAACTCTTTCTTTGAAATAACATTTAATTTATGCAACATCTTAGCATGAGCAATACTTGCAATACATTCATACTTAACTAGCTGCTGATCTGCCCACATGTCACTAAATAAGTACTTTTCAACATCTTTATCAACATCAGATCCTTTATTCCACAATTTTTTTGACATTTTATTACCTCAATTATCAAGTGCTTCCTCTACACCAAGATGTCTTTTATCAAGTATAACATTATGAGCTTTTAATCTCAATGCATTTATGTTAATGAAACCTTTTGCTTCTGTTTGATCATATCCACCTGCAACATCCATACTACCTAATTCTTGATTATATAATGAGGTAGGAGATTTTCTTGATAAACAATATACATTTCCTTTATACAAACTTAATGTTACAACACCATCAATTAATTTCTGACTTTGATTAATTGCAGCCATCATAAAATCCATCTCTGGACTAAACCAAAATCCATTATAAATTAATTCTGCAAACTTTGAAACAAAACCATCTTTCAAATGCATTACTTCTTTATCCATTGCAATTCCTTCAATATCACGATGTGCTGCCCATAATATTGTTGCACCAGGGGTTTCATATATTCCTCTTGATTTAATTCCAACAAATCTATTTTCAACAATATCAATTCTTCCAATTCCATTCTCTGAACCTAATTTATTTAGATAAACAAACATTCCTAATGGACCTTCTACTTTTTCATTTGTTTCTTTATTCACAACCCTAACAGGCAAACCATCTTTAAAATGAATTTCAATAATTGTTTCTTTATCTGGAGCATTCTTTGGACTCAATGATTTAGAATAAACATCTTCATCTGCTGCACTATTCGGATCTTCTAATATTCCTGCTTCATGACTAATATGCATTAAATTATCATCTTCACTATATGGTTTTTTTAATGTAGCTTTAATTGGAATATTATTTGCTTCAGCATAATTAATCATATCAGTTCTTCCTTTAAACTGTTTTAAAAATTCTGCATCCTTCCAAGGTGAAATAATTTTAATGTTAGGATTTAAAGCATAATATGTTAATTCAAATCTAACTTGATCATTACCCTTACCTGTTGCACCATGTGAAACATATTGTGCATTTTCTTTCTTTGCAATCTCAATTTGATACTTTGCAATAATTGGTCTTGCTAAAGAAGTACCTAACAAATATCTTCCTTCATAAAGTGCATTTCCTTTTAATGCTTGAAAAATATAATTAGTTACAAATTCTTTTTTTAAATCAAGAATATAAACCTTTGAAGCTCCAATTTCTTCTGCTTTCTTTTTAGCTTCTTCAAAATCATCATCCTGCCCAACATCAGCAATATATGCAATTACCTCATATCCTTTATCTAAAAGCCATTTCAATATTACACTAGTATCTAAGCCTCCACTGTATGCTAATACTACTTTTTTCTTATTCATCATAATTACCCCCAATAATGGTTAAACCCTTACCGTTTACGGTCAGTGAGTTCATTTGTCATTGCTTGCACAATGAGTTCTAGCATATCCTATTGCATGTAATGCATACAATATATGCGTAACGAACGAAAGGGTTTAACTTACCTTTTTCTTAATTATGTAATGTATACATCCATACCTTTTATAGCTATTGACCTGCTCAAAACATATATAAACAATAATGTCCGAAACAAAACATTTAAATAAAATAGCTTATTTTAAGACAATATGAACATTACAAAAACAACAGAAGAATACATAAGACTAAGACCTAGCATAATGGATTGTCTAAAAAAAGATACCATTAATTTTTCTAGATTAAGCAGAGAAATAATCAAAGAATATAAACTTAAAGAAACAGACTTTGATGCTGTTCTAATTGCATGCAGAAGATTAAGAGATAAATTAAAGAAAAAACAAAGCTTTGAAAAACCAATCATTGAAATATTAAAGAAAACAAAGATTGAGGTAAAGAATAAAGTATGTGTAATAACATTAAATAGAGAAATAAATTTTAATATATTAACTGACATAGGTAAAGAAATAAAGAAAAACAATGAAGTATTTTTATTAATTGAAGGAACAAATGTAATTACAATGATAACAAGCGAAGAATTCATACCACTAATAAAAAAACAATTAAATACAAAGATTATAAAAATAAATAAAGACTTAATTAAAATAATATTAAAAAGTTCAGAAGATATTGAAAACACACCAGGAGTTGTTTCTTATCTGTATAGTTTATTTGGAGAGTTCGGAATCAATATCATAGAAACAATGAGTTGTTGGACAGACACTATCTTTGTTCTCGAAGAAAAAGACTTAACTAAAACAATGGAAATATTAAAGTTTTAAGATTCTCTTGGTTTAATTGTAGAAACGTAAGAAACAGGATTTCTAAATAAACCATTTCCCAATTCTCTTTCTAAATAAACAACTGGTGCATGAGAACCTAAATCAGAACTTGTTTTTCTTCCTGTTCTTGGCATAGCTTTCTTTGCTATTAATAATGAATAATACAAACTCATCATTGTATACATTCTTGCTAAAGGTGTTGATTCTAGACCAGTAGACACAGGATGCTCAGTCCTTGGTTGATGTTGCATAACCTTATGTCTTTCTCTATTCATTAACCCAATAACAGGATCATCACCTAATCCTCTAATTTCACCTTTTAATAAGAATGGTCTTAAAATAACATTAAATCTTGGAGTATAACCTGCACCAGAAGCAAGATCTGCATATAAATTATCTTCTCCTATTCCAGGAAGATGTGATGCATAAACAATAACTGCAGAAGGTTGAGTACCATCAAGATATGTAGGGATAACAGATTCTAAATCTAATGAAGCTCGATGTAATTGAACCCTACCACCCAATCCATTTGCTTGATATAACCTTGCTGCACTTCCTTCTACATCTCCACTATCAAAATCAAGCTTAGTATCTAATGCTTGAAAAAAATGACTCTGTCTAGGTCTAGACAAAAAAGCAGGAAATCCCTGATTTGGAACATCAGGATTATAAACATGAACTCTTGCATTTAAATTTCTTTGAGCAACTGCTAATCCAATGTCTTCCCCATAAAAACTTGAACCAGAGACCTCAATTAAAATAGGTGAAGCTGATTGAACAATAGGACCAAGAAAATCTTGAAGATCTGCTCTAGGAAATGCTTCCATTAACCCTCTAAATTCAGCAAGATCATTACCACTTGTTAAACCAAAATCCCTACAACTACCAAGTTCTCCTTGTAAAATAGGAAGATTTCTAGTAATATAAGCCCCTACTTGCTGTATTAACTGATTTAAGTCTTGCATGTCGTAAGGTAATAAACACCTATTTATAAATAATATGTACCACATTATTAACAAATATACTTTTTTCCATACTAGTATACAAAAACTTTATATATTATTTAATTCATAAAATATAACATGGGGCGACTAAAAGAATCAATAACCGACATAATTCTTCTTAGTACAATCTTATTTACTCTAACAATTGCTTCATTTTCACACATGGGAACAGGAGATTATGCTATAACAGGTATGGTTAGTGCTGAAGAAATTCCAGATTATGAAAATATTCTAAGTGATCTAGACCGTATTAATGATTATATTGAAAGCATAGACGGATTAAAAGAAATCTTTGCAAGCCTAGAAGTTGAAAAATTAAATATTGAAGCCTATGATGTTGAATTCTGTGCTAAAATAACAAGTGAAGGATTAATAAGCAACATTGACATGACATTAGATAATGATTATGATACAATAATAATTAATGACAATCTAATAGACCTTGTAGAAGATATTGAATCTGCTGAAGAATACAATGATTATTGGAATCTTGTAGCTTATATGGATATACCTGCTTCATATTACTTAAAACTTCCAGAAATAATAATGATATTAATTTAATTTTGTTCTATTTTCTGCTCAAGTATTTCAATTATCCTCTCAACATCTGAAGTCATTTTAGTTATGATATCAACAGGTGCTAAATGTTTAGGCATAATTCTTAATTTACCTAAAAAAGAAGTTCCAAAAGTGTAACCATCATAAACAAACATTGCAAAAAGATAAATTAAAATAACAAATGCTGGAATATTTAAACCTAAAAATAATTTAACATTTAAAACAGTAACAGTTGAAGGAGCTAATTCAACTAATTTTCTCCAAAAAAAATCATTAAATTGTAAAAATACAATAAAAAACACAAGATAAAATATTGAATAAAACAATCTAAGCCATTGAACATTTGTAAAATATTCAACAATCTCAATCTCATTAAATTTAAACTCTTTCAAATGTTTAGGAAACTTTCTTATAAAGATAAGCCGAGCACTAGTAATCAAAACAATATGATTAAAACCAACCTCAAAATAAGATTTAATTTCTTCTCCTTCCAAAAGAAGTTTTCCATATTTAGCAAAAGATTCAATAGTAATATCTTCTTGTTTTGATAAATCACTTAGAACATATTTAGACATATATTTCTCAACCATTCTCTGGTTCCAGCCAGCATTAAGTAGCTTCTCTTTAATCTCATCATTAGAAAATCCTTTAGCTTGCTGTGATTTAATATAATTAATTAACCTAAGAGTGTCTTCAACCTCTATCCTATTCACCCCTCTTTTTAATATAATAAAATAAAAACTTGACGCTAGTCAATGTCTTATAATTTCGACTTTAGTCGGAATTATATATAAATTAAAGTGTTATTTCTACTTCTTCATCGTTTTCGTCATCATCTTTTGATTCTCTTCTGATGACTTTAACAGCATCAATCTTAACCGTAATTGGAATTGGAACTGGTGCTTCAAGTAATTCAACAACAACTTCTTCTTTTGTCTTATCAATCCTTGTAATCTTACACTTTTCTCTCTTGAAAGGTCCACTAATAATCTCTGCAATATCATTCTTCTGGATATTAACATGTTTCTTAACCTGTTCAAGCATGTGCTCAATTTCTGAATATTGAATCTCATTTGCAAGAACTCCTCTTGCATATGGAATATTAAATCCAGCTTGTTCTGCATCAGACTTGGTAGTTGCTTCTAAAAAGATATAACCCCTCATACCATGTGGTCTAATAACGGCATAAACTTCAAGCTTTTTCTTAGTAATATTACTTGTAATAAAATCCATTACCTGATCTTCTCTATTTGCAGTTGTTCTTAATGCAAATATTTTTGTTGGAAACTCTTCCTCAGCTGTAGTTTCCTGCACAATCTCTTGTGTATCCTTATTTTCTTCCATTGATTCACACCCTCACTCAAACAATAATATTTTAATCATCTGGATAATAAATCCAATTAAACCAATAATTCCCATTCCAATACCAGAAATCTTAACAATCCCTTTAAATTCTTCATTAGTTGGTTTCTTTGTTATCCTAAGTACTCTACCATACTCTGAAATTAATGATTTCATCCTTGACATTAAAGACGGTTTATGTTGTTCCATTTTCATTCACATTTAATTTACAAATTCTATTCCTAATTCGTTTTCAATCTCTTTCTTATGTTTTGAACCACTCTTATTTGTAGTTCCAAATATTTGTGATGATTTAACACCAGTAACAATTAACATTGTCCTTATAACATTTGCAAGATCATTTGAAATTTGTGCACCCCAAATTATCCTTGCATCATCATCAAGTTTTTCTGAAACAGCCTCGACAACTTTCCTTGCTTCATCAAGAGTCATATCTGATCCACCTGAAATATTAATCAATGCACCATTTGCTCCCGAAATATCAACATCAAGCAAAGGATTATTAATTGCCTTTTCAACTGCTTCAAGTGCTCTATTTTCAGTATCACTTTCACCAACACCAATTAATGCAACTCCACCATTACCCATTACTGCTCTGATATCAGCAAAGTCTAAGTTAACTAAACCTGCTTTTGTAACCAGTTCAGCAATACCTTTCACAGCATTTGTTAAGATTTCGTCTGCAACCTTAAATGATGTGTGTAATGGTAAGTCTGGCGCTAATTCCAGCAATTTATCATTTGGTATAACAATTAAAGTATCAACCACTGATTCTAATTTTTCTAAACCTAACAATGCATTTTCATATCTTCGTTGTCCTTCCATTGAAAATGGAATTGTAACGATTGCAACTGTTAGTGCTCCCATCTTTTTTGAAACATCTGCAACTACTGGAGCTGAACCTGTTCCAGTTCCACCACCTAATCCACAGGTAATGAAAACCATGTCTGCTCCTTGCAAATGATTTTTAACTTCATGTTCAGTCTCAATTGCAGCTTCTTCACCAATTCTTGGAATAGATCCCGCACCAAGACCTCCTGTTAATTCTTTACCCAACAAAACTTTCTTATCAGCTGTTGTATAAAGTAAATCTTGAGCATCTGTATTTAATGCAATAGTTTCTGCTCCAACAATACCTACTTCTGATATTCTGTTGATAGTATTATTACCTCCACCACCTGTTCCTACAACTTTAATTGTAGCCTTTTGCTTTGATAATAATTGCTCTAATTCAGCATCAATATCATTTCTCTTCTTTACTTCTTGTTTAGTCTGTCTAGTATCTATTGGAGCTCGTTCTTTAACTTCTAAAACTTGTCCATTTGAACTTTGATTTCCTTCTTCAGCTCTTTCTTGAGCATTTTTAATAAATGATTCCATCCCACCTTCACCTCTATGGTTCAAACCTCTCTTTTTCTACTAAAAAACCATGCAAGCTGGTATATAAAAGTTTTTATTTAAGTATATAAATATAATAATACTACTTTTTCTTAAACTCAAGCTCTTTAACAGCTGGAATAAGCTCTTTAACCTTATTTCCAAGTTTTTCCTTAGCCTCATCAGAGATTTCTTCCTCTAATGTTGCTGTTAATTTACCATTTTCTAGCTTAGTTTCAACATTTTTCATACTTAATGAAACTTTTAAGTATTCTTTTACCTTCTCAGCATCATCTTCAACTACTCTTTTAATTTTGAATGAATAAACTAACTCTTTACCTGACAATGGATGATTAAAGTCAACCAATGTTCTTCCACCTGAAACTGTTTTAATAGTACATAAAACACCGTCAACATTAACCTGCATACCTTTCATAGGGTTAATTCCTTCTTTTTTGAATTTTGAAGTAGCTATTAATTGAATCAATTTAGCATTCTTCTTACCAAACCCATCTTCTGCGCTAATATCAACTGAATAATCATTATTTAGTTCTTTATCTGCTAAAGCATTATCTAAACCCTTTAATAATTGAGCTTGACCTACACAGATAACAACACTACCATAATTCATTTGTTCATTATGAATACCTGCTTCTTTAGCTGTTTTCTCATCTGTAGTATCAAATACTAACCCTTCATCTTTTAATTTGCCTGTATACTCAACTTCTACAAAATCTCCTTGTTTTATCATGAAAATAACCTCCTCCTCGTTCCTCTAGATCCTTAAGCATCTATGAGAAGTCTATCACATTAGTATTTATAAATGTTATTTAAATGTTGCGGTATCATAGCTTTATAAACTCTTCAAATACTCTCTAACCTCATCAACAACCTCTTCAACTGAAACACCAGTTGTATCAACAAGTAAATCATAATGAACTAAATCAAGATAATCAACTTTATACAATTCTTTATACCTTTTCTTCTCAGACTCTAACCTATCTTGTATCTTTTGTTTAGTATCTTCTAAACTTTCATTATCTTCAATTCCTTTTCTTTTTTGATTAAAAACTCTCTTTGCTCTAACATCAATATCAGCATCTAAAAAAATTTTTACAGAATTAGGTATAAAATGAAATCCAAGTCGAGAATCAATAATAAAATTGTCTTCTTCTTTTCCTAATTTAATTTGTCTATCATCTAATTCTTTATCAACAGAAGCATCACTTTCTGATAATTTATTTAATTCTAAAATAGTCACTCCTCTCTTAGTAGCAATCTCTCTCATAAAATCTCCATTAGAATAATGTTTATAATTTAATTTCTCAGCTAACTTTTTCCCAACACTACTTTTACCAGAACCTGCTGTACCAGATATTGTTATTATCATAATTACCTACTCATAAAATCCATAAAATCATCCTTATCATTCTTTACAGGATTTGCTTCTGGCATGCTTGGTGATTCTGATTTCTTAATCTGTGAAGAATTAAACTTAGGTTTATCTAATCCTAATTTATCAACATTTATTGTCTCTGCTTCTCCAGTTTTTTTTGCTAATTGAAATGGTTTTTTATATTTAATATCCTTAAAAATTCTTTTCTTATCATCTTCAGGCATATTCATATCTTCCCACCATTCCATAATTGCTTCTCTGTTATCATAAACATATAACCCTAACATCCCACTTACAACTAATATAAACAATGCAAACAAGATATAAGGTGACTTATTTGTTTTTGAAGTATCGACAGTTGTTGCTCCAGTAATATCTGACATTTTTTGTTCAACCTTCTTTGTAATTGGCCTATTATCAGATTCTAAATTAACATCCTCAAATTGATCAGTATATGTAACACCAGGCTGTTCACCACCTGCTGAAACAACATAACCTGTTGCAGGATATGAGTCTGTTATATACTCTGTTGAAGAATCTCCTAGATAAATTGAATAATCTCCTGGTGGAACCTCTGTTGTAAGATCAATCTCAGTAACAGAATCTGGTTGCATCACTATTTCTTTTTTAACAATATATTGAATATCATCATCTTCTGATTCTGATTCACCTTCATCTATCAAAACAATTTCAACAGTCCTATCATATTCAACATTTCCTTCATTTTTAATATAAACTTTTTCACTTGCATATGAAAAACTTGCTGATTCTAATTCTTTAACAATAAAACTAGCTTCATCTTCAATATCATTTAATGATGTTATAAATTTATAAGTTCCAGGTTGACTATATTTTGAAAAGTCAACTTCAACTTCTTGCTTTGTTGTTATTTCCCCACTATAAACAAGTTCATTATCCGGATCAACAATTTCAACATAAACCTTTCCATCCATCAAATCTCCTGCTTGATCATAAATAACAACATTTGCACTCAATGTTTCTCCAGGATTAATTTCAATTGCATCTAAAACACCTTCTACTTCATTTGCAACCTGGTTAATATAAATAATTAAATCTTCATACCCATAATTACCAATTGGATCAGTCACACTTACAAAAACACCATATTCTCCTGATTTTAAATCCTCAGGAATCTTAAATTGATAAGAAATTAAATCATTATCTAATGTGGTAGTGTATTTATCATTATCAAATAAAACAGTCACTGTTGCTTCATCAAGACCATCTGTTTCTGTTATTACTTTTCCTAAAATTGTAACTAAATCTTCTGGATCATATTCATTTTTATCAGAATCAACATCTAATTCTAATTGATTATAAATATCAATTGTTTCAATTCTTTCAAACTCTTGACTATTACCATTATCATCTTCAACAACAACTTCAACATAATATCTGTCTCCATCAAGTTCTGTTAATTTTTTTGTCAATGTGAAAGAACCGTCAAAAATATCAACATCATCTAAGAGAAGGGATGAATCTTCAGGAGATCTTAGATAAACTTTTGCTAATCCTTCAACATTACTTCCATCAATTCTAAAAACAGTTCCTTTTAATACAAATGAATCTCCTAACTGAAATTCTTGTTTATTAAGATTAAATAATGCTTCTAACCGATCTGTAACTGCAAATCTTGAAGAAACCTCTCTGCTGTCTCCATATTTAACAACAACTTTACAATTATCTTCTTCATCAAGTACAAAATAATTTAAATCTAAACTTGTAAATGTAACCTTTTGCCCTGCTTCAAGCATAAGTTGTACTGAATTTTCATCAGTATTATCATTACATTCCAAGGTAATTGAAAACTCTTCATCAATATCATCCTCAGCTAGAACATAACCTTCAACAGTGATTTCATCACCTATATTATACTCAGATCTAAATGCACTTGTAATAACAACACTACTATAAACACAAGGTAAAAGAACCAATAACATTACTAAAAATACTATCATCCCTTTTTTCATAATTAATCCCCTCTTAATAATAAATACTTTATATATAAAAGTAGTATATATAGTTTATGGTTTTAATGACATAGTATCCCAAGGTCAAAACACCTTAGAAAAACGATGTAATGCTCGTCGCGGGGGGTTGCTCCATCCGGGAACGCAGAGCTATAAAATTAATTATCAAGTGTTGTATCCTAGGAATATATAAGAATAAGAAAAGAAGTTATTCTTTATTTAGTTTATCTGGTCCAATAACAGAAGGTAGATCAGTATAAGAAAAAGGTGTATCTCCTTCTAAAATACTCAAAGGATCATGACCTTCTCGCCAGAAACCAGCACCCATGGGATCTTGATCAGGTTTGAAAAAAGTATTTCCAACCCCTGCTCCTTTCTCATATGCTCTAGTTAGATCTCCTCGTCTAAATGCAATACCTGGCATTGCTTCATATGCTTGTTCTAATTCTTGAACCAATGCAGTATATTGTACAGCTTCTGCTTGATCTCCATCTAATTCTAAATTAACAAAAGACTGTGCTTCTAACAAATCATCAATTGCATAACCTAATACTTGCTTTGCTAAAGGATGTTCTCCTTGATATTGTCTACCTTCAAAAGAAAGTTGTTCTGGTAATTCATATTTATCAATACTTGTTGGATCTAAATCATTATATCTCCTTACAGGTAGCTCATCACCTATGTCATCAGAAGTACCAATCCTCTGTCTTAAAGTAACAGAATCACTCCTTCTACTAATATCAATTCTTCCTTCTAATCCATTTGGATCATAATCAACAGTTGTTGTTATTACATTATTATTTCCACCTTGAATAGCAATAGTACTAATAAATCTTAAACCAACTCTTCCATCATCTCCAAAAGAAAACTTAACATTTCTATATGTAGTTATATGTCCTGTATTTTGCATTGGAATATCAAAAATTATATCATCCATATTTAAAACCCCCAATAATACTAAGAAATCCATTAATATTTATAAATATTACTCTTAATAATTACCAACAGGTGGTGTTATCTTTTAGCATATGCTCTATCCAAAACATCCATTATCCCTGAATATTTAACATTTCTACCACTTATTGTCACATCATCCAATACTTCTCTTAATCCGGTCAATGCTTTCATCACTCTTTCTAATTCTACTTGATTATAACCTGAAAATTCACCTGAATTTACTGTACATCTAAATGGAGAAACTAATGCTGCACTCTGTTTTGTAATAGCAATATCACCATCCATATTATCTGGTTCATAACAAAGAGAAACAGTTTCTACTCCTGATTCATTAAAAGCATGCTGTCTACCATGTCCTTCTCTAGATAAATATTCTGGTTTAATTTGATAAGTAACTCTAATAAATCTTCCTTCACCTCTAACCTTAACTGAATGTGAATAATCAAAATCCCCCATAGAAAAATCAGATCCTGTACGATTAATAATACCTAAATCAAAGTGAAGCTCTGCTTTGTAAGGCAGAATAAAACCTTTTTCAAGATATGTTGCTTGTCTTCTTGTTTTACCTTTTGGAACAAAAGCAAAATGAACATTAGTTCTACAAACAGCATCTGCAAAATCCTTTGGTTCTAATCTACCCCAAGTAATCTTTCCCTTATCAAACAATTGAGCATCATTTACATAAAAAGCTCTCCAATGACTATCACATTCTGCAATAACCAATCTATCAAAAGGTCCTTCATCTAATATTTCTTGTTGAACAATTGAGTATCTTCTTATATCTTCAGGTGAAACAACAACATTATATCCTTGATGAATTAATTCCCTAGTTATTGCCATAAGATCATTATAATTCCTTCCAATAACATGTTCAGAATGAGTTGAAGCAACTACCTCAGGCCACAACTTAACACCAACAGGAACATCCTGATCCTCCTTAGGCCTAGGAACCATCCTCAAAACAACATAATCTCTATCAAAGAAATCAGGAACTAATGCAGTTAATTGTCTATGAACATTGGTTCCCATTACAGTTTCTACTACTTCTTCTAATATCATTTTAAATAAAAAATAAGTAATGTTATTTAACTAGCTCTCTCTAAAACCTGCACTAACCCTCTATAATTAATATTATTTTCACCTAATCTTACTGGTTCTAATTGTGGTGCTAATTTCCTAAGAACATCAACCACAGCACCAGGCATAAATCCATCAAGTAAAACTCCATTCTCTACATCATACATTTTAAGAGGAGGACCATTTCCACCATATGAAAAGTGTCTTACTGAAATTCTAGCACTTAAATCCAATGGTTCATAAACTACAACATGTGTTTCAATCCTCTTATTTAATTCTGACCTTCTACGACCTTCAACTTCTCTATCTAATTGTGCTGGTTTTACTTGGTATACTATTTCAACTATTTTTCCTCTTCCTTTTATTTTAAGAACAGCTGAATATCCTCCTCTTTTCCTAGGATCAACAACAGGTGCATCAGACATTTCAATTAATCCTCGATATGGAAAAGCAAATCCTTTACCTAATTTTACTAAATCTCTTTCCACTCCTGCTTCCTTAGGAACAAATGCAAAATGAGTATATGAACTACAAACAGCATCATAAATTTGTTTAGGAGTTAACTTCCCTCCTTTCATATTAATGCCATTTGGTAATTTAACACCATGGACATAAAAGGCCCTTGTTACACCATCATTAGATTCTACAATAACTAAATTATCATAAGGCCCTTCATCTAATAACCTTTTCGTAACTGGAGGTGCACGCCTTTTTCTAAATGGAGAAACAACAACATTATGTCCTTCTCTAACTAATCTTCTAGTTAAAGTAACAATATCTGTATGTTGTTTTGTATTTGATGCCATATAATCAGGATGATCTGAAACCAAAATTCTAAATGGTAAATCTTCTAGGGCAGGTACTTGACCAGCCTGATGCCGCGAAAGCATCTTCAAAACAACATGCCTCTCATCAAAGAAAAGAGGATCAACTGCAGTTAGCTGTCTATGAACATTAATTCCCATTACTTTTTCAATTGCTGTTTCTAATAACATTTTATCTAATCTCCCCCTATTAATAAAGTAAGAGCAAGTCTACTTGGCCCACTCTCACCACGATACGCTCTAAATGCTGTATTCAAAGTATCTTGTAATTCTCTATAATTAAGATCAATTTCCCCTGTAAACTTTGCTTTAACTTCTTCCCTTGCTCCAACAATTGCATCAATCGCAGGTAATAATTCACTTGGATTTCCTTCACCCTTAACAACCTTTACTCCTTCTCTTCTTAATCTATAAATCGTTGACTGATTCATACCTGGAGAATATCTTTCCACAGGTTTATCAGCATCTCTAACTACAACATCCTGTCCAGGAGGTACTGACCCTAAACTAACTATCAATTCAACCTCACTCAAATCTTCAGGATCATAATTAACATCAACATTATAATTATAAAGACTTCCTCCATCAAAAGTACTCAATCTATAAGCAAGATTAATTCTTCCATCATCCTGCCTAATCAATAATCTAGCCACTCCAACTTCAGATTCTAATGCAATCTCTTGTAAACATCTCATATTTTATCCCCAACACATATTCTTAATAATTATAAAACAAAACCTATTCCTCTCCCTCTGGCATATCTACTATTTCAATAAAAAATCCAGATAAATCAGGAGCAACAGGAACTCCATAACCTGTTCCAAAAGGAGATCCTTCACCAAGTAATTCCTCATCTCCTGAAACAGCAAGTTCTTCTAGACAACTATTAGATGCTCTTCCTAATTCTTGCATTAATCCTTGATAATTAAGATCTTCTCTTCTATACTGTTCTTGAACATATTGTCCTGCTTCTCCTAAAGCGTCAACAGCAAGAGAGAAATCAAAGTAATTTCCATAACCCCGTGATTCAACTACTCTTCCTTCTCTTATTCTATAAAATGTTGATTGAGAACCAGGATCAAATACCATGAACTCATCAATAAATCCAAGACGAGATGAAGAACCTAAGACTAAAGTAAGACCTGCTAAAGAACTAGCTGTTAATTCTATTTCACCCAAATCTTTTGGATCATAAACAACATCTACATTATAATCATGAACATTTTTACCATCATTCCTTTGTGATTCTAATCTTAGATTCAGTCTTCCATCATCAAGTCGATAAATAGCTAATTTATTCTCACCAGCAACTGAATCCCATACAATATCCTGCAAAGGAGTAGCATAAACTCTTTCTAAAACAGCTAACATTTCAGTATATTCTATATCTCCAGGAACATGATTTTCTAATTCTCTTAACTGTTTAAGACCAACATCAAAGTATTCTCTTGCCATCTCACTAGATACATCAACTTCACTATTATTAACATTAGCATCAGTTACTTCTCCTCCAATAATCCCATAATTAAAACCATGCTCATGCTTAGATGTAACTCTAGTTAATTCAATAACTCCATCTAAATCTCTTGGATTATATCTAACAAAAACAGTATCATAAAGATCCTGCCCAGGTGGAATGCTACCATGATCATGCTCAGAAACTCGTGGTCTCTCCTTATAAATTACCCTAACTCCTTCTTCTTTCTCTTCAACAGTGATAGTACAAGCAACTGGAATCTCACCACTAGCAGTATCAACAACCTTATCTTCTAATGTAATTTCAACCATAATAATCCCCCAATATCATAAGGTAATCAATTCGCATTTATAAATATTATACCCTAAAACAATCACATTTATAAACAAATATTTCTTCCTTACACATACTTAGGAGGGTGATTAAATATGACAAATCAAGTACAACCTATTTTTATTATGCCAGAAGATACAAAGAGAACAACAGGTAAAAATGCTCAAAGAAATAATATTCTAGCTGCTAAATTAGTAGCTGAAACAATTAGAACAACATTAGGTCCAAAAGGAATGGATAAAATGGTTGTTGATTCAATGGGAGATGTTATTGTAACAAATGATGGCGTAACAATTCTTGAAGAAATGAATATTGAACATCCAGCTGCAAAAATGATTGTAGAAATAGCTAAAACACAAGAAGATGAAGTAGGTGATGGAACAACAACAGCAGTTGTTTTAGCTGGCGAACTTCTAAAAAACGCAGAAAATCTTTTAGAACAAAAAATTCATCCAACTGTTATTGCAAAAGGATACAGAATGGCAGCAGAAAAAGCTAATGTTGTTTTAAACAACATGGCTGAAAAATTAGATGAAGATGATAATAAAACACTAAAGAAAATAGCAATCACTGCAATGACTGGCAAAGGTGCAGAAAACAATAAAGAATTACTTGCAGACATAACAGTTAAAGCAATAAAGTCTATTCTTGAAAAGGATTCAAATAATAATTTAAAAATTGATGAGGAAAACATTAAACTTGAGAAAAAAACAGGAGGATCAATTGAAGATTCTCAATTTATTAAAGGAATTTTATTAGACAAAGAAAAAGTACATAACTCAATGCCAAACAATCTAAGAAATCCAAAAATTGCATTAATTAATTCACCAATTGAAATCAAAAGTACAGAAACAGATGCAAAGATTCAGATAAATGATCCAACACAAATGCAAGCATTCTTAGAACAAGAAGAAAAAATGCTTAGAAATATGGTTGAAAAGATAATTAATTCTGGAGCAAATGTTGTATTCTGTCAAAAAGGAATTGATGACTTAGCACAACATTTCTTAGCAAAGCAAGGAATATATGCATGTAGACGAGTAAAAAGATCTGACATGTTAGCATTAGCAAGAGCAACAGGTGCAAACATTATTACAAACTTAGATGACCTAAGAAAAGATGATTTAGGAAAAGCAGGAAATGTTGAAGAAAGAAAAATTGCTGACGAACAAATGACATATGTTGAAGAATGTAAAAATCCTAAATCAGTAACATTACTGATAAGAGGAAGTACTGAACATGTTATTGACGAGGTCAAAAGAGCAATGGAAGATGCAGTTGGCGACATCATTTCTGCATTAGAAGATGGAAAAATTGTTGCAGGAGCAGGCGCACCTGAAATTGAGTTGGCAAGAAATCTAAAAAAATACGCAGAATCTTTAGCAGGCAGAGAACAATTAGCTGTTCTTGCATTTGCAGAATCAATGGAAGTTATTCCAAAAACATTAGCAGAAAACTCTGGTTTAGATCCAATAAATGTTTTAACAGAACTAAAAGCTGCACATGATCAAGGTAGAAAATGGGCAGGGATTAATGTTTTTACTGGAAAAGTTATCGATGCATGGAAAGTAAACATTATTGAACCTTTGAGAATAAAAACCCAGGCAGTAAGTTCAGCAGCAGAAGTAGCAGTAATGATCTTAAGAATAGATGATGTTATTGCAACTGGAGCTAGACAAGAACAAATGCCACCACAAGGCATGCCTCCAATGATGTAAGAATTTCTAAGGCCATTAGCCTGGCCATTTTTCAGTTTCTTGTAAATTAAAATACTTTAGTAATAAATTAAGTTCGAGAAAATTGAATTAGTATTGATATTCTCGATACAAAAAACTCGGTCTGCTAATGGCCTTATTGTTTTATATTTAACCAATATTAGAAAAAAGAATAAGAAAAAAATAATTAACTAACAATCTTCATCATATAAACCATCACAATCATTATCAGCTAAATCACATACATCTGTTGCACCAAGATAAATAACTGAATTTGCATCATTACAATCTTCATTATTACTCACATAATAACCTGGCACAAATTCACCTGGACAGAATCGTTCTGTATCATCTCCACCAAAACCATCTCCATCTGCATCATAATAATAAAGATCACCTGCACCTACTGAAGCATCCTTATCATCACAATCAACTGCATTATTATAACCATCTCCATCAGAGTCTCTTAAAGACATATCTGAACTGGTTCTAATGTAAACATTATCCATGCTTCCACCAACTGCTTGTCCACTCATATCTTCTTCACTCAAACTTAAACTTGTTGTTCCTGTATTCATCATTAAAACAAACAATGCAACAATTGCAACGCATGCAACCATTCCTAACAAATATATACTTGCATAATCCTTAGAACTCTTTTTTACTGATTTCTTAATCAATTTCCTCTTTTTTGCCATAAAAACACCTCATTTATTAAAAAATAATAATCTAAAAGAAATAATGATAATAATGATATATAAAACTTTAGAAAAAAGAAAGAAAAAAATAAAAAATTTATCTCAGATATGCTCTTACTGTTTCTTGATTATTTGTTTCATCAGCTTCTTCAAGTTCATCAAAAAAATCAACAGTTACATCAACATCTATGTATCCGTCTGCAACAATCAAATCATATACTCCTGATGAAACATAAACAGAAAATGATTCTTCTAATACATATGTTTCACCTGGACCAATATTATCAGTAATATCTCCATTTAATTCCATCAAATATGAAGGATAATCTGGGAATAATAATATATATGTTCCAATTTGAGCATCATCTAAATTATCATTATTAACAACATCAATATAAAGAGTCATTTCATAAACTGGCCTTCCTTCTGCTCTTGCTGATGTAAATGTTAGTAATGCTTCAGCATCTTCAATACTTAAATCCATATTAGAACACCGTGGTCCATCAATATTATTATCACAATCATTATCAAATCCATCACAAAATTCTGTGGCATCAGGATTAATTGCTGAATTAGCATCATCACAATCTTCATCATTATCTACATGATAACTAGGTACAGATTCATCTGGACAATATTGTTCAGTATCATAATAATAGGAACCAGTATCACCACCAAAACCATCACCATCAGAATCATAATAATATGTTTCTGCAGCACCTACACTTGCATCATTATCATCACAATCTCCTGCACTCTTAACTCCATCACCATCAGCATCTGTAATAAAACCACCACCAGAACCTGGTAAATTAGATCCATCAAATTTCCCATCAATTGCCTGTCCACTCATATCTTCTTCACTTAAACTCATTGTATTTGTTCCAGTATTCATTACTAAAACAACTAATGCAACAATTGCAACGCATGCAACCATTCCCAACAAGTACATATTAGAATAATCTTTTTTCTTTGCCATAATTATAACCTCCTTTATAACAATATTATTAATTTCATACATAATTTAGAAGACTAGTATTAAAGTTTTACTAAAAAAAAAGAAAAAAACTTTACAAAGTAAAGTCTTATAATGCCGATCTTTAGTCGGCATTATATTTAGAAATTAACAACCTTCATCAACGTCTCCATCACAGTTATCATCCACACCATTACAATATTCTGGCATATCTGGATTACTCATTGTCCTCAGATCATTACAATCTCCAGGCAATAATACATATCCCGGACCAGATGCTGGTGAAGGATCATCACACTGAGTTAAAGCAGTACTAGTATCTCCATAACCATCTAAATCAACATCAAGATACCAAGTATAGCCAGTTGATTCATCTAAATCTTCATCATCTCCATCAATTAACCTATCACAGTCATTATCTATTCCATCACAAACTTCTACTGCATCTGGATTAATGCTTGCATCAGAATCATCACAATCAGTTGGTTCTTCTACATAACCAAGATCAGGAACACACGCAAACAAAATAGGTCCAGCTGGATTTCCATGACCATCATTATCCATGTCAGCATAAAAAGTTCCTAAATCAGTAGATCCCCTCATACCATCATTATAGTCATTATCACAGTTATCATCAATATAACCATTACATACCTCTTCTGCATCTGGATTAATATCTGAATTAGCATCATCACAATCTTCATTATTATCTACATAAGATGTTGGTACAGTTTCGCCTGGACAAATTCGTGTAACACCATAATAATAAGAATCGCTATTACTTCCACCAAATCCATCTCCATCTGCATCATAATAATAAAGATTACCAACACCTACACTTGCATCCTTATCATCACAATCTACTTTTGCTTTAATACCATCACTATCATAATCTACAGAACTACCAGATCCAGAAAATGATCCACCCATTCTTTCACCAATTGCTTGTCCACTCATATCATTTTCACTTAAACTAACTGAATCAACAGAATCAGTTCCAACATTCATTACTAAAACAACCAATGCAACAATTGCAACACATGCAACCATTCCTAACAAGTACATATTAGAACAATCTTTTTTCTTTACCATAATTAATTACCTCCTTAAAAAAATATTAAATATATAATTTAAGAAATAGTATATAAGTTTTTCTAAAAAAAAGGAAAAAAACTTTACAAAGTAAAGTCTTATAATGCCGATCTTTAGTCGGCATTATATTTAGAAATTAATCAATTATACAACTTCCATCTTTCCATAAACAACCTAATGTTGAACCTAAACAAGATGATTCAGATGAGTAAGCATAACAATCAACACATGCTCCATCAAGACATGCTTTTCCATCATCACTACAATCATGGTTAGTTGAAAATGCATAGACATCATTCTTACAATAATACTCGGTTAACATTGTTTCACCTATGCATCTATCTGTATGAGTTTCATGTTGTGCTTCTGTTGTAGACCATAACCCACCTGTTGTTGTAGATTGAACAAGGTAGTCCTTTCCTCCATCAGTATCACTACAAAATCCATAATCTAGTTCAACCCATTCAATATCAGATAATAAGGATTCTGATAATTCAAGAGTATATGTTCCTGCATTATTAGTTTCATCTGATTCAGTTACTGTGTCAGATCTATCAAAATCATACTCAATTGTAAGCTCTCCATTATCTCCTGATAATCCTGTTTCATAGATATTATTTAGTAACAAAAATAATATCATTTCCTCATGTGATGCAGAAGAATAACATTCTGAATAAATATCTGCACCAAAACTATGACAAGAACCTGAATAAATAAAATCATGTGTTCCAACATCCCCTAATCCTAAATCAGCATCCCTATCACTTTGGTCCTGAGTTTGAGAAATAGATGAACCACTAGACAAAGGACCATAAGAAGTAAATACATGATTTCCAGTTATACTATTATAAGCCACATTAATCACACCATCTCCTTGATTTTCAAATGCAACTCTTAATTCACCATCAACATCATAACCTATTACATAAAATGTCTCAAAAGTACTAGAATCTCGCACACCACTAGGTATAACATATACTGTACCTTCAAGTTCAAAAACTGTTTCATCTTCATTAAATATTAAATCAGGATATAAAGTTCTAGGAGAATCTTTACTCGTTGTTTTACCACTAGTAGCCATAGGACCACTTGATCCTAATTCACCCAACTTGCCACCAACAGCCATAGTTGCTTCTCCACTCAAATCATCTGTTAATTCAACATCATTTCCACCTAAACAAAAAACTAATACAACCATTAAAACAATTGCAGCACATGCAACTAATGCAGTTAAAAACAATTCTTTATGTGCACTAAAAGGACAACAACTTTTTTTTGTTGCTTTTTTAGAAGTCTTTTTTCTTTTTACAACTTTTTTAGAAACTTTTTTTCTTCTCTTTGCCATTATAACACCTCAATTATTATTAAAATAACTATTTATAAGAAATATTGTTAATAATCATATAAAAAACTTTGGGAAAAAACAACTAATTTGGCCTTGGTCTTCTTCCCTTTATGTAATGCAAACTTTTGCCATACTTAAACAATTTTCTTTTGATTTCAGTATTTTCTTCAACACAAGAAATATTCTCCTCAACTCTTTTTCTTAATAAATCAGGTTCAAAAGGTTTTGTTATAAACTCATCAACATCTGCTTTAATTGCTCTTTTAACATCTTCTAACTCATGTTTTACAGTTAACATAATAATAGGTATGTGTTTTGTAGTTTCATCGGTCTTTATTCTCCTACTAACCTCAAAACCATCTAATTTAGGCATCATTACATCAATAATAATTAAGTCAGGATTTACCTCTTTCATCTTATCTAAAGCATCTTGTCCATCTTCTGCTTTAATAATCTCATAATCATCACCTAGAGTCAAATCTACTAGTTCTCTAATAGTATATTCGTCATCTGCAATAAGTATCTTCTTCTTCATACTATCCCCCTCTATATAATATATAAATGTAGAAGTATATAAAAGTTTGGAAAAAGCATTAAAAACTTAACATTGATATACAACATTAACAAGAGAAGAATAATTCTCAACAACAGCTCTATAAGAATATGAAGCATTTGATTCAGCCAAATGATCTACTAAAGAAGTATCTATGCCATTTGCTTGAAGTAATCCATTAAGTTGTCTAAAAGAATTTCTGTGATCCATGCTAGGTCTAAAAACAGCTCTACCTTCTGTTTCTGCTTTTCTAACAGCACCTTGAATCATAGTATATGTTGCAACTGCACCTTCCAAGTCTGCATCATCAACATCAATACATCCATCATCAAGTTCAGCTTGTGATGCCAAATTATAAGCATCACACATATCAGAATTATCTCGAACAGATCCTTCAAGATGGTCTTTTATACAACCTAAGTAAAAAAGTGCATCATTAAGATCATCAGAAGTAAGATTTTTAGATTTAACATTACCAATTAAATGTGTAAAACTTATATATAAATCCTTCATTTCTTGACTCAATTTAATTACCTCAATAATAATTAAGATATAAGAAATTAGTCTGTATTTATAAATATTATTCTTTATTAATCACTAATAAGTAAAAATAAGAATCTAGAACTAAAAAAAGTTTGGAAAAAATCATTTATCACGAAACTCTTCTTAAGTTATTCTTAGCATTTAAAACCGAATCATCTAAAGACATAACCTAAGGAAACCAATAACCATTTAAAAAGTTTACACCTATAAGAGAGTAAAAACATAATAAAACACACTCAGAACTTATCCACAACATCCCAAGGCATAAGATTACTTCTATGTAGATTAAACTCCATAATCTTGTAATCAACAGAATTATAATCATCAGCTGCTTTTTCCATATCAGGTATTGCTGGCCTAACTTCTGCATTTTGATTTTTATTCCTCTCTTTACCCTGCAAACTAGGCAAATGCGACAAAATTGGCCTTAAAACTACCTCTTCTTGAATCCTTTTCCTCTTAACAGACCTAATAACATCTTCTTCTAAATTAGAAACAAAGGCCTGCTTCATCTCATCTACAACATTCACATTTTGTTCAAGCATTGTCAATCCCCACTTATAGTCTTTCGTCTATCTCTTATGTTATACATAAGTGATTAATAATATATAAATGTTGGCCTTATAAATTATAAAAACAATACAAGAACATAACCCAAAAACAAGTAGCATAAAATATATAAGTAACAACACAATACAAATCATTATGACAAAAAAAGAGTTAACATACATCTTAACATTAGCAAAAAAGACAAAATTAAACAACGAATTAAATACAACCACATCTGAACTAGCAAAATTATTCAATTTATCACAACAAAGTGCTTCTAGAATCCTTATCAATCTTGAAAACAATGAATTAATTAAAAGAAGAGTAACAAATAATGGAATCAAAATAAAACTAACTGAAAAGTCAAAAAAAATTGTCAAAAAAACATACCTTAACTTAAAAAATATTTTTGAAAAACAAACTAAACTAAAAGGAAAAGTAAAAACAGGCCTTGGTGAAGGATCATTTTACATGAAACAAAATAATTACAAAGAACAATTCAAAAAACTATTAGACATCAATCCGTTCGAAGGCACATTAAATCTCAAAACAAAAATAAGTGAAGTTGAATCATTTTTAATAAACAAAGGAAAAATAAAAATTAAAGGTTTTCAAACAGAAGAAAGAACATTTGGTTCATTAAAATGTTACAAAGTAAATATTAACAAAATTCCTGCTGCAATCATAATCCCAGAAAGAACAAATTATTCTTTAGAAACAATTGAAATAATCTCTGAACACAAACTAAGAGAGAAACTTAACATCAAAGACAATGATGAGGTCATAATCCAATGACAAAAAAAATTGGAATAGCAGATACAATGTTTGCTGCTGTTGACATGACAAAGATTGCAAAACAAGCAATCGAGGACAGTGAAGAAAATATCGTGATTGAAAGATATACTGTTCCAGGAATCAAAGATTTACCGGTTGCATGTAAAAAATTAATTGAAGAACACAGTTGTGATATTTGCCTTGCATTAGGAATGCCTGGTCCAGAAAAAATTGACAAACAATGTGCACACGAAGCATCCACTGGAATAATACAAACTCAACTTTTAACAAACACCCACATCCTAGAAGTATTTATTCATATGGATGAAGCAAAAAATAACACAGAACTAAAAGAAATAACAAAAAACAGAACATACAAACACACAATGAATGCATTACAATTATTAAAAAGCAAAAACGCTTTAGAAAAATATGCAGGAACAGGTAGACGACAAGGACATAAAGATTTTGGAAGTATTGAGTGAATATCAAACAGCATAGCCAGTACTGACATGCCGTTCATTACGCCAAAAACATGTTGTAAAACAAAAAGGTTTTTGGTGCCTTATTGTGCAAAGCATGACAAATGCTTCATTCACCTTAAGGCAAAGTCAGTACTGACAATATTTGGGGGGATATAAATGTATGAAAAGATAGGAATAGTTGTCGCAGATTTTAATGCAGACATAACACATTTAATGGAAAAGATTGCAAGAGAACAAGCTAAACTTCTAAATGCAAACGTAATAAAAACAATACACGTTCCAGGTGTATATGACGTTCCATTAGCTGTTAAAAGATTATTAGCAAACAATGATATTGACGGAGTTATAACATTAGGTTGTGTTCTTGAAGGAGATACTGCACATGATGAAATAGTAGGAAACAATGCAGCAAGAAAAATAACAGATTTAAGTTTAGAATTTAACAAACCTGTTGCATTAGGAATAAGTGGACCAAGAATGACACATGCTCAAGCATTAAAAAGACTTGATGGATATGCAAGAAGAGCAACAGACGCTTGTATTAAATTAATTAGAAACACCAAAGAAGAATAAAAAAAGATAAAGCAATGTGATAATAGTGATAAAAACAAAAGAAAAAATATTTTGCTCCATAGACGAAGCAACAAAAGAACTAAGAAAAGGCAATGCATTAATTGTTGTCGACGACAAAGATAGAGAAAATGAAGGAGACATAGTCTTTGCAGCAGAAAAAATAACAGCAAAAAAAATTAGTTTTATGTTAAAACATACATCAGGAATATTGTGCTTACCATGTCATGGAAAAAGACTAGATGAACTAAATCTACAACCTATGGTTAAAAACAATACAGACACATTCCAAACACCATTTACAGTATCAGTTGATGCCAAGAAAACAAAAACAGGTGTGTCAGCATTAGACAGATGCATAACAATAAAAACCGTTCTTAATAAAAAAACAAAACCAGAAGACCTAACAAAACCAGGACATATATTCCCACTAAGAGCAAACAATGCTGGTGTTCTAAAACGGGCAGGACACACTGAAGCAACAGTTGACTTATGTAAACTTGCAAAATTATATCCCGCTGGTGTAATTGGGGAATTAATGAATCAAGACGGAACAATGTCAAAACTTTCAGATATAATAAAACTCTCAGAAAAATATAAAATCAAAATAATATCAATTGCTGAAATAATTAAACACAGACAAAAAACAGAAAAATTAATTCAAAAAGGAGAAAAAATAAACCTACCAACAGAAAATGGAACATTCCAACTAATTCCTTACATTGACAAAACAAACAATAGTACACATGTTGCACTAGTCAAAGGAAATATAAAAAACAAAAAAAATGTTTTAGTTAGAGTTCATTCTGAATGTTTTACAGGAGACATATTAGGTAGTTTAAGATGTGATTGTGGTGATCAATTAAAGACTGCAATGAAAATGATTGAAAAACAAGGTTGTGGTGCAATTTTATATATGCGTCAAGAAGGGAGAGGAATTGGATTATTTAACAAAATCAAAGCATACCATCTTCAAGATAATGGATATGATACTGTTGAAGCAAACAAAAAATTAGGATTTAAAACAGATCTAAGAGAATATGGAATTGGTGCACAGATATTAAGAGATCTTGATATCACTTCAATAAAATTACTAACAAATAATCCTAAAAAAATCATTGGATTACAAGGATATGGACTAAAAGTAAAAAAAAGAATTCCAATTGAAATTAAACCATGCACATGCAACAAAAAATATTTGAAGACAAAAAAAACAAGAATGGGACATTTGTTAAAATTAACTTAATAAAAAATGATAAACTTCTCAATAATCGAAAAAAAGTATATGTTAAAGGCATTAAAATTAGCTTTGAAAGGAAAAACTAGTCCAAATCCTCGAGTTGGATGCATAATTGTAAAAGATAATTTAATAATTGGACATGGTTATCATAAAAAAGCAGGAATGCCACATGCAGAAATAGAAGCAATCAATAATGCATTAAAAAATAAAAAATCATTAATAAACTCAACAATGTATGTAACACTAGAACCATGTTCTCATAAAGGAAAAACACCTCCTTGTTGCGATGCAATCATTAAAAACAAAATAAAAAAAGTAATTATTGCAATAAAAGATCCGAACAAATTAGTCAATGGAAAAGGAATTAAAAAGTTAAAAAAAGCAGGAATTAAAGTAAGATTAGGACTATTAGAAAAACATGCAGAAAAAATAAACAAAACATATCTCAAACACATAAAAAAAGGAAAACCATATGTAATTCTAAAGCAAGCAACAAGTCTAGACGGAAAAATTGCAACAGAAACAGGTGATTCAAAATGGATCAGCAATAAAAAAAGCAGAGAGATTGTTCACAAAATAAGAAATAATGTTGATGCAGTTATGGTTGGTATTGGAACAGTAGTAAAAGACAATCCAAGATTAACCTGCAGACTAAAAACAGAAAAAGAAAAGTACAAAAGAGGAAATAATGAAAACAAACAAATACAACAACCAACAAGAATTATAATAGACTCAAAATTAAAAATTCCACTAAACTCAAAAGTCTTAAAAGATAAAAACATAATAATTGCAACAACAAAAGATTACAACAAAACAAAATACAACAAACTTAAGAACAAAGTCAGAGAACTTATTGTATGCAAAAGTGAAAATAAAAAAATAAACAAAAAAGAGAACGCAAACAGAGTAGATCTAAACAATTTAATGATAGAATTAGGAAAAAGAAACATTCAAAGTATCTTAATTGAAGCAGGATCTCAATTAGCAACATCATTAATCAAAGATAAACTAGTAGATAAATTATTCTTATTCATAGCACCAATCATAATAGGAAACAATGGAATTCCTTCAATCTATAACATAAATACAAAGAAAATCAATGATTCTATAAAATTAAAGAATGTTAAAATTAAAAGAATAGATGACAATATCTTAATACAAGGCAGATTCTAACAAACTTAAAAAAAGGGTAAAAATCACAGTACTACTCTAGATTAGTAAACAAAGCTTATATACTTATATATATAAAAAATAGTTTATGACAGATGAGAAGGATAGTCTTAGGACTGATGTTGATGATTTTTTAGAAGTATTAAGGAAAAAAGGGAGAATGAGTTTAATTGATCTTTCTAAAGAGCTAAATATTCCAATAGCAACTGTTCAAGCATGGACTGACTTTCTTGTTGAAGAAAGAATTGTTGGCATTGAATATAAATTCACAACACCATATGTTTATATTGAAGAAGAAAACGAAAAAAAGTTAGATATGACATACATTGGTTTTGATACAAAAGAGGTTTTCTATGAAAAGGCAAGAAAAAGAGGTATTAAAGACAATCAAATTAGACTTCTCTGGCTTAAATATCTTAATGCTAACAAAGAAACAATGAAAAAAGTATTTACAGACAAAGCTAGAGAAAAAGGACTTCCAAGTTCAAAAGTTTCATTATTATGGAGAAAATATTTTAACATACTCCAAGGAGATACAGATGAGGATGAAGAATAAGGTGGGGAAAAATGGATATTGATGAATTTTTAAATGAAGAAGCTGATCAACACAAATCATCAGGAGGAAAGAATCAAGGTGGTGAGTTTTATACAGATAGAACAATTGAAGATCAAATATTAAAAATAAAAGAATTAATTGGGAAAAAGCAATTTAAAGAAGCTGAAAAAGTTTACTTTGTAGTCAAAGAAAATTACGTAAATCTTGCTAAAAAACAAGAAGAAGAGAGAAAAAGATTACATAGAGAATTAACTGAAATTAATAAAGAATTATTAGAAAGCCTAAACAACCTAAAACTAGAAATTGATAAAAAATCAAATGTAATCAGACAATTACTTGCTAAGGCAGGAGAATATCTTTCTAAAGGAGATAATAATAAAGCAAACAGAATATATTTAGAAATAAGAGGTTTATTTAAAGACCTTCCAGATGCATTTGCAGAACAAAAAATGGAATTAGAAAATGAAATTCTTACCTTTTATAGTAAGTTAATCAATGAATACAACAGAGCATCATTCAAGGTATTATCTGAGAAGACAGAAAAGATACATGATCATATAGATAAAAGTATTACATTAATCAGAGCAGGAAAGATTGAAGAAGCAAAAAAAGAATATCACCTTCTCAACTTGCTATACAATGAATTACCAGATGGATTTCTATATGAAAAATCATTATTATATAAAAAGATACTAAAACTCTATAAATTAACAGAAGTTGGATCATTATCAGAAATGCAGGAAGAAGATATTCAAATGTTAATACATAACCTCAGACCACCAAAAAAAGGTGTAAAACCAATTAATCCTATATTAAAAGAAAGTCTAACAGACGGAACAAGAAGAACAAATTATCCAACACAACAAACAAACAATAATGTAAAAGTTCAATCCCTTATGCAACAAAGACAACAACTACAAGAACAAAGAGCTGCTTTACAACAACTTAAACAAGGCACAATAAAAACAACACAAACTCAAACAAAAAAACCTGAGAAAAAAGGATTCTTCGGATTTTTAAAAAGAAATAAAAAAGAAGAAACAAAAACACCACCACAAAAATCAACAATTGAACAACCAAACAGTATTAAGAAAAAAGATCCATTATTAGATGCACCACCAGTTCCACCAAGTTAATAAGAAATATAATCATTATATCATAGGGGGAAAGAAAGTGACAGAAAAAGAAAAACAATTACTTGAAAAGTATAAGTTAAATGTTAATAATATATTAGTAGAAGTAGCTATTGTAATGTATGAAGAAGATGCAGTCCCAAGATATAATGTAAATATTACAAATATGAGTAAAACCACAAAAATAATTCTTGAAAAGATAAGAGAAGAATTTATTTCTGATGTTGGAGTTGGAGTCATTGAATTATCTGAATCTGGTGGTATTGAAACAATTAAAGAAGAGTTTAAAAAAGAATTAACAAAATTATTAAAAAAATATTTTCCTAATGCTGATGAAGAAACTAAAGATATGTTAATTAATTATGTTATTGAACAAAATTTAGGCTTAGGAAATATTGAGATTTTATTAAAAGATAGTAATATTGAAGAAATCGTAGTTAATAGTGCAAAAGAACCTGTATGGATTTATCATAAAAAACATGCCTGGGTAAAAACCAATATTATAATTCCAAATGAAGAAAGAATAAGACACTTCTCAACAATGATTGGAAGAGATGTTAACAAAGAAATCTCTATTCTAAGTCCATTAATGGATGCACACCTATTAACAGGAGATAGAGTTAATGCTACACTTAATCCTATTTCTACATTTGGTAATACTATGACAATTAGAAAGTTCGCAACAGAACCATGGACAATTACAGACTTCATAAAAGCCGAAACAATTGATTATAGAACTGCTTCATTAATCTGGCTCTGTATGCAACATGAACTATCAATGATAATTGCTGGTGGAACTGGATCAGGTAAAACATCTATGTTAAACGTAATATCAGCATTCCTTCCTTCAAATCAAAGAATAATAACAATTGAAGATACAAGAGAACTAAGACTTCCAAACACACTCCACTGGGTTGCTATGGAAACTAGAATGCCAAACCCAGAAGGAAAAGGTGGAGTTACAATGCTTGATTTAATTATTAATTCATTAAGAATGAGACCAGATAGGATAATTATGGGAGAAATCAGAAGACAAGAAGAAGCTGAAACATTATTTGAAGCAGTACATACTGGACACAGTTGTTACGCAACATTTCACGCAAATGACTCAAATGAAACAGTAATAAGACTTACAAACCCACCAATTAATGTCCCGAAATTAGTTCTACCTGCTGTTTCAGCAATAATAGTCCAAAATAGAAATAGGAGAACAAATAAAAGAAAAACATTACAATTTGCAGAAGTCCTTCCAAGTGGAGACATTAATGTAATTATGCAATATAATCCAAGAAAAGATAAAACAGAACAAATTTCACCAATGAAAGCAATTAATAAAACATTAAACATATTCACTGGAATGAACAACAAGGATATTGAAGAAGATTTAAAACAAAAAGAAAAGGTATTGAAATGGATTGTTGACAATAATATTAGAAATGTTAACGATATTGGTATGATTATGTCAAAATATTATAGAAATAAACTTGTTATAAAATAACATCATATTTAAAATAAATAATAATTAATTACATCACATAATTAATATATATTACATAAGATAAAAATTGAGGGGATCATAATTGGTAGATATTATTCATCAGATTGCACAGAAATTTCCCAAGCTAAAAGAAGATCTAAGAAAAGCACAAATAAAAGAAAGACCTGATTTGTTTATTAAAAGAACATTAAAAATGTGTTTATTTTTCTCACTTGGTATTACTGCATTTGCATTTTTTATGTTACAATTATTAGGTCAACCAATGGTCTTCTTGATTGTAGTTTTTGTTGTAACATTCTTTATGTTTTTCCAGTTTTTAATGTTAATACCTAAAAATAAAATAAACAAAAGAAGACGAGACCTTGATAAAGAAGTATTATTCGCAGGAAGATTTTTACTTGTAAAAATGCATTCAGGTAAACCACTATTAAACGCTTTAATTGATGGTTCAGAGAGTTATGGTGTTGCAAGTAAATATTTTAAAGAAATTGTTGAGGATATTAACCTTGGTACACCTATTGAACAAGCATTAGATAATGCTGTTAAGTATTCCCCATCAGAAAAATTCAGAAAAGTATTATTCCAAATAAATACAGCAATAAAAATAGGAGTTGACATAACAACCCCACTACACAATGTAATTGAAGAAATAACCAATGAACAGTTTGCAGACATTCAAAGATATGGTAAAAAATTAAATTCATTAGCATTATTTTACATGCTTCTTGCTATTGTACTTCCTTCATTAGGAATGGCAATGTTTGTAGTTATAGGAGGATTATTAAGTTTACCAATAAATAATACAATCTTTATGATAGTCATATTTTTCCTAGTTATTATTCAATTCATATTTATAACAATATTCAAAAGTACGAGGTTAAGTGTAAATTTTTAACAAAGTAAAGAAAAATGAAATTAGTATTCATAAGTGAATTTGGAAAGGCCTTTATCCCAAAAAGATTAAGGCCAGAACTAAGAAAGTATTTCTTAAAAGCAGGAATAGTTGAAGTACCTTATGGATTATTTGGTTTATTATTTTACCTTGCTTATCTTATCACATTCTTAATATATTTCTTCTACTTCTGGGGCTTTGTTAGTCAACAAAGTGGAATAATGGTATTTGCCCTTGTATTTATTATTTGGCTAGCTATACCAATGGCATTATTAGGATTAATAATGGTATTAATGTACTTTTATTTAGACATAAAAATATTTAATAGAACAAGAAAAATGGAAGAGGTCTTACCAGACTTTCTTCAAGAAGTCTCATCTAATCTAAAAGGAGGATTAGCATTTGAAAAGGCATTATGGTTAGGAATCAAACCAAGGTTTGGTATACTAGCTAATGAGATAGCAATGGCTGCAAAAAAAGTAATGACAGGAACAGATGTAGATGTTTCATTAAACGAATTTTCACATAAATATGATTCACCAATGTTAAAAAGATCTGTTAATTTAATCGTAGGGGAGATCCTTAGTGGTGGAAAAATTGCAAATATTATTGATAGAGTTGTACATAATTTAAAACGAACAAAAGCATTAAAAGATGAATTAAGTGCATCAGTTGTAACTTATATGATATTCATTGGTGCAATTGTTATATTCATTGCTCCAATCTTATTCGCATTATCATACAACTTATTAATTGTTATTCAAAAAGTAACTAATCTATTAGCATCAAGTGCACAAACATCATCATCAACAATGCCCTCAATGTTATCTTCAGTTGGTAATGTAGCAGTTAATCAAGATGATTTTATCTTTTTCTCACATGCAGCAATCGGAGTCATTTCTGTATTTTCTTCAATGATAGTTTCAATTATTGAAAAAGGAAACATTAAATCAGGGATTAAGTATATCCCTATATTTGTTGTAGGATCACAAGCATTCTACATGATAAGTTTAAAAATAATGACTATTGTATTTAGTAGTATGATCATGTTCTAAACAAAGGAAAACAGCCATATTGCATGAATTCTAATAGAAAGACGTTTTTACTAATAAATAGTAAACATAGATATATTTATATATACAAAAAGAATACCTCAAGACCATATGAGATTAATATCAAGGTTATTAAACTACATTCCATGGATAAAACAAAGAAATCTAGATAGATTAAGATTAACATCTATTTCAAATGAATTAGAAGCAGTTTCAGAACAAAGATCCCTAGAAAGATTAGCATTAGACTCTGTTTCCGAAGGTGTAGTTATATTTGATGATCAAGGAAAAATTCAATATTCAAACCCTTCTGCAGCTCAATTACTTGGTTATGAAACATTAGAAGGAAATATAAGAGATTATCTACCAACAGAAGAAGGAACAAATGCATATTCAATTAATGAAATATTAGAAGAATTAAAATTAGAAACAGAATCACAAATAGCACCACAAACCATTCTAATTAATGGAACAGATGGAGCAGAAAGAGCATTAGAAATAATATATTCAAGTAAAAAAACAGAACAAGGAACACAATATATTACTACAATCAAAGATAGATCAAGTGAATATAATCTTGAAGTTGCTGCAAGATCTGTGTGTCATGATTTAAACAACTACTTAACCCCAATATTAGGATTACTTGATTTAATTATAGAAAGATTAGAAGAATTACCACAAATCCAAAGTACCCTTAAAAAAATAAATGAAAGAGCAGATAGAATAAAAGATTTAGTCCATACATTCCATAAATTAACAAGAAGTGGAACAATAGAATTCCAACCATATTCAATAAATAAAGTAGTTGAAGAAGTTTTAAATGATTCTGATTATAGAGAAAGAGCAACCATAACAACAGAGTATGCAGAAACACCAGAATCAATGGGTAATGAAAGATTACTATATAGTGTGATTGATAACTTAATAAGAAATTCAATTGAAGCACATGCAGATAACATAAGAATTTATACAACATACAATGAAGAAAGAAATAGAATAGGATTAACAATTGAAGATAATGGAAAAGGAATAAAACCTGAAGATATAAGTCAAGTATTTAGCTCAAATTATACTACAAAAAAAGGAAACCAAAGATTATCTGGTGCAGACTCAACCGGGGGATTAGGGCTAAGTGCTTGTAGATATTCAATCACACAACATAAAGGTACTATCCAAGTAGATAGAGAATACACACAACCAGGAAAAGGAACAAGATTTATTATACAATTACCTGTATTAAAAGAAGTAAAAAGAAAATATCAATAATCTTCAACTAAACCACTAAAATCTTCTGAATATCTATAAGCTCTAAAAATATCCATCTTTCCTTTCTTAGAAAAAGGAGTTATATATTCCCAAACAATTTCTTTATCTTGTGTAACCTCAAATATTCTTCCATCTGCTCCTTCACAAATTAATGTATTTCCATTAGCTAAACGTTGTGCACCACTTATATGACCTGAATAAAAACCATCATCACTATATTCCCACACAATTTCATTTGTTAAAGGATTAATCTCCAATACATTTGATTTTATTTTTCCATTATTAAATACCAAAACATTACCATTATCTAATAAAGTAGGATTATGTTGTCCTTCTAAAACTTCAGGACCTAACTCCCATTCAACATTCCCCGTGGTTTTATCAATAATAAAAATTGAATCTAATTGTCGAGAACTAATCATAATTGATTCTTTTCCATTAAATGAATTTCCTACAGGCAAATATTCTACTGCATTTGTATGTGACAACTCTAATTGATGTGAAACATTATAATCATACTTTTCAATCTCTAAAACATCTTGCATATGCCATTCCCATACTATCTCTTGTGTTTCATAATCTATTTCTATAATATAATCTACCCAAACTTCCTTATTTTTATTCACAGAAAGCTTAGCCTTATTATCATCACTTATCTGTTCCCACATGATAGCCAGAATATTTCCATTTGGCATTTTTGAGAAATCATGATGAATAAATTCATTTTTATACTCCCATAAGATATTATTATCCCAATCAACTTCTCTAATCAAAGCATGCGTAGTTTCTATTTGATTTGGTTGTGCTGTTGAATTTGCTATGTATACTAATGTTCCATCCTCTTGTAATTTCCCAAAAGGCATTGTTGTCCCAACATTCCATGTATGAACAACCTCTCCTTGCATATTAATCAAATAAATAAACATACCTTGATTCATTGCAAATAATGTTAAACCATCATATGTTTTTTCTGAATCATACAATACTTCTTCAGAACCAAAATCCTCTTTACAACCAATAATAAATAAAATAAAAGTTAAAACTAAGAGAAAAATAAAAATCTGTTTACAGAATAAATTTAACCATTTCATTATAAAAATTATGCCCTAACTTTTCCTAACAATTCTTTAATAACATCATCATGAGTTAATCCTTTTCTTTCTGCCTCAAAATTTAATATAATTCTGTGTCTAAGAACAGGATAAGCCATTACTTTAATATCTTCTTCACTTACATGCATTCTTCCATGCATCAAAGCTCTAGCTTTTGCCGCCAATATTATACCAATTGATGCTCTTGGTGATGCACCATACTCAATATGATCCTTATTTGTTCTTGTAGCATTTACAATCTTAACAGAATATTTAATTAAATCATTTGCCACAGGAACCTGTCGAGTAAACTTTTGTAAAGCTAATAATGAATTCTTTCCCAAGACCTTTCTTACACCACTATCCTTTAATTGTCGAGTATACTGTGTAGCAATCTCTACTTCATCATCATATTTAGGATAATTAACTTGAATTTTAAACAAAAACCTATCTGTCTGCGCTTCTGGTAAAGGATATGTTCCTTCTTGTTCAATTGGATTCTGTGTTGCTAAAATAAAGAATGGCAAATCTAATTTATGTGTAGAATTACCTACTGTAACTTGTTTCTCCTGCATTGCTTCTAATAAAGCTGCTTGTGTTTTAGGTGTTGCTCTATTAATCTCATCTGCTAATACAATATTAGAAAAAATAGGTCCTTTTTGAAATTTAAAGAATCGTTTACCACCAGCTTCTTCAATTATCTCTGTACCTGTAATATCTGAAGGCATTAAATCTGGTGTACTCTGAATTCTTGTAAATTTAAGATCCATAACCTCTGAAATTGTCTTAATTAGAAGTGTTTTACCTAATCCAGGATAACTCTCAAGCAAAGCATTTGAATCACATAGCATTGCTGCAATAACAAGCTCTATTACTTCCTCTTGACCAATAATAACCTTTCCAATCTCCTTATAGATTGTATCAAAAGTATGTTTCAGCTTCTCAATTTGCATATTCCCTGACATCTTATCTCACCTTAAATATATAATAATATAAAAATCTATGCATATATTATTAAAAAACACTTCAATTCCTATTTATTCATAATCTCTTATCTTTCCAAAGTAATTTCTTATATATATTCTTTTCTTTTTTGACATGGTTTCCTCAAAGCTAACATCTGATCCTTTAAATAATTCAGAAGGTAATCCTGTTGAAAACGACTCTTCTGGCAACCGATCCCTCATATTCATCTGATTATTAATATCACCAATCTCTTGGTCTCTATTCAAATCATTAACATCAATACCAAACATTAAAAGGGTCTTAGGTATATATTCACCTAACAATTTCTCTTTTAGACTTTTACCAAAATCAACATCATTAAGTACTGCTTCCATATCAATAATATGCAATCCATAGATTGAAATAATAATAATCAAAAAAGAAAATAAGCTAATATATCCAACCTTTTTCCTAATCTCTTTAAAATTAAAAAAAGAAGAGATTCCAATTAACCTTAAATTCTTAATGATTGAAGCCCTTAACCTCATTACAATAAAACTGTCTGTATTAACAGTATCTGCTGCAGTTCTTAATCTTTCCCATAAGATAGGGTGTTTTTTCTCAACCTCTATTAATTTCTTTGAATTAATTTCATTATAGGATTTAAGCAAAAAATAAAAAAATGCAGGAATAATAGCCATCATAGGATAAAGATTAATTAATAACAAAAATAGAAACAAACATAAGAAAAAAATAGCTGCATCTAAGAAACACATCAACATAATAACTATATTTCTTATAACATTTATCTCATTCAATGCTCTCCTAAAATCTACCATTTATTTTCCTCACATATACACATTATTAAATCTCTCTTCTAAATTTCATCAAGATCCCTTATATAACCATAAAGTTCACCATACTCATCTTCAACATTATCAATACAACTTGCAATATCACCTGAATCTATACAATCATCTAAATCATCATCAACATCTTCTCCTTTACTTGCAACCTTACTTGCTATTGTTTCAAAATCGTATAATCTATCTTCTGCAACTTCTAAATTATGATCAGCTATCTCTAAATCTTCAGTTACTTCTTCCAACTCCAACAAAGCTTCTTCTAAATCTGATTTTGTTGTTTCTAAATCTGATTGTGTTGTTTCTAACTCTGTTTCTGTCTCTTGGAATATTGAATTAAAATCATCTTGAGACTCTTCATGAAAAACAATTGTTTCATTCAATTCTTCATTTGCTCCGGACAAATCATTATTACATTCATTCAATGCAGTTGTTGTTCTCGACAAATTATTACTTGTTGACTCATACAGATCCTTAAGATCATTATACTTACCAACAACACCAGTTGCTGCATAATTATAAAACAAAGTTATCCCAATAATAGCTCCAACAACTAACACCACTAATAATATTAATTTAAAATCAATATCTCGTCTCATTATACTCATTTTAATCCCTCATATTATACATTAATTATAATTAATCATATAATTACCTTTCTTATATTTATTTATTACCTCTATTTTGCCTTATTCTTCTTATTGTAACCTCTAATAAATATACTAATAAGGCTGCTCCAAGTAACCACCAATCAAGATTATATTTTTGTAAAACATCTAATCTTGCATCACTCTTAGCTTTTGTAATTATTGCATCAATATTATCTGCAGGGAACATTAATCCACCTGTTTCTCTAGTCAAATACTCTAACATTTGTTCATTGTAACCTATATTCAAATATTCCTCTTCATAATTAACTGCAAATGGAACCCCTAATATTTCATCAAATCCTGAATCTTTTGGAACATAAGTACATTCATAATACTCATCTCTCTCAATAAAATTACACATACTTGAAAATGGTTTTGACGAACCTTTAAACTCAACTTTTGTTTCTTTATTAACAGTTGTATCTGATATTTGTGTGTACTCATCTTTCTTTCTATTTGGATCACCAACTGCCCAGTCAATTATCCTATATAATGCCATAAGATTATCATCTTTAAACATATCTGCTGCCCATTCTTCTCCATCATCAGTTGTAATTGTACAAACTTTGTTAAAACTATTAATTGTAACAATTGGGACACCTGTTCCTGTTGTAATCAGTGTTCTAGCTGAAGGGGTTGGAATCACCTTATTAAAACCAGTAACCACTGCCGAAATTTCAAGATTACTTGTTATAAAATGATTATAATCTGAAACTACTAATTTTTTCTCAAACAACAGATTAAGGTCATCAGCTCGTGTTAAATAAAGACCCCTACCCATTGAACTTATTTGTTTTCTTACCTCTTTCAAAACAGTCTCATCTAACCTATCATTCATAAAAGCATAACTATGAACCCTTATTCCTTTATCTCTAAGAACCCTTAATTCATTAAAAGATTTATCTAAAACATTCTCCCTTATTGCCCCATCAGAAATAACAATAATATTGTTGTTACCCTCAACACCTTCAAAAACCTCTTGTGCTTTTTGTAATCCTTTATGAAGATCGGCAGGTCTATACCACACCACACCTTCAATCTCTGAAATATCTTGATAATTCATCATTGCTGCCTTAACTAGAGCAGAATTATCAACATGAGTAAGTTCGTGTATCTCAAATGAATCAAATGAAAAGTCAAGCACACCAACATTAATTGTTTCCTTTCTCTCATCCAATATATCAATCAATCCAAAAGCAATCTCTTCTTCATCTGTTATGGACTTATCAATATAACCAGATGAATCAATTAAAAAGATAAAATTATAGACTGAACTTGACTCATCAGGATCTCCTGATTTAACAGGTAACAATAAATCAATATTACTTGTAGTGGTAAAAGAATTCTGTCCACCCCAAACAACCAAACCATTTCCATCATCAGTATAAGTTTCTAATAATATACTCTGATCTTCAGTAATTGTATTCATGTTATTATTAAGAACAATTGCAAAATACTCAGATAATTCTGAATCTGTACTAGGAAATTCAGCAGTCTTTGTAACAGCATATCTTAATGGTAATAAATCTTCTAAAATAGATTCTTGATGAGCATAATATAATAAAGGAGGTTTATCAACAACCTCAACAACCTTATAATAAACATTATTCAAATCAAAATAATCATCAACTGAAGGAACTATTTGCACTTCAAATTTATGATATCCTAATGATCCAAACTCATATGTTAAACTAATATCATCCACTTCAGTGGTTTCTTCATAAACTAGTGCACCATCTATATATAATTTAATATCAACAGGATCATGTCCATTATCTAAGAGAATAGAATAATGATAATCAGTATCAACTATTGCAGACCTTGGACCAGAAATACTTACACTAACATCTTCTAATTCATCATCAATCTTGATTGAATTAATTGTTGTATTATAATTAGTTGCTAAAGCAACAACATCAGTAAAACTCATCGCATCCTCTTCATTATTCCCATCAGTAATTAATAACAAATTATCTTTATGAAGATATCTAAAAATATTATCTGAAAGCTTTGAACTTGTCCCATACCCAATATAATCCACTGTTAATGGCACCTGCTCTCCTAAAGAAGATTTAAGACCTTCTATATCAACATCAATCAATTCCATTGAAGAAGAGTTATCAATCAATAACATAATAGTAGGATTTCCATCAGATTGAGATTTTATTGTAAAAAAAGGAACTGTTAAAGCTGCACACACTAATAATATTATTAATGTTCTAGTAAAAAACATAAAAATCCTAATTCCTCTTTTTTCCTTTCTTTCTTCTTTTGAAAATCTAACAAAATTAACTGCCAAAAGAAATATAACAACAGCAATAAAAGGTATTGCTAATAAAAACATTTGAGGTTCTTCAACTTTTATAAAATTAAATAATGTAAGAATTATAAATCACCCCTAAATTTAATATAAAATAATTCACCAAATAACAACAATAAGAAACCATATATAAAATATTTAGTTAAAGACATCTTAACTTCAATTAATGAACCCTGCATTGCAAGAGACGAATCACTGAGAATATTTTCCTCAAAAGAAATCTGTGACTCAACCCTACTAAGTAAATTAACTGCAACTTTTCTGTCTTGATATTCATAAACACCCACTTCATCAAGATCAAGCTCCTCTGTTCTAAATACTTTTGAAGGTGTCTTAACTTTTATATTAGAATCAAAAATAATAAGTTCACCAATCTCATGATTCAATGTTTCAAATGAATCCTTACCAATAACATAATCAATAAGTTGTTGCCAAAAGATAGGATAGGATACATCATACTTAAATGTACTATATTCCTCCATTAATCCAATATAAACAACCTTTCCTTCACCATAAGGCATAATTGCAACTAATGGGTCATCATCATCTGATTCTGCTAAAACAATAGTATCCTCATTAGCTGTTGCTGAGAAGTATTTACTTGTTGTTCCAAAATTAACTTCAGTTGTAACATCCGAGATTTTATAAGTATTATAAGCAACTGTTTCATTATTTTGTAATTTCCCCAAGGAAACAGGTAATAAATCATCAAAATCTAAATTCTCAAGATCTTCTTGTGCATACAATATCAATATTGCACCTTCATCAACCAATGATTTTATTCTTTTATAACCAGATGATGGAAACTTGTCGTCGATAATATCATTAACAATAATAACATCATGATTTATTACAGGAAGTACAGGTGGTGTTCCTGTTTCAAAGTTTGCATTATCATTCCAAACATCAGAATACGCTTCAAGCACAGGTAAAACATAGTTCATTTCATTATTTGAGATTAATAATATATCTGTTATCTTCTCCTCAGGCATACTGACATGTACATGATTATCTAAATCAAAAGCATCCTCAGTCAAAATATCAATATTATTAATTCCTCCATTTGGTTCAAAATTAATAATCTCAACATCATTTGGAGGAATCTCAACACTTTGTGTCTCATCATTAATTGATAATGATATTTTTTCAGTATCATTATTATAATTTTTAATTGTAACCTTAACCTCATAATCAGATCCTTCTAAATCAACAATACCAATATTTTCATCTTCATCAGAAACATCAATAAACTCAACCATTATTCCTTTTGACTCAAGTGTCTTTTTTGCAACCCAAGGATCAACCCCGTCTGTGTGCACAAAATCACTTATTACAACAACTTTTCCATCCTTATCTTTAAGTAAATCATCTGCTGCTAAAATACTAGTACCTAGAGAAGACAATGAATCCGTAGGCTCAAGTAATGAAAGAATATCTACGGCCTCTGTTTTATCCCCTTCATTTAAAGCAATATAAGGATTATTCATAACCAAAATAATACTTATTTTACCATCAAGATTATCTTTTGCTTTATCAATCATTCTACTAAATCTAGTACTAAATCCTTCATCAACTTGAGAACTTGCACTAATATCAAGCACAAGAACAGTAAACTCTGCATCAATCGCTTTATCTGTTTTCATAAAGGGATGTGAAGCAGATACAGCTATTAAAATAATAATTAAGAGTTGTAATAAAAATAAGAATTCCCTAACAAACCTCCTCAAAAATGAATATTTTTTCTCTCTTTGAAAATTATTAATAAGAAACATCAAAGAAGGAATAGTCTTTTCATCTGGTTTTGGTTTTATTAAATATAATATAATAAGAGGAATAATCCCAAGCAACAAGTATAATCCTAAATTATTATCAATATTCTGTAACATCCCTATATTTAAAAAACTTAGTGCCATAACACATTTCCATATATATAAATATTATAAATATTTCGATTTATGGGACAATTGTATAACGTATTAAGTAATAATTCCACAGCGGCTCTGACTCTATAATAATAATCTTTATATGATTTGTATCCTGACACAATTATAGAAATAAATAGATAATGAGCCAAGGCGGTGGCATTATTACTACTCAAACTACTCTAGAATTCTTTTAACTTAATCTTTCCTGCTTTTGGTTTACTATGTCCAAGAGGTTTCTGTGATATTGAATGGGACTTATCCTTACTATTATCTTTCTCTTTATGCTTTTTATTCTCATCCTTATTCTTACCACCATCAACAATAGTACTCTTAATAATAACTGCTTCTTTATCTTTCCCTGGTTTTGATAACAAACACACCAAAGATGAAGTAATAAATGTACCAATAACATTCAATATTAACAGTACATCCACGTCAGTACCCCTAATTATTGTTGTAACTTCAACTAAAGCTAAGAATAACCCTGTAGCTACAAGAAGAGCAATTAGTGGTAATAAACTAGAAAACAATTTATTATCAATCAAACCCATAAAAATGTTAACCAACAAAAGAGTAATTAAGATTGGTGAAAAACTAACTAAGACAATACCAATTGATTCATTTGTTGACATGCTTACAAACACAATAAAAACAAAAACTGCTAAAAAACATAGTGCAAAAACAATCTGTCTTGGTAAATCAGACAAGAATGATCCTCTTAAGTCATGAACATTTCCTTTTTTAATTAATTTAATTGCCTTATCAACCATTTCTGAATGATGACCAAAGTTAATCAAAGCAGTTCTTATTGCACTCAATGAATAACCTAATTTTGCTTCTTTAACAATATAATCAACTAACATACTTTGTACATAAATATAAAGATCTTTATCTAGATCCCCTTCTCTATACTTAGGCGGAACCTTTTTTGTTGTAATCCCTATTTTTTTTACAATATGAGTTACAGAATGAATTAAATCATTAGAATAACCATAACTAAGAAGCGCATCTTTAACACTTTTAAGTTCATATCCTTGTTTCATCTGAAAAACAACGTATTGTTTAAGATGCTCAATAATATAATCTTTATCAACCTTATGTAAATTATGTGATTTAGCAGACATTCTATAATATACCTCTTTTTTTATAAATTTTAGTTAATTATATTTATATAACTTTCGATTAATGGTATAATTAGCACCACAGCGACTCTGGTTCTATTGTGTTATTTATTGTACACTTCGTATTCTGTCGTTGTATTATACTGTGATTAGATAGTGAGCCAAGGCGGTGGTGCTAATTATAATATCACCACACTTCATTTCCCAAAGATTTATTAATAACCTTTCCCAAGAATTAATATTATAATTAATAAATACAATGCCAAGAAAGAAGACCACTAAAAAAGACCTTCTGATGAAAGGTTGGAAAAAACAAGAAATTATCAAAGCAGCTAAGATCATGAAGGAAGCTGCTGAAGCTAGAAGACATGTTCATCAAAAGTTAGATAAATTTGTTTATATCACTGCAATGATTATTCTTATAATGTGTAATTTTTTAGGAATATTAATCCTTACTCCTATGATAATTCTTTTCAATGGAGTAGAACTTTATTTAATCATTGCATTATTTGGTGTTTTATTTGGAGTACTATTTAATTTCTTAATACATTCAATTGAACATCTTGGAGATAGACATCACATAATTGCAGGAATCATAATTCCAATGATTTCTTTAGTTGATATCTTATTATTAATGAGAATGATCAATAAACTTAGTGAAATGTTTGACATAACTGTTGAATACAGCCCAACCATAATCATTGCATTGTTTGTTGCAGTCTTTATTATTCCTTATCTTTTTGATGTAATAAGAGGAAAACATACATTTGAATAAATAACAAAAAGATTTCAAAGATCTAGTTTAAAAAATTAATTTAGAAAACCAATTCTCTTAAATGTGGCTTTAGCTGCCCGATTAAGATCATAATCATTTAAAGCAATTATATCTACCCATTCTAACTTAACAATATCACTTTGTGGACAAAGAACACCAGAATCATAATCAGCAATATATTCTAAAAAGATATAATATGTAGATTCATTATTTTTATCTGGCTCAATATCTGTATCCCAACCAATCTTCTGAAGATCCTTAATCTCTAAGCCAGTTTCTTCTTTTACTTCTCTAATAATTGCTTCCTCACAATTCTCTTCATTAAGATGAACCCCTCCCCCAGGAATATGCCATTTATTAGGATAGGGCCCTTGATTTTCTGGTTTCCTTGCTAAAAGAACTTGATCTTCTTTTTTTATCACACAAACAACAATCAATCTATTTTTCATATTACACTTATTCCTCCTTTTTCTTTTCTTCAGAACAAATTTTAAAATTACTCTTAAATGCACCTGCAATTATTAATGGAAAAATAATTGTTGCATCACCTTCAACCTTTATCATCTTTGCATCAGGTTTAATCTTACCCCAACTAACAGCCTCGTCAGGATTTGCACCAGCATTTGATCCTTCACCTTCATGGGCGGTTGTAATATAAACAGCATAATCTGCACCACCTCTAAATAGATTTGCATTTGCAATATGATGTTTTGGTACTGATCCACCCAATGCAATTAACCCTGTTTTTTCAGCATTCAATGCAATGTTTGTTATTGTTACAATATCATCTGCAATATCTAATTGAAAATCAGGATTTTTTTGTTTAAAAAAATAAATTAAATCACCCATTGAACCGTCAGTAATAGGTAAACAAATTAAAGGAATCTTATTCTTTGTTGCCCAATAAACAACAGAATTTTCATCCTTAATTTCTTTTCCTAATTCATAAACAAAATCAGTTGAATTAATAATCTTTCCAGTTCTTTTCTGCTTATCATAAACCTTATCTAAAAACTTGTTAAATAATCTTTCAAAATAAAGATAACGATCATTTGGAATAAATAAATTACCTGTCCTGTTAACACCTTGGTCTTTCAGATAAGAACCAGGTGTATTAAAATTTCCAATAACAAAAGGTTTGATTGATTTAATAATATCCTCTTCAACTCCACCTGCAGTTGTCACAAGAACATCAACTAATTTTTCTTTAACTAACCATGCAATTATTTCTCTTAAACCACTTGAAATCATATTACTTGTAAGACCTAAGAAAACAGTTGCATTATCTTTCTTCATTTGTTGAATTATATCAATTGCAATTGCTAAATTTGTTGCCTGAAATCCTGTTTGGAAATATGAAGATATAAACTTATCAAAATCAAAATCTGTAGAAAAATCATATCCTTTTACAGGAGTCCAATCATCCAATGTTACACACTTTTCAGGAGGATAATTAATATTATGAGCTTTATCAACTAATTCTTTCTTAACTCCTTTATATCTCGCTGAAAATGAATCATTACTTATAACCATATAAATAGAAGAAAATGCTACTTGGTTTTTAAATATTGTGGGAAACAATAGTAAAATCACTACTTATTTCCAATCAATTTAGCTGCTAATGCTTTATATGCATCTGTTGAAGGAGCATCAGGATGAGAAAAAACCACAGGATTTCCAAATACTTGAGAAGCCCTTACTCTATGGTCCTCTGGAATAATACCAATAACAGGAGCTTCCATATAGGCCTCAATAGAACCAATTTCCATATCATATTTATCATTTCTTGATTTATTCAAAACTGCACCCAACACTCTTTTTCCATTCTCCTTAGCTAATCTAACAGTCTTTCTAGCATCAGTAACAGAAATCATGTCTGGTGTAGTAACAATAATAACAGAATCAACAGCTTTAATTGTAGACTCTGCATCAAGACCCAACCCAGGAGAACTGTCGACAATAACTGCTTCACTAAATCCTTTTAATTGTGAAACAACACTAGCTAATTTTAAATAATCAAAATTACCTTTATTCTCATATGCTATACTTCCTGGAACAATATTTAGTCCACTTGAATGTCTAAACACAGAATTACGAATACCTAATTTTCCAGACAAAACATCATGAATACTTGACGGAAGTCTTGGGAGTCCTAATTGAACAGACATATTCGGAGCACTCAAATCAGCATCAACAGCCACAACACTTCTTCCATACGCAGCCAATGCTGTACTAAGATTAATTGCAGTAGTTGTTTTTCCAACCCCTCCTTTTGCCGAAACAATCCCTATAAAATGTGTCATAATAGTATTTAAAAGAGCCAACAGGTTGTATTTAAACGTTTTGACACAGGTAACAATAATGCCAGCGCCTTAACATTTAAACCAGCGCCTTGAGTCAATATCATAATACACAGCGATAAACTCAGAATTCCTCTTCTCCATCTATGAAAGTCTTATTAATATATTCTAAATAAACCTTAGCTACCTTATAATATTCTGTTACAGAATCAATATCAACATTAACTTCTTTATCCTCTAGATGAGTAATCATTGTAACATTTCTTCTAAATTCACTTGCTCTGGAGAATTCTGCACGATTAAGCTGTCTAAGTAATAAATAGAAATCAATGAATTCATTAATAGTATTATCACCAGAATATAATTTTTGCAATTCTTTACATTTCAAAGCAGGAGCTTGTGGTACCATTGAGATCTTTGAATCCTCTTCTGCTTTCTTCAACAACCCATCAATAATACAATCAAAACAGGTAATTAGTCTTTCAATTACATTCTTTAGAACATCAACTGTCCTTGTATACTTTAGACTTACATAAATTAAATGGTCAACTCTTTTTAATTCGTCCTTTGCGTGAAATAATGCTTCTCTCATTTACTGTTAAGCATATAATCTGCTTCTCGTATAAAAGCTTTTGCTTTTTCTATTTTTTTTTTCAAAGAATCATCTGAAACAACATTTAACTTATAATCATCACTACAAATAACAAATTTCCCATCTCTTTTAAACTCCATTGGACTTTGTTTATGTTTTTTAATAACATCATTTACTTCTTTAATCAATAAAATATAATCATTATTAAAATTATACCTTCTTAAACACCTAGCCTTAAAAATATCATGCATCACATTAAAGTCTTCACGAAAGGTAGGAATTTTTTTATAATATCTTTCATAGAATAATATACTTTTCATAGTAAAAGTTAATGCCTTATCTAATCTTTCTAAAATAACTAAGAAAAGTTTTGGGTCTTTAACAAGCTTATATGTAATATTTACCATATGATCTGCTATTTTAATATTATTCTTAGCACTCTCTAAAACAATCAAAAAATCTTTATCTATTTGTTTTGCCATAGATCCTCTCACTGAACCACTTAAATGCATTATATTAGACATTAATGCACAAGTTCCCTTTGGATAACAAAATATGTTTGGACACAGTCCGTTGGAATTTTGAGCCTCCTACAGGATCTTGATGTGCAATGACTAATAAGCATATAATAAAAGTGTTAAATAATACCCTACCCTATTACTATTATAGCAAACGAAATTAATATTCGAACAAGATAATTACGTTTGCTTATTACGAAAAGCAAATAAATGTTCGATAATTAAGCTTTGAGTATAGTTAATAATCACCCCAGATATATAAATATTTGGATGAATTAACAAAATAGTTTAAAAAGCTTAAAAAATACGGCTTTGTAGAAAATAATTTTTACTGTCATGCCTGTTTGTATCCTTAATCAAATTAAATAGAGCAAAAAGGAAATTCCAATAGGAATTTTTGCTCAAATAAGTTAATATAAAGATACAAACGATAGTAAAACTTGCTGAAAGCAAGATTTTCTAAAAAGCCAAATCAGAAATCATAAAAAAGAATCAATAAGGCATTTCATCAATCATTTTCTCATTAAATTCTTCGACACCTGAAAAAAGAGACCAAAGACCTGTATCAAGAACCTCTAATTCTGTAACCATATTGTGGGTTTTTGGATAAATAATCCACTTTTTATCTAAATTTGAAAAAGGATTAACAAAATAAATACATAGTTTAGGATATTTACATAATTTATCCCATCCATTAATAATTAAACTCAAATTATCCTTTTTATTAAAGCACAATAAAACAATATCTGCATTTTTTTCTAATAATTTAATCATATCTTTTAATGATTTAAGATTAGGTACAATCACATATATTTTTTCTTTCTTATCCTTAAATTTAACAAGAATAACATCATCTTTAGAATCATCTATTTTAGTAATATTTTTAGCTATAATATCTCTGTGTTTAACATATTCTATTGTCCAATTTTTTAAAAACAATAACAATTTATCCAAACATATTCACCACTTTTATAACAATTATAGTAGAAATAAAATTAGATATATAAATATTTTTCTAGAAAAAGATTAAAAAATAAAAGAAAAAAATAATTTACTTAGTTAAAGTATTTCTTCTTGTAGTGTACAAAGTAAACAATTCCTGCAATCACTAAGACTAACAAAATAATCCCAACAATCATTGCAAGACTTGAACCTTCTTCAACCTCTGATGGAAGAATTGTTTCTTGTTCTTCAGTTGATTCTTCTGCAACTTCTACTGCAACTTCTGCTTCTGCTTCAGGTTCATCATACAATTCTACTACAGGTTCTTCTTCTTCAACTAATCCAACTTCTTCTTCTTCTTCAGCTTCCTCTACTGATCCATCTGATAAAGCAACAGTAAAATATGCTTTAAAACTTCGAATCTCTGTTAATTCTATTGAAATATCAACATCACTATCTCCATCTAAGTCAAAATATGCAGTCTCTCCTTCCATCAATGTCACATATTGTGTCTCTGATGCAACCATAAACTCAACCTGTGTATTAGAAACACTGTTTACAGTTATTCTGTGTTCTTCTGATCCATAATCAAATCGTAAATAACTGCTTGTTGATAATGCTGCGTCCTGTCCAAGAGATGATAAACTAAAAAAACTACTACCTGTCAACAAACTTGAACTTCCTGCTCCACCACCACCACCACCTGATGTTGAGGTGGAAGAATCGTCTCCATCACCATCGTCTCCTCTTCCTTGTAATACGGAGAACAGCTCTCCACAGATTGCACCATCAAGTTCATATGTTGTTAAACCATCACTTGTTGCAGCATATGACAACACACTTGAAGTCATGTTTGTACAATTAGTAGTTACACCTGTTGTTGCATTGTAATTACAGTGCCAAAGTTCTGTTTCATTTCCAGGAATAGAAATGTTAATTATATCTGGATTTGTATCACACATAGTCTCCCATGCATCATCCTCTATTCCACAAGCTTCATACCCACTGTCATCAATGTCATAATAAATCACTGCATCTGTTACAATATCTGCTCCTGCATCTACACCAATTAATGTCACATCACATAATGTTGAACCATTTGAAGCAGTCACAGTTAATTGAATTGTACTTTCAGTTTCAGAATCAATCAATGCACCAACTCCATCTCCACATGTTGTATTACTTATATCTGTTCCATCAACAGTTACTGTAACAGTTCCATTATCTGAACTACCAGAAATATCAACAATTGATGTTAAATCTGGACATGCTGTTGATGTTATTCCATTACATGTTGTTACATTAGTACAAGCAGTTGTTAAACAATTACTACTTGCATCACATACTTTTACTTTGTAATAATATGTTGTTCCATTGGTTAAATAAAACCCTAATGTTTCATTATGTAATTTTATTTGGTGGGCAACAGTATAATTATTTGTTGTTGTATCACGTAATGCTTCTGAACTTACTGTTGTATTAAGTGTTGTACAACTTGAATCAGTTTCATAGAATCTGATTGTTGAATTTGTACATTCACTTGTATCAAAAGTTATCAACGACCAATTAAAGTATTTGTACTTGTTAACATCACTCCTTGTTGGTGTTGTTATATCACTTGAATTATATGATCCACACTCAGTTGCAGATGCACAATCAGATAAATAACTACAATCAGCATCATCACAATCTACAAATCCATCATAGTCATTGTCAACCAAATCATAACAATCCTCTCCTGCTGCAGTATCACCAAACCTGATTACAGACTCACAATCTAAATCTTGACATGCACCATAACCATCACCATCATCATCTGTTATTGAATCACAATCCTCTTCTCTACTATCAACAGATCCAAAGGAATAATAAACTGATCCAATTTCATCTGCTGGGGTTGCATCCAATGTACCTGTGGCATTTGCTGTTACACCATACAATCTCCATGGTTGTGAAACATTAACCAAAGTTGAATATGCAATCAGATCATCTATATCAAGTGAAGATATTAATGCTCCTGCATAAAGACACTGTAATGTATCCCAATCACTTAATGTAATAGTTGCTGAAACCCAAGAACCACCACTACATCTCTTTGCAACTGCTGTTTGTGATAAACCACCAGCTTCCCATGAATCATCTCTTTCAACAGAAATTTCATATCCTGTTAAACTTGAGTTATGTGATATATTACAACCATTTGTTGAATTACCATCTGTATCCAAATAAATCTTAAATTTAGTTGCGTTTGTTCCACTTCCTGTAAAATCACCCATATCAACACCATTACATAGAGCAGCGTTTGTAAGTGAGCTAACACCTAATCCAATATTTAAGGATTCATCAGATTCTGATAATCCAATCTCACAGATATCTACTTCACTTTCAATACCAGTTTCACTACAATTATCATCTAACAATGATTCAATTGTATAAGATGTACCACTTCCATAGTATAAACCAGTTGTATAGTCTGTACAATAAGCATCTGTCCATTCACACATACCATGTGTATCACAATTTGTTTCATCTTCATAATCTTCACAAATTGGATCACAGATCTGTTCATCTAAAATGTAAGTACAATTCTCTAATGCATCACATCCAGTTTCATTTCCATCCATTGCAATACATGTTGCTGATAAATTATGTGCACACCATGAATAACCTCCTTCAGTAAACCAAGTACAAATACCTGTCTCAGCATTACAACCAGATTCTGTAGTAAAGAAATCACATCTAGTCTGATTTACCACTCTACACATTCCATCATCTACCATATTCATCCATGAACAACAATTATCTTCACAATCTGTTTGACTTGAATACAAATCACACCAATAACCTGATGTCTCTATTCCTGTCGCACTTGAATCAGAATAACATTCTCCTCCCATCCATTCACACTCTGCAACAGCATCACATGTTGCACTTGAATTATAGAAAGCAGACCCATCACTCTTTGTTTTATAACATCTACTATCACACCATCCATAATCAATTCCTTCAGATAAATCATAATTCCAACTACATAATCCTCCAGCTTCACATGATGTCTGATTTTCTTGTCTTGTTGTATTCCACCAACAATCATATGGATAATAATAACACCATCCACCTGTTGCTGCACCTGAATCAGATTCCCACCTACAAAGGGTGTCTGCTTCACATTCTGACTGACTTACTAAATTATAACAACCATCTCCTTTTGTATAATTCAAACTACAATAAGTATAACTTGTATCCCATTGACAATTTGAACTTGTTCCACATGCAGAAGAGTTATCAAATGAATAACATTCTGAACCATTATATCCACAATACTCTTCTCCCCATGTAGTATTAACCCATGTACATCCTCCTGAAGTACAAGCAGCACTTGTAGTGAAGGTATAACAGTCTGTTTCATATCCAGTAGTACACACAGAACCACATTCTGATGCAAATTCACAGTCTGTATCATCACAATCCTCTGAACCGTCACCATCATTATCTACACCATCTGAACAATCCTCTGTTGAACTAGCTGAAGCAGAAAAAGGTTCACATTCTCCATCTACAGTATCCCATCTACAACTTCCAGCACTTCCTAATCCATTATTTTCACAATCTGATTCATCAGTACATGCATCACATGCATCTGCACATACTTCTGTTCCAGAATCTGCACAATAATCTGTATCTGCATCTATCCATTCACAACCTGCTTGACTATTTTCACAAGATTGTTGTGCACTTGAATAATAATCACATGCAGTACAATGAACATCACAATCCATAGCACCAAGATCTTTCAATTCTTCAGGATAATCACAATATTCGTTTGTTGTATCCCATTCACAAGGAAGATCTGCTCCTTCACATGTTGTCTGATCATCACATGACCAACAAGTATCTGAACATGTACATGTTGTATCAAGAGATGCAGAACAAGAAGAATCTGATATAGTTATACCGTCACTACAATAAGTTTGTGTTAACCAAGTATAACCTAATCCCTCACATTCACCTTGTGTTGCAATAGTTGAAACATCATCATACATTGAATCACATGTTCCTGTTTGATTATTCCAATCACAAGGAAGATACCAAGGAGTTCCTCTAATTTGTTCACATAAAGCTTGATTATCAAATGCTTCTGAATCATCACAATATGCAGCACCAGTTGGAGTATCTTCAAGATCTGTCCAACAAGTATCTGTATAAGAGACATCACATCTTCCACTTGTCCAACTACAACAAGTTGATAAGAATGTTGCCCCATTACATAATGTTTGATTTGTAATATTTTGACAGAATATTTCATCTATTCCAGAACATACACCTGATGTAGAATCATATATACATCCACCAATTTGTCCACACTCTGTTGAAAGATTATTAAACCTAGTACAAGCTGGATTACTAAAAACATCAGCTAAACTAGAATAAATTCCTGAATCAACTGGATCATAACATTCAGATGCTGATGAATTCCAAACACACCATCCTGTTCCTGAACAATCTGATTCAATTGATATATCAGTACATTCATTATTATAAACTTCTTCACAATAATTCCAGGTTGTCCAATCACACCCATCTGCTTCACATGATGTTTGATTCCAATAATTATAACATCCACTATAACAATAATTATAATTAGAATCCCATACACATTCAGCTTCTGCAGTACAAGTTCCTGAAGTAGTAAATCCCCAACAATTAGTATCAGTTGAACACCACCCACTTCCTTCTTGCCATGTACAATTTAATCCATCAGAATTATTTACACAATCACTTTCTGTTGTTCCATCATAATTATAACAACCACCTTGTTCACACCAGCCCCAATCAGAACCATCAGTCCATCTACAAGTTGAGTCACCATTACATTCTGTTGAATCACCATAATTCCAACAACCTTGTTCAGTACAATATGAATATCCATACCATGATTCCCAAAGACAAGCATCTTGTGCTTCACAATCTGTTTGAGTATAATAATCCCAACAACCATCTTCTGAACAATATCCATCATTCCCACCTGTTGAATCTGAAGCTTCCCATGTACAACTACCTGCTTCACATAAATCTTGAGAACTATATAACCAACATGACTGTTCATAACAATAATCATTTTGCCATTGACAATCTAAAGCATCAGATGTATCATTACAAGCTAATTGAGTTGTCAAATCATAACAAGAATCACTTTCACAATAATTATCATCATACCATTCACAACCAGCAGTTGCATTACATGTTGTATCAACAGAAACATCATAACAACTTATCTCATAACAATAACTTCCAGATGTACTCCAATTACAATCAAACATTTGATCAGATGTATTATCACATGCTAATTGTGTAGATAAATCAGAACAATATACTTCTGAACAAGAATTCCAATTAGAATTCCATTCACATTCTGCATTAGGTAAGTTTTCATTATTACAATCTGGTTCATTATTATACATACTACAATATCCACTATAACTACAATATTGAGAACCTTCATCATAACTATATTCCCAAGTACAACCTGCATCTTCACAATTTGTTTGATTAGATGAAAGATACCAACAAATTGAATCAGAACCACTACAATATCCTGTTATCCATGCACAATCCCCAGAAGTACTACAATTATCACTACTAGTATAATCACCACAAGCTACTGTAGTACAATAACTATTAGTACCCCAAGTACAATCAGAACTTGTACATGAACCGCTATCAGTATAATAACTACATGCTGAAGAACTTTCAGTACAATAACTCAGACCAGGCATCCAAGTACAACTTAAACTTGTTGCTGCTGAACAATCTGTTGAATCAGTAAAACTAGAACAACTCTGTTCTTGACATTCTTCCCATCCTGAGTCCCATTGACAATTAGATTCATTATTACATGCTGATTCATTAGTATAACTATAACAATCAGTATCACCACATGAACCAGAAGAACCACCAGAATCAGAATAATTAAACCATGAACAAGAAGCTGCACCTGCACAACTTGATTCATTATTAATATTCCAACAACCAATTTCTTCACAATAACTATAAGTTGAATCCCATTGACAACCAGTAACATTATTTTCACATTCATTTTGTGTATTCATGTTCCAACAAGAAAGAGCATCTTCACACCAACCACTACTCATCATCCCAGCTGCACTACCTGTTGCCCAAGTACAACTAGCATCAGTACAAGCGGTTTCATCAGAAATCTGATAACAACCTTGTGGATCACACCAATCACCCCAAGAATCCCATACACAATCTAAACTATCTGAATTATTTTCACATGCTGTCTGATTTGTATAATCAAAATCATAACATGTTACTGCATAAACACTCATTGACATTAAAACAAAAACAAGAACTATACTTATTACTAATAGAGAACTACTTAATTTTAACTTTTTCATAATACCTACCCCTTTTTATTTTTAGTTTGATTGTCCTGGGAAAAATACATAAAAGCCAGGTTTAAAGTACATTAAATACTCCAATAGTGTCTATTTAAAAACAAAGAAGTATTTAAAGCTTTCGAAAAATTTAGTTTATAGAACAAATATGTTACATCAAAAAATTTTATAAATACATCTTCTTTTCTTTTTTCAATATAAAACAAAAACAAATAAAAAATAAAAATACAAAAGGTGATACCATGGCAATTGTTGCACTTAATTTTACAAAAATAACAGCAGAAAAATTAAAAGGAACAAAAGGCAAGATTAATATTAGTAATAATGTCTCAATAACAGAAGTTGAAAAAACTAAGTTATCATTAGGTAATAAAAGTCAAGAAGGATTAAAACTGACATTTATGTTTAGTTCTAAGTATGAACCAAAACTTGGAAGCATTGATTTATTAGGAAATCTAATATATTTAGAAGAACAAACAAAGATAGAAGAAATCTTGGCTGGTTGGAAAAAAGAAAAGAAATTACCTAAGGATGTAATGAAAGAAACACTTAATGCAATATTAAGCAGATCAAATATCCAAGCATTATTATTAAGTAGAGAAATAAACATGCCACCACCAGTACCTATGCCAAAGGTTAAGGTAAAATAAAAAACATACATCTGAAATAGATAAAATATATAAAAAAGGTCGTTTATTCTTTTTCTATTTTATTCATAATCAAATTAGATTTATAAACATCAATAAAAAATTGATCATTGAGGTGAATCATAAATGAGTAAAGAAATTAAATTAAAAGTCGCAGAAGCTATTCAAGATGACGTTAACAAAGGAATTGTAAGAATAGATACTAATTTTATGCATGAAATAGGTGTAAGACCTGGTGATATTGTAGAAATTAAGGGTGAAAGAGTCACTGTCGGTATTGCAGATAGAGCATATCCTGGTGATATTGGTCTAAATATAATAAGAATGGATGGAATTCTAAGAAGAAATGCTAAAACTGGTATAAGTGAGACAGTTATTGTAAAAAAAGCAAGTGTAAAAGAAGCAAAGAAAGTTATAATTGCTCCAGCCCAGAAAGGAATAATACTTAGAGCTTCTCCAATGATATTTAAACAAGGATTATTAGGAAGAGCTGTAATGAAAGGAGACATTGTTTCACTAGGAGGAACAAATAGAAGAAGAAATACTATGTCTGGTTCCCCTTTCTTTAATGATATTTTCTCAATGCTTGATGAAAATGCTGCAGGTTTTGGTTTTTCAGATATTAAATTTATTGTAGCAGACACAGATCCAAAACAACCTGTTTTTATTTCAGAAATGACCGAAGTAAAATTCAATCCAGAAGCAGTTGAATTAAGTGAAGAAAAAGTATTAGAAGTTACATATGAAGATATTGGTGGATTAAGTGAAGAAATAAAAAAAGTTAGAGAAATGGTTGAATTACCATTAAAACATCCAGAAATATTTGAACGATTAGGAATTGAACCACCAAAAGGTGTCTTACTTCATGGTCCACCTGGAACAGGTAAAACATTATTAGCAAAAGCAGTTGCTAATGAAACTAATTCACATTTTATTTTAATCAATGGTCCAGAAATTATGAGTAAATATTATGGACAAAGTGAACAAAATTTAAGGAAAAAGTTCGAAGATGCAGAAAAAAATGCACCAAGTATTATTTTTATTGACGAAATTGATGCAATTGCAACAAAAAGAGAAGAAAGTCATGGTGAAGTAGAAAGAAGAGTTGTTGCACAATTACTTGCAACAATGGATGGACTAAAATCAAGAGGAAGAGTTGTAGTTATTGCTGCAACTAACTTACCTGATGTACTTGATCCTGCATTAAGAAGACCAGGAAGATTTGACAGAGAAATTGAAATTGGAGTTCCTGGAAAAATTGCTAGACATAAAATAATGAAAATTCATACAAGAAATATGCCACTAACAAAAGATGTTGATTTAGAACATATTTCAGACATTACACATGGTTTTGTTGGAGCAGACTTATCATCATTAACAAAAGAAGCAGCAATGGTTATCTTAAGAAAATTATTACCAGAAATAAAATTAAAAGAAGATGAACCAATCCCACCAGAATTACTTGAAAAACTTAAAATAAGTCAATCTGACTTTATTGAAGCATTAAAAGTTGTCAGACCAAGTGCAATGCGTGAAGTTCTTGTTGAAATTCCAGATGTAAAATGGGATGATGTTGGTGGATTAAATAATGTAAAACAAGAATTAAAAGAAGCAGTCGAATGGCCATTGAATCATCCTGAAAGTTTTACAAGACTAGGAATAAAGCCACCAAAGGGAATTTTATTATATGGTGCACCTGGAACAGGGAAAACAATGTTAGCTAAGGCTGTTGCTAATGAATCAAAAGCTAATTTTATTCTTGTAAAAGGACCAGAATTATTATCAAAATGGGTTGGAGAAAGTGAAAAAGCTGTTAGAAAAATATTCAAAAAAGCTAGACAAACATCCCCAACAATTATTTTCTTTGATGAAATGGATAGCATTGCACCAAGAAGAGGTGTAGGATCAGACAATAATGTTACAGAAAGAGTTGTTAACCAATTACTAACTGAAATTGATGGACTTGAAGATCTTCATGATGTTGTAATAATTGCAGCAACAAATAGACCAGATATCATGGATCCAGGATTACTAAGACCAGGAAGATTTGATAGAATTATTTTAGTAGACATTCCTGAACAAGAAACAAGAGAGAAAATCTTTGAAGTTCATACAAAAGGTATGCCATTAACAAAAGATGTTGATATTAAAGAACTTGCAAGTAAAACTGAAAATTATGTTGGAGCAGACATTGAAGCAATTTGTAGAGAAGCAGCAATTATGACATTAAGAGATAACATGGATGCTAAAGAAATAAGCAAAGATTACTTTGACAAAGCAATGGAAAAAGTTAGACCTAGTGCAACTAAAGAAATCCAAGATGCTTACAAAGAATTAGGTAAATTCTTTAGCAGTGCTAAAGGCAAACAAATGAAAGACGAAAAACCAAGTTATTTTGGTTAGAATTAGAGCCACCACCTTGGCTTATTTTTATCTATCTCTATTTCTTATTCTCTATCATTCCCAAAACTACAACTAACATATATCTGAGGACTAGTTCCATCTCCTGTAAAATGTGTTACTCCTCCAGCTAATGAACAATCAATTACTTTTGGTGGACCAAATGTAGTTCCAATCAATGCTGACTGATTATATCCATCTAAAGAAACACTCAAATAAGGAGAAAAAACTCCTGGATCAGGAAGAACATCATAAACAAGACTTAGATCTAAACCTAATGTAATAGTATCAGTATTTCCTGTCCCCCACGAATATCTAACTAAATTACGTAAACTTCCTTCTAGACTTGCTCTTCCTGAAAAGTTATACCTCACACCAACATCTAAACTTAAAGGATCACTAACTAAAGATGCTTCTGTATTATAAGATTCTTCATCAGTTTTAACAGAATGATAACCATTTAAAGTCGAGAAACCTGGAAAAAAATTATTTAATTTAAAACCTAATCTTAATCTATCTTCAACTTTTAATATTGAATAAAAAGATCCAGTTGTTCCAATTCCTTTAATTACTGTTTCATCTTTTGCTACAATTAGATCAACCCCATTTACTTCAGCATTAAAATTTGTATTGTATAATAACCTAAAAAAAGTATCAAAATCAACACCAACCAACAAACCAAGATCTAAACCAGAAGTTGAAGGATATAATGCTTTAGAATAACCAAAAGTAAAACCAGTATCAATCACAGAAGACAATCCAATCTCTGCACTCAATGAATCTTCACCTTCATTTCTTGCAGATAGTTCATTAAGTACTTGTAAATCTTTAGCATTATGAGATTCATCTGCTTCTGTTGTACTCCACTCTTGATCAGACAATGTGATTATTGATTTAAGATCATCACCTGAAAATGGAAGGTTAAGCAAGACCTGAGAATTAGAAACACCAAATAAACCAAACTTCAAATCTCCAGCACCCTCTAAATTAACTCCACCTAATAATATACTAAAACCATGATTTGCAAATAAACCTTTTTTTACCTCAGAATCTCCTGCATATTGATCAACTAAATAAAGTTGCCAGTCTTTAGACAACTCTCCATCATTTATTAAAGCAGATAAAATACTAAAATAATCAAAAAAAGCAAATTGAGGATTATTTGTTCCAACATAAACAGTGCCATCAAACAAAAGACCAGGATCATCTGAAAATAAATTATGTGTTCCATAAGAACTAGTAACATGAGATTCTAAACCATCAAAAACCAAGATAGGTGTATCTCTTAATTCAACTGTTTCAACATCTTGAGCATGTGCGTGTGCAGGAACCCCAAAATACATAGCAGAAGCTACTAAAGCTATTGGTAAACCCCCTAACCTTGCTTCTAAACCCATATACTTAAAGTATTAAGTAACCATATATAAACCTTCAGTATGAATAACATACCACATCTAAAAAAACAAAGAAAAATTAAGCTAAAAAACCTAAAAAAAGTATTATAAGGTACCAAAAAACAAAAAACAGAGACATAGAAAGTAATATATAGTATAAAGGTAAAAAATGGTATATGAGCATTAAAATTACAAAGATGAGGAATATGCTAGAAAAAATAATAAAAGCAAATATGCTAGATGAAAAAGGAACACAAAATGTCTTGATTAAAGTAGAAAAAGTTCTAGAAAAAATAAGAGAATCCCTCAAAAAAAAGAATATTAATGCAAGAGTTATGTTAGGAGGAAGTGCTGCAAAAGGTACTTTTTTAAAAAATGATTTTGATTGTGATGTTTTTGTCAGATTTAATTATTCAAATAAAGAAAGAGATTTATCAATATTATTAGAAAAAGCACTAAAAACAATAAAGTCAATTAAATACAAAAAAGTACATGGATCTAGAGATTATTTTCAAGCAAAAATATTAAAAATTAATTATGAAATAATTCCTGTTCTAGAAGTGAATGACCCTAAAAAAGCATTGAATGTAACAGACATGAGCCCATTACATGTTGAATGGGTAAAAAACAGATTAAATGAAAAACTAAAAAAAGATATTATCTTAACAAAATTATTCTGTAAAGCACAAAAAGTTTATGGTGCAGAAAGTTATATTAATGGATTCAGTGGACATGTAATAGATATATTAATAATAAAATATGGTGGATTTATTAAACTATTAAAAGCTGCAAAAAAATGGAATAAGAAAGAAATAAAAGAAATAATTGATGTTGAAGATCATCACAAAGGAAAAGATGTAATGAAAAATCTTAACAGCTCAAAAACACATTCCCCATTAATTATTATTGATCCTATACAGCCTGAAAGAAATGCTGCTGCTGCCTTAAGTTATGGAAAGTTTGAAAGATTTAAAGAAAAAGCAAAAGAATTTTTAGAAAAATCAGATAAAAAATTCTTTGAGATCAAAAAAATAAAAATTAAAGACATTAAAAAGAAAATAAAAAAACAAGAAAAGGATAAAACATTAATTATTATTGAAGCAAAAAACAAGGATGGAAAAGAAGATATTGTTGGAACAAAATTATTAAAAGTATTTGAACATCTCAACAAACATCTTATTCTAAACGAATTTACTATTTATGAAAAAAATTGGGAATGGGATAAAAAGAAAAAAGCTTTGATGTGGTTCATTGTTAAAAAAGAAAAGTTAAGTAAACAAAAAGAACACATGGGCCCACCATTAAAAGCAAGAAGAGCAATAGTTAGTTTCAAAAATAAACACAAAGATTACTTTGTAAAAGGAGACAGACTTTATACAAGAGTTGAAAGGGAGTTTAGGACACCAAAAGAGATGATAAAAGAAATTATTAAAAGAGATTATGTATTAGAAAGAGTTAAGAAGATAAAGGTAAAAAGAGAGTAAAGAATTCTAAATTAAGAAAGAAAAAGAAATAAAAAAGAAATTATTCACAATATGCCAATCCATCATAATCTAAGCATCTTCCAGACAGACAAGATTCATGATCAAATACCATTTCACCATCTTCATTACAATAAAAAGTGTCTAATCCAATACTATGAGCATCACAACTATACATCTCTGTAGTATAAAATGTCTCTGTAGAACTTGAATAAACAATTATTTCATAATTATCATGATCCTCTATACAATCTGCAACACATGATCCATTATAACAAAGTGATGCAGTATCACAACTTAACAAATCACAATCACTATCATCACAATCTATATCTCCATCTACATCATTATCTACTCCATCTGCACAATCTGATTCAGCACTTACTACACATGCACCAACACCACTACAATCAGGGTCAGCACAATCTTCCAAAAGGTCTTCATCCCAATCTACACCATCACTACATCCATCTTCATTTTCTACACAAGTTGCAAATCCACCTTCTTCTAAACACATCTCATTTTCAGGACACCATGTTGTATTAATCCACATATATTCTCCAGTTGATGAACAATATACAAAAATAATAGAATTAGGTCCATAAAAATCATTACAAGAAGGATTTTGTGTTATAAAATCCTCTGAACTACTTGAATAATAACTAACTGAACCATCAGCATTATCAATACATTCTGTAACACATGATCCATCATAACAAAGTGATGCAGTATCACAACTTAACAAATCACAA
>CAYVNN010000002.1:0-136812 GCA_964453185.1 uncultured Methanosarcinales archaeon
CAATCTTTGAAACATACCTGCTGTTTCAATTGCTAAGATAAACTTTGCTTTTGTTTGAAATTTTAAATGTTCAACAGAAGAAGGAATAGAATATGCACCTGAACCAAACTTTGTACAATCAATTTTTATCTCTTTCCCTGTATCAGGATCTTTATCAATAACTACTAATGAACCTGCAATATCTCCTCCTTTTTCTTCAGGAATAAAACCAATCTGTTCTCTGTTCACCATTAACATTGCTTCAATATCATCCATAACATTATCTGACTCTGGTTGTTCTTTAAACATTGCATCTCCCCAATTTTTACTTACATAATAGGCTTCTCTCTTTGTTGCAATATCATCAGTTTCAACTAATGCTTTAGAAAGGGTCATCATTCTTAAACTTTGAGCAAAAGTTTTTATTGTTGAAGCAGTCAAGGTTCTTTCCTTCATTCTACCTATCAATTCAAAATAACCACCTTTCTCACTATACTTAACATTATTTAATGATCTGATAGGCATTTCTAGAGAAGGATTCTTCTTTTTCAAAATATGATTATAAATTCCTTTTGAAATTTCTTTGATCTGACTAATTACTTTGCTCATCTTCTTCTTTCTCCTCATCTTTACCTATCTTGGCAAACTCTTCATTATATTCAACATTTTTACTTTTATCAAACTTCATATCATCAAGCTTTCCTCTTTTCTCTTCAAGTAAATCTTTCAATTGTCTCTCAATCTTATCTTTTTCAAAATCTTTTAATGATAATAATTCTTTCAATGCATCTGCAACATGAGGTATATACTTCTCAATATAACTTCTTTTCTTTAGTTCTGCTCCAACTCTTTTCTTCTTTGCAACATAACTTGATAATTTCCTCCCACACTCTTGCATTGCAAGTCTGATTTCTTTCATAATCTCAGGATAATGAGCAATTGCTTCTTTACTTTCAGATGTGAATGGCACCCATACAGAAGCAATATGAACAACAACTGTACATGGACCAACAGGAATAGAACTTTGACTTTGTGATAAACCATACGGTCTCCAATTAATTGAAGTTAAAGATTTCGTAGTTGCACAACCACCTTGTTGATAAAGTAAAGGCACCCTGTTTGCAAAACGTAATATGTTAATGGTTCCTTCTGACTTTTGTTCACCACCAAAAGCAATTGCAGCTTCAACACAAAAAGGCATACCTCTATAAACATTAGGAGGCCTTGTTGCTGCACAATAAAATTCAGCATTAACCTCTTTTTTTAATCCTTTTTCTAACAATTCTGGACCAATTGGACTAATACAATCAGTTGGTGGTGCGATTATCTTTGTGTTTTGAATTGCTTTAATTAATTTATCTGCCATTTCTCTTGAAACTTTCCCTGGTTTAGTTTTAGGTAACAATGCAGCATTCTCACAAATAGTTTTAGCAGTTCCTGCCCCAACCCTTGAAAATTCAGTTGTAAAAAACTGTTGTAATGATTTTGCTTGTGTAAACTTTAACATGTCAATAAGAACACCAAGTTCAACACCATAAGGATGTGGTTTAATCTGTTCTGCTTTATGTGGCATTTCATCTGTTGCTCTTGGAAAAATAATCTGTTCTGCTTTTGGATTTGTATAAATAATTGTACAGTGTGGATTAACAATAGCAGTTTGTTTTAGATACTGATCAATAGATTGTGAACCTTTTTGATAAGCTCCTTCTAAATCAATCTCAATTCTTGTACCTTGCTCTTTTTCCCAATCCATTGTTGCTTCTTTAACTATTTCTGGAGCATTTTTCTTTTTATCAATATGAAGTTCATAATAATGTGCAGGTTTATTCTTATGAATCTTAGAAACAATCTTTGCAGGTCTTCCTGTTGTTAATTGACCATACATAACAGCTGCACTGATACCAATACCTTGCTGCCCTCTACTCATTTGTAACTTATGGAACTTACTTCCATATAATAATTTAGCAAAAATCTTAGGAATCTGCTTTTTTACAATACCAGGACCATTATCTTCAATAATTATTCTGAATCTATCGTTCTCCATATCAATCAATTCAACAGATAATTCAGGTAGAATTCCAGCTTCTTCACATGCATCTAATGCATTGTCAACAGCTTCTTTAACTGTTGTTAGTAAAGCTTTTCTCTTATTATCAAAGCCCAATAAATGCCTATTCTTAGCAAAAAACTCAGCTACTCCAATATCTCTTTGGCCTTTAGCCATCTCCTCAGCCTTTGTAGTGCCAGAATTTGCAGCTTTTCCACTTAATGTTGTTTGTACCGTTTAAAACACCTATATCTTAATTCTTAGAAGCTTATTTATTAAATTAACGGAAATGGAAATTACACAGTATACTTAAATAGGCTTTATTTCTTAAAAAGATCTAAATAACCAGTAATATATCTGAATTTATTAGGTATTTCTCATTTTAACTACATTTTCACATAACCTTATATACTAAGACTTATTCTTCTAGGTTTATGGGAAATTTTGACTATTCAAGTGGAAGAAAGAGAGGCTCTAGAAACCGGAGAGGTGGTTCTAGAGATAGAAGAGGCGGAAGAAACTCGGGCAATCGAGGAAGAAGAAGAGATTCAGATAGATCTAATTTTGAAATGACTAAGGTTACTTGTGATTCTTGCGGTGCTAAATGTGAAGTTCCTTTCAAACCAAATTCAGACAAACCAGTCTATTGTAGTGATTGTTTTAAGAAAAAAAACAATAATAATAATGATTCTAATAAGTCATCTGAAAGAGACTTTGATTTAATTAATGAAAAACTTAATAAGATAATGAAAGCTTTAAATATTGAATAATTATCTTTTTCTTTTAACTGTTAATCTACGATACCTTGCTTTGTTATCACTTAATTTATTCTTAATGTCTTGACTTCTTAAAGCTTTTCTACTTTTATTTCGACCATCTTTTTTCTTACTATAACTTCTTCCACCACTACTTCTAGAACTCCTTTTACTATAACCTCGACTTTCTGAACTACTCCTCCTATCACTACTTCCAGAACTCTTTCTTCTGTCTCTACCACTAGAACTTCTTCTCCCAGAACTCTTTCCACCATAGCTTCTTCTTCCTGAACTCCTTCCACCTCTTCTTCCAGGACCATTTCTACCTGTACTCCATCGACCACTACTCTTTTTCCTACCCCTTCCACTACTTTCAGCAACTTTACCCACTTCAGTATATTTTTTCTCTTCTTTTCCAAAATTATCTTCCAGAAGAGCACTTACTACATTAACTGCACTTTCCTTATCAAGAAGTTTTGCAGCAAGCTCATCAAACCTACCTGAATTACCAGAAGTAACTACATTTACAATTTTTTCTTCAAGATAAACTTGTTTTGCATTAACTACATCTGAAATCTTTGGTAATTCTTTCTTAATTAATTTACATTTAGCAGCTTTCTCAACATGTTTAAGTTTATATCTTTCACTTGGAATAACAAAAGTAATCGCAACACCTTCTTTACCAGCACGACCTGTTCTTCCAATTCTATGAACATATATCTCTGGACTTTGAGGAAGAGAATAATTAACTACATGTGTTAAATCATTCACATCTATTCCTCTAGCAGCAACATCTGTAGCAATAAGAATTGTAAGTTTTTTCTTCTTAAACTGCCCTAGAATCTTTTCTCTTACACCTTGTGTAATCTCACCATGAATAGCTCCAGCAGGATAATTAGCTTTAAGGAGCTTTGTACATAAATCATCTACCTCTCTTCTTGTCCTACAAAAAACAATTCCATGAAAATCCTCAGTAATATCGATTATTCTACGAAGTCCTTCAAATCTATCTTTACCATGAATATCATAATAAATTTGTTTAACTAAATCAATAATCAATTCATGCTTTTCTGTTTTAATGGTAATATAATCTCTCATAAACTTTTCAGCAATCTTCTTAATCTGAGAAGGCATTGTAGCACAGAATAATAACATTTTTTTATCTTTAGGAGTTTTCTTAAGTACTTTTTCAATGTCACCAATAAAACCCATATTAAGCATCTCATCAGCTTCATCAAGAACACAATATTCTATCCCTGTAATATCTAAATATCTTCTTTTAATAAGATCTATCACTCTCCCTGGAGTTCCAACAACAATATCAACCCCCTTATCAAGTTCATTAATTTGATGATTAATTGGGGCGCCACCATATACTGTAAGTGCCTTTAATTTCTTCTTCCCTTTTAATGAATCAAATTCTTTTGTAATCTGAAGGGCAAGTTCCCTTGTAGGAGTTAGAATAAGTGCTTTAATACCATTTCCACCTTCAATCTTTTCAATTAATGGTAATGCAAAACTTGCAGTTTTACCTGTCCCAGTCTGTGCTTGACCAACAATATCTTTCTCTCCTGTAAGCAGAATTGGTATTGCTTTTGCTTGTATTTCAGTAGGTGTTGTATAGCCTTTTTTTTCTATAGCTTTAATTATATCTTCTGATAATCCTAAATCCTTAAATGATTCCATTTTTCCTTTATCCTCGTATATGTTGAAGAGAGCTTCATAACACTTCTTCTTTAACGTAGATCATCGAAAAATAGAGTCTTTCAAAGCAAATCTCTAAAGAACATATCAGTTCTTCATTACTAAGAAGTTATAAGCAGTATATAAAGGTATGTTATTGAAATAACTTATTCTTTATTTACAACAATTCAACATATCCTTCATATCGTAAAATGTTTTACAAAAAATAGCACATGCACTCTTTAGTTCTTTTTCTCCTTTTTTTGTTAAAGAATAAACCTTATTTTTATCAGCTATTATCAATCCTTTTTCTTTTAATTCTTTCAATGCAGGATAAATTGTACCAGGTGAAGGCTTTGAACCTTTCCTTTTCTTTAGTTCTTCAGCTAATTCTGACCCATTCATACCTTTCTTACTTAAATTCCACAATATCAAATATGATAAAAAACCCTTCATATCACAACATTTCATACTAACATATATCGGTTAACCTATATAAAAAGATTTCTATTTCCCAAAATACATATCGGACAACCAATATATTTATATACCAATATCGGCTAACCGATATTGGTTACACGATAACCGGAGGAAAACAAAATGAAAGAATGTAAAATAGTATGTGATGGAAAAGAGTGTGGAATCATCACACGAATAAAAGATGGATTCAACATAAAATGCACAGATAAAGGTAAAAAAATGTGTAAGGATTTATGTGGAAAAGAGTGCTGCTAAATGCAGCATTTCTTTTTAACAAATACATTTATATAAAACAAAGACCTTAGAAATAATATGAATGCAAATATTATCCGAGCAGGTATATTTTTCACAGCAGGCATAGTATCAATTCTTTTCCGGAAAAAACTTGATAAATTAAAAAATTATATACTTAAAAAACTTAATCTAGAAAGAAGAATAAAAGATGAAACAAAAATCTATCTTTATAATGGCATTATCTTCATAATAATTGGAATTATATTATTATTATTTTCAGATATCTAAAAAAATGAAACCAGTATCAAAAACAAAATTATTACTTCAATTCATAATAGGAATTCCCATTATGATTTTAATATTATTCTGGCCTGCAGGAACATTAAAATGGACTGAAGCATGGATATATCTTATTCTACAAATGGGATATTCAGGAATAATGGCAATATATTTTCTCAAACATAATCCAGAACTTATAAAAAAAAGAATGGAAATGAAACTTCCTTCAAGATTATGGGATAAATTAGTAATGTTTCCGTTTATTATTGCAATGATTACATTATTAATAGTTCCTGGATTTGATTTGAGATATAACTGGAGCAATATACCAATTTACTTAGAAATATTGGGATTTATTGGATTCTCACTTTCATTATATTGGGTATTTCTAGTAATGAATGTAAATTCTTATTTATTAAAGACTGTGGAGATTCAAAAAAATCAAAAAGTTGTTTCAAAAGGACCATACAAATATGTAAGACATCCTATGTATTCTTCTGTCATTGTTATGTCATTTTCTATTGCACTTGCATTAGGTTCCTTGTATACATTAATACCTGCACTAATAGCTTCTATTCTAATTTCAATAAGAACATATTTAGAAGATATAACATTACAAAAGGAATTAAAAGATTACAAAAAATATACTAAAAAAACAAAGTATAGATTAATGCCAGGAGTTTGGTAAAATGATAATCGTAAGTGCATGTTTAGCAGGAATAAAGTGTAGGTATGATGGTAAATCAAAGCCTTGCCAAGAAATTATTGATTTAGTCAAGCAAGGGAAAGCAATTCCTGTTTGTCCAGAACAATTAGGTGGCTTAACTATTCCACATGTTCCTTCTGAACAAAAAGATAACAAAGTAATTTCAAAAGATGGAGATGATGTAACTTCTGAATTCAAAAAAGGAGCAGAAACTGCATTAAAGATTGCATTAGATAATAATTGTAATAAAGCAATCTTAAAATCAAAATCACCTTCTTGTGGTTGTGGTAAAATATATGATGGAACATTCTCTGGAAAGCTTATTGATGGTGACGGCATATTCACAAAACTTCTAAAAAAGAATAACATAGAAGTTATTACAGAAGAAGAGATATGAAATAATTAATTAACTTCAGACATACGTTTCTGTAAAGATACCTTAGAAACATAAATATTAACCACATTGCCTTTTCCTTCATAAGCAAACATTAAAGAAGATCTTTGCATAGTCCTAAAACCCATACCCAAATGAGTTGCATAAGTTTTTTTAGCAAGAGTAATTGATTCATAATGATTTGCTCTATCTACTCCGTCTAAAAATAATTGAAATTGAGATAATCTGTTCTTATAATTAAAACCATCACCCGAATCTTCTATCCTAACAACATAACCGTGCTCCCCTTCATAAACTGTTGTTTGCACAGGAGTTCTTCCATATCTTCTTGCATTTTCATAAGCCATACAAATAGGAAGTAATGTATCCTTATATCCGGGAAAACTAGAAGGGAGACAAGTAGTATCTTCTAAAACACCTAATGCTACACCAACTAATTTAATTAATAATGATTCATTAACTTCAGTTTCACATCTATGAGAATAAATAACTTCATTTCCTTCTATTAAAACCAACATATCATCTAATGATTGAGTTGTCATTACCATCTAATGAAGAAAATAGCAATTATTTATAAATATACTGGTTAATTAATAAAATTTAGAATTATATATACTTCTTCTATCAAAAACTCACATCATCTTTCTTTCTTCAAAATCTCTTTGTTTGATTTCTCTATTTCTTTTCTCTAACCACTTATACACACTAGAATGAGGACTTCCTGCTAACAATGATTCAATTGCTCTTCTTGCTATTGATGCTGCTTCACCTTCTCCAATTATTCCAATAGTTTTACCAAATACACAAATATAAGTCTCAGTTAATGACTCAATAATCTTTCTTGATTTTCCATCTTTTCCAATTATTCTTCCTTTTAACCTTAACATAGCCTTCTGCGTGTTAGCATAATCACTAACATCCATCATTTCAAAAACATAATCTTGTTTTAATAATAACATAGCAATATCTGGGTTAAAACCTCTACCAATTGCTTTAATTAGATCTCTTGTAATATACAGATTTAAAGGATCTTCCCCTTCTACTTTAACATCTCCTTCATCAGAATCAATACTAAGCTTTGTTTTAGTAGCTTCTTCTATTTGCTTCTTAGTTTCTCCTTTCTTACCTATTAAAACAGCTACTCTTTCCTTAGGAACCTTAACACCATATGTAAAATATGCCATATCCTTAAGATTTGATTAAAGCTTTTTAAAGGTTTAGGTTACCTACATATACTAATCAATTAAAAACAATACTGCCAAGCGAAGTTCATGATTAAAACATAGGATGTGCTAAAAATCGCGTTAAGCACAGAAAATAGTATATAGACACGGAGCGCAGTATTTTTTTTTGCTTTAGTCACTTCTTTATCTTCTCTAAAACTTCCTTAGAATTCAACTCTACATCCATTTTCTTAGCTAATCTAACTAAATTCTTAACATCTCTCTTTAACAACTGTTCAGCTTCTGGGTTCTTTAAAGTAGTCCCTTGTGACATATCAATTAACACAGGTTTATCTTTATAATTTAATGTATTAAACTCAGAAAAATCAGCATGAACAATGCCTGCTTTTTTATACATTGTTCTCATTGCTTTAATCATATTATTAACAAATTTCTCTGGGTTTTTAGGAAATAAATCTTTTAACATTGGAGCAGGTTTTTTATCACCAATTAATTCCATAACTATAACATGATCACTCACAACATAAGGTGCTGGAACTCTAACTCCAACTTCTCTTACTTTTAACAAATTCCTATATTCTCTTTGAACCCATGAAAAGATTACTTTTCTTCTTTGTTTCTTTAATTTAATATATCTTGGATCAGCTTTAATATAGTCAAACATTTTGTTAAAATTGCATGATTCTAATCGATAAATCTTAACACAAACCAAACTTCCATCTTTCTTAACAGCACTAAAAACATTAGCTTCTTTTCCAATAGAAATAGGACTCTTTAACTCTTCAAAATACCCTTGACTAGATAATTTAAACAATAATCTATTTGTATAATTATCAAACACATTACCATATATCTTCCATTCTTCTTTACTTTTCTTAGCCATTAACATACAAGTTTAGAATAGGGTTAATAAAGGTTTTGGAGGAACTAACAAATCTCGGAAATTTTTTGGAAAATTTTATATAGAATCCAAATCTACTATAAATAAGGTGAAAATATGAATAAAAACTACCAATTTTTCATGAAAACAGATATGGATCCGTACATAGGAGAATGGGTTGCTGTATGTAAACAAGAAATCGTTTCACATGGAAAAGATGTAAAGAAAGTCTTCAAAGAAGCAAAGAAAAAGTGCCCAAAAGAAAGACCATTAATCACAAGAGTTCCTAACAAGGAAACTATGATATTCTAGAATTAAAAATGACAATTAGTTTTAAATATAAAAGTGTTAGAAGACCAGATGGTACACAAGTCAAGACACCATCTATTCCTATTTTATTAAAAGGTAAAGAAAGTTTTGAAACTATTGCTCTTCTTGATTCAGGAGCAGACATCTCTGCAATGCCAAAAGCTATTGCTGAAATCCTTGGATTGGATCTAAAAGCAAAAAGATCATCTGCTTATGGAATAGGAGGAAAAGTAGAATCAATTGAAACAAAAGTAAATATTACAATAGAAAAAGGTCATGAACGCTATAACTTTCGTATCCCTATTAAAATAATATTAGGAAGATATGATTTTCCAATAATTTTAGGTAGAGAAGGATTCTTTGATAAATTTGTAATATCATTTAATCAAACAGAAGAAAAAATATCATTAAAAAGAATTATTAAGAGATAAAATTATTTAGAATCACTAATTTTATCTTGTGTCTGCTTCTTAACAGCTTCTCTTAATTTAACTAAAAAATCATTATGTTTCATATGATCATCACCATATATTAAATTAACATTATACTCTTCCGGCTCCCATGTATCAATATCAGCTTCATTATGTTGAATAACCGCTTCAATTTTATCTAATGCCATTGCAAATTTAGCTTCTTTTGTTTTACATTGATGAAATTCCTCCCATAAGGAAATAATTTTATTTTGTAATTTTAATGACAAAGGATTAACAACTTTTACTAAAGAATCTCTTTCAAGTTTATATTTATCCTTTGGCATTTCTTTAAAAGCCGGATAATCTCCAGCATATGCTTCTCCCAAATCATGAATCAAAACCATTTCAATAACTTTTCTCATATCTAAATCACAAAACTCATCGTCTAAGACCATCGCTAGAATTGCTAATCTCCAAGAATGTTCAGCAGAGCTCTCTTGTCTACCTGAAGATGTCCAAGAATGTCTAAGAACAGATTTAACTAATTCAGCCCTATTTAAGAAATTTATAATATTTTCAAATTTATCTTGCATCAACAAAAATAATAATCAAAGTTATAAATATTTTCTGCTTCTAATCAATATTTAAATCTATAAAGAACGAATAGAAAAAAGATCCAAAGGATTTCTCCTATAATTAGAAAAACCATAAGCACAAGAAGAAAAACACCATCTTTGACATCCAGGTAAAAAACTTCTATCATGTTTTCTATCTCTAAAATATTCAACACCAATATCTTCAAATCTTAAATCTGTAAGAGAAGAAGGAATCTTCTGACATCCATAAACCCTACCATCTGTTGCAACTTGTATAGAATAATGTCCAACATCACACTGCCATTGAAATGGATTATTAACCCATCTTTTAGCTTCTTCAAAATATGTTTTTGGATTCATTATCAAAGAACCTTTCTTTTTCTCCTCAACAAGATAAGATAATGTCCTTAACAATCTCTCTTGATATGATTCTGAACTTTCTAATTGACATGGTTCACATGCAAGCCCAAATGAAATTGGAATCCTTCTTTCATTTGCTAACTCAACTAATAATCTTGTCTGATCTATTGTTGATTCTGTTAAAACTTGATGAAATTTACAAAAAATATCATAACTTTGTCTTAATTGATCTAATTTATCTAACAACTCTTCATTTCCATCCAAATACTTGTCTGAACCAGGAATTTTGTAATATCCATCAACAGACAACTCTAAAACATCCAAGCCTGCTTCTCCTAAATCCATCAATCTTTCTTCTGTTAATAATGAAGCATTAGATGTAACATATGTTACTACACTCTTTCCATTTGCATAAGCAATTAATTCTTCTAAATCAGATCTTAGTGTAGGTTCTCCACCCATAAAAGCCAAAATTACTGTTCCAAGATCAACAGCATGATCAATTCTCTGTTTTAATTCATCAAAATCAGGATTAGGAGAATCATCCTTTGAATAACAATAATCACAACTTAAATTACATCTGTCTGTAACAAAGAGATGAACTAATAATGGAAACGTAACTATCTTTGATTTAAGATATGCTGTTCCTAAAATTAATCTAACCATTAATAAAAAGAACCAAATTTCAAAATAAAAACATATAGTTTAAAGTCACTTAAACAAAATGTTTAAATATAAACTATTTATTCAAATAATAACATGTTAATAAATATGTTTCCACCAGAAAAATCATTAAAAAATTTAATATTAAATATATTACTATCCTTCCCAGACCAAGAACATATTACTGTTGAAAAAATAAGAAAACAACTCAAAACAAACTATAGTGTATCTCCAAGTTACCAAGGAATAAATAAGATATTACATTTCTTAAAAGAACAAAACATCACCACAAGAACAAATAGTTATTGGAGAATAAATCAAAAATGGACAAATACAATCACAAACACATTAGAACAATTCAATAATAAAGAAGAAGTACCAGTTTATACAAAAGAATTAAAATCAATATCCTTTAATACAATAGGTAAAGCATTTGATTTTATTATTTCAAATATTGAATCAGGTGCATTAAAAAACCAAGGAAATAATCAATTCATTACCCATGTAAAGAATATTGCATTTATCAGCTTAGATAAAAAACAAAAAGATATGTTAAAAAAGTTTACTAAAAAGAATGAATGCCACATTCTCGTCGAGAAAAATAACTTTCTCAATAGATTAATGGGCAAATATTTCAAATCAATAGGTGCTAATGTTTATATTGGCATACCTCGTTCAACACCCTACACAATTTCAATCTATGGAAATACATTATATCACACCTATTCTAATTTAAACTTTGTTACATACATAAACAAAAGTTATGAAAAGATAAAGAATATCTCAAATCTAAAAGCAATAAAAATGTTCACTTCTATGAAGGACAACCCAAGCTTTAATATCAAGTTCATTTTTCAAACAGATAAAGAAATAATTGAAATGACCAAAGATCACCTACTAAAAATTGCAAAAAGAAAGAAAATCTAAAATGAAATACCTAAAACACATAATTACCACATTACTAATTATCATCATACCTATTATAATTATCTTAACTAATTTTTCATTATTATTATACAACCAAGACTTCTATGAACAACAGTTTGAAGAAAATGGAGTATATAATAACTTTCAAAAAGACAAAGTACTCAATGCAACACAAGAATTATGGGGATATATGCAAGATAAGAACAACTTAACAACTTCTTTCTTTAGTGAACAAGACAAAGCACACATGATAGATGTGAAAGTATTGATAAATAAAACACTAATATTTAACACAGCCTTATACTTCTTATTAATAAGCTTACTAGGATTATTAATCTTAACAAAGAAAACATTCCCTTCAAAAGAACTATGTATTACATTAATAACTAGCTCTATATTATTAATCCTCATAATATCAACACTAACAATACTATTAAAATACAATTTCCTAAACACATTTAATCAATTCCACGAACTAACATTTAGTAATGACCTATGGCTAATGGATGAAAGAGTAGATAATTTAGTAAACATATTCCCCATATCTTTTTTTCAAAATATCACTGGAAAAATCATCCTAAATTCCTTAATCACATCTATGTTTATTCTCTCTTCAGGCGTAACTGGACTCTTATTTCTCAAAAGAAACAAAAACAAGAATTCTAAAAGGAGAAGCCTTAAAACCTAATAATTTACAACCAATATATAGATTAAAATCCAATATTCAAATTGTATATTTCAAAACATCGATTCTAAAAAACCATAATCTTTAAATAGGAGTCAAAACAGAAAACAATACAAGATATTGTGTTGTGCCCCAATGTGACACACAACATGTTCTACCACTGAAAAATGATAATGTTTAAAATAGAGAGAACTATGCAAAAATGAAATGCCAATATTGTGAAAATCCAGACACAAAAGTTATAGACAAGAGAGACATAGAAGAAGGGGCAGTAATTAGAAGAAGAAGAGAATGTTTAAAGTGTGAAAAGAGATTTACAACATATGAACGAATTGAAACAAGCAATATTGTTGTGATAAAAAAGAGTGGCAATAGAGTAGCATATGGTAGAGATAAACTTCAAAGAGGCATAATGAGAGCTTGTGAAAAAAGACCAATCAGTGTTGAACAAATTGATAAAATAATTGCAGAAATTGAGTGCATCTTAAGAAATCAAGAAACAACAGAAGTCTCAAGTAAATTCATAGGACAACAGATTATGAAAAAACTAAAAAAACTAGATAAGATAGCATACATTAGATTCGCATCAGTATATAGAGAATTCGAAGACATTTCATCTTTTGAAAAAGAACTAGAAAAATTAAATGGCAAAAAGAGAGGATAACTAAAATGAACGAACAAAATAATGAAAACAAATGTAGGATAAGATCAGTAAGAAAAAGAGACGGAAGAATAGTTGAATTTGCAGGAACAAAAGTACTTAATGCTATACTAAAAGCAGCTTCTGCTGTAGGTGGTTCTGATAAAGAAACTGCTAAACAACTTTCAGAAAAGGTTATAACAGTATTAGAATATTCATTTTCACCTGACGAAATCCCAACAGTAGAACAAGTCCAAGATACAATTGAAAAAGTATTGATAAAATCAGGTCACGCTAAAACTGCAAAAGCTTTCATTCTTTATAGACAAAAAAGAAATGAAATGAGAGACACAGAAGCATTTCTAAATAAAGTAACTCAGGTTATTGATGGATATGTCAGAAAAAATGACTGGAGAGTTAGAGAAAATAGTAATGCTGGATATGCAGTCTCAGGTCTACAAGCACATATTGCAGGTGCAATTATTGCAGAGTATGCTTTAAATAATATTTATCCAAAAGAAGTTGCAGATGCACACAGAAATGCAGATTTTCATATCCATGATTTAAATATGGGTGTATTTGCAGGATACTGTGCAGGGTGGTCTTTAAGACAATTATTAGAAGAGGGATTTAATGGTGTTCCAGGAAGAGTTGCAGCAAAACCAGGAAAACACTTAAATGCAGTATTAGGACAAGTTGTAAATTTCTTAGGAACACTACAAAATGAATGGGCAGGTGCACAAGCATTCAGTTCATTTGACACATACCTTGCACCATTTGTTAAGAAAGATAGCATGACATATGAAGATGTAAAACAATGTATGCAAGAATTTATTTTTAGTATCAATCAAACATCTAGATGGGGTAACCAAGTCCCATTTACAAACTTAACATTTGATTGGGTAGTCCCAGAAGATATGAAAGACCAAGATATTATTTATGGTGGAAAAAGAATTGAAGGAGAAAAATATAGTGAATTCCAAAAAGAAATGGACTTAATAAATAAAGCATTTATTGATGTCATGATGGAAGGAGATATGGATGCAAGAATTTTCACATTCCCAATTCCAACATATAATATTACAAAAGATTTTGACTGGAACAGTGATAATGCAAAAGCTTTATTTGAAATGACAGCAAGATATGGGTACCCATATTTCCAAAATTTTGTTAACAGTTCATTAAAACCAACAGATGTTAGAAGCATGTGTTGTCGACTTCAACTTGATGTACGAGAATTAAAAAGTAAAACAGGAGGATTATTTGGTTCAGGAGAAAAAACAGGAAGTCTTGGTGTAGTAACAATGAACTTACCAAGAATGGGATATGAAGCAAATACAAAAGAAGAACTTTTCAAACAACTTGAAAAATTAATGACATTAGCAAAAAATTCCCTTGAAATAAAAAGAAAAGAAGTAACAAAAAACATGAATAGAGGAATCTTACCTTATTCAAGAAGATATCTTGGTTCATTAGTTAATCATTTCTCCACAATCGGAATAAATGGTATGAATGAATGTTGTATGAACTTCCTTGGAAAAGATAAAAATATAACAACAACAGAAGGAAGAGCATTTGCAATTGAAGTACTAGATTTCATGAGAGAAGTACTAAAGAAATTCCAAGAAGAAACAGGCAACATCTACAATCTTGAAGCAACACCTGCAGAAGGAACATCATACAGGTTTGCTAAACATGATAAAAAAAGACATGAAGATATTGTAACATGCGGTAAGGAACATCCTTATTACACTAATTCCAGCCAGTTACCTGTAAATTACACACAAGATATCTTTGAAGCACTTGAACATCAAGATGAAATTCAAACAAAATATACTGGTGGAACAGTATTACATGGATTTTTAGGTGAAAAAGTCAGTAATTGGGAAGCAACAAGAGAATTAGTTAAGAAAATAGCACACAATTATAAGCTTCCATATTTTACATTAACCCCTACATTTAGTATATGTCCAGTTCATGGATATATAAAAGGCGAGCATCATACATGCCCATACGACCATACCCCCAAAGAAATAGAGAAGTATGGTATTGAAGTAGGATGTTAAAACTTTACGCAAGTAAAGTCTTATAATGCAGACGTTCCGAAGGGTTGCTTGAATTTATTCAAGCTCAATAATCTCTGACTTTAGTCGGGATTATTTTTGTCGCATTATATATATTTGAGGTGAAAAAAATGAAACAAGTACCATGCGAAGTGTTTAGTAGAGTAGTAGGTTATTTCAGACCAATACATTTCTGGAATGACGGCAAAAAAGAAGAATTTGGCGACAGAGTTGCATTTAATGAAGAAACATCATTAAACAGTAAAATAATTAATGGATGCAAATGTGTTGAAGAAGCACCAGTAACAAAAGTAATTGCTTAACTTTTTTTATTACTTTATTTTGAGGTGAAATAATTGAAAAAATACAAACTATTTACAACATTAATGTGTCCGAATTGTCCTGCTATGAAAGAATTCATGGAAAATGTTGAAATGAAAGGAGAATTTGTTGATGCAACAACACCAGAAGGTTTAGAAGAAGCTAAGAAATATAATATAACTTCAGTCCCAATGGTAATCTTCTTCGAAGATGACAAAGAATTAGGAAGAGCACATACAAAAGAGGAAGTAAAAGAATTTATATAAACTAATTCTCTTATTTTTTTATTATTAAAATGGTAAATATAAAAGGACTACAAAAAACATCTCTTAATAATTTTAGAGAAAAGATATGTTGTGTAGTTTTTCTTGGAGGATGTAATTTTAAATGTCCTTTTTGTTTTAATCCTGGATTAGTTTTTAATAAAACTGAGGATGAAATAAGTGAAGAAGAATTCTTTAAATTTCTCAAGAAAAGAAAAGGGTTATTAGCTGGAGTTTGCATCACAGGTGGTGAACCAACATTAACAAAAGATTTAGTTAAATTTGCAAAAAAGATAAAAGATCATGGTTTTTCAGTTAAGATTGATACAAACGGTTCAAATCCTAATGTGATTAAAAAATTAATTGATAAAAAGATAGTAGATTACATAGCAATGGATATAAAAGGTCCATTAGAAAAGTATAATATTATTTGCGGAGTTAACGTCGACAAAGATGCAATAAATAAAACAATAAAATTATTAAAAGAATTTGGAGAGTATGAATTTAGAACAACTGTTGTTCCAGAATTAATAAACAAAGAAGATATTACAAAAATAGGAGAATGGTTAAAAGGAAGTAACAGATTATATTTACAACAATTTAATCCACATATTACATTAGATAAAAAATGTGGAAAAATAAAACCTTATTCTAATAAAGAATTATATGAATTTAGAGACATGTTAAAGAAATATATTAAAGAAGTCGAAGTACGTGGAGAATAGATGCTTTGATACAAATGAATTACTAGAACTACTGTAGCTTTACTTCTTCTTTCTTTTCTTTTTCTGTGGTTTTTGAGAATACAACAAAGCAACAATAATAATAACCAACAAAACAATTCCTAAAAAGAACACTGCACCAGTACTAATATCATAGTTACCTGAAACTTCTTCAACAGATTCTAAAACACATTCACCATCTAAATAAACATATTCTGAAGAAGAACAACATAAACACCAAACATCCTCACAAACAACATATTCTTCAAAATCATCACCACAACATTCTCCATTAATCCACTCATAATCATCCATTGCTTCACAATATTCTAAACTTGAATCAAAATCAATCTTATCTGAGACATCTGTTTCTGAATCAACACATGCGCCATCCACACAAATATAATCACAAGAATATCTATACATCAACTCTTTATTATCCCTACAATCATATTCTAATAAATAACATTCTTCTCCTGAACAATCATCAACACTTGAAACCTTTGAACCATTGACAACAATACAATGATCATAACTAATAGTTGTTTTTCCTACTTCATCAACAAATGTTGTATATGATTTAACATACTTATCTTTTTCTCCTTCTTTTACACATTGAGTATTTAATATAACAATCTCTTCTTCATTACAACTAACATCTTCATCTATTTCTAAATCACAATCATCATCTATTTCATTACATTGCTCAGTTGTACAAGTATATCCCTCACAATCATCTTTATAGACATTATCATCCTTTCTATAAACATCAATTATTCTGTAGTCATTACTATTAACAATCTTATCACCATTCATATCATAAATGTTAAAGTTACCAGAACCATACTTCTCTATAATAATAGAAATATCATTATCATCAACACAATTATCATCATTCAAATCAACAGATACAGAAATAACACTAGGTACTAACACTAGCATAACCAATAATAATAACCTCTTTTTTAACATAATACTAGATCCTGTATATTATAGAATATAAATATTTCGGAAAATGACTTATTCTTCTTCCTCTTTTTTCTCATCATCATCACATATCCCAAACAAAGGACATAAGCCATCATCTTCTTTCTCTTTCTTCTTTTCTTTCATAAAATAAGAAATAAATATTAGATTTATAAATGTTTAGAAAAATTATTGATTAAGATATCTAGCAGCAACATCAACAAGTTGTTCAACAACATGATTATTAATAGGTTGATTCAAATTCCCCTTTCTCCCAAAAGCTAATCCTAAAATTGGAACATACAAAATATCTCCTTGCTTTTTTTCAGAAGGGATGGCAATAACACCTCGATCAATAGACTCAGCCAGACCCTTCACCTCATTTATATTATATTCACGAGAAACTGCTACTGCACCCATATTCCTATCTCCTTTTTTAACTTGATAAAATACAGTAAAAATTGCTTTCTCCCTTCTTCTTTCTCTTTCAACAATAACCATCTCTTTGGGATGTTGAGAATCATAAAAAACAATAGCATTAACATCAGATAAATCTTGTTGTTGAAGTGCAGTATCTGCAACATTATCCAAATCAGCTAAAGCATATTTATTAGAATAAGAAAAATCACCTGATCTATAACCCAAAACAACCTTTTTTCCATCTAATCTTGAAAAACCTCTGGAATTTTCTAAACTTACCTTTCGACCATCAACCAAAGCAACATAATTTCCTATGTCATCTCTTCTTCTCTGTATAACACCTTCAACTAAACTACCAACATCCACTATAACACCTTTTTATACAATATCACTGCACCTATAAAACCTGCAGCTATGATTAAAGCTGGCAGTATAAAATGATAATGATGAATTTCAGGCAAATCATGACATTCAAAATCACTACCACAATATCTATTCTCACCACATTCCCAGTCTTTATTACATTGCCTACTTATAACACTAAAGAATTGCCAAAATATCACTAATAAAGCAATTATAATTATTATAGCTATAAACAAACCGCCTTTCTTGTTCACATTTACCCCCAATTAAGGTAATACAAGTATATTTATAAAGATTACTGGATTTCTACACTAAAATGACAGAAAGACCAAGATATACACTGCCTGAAAGAATGGGTAAATTTGTACAATTATATATAGATGATAATGCAATACTTAGACATGGAGAAATCACAAGAGATAGTCATGCTAATATTTTAAGACAAGCACTAGATGAATACCAAATACCATATGAAACACAAGAATCATCATTATCGTCTGAACCAAGAGACGTTCCACAACTTACAGGAGATAGATATAGAGTAGTTGGAGCAGGTGCAATTATGGTAAGAACAAAATCAATAATATTAACAAGTAATAGTTCACAATATCTAATAGGTCCAAACCAACAACATCTAGATGATCTTAAACCACATTTAGATGGAATAGAAGCAAAGATTATGTAATCTTTCTAACAAAGCTAATAAATCCAGAATGTCCTATTCTTTGTGACTTTGGTCTTATTCTTCTTTTATCAACTTCCCATTCTCTTTCAATGATTTCTAGGGTTCTGATAAATAAGAAATTATCATTTGTTTTAACAGCTTCAACAAAATCACTAACTTGAGGAATACAAGGTGAATAACTTATTAAAAAACCTCCTGGCTTTAATGCTTTTGCTGCATGTTCAACCACTTTCCAAGGTTCTGGTAAATCTAAAGTAATCAAATTAATCTTTTTATCAAATTTCTTTGGTAAACCTTCATAAATATCATGTTGTTTTAATTCAATATTTTTTAAACCTAATAATTTAATATTATGGTCGACAATATTCAAATGATCTTCTCTAATCTCAAAAGCATAAACCTTTGAAACTAATTTTGCTAATGAACAACATAATGCTCCTGTCCCAGCACCTGCATCAATAACTTTCCAATTACTTTCTAAACCTGTTTCAGAAATAATTATTCCAATATCTTTTAATGGAATTGTTTGTGCTCCATGTTTTATTTTTCCAAATTTATCAATAAAACTTGGTTTAAGAAAAACTAACTCTTTATCTGTATTTGTCCTTAACTTCTGTCCAGGTTTAGCTTTCTTAAGAACTTCATCTTTAATAAAACCATATTGAGTATGCATATCTTTACCTTTGTAATAAAACTTATGTCCATTGTTTGCAATCAATATTGCTTTGATTTCTTCTAATTTCTTCATTTTGTTTAGAAAAATAAGTTAAAGAATAAAAAGGTTTTGAATAACACCAGAAATTCATATCTTAGTAACCGCATAATCTAATTCACCAACATAATTATGCATCATCATTCTTCTTACTTCTTGCATATCTCCTCTTGCTTGACCAATTGCCCATGCAAATTTAGCATGTGCCTTTGTAGGATAAACATTTAATAAATATGTTAATCCCATCCTTGATAATTCTTGATATCTTTCTCTTTGTTTTAAAGTAGGATACCTACAATCACAACCAACTAAAACAACAGGAACTCCTGCAGCTAAAAATGTTCTTACATAATCATAAGTATGATCATTTTCAAAAGGACTCAAAGGTGTATCAAGAACAAGCCCTTCTACTTTATCTAAATTAGGAGTAAATAAGCCAGATGGAAAAACAATTTTAGGATGCATAATTTTAGATGATGCTTGATGTCTTAATAATAATCCTCCAGAAGACTGGCCAGGTGTATAATCATCAGTAAGAATAACTTTCCTCTCTCTAACTGAACCAATTGGTCCTTCACCAAAACACCAAAATGCATTATTAACAGAGGGATTAATTTTAATAGCATGAACACCCCTGTATAAATTTGTAAATGTAGAATCATTATCTCCTGAAAAACAAATAACAACATCTTTAATTCTTGGATCAGTTGCAGCTAAAACACTATCTTCTAAATGTCTTCGAACATGTTCTTGATTTCTATCATATGAATGCATTGCTCCTGTTACAATAAAAGGTTTATTTAGATTCTGAACCATTAAAGCTTGTGCTAATGCAATATATTCCATTGTATGTGTTCCTGTAATCAAAACAACACCAGAGAAATCATCTTTAGTCAAATATGGATAAGCTCTCTGAGCAAACTCTCCCCAATACTCAGAACCAGTATACATACTATCTAATTGACAAACCTCATCAACAACAATATCAGCAATATCTACTAAACAGGGAAATAACCTTATCCATTGATCTACAGGATCTGCTCCTCTTGATCCTGATGCACCACCCAATGTCCCACCAGATGTAATAAGTGCTACTTTTTTATCCGCCATAATAAAAACAAACAAGAGTTCCCTTTATAAATGTTTCTGATTATGACCACTACTAAGTACTAAATACAACCACATACATACTGCCCCTCAAACCCTAATATTTCCATAATATTTATATATTAATATATATACTATATAATATATGGCAGATTTAGTATGTTGTTTATCAACAGGAAAGGGAACTTGGATTGAAGCAAAAAGGTTAATTGAAAAGCCAGACTTTGACAATGTCTATGTTATAACTAACGACTTTGGAAAACAGAATTTCAAAACAAGTAGAGATATTGAATTCTTAGTAGTAGACAATAACAAAGGCCTTAGAGAACTTATTGAAGGTGTTAAAAAGAATCTAGATGGTAAAGTTAAAGGCACAGAAGTAGCTTTAAACATTGTATCTGGAAGCGGTAAAGAACACATGGCAATAATCTCAGCTATATTAAAATTAGGCCTTGGATTTAGACTTGTAACAGTCACAGACAGCGGAGAAATAGTTAATATATAATTCAATTATTAGAATTACTCTGCCGTTTACGGCCAGTGAGTTCATTTGTCATTCGAAAGACAATGAGATTTAGCTTAATTAGGTTATTTAAAATAGATTTAAGCGTAACGAACGACAGTAATTCTAATAAGCCAAGAATTAGTACCACCGCTTTAGTTCATTTGGCTAACATAAACCCTATAACCAGAACCTTTTGCAATTTCTTCTACATTGCCAAATACAGTTTTCATTCTTTCTGACAATGTTTTTCCACCTTTATTATGCCTTGCAACTATTTGCAACAAACCATTTTTTTTTAGATGATCCTTAGCATTATCAATAACACTAAAACATACATCCTTACCTGCACACTGAGGTGGATTGCAGAGGATTGTATCAAACTTTTTATCTATCTTAGCATAGAGATCAGAATAAATAACTTCAACATCTTCAATAGCATTTAAATCAAGATTCATGTTTGTAACTTTAATTGCTCTTTTATTAACATCAGAAAAAACTACATTAATATTATCATAAGCTAACTTTACAGCAATCCCAACAACACCAACACCGCAACCTAAATCTAAAACATCCCATCCATCTTTAATTTGAATATTCTTAATAAATAATTCTGTACCCTTATCTATTTTTTTAGAAGAAAAAACACCAGATGCACAATTAACCTCAAACTCATTACCTAAGAAATTTACTTTTACTTTCTTCAAACTCAATCTTGAATCCTGCTTTGAATCATAATAATGTGCCATGTTTATATCAATATACCATGTATTGCTAATAAGAATCTATCTACTGCTTTTACAATATCTTCTCCATCTCCTTGAATAATAATACAATTATCCTCAACTCTCACTTCTGTTGTTTCATTTTCAGCAATGAATACAACAGGATCATCTGTAGAATCACATGTAATAGTTGGAACAGATGCACAAACATCTGTTTCATTTGATGTACATGCAGGAATAAATGCTAAATTATAAACAATAACCATATTTTGAGTTAATTCTCCTGTTGCTAATCCCACATATTGAAGTTGATCAGACTCAGGATTAAAAGTTAAATATGTTTGAAAAGTATAGTTAGAAATTGTATTATTCACAGCTTTCAAAAAGAAAGGTTCAAAATCTCCTGAGAATGGAATATCAATTACATCCTTTGGCCCATAATGTAGAGGAACATCAAACATTACATCTCTAGACTTATCTTGTATTTGTGTATACCATAAACCATCTAAATAAATAAAACTATAACCATTAAAAACATAACTTAATTCAGTATCATAACCTCTTTCTAAATTCTCTTGATGCAGAATATCTAAAGTTACTGGATCCTTATCAAAAAACTTAGGTATTAAAAAAATACCACCTAAAATTATTAATAAAATAGCAACAGCAACATAAAAGTGTTTAGTAATATTAACATGCTCTTCTGTAAAACTTTTTTCTTTCTCAATATTCTCATCCAATTGAGACTCTCGTTCTTTATGCTTCTTATCATGACCTTCTAAACCAGTAAGTAAATCTGCATGATGCTCATTAATTTTCTCAACCTCAATCTTCTTTGCTGGTTTCTTTGTTACTTTTTTCTTTGTCACTTTTTTAGCCATTTTACTAAATCACTCCATATAAACCATACAATAACCTATCTTTATATGCATATAAATCAAGATGTGAAGATGCTTCAATCACTACACAACTTCCTTCCATAAAAATCTGTGAAACATTTGAATATCTAAAATTAATCATAGGGCTAGTTGTTGTTGCATTAGCACAACTTAAAACATCTAAGTTAGGATATAGATCACTTTCTTCTGATAAAACCATCAAAACTTGTTTATTTAGTAAAGTAGGAAAATCTCCTATTGCCATCTCCATTCTAACAACTTCAATTGTCTCTATTAATTTATCATTTGGATTAAATAATACATAGATAATTCCTGCATTATTTAATAAATCAACAACCTCTTGGTCTAATTCAATATCCTCAACAGATTCAGGCATATAATGAAAACTAACTTCATGATTATCTATTTTTGTAGTATAATAATTACCATCCATCTTAAACTTGTAATCATTATAACTCACAGTTGGTGTTGATCCACCTTGCCATAACCCTAAAACACTAAATACCATAATAACTATAAAGAATAAACCTACAATATTCTTCTTACAAAACCAGCTTTCTTTCTTCTTTTTTCTCATAGCAAATCAGAGAATGGTTGAGTTTATATATTTTATTATATATAAGGCCATATTCTAAAACCGAAAGGTTTATATACTTCTTTCACAACTTTCTGTAATTACTGAAAGTTAGAAAAGGTGAAAAATGTCTGCAAAAGAAGAATTTATCAATTTAATGTCTGAAAATTCCAAAGTCCATGGACTTGATGAACTATCTTCAAGAATACTAGGAATATTATTTCTCGAAACAAATGAAATTTCTCTTGAAGATTTATCTAAAAAAGCCAAATATAGTTTATCAGCAGTAAGCACATCAATGAAATTCTTAGAACGAACAGGAACTATTAAAAGATTAAAGAAACCAAATTCAAGAAAAGTATTTTTTTACATGGAAAAAGATATGATGGGAATGTTAATGCAAATAATGCAAAGAAAACTTGAAAAAATAATAATTCCAACAAAACAAAAATTACCTGCAATAATTAACAAATATAAAAAAGAAAAATCAAAAAAGTCAAAAGATGAATTGAAAATAATTGAAGAATATCATAACCAAGTAATTGATTCAGAAGAAATCTTAATAAAAACAATGAAAATAATAAAAGATGTTCAAAACAAACATAAAAAATGAAAAAACAACCAATAATAAGATTAAATGAAGTCTGGAAGATTTATGAGATGGGAAACAATAAGGTTAATGCATTAGGGGGATTAAACTTAACAATCAATAAAGGAGATTTTGTTGCTATCATGGGTCCAAGTGGTTCAGGTAAATCAACATTAGTTAACTCTATTGGATGCCTTGACACACCAACTAAAGGAAATATATTCCTAGAAAAACAAAACATTTCTCATTTAAGTGAATCAGACCTTGCACAAATTCGTGGAAAAAAGATAGGATTCATTTTTCAGCAGTTTAATTTAATTCCAACATTAACTGCTTTAGAAAATGTAATGTTACCAATGACATTTCAAGGCATGGAAAAAGAAATTAGGAAAAAAAGAGCACACGAATTACTTAAATTAGTAGATTTAGGAGATAGAGCTGATCACAAACCAAGTGAAATGTCAGGTGGACAGCAACAAAGAGTTGCAATTGCAAGATCATTATCTAATGATCCAGAAGTAATCCTTGCAGATGAACCAACAGGTAATCTTGACACTAAAACAGGTAAAAAAGTCATTGAATTTCTCTCAAGACTAAACAAAAATGGAAAAACAATTATTATGGTTACACATGATCAAGACATAGCAAAGTATGCAGAAAGAACAGAATATCTTCGTGATGGAATCATTGTAAAAGTTGAACATAATACAATACGGAGGAAAGTTCAATAATACCGATCTTTAGTCGGAATTATTTTTAAAAGACACAAAAAAAAGAGGTGAAAGTATGAAATCAATAAAAAAAATAAGTATAATGTTTGCAATTATCTTTCTATTTATTGCGTTAATGATTGGTGTAAATGCATCAATAGTTGCAAACCCAATATTAGATATTAGCTTAGTTGAACAAGACCCAGACCCCGTTGAACCAGGAGAATTTGTTGACTTAAAATTTAACATCCAAAATAATGGAAATGGTGCTGCTAAAGATCTAGAACTAGAAATTGTTCCAGAATATCCATTCACATTATACGAAGGAGAAAATGCTGTTGAAGAATTAGGTGATGTAAAAGTATATGAAGCAACAGAAACTGACACAGGCACTGTTACAGTAAGATACAGGTTAGGTGTAGATAGTGAAGCACTTGAAGGTATCTATGAAATCACATTAAGATATAGACATGGAGATGACACAAGACAATGGCAAAGTATTGACCCATTTGATATAAGAGTTAAATCTACAAAAGGATTACTATCAATCTCAAGTACAGAAACAATACCTGAAAGAGTTGAGCCAGGACATTCTATATCAATAAATATGCAATTAAAGAATGAAGGTAGTAATGATTTAGAAGATCTCAAAATTATTGCTGAAGTAACAAATGTAACTGAACTTTCTCCACTTGGATCATCAAATGAACTAATCATTTCAAGAATAAATGGTGGAGCAGAAGAAAACATTAGTTTTAATTTTATGGTTTCAGCATCTGCAGAATTAAAAACATACAAACTACCAATTAATCTAACATTTATGGATGAAAGTGGAAATTCATACACTAAATTAAATTATATTTCAGTAATTGTAGACAGTAGCCCTGAATACATACTAAACCTTGAAGAATCTGAGATATATCAAGCAGGAACAAAGGGATCAATTGTCATAAGTTTGTCAAACATTGGTTCAAGTGATATTAACTATGCTACATTAAGATTAAGTGAAAGCGAAGAATATGTTGCATTATCATCCAGTACAGTTTATTTAGGTAATCTTGAAAGTGATGATTATGAAACAGCAGAGTTTGATATTTATGTTGATGACTACCAACCAAAATTACCTTTAAACTTTATTTTAAGTTACACTGATAATTATAACAATGATTATGATGAAGACATTACACTTGAAATGAAACTATTTACCTCAAGTGAAGCAGGTAAGTATGGATTAAAAGAAGGTGGCAGTGGTTTATTCTATTTCGTAGTGATCTTAGTTGTTGGTGGAGGAGCAGGGTATTATTATTGGAAAAAGAAATATCCTAAAAACAAAAAGAAAAAATGATTTTTATTTTTCTTTATCTTTTCTATTAATTGAGGTAAATAAATGAAAGCTGACTATTTCAATATTGCATTTAAGAATTTATTACATAGAAAGTTAAGATCATTCTTAACACTAATCGGAATAATCATTGGAATAGCTGCAATTGTTGGATTAATTTCTATTGGAAGTGGATTAAATAACGCAATTGAAGAACAGTTTGAAAAAATGGGTTCAAACAGAATCTTTGTTATGCCATTTGGTGGTGCAATGCCAGGAACAGGAGATAGCTTAACAACAGAAGATGTTGAAACACTTGAAAAAATGTCTGACTTTGATTATGTTACACCATATTTAATGGAATCATTAGTTGTCGAATATAATAAAGAAAGATACAACTATGTTGTATTGGGGTTTCCTAGTGAAGATGCAGAAGGAAGATTAGAAGGTATGGACATTTCATTAGAAGAAGGAAGATATTTTACTGCAAATGAACAAAATGTTGTTATGTTAGGTTATAAAATTGCATTAGATGGTTTTGATAAAGAAATTCATATTAATAATAATGTTATAATAAATGGAACAAAGATGAAAGTCATTGGAATTTTTGAAGAAATTGGAAATTCTGAAGATGATAATCTTGTTTACATTCCAATGGATAGAGCACAAGAATTATTTAGTGCAAAAGATAAAGTAAGTATAATTGACCTTGTAGTTAAAGAAGGCAAAGATTTAGATGAAGTTGTTGCAAAGGTTGAAAAAACATTAAAGAAAAAAAGAGGAGATGAAAACTTTGATGTTGTTACACCTGAACAAATCTTAGCACAGATGGGGGATATCATGCTTATTGTCCAAGTTGTTCTTGTAGGAATTGCTGCAATATCATTAATTGTAGGTGGAATTGGAATCATGAATTCTATGTATACAAGTGTAGTAGAAAGAATTAAAGAAATAGGAATTATGAAATCAGTTGGTGCAAAAAATAGTGATATACTTTACATATTTATAATTGAGTCGGGGATGCTTGGACTTGTTGGAGGAATATTTGGAGTAATAATCGGCAGTACAATTGCAAAAGTGATAGGTTTTGCAGCAGCACAATCTGGTTTTTCATTATTATTAATTAAAATAAATCCATTTTTAGTATTATTTGGAATAATGTTTGCATTCATTGTTGGAATGGTTGCAGGAGCACTTCCTGCAGTAAGAGCTGCAAAATTAAAACCAGTCGAGGCGCTGAGGTCATGAAATGATAGAAGAATATTTTTTATTCAGTGCAAAAAGCTTGAGAAGAAGACAAATGAGGTCTTGGTTAACAATCATTGGAATAGTCATAGGAATAGCTGCAATCGTTGGATTGATTTCCATTGGTGAAGGAATGCAAAATGCAATAGAAGATCAGTTTGAAAACATGGGATTAAGTAATATTAGAATTGTCCCTGCAAACTTACGTGGACCACCAACAGGAGACATTGGTTTAGATAAATCAGATGCAGAATTTATTGAATCAATTGTTGGTGTTGAATATGTTGATCCATTACTCATGCAGTATGCAAACGTTGAATTTGCAAATGAAGAACAATACATAATGGTCAATGGTTATGATACAGGCTTAGGAGATAAAGCATTCTTAGATATTGATGTTGATGTTGTTGAAGGAAGATTATTTTTACCAAGTGACAGTAATTCAGTCATTGTTGGATATGATATTGCATTTGATGAAGACATATTTAATAAGGATATTAGAGTTAAAAATAATATTAAAATTGATGATACAGATTACAGAGTAATAGGAATCTTTGAAGACATGGGTAATGACATGGATAATAGAATTTACATGCCATTAGAAACAACAAGAGAACATTTTAACAAACCTAACATTGTTAATGCTATAACTGTAAAAGTCTTAGATGGTATTGATGTAGAAAAAGTTGCAGAAACAATTGAAAGAAAACTAAAAAGAAAACATAATGGAGATGAAGATTTTGAAGTATTCACACCTGCACAGCTTTTAACACAATTTAATATGATTCTTGGGATTGTTAAAGCTGTTTTAGCAGGTATTGCTGCAATATCATTAATTGTAGGTGGAATTGGAATTATGAACACAATGTTTACTAGTGTTTTAGAAAGAACAAGAGAAATTGGTGTAATGAAAGCAATTGGTGCAAAGAACAGCAGCATATTAACAATATTTATGATAGAATCTGGAATCATTGGTTTAATTGGTGGAGCCTTGGGTGTTATTATTGGCATGGGAGCTGCTTATATGGTTGAATACGGTGCAAGACTAGCAGGTTTTGGATTATTAAATATTAATATTAACATTGGTTTAGTTATCTTTGGATTATCATTTGCATTTATTGTAGGTGTGATCGCAGGAACATTACCAGCAATAAGAGCATCAAGTCTAAAACCAGTAGACGCTTTGAGGTACGAATAGTACCGAAAAGCTACGAACGATAGCAACAGACTTTTAGATATGAGTAAAATTATTTCTTATATTTCCAACTTAATAAAAATAGAATTCCAACTAAAAAAACAGGAAATGAAATTAATAAAAAATTAATAATATCTTCATATGTATTAAAGAAAATTGTAAAAATAATTCCTAAAATTAAAAACAAAATACCGCCTATTAATTCATATTTCCAAGAAAGAACTAATATTCCAATCAAAACAAATGTTGGAATAAGATGCATAAACAATCCAATTAACAATTCTATTCCACTATACTCACCAAAAACATCTAATGCAAACATTGATATGAATAAAATAAATAAGACCATCAATAATCTTGGTGTCCAGAATATTGTCTTTTTGAGAGTTTTGTTCATATTAACATAATATTATAGCTAATACTTAAATATATTGAAAAATATATAAATTACAAGCAATTACCTTCTAAATATGAGAAATATAGCTACACTATGTTTATTAGTACTATCCTCTTGTTCAACAAACCCAATAGATGAAATGAGGATGGCTCAAGCTAGAGCAAAATTAGATGAAACAAATCAAAGAATTGCTGATCAAGGATATAGACCAAATGATGCAATTTTAGAAGCACTGGCAGATTTAAATTGTGGAAAACCCTATGAAATTACAGCTCAACAAGGTACAGAAGAATATACATTAGAATTCAGAGAAGGAGAATTTTATTTCCAAGGAACATTCACATCTCTTGATGATTACGGTGAACCAATAAGATACATCTTCCAAACCAAAGACTTAGACAAAGATGGATATTTTAAAGGAGTTAGAACAACAACATTAAAAGAAGATGGTAAGATTCCAGATGAAATACCAGAAAGATCAGTAAAAAATGCCTTCTTTTATTTAGGTGGCATGTTTGATATGGAAGGTATGAATCAAAGTATAATAGATACTGACTTAGAATTTTCAACAGCCTACACAATAGGAATGGTTGCTTTATACAGAGAAAATCAAGAAATGAAAAAAGGTTGTGAATAAACTCATTTCAAAAAACTTATATAACACCTTATTCTAAATTAACATATGCATGAGACAATTATAGCAAAGCAAATTATAGAAAAAGCAGAAGAACAAGCTAAACTTAACAACAGTAAAGTTTTAGAAATAACTGTTGAAGTTGGTGACTTAGGACATTTACCGGCAGATGAAATGAAAGAAGTTTTAGAAAACCTTAAGGGTAAAGAATGGAAAATTAACATAACACAAAAGAAAGCATTAGTCAAATGCAATTGTGGTTATCAAGGTGAACCAAAAATCTTAGAAAAAGGTCACGATCATAACGTATTTGTCTGTCCTGAGTGTGGTGAAATACCACAAATCCTTGAGGGTGAAAACATAATCCTCAAAAGTGTTAAATTAGAATGAATAAAGAAGAAAAAAAGATGGTGATATTGGCAGCTAAACTGCTACCAATAATTATACTTATTTTAATCTATTTAACCACCTCCCCCCCAACTGGATTATCAGACCAAGGATGGAAAGCAATACTAATATTCTTATTAACAGCATATTTATGGATAAGTGAACTAATACATCTATCAATAACTGCAATACTAGTAATACTTTTACTTTTCATAACCAATACAGTAACTCCAACAGAAGCATTGTCTGGTTTTGGTTCAACTGCATTGTTCCTAATCATCATTGGATTTGCAATTGCTACAGGATTAATAGCAACAGGATTAGACAAAAGAATTGCACATGAAATACTACAATATTGTCACACAGAAAAATCAGCACTTCTCGGATGTATAATTATCACAGCATTCTTATCAATGATTATGTCGAATACAACCACAGTAATTTTAATGTTACCAATAATAATGCATATGTTAAATCGAACTAATCTAAACAAAATAATGTTTTTATTAGCAATTGCATTCTCTGCAAACATTGGAGGCATAGGGTTCTTAATAGGATCACCACCAAACATCATTGCTTCTGAAGAATTAGGATGGGGATTTATGCAATGGTTCAAAGTAGCATTTCCTGTTATGATAATCATGCTTGGATTTTTATATGTATCATTTTTATTATATTTTAGATCAAATATTAAAAAAGTAAGAATCCATGTTAAACATAAATTTACAAAAATAACAGATCAAGAGAAAGTTGCAGGATCAATAATTGTATTAACAATCTTATTATGGATCACTTCTCCATTCCATGGTTTATCGACTGTAACTGTTGGATTAATTGGCGCAGTATTATTATTTATTTTTGTGTATAAGTGGAATTATTTTCAAAAACATACTGATTGGGGAGTTGTATTTTTAATAGGTGGAGCAATTTCATTAGGTAATGCATTAAAAACAACAGGAGCAGCAGACTGGCTTGCTCAAGAATTTCTCACACTTACTGGTTTCCAAAGTCCATTACTAATTGCATTTAGTTTTGTTGTAATAAGTATGATAGCAACACAATTTATACAAAACACTGCAACAGCTGCAATCATGGCTCCAGTATTAATTGGACTTAGTGATGTTTTAGGAATAAATCCTGCTGCAATGGTCATACCAATGGCAATAGGAGTTTCAATGACATTCCTAACTCCTCCAGGGACAGCACCAAATGCAATAGTTTACAACAAAGCTAAAATAAAAACCCTGGACATGCTAAAAGCAGGGTTATTACCAACATCATTTGCATTAATTGTTATGTTTGTTCTATGTTGGGTAATGCTTTAAATTTTTCGGAATTTATCCGGATATCGTCGGACGTTTTGGTAATAAAACATTTAAAGATTAGAATTCTACAATAAAAGTTATACATGAATCAAAATAATAACATAAATCTAGAAAAAGTCGATAAAGCCATACATATCTCAATGGTAGTATTATGGATATTACTTATCATATGGTTTATTAAATTAGTTATTACAGGTGGTTAAAGTAAACGAAAGAATAATCAATATACTAAAATGGATATTCTTAGCATTTATAATCTACATTATTTATGAATTAACTAGAAAGATTCTTGGAGGAAGTCTAGGATTCGAAGCTTTAGCTATAGCTTTACTAGTAGCAAATTTAGGATATTCTTTTAGCATCCTTAAATCTATTAATAAACTAGATTCAAAAATTTCAGGACATCTTGGTTGGCACAAAGGTAAAGATAATAAGAATTAATCTACAGCAACACATATAAACCACCTAATCTTAATACTCTATTGCAATGTGCTTAGCTATACCAGGTAGAGTAATAGAAATAAAGGATAATAGAGCAACCATTGATTATGGTGCTGAGAAACGTACTGGAAACACTGATTTAGTCAAACCTAAGATAGGTGATTATGTCTATGTTCAAGGTGGCTTTGTTATAGAAATTCTTGAAAAAACCTTTGCAGAAAAAACATTATCTATATGGATAAATAAACTGAACAATCTAAACAAAATAGATGAAAGATTAAGTCAAATCAAAAGAATAAAAAATATAGATGAAAATTTCAAAAAAATAGTAAATAAATCATTAACAGGAATGCCCATATCAAAAATAGAAGCAATATTCTTATTAAATTCATTCAAAAAAGAAAATTTAGCATATTTATTCTCTGTTGCTAACTTTCTAAGACATAAAAACTTAGGAAACAGTTGTTGTGTACATGGAATAATAGAATTCTCAAATTATTGTAAAAACAATTGTAAATATTGTGGAATTAGAGCTGACAACAAAAAAATTAAAAGGTATAGAATGAGTGAAGATGAAATAATAGACACAGTGGTTGATGCTGTTAAAAGAATGCAGTTCAAAACATTAGTTCTGCAAAGTGGAGAAGATGATTATTATACAAAAGCTAAGTTAGTAAAAATTGTTAAAGGCATTCTTAAGAAATGTAATGTACTTTTATTCCTAAGTATTGGAAAAAGAGATAAAGAAACATATAAAGCCTTATACAAAGCAGGAGTTAGAGGAATGTTATTCAGATTTGAAACATCTAATGAAAAATTATTCAATAATCTTCATCCTGGACAAAATTATAAAAATAGAATAAATACATTAGAAACAATGAATAACCAAGGATTCTTAATTGCAACTGGTTTTCTTTTAGGATTACAAAATCAAGATCAACAAAACATACTTGATGATATCCTATTAACAAAAGATTATAACCCTGAAATGTATTCATTTGGTCCTTTTATACCTCACAATAACACACCATTAGCAAAAGAAAAAAAACCAAAATTAATTAACATTCTAAAAATCATTGCAATCACAAGATTACTGGATCCAAAAGCAAGAATACTCGTAACAACTGCAATGGAAACATTAAACAAAACTGCAAGAAAAAGAGCATTAATATCAGGTGCAAACTCTTTAATGATTAACATCACACCTAAAACATACAGAGAAGATTATTTATTATATCCAGATAAATTTGGGACAAAAACAAAAATACCAATATTAATAAAAGAAACAATGGATCTAATGTATTCAATAGGAAGATTACCAACAGAACTAGGAGAAAAAGATGGAATTTAATGGAATCATTAATGAAGAAAGAATAAATTACTTGATAGATGAAACAATTAATACAAATGAAAAAGAAATTATTGAAATAATCAATAAATCACGATCACTAAAAGGTCTATCATTAAAAGAAACTGCAGCATTATTAAATTGTAATGATCAAAAACTAATTAAAGAAATGTTCAGAGCTGCTAAAGATATTAAAAACAAAATTTATGGAAAAAGAATAGTTCTCTTTGCACCATTATATGTTTCAAATGAATGTAATAATAATTGTTTATACTGTGGTTTTAGAAGAGATAATAAAGAATTAATAAGAAAAACACTAAATACTGAAGAAATAAAAGAAGATGTAAGAGAATTATTAAAACAAGGACAAAAAAGAATTTTGTTAGTAGCAGGAGAAAGTCAAAAAAGCCATATAGAATATATGAAAAAAGTTATTGAAGCTATTTATTCTGTTGAATTTGCCAATAATAAAATAAGAAGAGTAAATGTAAACTGTGCTCCATTAAGTGTCCAAGAGTTTAGAACATTAAAATCTACAGGCATTGGAACATTCCAATTATTCCAAGAAACATACCACAAAGAAACATACAAACAAATGCATCCAAACGGATTAAAAAAAGATTATCATTATAGACTAGAAGCAATGAGCAGAGCATTTAAAGCAGGAATTGATGATTTAGGAATAGGAGTATTATTAGGATTATATAATTATAAATTTGAAATACTTGCAATGTTAATGCATGCTCAATATTTAGAAAAAAACTTTGGAGTTGGACCTCATACTGTTTCTGTACCACGAATAGAACCAGCACATAATGCACCAGTCTCTCAAAATCTACCTAATCCTGTAACTGATAATGAATTTAGAAAAATTGTAGCAATATTAAGATTAGCTGTTCCATACACTGGAATAATATTATCAACAAGAGAAACAGGAGAATTAAGAAATGAATTACTTGATCTTGGTGTTTCACAGATAAGCGCTGGTTCAAAAACAAACCCAGGAGGATATACTTCAGAAGAACCAACTGAAAATAAAGAACAATTTTCATTACATGATTCAAGAACAATGAGACAAGTAATCTTAGATATGTTAGAGATTGGATATATTCCTAGTTTTTGCACTGCATGTTACAGAACAGGAAGAACTGGTAAGGATTTCATGGACATGGCAAAACCTGGTTTAATTCAAAAGTTTTGTTTACCTAATTGTTTATTAACATTCAAAGAATACCTTGTTGACTTTGGAGATGACTTATTAATCAATCTAGGAAATAGAGTTATAGAGAAACAATTACAAGATGTTCATGAAAGCGTTCAAGAAAAAACAAAACAAAGATTACAAAGATTAGATAAAGGAGAAAAAGATATGTATTTTTAAGATTGTAAATTAAGCAACTTTCTATATACCCTTGGAAGAGGACCAGTACGTGTACTAACATCAAGTGCTCTTTGAGTTAGGTCTCTATCCAATACAAGAACACCTCCTCTTGTTTCTCTCCACTGTGCACTATGAACATAAACTAAGCCATTATTTTCTAATGCAGAAGCTAATGTTTGAAAATTTTTTTCTATTCTAGATCCGCCCCTCCAATTACTCGTGAATCCAATTAACGAAGATAAATAAATCTTAGTAAATGGACCATAAGAAACTGCATCTGTAACATCAGAAACTAAGTGAAAATGAAGTTTATCCAAGTTTCCTCTTATGCTCTCTACTCTTCTATCATCTAAGAAATATCTTGAAGCATCATGTCTTCTAAATGCTTCCACATTACCTGCTCTTAAATAATTTACTCGTTCTCTTGCATATTGTAATTGATCATGAACACAATCAACAGCATGCACTTCAGCACCAGATTCTAACAAAGCAAAAGCCTGATCTCCAGAGCCACAAAGTGCCAATATATTATCATCTTTACATGGTTGAAGTCCTGCCATAATTACACTTAAGTCCTCCATAGGATGTGATAGAGATGGAAATCTTGGTAATACTGAATATTCTAGAGAGGCCATGATTAACTTTCCTCTCTCCTTACTAAAGAATATAGTCTTTTACTTCCACCTTCTGGAAGTGGTTTTTTAGAAAGTTTATATACTCCTGAATTATTATTTACAGATTTCACCAAAGGAGATAAAACAGGAATAGCACTAGTAGGTCTAACCCAAAGTAGTCTACCCAACTGTTCAGAAGAATAATCTTGTCCTTCATGTGCAAGAAGATAATCTAATAACTTCCCACGTAAAGAATCTCTTGAAAAAGGTCTATCATCACCAATTCTACATTGTGTTTCTGTAATTTCAATATCACCATAAATTCCAGGAGATGTTCGATATTCATAAGAACGAACCTTTCTAGTCCTTTTTCTCCTTTTAGGCCCACGGGATCTTCCAACTTTTCTTGGCTTTTCACCATAATTCCTCCCAAGAGGTCTACTACATCTTAAATGAACTAATTCATCATCAACTAAATCATCTATTCTAATTAATGAATATGTAGATCTTGCCTTAATCTCTGATGTGCCTCTATTAACTAACCTATATGCTGATGAATTATAATTTATTGCATCACCTAATACTGGAAAAATTTTACCTATTTGATTCATTGGAACATTTAACTCATCAATTAAATCATCATATGAATAGTCTGTTCCAATATTATCAAGCATTAATTCTAAAACTTTACCCATATGGCCTGTTCTCAAGATAGATTTTCCACTATGTTCATCTCCAATCCTATATCTCTTACCATCCAAATAAATATCTCCATCAGTCATATTACTAGAAACAACATCTAAAGAAACTCGTTCCAAATCACCAAGTAAATGATTAGTAATTTTACCATTTCCAAACAAAGGTTCAAGAACTTCAGTACTATATCGATCAATAATTGTTCTTAAAGGATTAACATCTTCTAATTCACATTGATCTGCATCAGCTACTGCATCATCCCTTTTCTGAAATGAATAAAATGTTTTTCTCTTATCACTTGGATGAGGAATCTTTTTTAATTCATAAACTTTCGAATCACTTTCTAAAGCCTTAAAAACATTAACAACAGTATTTCTAGCCATCTGATTTTCCATATCAATATTTATTCCTACTTCAGCACCCGAATACTTAACATCTTTATTCCTAAGAAAAAACTCTAAAACCTTTCCTCTAGGTGAATCTTTTGGAATATTTAATCCAACTTCTTTATCACCAATCATATAATGTGTTCTAAATACATAAATATCCCCATCCTCATCAAAAACAGGCCTAATATCTCTTAAAGTTTCTGTTTCTCCAAGAATTTGCTCTAATCCTTCTAATAGAGCAGGAATATGCGGAGATCCGCTTAATTCTGGCTCAATAACTACTTCTTTATACCTTTGAACAAGTGATTTTACTAAATTATGTCCATCTGCAACTACCATACACATATTAAGAAATAACTCATATATAAATGTTTTGATTATGTTATGACTAATAAGTGACAAAACCACAAGATTTATATATTACTCATTGTAATAGTATTATTACAAAAATGAATAATCAAACAAAAATATTAATACATTTATTAAATAACAAAGAAATACAATTTACAATTAATCAGATCTCTAAAGATTTAAAGATTAATTACAGAATTGCTTATCAAGAAACTAAAAAACTTGAAGAAGAAAATCTAATTAAAATACAAAAAGCAGGTAATTCTAACCTCTGCTCATTATCAAACAAATTTAATGAAAAAACATTTACTGCTGAATATGAAAGAAGAAGAATACTTTTCAATAAGAATAAAGATTTTAAAATAATCCAAAACCGCTTAAGTGAACTAAACTTCCCCTTTATTACATTATTATTTGGTTCATACGCAAAAGGAACTGAAACAAAACACTCAGATATAGATTTATTATGTGTTGGTGGAAATAAAAAAATATTAAATCAAGTTATAAGTCTCATCCCAAGAGATATACATCTTACAACAATCACTTATGAATCTTTTATAGAAATGACAAAATCAAAAGATTTGAGTGTTGTCTCAGAAGCAAATCAAAATAATATAATATTAATAGGAATTGAAGAATATTACAGATTAATAAAAAATGCTAACTAATAAAAGAATTAAGGAAGCAGAATCTAATGTAAGAGTTTACATACAAGACGAATTACTCAAAAAAACAAAAGATAATATTGCATTTAAAGTATATCTAAAAAATGCAAAAGACAGTTTAAAAGCCGCAAAACTAATGTCTAATAATAATATACATCTATGGACAATTGTTTCTTCTTACTATGCAATGTTTTACATGGCAAATGTAATCTTACTTAATTATGGATACAAAGTTGGAGATAAAATTGCTCATAAAATAACAGCAGATGTATTGATTGCATTAATAAAACCAAAATTAAAAAAACAATTATTATCTAATTACGAAGAGGTTAAAGAAGAAGCGCTAAAGGTTGCAGGAATTAAATCAGATACAATTATTGGATCTTTTGATCATGAAAGAAGAAAGAGAAGTAAGATACAATATCAAACAACTATGACAGAAATAAAATCAAAAGCAATAACTTCACTAAAAAGAGCAGAAGAATTCTTATTTGAGATGGAAAAAATAATAACAAACTAAAACTCCTCTACCTTCTCACTCTTAATAAAATCAGCTAATGCAGTCTTTGCATCCTTTCCTTCATAAACAATATTATAAATCTCAGGTACTAATTTCAGCTCTAAATCATTCTCTTTAGCTATTTCTAAAGCCATCTTTACTGCAATTATTCCTTCAACAGCTTGTCCTATCTCCTGCTTTGCCTCATCAACTGATTTACCTTGTGCTAATTTTTCACCAAATCTTCTATTCCTAGAATGCTCACTAAAACAGGTTACAATTAAATCACCTAGCCCTGATAATCCTGTTAATGTTTGTTGCTTTGCTCCTCTAACTTCAGCTAACATTAAGATTTCTTTAAAACCTCTTGTAACTAAAGCAGACTTTGTATTAACACCATAACCTAGACCATCACAAACTCCAGCTAAAATTGCAACAACATTTTTTAAAAATCCACCAAGTTCAACACCTTTTTTATCATCATTAGTATAAACCTTAAATGTGTCTGTTGTAAAGATCTTTGCAACACCTTCTAACAAACTAGTATTTTCTGCAGAAATTACAACAAATGTTGGTTTGTCTTGTCCAATCTCATTTGCAATAGATGGACCAGATAATGAAACAATATTATTCTTAATATTCTCTGCAACTAAATCCTTAATCACTAAACTCATTGGTCTCTGTGTTTTTGGACAAACACCTTTTGCAACATTAATCAAAACATGATTCTCATTAAGATAAGGCAACATGTTCTTAACAACTAATTCCATAATATTTGAAGGAACAGACAGAATAATATATTTAACATCCTTTAATGCATTCTCATAATCACCATAAGCCGCAACACTCTCCCCAAGATTAACACCAGGAAGATATTTTGTATTCTCATGCTTTGCATTGATTGCTTCAACAACATCCTCTTCTATTGAAAAGAAATTAACAAAATTATCATTCTTCAATATCTGGAATGCCAATGCAGTCCCCATATTCCCTGCTCCAATTATACAAACTTTCATAATATCACCTTTAACACAGTAAATAGCATAATCAATAATGCCACCGCCTTGGCTCGGCATAATATTATAACATAAGATGACATAAGGATACGGAACGTACATCACATGTTTACAAAGCACCAGAGCCGCTGTGGTATTATTGGTTAATTCCCATTTCCACTTTTATTATAATAAAATATATAAGATCCTTACCCTATTTATAAAAATTATGAAAATATTTTGCTTTGGGAATGAATTTATAGAAAATGATGCATTAGCTAAACATATAGCTGATGATTTAATCAAAGAAAACATCAATATAATAAAATGTAATTCTCCAGAAGACATGATTACTCATTTACAAGGTAATGAAGAAATAATTATTATTGATGTTGTCAAAGATATTAAAGAAGTAATGATTATTGATAATGTTGATAAACTAAAAACTAAAAACACATTATCAACTCATGACTTAGACCTTTCTTTCATGTTAAAACTAATGAAAAACATGAACATGCTAACAAATATAAAAATAATTGGAATACCAATGCAAGGTAATAAGGAAGAAATAAAAGAGAAAGTTAGAGAACTACTAACGTCTATTTGCTAAATACAATGCTGTTGACACCAATGGCTTACTATATCTCTCATACACACCTATTTGTTTATTAAAATCAGGAGTATATCCTGTCAATAAAACAAGCCATGCATCATGTGATGCCTGTCCATCTTGTTTCCCAACAAGTGTTTTTCTTAACCATTGTTCAACATGGTCTCCTTCATTAACCTTTAACAAACTTAATCCAGGAAACTCTTCTTCATTATCATCAATATAACCCAATGCATTTGGTGCAAATCTAAATAAAGGAGTTCCATCTCTTAAAAAAGCCTTTTCTTCTACACCATTAATCTGACAATAATGAACAGCTGCATACCAATCTCTAATTAACACCTGAACAGGATCAGGATTTCCTAACATATTTTCCAAGGATAATCCCAAAGGAACTCCTGCAGAATATTCCCGAATTAAAGCTTCAGCTTTTCCATCTGACTGTGGTCCAAAATAATACTTTTCTGAAACAACATCAACTAAATCCCCAATTGAACCTAATCCTGTTGCAATCAACAATTGTGCACGTTCATTTGTAATTAAACCAGGAGATGTTCTTAAAGCTGAAGCTAGTAATGAAGAAAAATAAGTAATCACTCTTGCCTGTGTATCATCTAATCCACCGGTTGAATCTGGCTGAACATATTTATCAACAAACCGTGCTACACCACTTGCAATCTGAGATGCTTCATCTGCTATTAATTGAGATCTTCCATCTAATTCAGCACCAGACTGTGGAAATCTCTGTCCCACATCATGGATAAATGCCCCCATCAAAATCCCAATTGTTCGTTGAGTATCCTCAGGTAAATGTACATATCTTGCCCTAATAGCCTCTGGCAACATCTGCAATCGTTCAATTGCTTTAGGATCTGCTCTAACTACACTCTCAAATACCCTCATCAGTTGTGAATTATCCTCACCCATTTATCTCACCTATAAAATCATACACCCCATTATACATACAAGTAGCTCATCTCAATATATTAACCCTTGCCGTAACATATATTACGAAAAGTATAAAAAGAACTGCATTTTACTCCCTTGACATGGTAAAACCAACATTAAAAGGCCTTGGAATGACTAATAATGAAGTAGAGATATACCTAGCATTGCTGAATTCTGCTGAATTAAGTGTTAGTGAAATAGGTACAAAATCAGGCTTACATAGACAGGTATGTTATGATGCATTAGACAGGTTATTGGAAAAAGGATTTGTATCATATGTAATAAAGAACAATAAAAAATATTTTACTGCATTAAAACCAGAAAAGATTCTTGATTATTTAGAAGAAAAGAGAAGAGAAATAAACACAGTTATGCCAAAATTAAATGAATTATATGTTGAAAAACAAGGCTCCACAAAAGTTGAAGTAATAAAAGGAAAAAATGTTCTTAGAACAATATACAGAGACATATTCAACACAATAAAAGAAACAGGAGAAACTATGTTAGCAATGGGTGTTGAAGAAACAAAGTTTTTAGAATTTGATAAGATAGCAATAAAACAGTATATCATGAAAATGAATGAAAATAATTTAAAAGAAAAATTATTATCAAAAGAATCTGCAGTTTCTTTTTTTGAAGGACCACAATCAGAATATAAATTACTTCCTGACCATTTATTTAATCCAAACCCTACACACATTTATGGAAACAAGGTTGCAATTATCATCTGGTCAAAACCTGCCTATGGAATAATTACAGAAAGTAAAGAAGTAGCTGATGCAAATAAAAAATACTTCCAAATCTTATGGAGTATGGCTAAAAAGAGAAAACACTAACTTTCTTCCCATTCTATCTCTAAGAAATGTGTTGAACAACTAATACAAGGATCATATGCTCTAATTAACTTTGAAATCTCTAACTTAATCTGTGTTTTAGATAAATTACCAGATAACAACATTGGCAAATATTCTAAAATTGCTTCTTCTATTGTTTGTAAATTCTGGGATGTTGGTGTTGTTATATCTGCATATGTACAATATCCCTTACTATCAAAATTAAATTTATGAAATAGCATTCCTCTTGGAGCTTCAGTCGCACCAGTCCCCTCATATTTCTTTTTTCTTTTATCTAGAACTGGTTTATGCAATTTTTCCTCACAAAACTTATTATTTTCTAAAATCTCAATACATCTAACAATTCCTTCATAAATTTCAATTGCCTGTGCAATATTATTATAAAATGGATTAAATAATTGTTTTTCAATAAACTTAACATGTTGCTGTGATGTCTTTGAAAAGAAATATCTATTATCAAGAACTCTAGCTAATGCTCCAACAGTATAACTTTTTCCATCTTTTACAACAAACTCTGCAGTTGAACCTTCTCTAAAATATTCTTTAAAATGATTTCTATAATCATTCCGTGGCAAACATCTATGCCCAACACAAGTAATAATTTTATCAGAATAAAATGGATGTTCTCCAAATAATGAAAAATACTCTGTCTTTTTCTCAAATCTTGGATATTTTAATGATTTAAACAATTTAATTGCTTCAAGTGCATCTTTTTTTGCCTTTTTCAAATCCTTCAATAAATCAATAAGCTTTTCTTCAGAAGGAATCCTTGAAAAACCACCAATAACAGCAGCAATAGGATGAATATCTCGACCTGCAATCACTCTAACAATTTTATTACCTAATTGTTTGATACGAAGGGCAGTTTGAATCTTTGGTCCATGCTTAATAGCCATTTGTAAAGCATTATCGTGACCAAGATAATCCGGAAGAACTAAAAAATAAATATGTAATACATGACTTTGTATCATACCACCAATTAATAAGACCTCCCTCAACAAATTAGTTTGTTCACTTACTGTTAAATCAAATGCATCTTCAACAGCTTTTAACGCAGTAACTGCATGTACAACAGAACACACACCACAAATCCTTGAAGAAATTGGAGCAACCTCATTATACTTACTTCCCTTTAATATTCCTTCAAAAAATCTTGATCCTTCTAATATTTGTAAATGCACATCTTTTACTTTTCCTTTATCTATCTTAATATGTAATTTAGCATGACCTTCGATCTTTGCAATATGATTTAATGAAATTGTCTTCGTCATTTTTATTTACTATGTACCTCAATAAACTTTTCAAATGATCTATCATAACTTTTTTCTGCATCTTCCGGAAAACAACAAGCTGGTAATTGTCTTTTTGCTAAATGATAATGTAAACATTCACAACACATTCCTTTCCTTCCACAACCAGGATAACTACAATTACATCTCTGTAAATTTTTCTGCTTATTCATACAAGTCATTCTTTCATTCCCCCAAATCTTCTTAATTTATTCATAATGTCTTTCTCACTTAATCCAAACTTTTTAAACAAATTAATTTCTGCTGCAAAATTATCTTTATCTAATGGTCCTCTACATAATATACAAGGAATATTCTCAGAAGGACAAATTGCATTACACCCACCATGTGTAAATGCACCCATACATTCAACCTTTTGTACTAAAAAACAATTCTTTCCTCTTCTTGGACACTCGTTACAAACAGGTCCAACAAACTCACCCATTTCACAATCTTTACAAAAGTTAGTTAAAAAATTAATAAACTCATCCTTTATTATTGGACAACCTCTCATAAAATAATCAACATGAATATATTTATCAATACCTGATGCTTCAATAGAATCTTTAAGCATTTTTTGATTATAAACATATTTTTCTAATTCCTTATTCCCAATAAAATTACGCATTGATGGAATCCCTCCATGACATGCACATGCACCCAATGCAACAAGATACTTTGATTTCTCCCTTATTACCTTTAACTTCTTAATCTCTTTCTTTGTTGTAATTGCTCCTTCAACAAATGCAATATCAAAATTAGTATGCTTATTTTTTTCTTTTAATAAATGAAAATATCGTACATCAAAATTAGCTAATAACTCAAATATCTTATCTATAAATAATATAGTAAATTGGCAGCCTTCACATCCAGTAAATGAAAAAACACCTATTTTAAGCTTCTTTTTACCTCTTTTTCCTGCCATATTACATTATATATAGATAATATTTATAAATATTACTTAAACACCCCACAAGGTGAATAGATATGAGTAATATATTTGGAATAGGAGAACAGGTAAGATATACACAAGTATCACCTAGTTTTCTACCTGCAATGTTAGGGATAGATAGTGGAGTCCAGGTAAATCCAGCTAGAAGTCCATATTTATTTTTCCCTATTGAAAAAGATGAACAAGGATTTTATAGAGCATTTCGAACCATGCAAAGAACTGCAACAAGATTACAAAGAACAGGTATTGAAGTAAGAGGAGTTAATTTATATGAACAAGGATATATGCCTATTTCATTAGGAAGAATTATTGATGGATTTGTTGCACAAGAATTAATTGAGGCAAGAATAAGAGAAACAATTGATGGATCTGAAGAATATACTAAGATAGATCCAAGAGAAAGAATTGATCGTGTATTAAAAAAAAGAAGTATTGAATTATTAAGAAGAATAGCAGGAGATATTGAAGTGGATCCAGTTCCAGAAGATCTTGCTGCAAGAATCCAACAAGTATACACACACCAAGAATTAATTATGTTAGGTAGAACCATGCAAAATCTTTGTACTGCAGCAGGAATAGAACAAGAAATTAAAGCAAATACAATGCTAGCTATTGCTCATGAAACAGTTCCCATTTCAGGAATAAATATACAATGTCAAAAATTAGATGAAATGTTAAGACAAAGATTCCCAGAACATACAGAAAACATGGAAGTTTATTTTGATACAAATGAAGATATTACAAATTATCAAAGAAACCCATTCAATGCAAGTGTTTGTTTCTATGCTCAAGAAGGAAGGACAGGATATTTACTAAGATTTGAAATAATCGCTCCAGGAAGAGGAATCCCATTATATGTTCAGATGGATGCAAGACTTGTTTTATTCGAAAAAGAAAAAAATGTATTAGGATTGCATAATGTAAAAGGACATAGAATTGGACACTTGCCTCATTTAATAAGTGAATTAAGAAAAATTGATGATGCTCATGTTCCATATCCAGACAATGCTACAATCTATGATGCACTATTCAGAAAACAACTTGGACATCTACATATAATACCAATAGAATCAGCACAAGATAGAACATCATTATTAAAACTAGCAGATTATCATAGAAGAGATATAAGATCTGTAAGACATGAAAGATAAAATATATAACCTCTTTATCTTCTCTACTTCCTATGAAAGAATGTATTATATCAATAGATGCAGGAACTACTGGAATCACAGTCATTGCCTTTGATAAAGAAACTAATATCTTAAATAAAGAATATTCTGAATTTAAACAAATCTATCCAAAAGAAGGATGGGTTGAACATGATCCAATTGAAATATTAATTATTACAAAACAACTCCTAGACAACACAATAAACAAACTAGGAAAACATAATATTAAAGCAATCGGAATAACCAATCAAAGAGAAACAACAGTTGTTTGGGACAAGAACACAGGAAATCCAATCTATAATGCAATTGTCTGGCAATGTCGAAGAACAGCAGAGTTATGTGAAAAATTAAAACAAACAAATATTAACTTCAAACAAAAAACAGGTTTAATAATAGATGCATACTTTTCTGCAACAAAATTAAAATGGATTCTTAACAATATACAAAACAATCCAGATGATCTTCTCTTTGGAACAATTGACACTTGGCTTTTATGGAATCTAAGCAAAGAAAAAACACATGCAACAGATGTAAGCAATGCCTCTAGAACAATGATGTTCAACATCAACACACTTGACTGGGACAATGAAATTCTTGAAAAGTTAAAAATACCTAAGTCAATACTTCCTGAAGTAAGATCTTCTTCTGAAGTCTACGGTCATTACAAACACAACAATGCCAATATTCCTATTGCAGGAATCGCAGGAGATCAACAAGCAGCATTATTTGGTCAGTGTTGTTTTCAAGAGGGAGAAATTAAGAACACATATGGCACAGGATGTTTTATTTTAATGAATACAGGGGAGAAAAAAGTAGAAACAAATAACCTATTAACAACAATTGCTTGGAAAATAAATAATAAAATAGAGTATGCATTAGAAGGAAGTGTTTTTATTGCAGGAGCAGCTGTACAATGGTTAAGAGATGGATTAAAAATAATAAACAATGCATCTGAAACAGAACAACTTGCTCTTTCAGTAAACAACACAGCAAATGTTTATTTTGTTCCTGCATTATCTGGCTTAGGGGCACCATATTGGGATATGTACGCCAGAGGAACAATTGTTGGCATAACTAGAGGAACAACAAAAGAACATATAGTAAGAGCAACATTAGAAGCAATTGCATATCAAAACAAAGATGTCATTGATTTAATGCAAAAAGAATCTAATATTAAATTAAGAGATATAAAAGTTGATGGTGGTGCTACAGTAAACAACTTTCTAATGCAGTTCCAATCAGATATTTTGAACACAAGAATAGATATTCCAAAAATAAATGAAACAACATGTCTTGGTGCTGCATTCTTAGCTGGTTTAGCTATTGGATTCTGGAAAGATAAACAAGAAATCAAAGACAAGTGGCAACTCAAAAAAAGCTTCAATAGTAATATGCCAGAAAAAGAAAGACAAGAGCTATATTCTAAATGGAAAAGAGCAGTTGATAGAAGTAGGGGGTGGATAAAGGAATAATTTAATATAATTTACTACATTCATCTTCCATAAAATTTTTTATTACTTCAATTTCATAAGGAGCATTTAATAAAAAAGTATCAATATCAAAGTTAGTAAGATTATTAGATGAAACATTCTTTAATGAAACACCAAAAACAATTTCTTTAATCTTAGAAAAAGCAATTGCAGATAAACACATTATACAAGGTTCACAAGTACAATATATTGTACATCCTTCCAAATATTTACTTCCAAGATTTTTACCTGCAATCCGAATAGCATTTATTTCTGCATGTGCACTAGCATCATAAGTCTCTCTTTGAGTATTATGAGCTCTAGCCAAAATTTCTCCATTCTTTACAATAACCACTCCGCAAGCTAATTTCTCCTTCGATTTCTTTGCTTCTTCTATAGCCAATCTCATAAACATTTGATTCATAAAAAAAAGAAGATAATAATTATATTTAAATTCTCTCACTAGACACGTGTTGTCCAATGACCCCTCTCCCTTAAATTCTTTACATACAGAGCTTCAAAAACACCCTTAATCTCACTAGACATTGTGATGTGAAATATATAAACAATAACAACCTTACATAGAAAGAAATATAAATAATAAAGTGTAACTAGTTAACCAGAAGCAATTATTCAAGTATTTTGGTTAATCAATTAACCAAAAGGTGATAAAATATGAAACAAGAAATACATTTAATTGCTTCAAAAGAACATTTCAAAATTGCTACAGAATATAACAACAAAATGAACACAGAACAATCTATAAACAAAAAAACTGCATTAATGACTGTAGCAGCACAAAACTATTTTTATGCTGGTGTTAATGCAATTGAAGCATTATTAGCTGCAGTTGCAGTACATTCCTTTAATCACAACAATAGAAACAGAAACATAGCAGAACATCCAAATATATTTGATACTGAAACATACAAATTATATAATGAAATAGATAGAAACATTAGAAACAAAGTGGCATACAGAGGAAGAAACGGAAAAATGTATGCAAAAGTAAAATTATTTGCAACAAAACTTATGGAGAAATTATAATGGACAAAATACAAGAATCTGTTATTGAAATAAAAAATAAATTAAAGAAATTCAAAGAAATCTTTGCAGTTATCTTATTCGGGTCTGTTGCTAGAGGAGATTATTCAATTAGACATTCAGATATTGACATTCTAATTATATTAAAAGACCCAAAAAGTGAAAATAAAATTAGAAAAGTATTAGAAAAAATTAATATTAAATTCAGAGTAAGGATTCATCCTGAATTCCAAACAGAAAAAATAGAAAAAGAAGATGAAACTTTACTATGTAAAATGTTTGAAGAAGGTAAGATTCTTTTTAACAAAGGATTCTTTTTCATGAATATAAATAAATTAGGATTAAATGCATTTAGACTCTATGATTTTGACACAAAAAAAACACCAAAAGTAAAAAGAGTAATGCTTTCAAGAGCACTACATGGAAGAACTAAAAAAGCAAAAGGAATAATTGATAATATTTCAATAATTGAATCTGGAAAAGGTGGACTTCTTGTAAGAAAAGATAAATGGAAAGATATAGAGAATCTATTCAAAATTCATAATGTAGAATATAGAATTAAGAAAGTTCTCTATGCATAATCATTCATGAACATAATTAGGATTAATTATCAAAGGAACTGATAAAACTTCTGGTGCATTATGTAAATGTCCCCAACGTCCTTTTTCTCCAAATGATTCACCATGATCACCACAAATAACAACAACTAATGGATGATTCATTGGTAACATATCCAATAATTTTCCTAATTGTTGATCTACATACTCAACTGCTTCAACTTGAAGATCATGTAATCTTTGACCCATTCTAGGATCAAAACTTCTGTTTGGATCTAGTCTTCCTGCTCTTAATCTTGAAGCATAATTAATTAAATCAGTCAATTCTTCATCAATTGGTCTAACATGATAAGGAACATGGGTCGCTATTGAATTAATAAATAAAAACCACTTATCAGCATCTGCCACTGAAGCAGCAATTGTTTCAACATTTGACATAGGTAAATTTTCTAATGGTCTTGGTGCTGTAGAAGTAGATTGACCAAAATAAGTAAACTCTCCTTCTTGATAATCCTTTCTTAGTTGTTGACCTTTATGAGCAAAAAATGTTGTACCACCAAACCCCCTCAAAACATAACCTATATTTCTATAACCTTGCTGAATTGAATAGCCTTCAAGAAGAACTCCTGCTCTACCACAATTTTTTCTTGCAACTTGTAATTTCCAAAGAGGTGCTCCTTCTTTTGTATAAAAGTCACGCCTAGACTTATCCCTAACTACAGGCAAGTGCCCAGCAAAAAAACTAGTATGTGCAGGATAAGTATAATTAGCTATAGTCTGAGCATTATTATCCTTACCAACCCCATCCATTACAGGAGTAAATGCAGAAGCAAAAGTATCATACCTACATGAATCAAGAGTTAAAAATAATACATTATGATTTTGATCTATCAACTTCCCCCACCAAAAGCAAAGAAATAAAGAGCTATTTAAATAATTTTAGTACAAAATACATTAATGTTCAATAAAAGTTGGTAGGAAGTTGCTTTTTAAATTATAATAGAAAAAATTGTTGGACTAAAACCTTACTGCACCAAAATGGAGATAAATAATCTCTGAACCACCTATTGACTGGTGTCACCTATTCTTTAGGATTTATGTATTATGTCCCTGCCCTTTATCTGGTGATAGCCTTCTCTTCCAACATAGAGAGTCAACAAAATGTTCTGTAGGCATTAATTCAAAAGTTCTCCTAAGGTAAATCACCTCCGAACTATTTATATTAAAATTATTTAAAGATTTAAATATTTTATCAGAATAAAATCTATTTCATATCATCAATTAACTTTCTTACTGCTTCTTTAACAAGCTCAGCACGACTAGTGTAACCTCTTTTCTTCTTTTTTATTACATTATCTATTTCCTTAATTAATTCATCAGGTAATCCAATTGTTGAATATCCTTGTCTGGCCATACCTTTATTAAGGAACAGGTACCTAATAATAGTTTTTAGGTACTAGTACCTAAAGATATAAATATTAGTATATATTTATTAATGAAAATTATATTTGTGGAGGGATATAAATGGCTAAACATGAAGAAGACCATGAGAATGAAGACTCTTATTCTGGAAAGGAAGGTGACTATAGGTTATGTGATTGTTGTGGTAGAAATGTACCTATTAGAAAAATATCTGGAGTATGTCAACATCCTGGCTGTGGTGAATGGATCTGTAAGGACTGTGCACAAATGTGTAAGGTATGTGGTCGAATATTTTGTCCAGCACATGTTGAAGATATAGAAGGAAAAAATCATTGTCATAAATGTAAACCAAAGTCTGAGTATTGTTTCATTGCAACAGCAGCATATGGAACTCCTTTTGCCCAAGAGATAGAGGTTTTAAGGTATTGGAGAGATAACTTCTTACAAACATTCTCATTAGGAAGATTATTTGTAAATATATACTATAAAATTAGTCCACCAATTGCTAATTTTATTGAGAAAAGAAATTGGTTAAGGAAATCAATTAGATTTATACTGGATCCTTATGTAAGTTTTTTAGATTGGTACTATAAAAAGTAGAATTTTATACTATTCAACACTAAAACCATTGTATGGTGATTATTATCAATAATTTGGCTCGTGAAGGCCTATATCTTACTAATTCTACTAAAACAAACCAAAAAATATTTAAATGATTAACTCTACCCAAAATGTGAATGAGTTGAATGAGTAAACCAATTAAGAGGATTAAAATGGAACTAAATTTAGAAAAATATTATGAACAAAAGAAAAAACTATTCACTAATGCTGATGTTTTTGATATAAATTATTATCCAAAGAAACCAATCTCAAGGGAAGAGGTTGAACCTTTGTTTGAAAAAATAGCTGATTTTCTCAGACTAAACATTGTTAATAATGTATTTGTAACTGGTCCACATGGTTCTGGAAAAACATTATATGCCAAACATTTATTTAATCAAGCTAAAAAATTGTGTGCAGTTAAAAAATTAAAAACTAATACAACATACATAAATTGTAGAGATAGACAAACACCAGAAATGGTTTTAAGACACATAATACATGATGTATTTGGTTACAACAAACAAAGTAAAGATATCTTAAATGATTTTTTCACATCAATGAAACAAAATTTATTAATATTTCTAGATGAAGTTGATGAACTAGTTGAGCCTGAAAGATTATTATATTTATTTAGTAGGATAAAAGAAATAAGTCCAAATATCAATTATAAGATTTCCTTAATTATTATTTCAAATAAATCAAATTGGGATGAAGAATTAGATAATGCAACGAGAAGTTCATTAAACTTATTTAAACTTGGTTTTCCACCTTACAAAAAAAATAAAATTAAAGACATATTAACACAAAGGATTGCAATGGGTTTAGATAATCCAAAAATAATATCTGAAAATACACTATTAACAATTGTTAATAAAACAAAAAATAATAATTCTGATTTAAGGATTGCTTTGAAAGCATTAATTTTAATTATCAAAGAAATGGAAAAACATGGATTAGAAAAAATAGCAGATAAAAGAATTATTGAAATTTATGCTAATGCTTTATTAACAATACAAGCCGAAAGAGTTAGAAACTTAAAATATAATAGGTTTTTAATATTGTTCTCAATTATGAGGGGAAATAAACTTTCTTCTAAGGAAATATTTAGGGATGCATACAAAAAAGTTTGTAATGAATTAAAAAGAAAGAGTTTAGGATATACAAGTTTTACTCATCACATAAATAGTTTATCAGATCAAAAATTAATTAGAATCATAAAAGATAAAGAAAAAAACATTACATTCAATAGATTAGAACTAATCATTGATAAAATAATAATAGGTGAGGAATACAAGAAAAGGAAGATGATGTTATTAAGAAATAAATAAGTTAAAATCATATTGACTGGAGCGGCCAAAGGTGGCCAGCCCAACCAATAATTAATATAAGCTATTATTTATTGATATTAAAACATATATAAATGTTTTCTTTTGGTGCTATCCACCGGCTTGTTCTTTGTCTTTTCAATGAGATTAGTTAAAAAAGACACAGGTGAATAACCATGGAAAAAGAAAAATTAACAGCAAAAGAACTTTCAAAAAGAATAGTTCGAAAAAATAGACAAGTTAATGCAGCAGCATTTATTCCTAATTCAATTGAATTAGGTGCAATAAAAGAACAAGGATTTGGATTATATCCAGGGAAGGAATCGATTTTTGTTAGAAGGTTTCCACATCCAAGAAGTAATCTTGAAAGAACTTCAAAGAAGGCAATTGATGATTTTAAGATAATAAGAAAGGTGCATAAAAATTATAATCATCTTTTTTTTGCATTAAGAACGACTGATAAAATATTTAGTAAAGAAGTAATGAATAACATTGAGATAGCACAATTTGAACAAAAACATTTTGTTCTACATGAACATAACATAAATCAAAAGTTGTCTTCATATGAGAAACATTATACTGGATACAAAAATAAATACAAAGAAATAATTCCCATTCTTGATCCTGGGATGTTATCTCCAGTTGAATTGAAAAGAAAAGCAGAATTTGTTGCTAAACAAAAACCTAAAACTTTAATTGTTACATACAGAAACCCAATTAATTATTCAATACAATACTTACAAATTGCTAATGCATTTATAGAATTGAATACAAGAATAATTGTTGTTGGATACTGGCCAAGATATGTTACAAGAGGTAAGAATTTTGGTTGTACTTCAATTCCATTAACATTAATTTTATACGGGTTTGATGCCTTTTGTCATGGTGTTGCAACAATAGTTAATAGGAGTAAAAAACCATCCATTCTTTTTTTAGATGGGGTTGATTGGAGATATGTCACTTCAAATATGATAGACAGAAATAAAAATATTTTAGGGACAAAATTATTTGATTATTTTAAGAAAGGAAAAGATAAGGAATATAATTTTAGTAGGGCACAGTCAATTATTGAAGGCGATGCACACATAAAGAATTTAATTAACTGTAAAGAAGAAGAGTTGTTGAATAAAATTAATCAATCAGACTACCTTAGTGATATGATTAGGAAGTTCAATAGTGTTTGGCAAGAAGGGTGAATTTCTGAGATTTTCACCTATTAATCCTCTTATTTTTTTATTTTTCATTCTAGATTTCTGCATTGCTTCACAATACCATTCTTCTTTTGAATAAGAAATTTTATTTTTACATTTACACTTATGTCTTTTTCTAAATTGTTTATCATGTTCATTTACTAACACTAATAATAAATTATTATTAATTTTCCATGTGTTAATCTCTTCTTTGTTATAGCTTATAACCATTAGTTCAACTCTTTTTTTCTGTATCCCAATATGGGCTTTTACAATTAGGGCAAACTTTAGGTAAATCATCTATATTTCTGGGCCTCCATTCATGTTCGCATCTATAACATCTATGTCCCAAGATAAGAACTCTTGGTCCATATTTCTTTTTGCCTCTTTTTGCCATATCCTAAATTAGGTTATAACTTGTTTATATACTTTTTGGTATTATACTAATAATATTATACCAAAAAGTAAACTTTAAATAGGATAACTATATACCTAATGAGAATATACTAAAGAGTAGTTTAGAAATAAGTGTTCAAAGGTGATATCATGCTAGTAAACGCAGATGAAAAGATGAAGGATATGGTCTTTTTTGACATTGGTACAAAAGGTCTAAAACCATTTGAAGATAGAATAATAATTATTACACTCATGTATGGAGATGAAGAGGTTATATTTACTAATCGAGATGAAGCAACAATACTTAAACAATTTTGGAAATATCTAAGAAGAAATAATTTTAAGAAAATTGTTGGATTCAATTCTGATGTGTTTGACATTCCAATGCTTGTTATCAGAAGTATTAAACATAGAATAAAGATGATGGATTTAACTGGTAGATCACTTGACATTCGTAAAGTAATTATTTCAGATAGAGATAATAGAAAAGGAAAATTACAGGATTTTAAAAAACTACTAGACATTGAATTTGAACCAAGTGGGTATTACAAAATGCATGCTTCTATTCTCTGGGAAGATCCAGATAATAAAGAATTAAGAGAATTTCTTCTCCAAGATGTAAGAATCACTTGGACATTATGTAGAAGATTAATTGAGGTTGGTTTAATTGACTAGATGTCCTAATTGTCGAAGTTATGATGTAATTAAACATGGATTTAATGTATTCAAAAACCATAAAGTTCAGAAATATAAATGTTTAAGTTGTAAGAAATATTTTTGTTATGAAAACAGATTACCAAAAAGTGAAGTGTCATCTGAAATTGTTGGACTATGTTTTGATCTTTATCTAAAAGGATTTAGTTATCGAATCATTCAACAACAAATTATTGAACAATTTAATATTAGAGTTAGTCATGTTACAATATACAATTGGTTACAAACATACACAAAAATTATCAAAAAATATACTGATAAATTAAAACCAAAACTTTCTGTAGTTTGGCAGGTTGATGAAACTTACATCCATTTTAAATCTCAGAAGATATCTAATAATATAAAAGAGATGGAGTTTTGGTGTTGGGCTTGTATTGATACAAAAACAAGATTTGTTTTAGATATGTATCTTGGATTATCACATGGAAGATTTGATGGTATGAAACACTTTCATAGGATTAGATCAACAATTAAACAAGAGCCGAAAGTAATTTGTACAGATGGCAATCCTGCATATATTTCTTGTATTAGAAAGTATTTTCCTAATGCTAAGCATATTAACATTAAAGCCATTACAATTGAACCAAGTTCTTCATTTATTGAACGATTTAATGGCACAATAAAGAATAGGACAAAAATTATGCGTGGTTTTGATGAATTTGATCCATGTCAAACTACATTAACAGCGTTTCAGATATATTACAACTTTTTAAGGCCACATATGGGGTTAAAAGGAAAAACACCTGCTCAAGAAGCTGGAATTGATCTCAATCTAAAAAATCGCTGGGTCTCTTTGATCAGAAATTCATTAATAAGTTGTTAACAACTTTTATTGAACATTAATCAAAATACTACGTAAAGTATATAAATAAAACACTCTCTCCCTTTAAAAATGCAAGAATTAATAGATCAAATAAACAAGCTAAAAAAGGAAAAGAATGCTATCATTCTAGTCCATAATTATCAAAGACCAGAAATCTATGAAATAGCTGATCATATTGGAGATTCATTAGCACTAGCGCAAGCAGCAACTGACACAGACGCTAAAATACTTGTTTTCTGCGGTGTAGATTTTATGGGAGAAGCAGCTAAAGTCCTTAATCCTGAAAAAAAGGTATTAATACCAACATTAAATGCAAAATGTCCATTAGCTGCTATGATAAATGCACAACAAGTTAAAGAATTAAAACAAAAACATCCAAATGCAGCAATTGTATCATATGTTAACACATCTGCTGAAGTTAAAGCAGAGTCTGATGTTTGTTGTACATCAAGAAATGCAATAAAAATTGTTAATTCATTACCACAAAACAAAATTGTGATGATACCTGATCATCATCTTGGCTCTTATGTAAAAAATAACACCAACAAAGAAATAATTCAATACGATGGATATTGTTATGTACATAGTGCAATCATTCCTGATAATATAAAAAAAGCAAAACTTAATCATCCAGATGCTTTAGTTTTAGCACATCCAGAATGTAGTGAAGAAATAACTAAATATGCAGATCATGTTTGTGGAACAGGGGGCATGGTTAAGATTTCAAAAGAATCTGATAAAAAAGAATTCATAATTGTTACAGAAGAAGGCATGTGTAATAGATTAAAGAGAGAATGCCCAGATAAAACATTCTATCCATTAGCAGGAGTCTGTTTTAATCAAAAATTTATCACATTAGATTTAGTTAAAGAAGCACTTGAAAAAGAACAACATGAAATTAATGTTGATGAAGAAACAAGATTAAAAGCAAAGAAAGCATTAGATAGGATGCTTGAAACAAGATGAAGATAGGAATAGTTGGTTGTGGATTTATAGGTACTGAATTAGCAAAAATTATTGACAAAAGTGACTCAGTTCTAGTAGGTATAAATGATATTTCTCAAGAAAATATTAACAACTTAACAAGTCAGTTAAACAATAAAACAGAATCAATGGATATTGACAAATTAATTACATCTTCAGATCTTATAATTGAAGCAGCTCATCCTAACATAGTACCAGTACTTCTAGAAAAATGTGTAGAAAACAAAAAAGACATCATAATGATGAGTATTGGTGGATTAATTAATCACATTAACCTATTAGAAAAAGCAGAAAAAACAATAAAAGTATATCTTCCTTCTGGTGCAATTGCTGGTTTAGACGCAATAAATGCAGCAGCTCAAGCTGATATAAATAATATTGAACTAATAACAACTAAATCTCCAACAAGCTTAGGATTAAATATTAATGAAAAACAAGTAATTTTTGAAGGAAGTGTTGAAGAAGCAGTTAAGAAATATCCTAAAAATATTAATGTCTCTGCTGCAATAGCAATTGCTTCCAAAAAACCAGTCAAAGTAAAAATTATGTGTGATCCAGAAACAACAACAAATACACACGAAATAATTTTAAGTGGAAACTTTGGTAAGATCACAACAAAATGTGAAAACATTCCAAGTCCACAAAATCCAAAAACAAGTTATCTTGCATTATTAAGTGCAATAGCACTAATAAAAGAAATTGTTAAATAATTACTTCTTTCTCTTACTTCTAGAATTTAAATCTTTAATCCCCTTCCTAATATGACTTCTAATATGTCTATCAACTTGTTTATCAATATTAACAACACCAGTCTTAAGATGTCTTTTAAGATGTCTACCAACATGTTTATCAAATTGTCCAACACTCTTATTCAATCCACCCTTTACCTCAAAAATAATTCCAGAAATAGGTCTAACTGCAACCAACTTAATAAATAAATCAGTTGTATCTGATGGTTTTACTCTTCTCATTTCTTTTAAAACAGGCATATAAAACCACATTGCCAGAAATCTAAAAAAACCAGACACAAAAAATACAACTTGATACCGAGACATTAAAAAAGAAGGTGCAATAGCATTATTAGCAATAAAACTTCCAATCAATGCAGCAACAAAAACTAACAAACCCATTAAAACATTATGATAAGCAATTGCTCTTGTTCTATTCTTTGGTGTTACAGCATCAAAATGATAATTACTTGTACTTAAATTAAAACCAGCCCACACAAATCCAGATAACATCTGTATAATAAACAAATATACAATACTTGTTGTCCAAGGAACTAACCATAAAAAAGGGACACAAACAATAACCCACCCAGTTATTGCCATTATTTTTTTATTACCAAAAATATCAATATGTCTACCCCAATAAATCATTGTTAGTAATGTTGCTAATGAAGCAGCAGTATATACAATCATCAAACTAAGATAATTAAAACCCATGTCATACAACATAAAGGCTGAATAAAAAGGAGATGAAACTGAAACTGCAAATCTAAATAATGAATGATACACAACATATCTACCATAATGAGTGTGTCTAAGTTTACTTACAAAATCAGAAAAATTAAAATTAGCTTTTTGTTTAACTTTATGCCTAGGATCATGCATTTTATATAAGTAACAAAAAGAGATTAATCTTCCAACCATAGAAATAAAGAAAATTATACCAAAACCTACCCAAACATTAATTCCTTCATAAAGAAATAAGATGATCCCTGCAATAATTAAAGTAAGTGTAGCAACTACACCAATTGCTTTATTTCTCTTACCAAAATAAGTTCCTCTCTCATCTTCCTTAACAATATCTCCCATCAAACTATTCCACGCTGGAGCAATAAATTCCCCTAATACTATATATAATGTAAAAAATGTAATCAAAAAAGGTAGACTAAAACTCTTAAAAATAAAAGGTAAAATAAACAATGGAAACCAACATAATGCCTGTAACAATACCCCTAATAAAATTAATTTCTTTCTATTCTTAAACCTCTGAACAACATCTGCAGTAAAAAGTTGCATAAGAGAACTTAATAATCTTGGCATTGATGATAAAAAAGCAATTTGAGTATTTGTTGCTTTTAAGGCAATTGCAAATGGAGTAACATAGGTATTCGCCACTGAAGTTGAAATAGAAGCTGCAGAACCATCATATATAGAATAGATCAGATTCTTTTTTCTAATTCTCTCATTAATTCTTTTCACTCTTTGTCTAAGTTTTTTATTTAGAAGCATGTAAAAAAACAATAAGAACTGGTTTATAAAGTTTATTTATTTAGAAAATGATTAGAATTGCTATTGCCTTAAGGTCAAAATTTATTAGAAAAACACATAAAGTTCGTTATGTGGGGTTGCGCCCTACAGGCACATAGAACTATAATATTCTAATAATGAAAATTTTGAAGGCATTATAGCAATTCTACATATTCTTATTTAGAGATTTCAGATAAGAATGTAATTTCTCTTTAACTTTTATTTTCAACTCTTGACCAATATCAAGAATATCAATCTCATTATCCCAATCAATATCAGGCAAAGTATTAATCTCACTAACTAGATTACGTCCTGCTAAGTTAGTTTGTTTATCTATCTCTTCTGTATATTTTGAACCAAATTGTTTAATTATTGGAAATTTGCTTACTGAATTAGCTCCAGCTTTAAACAACTCTGAGACCCATTCAACCCTATCTGTCCATATTCCTGCCTCAATATCAATCTTTGGAAAAGCTATTCTTGTTGATGCAATCCATTTACAATAATAATCTAATTTAGGTGGTTCTTTATCTTCAAAATAAGTACCTTTTTGTGGATTTAATGAATAAAAATGAATCTTATCAATATTATGTTTTTCAATAAACTTTTTTAATAATTCAAAATCTTCAAAAGTTTCTCCTAAACCAATTATGATAGTAATTGCTTTCTTTAATCCAAGTTTTTCAGCAGTTTTAAGCATTTCTTCAAACGGCTTTATTGGTTTACTTGGACAAACAAAGTCATGTAATTTTGGTTCAACAGTTTCAATAGCTGCAACAACACCTTTGATATAAGGTTTGTATTCAAGAAGTTCATGTTCTGACAAAGGTCCAACATTAATATAGAACTTATCTCCATATATTATATAGATTAATTCTAACAATTTCTTAAATTCAACTTGAGAATAAGCCTTATGTCCACCTGATAAAAAACCAAAGTCCCATTTTAACTTTTTACAAAGAATAGCTTCTGCTAACATACTTTCAGTTGTTCTTCTTGCTAATTTTCCTTTATTATGTTTACTTTGTACAGACATATAACAATACTTACAATCACCTATTTCACAATACCAACTAAAAAAAATAGCTCTTTCAAAATAAACATCTTTACTAAAGTTCCTTAGAAATATTTCATCTGCTTTCTGTATGTAGTTGTCCATCTGGTCTCCCCCTAACTCTCACTAGTTCATGCTCTGCATTATGATAATTACATCCTGGACAAACTTGATATTTATGACCAGACATAAATACACCTACAACCTTATTTCCACTATATCCTGGACCGTCCTTAAATTGACTTCTCCTATAAACCCCATCACACTCCAAACACTGCAGTCTCGGATCTCTAATGTCCCTAAAAAGCCTTGAAACCTTTATTCCTAGCATAATCATATAGAATAAGATATTTGTTTATAAAGGTTTAGGCAGCTAAATATCTAAACCTATCAATAACCTGTCTCACTTCTTCTTCAGACTTAGAATGAACATGAATCTGTGTTACATCTTGGTTATCTGCAAGAACTCCCCTATATGCTGCTTCATTTGGAGCAATAATATAAATATCATCTAAATGTCTAAGTGAACCATTCATTAAATCAAGACCACCACCAATCACAAATAAATCAGGAATTACTATTCCTGCATATGTTGGATAAACAATTTCAGTAGGTAATTCAATTACATTACCATTAGCAAACCTAGTAAGATCAGGAACATAATCACCTTCACCACATCCACTTAAATACTCCCCCAACCTTTGTGCCGATGTTTCTAAATCCTTTCCACCTCTAAAAAATCCTCTTGGTTTAACCAATGCACTCAATACTTTTAATTCACTTGGATTTTTCCTTAACATATCTGTATGAAAAGATTCAACCAATACAACTCCTCTGTCAATAATATCTTCAATAATAATAAGTGGCTCACCTGCAATATTTGCTCCATCAAAATCAGAAGGAGTTTTTAATGATGTTCCTGCCTCTGTCCCATGATATGTTGCTCTTTTATAAGTAAATTGAACATAATCTAAATCAGGATCAAGATGTCTTTGTAAAACTCTAAAAACAGCATTTGCTCCTTCAGCAAATACCACAAAATTAACTTTTTTTCCTTTATAATCTTCAGAAATTCGTTCAGCAAGCGCTTTATAAGCCTCTTCAAGTTGTTCTTGATAAACTAAAGCAGTTGCATAATTAAATCCTTCAAGGAGATTTGCAGAAATACTTTGTCTGACTCCCAAAGAAATCCTACGACCAGAAGGTGCCAATAATAATGAATCCAAACCTTGAGCCAATTCTACTCTCGCCATACAATACAAAGATCTTCATTATTTATTAATATTATTATACTTAAAAATATTGATTCAAAGAGTTATCAATACAACACCAATGATTAAAATAATTGTTGCTAACAAATTACTCCAAAAATTATGTTTTTCTTTAAATATAAAATAAGCCATAATCACTGAAAATATAATCCCAGCTCTTTTTATGGCAATTACAAAAGCAGTATAAGTTAGTTCTAAAGCAAAAAACTGTGGTACAATTACTGCAAACTGTATTAGTGCAATCAACAATAACCCTTTACACGAAGATAAAAAGACTTTCTTTGTATTAATAATAAATCTCTTTTTATCTTTAAACAATAAAAATAATGTATAAATAAAAATTACAAAAAAAGGATAAAAAAATAATTGAGTAATAACATTCGAATTATTAATAATAAATTTATTAAGAACAGATCCAAATCCATAAATTATTGCAACTATTAAAAAATACCTAGAAGGTTTAAAATCATACAATGCTTTAAATGGTGCCAAAAAACCAAGATTATTTTTTTCTACATTAAGTAAATAAACACCAATAACCATCAGGACAACACCAACAATACCAAATAAACTTGGAAGCTCTCCTAACCAAACCAATGCAATAATTAAAGTAATTAAAGGAGTTAGTGCCAATAATGGTGTTGTCTTTGAAATATCTCCATGTTTAAATCCTTTCATTGTTAAAGCCTGAGCAATTGTAACAATCAAACTCATAACAAATAATGAAATAATTATATTAAGATTAATAACAAACTTATCCCAAAGAATTATAATAAAAGGTAATGATAACAATGAAACATAAACATATTTTAAATAAGCTAGATAAATAGGATCAACATCCCTTACAACCTTTTTTGTAACAATATGCGAAATAGCAAATGCCAAACCACAAATTATTCCTAATATTAACCACAACATAAATAAATAAAAAGAAAAGAAGTATTTAAGAGTTGTTAAATATTCTTCAACATCTCTTGTTTATCATTATTAAACTTACTCTGACACTCAAAACACACTAAATGCTTCTTACCTTTCTCATCCTTAATGTAGGTACCTATTACTTTCTTCAAAAAGGTTTCATTAATCTTTTTCTTACATATTTCACATTTCATAAAAATAAGTTAACATCAATTGTTTAAAAAAGTTACTAAAATAATGCCACCGCCTTGGCTCACTATTATAAATAATTTACAATAGCGTCAGAATAAGATACGTACATAAAATAAATTTATAATGCCAGAGCCGCTGTGGCATTATTAAAAAAATAAAATAAAAGAATTATTTAAAATAATTCTTCTTATAATGAACAAAGTAATAAACCAATCCCATAATCACTAAAAGTAATAATACTGCACCAACAACCACTGCAACATTAGATTCTTCTTCAATCTCTGTTGGAATTGTTTCAGATAAATCTTCTGCAATATCATTTATTGATTTTTCTTCCACTTCCTCTAATTCTTCTTCAGAAGTATCTTCCTCTGGTTCTTCTGGTTCTTCTTCAAGAATTTCTTCTTCCTCTTCTACATCTTCTGTATCCTCTGTATCCTCTGTACTTTCTTCTGCTTCTTCAACATATTCTCGTAATTCTAAATAAACCATTGTACTTGATGATCTTTCAAAATAAACAGATAAATCATTATCTCCATCTTGATCTAAATCAATATATCTTGTTTCCCCTTTCTCAATTGTTAATGTCTGTGGATCACTTTCAATTGTTATTGTTGCAATTCGTTCCACAGTATCATAATCATCAACAGTTAATGTATGTGAATAATCATTATACTTAAAACGTGTATATTGGGTTGGTTTAAGATTTACAGTCTTTGATGTAGATGAAAGTGTAAATAATGTAGATGAACTACCGCCGCCACCTCCACCACTTGATGAAGTTGTTGTACTAGAATCATCTTCACTACTTGTTGTGCTTGAACTTGAAAAACTAGCAGTAAACTCATAACTAGCAGAAGTTGCACCACCTGAAGCTGATGATGATGATGATGTATCTCCTTCATAAGTAGCAGATGACAAATCTCCAGCTACAGTCCCTGAACTAGTTGATTCAGCCTCATAACTATCTGAACTTACATCAGCCCCAAATACAAAAGGCAATGTAAACAAAATAACTAAAAAAACAATTAATTTTTTCATTTTTTCACCTTAATTAATGGAATGCTTTCCAACTAGATCCATCACAACCATAAAATGTATTATCAGTCATATTAAAAAAGATAGTACCTGCATCTGTTGGGCCACATGTTGCTAAAGCCACAGGTGATGTTCTTAATGTACCATCAGCACTAATATTTCCAGCAACCTCTAACATTACTCCTGGATCATCTGTTCCAATACCAACTCTACCGTCATTAACAATTCTCATTAATTCACCTTCTGTTGAATTCTGAAAAGAAATATTAGCGGACTCTGACTGAACTGTGTTTGCTACCAATGAATTACCAGATGCAGCAATAGAACCAACAACTTCTAAAGTATAAAAAGGATTAGTCACTCCAATACCCACTTTTCCTGCTTGCGTTATTCTCATTACCTCTGCAGGCGTTGAATTTATAAATGTAATATTTTGTCCAATAGGAAAATCAAGATTATTAACAATCAAACTATTAGAAGCTTTAATACTACCAACAACATCTAAAACCTGAGCAGGAGTTGTTGTTCCTATTCCCACATTTCCAGCATCTGTTATCCTAATTATTTCATTAGATGTTGAATTATAAAATGAAATAGCACTTGTTGATGAAGGAATCTTTAAAGCACCAGTAGCTACACTAGTAGCAACAAGTGTTCCATTAACATCTAGAATACTAGTAGGATTATTTGTTCCTATACCAACCCTATTATTATCATAATCAATATGTAACGTACTATTATCAGAATTAAAAGTAAAATTAGCACTTTCAAGATCTCCTGAACCTACATCTCCCAAAGGAGAATAAAATATTCTTCTATCAACATTATCTCCAGTTAAATTTGTAAAATTAGCATCTTCATTATTAATATAATAATTTTTATAATAAGCATCACCATAATTCAAACTTAAAGCATTAGAACTATTTTCCCCTAATAAAACATTCCATGAACCATTACTAATTGCATTAGTAAAGTTCTCTGCATACTGTAATGTTCCACCAGATGCAGCATCCCATATTTCAACTGTTAAATTTCCTGTACTTAACAATGTCCCTGTCGAACTCGTCTTAACACCACTACCACTATCAGACATTACAAATCCACTTGCTGCACTTACACTAAAACTTAACATAACTAGAACCATAACATAAACTAATACTTTTTTCATACTAACCCACCTCTTTTAATAATAATTTATATTTAATTAATTAAGAATATATAAACCTTTCTATATAAACAACTTAGTCCCAATCCTTACCATATTACTTCCTTCATCTATTGCTATATTATAATCATTACTCATACCCATGGAAAGATATTTTAATTTTAACCTAGAATTAATCTTCTTCATCTTTCTAAAATATTTCCTTGTTTCTTCTGCTTCAACAAAAGGAGCCATACACATTAACCCAATAACTTCAATATTCTTCAATTTCCTAATTTTATCATAAGCATCAATTACTTCATCAACTAAAAAGCCATATTTTTGTTCTTCAAATTTTATCTCTAACATTATTGGCATTTTCTTTACACTTCTTTTATCTATCTCCAAAGCCAACCTTAAAGAATCAACAGATTGAATGCAATCAAACAATTCAACAGCTTTCTTTACTTTATTAGTCTGTAAGTGACCAATCATATGCTTTTCCACATTTTCTATATGCTTAAACTTTTCTTCTGCTTCATTTACCCTATTTTCACCAATTACTTTAACACCACATCTAATTAACTCATTGATTTCATCTACATTCCTTCCTTTTGTTACAGCGATTAACTTAACATCCCCTATTTCCTTTTTAATTTTCTCTAAATTATCTTTAATCATATATCCAACAATATCATCCAAATATATAAGGATTACGCATAAAATGTGTAACTAAGTAGGAATATAATTTAATATATGTGTATATATGTGTATAAATACCATAGAAAACTTTAAATACAACTTAAGACCCAGAAAAACATAGATAATAATTGAGTTTTATTAAAGAGGGGATATTCATGGCTGAAGAAGATAAAAAATTTTCAAAACAATTAGTAGGAAAGACCGTTGTAAGTAAAACAGGAAAGAGATTTGGTGAAGTTGGAGACATTATCTTTGAAACAAGATCAGGAGAATTAATCCATTTAGTATTGGCAAATCCTACTTCTTACACAGAAAAACTAGAATTAGAAAGAGATAAGGAAAATAACATATTAATTCCATTCTCAGCAGTAATCGCTATTGGCGACTTCATGGTAATCGCTGAGGAAGATATCATCTGATATCTGACGAACGCGATCTTAAAAATTTCTAATTTTTATTGATAGCCGAAGAGGATATCATTTAAATAAAAAAATAATTTTTACTTATTTTTCTTTATGTTGTACTTGGAGGATTCAACAATGCTTCTACTTGAGATTTATTATAATACTCAAATTGATTTCTACTATTAATATGAACTAAAAACAGATCATCATTAGATGTTGGAACAACAACAAAATCAACATTTTCTTGTGTGGTTAATCCATTTAATTCAATAGCTGAACCATCTTCCACTTTAACAACTGTTTGATCATTCAAAACTCTAACTTCAACATCTGTTCCAGCACTATCTTTAACAATATGTGGTTGAGTTAATTCTTCAAATCCAAGAACTGTATGATCAGTTAAACTTGCATAATCATGACTTGAACATCCACATGATTCAAATGCAACCTTAAACTCAGCTCCATTTCTTTCAGAATGTGCAAAGATATCAACAGCTGTTCCATTTAAATCTTGTGAAGTTGTATAAACTAAATTGTTTGGATCAAATCCATATCTACCTACAATAGGATCTTGACCAACTAAAAACATTGTTCCATTATGATTAACTGCAGCTCTATCTGTTGTTGTTAATCCTGCTAATACTGGTGCAGGTAATGGACCTGGTACTGGATCTGGTGTTGGTGCAACAGGACTTGGTGCTTCCATTGGTTTTGCAATATAAAGATGCTCTGCTCTATGACCATCAAAGTCATAATTAGGATCATTAACTAATGTCTTCACACCAACCATAAATTCATCATCTAATGTATTCTCAAAAACACCAACATGTGCAAACTCTAATTCTCCCTCTTTATCAAACACAAGTTGTGTTGGTGTAGTATCACCATCACTCATACCAAATATACCTTCAAAATTAGATAACAATTGATCATCAGTAGCAAGAACAACAGGTGTACCCTCATCTGAAGCAAATCTCCCACCATCTATATAATCCTCTCCTGGAGTAATATCTAATTCAATATTAACAAAATTCACATCAGCTGGATTAAAATTTCCTGCATTAGCAAAATTATAAACTGAATCTGCTGCTTGATTAAATTCTGCTTCTGTATCTAATGAAATTAAATTAACAACAGTAGGTTTATTATTTCCAACATCTTGAATAGTATCAAGAATACCTGTTGAACCTAATTCAGTCAGAGTTCCATATGATAAAACCTCTGATAATGTATAATTTGGAATAGTTAATCCACTAACTGCAGGTGCTGTTGGAAGAGGTGTTCTTCCTGCACATAATGCTCTAACAGAGTTTTCAATCTCAGATGCAGAATCATTACCATACCAATGTTGTACTAAATTTCCTTCTTTATTAAACAATAAATTAATTGGTGTATCTCCACCATTAGCAATACCTGAACTTTCTAATGCTGTCCATGCTTCTGCGTCTGAAAAATCAACAACATCGTATGCTGGATTATATCCTTCATCTTTTAAATCTTCAACAACTGAATTAATATAAGGTAAGTCTGCTTCAGGACTTGATCTATTCCCTAATTCTGCTACAACAACATCAAATTCCTTATCAGAATATCTACCATATAAGTCATCAGCAACAGCTAATGCTCCATTTGGATTATCTAATGTTGTATCTGTTGGATCATCAACACCAAACATTGTAACTAATAAAGCATTTGTCTCATCTGTTAATTGAGCATTGATATCATAAACATCTCCACCTAAACCAGTCATTGGAACATTAGATAAATCATTTAATGTCATCTGTGGTACAACAGGAGGATCTACCGGTCCTGGAACTACTGGGTCAGGTGTCACAGGTTGTGGTCCTGGTTGAACTGGGTCAGGTACAACTGGTTGTGGTCCTGGAACTACTGGTCCAGGTTGAGTAGGTGTTGTTCCTGGTCCTGGAATAACAATAGGATCTGAAACAGGACGATAAACATTATCATTATAAGGCATCATTGGTGCATCATTACTTGTATCAATTGTATTAATATTACATGCATTAGTTTGAGGAGTATGTTGTCGCCCAATTAAAGGATGATATTGTTCCTGTCCTTGTCCTCTACATGGACAATCATCTGACGGTTGTACTGGATCAGGTTGAACTATTGGATCAGGTGTACTTGGATCAGTAGGAACCACTGGATCTGCACCATGATCTACTCTAAACTTAAAGTCAACAACAGTATCATCACCAAAACCTAATGCTCTTGAATAACTATTTCCAGAATTAACTGAATCTAAATAATCATTGTCTGATACGGAAACTTGTACTGTATGAACTTCCTCAGGATTTAAATGTGAAACATCAAATCCATTTGTAACTTCTGCATTTCTTGGAACCCATCCTTCTCTATGGACATGATCTCCATCAATATAAAAATCAATATGATCAATTCCACTTCCTGTAAACCAATTTACAATACCAGTAGAATTTTCTTGAACTCTAAAACTTAAATTTAATTCTCCATCTGTAATAGGATCAGCAAATACTCTTGTTCCACCCTCAACAACTGTTGAATTTGAAACCCATTCTCTTGTTTCCATATGTACTTCATAAAGATTAGGATCTTCTGTACTCATTTTATCATGAGCAACACCAAATTCATGATCACCAAATCCTGCTGCTCTATTTCCATGAAAAATACATTCACAATTAATATCTAAATCATTTGAATCTAAAGAATGTGTACTCCAACTATCTACATGTTGAGCTTGTCCACTTCCATCATAAATCCATGCATCCTCGTCGTGAATACCATTTAGTGTAAAATCATCTGAAATACTAAATTCACCACCTTCAATAGTAATTGCTCCTGCTTGAACTCCTTTAATTACAACATCAGTAATATTATTATCAAAAACAATTTTTCCTTCATTGTTCTCAACAACAGTATGTCCATTTTCTGTTGAAACTTCATATCCATTAACAACAACATCATCTAATGTTGCTGCATGTGCAGTTGCCGGTGCAAATGCTCCAACTAAACCTGCTACCGGAACAATACCAATTGCAGCAATATCTGAAATCTTTGATAATAATGAACCATTATTTCTAGTTCCTTCATCTGCTGATTTACTCATTTTTGCAGCTGCATATCTTAATCCATAATTAGCTGCTAATGCTCCCCCTACAACTCCTAATGCAAGTGGACCACCAAATGCAGCACTCTTCATAGTAATCGCTGCTAATCCTGCTAATCCTGCCCCTAATTGTGTTGCTTCTTGAGAAACTTTATCTTTTAAAACATAACCAGCTAAATCTGCTGCTGGCTTTGCAACAATCTGACTTCCAACTAATGAAGCTGCAACATAACCTGCTGCTCCTAAAGTCATTGCACCAACTCCTAAATAACTAGCTGCTAATGGCGCAGCAATTAATGCAGCTGGTGTCAAAGCTGCTCTCTGCATCTTTGTTAATTTAAATCCTCTATCAATATGATCTCTCTCAGCATAACCTAATTCTGCAAAAGCATCATGTAATGTTCTTGCCATATCTCCTGATTGAGCTTGATTAACATAACTTGTTAATGTTCTTGTATGTCCTCTTTGCTCTCTAGCTCTCGATAATACTTGTGTAACATAACCTACTTCTTGATCTGATAATCCTGTTGAAAAGTAAGTTTTAACTGGTGCAGTCATAACATTTGCAATATATTTAGCAACTCTTCCTAATCTTGTTGCTGGTTGTGATTCATTTTTAACTAATAAATTTCCTTGACCTTGTTCAAGAACATAATCTAAACCTTGTACTGATAATTTTCCATTTTTCATATAGCCTTGAATATTAGCTTGTGTAGTAGCATCTACTGTAGCTAAATTCTCTTGTAAATTAGCGCTTGCTTTAGCTAAATAACTATCAGCATAACCTTTTTCAGAACCTGTTAACATACATTTTACTCTATCAACTAATGAAACTCTTTCTTGTGAAATTCCTGCATTTGCAGTCATTGTAGTAGCATAATTACTCATTTTATATCCCCCACACCCCTTTAACACCACTTAGGAGTGATGATTTCTTTATAAAGGTTTTGATTTTATATATAATAAGACAGCATTTTCCCTAAAAATCCAATAATTTTATAAAATACCAACTAATCTAAATTAGCTATGAAACATAGTATTTGGACAGAAAAATATAGACCTTCAACATTTGAAGAGATAAAAGGTCAAAAAGACGCAATTTCTAAGGTTAAAGCATTTGTTGAGCAAAAAAACATGCCGCACTTAATGTTTGCAGGTCCAGCTGGCGTTGGTAAAAGTACAACTGCTTTAGTTATAGCAAAACAATTATTTGGCAAAGAATGGAGAAATAATTTCCTTGAACTTAATGCATCTGACGAGAGAGGAATTGATGTAATCAGAGTAAAAGTTAAAGATTTTGCAAGGACAAGAGCCATAGGTGATGTACCATTTAAAATCATCTTCCTTGACGAGTGTTTAGATTATAATTCTAAAATTATTGTACAATCAAACTATGGCATTGAAGAAGTTTCTATTGGTAATTTCGTTGAAAATTTTGATTTTCAAAATTATAAAATCATGTCTGTAGATGATAGTGGAGACATGATTTATTCAAAAATTACCAAAACTATGAAGCTTCCTCATAATGCTAGTCATGGATACTACAAAATTAAAGTACATGATAAAGAAATAATTGTAACAGGAAATCATGAATTTTTATCAATTAATGGGTGGAAAAGAGCTGATGAGTTGAAGATAAAAGATCTAGTTCTATGCCCACAAAAAATTCCAATTATTAACAGAATCGAATCTAATAAACCATTGATATACAATTTAATAGGTTTACCACAGGAGATAAGAAAAAAAGAGAGATATTTACCACAGGAGATAAGAAAAAAAGAGAGATATCTTCCAAGATCACCTGAAAAACAAATTATTGAATTATTAGGAAAATATCCGGAAGGTTTAACTAGAGAAGAAATAACATTAAAAAGTAAAGTAAGTACTTCAAAAATAACTTCTATTTTAAGTGATAAAAACAATGTTTATTACATTCCACTAAGAAAACATAAGATCATTAAGAAAAATAAAGACAGATATATTTTAGGAGATAATACAGGCAATTCCCTAGACAAGCTTTATAAAATTAAAAGGACACAAAATAATACAAATCAAGAATTCATCTTAACTCAACTTAAATCAAAAGAATTATTTCCTATAAAAAGAGAAAATGCAATAATCTGTGCTAGGATTTTAGGGCACCTATTTAGTGATGGTTGTTTAACCCTTAAAAGTAAGCAACTATTTTTCTCTGGAAAAGAAGAGGATTTAAAAACTATAAAGAAAGATCTTAATAAATTAGGCTATTATTCATTAGGTAATATTAGACATTCAAAATGGAAAAAAGGTGAATGTTGGTCTTTTGGAGCTTATAAACTAGAGTTATTAAGCTTATTTTACTCATTAGGTGCCCCAGTAGGAAAAAAGACAGACAATGTAGTAAGAATCCCTGAATGGATAATGGACAGTGACTTAACTATACAATCAGCATTCTTATCTGCCCTCTTTGGTGGAGATGGTTATGAACCAAAGTTCCAAGGGAGAACAGTCAAACAAATATTAATAGGAATCTCTAAGCGAGAAGATTTACAAAATAACCTAATTGAGTATCTGAAACAAATACAACAGTTACTTTCCAGATTTAATATAACCTCAAGATATAGAATTTGTCCAGGTTATAAATCCACACGGAAAGACAATACAAATACTATTGAAGGCAGAATCTGGATTACTAATTCAATGGAAAATATTTATAAATTTCTAACTAAGATTGGATATTCATATTGCCAATATAAAGAAAAAACTACAAAAGATGTTATAAAATATTTGGATTGGAAAAAGAGTTTAGGAAAATTTATTTACACATTTAAACCAGTCCCTTATTTCTATGAATGGAGAGAAAATCTTATGCTTGGTGATTCTTCCTATCATTATGTAACATCTATTGAAAAAATTAAAGATCCAGATTTTGTATACTGTGTATCTACAGAATCTGGAAGATTTATAGCAAATAATATTGTAGTACATAATTGTGATGCTCTAACAAAAGAAGCACAACAAGCTCTGAGAAGAACAATGGAAAACTATACATTAACCACAAGATTTGTTTTATCATGTAATTATTCTTCAAAAATCATTGATCCAATCCAAAGTAGATGTGCAATGTTTAGATTTAAACGTCTACAACAAGATGAAATCATTGATTTAATCAATCATATTGCTACAGCAGAACAATTAAATATCGACGAGGATGCAAAAAAAGCATTATACACAGTTTCTGAGGGAGATTGTAGAAAAGCAGAGAATATATTACAATGTTGTACTGCAATTAACAAACACATAACAAAAGACCTAATATTTAGTATGGCATCTGTTGCAACACCAACAGAAATCAGAGAAATGCTAGAATTAGCTATTAATAATAAGTTTGTCGACGCTAGAAACAAATTATTAGATACAATGTTAAAGTATGGTTTAAGTGGAATTGATATAATCAAACAAATAAACAGAGAAATCTGGAAACTAGATATCGACGACAAAATGAAAGTACAACTCATCGACAAATGCGGAGAAACTGAATTCAGAATGACTGAAGGCAGTGATGAGTATTTACAACTTGAAGCATTATTAGCTAATTTTACTCTGTGTAGTTTGAAATAATTCTAAACAGCAGAAAAATATCTTATTAACAAATCATATGTTTTCCTGTATCTCTCTCTTATTTCTGGCATTATCTTATTCCATCTTCTATGAGTAGAAGCAATTAACTCTCCTCTTTTTTCCGGTTCAAAAGTGTTTTCATAATCAATATAAAACCGTTTTCTCATATTCAATGAATCAACAGCATCAGCACTTGCAAGAATCCTTGATTCAACTGAATCTCTAAATCGTGTAGTAGAACGATGTTCTCTAATTGAAGTATTAACTAATTCCAGGTTACCTTTGTATCCTAATTTGACTAATAACTTTGTTGCTTTCTCAGCACTTGTTTCTGCATGAACAGGATGATCCATTTCTCTAGAATAACCTCTAAACAACTGAGTATAATCATGCAATAAAGCAGCCAATTCAACAACCTCAACATCTGCTCCAAACTCTTGAGCTAAAGGTACACCAATATCATAAACCCTTTCAATATGAAAATACTGAAACCAAATTCTACCTTCTTCATAATCAGATGGTCTCTGTTCCATATCTTTATTATCAGGATTAACTAATCTAAGCAAATGTTCCCTAACTAAATCAACAATTGAATCTGTCATAATAATATAAAATACAAAACTAATTTAAAAAGGTTTTCATTCTGTGACAACAGACCAGTAGTAAAACCAAGAAGTTTATATACATGTATATCCACGTAGGTACATAGATAGTGAAATATATTACAATAACAAACCCATTATCATAATGGTTCATGCAGCCATACTATAATTATAAAAACTGTTGAGAGGGGAAAATTAAAATGATGTGTCCAATATGTAAAAAAGGAAAAATGAAAAAAAGAAAAGATGTAATTAAACAAGATGGGGTAGACTTTGAAGCATATAAATGTGTAAAATGTGGAGAAGAAATAATGACAGTGAAACAACTAAAGTCCTTAGCTAGTAAATATAGAAAATTGAGAACAGCAAAGGAAATAACATTCGCAAAATGGGGAAATAGTATTGCTGTAAGAATACCAAGTGATATTGCTGAAGAATTTAATATTACCGTCGGAAAACATGGAATGTTAACAAAAGAGAAAGAAGGCTTTAAAATAACTCCAGCCATTTAATCAAATCCTCTTCATCTTTTCTTTAAACTGTTTAAAATCTTTAAACAAAATTCCCTTAATACCTAATTTCTCTCCTGCAACAATGTTTTCTTCTTTGTCGTCTATAAACAAACACTCCTCAGCAATTAATCCAGCATCTTTCAGAACATATTCATAAATCCCAGAATCAGGCTTACTTATCCCAATATCACAAGAAAAATACAATTTATCAAACATACCTCTTAGTTCTTCATAATTTCCTGATTTAACAAGATCAGAGAGATGTTTATTTTGATTTGACAACATAATAAACCTATAATATCTCTTTAATTCATTTAAATACCTAATCATGTCTTTATCATATACAACTGTTTCCTCCAATAACCCATATACATCACGTACATCCATTGCCAAATTAAACAATTGATTTAGTTCATGTGTAAACTGTTGAAAACTTAGTTTATTAACATCAAGCAATTTAATTAATTTAATCACATCATCTTTTTTATGTAATAAAGAAAAATGATACTTTTCCTCAAGAAGAGCAAGCCATCTTGGTGTATGTTGACCAATAGTTAAAACACCACCAAAGTCAATCAATAATGTATCTATCATTTAAACAAATAAAAAATAAAGAAATATAAAAATTTATTCAATCTTTAATCCCAAAGTTCAGGATTTTCATTGATTCTTACAACTTCTGCAATGTAGTCTTGGTAATAATATGTTAAAGTCAGATCAACTTGTTTAGTATACAATGCATCTTCTTCTAACTCATCACTTCTACATCTAATAGTTATAATGTCTTCTTCTCCAGATCTTGACATTCTTGCAACAGAAGCATCGCCTTTTGCAGTACATGTAAATCCATCTGTGTTTACTTCAAAACCCACTTGATCATAGAGATTTGAAAAATCATCACTTAGATAAGCTTTTGCTCTTCCTGCTCCTGCATTATAGACAGGTATTTCTAAATAGATTCTTCCATTACCTGCTGGTCTTTCTGTTACTCCACCAATTTGTATTGGACCTGCTGAAGCATAGGCTGTCTTTGAACCATACACATCACAATATCGTTCATCCTTAAGATCTTCTTTAAAACAAACTCTTGGAACTGCAATTTGTGTTGTATAAGGATATGTATATTCTAATAAAATATTTGCATCATAGAATGTTCCAGTCAATCCATCATATTTTAGATCACCTAAATCTACAACATCATAATCTCCTTCTGGTAAAAATTGTGAAACCTTTTCTAATTCATCATCATTAGTTACTTCAAAACTAATTCCTGAAAAGTCTGAAGGAGAGATTCCTTTAATTTCCATATAAATTTCATTAGATAATATTGTATGTTCACCTAAATTTTCTAAGATAACAACCAAAGGGAATGTTTCATCTTCATAAATTTCATTTGTATCTATTTGAAAACTTGCAACTAATCCATATGTTCCACCATAGTATGGACTAACTACAGCTGCATCTGTCTGTGCAGTATTTCCACAACCTGTAGATACAATTAGAATGATAACAGCAAGCATTATTAGTAATAGATTTCTTACACGCATAATATATCCCTCCTTAATTATAAGTATATACTTAATATACCTCTTTATATAATTTGTGGTAAAAATAACAATACTAGCATTAAAACCAGCGCCTTGAGTCACTATCTTATTTCTTCATAACTACGCACTAAAATATGTTGCGTTAATGAAAATTCCTCATAATGCCAGACTCGCTCTGGTTTTAATGATTCATTATTGACTTTATCATATCGTAGCAGGTATAAACTTACATATTTCTGAAACACCTGTTCCCTGGATTGTCTTTCCATATATATTCAATGTTTTCAGTGTATCCATTGAAAAAGATCCACCATAAGGACATGAATCAGATGGTAATGCACTTAATCCACAATATGGAACTGAATAAGTTGAATCACTATAACCATGAATTTCATAATTAACCAAGTCTCCTTTATTATAATTAATCTGATGAACATTTTCACCTGCCCCACAAATATACATATTTCCATCAATATATATACAAATACAACCTTTCCATTTATTTAAATTAGCATCACTACAAGGACAACCAGTCCCATAACCACCATCACTACTGCCGCCATCATTCGGATCATCAGTATAAACTGGACTTGATGCTTCATATCTTTCATCATCAAAAACACTTGTTAATTCTCCACCAGCTTTATAGACACTAACCTCATGTTGAATTGTTTCAGAATATCCATACTCTAATTTAACTAAAACAGGAGTTTGATAAGCTGATTCTTCTCTCAATGTAAACTTACATTGAATAACTCCAACACCATTCACTAATTTAACTAAATTATCACCAGGGGTACATTGTGCATCCCCCAATCCTGTAATTTCCATACTAACTTTTACATAATTCAAATCATCTTGATCAAAACTATACGGACAATTTTCAAATGCAGTTAAATCCTCTGGCTTGTAAACAATACCATTACCTTTATTTTCAATTGTCATGATTAAATTAACTTCATTTCTTAATAATTCTGTTTGCACATTAGTAACTGCAACTGGTGCACCTTGTGAAGATAAATAAACAGGTTCAGTAGTACAAACTTCTCTCTGTTCATAATCACTATAATCATAAATCAAACAAACAACAGGATTAGCAATAGTTTCATAATTATAACATGTACTAAGTTGTATTGTTGCATCATAACTTTCTCCTAACTGAACTTCTAATGTTCCGGTCTCTTCAACCTCAACAAACTCAGAACTTCCTTCAGGTAAAAAAGGATCAATACCTTCTAACTCTGGCAAATGAATTTCTTCATCTTTAATTTTAATAACTTCTCTATCAAAACCAGATAATAATATCTTACCTTTTGCATCATCAAATGCCCCTTTATTACTTATCTCAATTTCTAAATTTAAATAATCATTATCATAAAATAATTCTTGTGTTGTTGCAAACTCTACCTCAATTCCATCTGTTCCAGAACGATAATCTTCATCACCATAACCACTATTACTAAAAACACAACCTGTAGAAAATAAAACTACAATAATTAAAACAACATAAACACTTTTTCTAAACAAATTATTTATTTTCATTTTAATTTACATATGACTTCTCAATAACTATTTCTTTTGATATTGAATGCATATATCCATAATCAAATTCCATATAAAGTTGTGTTGAATATGATGCTTGATCTTTTTTAATTACACCTTCTTTAACAGTACATCTTATTTTCCCTTCACCATCTGAATCTAACCTAATTGGACTTGATGTACACTCAATTGTATCAGGATCATTATCCAATACAAACTCTTTATGAGATGTTGTATTGTATCCATTAAATCTATAGATTATATTTTCATTTGATAAAACTAATTTATTCATAACTACCATATCATAATCATATCTATCTAAACCAATAGCTGAACATGCATCTGATGTTTTCTCACTATTAATTATACTTCCTTCTTCCATATTTTTCACAGTAATAACAAACTGTGGTCTGATATATTCTGTTCCATCTGAATCAGTGAATGGAATAATATTTGTTTCAATCTTTGTTATAGCCAGAGGAGCTCCTTGACTATTTAACATAATGTCTTCTGTATCACAAACAGGATCAAAAACAGATAAATGTCCAATATCAGTATCAAGACATACTTCTTGTTCCAATTGTGTACTATAAGCATAACAAGCTGACGCAATAATTGCTGATTCATGTTTTTCACTTAATTGTCCAGGAGATTTTGCTCTTGCTTTGAATGTTATCATATCAACTCCACCAGATGGATTATAAATGGATCTGGGTTCTAACATTAATACTTGTGTTTTCTCAGAGATTGTACCAGATAATAATTTCATTTTTTCCTTTTGAAAAGAATTATAAATCCCTTCCAAATATTCCACCCCTTCAAACAATTCTTGTCTTTTATCTGAATCAGTTGTTGTTTCATACTCTTCCATTAATTCATTTATTTCTAATTCAATTTCATTTAAATTAGAAGTAATTTGTGTTAATAAACTCAATGTCCCGGCATCATAACTTCCAACATCATCAATATCAAAACAATCATCATTATCATCTAAGATACACATAAAATCCTCTTCAATACTTAATGATAAATAACCTGTTAAAAAGTATGCCCCAGCATTGTTAACATCAATTGAAATATCAAACTCAGTTCCTTCTAAAACTTCATCTGGCGGAACATTTTCAAAGAATTCCATTTCTAAAGAATCTGTCCCTTGAAAATATTCAGCATTTGAAATAATATAACCATCTGTTGAACCAAACCCACCTGTACAACCAGTTATAACTAATAAAACCATTACAAACAATAATCCAAAAACAATTTCTTTTTTCATTCTTTTACCTTACGAAGCCATTGAAGCAAACTGACCCAATGGTACATACTCAAATTGTACCTTTGTGTAATCAGGTAAAACAGTTCCTTCAACAGTATCTCTTTTTCTGACGTAAAATCCTTGTGAATCTTTTTCATCACACTGTCCCATTACATCATCATCTTCCCATTCAATTGTACAAAATTCTTTAAAATTACCCATATAATCTTTATAATAAAGAAATATTTCATCATCTTCATACTTGGTCCAGATAAATCCAGTCCAAACTTCAACCTCATCTGCTCCTTCAATTAAATAATCTGAATTAATAACTGAATATGCTAATATTTCATAATTAAAACTCATTAATTTCCCATCCTCTACCACAACATAATAACTAAATGCAGGATTATTATCAATATAAATCCATCTTTCAGAATATTCTTCTGATGTTGGAATTGTTCCTTCATAAACTGTTTCTGTTTGATTATTCGTGTAAATAAAAATCTTTAATTTCTTTGAATCATCAATACTAATTATTAATTTAGTTCCTGATGTGTCTAAATCAATTGTTTCAGAAAAATCTTTTGTTTCACCATTAATTGTAAAACTTCCTTGTACTAAAAAGTTGTCCTCATTTGTTTCTGATTTTAATTCTCCACTTTGCACAAGATTAAGCTCTTGAACTTTTTTATAATATGTTTCAACTAACTGAACATATAATCTAACCTGTTCATAGTCGTCGTCATACTCACACCAATACCTTTTATCCCCTATACAATCTTGACTATCACAAAATACACCAACATATTCTCCATCTCTAATTCCACAAACACCACCATAATATGTTGCTAACAAGTATTCTCTATTTAATTCAGGATCTTCTGAATCAAAAGGAATATTTTCATTATTTAATAAATCATACATTCTCCTTACACCAAACCTAATGTTTGTATCTGGATCAAATAAATCATAATCAACTATTCCCAATTCTGCAGCAATAACTGCAGCATCCTCTTCTGTTATCTGCATTAATCCATTTGTTTCACCAAGAGGAGAAGATAATCCCACTGTTGTTGGATCATTCTTAGAACCTGCTGCAATCATTGCAATAACTAATTGTGGATCCATACCATACCTATCAGACCACTCTGAGATACTATTTGGACTTGAAGCATAATAAATAGTATAAATATCACTAACTAATTCATCTGGTTTTCCAGTATAAGATTCTTCTGATTTTGAATATGATGTTTCCGCATAACCTGCTGCAGTATCTGACTCAATCACCTTAACAGATGTGTCTTCAACAATTTTATAATCATACCTTGCTTTAACAAAGAAATACTTTGTAGATATTGGTGTATTTCCTAATAGCTTATGTTCATCAACAATATCTAATCTACAATTGTATGAAACAAAATCTTCAATATCTTTGTAATGATTGGTGTTTCTTGAAGTGTCTAAATAATATGCATTATATCCATCTAACTCTTCTTGACATTTTAATAATAAGCATGCTCTCATTGTATCATCTGTAACTGCACCTTCATCTTCACATGCTCTATAGAAAGCAGTTTCATATTCTACATTACTACTTACACATCTATCCTCTGTATATTCTTTAAAATTAGTATCTGAACAAGTATCAAGATCAAGTTCCATTGAATCTGGAATTATAACAACAATCTCTTTTATCTCTTCAATCATTCCATCCCAGTTTGTGTCAGCATCTAATGTAATTCCTAATCTTGGTTTAACCTGATATGTTGAATCAATTCCTGTTAATGCACTATCTGGACCTATACCTAATCTAATTGGACCATTTGAATATCTTGCAACAGGATCTTTATCTTCCACTTGATACTGATCTAATAAATCAACACCATCTTTTAATGCAGAATTTAATCTATCTCTACTTGTAAAATATCTTTTAACATAACCAATTGTTTCAAAATTAAACTTTGATTCAAATGTAACAGCATGTGAACCAGGACTTAATTTATTTTGAGGAATAGTACAATCAATTTCTTCCTGCTGCATATCATAAACTTCCATTGTTGCTGGATAAACTTCACCATAAACTTTACTTGTACCTTTTCCAGCATAACATGTTGTATTAATTTGCACCATATCATCCAATGTTCTTGCCATTAATATTGCAAACACTGTAACTCTTTCATCTTCATAGAACTTTTCCTTTGAAGCCATAACATCTTCAATATAAACACCAAGCTGTTCTTCTTCATTCTCCTCAACCTGTCCAACATAATAGGTCGATGTGAGTTGTTTCTTTCTTATTTCCCAAATATCTCCAAACCTTGAAAATGCACCCCATGTTGATGTAAATATTTGAGAACCACCTTCAACAAACTTATCCTTTAATACTAGAAATGCATCCCATCTTTCATAATCAGCTGTATCTAATTCTAAATCAGTAAAACCATACATTTGTCCCATACCATATGAAAGTATGATAAAGACCCACCACATAATAATTAAGAATCTTGATAACCTAATATACCATAACTTTGCTTCACTTCCTCTATAAACTGCATAGTAAATCCATGTTAACATAATAAATCCATTTGCTACAAACAAACGAATAAAATCAATAGATGCAATCATACTACTTGATGCAACCATCCATGGAACAATAACCTCTATACAAAAACATACCAACATAATACGATACGTTTTTCCATTTCTCTCACTAGGATGAAAAATAAATAAGATAGGCACAAGAATCATCCAAAATAAATTAAGAAAAATCCTATTTTTAATAGACAACCTTGATCCAATAACAACTGCATGATAAATACAAGCAAAAACAAAGAACCAAAATATACTAGAATTAGTTCTTCTTTCATCTTCATCTGCTCCACCTTTGAACAGATTAATGATTCCTTTACCACCATAATAAAAAGGAATAGATAAACCACGTGTAACAGCATTATGTGTTAAGAATTTACCAAAGCCTTTTGCTCTTTGCCATAATAAACTAGTTAATTGCTTTTTTCTATCTAACTCATCCATTCCTTTAGCATGTCTTAATGCTTGAATCTTTGCAGTTAAATCAGAAAGATTAGCTTTATTTTCATTATGAGAATCTTTAAAATCTTTCCAAGGTTGTTGAAAAGTAGGCTTTACTGCATGTTCTTTCACATGAGGTAAGCCCAAATCTTTAGCCTTAGTCCAATTAGAATGAGCCATATCTACGGCTTCTGTTTTAGCAGCACCCCATGCCTTACCTGCTCCTGACTTAGTCTTACTCCAAGCAGCACTACTTACAGCTTTAGCTCCTGACTTAGTCTTACTCCAGGCAGCACTACCTACAGCTTTAGCTCCTGCCTTAAATCCAGCCCATGATACCATTATTAACCTCTTTTTTACAGCTATAATAATGCCACCGCCTTGACTCACTATCTACTATATAGCGAAGGCGCTAAAAGTCTTTATACGTACAGCAGTGACTTAGTAGCATGCAATGCTACTACCTTCCCTCTACACATCGTGCCAGAGTCGCCGTGGCATTATTAACCTCTTTTTTAGTTTTACAACTACCTCAACTTAAATTCTAGAACTTCTTATATATAATATTTATGCATTTATGTATATAATAATTAAAACAAAAAAAGAAAATCTTAATACTCTTCTATCTCAACAACCAATTTTCTAATATCTAATGTTGTTAAATCTGGTTCAATCTTTATTGAATTACTTCCTTCTTCAACATAATCAGTTATTGTTCTCATGTAATCATCACTATAAGTATCAACATATGATTTATGTCCATTAATGTAAACATGAGCTGCTTTATGTTCTGTATCATCTGCAAAATAAAGATATAATACAACTTCATAACCTGGTTTAACCTTCATCACTTCATCATATGAATCACTTCCTGTACTTGGACATTCTGAACTATAACTTCTTCCATTGCTATAATAAGTGGATGGACAATCATCACACTCATTTTCATTCAATGAAGTTTCACAAACATTTTCTAAACCATAGATTGGAACATCATTACACCAGAAATTATCTTCGTCTTTTTCAAAACAACAATCTCTGTCATAATACTCACTACACCCAGATGGACAATAATCATCATGATCATCTCCACATCTATCCTCACATTCCTCTGGAGCATAACCATTATCATCTTCATAACCTGACACACATCTATCACATTTTGAAGTGTCTGCTTCTGTTACTGAAGCACATCTATCATCTTCGTCGTCAGGTTCAATGTCACACCAATAATTATTACTTCCTTCGAAGCAACAATCAATATCTAAATCTTCATCACATCCAACCGGACAATAATCATCAACATCTCCACATTCTCTTTCTATTAAAAACTGTTCATGTTTGTATTCTTCTGAGAAGTAAAACAATGTTTCTGTTAAATCAAAATAATAAACAGGATAAGTTTGTTCTTTTAACTCAGTCTCCACCATTATTTGATAAATTAAATACGTTCCTTCATCTGTTTTAAAGATAACAGAATTATCACCTGCTGAAATCACACTTGGTGAAAACTCAACAATATTAATCTGACCACAATCAGGTATTGATGAATAAATATTTTCATTATTAACATAAATCTTTAAAGCTCCAACACCTCTTGGTGTACAGTCTGGGAAAAACTTCATTTTAACACTTTCAATATTAAATTTCTCAGTATCTGTAACAGTAAATGTGTTCTTACTTGATTGTTCACTAATATCTGTAACATCTCCTGTGATCTTAATACCTGTTAATTGATACTCATTTGTTGTCCAAAAAGCAAAACCAACATCACTTACTTCAAATGTTAACAAATTTTCATATTCAAGGTTTCTATCTGATAAATCCAAAGGATCCATTATGCCAGTGACCTCATTATCAAATATTTTTTCTCCATTTAGATAAATAGACAATCTTCCTTTTGCTCTTTCTAAATTAAATGATAATAAAATATTTTCTGTATTTTCTAAGTCATCGATTGTAAAGGTTAAATTTCTAAACAATTTATCAAAAATTCCATTCTTAATATACAACGACTCTTCTGAAAAGAGTGTTTCTGCTTCTGTTACAGTATAAAGATTAACAGCCGATAATTGATGTTCATACTCACTAAATTTAAGATAATCAATTCTTCCAGGTGATTCTTCCATTATTGTTTCATTATAAATAACAACATCACCATAATCAGTTGACCCTGAACTTCCTCCTGATGTAGATATAGATCCTGTTTCACCTAACAAATCTTGTCTAACATCTGCTGGTAAGAATAAGATATAAAGTATAAGCATACCTGCAACCAATGCAACTAGTGTAGCTGCTCCACTTGCTGTTTGACCTTTTTTAAACATAAAATCACCTGTTTTTTATGTGTAAATAACATCCTCAGGTCAAAACACCAACAAAAACAAACATAATGCTCGTTGCGAGGGGTTGTCCCTCCGGGAACGCAGAGCCTTAATTAACCTTAGCCTGTGTTTTGAAGATGTTATTTACATACCTTTTTTATAGATTATTAAGTATTATAATATCTATTTTTAAATATTGATATATATAAGGTTTTCTATTTTAAGAAATGAGATAAACTACCTATCCAATATATCACAGATCCTACTAAAATAAGGATCATCTGGAAATGTTCTTCTCATAGTCTTAAATCTTGACAAAAGAATCTCTCTCGTCCATAGCTTGCAAAGAACTCATAATACTCTGTACTAAGGCCGCTAACCTCTCTGATCTAGCAAGTAATGCAGTATAAAAGGACATAAAACGCTCTTGATCAATTTCTAATTTACTTGACATAAAAACAAGAATAAATTAGCTAATTATATAGTTTACGCAGTTAAGTATAAACAAAATTTATATAAAAAGAGTAAATAGAGATTATTTATCATGAAAATTATCCACAAAGACATAAAGAAAGGTATTGTTAAGCTAGCTATAAACAATCTTGATGATTTATGGTATCTTAGCAATATTATAGACATGGGAGATTTAGTTAGAGGTAAGACCCAAAGAAAAATCAAACTAGGTGGAGAAACAGATAGATCAAATAAAGTAATAACAAAAATAATTACATTATCAATTAATGTTGAAAAGATTGAATTTCATAAATATTCAAATGTATTAAGGGTTTCTGGAAAAATTGCTGAAGGTAATGATGATGTTCCAAAAGGTAGTTATCACACAATAAATTTAGAACCAGGAACAACAATAACTATCATAAAGAACAAATGGTTAAAGTTTCAACTTGATAAATTAAATGAAGCATGTAAAGAAAAGAAAATGAAGATTTTAATCTGTACATTAGACAGAGAAAATGCATTCTTTGCACAAATGAAAAGATATGGTTATGAAATTTTAGGAGAAATAAAAGGAGATGTAAAAAAGAAAGCAGACATTAAACAAGATAAAAAGAAATCTTTTTACACAGAAATCATTAAACAATTGAAAGATTACGACGACAGATTCAAATTAAACAAAATTGTAATTGCAAGTCCTGCTTTCTGGAAAGAATATTTAGCAAATGAATTAAAAGGAAATGAGTTACAAAAAAAGATAGTTTATGCAACATGTAATTCAACAGGAGAAGGTGCAATCCAAGAAGTTTTAAAAAGGCCTGAAGTAATTTCTGCAATTAAAGATGACTTAATAATTAAAGAAATTAATTTAATTGAAGAAGTAATGGGAGAAATTTCAAAAAATAATTTAGCAGCATATGGTTTTGATGAAGTTGAAAAAGCATCAAACCTTGGAGCAATTAAAGATTTACTTGTTGCTGATTCATTAATACATAAAACAAGAGAAGAAGGTACTTATCAAAGATTAGACAATATTATGAAAACAGTAGATAATTCTAAAGGAGAAATCCACATAATTAGTTCTGAACACGAAGGCGGCCAAAGACTAAATGGTTTAGGTGGAATTGCCGCAATATTAAGGTATAAAGTATAAACATTGACATATACAATAGTACCACCGCCTTGGCTCACCATTTACTTTACATACCATACTTTTATATATACTAACTATTTACTTACTATTTATGGATATAAGAAATGTACAAAGAACAGGGAAAATGCACTATGTTTATTTACCTACAACATGGTGTAAAACAAACAATATTAGTGGAGATTCAAAGATAATTCTTGAGACAAATAGAGATGGAACATTAAAGATATTTCCCCAATTAGTAGAAAGAAAACCAAAAAAACTTAATTTAAAGATTAACGAAGACGATGAAGATATTATCCATAAATTAATTATTGCATGTTATATGAGTCCTGCTTCTGCATTTAAAATTCAATTAGAAAAAAACATAGATTATACAAAATTACTAAATCAAAAAAAATTAGTTAGTTTAGAATTAGTTGAATTAAGTAAAGATAAAGTAATCTGTGAATCATCAGTAATTGCAGGAGATACTGCTTCTCTAATCAGAACAATGATTAGAAAAATTAGAAACCTATTCACAATAATGTTAAAAAACTATGACAAAGAATTAATTGAAAAATATGAAGAAGAAATTGATAGAAACAGACTATTAGTTGAGAAGTCAGTTATAGGAAGTTTAACACATTGTAGAACTCACAAATTAAAAAACATTGATTTATATTATATTGGAACAATTTCAAGAAATCTAGAAAACATTGTAGACTTAGCAATCCTTCTCGACAAAAAAGAAAATAAATTTATTACAAAACTTACAAAAATAATGGATAATCTTAAGAAATTAATGAAAGATATAAGTAATGAAGATAATCCATCTCCTAATTATAAAGATGCAATCAAATTCACAAAAGAAGTTTCAAAACTAGAAGATGAAAAAGTAACAAATGTTTCTACATATATTAAAAAGAGAATTAAAACAGGTTTTTCAGAAATCTCTGAGACAATTATGGATTGGGGCATAACTAAAGAATTAGAAAAGTAATTCTCAAATACAATAATGCCACCGCCTTGGCTCATTATCCTATCACAACATAGTATAGCGACAGGATATAGCAAAAGCAATTTTTGCTTTCTGCTTATTACGAAAAGCTTGCTTTGAGTATACGGTTTGTACATTATACATACACATTGAGTCAGAGCCGCAGTGGCATTATCTAGTTCTAACAATATATACAGTAATATACAAAAAACACACTTCTTCAGGGAAAACTTTAAAAATTAAAAAAAATTCAAGTATTCTAATGGGGAAAAGATGCATAATTTGTAAGGAAGAAGCTAATTATTTAATTAAAAACACAAACGATTTCTATTGTCAAGAATGTGCTGAAGATAACTTTGGAGATATATCTTATTTGATTACAGTTGAAGAACAAGCAAAACAACTCAAACAAATGATTGAAGAAAAACATAGAGAAGAAGAAAAAGAAGAAGATTTAGTTGTTGAGTAATTATTTATTCTATATCCCCTGTACACATCCAATTAATTTCTGCTGTTCTTGTTTCTAAATCAACAACACATGCAGGATTACAACCATCTTTTTCTAGATCCAAATCAATCCACATTGTATTTGTGTTTTCATTACAAGTATAAATATCATATAAAGCCTTTCCCTCCTCAACACATTCACTGTTTTCTACAGCTTCTATTGCATATTTGTATGGTACTCCATTACATTTAACTCCCATTTCAATTTTTTCTCCAGGATAATCACATCCAACTATAAACATCAAACTAATTAACATACATATTGTTATTATTCTTTTCATTGTTAAAACCTCCTAATCTAAAGATCCATAAAACTCCAAATCAGCTGTTCCTATCATTGGTTCTGATCTAAAATACATTACCCAACACATCTCTTCACCTTCTGGAACATCTAAAACAACCCACCTAAATGAAGGATGCCAACCATTAGATGAATTTTCTTCAAAAAGATGTGCAAACTTATTAATTGTTAAACCAGATTCTGCAAAGTATTGAATAGCATCTTCTTTTGTAATCTCTTCTTCTATTGATTGATTAAACAAAATATAGATTTGTCCTTGTGCATAAGCATCTTCAGATAAACTATTCCAAAATTCACTATATTCACCATCAAAAGAACATGTTTTTTCATCAGGAACATGATCTACTTCAGTACAACCTATTATTAACAATATACTTAACATCATTAAAATTACAAATATTTCTTTCATATTATTATACTAAAATAAGCTTATATAAATACATGTCTATGGTTTTAATTAAGATTAAAGCTATTATAATAAATCACTAGGAACCTTTCTTGTTAATGCATAACCATGTATTCCTCGTTGTAATAAAGAAATCAATTCATAATAAACAGAATGATCTAATTTAGAACCTGTGCTTATTTGATCTTTTACACAACTTACTGGATCAATTAAAACTCTTGGATTCCTTCTTTTTTCAAGTAAAAATCCATACACTCTTGCTGCTCTTGCCCCCACACAAGCAGAAATTACTGCGTATTGTTTACTTGGATCACAACCACCAAAATTTTCTAGATCTGAAGCATCAATTCCATTCAAAGAACGATAACAATAAGAAAGATGCGTACCTGTATACCTTACATAACCTCCTGAAAATAAAATAACTGGTTCTTCTTTTTCTCCTAAAAGATCAAGTATTTCTCTTCCCCAAATATTTGTTTGATTTTCATCATATCCTGATTCAGAAAAACAAGGAATATCACCAACCAAATCAGTAAGAACTTCTTCTCCAAAAGCAGAAGAATGAAAAAGTCTAATTGGAACTTCTTGTTGCCTTAATTCTTTAATTAATTCAACAACTTCTCTAAGTGCTCTTTTTCTCTCATCTCCCTGAACAGTTTCTCCACTCTTCCTCTTATATTCATAAGCACCTTCAACTATATGTAAATCTAATTCCATAATAACCCCAACAAAAAGAAAGAAATGAATATTAATTTAAAAAGTTATGGCACAGGAGAATATCTTTCTGCAAAATTAACTCGAGTTAAATGTTTGTATTGTTCTGCATCAACAACTTGTGGAAAAGCAATTGCATAACCAAAATTAGGAGAACTTGAATCACAATTTAAAGGAGGTAAAATTACACTACCATATCCAACACTAACCTCTTCAAAAACCATAGCTAATAAACACCTTTGTTTCCCTTTCCTCTGTCTTAAAACTTCACAAGCATAAACATTTAGTAATCCATTCAATACAATGAGCGGTAGATGATAATTCCTTGGATCTTCACGTAAAGCATCATTAACACCAGTTGAACTACCAAACAATGAATGTTCTAATGGAGTCAAAATTCCATTATGTGTTCTAGGATCATATAATCTTTGTGCTTGCATTGCTTCTTCTAATGACACTGGCCTTTTATAAGGGAACATTGTTCTAAGATCATCTCTACCTGTTGCATCATTTAATTCTTCATCAACTAAAACAGGATCTTCTAATGTAGATAAATAAAATGGAGAACTTTGATCTAAACAAATTGGATTTAAACTCATTACTCCTTTTCCTTGCTTACCAAAATATCTTGTATCAGATCTGTGTTCTCCCATAAGATTTCTTATTCTTATACAATCTTCAACAGTTACATTATAATCAAGGCATAAAGGTTTAAATGGATATTGTCCATTAGTCCGCCTCCTAACTTTTTCATCAGCTTGTCTAGGAATAATTGCTAATTCAATTTCTTGTGTTGTTAAAAAAAGAGCAACATTAAACCAAAAATCTCTTCTATCAAAATTAGGATGTTCTCTAAAAAATCGTCTAACTTCATTATACCAAGGAAACATCTGACTTAACATAAATTAAGGTAATCAATTAAGATATAAAAATCTAATGCAAATATTTATATATTCTTAACTAAATATTTTGATAAAAAGGGGTGAATTAGTGGAATCTATCATAATCTTACAGTTTTTTCTTGCAATAGCACTAGGTGCAGTTATTGGTTTAGAGAGAGAGTTTGAATTTCAAAGAAGAAAGGTAAAAGATTTTGGTGGAATAAGAACATTTGTTTTATTAGCTGTATTTGGTGCATTGATTGGTTATGTTTCAAATATACTAATGGGATATGAAATTCTTGTCACAGTTGGTTTTATTTCTGTCATTGCTTTAATCATAGCGGGCTATGTTGTTGTTTCTAGAAAAACAGGAAGTATTGGTGCAACAACTGAAATCTCTGCAATGATTAGTTTTTTATTAGGAATTTTTGTAATGAAAGGCTTCATCACATTATCTGTTATTGCTGCAATTGTAACTGCTGCAGTCTTAGCATTTAAACCACAACTTCATTGGTTTGCAAAAAAGATTGAAACAGAAGAACTTTATGCTTCTTTAAAATTTGGAATAATAACATTAGTTGTTCTTCCATTACTCCCAAATACTGCTTACGCATTAACAGACATTCCATTATTAAAAGATATCATTAACAGTTTTCCGCAAGCAGCAAGTATTCTCTCAGAAATTGCTGTTTTTAACCCTTTCAAAATTTGGTTAATGGTTGTTTTTATTACAGGCATTAGTTACGTAGGATATATTTTAATAAAACAGATTGGTGCAGATAAAGGAATTGGTTTAACTGGATTTTTAGGAGGACTTGTTTCAAGTACTGCAGTAACTTCATCATTATCATTAGAATCAAAAAGAGTTAAAAAAATAGTAAAACCATTTGTTGCTGGTGTCATGATTGCATCTTCAACAATGTTTTTAAGAGTTTTATTTGAAGTTTTAGTTATTAACAAATCATTATTAAAGTATTTAATATTTCCAATAGGTGCAATGGCTATAACTGGTTTTGCATCTGTAATCTTTATTTATTTAAGTGAGAAAAAACAAAAGAAAGTAAAACAAAAATTAGATTTTGAAACACCATTTGCACTTATGCCTGCTATTAAGTTTGGTTTATTCTTTGCATTTGTTTTGTTCATTGCAAAATTATTGCAAGTTTTACTTGGTAATTCAGGGTTATACCTTGCAGGATTATTATCAGGTTTAGCAGATGTTGATGCAATCACAATCTCAATGGCATCTTTATCTATGAGTGGAGACATTTCAGCAAAAGCAGCTATCAGCACAATAACAATAGCTGTTTGCAGTAATACTGTTGTCAAAGGTACAATGGCTTACATGTTTGGTGGAAAAGAATATGGTAAATGGATAGTAAGCATATTTGGAATAATATTAATTATTGGACTAATTGTACTATTAATAATTTAATTGGGCCAATAATCATTATAGACATTCCAACAAACATCCTGCTTTGCTTCACATAATTGACTTTTAGCAATAATTTCTAACAAACTTTCTTCTGTATGTCCAAATAATGAAACATAATCAAGAAAACCATAACCAAATATTTCTCTATTCCTTTCATCACAATCTCTATTAACATGTTCATCAAGAAACTTATCTTCTGCCTCTTCCATTGTAAGAAAACCACCTTGAACCTTATCTAAATAAACATCTAAGCTAACTAAACAAGATTCTTCTGCTGAAGCATAAGCACCACTATAAAAATCCATAGGAATTTTCAACATATAAATAGAAAGATAAGGTAAATCTCTTGTCTGAATTACTCTTAAAACAATTTCATAATTAGTTCCACCATTATTAAGCAAATAATGAATATGTTTATCATGTTCTGTCAAAGAAAGGGTAAAAACAGCATGACATCCTTCATGAGGTATACATTCTGGACCAAAGCCTTCACCAGGATCTAATAAAATACCTTCATCATAAATATCCCCTTTTGGATCTCTGTATTCTACATATAGACAAGATTTTTTATTATTTTCATTAGTATAATAAAGCATGTCACCATCATCAAAATCATCAAAAGTTTGATTACAAGCATTATAATCACCTAAAAAAACATCACTACCAAATTGTCTACTCTCAATTCCAAACAACATTCTTTGATCAGAAGCTTCAGCTATATCTTCTACAGCTGGTTGTAATAATTCAACAGTTTCTCTAGCAGCTGCAACTGTTTCATTATGTGATATTCTAAGATATATATCACTAATCCTATCATAATCTGTCTCACTACATGCAGACAATACCAAAACCATAGGAAATAATCTATTTATCATTTAAATAGGAAATCTTAAAAGATATATAAATAATACTAAGATTCCAAAACTTATATAAACCACTAATTAATTCTGAGTACATATATTTAATAAAACGGAGGGATATAATATGAACTATGCTATTTTTATACCAATATTCATTGTATTGGGATTGTTATTTGCAGGTTATCTAACTATGCAGATAAATAGAGAAAAAAGAGGAAATAAGAAAATGATCGAAATTTCCGATGCTATTAAAGAAGGTGCAATGGCTTTCTTAAATAGAGAATATAAAGCTTTAATTGTTTATGCAATTATTGTAACAATTATTCTTGGAATATTCTTAAATATTCCAACAGCAATTGCATTTGTATGCGGTGCATTCTTATCTGGTTTAGCTGGATATATTGGAATGAGAATTGCAACATCTGCAAATGTAAGAACAGCAAATGCTGCTCAAACAGGATTAGGAAATGCATTAAAGATTGCATTTTCATCTGGAGCAGTTATGGGTCTATGTGTAGTAAGCTTAGGTTTACTAGGAATCTTCTTATTATATGCACAATTTCAAGACGTATCAATTTTATTTGGATTTAGTTTTGGTGCATCATCAATTGCATTGTTCGCAAGAGTTGGAGGTGGAATTTTTACAAAAGCAGCAGATGTTGGTGCTGACTTAGTAGGAAAAGTTGAAGCAGGTATTCCTGAGGACGATCCAAGAAACCCAGCAGTTATCGCTGATAACGTGGGAGATAATGTTGGAGATGTAGCAGGAATGGGCGCAGACTTGTTTGAAAGTTATGTTGGAAGTATTATTGCTGCTATGGCAATAGGAGTTGTACTTTATGGAATGGATGGATTATTACTACCATTATTAATTGCAGCATTTGGTATTGGTGCTTCTATCATTGGTAACTTCTTTGTTAAAGCTAAAGAAGATGGATCAAATATTCAAAGCGCATTAAAATACGGATTATATGTTGCAAGTGCACTTGCAATCTTGTGTATGTATTGGTTAACAAGAACATTATTACCACTAGCAGACAGTTTTAATGTTTTCTTAGCACTTGTAGCTGGACTTATTGCAGGTATTTTAATTGGCTTATTGACAGAGTATTATACATCTGACAAATATGCACCAGTTAAAAAAATCGCAGAAAGTTCAAAAACAGGAAGTGCAACAAACATAATTCAAGGATTAGCAGTTGGTTATGAAAGTACAGCATTACCTATTTTAGTAATTGCAATTGCAATCTATATTGCATATAATTTTGCAGGGCTTTACGGAATTGCATTAAGTGCAGTTGGTATGTTGTCTACTTTAGGAATTTCATTAGCAATTGATGCTTATGGTCCAGTAGCAGACAACGCAGGCGGTATTTCAGAAATGGCTGGACTTGGTGCACATGTTAGAAAAAGAACAGATATGTTAGATTCAGCAGGTAATACAACAGCAGCAATTGGAAAAGGTTTTGCAATTGGTTCAGCTGCATTAACCGCATTAGCATTGTTCTCAGCATTTACACAGACAGCTAACCTGTCATCAATTGACATAATGAATCCAATGGTTATAATTGGTTTATTACTAGGTGGAATGTTACCATTCTTATTTTCATCAATGAGCATGCAAGCAGTAGGAAGAGCAGCATTCTCAATGATTGAAGAAGTAAGAAGACAATTCAAAAACATCAAAGGATTAATGGAAGGTAAAGCAAAAGCAGATTACAAAAAATGTGTTGATATTTCAACAGCAGCTGCATTAAAAGAAATGATAATGCCAGGAGTATTAGCAATCGCAGCACCATTAATTGTTGGATTTGTTTTAGGACCAATGGGACTAGGAGGAATGTTGGCTGGATCACTAGTTTGTGGAGTAGTATTTGCAATTTCAATGGCTAATTCAGGTGGAGCATGGGACAATGCAAAGAAATACATTGAAGCAGGACATTATGGTGGAAAGGGAAGTGATGCACATAAAGCAGCGGTTGTCGGCGACACAGTAGGTGACCCAAAAAAAGATACAAGTTCTCCGTCAATCAACATATTAATCAAGTTGATGACAATAATATCTTTAGTCTTCTTACCACTAATCCTAAAGTACGGAGGACTTTTGGTATAAAATTTCTTTTTTTATTTTCTTTCTTAATTCTTGCCACAAAGGTTCTACTTGATTCCATAATTTATCTTTATTCTCTAAAATAAATTGCATTTTCCTAATTTTTTCACTATGTTTACTTAATGGCAACATTTTTTTAATTAAATTGTGGGTATCTTTTTTTCTATTAAGTGTAACATTATAGATATTAAAATTAAATTGTCCAGAAGGAGATCTGTCACCGTTCTTATTTTCTAAACGAAATAATGGATGAAATCTTTTTGATTTTAATTTATCTTTAATCTGTTCCAATATCCTTTTATCTCCTGTCCTTAATCTAAAAACATATCTAAAATGCTTATCATGACTTTTATTTATATTCCAATTAGATTCACAATCTGCATATGCTGTTAAAAATTGGTAAAATAATTCATTATTTTCTAAAATCCAAGAAGGGATTTTATTAGGTTTTTCGACGAGAAAATCAAATGACTCATGTAAATCAACATAAATAAACCATTCATCATTTCTATCCTTATGTCGAGAATAATATTTCCTAATTTCTCCATATTTCTTAAATGAATCATTCAATAGATCAATTTGAGCATTATGTGTCGTACTAGTCTGTATTCTAATAGATTTTCTTGCCCGTTTTGCATAAAAATCTCCTGCTCTTAATCCCAATAAAAATGCTTTTTTGTTAAGATCACCACAAAATGGTTTTTTAAATTTTTTAGTTAATGCCTGAGAAACAGTTTTTCTTTTTATTCCATAATTTTCTAACTTTTTTCTAACAGTTCTACCAAATTTAATACCAAATTTCTTTGCAATCTCTCTTGAACTTAATCTTTTATTCCAATATAGATCTTCCAAAACAGTTTTTGGAATATGAATTTTCTTTCTATAAGCAGGTCTTCTCTTAATATCAAACTTACATAACCAATAGTGTATGTTTGAACCATTACAACCAAATTTCTTTCCAATCTGATTTAATGATAGTTTTTTGTCTATGTAAAGCTCTTTCAATTTTTCTTTAGTAAATTTTAATCCTTTTTTCATTTTAATCATTTCACTCAAAGAACATAGATGATTAAAATAATAGAAAAATACAAGGATTAATAAAACTTATGATTAGAAAGATACATCCGGACAAACTACCAATAAAATCAGAATATTTCCGGAATTTACTTTAAACCCTTATTTTTTATTTCTTTTTATTTACCACCAAAAAGTAATGTCAAAACAAAACATTTATAAATGAAATTCTATTACCTTACTCAATCGAGGGACAATATATGAACAGAAGAACATTATTAGGATTATTAGGAGGAGCTGCATTAAGCTTAGCTGTACCAAGAATGGGCCTAGGTTCTGATCCACAAGATTTCACAATCAATTATGGAACATTTGGTTTACATGACAGACAAACAGCTTTCTCATTATGTGATATGATTCAAGCAGAAGGTTCTGATTTTGATGATATAAAAGTTATTGAATGGGAACAAGGAAGTGAAAAAAGATACTCTGTCGCAATAGATGTAACTGGAACATTTACAGATGTTAGAGACAGAACAAATAATGACGAAGAATCATTAGCACAATTAATTGACATGCACAATCCAGAAGGACATGACTTAAGTTTTTTACCTAGTTCTAGATATGATGGAAGAGACGTATACAAAGATGGAAGAGAAATAGTTAGTGATTTACAACCAGTACCAACAAGACCACCAACAGGAAGAGTTCTTTACACAGATTTTAGAGATCCAGAATTCGAAAGACAAGTAGAACAAAGATTAACAAACATTAGACCAGGTGGATCAAGACATGAAAAAATTACAAAAGGTATCAAAAGAGGATGGAAATATAAAGCATTAATCAGAGATACTGTTATTGCAAAAGGACTTGATCCAGAATATGCTGATTTATTTTTCGCATTAATGATTCAAGAATCACTAGGAAATACAAGAGCAAGATCAAGAGCAGGTGCTGCAGGATTATTTCAAATCATGCCTGGCACAGGAAAAAAGGATCTTGGAATGACTATGAACCAATTCGTAGATTTAAGATATTCAATCAGAACATCAATAGAAAAAGGAATTCAATATTTAGAAAAACCATGCCTTACACAAGCACAAGGAGATATAAGAATCGCTCTTGCTGGATATAATGGTGGCCCATATGGACTTGGCGATAAAATAAAAGATTTTAGAAGAAGAGGAAAATCAATATCATACAATAGCATAATGGCTGGAAGAAATAGTGAAAATAGTGGATACGCACCAGGAATTTATGCAATTCAAGCATATGTTACAGAACTAAGTTTACCTGATGAAAATGAAGTTGACTTCAGAAAAACTTGGGAAATAGCTACTATAACTCCAGGAAGTAGAGGATTAAAAATGAGACTACCAGATGGAACAGAAGTTAATTTTACAGACAGAGCAGGAACAACAAATCTAGACAGATTAGCACAATCATACAATGCTCATGTCAAAAATGAAACAGGTTTTGACATGAATACATCATATTTTAATGGAACAATTGGAAGAGAATTTAAAGACATGAATGCCCATGTTAAAAAAGATGGCACATTAGTTTCAGGAGTACCATATGTAATTTGGGTTCCTAAACCAGATGCTATTCAACAATTAACTAGATAACTATTTAACTAACTTTAAAACATCTCTAGCTATCATTAATTCTTCGTTTGTATTGATAACCATTGCTTTAACTTTTGATTCTGGTGTTGTTATAAACAATTTATTCTGTTTATTATTTTTCTTATCTATCTCTAAACCTAAATATTCAAAGTTCTTTAACACAGTATCTCTAATATACCATGCATTCTCTCCAATACCTGCTGTAAAAACAATAACATCAACACCACCAAGAACTGCAATATATGCACCAATATATTTTATCAACCTATGACAATAAACCTTCATTGCTAATCTTGCATTCTTATCCTTACACCCATCCAATTCTCTCATATCATTACTTATTCCAGAAATTCCTTTTAATCCTGAATCAAAATTTAACATATCAATTACTTCATTAACATCTTTTTTCTCTTGTTTAACTAAGTATTGAATTATTCCAGCATCAATATCTCCACTTCTTGTTCCCATTACTAAACCTTCTACAGGTGTAAACCCCATTGATGTTTCTCTTGACTTACAACTATCAATTGCACAAACACTACTTCCATTACCTAAATGACAACATACTACTTTTAATTTCTCATCACCTAATATCCTCACAATCTCACTAACAATATATCTATAACTAATTCCATGAAAACCATATCTTTTAATCTTATGTTTTTCACTTAATTCAAAAGGAATTGCATAAGTACTTGCTTCTTTTTTAATTGAAGTATGAAATGAAGTATCAAAAACAGCAACTTGTTTTATATTTGGTAATAACTCAATACATGCTTTTATTCCAGTTAAATTATGTGGATTATGAAGAGGAGCCAATGGAACACAATCTTCAATCTTCTTAATAACATCATCTTTAATAATAACAGACTTAGTTATATCTCCACCATGAACAACCCTGTGTCCGATAGCATTAATATCTTCTAAACATTTCAACTTTTTACTTTGAATTAATTTATCTAAAGCCATTTGAATAGCTACTTTATGATTCTTAACTTTTTCTCCAACTCTTTCAATTAATCCTCTAACTACTTCTTTATCATATCTAAATAAAGCATATTTTAAAGAACTTGAACCACAATTTAAAACTAAAATTTCCATTAAAAATCACCTTGTGCTTGTACAGTTGTAATTGCAACAAGATCAACAATATCTTGTACATCACAACCACGACTTAAATCATTAATTGGTTTTCTTAAACCTTGTAAAATTGGACCAACAGCTCTTGCTTTTGCTAATCTTTGCACTAACTTATACGCAACATTACCAGAATTAAGATCAGGAAAGATTAACACATTTGCTTTTCCCATGATTTTACTTTTAGGAAACTTAATCTTACAAACTTCAGGTACTAATGCGGCATCAACCTGCATCTCTCCTTCTATCAATAGTTTCGGATTCAAGTGTTTCGCAATCTCTGTTGCTTCTTTTACTTTATCAACTAAAGGATGCTTAGCCGATCCGGCTGTTGAAAAAGATAACATTGCAATCTTTGGTTTAATTCCAAAAGCCTTTGCTGTATTTGCTGTGTCTAAAGCAATATCAGCCAAGTCTTTTGCATCAGGTTCAATAACAACTGCAGAATCTGCAAAGATTAAAAATCTATCATGTAAACCCATTAAAAATAATCCACTAACTTTTCTAAACATCTTCTTTGTTCCAATAATTTGAACAGCTGCTCTGATTGTATCTGCAGTTGGATGGGTTGCTCCAGCAACTAAACCATCTGCAACATTATTTTTGACAAGCATTGTTCCAAAATAAATAGGATCAACCATTACTTGTTTAGCTTTTTTCAATGTCATACCTTTTGCTTTCCTTAATTCATAATATTCCTTAACATACTTATCAAAATCAACATATTCCTTTGGATTAAGGATAATAACATTATCTAAACAAATCTTATTCTTCTTAACATTCTTCAAAATATCATCTGCTTTTCCAATAAGAATAACCTTTGCTATCTTTTGTTTAGTAATCTTAACAGCAGCTTTCAATATCCTTAGATCATTAGACTCAGGCAAAACAATAGTCTTAACATCTTTCTTAGCTTTATCCTTAATTTCTTTTAATAACTTTAACATATAATCACCACATACGAATAAAATTAGAAATATATACTTATAAAGGTTATGGAATTCACAATTGACTCTTTAAATTCTCTATAAACCTATCAAAATCATTCAACTTAATACATGCACCGCATGCATGCATATGTCCACCACCATAACCTTCAACATCTTTCAATGCACTTTCAATCAATGGCGGAATATCTAAATCTGAAGATCTTAAACTACATTTCATTTCTCCTGACTTTTCTCTACCTATAATAATTAACTTACCAGGATATTTATACAATAATTCATTTGATAGATCAGAAGTAAATGACATTGTTTTTTCAGTATATGTAAACATAACAATATTTCCCTTAACATTATCTTCACCTATTGAATTTATCAAAGGTTCATATTCATTATTAACTTTCTTAAAACGTTTATACAAATACTTTCCTTGTGATGTGGTTTTCTCCATAATTTCCATTGGATCTTTTATTCTTGTCAAAACCTTTACACAAGACAAAACATCTTTTGTACTTCCCTTCAAAACAAAAGAAAAAATTCTGCATAATTTTCCTAATGGACTGTTATACAAAAGTTCTTCTGGTTTTTTAGAAACCTTTGGTAATAATTTAGGATATTTTTTCTTAAACTCATCAATAAATTCTGGAACAAACCAATCTGAAACACAACCAACAGTTGAAATCCACATTTCTTCTTCATCTTTTATAACTTTATATGCCCAATAAGAAGTTGGTCTATTATCTTCATCATCTTTAAGTCTAGGATTAAAATATTCAACCCTCTCAACATCCTGTGGTTGATGATGATCTAACCATACAATTGGTAAATTAATTGCATCAATAAAATCCTGATTAATCCTTGGCTTATCTAAAACAAATATTTTATCCGGTTCATAACTTTCAACAGACCTAACAAACATCTTACTTAATTCAGGTGTTGATTTAACTACAACACCCCTTCCTTCTTGTTTATTTCTATAAAATAATAAGAATGAACATAATCCATCTGGATCATCATCAAAGAAATATATTGGTCTGGCACAATTATCAAGATGATCTTTAATTTTCATTAAATTCTTAGTCAATATTGCCATTAAACAACGATATAAACAACTCCTTAAAAAGGTTGTGATTTAAAACTAATAAACTATTTAACCAAACAAACCTTCCCATTTTCATGAATATACAATGTGTTAAATGTAAAGGTAGAAAGCTTTGCGGTAGATCATTCTGTCCGATTCAAACAAAACTAGCTTCTCAGAAACAATCAAACACAAAGTTTAAACAAGACTTTTTTGGAGACACGCCTAATGTATTTGTTGGGCACTATGGATATCCTAATATCAATGTTGGATTATTAGCTACAGAAGAATACAATAATCATGATAACCCAAAAGAATGGTCAAAAGAAAATTACACAATTCCAAAAATAATTAATCTAAGAACAGAAATGATTAATTCAAATTTTAAAACAAACATTAAGTCATTCAAAGATCGTTTTATGGAACTTAGCCAAGAAGTCTCATTATCTACAAAACCAGTTGATATGGAAATTAATTTAGAAAGAAAACCACAATTCAAACTAACACTTAACCAAGACACTGCACCACACGGACCAAATGTAAAATTAAAAAAAGCACAGATAACTGAAAACCCAAAAATACCACACAAAGTAGACAAAATTGTAAGTGATTATGATATAAAAGCAGCAGGTGCAATAGACACATTATACAAAAAAGGTTTTGATGAACAATACTTAACAAAAATAATCAGTGTAGGAAATTTAGGTGTTAAAACACAAAGAATTCTTGTTCCAACTAGATGGAGTTTAACAGCTGTCGACGACATAATTGGAAAAAAATTAATTGAAAAAATAAAAACATTTGATACTTCACCATACAAAACTTTCTTCGGAGGATTCCTAGGTAATTACTACCTTATCCTAATGTTTGAATCAGAATGGAACTATGAACTATTTGAAACAGTTATGGGAGAAAAGATAAGCTTTGCAACAGACTTTGAAAGTTATAGAGGAAGAAAAAACTATGCATCACAAACAGCAGGAGGATATTATGCTTGTCGATTAGCAATATTAGAAAAACTAAAACAGATAAAAAAACAATCTGGTGTCTTAGCATTAAGATTTATTAATCCAAAAGAATATGTAGCTCCGCTTGGTGTGTGGGTATGTAGAGAAGCAACAAGAAAATCATTAGAATCAAAAGCAATTGAATTTTCATCTAAAGAATTAATGTTAACATATGCAAAGCATTTAATTAAGAAAAAGTTTAACATTGACATAAACATATTATTAAAAAACAGTAAATTATTAGATCAAATAAAAAATCAGAAAAGATTAACTGAATTCTAAAAACAATTACATTTATATACCACAAACTATTCTTTCGAGGATATGAAAGGATTAGGTATAACAATCAAAGGTTTTGAAGAAATCAGCTCTAAAGAAGTCAAAGAATTGATCAAAACAGACTGTAAAATAGAAGAACATATTGTAATCTTTGAAACTAAACAAAAAGATCTTTGTAAATTAGCATACATGTCACAAAGTTTAATTAAAGTTATAGAATTATTAAAACAATTCAAAATAACAGATAATATAAAAGAAAAAGTTCAAAAAATTGATTGGAAGAAAATAATTAAAGACAAATCATTCAAAGTTAGATGTAAAAGACTTGGTAAACATGACTTTACAAGTCAAGAAATGCAAGGACAAATTGGCGAATATGTTTTAGACAAACATAAAGCAAAAGTTTGCATGGATTCTCCTGATTTAATCATTTATTTATTCATAAACAATGAAAATTGTTATTTAGGTATTGATTATTGTGGATTTGATCTAAGTAAAAGAGATTATAAAATATTTAGTCATGCATGTTCACTAAATGGTGCAGTTGCATATGGATTAATAAAATATACAGGATACAATAAAAAAGGTTTTGTACTTGATCCATTCTCAGGAATTGGAACAATACCTATTGAAACTGCATTCTTTTCATTAAACAAAAGCATTAATTTCTATAAAAAAGATAAATTTGCATTTAATAACTTTGTTGACATTGATTTATCTAAATTTGACAAAGAAAACAAACACAAAGATAAAATAATTGGTTATGATATATTATTAAGAAATATAGCAGCTTCAAAGAAAAATGCAAAGATTGGTGGTGTTAATAAAACAGTGGGTTTTTCTAGAATTGAAGTCGAATGGCTAGATACTAAATTTAAAGAACATGAGGTTGATTTTATAATAACACATCCTCCAATTGATTCAAAAATAATTTCTGAAAAAGAAATTGAAAAAATATACAAAGAATTCTTTTACCAAGCAGACTATGTTCTCTCAAAAGGAGGAAGAATTGGAATATTATCAACAAAAGATAAACTCCTTAAGAAATGCACAGACAAATTTAAACTTGAAAAAGAAACAGAAGTAATGCAAGGCAAACAGAAGTTAAAGGTTTTAGTTTTTAAAAGATAATATTAACACCACCACCTTGACTCTGTATTGGATAATCCACAAGATCGCACTAAAAGTCGCGTTGCGTTATTCTAACTTTACTAAGAGCTAGAGTCGCTGTTGGCGTTAATTTAAAGAAATCTTAAGCAGCATATCTTCTAACATGTTCTAATGCCTTAGGTAAATGATCTACAATATCTGCTTTTTGATATGTTCTAACAGCATTTCTCTCAAAACTAGGTGTACTTGGTTTTGCTGCTAACATAATTCGCATTCCTATCTGAGCAGGCAATGCTAAATCCATCTCATAAATATCTCCAATAACAAGAACATTATGTGGCTTAAGTCCTTTTTTTCTCATTAATCTAGTCAAAGTATTCCAATATAATTTTCGTCTTAAATAAACATCTCTTTCATAACCAACAGGCCGGATAGATTCATCAACACCATACCAACCTAGATCTAAAGCATTTTTTCTTGCATTTCCTACAACAGGAATACTTGTATACTTATCACCTAACATAGCTAATTTTCTTTCCACACCTGCTATTCTAGAATTTGTAACAATAACAACATCATGCAGGAACAACAATTCTTCCATGCTCTTTCCAACCATAATTAAAAGGATTCTCTCTAACAATCCTTTCCATTCTGCTCCATCTTTGATCAAACTCTTGTTGACTTATTCCTAATGCTTCTTTAAAATCATCTTTAAAAGCAGGAACATAAGGAGCTGTTTCCTTAAAAACATCAGTCAAAGTTCCATCAAAATCAAGAACAACTAATCTAATTCCCTCAACAGAACCTACTATCGGAACTCCTCTTCTCAATCTAGCATCCATTAATCTTGTTAATCTACTCATATTAAGAAAGAGTTCTAGTTTAGTTTAAAAAAATTGTTAAAAAAAGAAAAAATTAAAGTTGGAAATCACTTGGACCAATTACTATTTGTCTCTGTGCAACTCCATCATCTGGTGAAGTTACTATATTATTTAGTGTATATCCAATCCAGTTATCCATTGAATTAACATCTGCTGAACCAACACCAACAGTATCACTACTATACCCTGATCTGTAACATTTTCCAGACGCATCTAATGATGTAAAATATCTTCCATCACCTGGAAGATCTAATACTACTACATCATCTGATGTAACACCATTATTATGCCAGTCTATATAAGCAACCTGTGCTAATCTTCCTTCAACAACTTTTGTTTCCTTTGCTACATACGGACTAAACTTACCCTCAGGAACATCAATACCATAGTCTTTCTTGATTTGATCTGGTGACATATATACTTTTAGACCTGAATCCTCAGCATATTGAGCTAATTCTGTTTTTGCTCCATAATCCATTGTAGGCTCTTCTGCTGCCCATCCATCCATAGGCATTATAACTCTCGCAACTGTTCCTAAAACAACCGCTCCTTTTTTTAATTTTAATTCTAAACTCATTTTATATCAATCCTCCAAGATTTGTTTTTTGATTATCAACTCTTTTTGTCATATCAATAAGTATAACCGCCAGAGATATAAAACTACCCAATTAAAATCCGGTCAAATCTAAAAAAGAAGGCAAATTAATCTAAATAAGTAGCAGAAATAACAAATTAAACTAACACTTGCAACAATCACAAATATTATTTACCACTTAAAAGTAACGTAAAAAACAAAACATTTATAACTAGAAAACCATCTCCAACACATATGAACACTAAAACAGATGAAAATACTAAGACAAAAGTCGTTATGTTTGTAGATATTACTAATTATTCTAAAAAAACATCAAATATAAGCAAACAAGACCTAATCGAATTACATGACATATTTGATGGCTTCTGTATACCTAATTTTGAAGCATTTACAGGCAGAATCATCAAGAAAATAGGAGATGCATTCTTAGTAACCTTTGAGAATCCAACAGACGCAGTAATGTGCGGAATTGAATTACAGAAATCATTTCACAATCACAATAAAAAAATAAGAAGAACAAGACCTAAAAATCAAATCAGAGTTAGAGTCGCACTCCACATGGGAGAAGTTACATATAGAAAAGGAGATATCTATGGTGACACAGTTAACACTACAGCTCGTCTAGAAGCCTTATGTAAACCAGGACAAGTAGTATTTAGTGGATCAGTATATTCTGCAATGGAAAGAAACGGAATAGGTATTGTCCATTTAGGTTTAAGAAAATTAAAAGGAATGAAATATCCAGTACAAGCATTTAGAATCAGAACCAAAGTAGACGACAGAATCATCAAGATTAAGAAAAGAAAGAAATCATATACAAAATTTAAACAAAGAATCAGTGCCAGTATATTATTACTTATTTCACTAATAGCTGGAGCAGCTTCTGTTGCTATTATTCTATATTATCTATTTAGTACAGTTTTATAAGCAAATAATTTGGCATTTGTACTAGCACCTTGACTCACTATTAAATAATACAGCGAAAGCGCTAAAAGTCTTATACGTACAGAAAAACATACATTGTATCAGAGTCGTCCTAGTACAAATGCAATTTATAACCAAGGCAGCAGCATTACTACATTAGTAGATAATATAGGAAAAATTAATAAACTTTGTATAATTATTTACATTAATGAAGTTTAAATCAGACAAAGAATCAAAACCAATCAAACTTGATCTAAAAGATAAAAGAATTCTAAAATTACTTGACTTAAATTCTAAACAAAGTTATTCTGCAATTGCAAAAAAAGTTGGATTATCTAAAGAAAGTATTAGATATAGAATAAAACAACTAGAAGACAAAGGAGTAATACAAGGATACAGACTTGTAGTTGATATGCAGAAATTAGGATTCATTGTTAATCATATTTTTATGACACTAAGCAAACCAGACCTAAAGATTGAAGCAGATTACTTAGATAAACTAATCAAACTACCCTTTGTCAGAGCAATAATTAAATTTAATGGAGATTATGATTATGAAATTGCAATGGTTGCAAAGAATGTTGAAGAGATTGATAATAATCTAAACACATTACTTGAAGATGTAAGTCAATTCATAAAAAAACAAGAATTATTTATTGTTGTTAAATATTACGTAAAAAAAGGATTACCAAATAGTTTTTTACCAGAATCTCAAGCAGGATTTAAGAAAGTAACAAATGAGACGACAAAAGAACCAAATATTGATGAAAAAGATTTAAAGATAATTGATGCAATGAAAGGACAAGCAAATAAACCAATCTATCAAATTGCAGAAGAAACAGGATATTCTTCAGAAGTTGTTTCTTACAGACTTAAAAAGATGGAAAAATCTGGCTTTATATCTAATTATACAATTGCACTTAATTATTATGCATTTAATTATCAAGTCTATGTAATATTACTTAATGTCCATAGTTTACATGGTGAAACTGAACAAAAACTAGCTAGTTTCTTAGAAAATGATAATAATGTTATTTGGGCAGTTAAAACAATTGGTAAATATAATGTTATTGCATATGTCTGCACAAAAAGCATTAATGAATTACATGAAACCATAGATAAAATAAGAAGAAACTTTGGAGATAACCTTCAAGATCACAAAACATTAATTGCTTATGAAAACAATAAGTTTACTTATGTACCTGATGTTGCACTAAGTGAAGAAGCAGAGTAATCATTATCACCACTGCCTTGGTTCATTATTCCAAAAACTTTAAAAACCAGTAAACTAAGAATCTTATACAATGGTAAAAAAAGAGGTATTTATTAATAGAACTCCTAGTTTATTTGAGTTAATATTATTATTAGCTGGATTGGGTGTTACTATTCTTGGTTTTTATCTCATTCATCAACAATACATACTTGATGGAGCAATATTATCATGGAATTTACTAATTAGCGTATTCTTATGGTTACTCCTAATCATTGGAATAATATTAGTAGCATTGTTAGAAGATGTTAAAATGGAGCTTTCTACTGTAATAAAAGAACATGTTGAAGAAATTCGACTATTACAAGATGAAGATAAACTTCTTAAGAAAATAGCTAAAAATAGTAAAAAACCAAGGAAAAAGAGAAAGTAATTTAAATATAGGTTTAATTCTGAGGTATTGTAGGGAAGTACTTAACTATCGGTGTAAACTGAGGAAAGTCCGTCCACCGTGAAAGACCAGTCTTGGAAGGGACATGGAGAAATTCATGGCAACCACTCAGAAACGAAACCACTTGTACTGGGAATGATAGAGTGAAGCAAATGGCGACATTTGTTAGTATCCTCTTGACTATCTTTACAAGAAAGGATGAAACGGTGAGCCCTGGTTGGTGCAAGGCAGTAACTTTATGTTACATCAGTCCGCTAAGTTAAATGTTAAGGGGTCTGTTTGCATTCAAGGTGCATAGACTCAACAGAAGACGGCTTACCTCTTCTCTACAATCTATATTAAGGTGAAAAATAATGTCAACAAGATTATGTACAAGAGTAAAAAGAAAATGGGATATTACAACAAGCATTAGTCACGGCGCAAGAAAAAAAACCAAGAAAAAAGGTGACAGAACATTTACATCAAAAGAATCTGCAGAAAAATACGCAAAAGAAACTAGAAAATTAAAAGCATTCTCAATTGTATCTGCAAAAAAAAGTAAAAGATTCAAAATTATAGTTGAATAATTTTTTCTATTCTTATTTTACAAAGTATTATAAGCAATAATTAGATAGATAGAACAATGAAACAAAATAAAACTGCAGAATTCATTAAAAATCCAAAGAAATCTTTCTACAAACTAGCTTTGCCTATGTTTGTTGCTTTAATTGTTCAAACATTATACAATATCACAGACACTGCTTTTGTTGGTAGGTTAGGAGCAGAATCAATTGCTGCATTAACTTTTGCATTTCCATTCTTTTTTGTATTCATAGCAGTCAATGCAGGAATCAATATTGGAATGGGTTCAAAGATATCTAGATTATTAGGAAAGAAAAAGAAAATAGAAGCAGAAAACACAGCAATGCATGGTTTGTTCATGTCATTATTAGCTGCATTAATAATATTTATTATATCTATATTTTCATTAAGAACCATATTTTCAATGTTTGGTGCAGAAGGAGTTGTATTAGAATTAGCAGTAAGTTATATGACAATTATATTATTGGGAATATTCTTAATGTTTCCTGCATTTACATTTGGAACAATCTTTTCTTCACAAGGAGATACAACAACTCCAATGAAAATACAAATCATTGCACTAGTCACAAACATAATATTAGATCCAATCTTTATTTATGTATTAGGATATGGTGTTAAAGGAGCAGCAATTGCAACAGTGATTGCATTTTCAGTTGGAGTAATGATTGGATTATATTATATTATTAAAAAATCTTATTTGAAAATTCATATTAGTTCTTTTAAATTTTCTTTTGATATTATTAAAGACATATTATATGTAGGGGTTCCTGCAAGTTTAACAACCTTAATGATTGCAGTATATATTATGATAATGAACAAATTCATGGCTTACTATGGAACAGATTATATTGCTGCAATGGGAATTGCTACAAGATTAGAAAGTGTTGCAATTATGCCAATAATGGCTGCAGGAATGGCACTTGTTACTTTAGTTGGAATGTTCCACGGAGCTAAGAAATATAAATTAATGAAAGAGATAATATGGTATGGAACAAAAGTAACTGCATTTGCAACTGCAATAATAGGAATAGTTACATTTGCTATTCCTGAATTACTTCTTAGAATATTCACACCAGATTCTAATTTAATTAATATTGGAATTGGTTATTTAAGAATTAATGTCTTTACATATCCACTTATGGCAATTATTGTTCTTATTAGTAGATCTATACAAGGAATGGGATATGGAATGCCTGCATTGTTTATCTATGCATTAAGGTTTTTTATTTTAGTAATACCTTTTGCTTATGTGTTTGTTTATGTAATGAAATTAAGTTATTTATCAATTGCATTAGCAATGGTTTTAGGAGCAGTAGTTGCAAGTATAGTTGCAATAGTTTGGTTAAATGTTAAGGTTGGAGAGTGTGAGAATAATTGTTAATTTAGAATAAAAGAACTAAAATCATAACCATTATCAACAGCTCTATCCAATTCTCTTTGATGTTCTCTCTGCCCCAATTCAACTAAAACAGGAGTTCCGATTTCAACTAAATTATCTAAAACATATTGTGCTCCATGTTTTTCTTCTGCCTCTAAAAGAGCATCATAAACCATAATAATTCCAGGTTTATTAGAATAAAAATTATCATCATCAATATCAGCAATTAATTCACGTCTAACACTTGGATGACTATGTCCAACAACTACACCATTAAACCATCTTGCAAAACCTTCTTCAAATCTTCTTGAAGAATTACTATACAATGCTTCATGGAATTCTCCAACTTGAACTGCTTCTCTAACTAAATCATCCCTATAAACATTTTTAAAAACATGATGTCCATATTCATGTGCAACAATATCTTCTACTAAATGCCGCATCTGAGCCACTTGACTTAATTTATTTCTATCTTCAAAATTAGATGCAAAATGATTATTCATAAATAAGTCAAAATAAAAACTTGCACGAAATAATGCTTCACCTGTCTGATCAGTATACACAGGATTAACAAGAATCTCACCTTGAAAATACTTTCCATAAGCATCCAATATCTCTTCCGGCCTTCCTTCTCTTACAGTAATTCTATCTAAAGAAATCCCTAAGCCATTTATTCTAGAAACAATGTCGTCATTAACTTCATCCAAAGTAAATTGTCTAACTCCTTGTATAGGATCAGCAAATCTACTATAGCCCTTATCCCCATATCCATTAGATCTAGCAAGATCCCTTTTAAGATCCAGCAACCCATCCAAATCACAAAGTTCATACATAGTAATGTATTAATAGAACTTCTCCTTTATAAATGTTTCGAGTTGTTGCTACTGATTAGAAGGTACAAAACCATTAAATATCCATGTTCTATACCCTAAACAATGAAACAAACTAAACTTAAAGGAATTGCACATGATTTAGCTAATCATTTAGATTTTCAAATATGGTTTGGTCATTATAAAGATATTAAGAACCAATCAACAAATGCTATTGAAAATAAGAATTCTTTTGACAAAATGTGTATAGCCTTTTTCAAAGAAAGATTACCTAAATCTTTTGAATTTAATAGAATCAAAGAATTAAACATAGAAATAAACAGAACAATGACTTCTTTAAACATTAAAGTAGAAGTTAAAATTGATGATCAAGAGTTTAGTTATAAGCATAAGTCATTTATGAGTTAACCATAACAATCTTTATAAAATAAATTCTAATACCTAATATTAAATGATATATTCTCAACATAAAGATATGGCAGACTATTGGAAAACAATTATAAGAGAAGGAAGAGATGCTTTTAGAACATATGTTTCTGATCCTGCTCTATTTGAAAGATTAGATACATTAGATGAAAATTCAAGAATCTTAGATGCAGGTTGTGGAGAAGGCTATGTTTCAAGGAGATTAACAAAACAAGGACATGAAGTTATTGGTATTGATTTATCTGAACCATTAATTGAACATGCAAGAGAACTCGCAACAACAGAAACATATCAAGTTTGTGATGTTCTTACTTTACCATTTGATGAACAAACATTTGATGTAGTCGTAGCAAACTTCTTATTGATGGAATTTGAACACCCAGAGTTAGCAATACAAAGGCTTGCCAAAGTTCTCAGACATGGTGGAAGATTTATTTTTCAGATACTAAATCCAAGAATGAATACTTCTCTTTCAGGTGTAATGAAAGGAGAAGAAGATAGATATCATGAAACCCAGAGACTTGAAGAAAGATTTGTTGTTGATGGAACAGTATCACCAAGAGCAGCTGTATATTTCCATCATCCTTTTGAAAGATATGAACAAGCCTTAGCTGAACATGGATTTAGAAGAATATACCGGGCCATCCCTGAACCAATTGCTGAAACCCCAACTGATCATGCCATGATTAAAACGCTAAAACAACCATGGTTTGTTTTAATGGATTATGAAAAGGTTCAATCATAAGAAAGTAATTTCTCCCTCTCTAACTTTTTCAAAGGATAAGGATCATAAATTAAATCATTCTCAAACATCACTATGAATTCTACATTCTTAATTATGTCATTAAACTCAATTCTTAACTTTGATATTTCTTTTTGTAATTCTTCTTGAGATTCAACTTCTATTGTTATCTCAAAATTCCATTTTCCTACTGTCTCTATGGCGAGGACCATTCTTGGATTTGAATAAGCATAAGAGAAAAGACTGCTTCTTACTTTCTCTTCCATATTCTGTAAATTAAATAACAACCTATAACTTTGCATACCATAATTCTGGGATCTAATGTAAGTAGTGTGTGCTTGAATGATTCCTCTTTTTTCTAAATGTTTAATTCTTAACGAAATTGTGCTAGCTGGTTTTTTGATAATCTGGGCAAGTTTTATTATACTCATACGGGCATTGTTTGACATTAGTGACAAGATTGTAGAATCTAACTCATCTAATTCTTCTATATCTGGTTTTTTTCCAAAGTAAGGTGGTTGGAATGATTTAGGTATATTTCCTGTTAAGTAATCTCTTTTATTTTGTCTTAATTCTGTTCTTATGGTTACACTATTGTCAACTAAATAATTTCCATATTTTGTAAGAATTTGATAATAAATTGTATTAAATTCATAAACACTTTTTGCCATAATCCCAAAGACTATATCAAATTTCCCTCCGATTGTAGCAATCCAGTAAAGTTCAGGAATACTACCTAGGTATTCAATCATTTCATTCTTTAATTTCTCATCAACATTTTGAAACCTACTGTAAACACCAAATCCAGTATATCCCAATTTAGCGAAATTTACTAAAGTTGTATATCTTTCTATTATCCCTCTCTTTTCAAGATTTTTAATTCTATAAATAACAGTCTCTTTTGATAATCTTACTTTCTTCCCTATCTCTTGAAATGTTGCCCTGGCATTAAGATCCAGTTCTGCTAATATCTTTCTATCCTTAATATCTAACTGCATATTATAACAAATAACATAATTAGCTAATAAATGTTGTGTTTTATTAAAAAAATAAGAAATTATTCTAATATATGATAGAAGATCACCACATTTAAGGAATAAAAGAATGAAACTAATAATACCTGATAATAATGATCCAGAATTATTAAAGGTTGTCCAAAGACTTGTAAATAAAGAGTCTGCACATAAAATTACAGGCATATATGGAAAGCCCACAAAGAATGAATACTTAGGGTCAGGAAGAACAAATAAAATAGACCATACACGAAAAGAAGCAGAAGAAAGAGTTTCTAATTTCAGAGCAATGGGAATTTCATATGAATGGTCAATCAACGATATTGTTCCAAGATTTGATTTTTTAGATTGTAGAGAAAAAATAATTAAAGAATTAGAATGGTTAGAAAGTTCAAGTATTCCATCACTCACTGTTGCTAGTTATGGATTAGCAAGATTAGCAGAAAGATATTGTCCTAATAAAGATATAACTGTTTCATTTTTTGCAGGAGTCTCTTCTAAGAAGAAATTAATTCAATGGGCAAAATTACCAAATGTTAGAACTGTTGTTCTAGATGGATCAACTTTGAGAAACCTTCACGCACTAGAGGAATTAGTAAGGATTGGAGAAAGATATGATGCAAGAATAAGAGTAATAGCAAATCTTGGATGTATGTCTGACTGTATACAAACTAGAGGGCATGCCATAATAAAATCATATGCATCTATTAACGCGTCAAGATTACATTGTAGACCTTTTACATATTACTGTCTAAAACATTTACTTGAGAACCCAAGAGAGTTATTACAATTACCCATAATTAGACCAGAAGATTTAAAGAGATATGAAGAGATAGGAGTTGATACAGTAAAACTTGTAGATAGATCTAGACCCACTCAATGGATTGAAGAAGTTGTTGGACATTATCTTAATGGAACCTATCATGGAAACATCCTTGACTTAACTAGTAATTTTTCTACACTTGATATTAGACCAATAAGTACTGATGAAGTTTCTAGAATAAGTGTAGCTGAGTTAAATAGATTAACAGAAGCAGAAAAAAGAGAATGGATAAGAAGATATAGGGAGAGATTACCAGAATTTATAGGAGTTAGTATTAATCCAGATTATGATTTATTAGCTTGTGATAATACATGTGAAGAATGTAATTGTGATCCTTCTGCTCTTAGATATGATCCTGAGAGAAGAAGAATAGTATTAGCTCAATTAAATGAAATAGAAAGGATGTATTTGTTCAGGTAATATAATTAGCACATTCTTAACAAAAAACCAAAAAATATTTATATAAGTTCATATATATAACTATATAAGTTCATATAAATAAAAGAGGCAAAGGTGGGTCAAATGGCAAGAGCACAAATGGAAATAATCCATTATCCAAGTTTGAAAACTGTACTTATGGTGGAAGAAACATTGAAAAAAGAAAATGATTTGATAACAAGAGAGAAATTAAAAAAGAAACTACCACGTAAAGTTATGCACCAAACACTAAATATTATTTTAGAATATTTAGAAGATAGTGGAAAAATATTAGATGGTAGGAAAGGAATTTTATGGATATATAATCCAAGTCCTAAACTAAATAAAGCAATAAAAGAAGGTATAGAATTATGACATTTAAAGGAAAACCAGTTAAAGTAATTATAACTGGAAACGCAATTGATGCATTTAATGATCTAAACAAAGTTGTCGGAAAGGAAATTGCAAAAGGAATTACTGGAAGTGAACATCAAACACTTTTTAATTCAATAAAACAAAAAATTGATTTTCTAAAACAAAATCCAGAATATGGAAGACACATTCCAAAGAATAGAATTCCAAAAGAATACGTTAAAAATTATGATGTAAATAATTTATGGAAAGTTAATTTATCTGGTGCTTGGAGAATGATATACACAATTAGAGGAAGTGAAGTAGATATTATTTCTTTAATATTAGACATAATGAATCATAGAGATTATGAAAAAAAGTTTAAATATAAAAAAAGCTAACCATAATAATACTTACCTTTACTCTTCTGTTCTCTATCCTTAACACTGTTTTCTTTATTGATTCTTGGTCTATGTGAATGTTCATCTCTTCTTAAAGTTATTTTCAACAATTCTAACAAAGAATTCATTCCTGTTTCCATTTCAAACGGACCTTTTACCAAACCATTAACAGCTGGTTCACCTTCAAAAACTAATAATCTATTAGAAATATAATCTAAGAATAATAAATCATGATCAACAACCAACGCAGAATTTCCTTTTACATCAACAAAGTTTCTTATCATCTTAGAAACTATTAATCTTTGTTCAACATCTAAGTATGCAGAAGGTTCATCTAATAAAACTAACTTACTCTTCTTACCTAATGCAGAAGCAATTGCAACTCTCTGCAATTCACCACCAGACAAATTACATATTTTTTTCATAAACAATGGTTTAATATTAAGTGGAGTAATAATATCATTTGTATGTTTTTGTATAACCTTTGATAAAACATTAACAACTAATTCTTCAGACGAAGAATCAATATATTGAGGTTTATAAGACACAGTAATATCTTCATCAACTTTTCCATCATCTGGCTTAACAACTCCTGCTAACATTTTAACAAAACTAGTTTTACCAATTCCATTCTCTCCCAAAACACCAACAACCTCATGTTTTGCTATTATTCCTGGCTCAGCTTTTAAACTAAACACACCTAACTTAACACTTAACTCCGGCCATTCTGTTAACATATGCTCTTTAACCTTCTCAGGAGGGGCTTTTACTTCAAACTTAATTTTATTATTTCTAAATCTAATATTTTCTTCTTTAAGATAACCTTCTAAATAAACATTAATCCCTGCTTTAGTAACCTTAGGTAAAGAAACAATACCATAACATCCTTCCTTACCATACATAATATGCACAAGATCTGTCATAAAATCTAATGCAATTAAATCATGCTCAATAACAAGAACAGCAGTTTCTTCATTAGCTAATTCTCTAATAATTTTAGAAACATTTAATCTTTGTTTAATATCTAAGTATGATGTTGGTTCATCAAAAATATACAAGTTAGCTTTTTTCAATAATGTTGCAGCAATTGCAACCCTTTGCAATTCTCCACCAGAAATAGTAGCAACATCATTATCAAATATTCTTTTAATATCTAATTTTTCACTTATTTCATTCACTAAACCACGTTCATCTACTTTTTCTAATAAATCTTTAACCTTACCTTTGGTATTCTTAGGAATAAGATCAACATTCTGTGGTTTATATGAAACTTTAATTTCTCCTTGATCTAATTTTTCAAAAAATGTCTGTGCTTCTGTTCCTTTAAAGAACTGAACTAGATCACTATAATTAGCTTCATAATCTTCTTTATTCAAATTAGGTTTTAACACACCTGCAATGATCTTAATAGCTGTAGACTTACCAATTCCATTCCTTCCTAAAATTCCAACAACCTTACCAAAAGATGGTGTTGGTAATGAATATAATGAAAACTCATTCTTACCAAATCTATGGATAGGATCTTGTTTTAATGCTTCAGGAAGATTAATTATATTTATACATTCAACTGGACATTTATGTGGACATATTCCACAACCTACACAAAGCTCTTCATTGATTATGGGCTTATTATCCTCTCCCAAGATAATACATTCTTTCCCAGTTCTGTTAACAGGACATGCACCTCCACAAATAAAAGTACAACCATCTCCATTAACACATAAATGCTTCTTTAACACAGCTATTCGAGTCATAATATAGCAAGATCGAATGGCATTATATATATTTTACTATCCATAACACATTAAAATAACACTCAATTACCTTATCAAATGAGTAGATATAGACATATTCTTGACATACCTGGAGAAGAAGATGATTTAGATACAGAAGGTGGTAGATTTCTAAGTGAATTAGAACAATTAGTTGTATTCAAACCCGGTATCCATCCCATATGTACTGGTCCAATTGCTTCTGTAATAGATCTTACCAATACAAGAGACACAAACATTACATGGGTTGAACTTGTTTCCACTGCAACATTAGATGCGTTAGAACAATTACTTCAAAGAACAGGTCTTACTTATTTCAAAAATCCCCAAAACTACAGATTATGTTGTGATGCAGCAACAAAAGAATCCCGAGCATTATTATTTTCCAATTGGTATAATGAAGGTGTTTTATTAATTGCTTCACCAAGACAATTATATCATGTAGAAGCAACTGCTTTTATTCCAGAATTTACTCAAGAGGATGAAAGATTCGAAATAGCATATATAAGAGATCAAATTGCAAATGGAAATACTTCATATAAAATATTTAATTCAGAAGAAGAAGCAAGACAATACATGCAAGAAAACTTAGAAAGATTATTTCAAAAACACCGCCAACCATTCATGGGAGATGGACCAAACGCAGATGCAGTAATTATATCTGATTTTAATACAAAAGATGTTCATACATTTCCAGAAGGAATAAAAGTTAGTGATGAAATGGTTGTTCATAAAGTAAGCATGAGTTTACCTTACATAGCAAGAACTTATTCAGATGGAAAAGTACTAGTCACAGATCAAAGTTTCATTTCACCCTTTTTTAAATATTTCAAACCAGAAGAAGGGATCGAACAATATGATTATCAATGTGTATGTGATGCATGTGAAGCAAATTTAGTTGATAAGATCAGACCCGAAGCAAAATTAGAAATGTGGGAATCATATGCCTATGCTGATTTAAGGGCCATATTAGAAAGAGAAGGATATGAAATAGATCCAAATAGAATTACATTAAATGTAAAAAAGAGAAAACCAATTGAAATTGATTTAGTAAGAGTTAGAAGATATCAAGCAGAAGAATAAATTTATATAAATTAACAACTAAAACAAATCAATGTTAATAAACAAACTAAAAGAATGGGTTAAAAGATATGGTACTGCAGAAGTAATTGGTTTAATCTTTGCTGTTCTTGGTGCAAATGTCTCATTCATTCTAACTAAAAATATTATACTCTCTGCATTCATCGGAACATGGACAGAAAACATTGGTTTCTACGGAACAATAGCTTACAATGACTTAAAAAATAAAAAAAACAAACCATATCTTAAACAAACATTACATATGATAATTGAATTTGGTCCTGCAGAATACATTGATAGTTTTCTTATCAGACCATTATACTTATCATTCTTTCCATACATTATCACAAACTATTCATTAGCAATATTAGTCGCAACAATACTAGCTAACATAACATATTACATACCAACAATTATTTCATATGAAATAAAAAAGAAACTTACTTAACTATCCAATCATTTAACTTAACTTTAACTATTCTAAATGATCTAAAAACAGTAATTATTTTCTTCTTCTCCAAACTTATCAACAACCGAGATAATGTTGTCCTTGGAATTCCAAGTTCATGTCTTATTTTTGATTGTAACTCTGTATAATTCTCTCTTCCTTTTAACAAATTAACAATCTTACTTTCTTTTCTATTTAATGTTTTCAAAACACTACCTAATTTATCACTTTCTTTTTCTTTAACTTTCTTAAATAAAGAATAATTTCTAAAAACAAAATAAATAACAATTCCAAAAACAAAAAGTAGAAAAAATATTAATAGAATAAGATAACTTCCAGATTCCCTTTCCTGTTCATAAACAATACTATTATCTAACTTAACCTCAACATCTGCTATATCTCCTTTTTTCAAATCAACCAAACTAAAACCAACATAATCTCCATAAGAAGCAAATACCTTACATTCTCCTGCAGACAACCCTTCAACAAAAAAACTTCCAAATTCATCCGTTGATTCAGGTAAAACCAAACTAGAATCTGCACATTCAAACTTTAACTTTGCATTACTCACAATATTATCTAATTCATCTTTAACAACCCCTCTTAAAGATGAAGCAGGTTTTAATAATACTGTATTAGCATCAACAATATCAACAGAATCTAACTCAATAAGACTAACAGATGCATAATAATCAACACCTGAAGTATTTATATCATCAACTATAATAAATAGATTCTCATCATCTTCTATTGAAAGAACAACATAATCATTCTCATAAATATATTTATTTGTAACATAGTTATCAAAATAAAAATACACAACAGCATCAGAAATCTGTTTATGACTTTCAACAGAAGTAAAATCAAACCCATATTCTAAAGCATAAACAGGCATAGCCAAAGCAATAAGTAATAAAATAATCAATGAAATCCTTGATAAACTAACCATTAATATCACTTGTTGTCTTTTAAGTTTAAAAAAGTTATTAAAAAAAATTAAAAAATTAACTAAAAAGACCAGATAACCACTCATAAATCTTTTCTAGCATTGAATTAGTTTCTTCAAGCTGTGATATTAGATCTTCACATTGTCCACTTAAACAAGAATTACTAACACATTCAAAACTATTTTGACATGCTTTTCCTTCTGTTTTTTGTTCAAGTAAATCTCCTGTCCAATCACAATACATAGGAACACCGCTTTCTAACATTCTTAGACCAACATCAACACAACTTCCCTCTAATTCACAAGTTCCATCTTCACAATCTTCCTCTTCTTCGACAATTACTTCAACCGGTTCTTCTACTATTTCCTCTTTCTCATCTTCTTCTTTGTTATAATCATCTTCTAAGTAATCATCTGTTGCATCTTCCATGTCATCAACAATTTCATCATACTGTCCATCAATGTAATTGTAAAAGTCTTTTACTTCATCATATAATTCATCTGCTAATTCCTCTGCTTCATCAAATAATTCATCTTCAATATGATCCTCAGTGTCATCTAAAACATCCTCAATTAATTCACTGATATCTTCAAGATCTTGACCCAAATCACCAATATCTCTTTCAATATCTTCTGCATCATCTTCATCCATTTTATCTTCATAATAATCAAACAGTTCAAATATTTCTGCATAGACCTCTTCAGACTTTGAATAAAAGTATTCTGCATCATCAATTCTATTGTAAATCTGTATTGTATCATAATCATCTAAAACAATAACAACTTCATCTTCTTCAACAATTTCCCCTTCTTCACAAACATAACCATCTCTTACACTATACAGAACAAATGCAACATAACCATCCTCATTACAATAATATTCACCTAAGTCCTCATCTGATCTACAGTAATCTTCATACTCTACCTCTTCACCATCATAATAATAAATTCCACTTGTTTCTCCTTTTTCATAATAATCTTCTCCATCATCACTTTCTGTACAAACAATCTCAGCTACTTCATCACTTTCAACAATTTCTCCGTCTACACAATCATAGCCCCCAACAGGAGTATAATAATGACGATCAACAAATCCATTATCATTACAATAATATTCACCTAACAACCCACCAGATGTACAAAAATCTTCATACTCTACTTCTTCATCAGTTGAATCATATATGCCCCTTGTCTTTCCTCTTTCATATATCTCTTTTCCACTATCTGAATCTGAACAAGTAATTATCTCAACTTCCTCACTAACAAACTCTCCATCTTCACAAACATAGCCTTCTGGTGGACTTACATAAATTACATATAAGTAATCTCTACCGTCATGTTCCTTTATAAAAAATTCGCCTAGTTTTCCACTGCCACTACAATAATCTTGACTTTCTTGGTATAATCCTGTAACATAATAAATTCCAGTGCCATATCCCGCAGTGTAATAATCCTTTCCACCATCTGAATCAAAAGGTTGTACATAATCATCATCAGATTCAACACATTCTCCTCCTTCACATTGGTATCCTTCACCACATTCTAATTCCACAATTTCTACATAACCATCTCCATTACAAAAGATTTCACCAACTAATTCTGTACCTACACAATAATCTTCAAACTCTCCCCAATCCTCATTAGAAAACCAATTTCCTTCTGCATATCCTTTAGTATAGATATCTTCTCCATCAGTATCTGAACAAGTAATTGTTTCAACAACCTCATTAGCACTAACTGCCCCTGCAAACGCAGTCAAAACAACCAATGCAACAACAATATATAATATCAAATTTTTAAACTTCATTTTCATTAACCTCCAAAAATATCATAGAACTAGGAAAGTGAAACAAGTATATAAGTCTTGAGCGGGAATCAATAGAAAAACAAGACCAAAGAGCTAATAAAAACACAAAAGAAAGTATATTTAATACCCAAACAACAAAATAACCTAGCTCTTCTTCTTATTAACATAATAAGCACCTACAGTCCCACAAAACAATAGCACAATATAAACTAACAATATCCCTATATCACCATACTGTTGCAATAAACCAATATCAAAGAAGATTATCTTTCTAAAAATATTTTCACCTATTAACAAAGGATTTAGATTAGCAAAGAATGCTGCAGTCTTCGGCATTATTTCAACGGGAAATATAACATCTGAAAACAAGAACACACCTAAAGCAAAGAATGTACATACTAATATTGATGTCTGCTTTATTCTAATTAAATATGCAAAGAACATACCTATCAAAACAAACACTGTTGTAACTAACAACACAGCTATCATTAAACTAAAGAACACAGACATAATATCTATTCCAAAATTAAAATATGAAACTAACAACAAAACAGCTATCTGTATCAGTACAACAATCATATTAGTAATAAACAATCCAACGATATAATACAAATTATTAATTGGAACTAAAAAATTTCTAAAAAAAGCAGGTGAATGAATTTCATTCAACACAACCATATTAGATAATAAAATACTAATAAACGTAATAATAAACACTAACAAAATTGGAAATATCAAATAAATCTTAGCTAAGTCTCCTAATATAGGTTCAAACTCCGCATTTATTGGATTAATCAACATCTCTGCTTGATCTTGATCAATACCTGACAATTGTTCAATACTTTCATTTAATTCAATAGAAATCCTATCTATCTCAATAATTGCATCATCAATCTTAACAATATTTTCATTAATATTTTTGATACTATTATTAATTAAATCATTGACAGCATCAATATCAACAATCAATAAATCTAATTCTTCTTTCAACTCTTCAATATCATCAATTGTTGAATCAATAAACATATTCGTATTATTAATCTTAGCAATTGCATCATTAGCTAATTCTTGTGAAGAATCTAATGAATCCAATGTTCTATCCAACAAACTATGATTTAATTTTATTTTATCTAAATCTATAGTCATTGGTAAACTTAAATTAAGAACATAAGATTTTAAGACATCAACAGCATCATTATACAAAACAATAGTATCATTAATTTCAGTATACGAAGCATTAAGATAATAATAACTAGTATCTAATGATCCATTTAGTAAAGTCAATGCATTAACCATTTTTTCACTATCTTCTTCAGAAAATGTCAATGCCTCTAATGTTTCAATACTATCATTAAGCTTACCTTGCAATTCTTTAATCTGTTCATACCTTGGATCAAATTGTTTCTTTACAGTTAAAAGCTGATCCCTCATTTCAACAAGATCAGATCTAACAATCATTGCTTCTGTCTTTAGTTCACCAAGTTGTTTTTGTGTATTAACCATCAATCCAACAAACTCTTGAACATCATTAATTATCTGTTCACTTGCTTGCAAACTTATTTCTTCACTTGTAATATCTATTTTTTCTTTAAGATAATCAAGAATAAATCTAATTAAATTATATCTAGAATTATCATAATAAAATGTAATTGTTCCATCCATCTCTCCCGACGCTGGATCTGAGTTAAAATTTTCATCAAACTCTGCACAGAGATGCACAAAACTATGATTCATTGACCAAATACAAAAATCCAAACGTTTAAACATAACAACCCTAACTTCATCAGACGCAATATTTTCAAGAACAGGTTGAATCTCTTGCATATCCTTTGCATAAACACCCATATTAATATCATGAAGATCATCACCATTAAAAGCAAAACCCAATATTAAGATGAGAATCATAGGTCCTAAGATTAATAATAAAATAGAAGTCCAGCTTCTAAAAACTATCTTAAGGTTTTTTAAAACTATAAATAATATTCTTCTGAAGCCGAATTTAGTCATTTAATCACCAATTTATTTACTGCCTCTGCCTTAAGGTGAACAAAGCATTTGTCATGCTTGCACAATACGGTACCAAATTCCTTAGTTAAATTATAATGAATTTGGTGTAGTGAACGGCATGGCAGTAAATTCATTTAATCACCAACTTATCATTCTTAACAATCTTTTCAAAAACTTTACCAAATGTTTTTTCTTTTGGATATAATGAAGATAATTTATTTGGAGTATTAACTTTAATCATCCTACCAAAATTTAATATCCCAATTCTATTACAATGTTTCTCAATAAAATCTAATAAATGTGATGTAACAATTATAGTTTTGCCAGACTTATTTATTTTAGTAATCAAATTCCATATATTATCTCTAATAATTGGATCTAAGCCAGTAGTTGGTTCATCCAATATTAATATTTCAGGATCATGTATTAATGTTATAGCAAAGTCTAATCTTCTTTTCATACCACCAGAGATTCTACCTGACAAAGTATTTTGATGTCTTTCTAAATCAACAAGATTAAGAAGATATTTAACCTGTTTTGTTAATTTCTTTGGATTTAAACAATACAACCGTCCAAAATATTGTAAATTTTCTCTAATAGTAAGTTCAGGGTAAAAAGAATTCTCTTGCGTACAAAACCCAACAATATTTCTTATAATGTGTGGTTTTTTTGTAATATTATGGCCTTTATAGATTACTTTTCCTGAATCAACTTTATAAAAACCCATTAAAACCCTAAGTAAAGTAGTTTTCCCTGCACCACTCGTCCCAATAAAACCAAAGATCTCATTGTCATATATCTTTAAATCAAGGTTTTTTATTACTTTTATCTCACCAAATCCTTTGTTAACCTTTTGAAAATCTATTAATTCCTTTGACATTATATAAATTATTAACATAAGATTAATATAAAAGTTATGTTTAGGATATTAAATAATGGCATCAGGCACAAGTAAAGCAGTATATGTTGCATTAGCAGGAAATTTCTTTATTGCAATCTTCAAATTCATAGCTGCATTCTTTTCAGGTAGTTCATCTATGCTAGCTGAAGGATATCACAGTATATCAGATACATTAAATCAAGTATTCTTATTAGTAGGAATAAGCAAAAGTAAACAACCCCCAAACAAACTACATCCATATGGACATGGTAAAGAACAATTCTTTTGGGCATTTGTAGTTTCAATGATGATTTTTGGAATTGCAGGAGTATTATCATTTAGAGAAGGTTATCACAAACTCTTACATCCTGAACCACTAGAATATGTGTGGTTAACATTTATTGCCCTAGGATTAGCATTAATATTTGAAGGAACATCATTATTTCTTGCAGGAAATGAATTAAAGAAACAAATGAAAAAAGAAAAAATGCGAAATATTATTGCTGCAATCAAACATAGCAAAGATCCAACAGTTTTAACAGTTATATTCGAAGACAGCCTGGCACTAATCAGTATATTTATCGCTGGAACTGCAATTGGGTTGTCGTATTATACAGGAAACCCAGTATATGATGCGATTGCTTCATTAATAATTGGAGGATTACTTATGATATTCTCTGTTGTATTAGCATCTGAAACAAAACATCTTCTAATTGGAGAATCAATTTCAAAGTATAAAAGAAATAAGATAATTAAAAAAATTGAAGCTCTAAAAGAAGTTAATGAAATTATTGACTTCAGAACAATGCACTTAGGACCAGAAGAAACATTAGTAACAATGGAAGTAAATCTCAAAGATAACCTATTAACAGATGACGCAGAAAAAGTTATTGATAAAATAGAAGCAAAGGTCAATGCAACACTAAAAAATGCTAAATGTTATGTTGAATTAGAACATGTCCCTAAAAAAAGAGTTAAAAAGAAAAAATCAAAGTTATTTAGGTAATGAATGAAATGGTTTCAACATTGCTTCCCAAAACCAACTTCATTATTAAACATCTCCAGAACTTCTTTAAACCCCAACATTAAATTATCAAGCTTTTGTATTTCTTCATAAGTAACCCATCTAAAATCATGGTGTTCATCTGACTTAACCTTCACATCATAATTCTCATCTAAATAAATGTAAAACATATGAAACATAAAATCATATCCAGGATATCTAACATAAACAGATTTAAAGAATTTAGGATCATGAATATCAATACTTGTTTCCTCTTTAACTTCTCTAACTACTGCTTGTTTCAATGATTCACCTTCATGCACCTTCCCTGCTGGTAATCCATATTTCTCACCCTCTTCTTTATCCTTATGTCTTCTTAAAATCAAAAACTTTCCATCATGAATACAATAACAAGCAACACAATCAAACTTTGAATTAAACCCTTCTGGCTTTTCTAAATAAATCATAGAATAAGAGATAATCTATCAATAATTTATAATATTTACCCAAAATCTTTATAAAGAATTTCATACTTACTTAGTTTACCATGGAAATCAAAAAAAGAATTGAATTAATTAAATCAGTTGGTGAGGAAATTCTTGTAGAAGATGAACTAAAAGAACTTCTGGAAACAAAGAAACAACCTATTGCCTATGACGGTTTTGAGCCAAGCGGAATGAATATTCACATTGCACAAGGCTTACTAAGAGCTATTAATATTAACAAAATGACAAAAGCTGGTTGTAAATTTAAAATGTTAGTCGCAGACTGGCATGCCTGGGCTAATAATAAAATGGGTGGAAACCTAGATCATATTCAAACAGTTGGTAAATATTTAATTGAAGTTTGGAGAGCTTGTGATATGGATTTAGACAATGTTGAATTCATATGGGTAAGTGATCTTGTCAAAGATGATAATTATTGGAAAAAAGTTTTAGAAATTTCTAGAAACTCAACTGTTAAAAGAATATTAAGATGTGCACAAATCATGGGAAGAAAGGAAAGTGAATCATTACAAGCTTCTCAGATTTTATATCCATGCATGCAATGTGCAGATATATTTCATCTTGACGTCGACATAACACAATTAGGAATGGATCAAAGAAAGGTTAATGTTTTAGCAAGAGAAATAGGCCCAAAGATGGGCTTCTATAAACCTATTGTTGTATCACACCACATGTTAATGGGCCTTAGTCAACCACCAAAAACAGAATTAGATGGTGCAGATAGAGCAATTGAATTAAAAATGTCAAAGTCTAAGCCAGACACAGCAATTTTTATGAGCGATACTGAAGAAGATGTTAAAAGAAAAATCAAAAAAGCTTACTGCCCTGAGAAAGAGATTAATGAAAATCCAATTTTAGAATATTGTAAATATATTATATTTGAAAAATATGATAAAATATCAATTAAAAGACCAGAAAAATTTGGTGGAGATGTCGAATTCACATCATATGAAGACTTAGAAAGTGCATTTGCAACAGGATTATTACATCCAATGGATTTAAAGGATTGTACTGCCCATTACATTAATGAACTTATTAAACCGGTTAGAGAAAAACTAGAAAAGAGCAAAACAGCACAAAGACTAGCTGAAAAGATAAAAAAGTTTAAAGTAACAAGATAATTTTTATTATTACTTTTTAATTCTGCATCATATAGCACAATGTAATTCCACCTACAAATATTGGTGCTGTTGTTGGTAACACTACAATGATTGGAATAGTAAATAACAACAAAGTAAATGCTATCAAAAAAGCAATCAATGAACCAACTAAAACACTTACAATTAAAGATCTCAATCTATAATCTAAATGAATAGATACAGGTAATCTTTCATGTTTATGTAAATGAGGGGGCATTTTAATCCCCCCTTAATACACGAGCCACTGCAATAATTGCTGGTCTCATCTCTAGTCTTGTCCAATAATGATCTGGACCATTCTCTACCTCACTAGCTTCTATAACACCATTTCTATGTGCCCTAGCCAATGTTTCATCTAATGTGTTTGGATGCACTCTATCTTGTAATTCTGTCGCTAATTCATCTCTTGTTGTATATGTTCTTCTATATCCTCTCTCTGCTAGATATTCTAGCACTTCAATTCCACAATCTGTACAATACATTTTCATTACCTCCAATTTCGATATTATTAGGAAAGTCGAACAAATATATAAATGTTTCTATTTTTCTACGAAACTCGAAACACAAAACATATATATGAAACTCGAAACATAATTAACATGCCACCATTTTTCGATCAAATTGTGCATAAAGCACTCTCATCTGACATTAGAAGAGAAGTCCTTCTTAGTCTTGCTGAGAAAGACAAATACCTAAGTGAAATTTCTGCAGAAATAGATAAAAAGCCACAAACAGTTGATTTTCATCTTAATGTTCTTTCAGAAATTGGTCTAATCGAAAGTAAATGGGATTCAGGTAAAAAATATTATCATCTTAAAGAAAAAAAGATCTTAGATTTTCTTAGAGACAGAAAACCATTACCACCAGAACTAAGACCAAAACCACCGCATGAAATAATGATTGATATGTGGGATGACATGAAAAAAAGAATGGATAAAATTGACAATAGATTAATAAAAATTGAAAATAAATTAAAATAAAAAAAGGAAAATAATTTGACTTGTATCTATTCCCAAATAACGCAGTACTTTCATCAATAACAACATTAATTTTAGGAATTTCAATCCTAGCAATCACACACCATAAGTTATCTTAATTTTCATAAGGCAGAGTTGATTGAACTTTTAATTGTCCATAAAACCTATCATATTTTTTTGAAACTTTTTCAACAATATTCTCAAGTTGAACATCATAGTTAGGTAAATTTCCAACAACACCAGATAAATATTCATTCTTTCTTATTCTAGCAACAATCTCCCCATCTTCTTCTCCTTTTTGTTTCAAAAACAAAGCAAGATCAATAATCCCTGCTAGTTGAGGAGAATATGGAACATCTAATCCGAACTTAGTCATTAACCTTGAAGCAGAATCTCCACCTTTTGCACCATTATGAGGCATTTGATACAAAACATTATCCTCAATACCTAAATATTTTCCAACTTCCATAATGGTTGTCCTATCCCATTCACCAACTGGTGCAATACCCCCATCATCACTACATCTAAACAAGTTATACAATCTTGATGGCCAACTAGAATAACCTGCAACAGTAACACTTCCTAAACAGTATAACTGTGGCATTAATGATCTAACTAGTGTTGCATAAGTTGAAACAGAAAAATTACTCTGTTCACTAGCAGACATTGTTTGTTTTACAGTCAAATCAATTATTTTACAGATTGCAGTAATATCAACAACACTTGTTTCAATACCTTCTTGTCCTCTTGCAAACTCTTGTGCTGCTTTAACCCATTCACTATCATTATATTCATCTAAATAACAAGTAACAGCCATTATTTTATCCTTATCAATTGCATCAAGTGCATTGTACAATAATTTTAAAGAAACAGCACTACTCAACCCCGGAGCACCATTTCCATCAACGCCAGGTGCAGAACTTAGTAAAACAACATATTTCTTAGGTTCAGGCAATCTTCTCCCATCCATTAATCTAGCAACTTCATCATCTTTAAGATATTGTGTTGCTCTTAATTCTGTAATAGACTTATCAACCAACCAAGAAACATATTGTACTTTGGTACTCTCATCTAATTCAGTAATATGTAAATCTCCTTTCTTTGCTTTACTCAAATTATCATTCATTATTAAACCCCCAAACTAAAATAAAAAATTAAAAAATTATTGTAGACAACCTCCACAATCTGCTGTCTCATGTTGCACAGCTGAAATCTGTAAATCATCTGTTTGTTCTGCAAGTTCATTTCCTTTTGCAACCGCTGTTGCAACGTCATAACTAGCTGCATCCTCAACACCATATGCTTTCAAAGTACTAGTATACGAACTGTATGTGTCCATCAAAACCTCTGCTTGTTGACCTTGATAACCCGCTTTTTCCAAACTTTGCAGATCCATTCTTTCAACACCCTGAGCAGACAAATTCTGAAATAACCTTGCCCCATAGATTAAAACACTCTTTGTTGTTGCTTTTAATGCTTGTCCTACCTCAACATTAGATCCTGCCTTTTCCAAAGCTGCATAACACCTTTGTGCTCTATAATTTGCTATTGCTGCATTCATTCCCATTTTCATTTTCCTCCATTAAATTCTTCATCAATCCCTTTACATAAATCTGTAAAGAGGATGTGAGAATCATTTTCAAATCCTGCAGAAGGTTCAATTATTAATTTCTTAATTCCTTTACCTTTAACTACAGAACCAATTATATTTCCTATTTGTCTTTGATATTGTGCTTCAACACACAATAATCCCTCACTATCAAACAAATAATTATTAACAGATCCAATTACTAAAACAACATCAATTCCTTGGGGAATTAAATCAATTGCTTCTTGTAAAACATTAATGTATTCCTCCCCATTACTTCCTGGTTCCAAATTAAATTGAAAACTATTTTGTTTTGATTCTATATTTTCTCTATAAGTTGTTGGATCAAGATTAGGATTAGCATGAATTCCAATAATAATTATGTCCTTTTTACCAATGCAAAGATTAACCAAACCTGAAGCAAAGTTTGCTGTTAAATCAAGTAATGCAATCTTCTTATTCATTTTTAACAATTCATTCACAAAAACTGCTTCATTATTAAAATAACAAAAATTTCTTTCATGATCCTTATCAGCATGATTTCCTGGTGAAAAAGGAATTGCAATCACAAAATTTTTATCAGATTTAAAAGCTTCAATCAAAACAGATGGTGAATGATATGCTGCATCAACTAAATCTTTAATTAATGGCGTTCTTTTATTATCAATTGCCTGGACTGCATTCTCCCTAGTCATTCTTCTAAGCAAAAGTCCAGCAAAATCAATAACAGGATGGATTTCTTGAATCTCCTTTTTCATATCAAAAGAAGACTCAATAATCTTAGCATTCTTTTCCTTAAGATAAATAAAAAGATTTGAACAAGTCATCGATGGAAATGTTTCAACATAACTCCTAGTCTTAGGAATAATAACATTAAAAGATGACAAATCATCATGCTTAGGCACATTATTTTCTTTCAAATATCCCTTAGGAAACATAGTTAATCCTGACTCAATTATTTTTTGAGGGATTAATACCCCTATTCCATGAGATTTAATATTCAAAAGTCCTTTAATTACCTCTACCCCATCCCCACAATTATTCTCTAAAAACTGTGAAAATGCCCTAAAATAGCTCTTATCTGGCAATGCCGCTAGTTTCATAATGCTATCTACACTAAGGACCCCTTGAGCAGAGGCATAATCCAATAATATTGAATTAACATTATCTTTTATCATAATATAACAATTACATTGAAAAGATATAAACCATTGCATCCATTTTTTGTCAATTTATCGAAAAATTTAAATAAAAATTCGACTAAGTCCAACATATGACAGCTAAACTCGATAAAAAAGATTGGAAAATATTGGAAATCCTATGTAAAGACGCAAGATGTAGCCATAATCAAATAGGGAAAAAAGTAAGCCTAAGTAAGAATGCAGTCACATACAGAATAGAAAGACTCAAGAAAAAAGGAATAATTGAGGGATTCTTTACAATAATTAATCAAAACGCAATAGGAATAAGATTTTGTGTCTTATTATTAAAAACAAACAGTATTAAAGAAAATGAACAAGACTTAATTAAGTTTCTAAAAGAACATCCCAATACAGCTGTTATAGATGAAATATCTGGTAAATGGAATTATTTAATTGAATTTGGATTTCAAATAATAGATAATTATTACGACTTTCTTAATGAACTTAAAAACAAATTTTCAAATATAATTGATACATATGAAGTACATCCAATATTAACCCAGTATGAAGCTGAACAATTACCAATCGAATTAATGAAAAAAGACAGACAAATCTTAGAATTAAAAAAATCTGAAAAAACAATAAAAATTGATAAAAAAGATAGAAAGATTTTATTTGAACTAAACAAAGACTCATCAATTTCACTAATAAATCTTGCTAAAAAAACAAACTTAACAGCTGAAACAGTTGCAACAAGAATTAAAAAACTAAAACTAAAAAATGTAATCATTAAATTCACAGCCAAAATAAGTTTAAAAAAATTAGGATATGACTTATATTTAATTTCATTTGGAATAAGAAACCTTTCAAGAGAAAAAGAAGAAAAATTAAAAAGTTACATAACAGTAAAAAGAAGAATAAGATATGCATTCATGAGTGCATCAAATCCAAGATTATTCGTCTACCTTGCAGTAAAAGATATTGATGAATTAGACACATTCTTAACAGAAATTTGGGAAAAATTCACAGAAAACATTACTAAACAAAGATATCTTTTAATAAAAGACCAATACAAATATGAATTATTCCCTGAAGGATTTCTAAAAGAAGCATAACCTACTCTTTCTGTTCAACAACTGTTAAGGTATAGTTCTTAGTAAAATACTTGTCAACAACCCTTTTAATATCTGCTTTACTAACCTTCTTTATTTTCTTAATATATTCATTAACATTACCAACCATCCCTAAAACTTCCCAACTTGATAAAATATCTGCATAATCATAATTATCATCAATTGAAAGCAAAAAATCTCCTTCAATATAAGTCTTAGCCTCTTTTAATTTATTATCAGACAAAGATTTAAGATTATCAAACTCCTTTAATATAATATCAATTACTTTTTTTATATTCTTCTTATGAACACCAGAATAAACTGAAAAATAACCAAAATCTGATCCTGTTTTATGATAAACACCAACATCATAGGCCAACCCTCTCTTTGTCCTGATCTCTTCAAATAATCTACCGGATTGCCCCTTTGCAAGCACTGCTCTAAGCACATCTAAAACATAACTGTCTTTATGTTTTCTCGGTACTGTCTTATATCCTAACACCATATATGACTGCTGTATCTTCCTTTTTTCTTTCTTCACAATCTTCTTTGTTTGCTTTGGTTCAATAACTTTCTTTCTCCTACAAACATTTACTTTCTTCTCCTCAGAAAAAATCTTTTCAATTTTAGACAAAACTTTCTTAACATCACCAACCACAGTAACAATCATGTTTGAAGGAACATAATATTTATTATAAAAATCTAAGATTTGTTTTCTTGTAATCTTTGACACTGTTTTTTTACCACCAAAAACTTCATGTTTTGCTGGATGTTTTTGAAACAAAGTACTTGTAAACAAATACCATTGGTAATTTCTTGGATCATCAAAAATCATGTTAATCTCTTCGATTATAATCTTTCTCTCTTTCTCAATTATTCTCTCATCAAAAACAGGATTAAGAACAATATCACTCAAAACATCAAGAGCAACATCAAAATGTTTATTCAATACTTTTGCATAATAAAATGTTCTTTCATAAGTTGTTGCTGCATTCAAATCTCCACCTAACTTTTCAATTTCATTTGCAATTATTGTAGCACTTTCTCTTTTCTTTGTACCCTCAAAAACAAGATGTTCAATAAAATGGGAGATTCCTAATATTTTTGGAGTCTCATTCAAAGATCCAACCTTAACAGTAACTTCCACAACAACCGACTTTGTTTTCCTATTCTCAATAAGAACCGTTAAGCCATTCTTTAACTTATACCTTCTCATACCATTTCAAAAGATTTTTATACTATATAAACCTTTTGCAACATATGAAACTAAAAGAACTTCAACAACATATGAAAAAAAAGAAGATTGGATGTGTTCTTCTATATAATCTTAAGAATAAAGATTCTAATTTAACATACTTAACAAACATAAAAGAAGGTGGTGTTTTCTTAGTAATAAAACAAAATTCTGCAACAATATATTGTAGTAAAATGGATCATGAATTAATCAAGAAAACAAGCAAAATAAAAAAAATTAAAAGAATAGAAAAAAAGGCCTTTGCAGAAGTTGCAAAAGATATTAAACAAAAAACAATAGGTATTAACAAAAGCATTATTACATTGAATGAATTCAAATTCTTAAAAAAACATCTAAAGAAAAGAAAGTTTATTGACATTAACAAAACAATGCAAGAACTTAGAGAAACAAAAACAAATGAAGAAGTAAAAAGAATAAAAAAAGCATGTCAACTCTCTGACAATATATTCAAAGAAACAATAAAGAACTTCAAAAAGTTCAAAACAGAGAGACAAGTTGAAAGATTTATAGCAGAAAAGATTGAAGATCTTGGTTGTGAATTAAGCTTTCCTCCTTTAGTTAGTTCTGGAAAAAGAAGTAGCATGCCGCATGGCAAATTAAAAGGAAAATTAAGCAAAGGATTCTGTTATATGGACTTTGGTGTTAAATACAAAGGCTATTGTTCAGATATGACTAGGACAATTTACATTGGTAAACCTACAAAAAAAGAAGTAAAAGATTATTTCAAAGTACTTAATGCAATGATAAAGTGTGAGAAAAAGGTTAAAGAAAATTTAAGATTTAAATCATTAGACAAATGTGCTCGTGACTTACTAAAGGAAGAATTTATACATGGACTTGGACATGGCTTGGGTGTTGATATACACGAATCACCTAATTTTAGTCCTTTTGGAAAAGGTAAAATAAAACAAAACATGTGCTTTACAATTGAACCTGGACTCTATAAACAAAACAAATATGGCATCAGAATAGAAAATACTTATCTCCTAAGCAAAATAGGATTAGAATCATTACATAAAATAGGAAGAAATTTGCTAATAATGAAATAAACACCAACTGCAAATACCACTTCAGAGTAACAAAACACAGTAACATTTATAAATAAAAACCCATTTCTAACAGCCATGGACACACCAAACCCACTAAATGGCCCATATTCTGTAGTTAGAGAGCTAGCAACAGGTTTTTATAATAATTCCCCTTGGTTACCAATTGGAGGATTAGTTGCACTAATAGCAATAGTTACAGTCAGACCTGATTTTATGCAAAGATTAGTTCCAATCACACATAGAACCCAAGAAGTTCAAACAGAACAACCCACAGATACTGGCCATTTTGATCAAGAAATAGAACCAATCTCAATAGATGATATTGCTGGCGATCAAACAAGAGCAAAATACATTACAATCATTCAAAATGAATTTCAAAGATATGACAACCCTTTAGACCTTGAACAAGACCTGACCTTACTAGCAACATCAATGTTCCAAGGCCAAGAAAATCCTACACTTAACCACACTGATAAAGCAAGAGGAGATGAAGCAAGAACATTAGTAATGATTACTCAAGACGAAGTAAAATTTATCAACAAACAAGGAACAAGGTATCAACGAAAAACAGGAGAAAAATGGAATTGGCAAAGAATAATTGCAGACACTGCAGAAGGAAGAGAAATGTCTTGCCAACTCGGAGCAGTACTTATTCAATACAGAGCAGATAGGTTACAAGAAGAATTCCCAGAACTACAACTACCAAAAAACCGAACCAACCTATTAAGAGCAGTTGCAGCATCATACAATGCGGGAACTCAATCAACAATAAATGCAATGAACACAACAACAGCAGATAGCAATAATTTTTGGGATTACATAAAACATATGAGTGAAGGTGCACAAAGAAAAACAACAAAATATGTTATTGGGGTAACTGCATATTATAATGGATTACAAGAAGGATATAATATAAAAGAATTAGCTGAAGATCCAGAACTTTTATTTCAACAAATGACAGGAACAGATAGAACTAAACACATTGAATATAAAACAGGATTAACACAAGATCAGCAAACATCTCCAACACAATACGTTGTTTGCATTAGAAAAGGAACACCAAACATAGAAACAATTGCTATAGAACAAGAAGTACAAAAAGAAGACATTTCTCTCATTAATGGCTTAATTGCAGGAGAGTTTGCATTAATTACACACCCTAGTGCAGTAGCTCAGAGATATTAAATTAAAAACTTACCATTTTTCTGAATAACTTTACCATCAATAACTATCTGTCCACCTTTTCTTAAATCTTTAATCATATCCCAATGTACAGCAGAATCATTTTTTCCACCACCTTCTTTATATGCCATACCTAAAGCAAGATGAATTGTTCCACCTATCTTCTCATCAAAAAGAATTTGTTTTGTAAATTTTTTAATACCATAATTAACACCAACACCAAATTCACCTAAAAACCTTGAACCCTTATCTGTATCAAGCATTGCTTTTAACAAATCTTCATTCTTTGATGCTGTCGCTTTAACAACTTTACCTTTCTTAAACCACAACTTAACATCACTAACTTCTTTTCCATATCTTATCGCAGGATATGTATAATGAATGTGGCCTTCAACAGTATTTTCAACTGGTGCGATAAATACCTCTCCATCTGGCATATTCCTATGCCCATCACATTTAATCCCTTGTCTACCTTTAATACTAAAACTAATATCAGTATTCTTTCCAATAATTCTAACTTCCTTACCTTTATCCAAAATTGATTTTAATTTATCTTGTTTCTTAGACATTTTTTTCCAATCCTGATTAGTTGCAGAAAAAACAAAATCTTCATACTCTTCTAAAGACATTTCTGCATCTTGAGCTAATGCATTTGTTGGATATTCACAAATAACCCAATTATTCCTTTTAAGATGAATCTCTGATAACGGCTGTAGTACTTTTCTTCTCATTGCAATCTTTTTTGGATCCACATTTGTAAATTCCTTTGTATTATGCTCAACACCAATACCTATTGAACCAGCAATATTCTTTGCTTCAAACTCTGCAATTTTAGGATAATTTTTCAGCATTTTATCAGTAGCATGCTTATAAAATAAGTACCCATAACCAGGAATACCTACATTTAATTTAGGAAATGCTTCTTTTTTTAGAATCAACTTACAAACCTCTAAAGCAAGATTCTTTGCTTCTAAACCACATCTCACAGCAATAATATCTCCTTTTTTGACTTTAACAGAATAATTCACTAAAATATCAGCTAACTTCTTTTCCCTTGGATCTAACATATCATACCACCTTTTTATTAATTAATAAACCGTAATTTAAACAAAAACTCATATAATAACCATAACAACCAGTTAATATAAATGTTACGAAACATTTATATAGTGAAAACCAATACTATATGAAGATGAATAAATCTAAATCTAGAATTAATCTAAGAGATCCGCTTGATTCTGTTATGTATAGTTATACTACAAATGCACATGAACTAGAAGCAGAGAATAAATTACTGAAAGAAACAATCTCTCAAATACAAAATGAATTAAAAAGGTTCAAGGATCCTGCATTAATGGTATGTGATGTATGTGATTTAATTGAAAAGAATGCTATTGTCAAAACACCAAATGGAAATAAATTCTTAGTAAATATATCAAACGAATGTGATGAATTAAGTCCTGGAGACACTGTTTTATGTGAGCAAAAAAACTTAACAATTATTCAAAAAATCAATTCAGATAAAAAATTCAATGTTGAACAGTTTGTTATTATGGATAAACCAAACTTATTATGGAAAGATGTTGGTGGACTTAGTGAACAAATTGAAGATATTAAAGAAGTTATTGAGTTACCATTATTAAATCCAAAATTATTCAAAAAAGTTGGGATCCAACCGCCAAAAGGTATTTTACTTTATGGTCCTCCAGGAACAGGTAAAACAATTCTTGCAAAAGCTGTTGCTAGTTCAACAAATAGTACATTTATTGAAATAGTAGGTAGTGAATTAGTACAAAAGTTTATTGGTGAAGGAGCTAAAATGGTCAAAGAAGTCTTCCAATTAGCTAGAGAAAAAGCACCATCTATTGTATTTATTGATGAGATTGATGCCCTGGCTGCTAAAAGAATAGAAATTGGAACATCAGGAGAGAGAGAAGTTCAAAGAACATTTATGCAATTACTAGCAGAACTTGATGGATTCAAACCATTAGATAACGTTAAAATAATTGGATGTACAAACAGAAAAGATATTCTTGATCCGGCAATTGTAAGACCAGGAAGATTAGACAGATTAATTGAAGTTGGACTTCCTGACAAAGACGGAGTAAAAGAAATCTTTAAAATTCACACAAAGAATATGAAAATCAACAAGAAAACAAAAGTTGATAAATTAATGAAAAGATTAGAAGAATTCAGTGGAGCAGAAATCAAAGCAGTATGTACTGAGGCAGGATATTTTGCAATCAGAGAAAAAAGAACAGTAATAAATGAAAAAGACTTCAAAAAAGCTATTATTAAAGTCAAACAAAAAGAAGAAGAAGATAAAGATTATATCAAAATGTTTGGTTAAATATTAGTGAAACCATTACATTGAAGAGTCAATTACGAAGTTATCATTTCTTTCTTAAATAATACAATTACTAAAGTAAATAATAGTATAATTCCAGAAATAGCTAAAGGCCAACCATAACCAACAATTGTTCCAAGTGGTGCAAAGACCAATGAACCAAGAAAACTACCAAAAATCATAACTGTTGTAACAGCCCCAGTTAAACCACCAACTCTTGATTTAGGAAATAATTTATATATACTAACATAAATAAAGATCAATAACAAAGCATCCCCAATTTCATGAACAATTCTTGCAAAAAAAGAAACTAAAACAACAGGATATACTAATACAATATGTCCAAAACCTGACAACAACAAACCAATAAACAAAATAGTAGATGGTTTTATTCCAGTATCAATCTTCTTCCCAGCCAAATAAGAAAACAAAGCTAAAAAGAAAATAGGGATTGCCATAAAAATCCCAGCACTTGTTGTTGTCAACCCAAGATTATTCACTAAAAATAAAGAATATACAGTACCTTCAGCACCCCAGTGCAAAGTAAATAAAAATACAATCAAACATAAGAACAAAACTTTTGTCTTAAAAAAATCTTTAGAATATTTCAATAAAGGTTGGTATGAAAAAGAAATTTTCCCAACAAAAAATGATAAAACAAGTAAGACTAAAAATAATAACCCACTAATTTTAAATGTTGAAGAAAAACTAACTGTATCAATCAAAAAACCACCAGCCAAAATACCTGCCGCAGAACCAACAACCTTAAGACTATGAAAAAAGCCAATATAATTTCCTTTTTTCTTATTATCAGCAGACTTAAGGACAAAACTAGAAATAACCAAATTTATTACATTATTTCCCAATCCACCTAAAAAAAACAATATCAATAATAAAACAAAAGATGAAAATACTGTTAAAGAAAAGTAATATATCGAGATAATAAATAAAGAAAAAATCATTAAATACCTAATATTAATCCTATCACATAAATAACCCGTAATAAAAGAACCAAACAAAGCAGTTATTGTAAATATTGAAACAAGAACCCCCATTTCAAACCCAGTCATACCTATTGACAAAAGATAAATAGGTAAATAAAAAAAAGTCAGTCCAAATAAAAACTCCTTCACTGCTAACAAACCAACTGGTAAATATATCTTCTTCATCTGTCCCATTTTTTCAACCAAAATAATAATAAAAGTGCATGCTCAGAAGTTACTTCCGTATATCATCGGCAGTGCCTCAACGGGTGTTCATGTCTTCACTGCATGCACAATTAGAGAATAATAACTTAATATATATAAACCTTCTGACTTAAACAGACCACTTCCTTAAACAATTGTACCACTGCATTTACTCACAATACCTTAAAATCAACACAAACCCTATACTCCCTTGGACCCATTTGCCCACATTTATTCAACCCTAAAACCCTATACTTAAACCCAAATTTTTTACATTCCCTACGCACAACTTTCTTAACACCATCAAATTCATCTTCTTTCAAAAAAGCATAAAGATGTAGAACTGTTCCCTTTTTAGCACATAAAAAAGCAGTATCAAGAAACTCTTCATAAGATTTAGGTAAAGGCATAATAATTCTATCAAAAACTTCTCCCTTTTTCTTCAACCTTGGCATAACTTTTCTAACATCTCCACAAAACAATTTAACATTCTTTAATTTATTCAGTTTAACATTCTCTTGACCATACTTATGTCCTGCAGGATTAATTTCTATACCATAAACCTCTGCAGCCAAAGAATTCTTTGCTATAACACAAACATAAGGTGCATTACCTGAAAACATTACTAAAACTCTTTCCCTTTTCTTAACTAAAGAAACAAGTCTTTTCCTTTCAGTACTAAGCCTAGGAGAGTAATAAACATCCTCAACATTCAACTTAATCTTAACACCATTTTCAATATGGGTTGTCTCCTTTTTCCTTTGACCAGCTAAAATTTTAACATCCTGTGTCCTAAAAACACCATGGTGTGGTCCATGCTTCCTTCCAACAGTATTAATATTTTTATGCATCTTTAACAATGTTTCTGCAATTAATTTCTCTTTCTTCTGCAATGGTTCATCAATCTCAAGAATAGCAATATCACCAATAACATCAAAAGCAGTCTTAATCATTTCCATCTCTTTAATAGACAAAATCTTTCGTAATTCTTCTTTAAAATTTGTCTGTTGTTTCTTATACTTCTCTAATTCAACATTAACAATACCAAATTTAGTCTTTATTTTTTTAAGAATTGGAAAATAAATAAATCCCTTCTCTTTTATTAATTTATAATCTACAGAAAATACATTTTTCTTAATTAAATTTTCCTTAACCTTTTGTGCTTCTTTAACAGGAACCTTTAGTGCTAATACTCTTTCTTTCACTATTTTCTTCAAAAAAATTCACCCAATCCTTTCTGTTGTTGAGAAGGCAAGGATTTATCAAGTTTTTGTAATGTTGATTCTATTCTTTGTCTAGAAAAATCATGCTTATCACATAAAAACTCCAAAATCTTATCCTTATCATACCTTCTAAAACTAAGATCATAATCGTCCGAAGTAGGCATGTTCTTAAACAAATAATAAATCTCATTCCATCCCAACTCATAAGTTTCTTCCCATTTAACTTCTTTAAACAAAGCATCAAAATCTTTACCATATTCTTTAACTAATTTTAATGCTTTTTTTGGACCAATCCCTTTTATTCCTGCTCTATTATAATCTGTACCAACTAACATCGCTAAAACGATCAATTGATCATTATCAAGGCCCAAAGAATTTAAAGTCTTTGTAAGGTTAATTACTTCAGGTTTTATTGTTTCAAAAGATAATTTAGATGTTCTTTTCTTTTTTCCTGAAATTGAAAGATTTCTAACCAAATTTGGTGTACCATAAAGCAAACTATCATAATCCTGGCTAACACCATAATCTGCATCTCCTTTCTTTGCCATAAATGCTACCTGTGCTTCACCTTCAGATGGTGCTTGTATCACAGGCAAACCCATCAAATCTAATAAATACTTTGCTTCATCAACCATTTCCTTAGTTAATGTTGTTGTTCTCATGGCATATTTTTTCATCCCACCAATATCTTCTCTTTCTTTAGCAATCTCATAGGCCTTCTTTGCTTCTTCTTTAATCTGTCTTCTTCTTTGCCTCTCTTCGTGTTTTAATTGTGGTGGTTTTCCATCAAAAACAAATGCTAGTTTAAGATTTTTCTGCATTAAATTACTAACTCTAGAAAAAAGTCCGGCAAGATGAGAGGTTACATTTCCTTTTGAATCTTTTAATGGAGTTCCATCTGCAGAACGAATAGAAGACAAAAATTGATAGAGCATATTAAAAGTATCAACTACAAGGATTTTATTATTTAACTCACTAAACTTAATTTCTTCAACTTGAACAATATCTTTAAATTTTAAACCCATTTGTCTCCCCCAACCTCACTCATAAAAAAAATAAAAAAAACACATAATTAACTAATTTGAACTGTTAAAACCAATTCTTGGTGAATTGTTTCAAATCCATCATCATCATAAACAACATCAATATCAAACAAATAATCACCCGGAACAAGTTCATCACCATTTGAACCGATAACATCACCAACTTTAATTATTAAAGGTAAATATGCTTCTTCTCCTTTATCTAAAGAAAAAGGTTCATAAATATTGATTGAAAACCAATCTTCAACAGTCTCATCTACTTCATCAATCCTAGACCTTGAAGCAGTTTCTGCCTTTTGAAAATTAATATTAATAGTGATATCATCTAATGTTTTCATTTCAGTATTTCTAATACCAATGCCTGCAACAAAAATATCACCAACATCCAAATCCATAATTTTTGGACGTGATAATGTTGCTGCTGTTGTAACAGAAAGTCTTGTTTTCAAAACCTCTAATTCTGAATCTGATAATTGATAACTAATTGTACCTTCATACGCTTCTTCTTCATCTAATTCTTCTGATTCATCTAATTC
>CAYVNN010000002.1:136912-176967 GCA_964453185.1 uncultured Methanosarcinales archaeon
TTCATCTAATTCTTCTGATTCATCTAATTCAACTTCGTCGTCGTCATCAGAAACAAGATCATCAGCAGCTTCCACTACAGATTCAACTTGTTCCATCATTTCATCTTGCATTTCAAGAACTTGTTCAAGTGCTTCTTCTGCTTTTTCTTTTTCACTACTACAACCCACCACTAAAATAAATAAAAACAATACAGTAAATAACACCAAAAATTTCTTAACTTTTTCATTCATAACAATACACCTCTTTTCTAAATAATAAATATAAATCAATCAAAGATTTACTATTTTCAATGTTTTAAATTGTTCAGATAACATTTGATTAGCTTTTTTTGTTAACTCTCCTGTTATCAAAAGCATTGTTGGTAATTTTTTGGTTTCTCCTAAAATAAAAACCGAAGCCAAATCACCATCATTAATTTTCTTTTTATTTTTCACCTTACAATAATAATCAATAGGCCCTATCGGCGAAGGAACTTGAACAATAAACTCTAAATCTGAATTTTTTCTGATTATTTTACTCTTTGTAATAATAATACTCTTAGAATTAAAAAAGCTTTTGGTTTTGTTTAATAATTCGTGTTCCAAAACAACATTTATTGGCTTTGTTGATTTTGTAGACAATTTTTGTTCCTTTTTAACTAATGATTCTTGTCTTTCTATTAATTTTTCTCTTTGTTTTTTTTCAACAGCTTCTAACTTTTCTGTTTTTTCTTTTTTCTTTATCTTTTCTATTGTCTCAACTTTATTATCCTTCTCTTCTTTATTTACTTTCGGTTTCTCAACTTCAATAACTTTACCTTGACTTTGAATTTCTGTTTGTTCTTTCTTTACTTCTACTTCTTTTTTTACTTCATTTTTTTTATCAGAGATCCCTAATTTTAATTTAATACGTGAGATTGTTTCTTCTTGTGAAAACAAATACCACTTCCAAAACAGAGCAATGTTCCCACCAAGATTAACTTCTAACGGTTTCGCAAAATCCCTTATATTTCTTAACGAAACCCTCGTAAGAGGATCAAGTTCTGAATCTCTTAATACTTTATTTTCCTTTAATAAATCATATGATCTTTTGTCTTTCTCATTCAAATACTTATACAAATCTTGTAATTTATCTTTGTGTTCAGGCAAATAATAAACAGGACTGCCACCAATTTTAGTATTAGAAATTAAGATTTTTTTATTATGTGACATCTCTGAAAGAACCGCCCCCATAGTAATTGTATCTTTTTTAAACTTAGACGAAACATGAACAGGTAAAACAGGGCCCTTCATCCTCATAAATTTTAAAACTTCTTCTCTATCCATTATAATAACCAGAATGAACGCTAGGTATAAAAAGTTTGTTGTTTGTTATGTTTTTAAGGCCGAACCCACCTTATTTCATAATAAGTAACATCACTTTCTTCATCAACTACACCAACCAACAACCTTTTCTTAGTTGAATGAGCAACCCTATTCTTTGAACTAAACTCATGCCAAGTTAATGTATTTGATTCATGAACAGGAAAAACAATCCATTTAGCGTGATCCTCTCCTGGCTTAACTCCCCTATCATAAACTCTAAACTCAGCACCAAACTTAAGGGCGGTTTTAATAATATAGCCCCTATTCCTCATATCTCGAAATACACAATATTTAGTCCAAAAAGATTTATCTTTTTTATGAAACTTTTTTATAAGCTTATCCTTATCTATTTCTTTATTTCGACCATCAAAAACAAGCAATCTTTTCTTCTCAACTAAATAAAGTGCTTCAAACAGAGAAAGTTGAACTTTACTATCAACAATACAACCATATCTACTTTGATCATACAATCCTCTTGCTTCATCAGAGTCTTCTGATAACACTTGATTATCAACCAAATGTGATTTAATTAAAGATTTCTTTACCATATATAAATGAGAGTTTATAAAGTGCATTAATAAGTTTTGTGGTTTCTAAGGTAAAATACTGGCAAAGCTTTATATATATATATAGATCAATAAATTACTAATATGGCAATAAACATAACCTTCCTAGGGACTTCAGCAATGGTGCCTACAAAAGAAAGGAACCATTCGGCTATCTTTCTTAGTTTTAAGAACCACGGATTATTATTAGATTGTGGGGAAGGCACACAAAGACAATTCAAAATCGCAGAAATAAAACTTACAAAAATAACTAAAATATTAATAAGCCATTGGCATGGTGACCATGTTCTTGGTTTACCGGGACTTATACAAACAACCAGTGCATTACAACATGATGAAGAAATAGAAATTTATGGACCAAAAGGCATAAAAAAATATATGAAGAAAATGTTTGAAGCATTTATATTTGATAATAAAATTAAATTAAAAATAATTGAACTTAAAGAAGGTGTTTTTTTCGAAAATAATGAATTTATATTAGAGGCACATGAATTAGATCATAAGATCCACACCCTTGGTTTTAAATTCATAGAAAAAGATAGAAGAAGAATAAAAGTTAAAAAAACACAAGAACTAGGAATAAAAGAAGGACCACTAATGGGCAAATTACAAAGAGGAGAAAACATTAAAGTACAAGGAAAAATAATAAATGTAAAAGATGTAACATATGTTGTTAAAGGAAAAACCATTGGATATATTTCTGATACTGTTTTTTGTAACGGTTGCATAGATATTGCAAAAAATTGTGATTTATTAATAACAGAAGGAACATATGTTGAAACAGAACAAGAAAAAGCAGAAAAATACAAACATATGACTGCAAAACAAGCTGCCATGATTGCCCACAAAGCAGAAGTTGGAAAATTGATCCTAACACACGTTAGTCAAAGATATAAAGACAGCAGCATTATTGAAAAAGAAGCAAAAGACATATTCCCAGACACAAGATTAGCATATGATTTTATGAAAGTAAAATTATAAATTAATAATAAAATTTATATATTTTAAAAATAAAAAAAGAGCATGGAAAAAAGACAAATAGAATTAGTTATTTTTTTAATCGTTATTTTAATCACAATTTCTTCTATAATTATAATACTTCCTTATAAAAACACAAAAGAACAGACAGGACATGCTTTTTCTTCTTTATTAGAATTAAAAAAAACCTTATTTATTCCAAAAGAAGTAATGATTTTAACAGACACATGTAATGAAACAGACAGGGGTGATGATCCAACAACAAAAGGAAATACAACAGGAAAATATACACTTAACGGTTCAATAATTACTGTAACAGACGAATGTTGGAGCCCAACATGGGGGAGTACAACAAATTGTAAGAACTGTGATTTGATTGAATATTATTGTGGAACTCTAGGCAAATCTACATGGACAAAATACAAAGAAGTTGATTGTGAATATGGAGAAATAACTTGTGAATATATGGATGATGAAATAGAAGACACCAACACAATGATAGAAAGATATGTTGAAGATATTTCTGAATCAATAAATGAATTAAAAAAAGAAGGATATAGAAATACATCATTTATTGAAGAAACTAACACAAATATAAGTGAACTAAACAAAAATATTTATTTAGCTTATGAATATGCAAAAAATGAAAGCTTTTCCTCTTCCTTCAGTTTAATTAACCAATCAATTTCTCCACTATATGAATATGCAAATAACACCATGAATGAAGCACTATATATTGAAAGCCTATATTTGGTTTCTTCTGATCCAACAAGCGATTTATATGAAGCAGGGGAAAACATTGAAGAAATAGCAGAAGAACTAGAAGAAATACATAACTATTTAATAAATTATTGTGAAGCACAACCAACAATAACAGTAGCAACAACCAGTCCTTCTCTTCCATAAATCAGCCATAAAAGAAAAAAGATAAAGTAAAAAAGAAATAAAAAACAATTAATGTTTTGCAGCAAGTTTAATATCTCCTGCTTTTACTGTTTTTCTTCCTGCATGTGATGCAAACCTAATTGCTTGTGATGCAATATCTTCTGCAATCTCCTCAATTACATTCTTAAGTGCTATTTTTGCTTTATCTGATACCCTGTCTGCACCACTGTTTTTAAGGATTTTTTCCATTGCCGCCAACGGAATTAGTCTTTTTGACATAATAACCACCTCATTCATGTCTAAATACACAAAAGAAGCTTAAAACACCCGTCTATTTAAATATTTCGATTAATTTGGCCCCAAGACAAGAAACAAAGAGAAAGAAACAATAAAAGAATTTATAATATTTAACACACAGAAAAGATAATATGAGCAGAAAATCAAAAGGTATTGGATTTGAAAGAGAATTAATCCATTTATTTTGGGCAAATAGTTGGTGTGCAGTTAGGGTTGCAGGAAGCGGTAGCAGCAAATATCCTTCTCCAGATGTTTTAGCAGGCAATAATTTAAGAAAGATTGCCATAGAATGTAAAAATACAAGTGAAAAAGCAGTTTACATTCCAAAAAGAGAAATAAACGAATTAGTTAAATTTTCTAAATTATTTGGTGCTGAACCATGGGTTGCAGTTAAATTTGGGAAAGAAAAAATATATTTCATAACTATTGAAGACATGAAAGAAACAAACAGCAGTTATTCTGCATCCAATGAACTCTCTAAACAAAAAGGTTTGTTATTTGATGAATTAATTAAATACTAAAACAAGAATTAAAAGATCAAATTATTTATCTCATCCACTTATGTTTTCTTCTTACCTCATCTACAAATACAGTATGATTAAAAACACCCAACTCAGAAATAACGCCCGTACAAATCCTTGGATCTATTTGTTCAAAAGCCGGATTGCAAACAACAACTTTCTTTGGTGAGTTTTTCCATACTTCATTTTTGTTTCTATTTTCTATTTTTTCTTCAACACCATAAACACTTAAAGGATCAAATTTCCAAGAATTAGTACAAAAATAAACAGGAACACCATATCCTTTTGCAACTTCACAAAACAATTCTGTACCTATTTTATTAAATATTTTAATTGTTGTAATGGCATCTGTACCAAATAAACAAATATCTGTTTTCTTTATTGCAAACCTGGCCGCAGAATCAATAAAATGTTTAACTTTAATTCCTGCCTTTGCTAACTGCTCTGCCGTCTTTCTTCCTTGAAATAGTGGCCGCGTCTCTGTATTATGTACTTCAAATTTTTTCCCGTCTTTTTTCGCTTTAATTAAAATATCAATTACAGTTTGAGAATGACAATGTGTAAAAACAACAGAATTATTCGGAATCTTTGCTGCGCCATAAGAAATAATGTTTTCTTTTGCAACTTTAAAATGATTTAGTGTATTTTTAATTCTTTCATCAAGACAAGAAACTAATGTGTGTGGATCTTGAGAAAAAACATCAAGTAAAACATAATTTAATGCATTCCTCATACAGGGTTCTGTGGGTCTTGTTTCAAATAATCTTTTCTTTGCATTAAACAACCCATAAATAAGCGCCTCTGTTGTATGTGTTTTTGAATGATGTAAAGCATAACCTAGTGCTTTAACTGCTTCTTTTGCTACATTCTCTGCACCTTGAATCTTCAAGGACTTAATGTCTTTTAATGTTTTTTTTAAACTCATTTTTTATTAAAGATATCAAATCTAAATTAAATAATAAAAATCATAAAAAATAGAAAAAATAAAACAAAATTACCTTCTTTTTCTCTTTTTAGGTTTTTTAGGTTTTTTAGGTTTTTTTGTTACTTTCTTTGTTTTTCTTTTTCTTTTTGGTGCTTTTTTCTTAGTAACTTTCCTAAGTGGTTTAATACCAAGTGCACGTTCAATTGCAAGTTCTTCTTTTTCTATTTTTTCTTCTTCTTTTACAATCCTTTTTGTAATTTTTTCAATATTAAGATCCACTCTTGCAATCCTTCTTTCTAGTAAAACAAGAATTCTTAAACTATAAACAATCGCAGCCAATGTTCCAACAATCACTGCTAGAATAACGACATCCAAAGATAATGTAGCTGATGGTTCCATTATTGTTCACCCCTTTTATACTATTAATTAAATTAAATATTTAATCTTTAGTTAATTTTTACATAATCTACTATAAAAAGCTTTCTGTTTATTTATTAATAAAATAAGGCCCCACACAATATAGTTTCAAAATTTAATAAGATATATAATTAATCTTATTTTAATCAATATCAATAAATAATATAATTATATTCAAATATTTAATAAGTTTAATTATATCTTATATACAATATAAAACACTATTAAAATAATATAATATAATCCTATACTTACCCCTTGATTTCATATGGAGAATTATACGTGATTGGTTGTAGTCTTTTTTCTAATTTTTTACTAAATATATATTAAATATTATATATGTTATAAAATATATATAATATTATATGTGTTTTCTTGTTTTTTATCTAATTTTAACCATTAATTAATTAATTTCTATATAGAAATTATATATATTATATATTATATATTTTATTTACCTTATCTATCTTCTATCTATCAAAAAACAATAACATAACACTTCTTTTCTTATTTCCTTGTTCCACACGAAACCAAGGGGTCAGTCTATAACACAAGAACAACAATCTTTATATACCTTTATTTCATGTGGAATTAGTATGTGTCCAAACAATATTAATGATATATTTGACTCTTATTTAAATAAAAAATCATTTTTTAGAGAAAAGAGTGTCTTACAATCAGCTTATACTCCTGAAAGCATAGTTCACAGAGACAACGAAATAACACAAATAGCTAAGATTTTAGCACCCTGTCTTAGAAATGAAAGGCCCTCTAATTTATTTTTATATGGTAAAACAGGAACTGGAAAAACACTAGTTGCAAAATTTACTTCTACACATATTTTGAAAAAAGCAGAAGAAAACAAAGTTTCTGTTAAAATTATTTATTTAAATTGTAAATTAAGTAGAGTTGCAGACACTGAATATAGACTTATAGCTCAATTAGCAAGAGAATTTGGAAAAGCAATTCCTCCAACAGGACTACCAACAGACGAAGTATATAATATTTTTTTCAGAGCAGTTGATGAAGAAAAAAAGGTTATTATTCTTGTATTAGATGAAATAGATCAATTAGTAAAAAAAGCAGGAGACGAAATTATTTATAATTTAACAAGGATAAACTCTGAATTAAAAAATGCACAAATCAGTTTGGTAGGAATTTCTAATGATTTATTATTTACAGACAATCTTGATCCAAGAGTTAAATCTTCATTAAGTGAAGAAGAAATTGTTTTCCCTCCTTATAATGCATTACAAATTCAAGAAATATTAAGAAAAAGATCTTTGGGTGCTTTTTTCGAAAATGTGATTCAGGCAGGCGTTATTGAAAAATGTGCTGCATATGCAGCAAGGGAACACGGGGATGCCAGGAGGGCACTTGAATTATTACGTGTTGCAGGAGAAATTGCAGAAAGAAATAGTTGTGAAAATGTATTAATTGAACACATTGACATGGCAGAAGAAAAAATAGAAAGAGACAGAGTTATTGATATTGTAAACACACAACCAAAGCAACAACAAGCAACACTTTACTCAATTTTACAATTATATTCAAATAATTCAAATCAAATCTATACGGGGGAGGTTTATGAGGTATATAAATCTCTTTGTTTAAGGTGTGGGTTAAGACCACTAACACAAAGAAGAGTTTCTGATGTAATTGCAGAATTAGATATGTTAGGAATAATTAATGCAAGAGTCATATCAAAAGGAAGGTTTGGGCGAACAAGAGAAATTTGTGTTGCGGTTCCTGTTTCAGTTAAAGAAAAAATCTTAAATATTCTTGAGCAACAACTCGGATTGTAGATTATTTTCAAGAGGGGTGTGTATTTATTAATGAGAAAAACATAGTTGAAGCTTTTTTAGAAAAAGGGGTTTTAGTTTCCCCTGATTTATTTAGTGGTAACACTACATCACCTAAAGAAGAACACATTATAAATTTATCATTATTAAAACTTGAACAACGTGCATGTCCTTTTTTACTCTTTGATTATGTTTTAAATGATCTATTACAAAGTGAAAAAAATGTTTTTTTTAATGAAATCAATTGGCAAGAACTGGAAGTTCAAAAAGCATCATGTGAAAAAAATAAAGAAATTGGGAAATATTATGATATTATAAAAACAATCTTTTCTACAATTTCGTCTACTTCTTCTGAACAGGAAAAAACAGAACAAATAAACAATAAAACACAAATTTTATCTTCATATGAAAAAAAACCAGAGAAAAAAAATATAACTTGTTTTGTTAAATATTTTAATCATAGATTAAAAACCATCGGGAACATGTTAAGAAACAGACAAGAACTTCAAAACACAACTTCTATCTCTCGTGTATTAAATAAGACAGATAAAGAATCTGTGGCTATTGTTGGGTTGGTTAGTAGTATTAGGGAAACAAAAAATAAAAACATTTTGCTTTCTATAGAAGATTCGACCGGCAAAATAAATGTGTTGGTTAATAAAAACAAAGCAGATGTTTATAATTTGACAAAAAACCTTGTTTTAGATGAAGTAATCGGGGTTGTTGGGGTTAATACACAAAAAATAATATTTGCAAACAATATAATTTTACCCGACATCCCATTTTATAAAGAATTAAAAAAATCACCTGATGAAGAATATGCTATTTTTTTATCAGATATTCATGTTGGATCAACTTATTTCTTAGAACATGAGTTTAATCGGTTTTTAGATTGGTTAAATTGTGAAGTGGGAACAGACAAACAAAAAGAACTCGTTTCTAAAATTAAATATGTATTTATTGTGGGTGATTTAGTTGATGGTGTTGGTATTTATCCTGGCCAAGACACAGAACTCACATTAAAAGATATATATAAACAATATGATGTTTGTGCAGAATTATTAAAAAGAATTCCTGAAAGAATACAAGTTATTATTTGTCCAGGAAATCACGATGCCCTAAGGATTGCAGAACCACAGCCACCTTTACCAAAAGAATTTTGTGAAAAACTATACACTCTTCCAAATTTTACTTTAGTAAGTAATCCTGCCCAAGTAAAAATTGGAAAAACAGAAGAATTTTCTGGGTTTGATGTATTACTTTATCATGGATATAGTTTTGATTATTATATTTCGAATGTTGCAGAAATAAGAAACAACGGTGGATATGATAGGGCAGACTTAGTTATGAAATTTTTACTTCAACGAAGGCACCTTTCCCCAACACATACGGCCACACTATATATCCCTGACCACGAAGAAGATCCTTTGATAATTAATAAGATTCCTGATTTTTTTGTTACAGGACATATCCACAAAACCTCTGTTTCTAATTATAGAAACATTACTATGGTGTGTGGGAGTTGTTGGCAAGCAAAAACACCATTTCAAGAAAAAGTAGGGCACCACCCAGAACCTTGTAAGGTTCCTTTAGTAAATTTGAAAACAAGGGATATTAAAATTTTAAAATTTGGTTAACTAAATTTAATTAAAAATAAAAATTATAAAAAAATAAAAGAAAAATGACAAAAGCAACACAAAACATGAAAAAATATTTTGAAAAAATAGAAAAAGAAGTAGATGGATGTTATGTTATTTCTAACAAAGCCAGGTCTTTATTATTGGATCCTTCAGATAAAGTTGAGATTAAACTTGCAAGAAATATGGTAGAAAGAGTAGAAGGACTAATTGGTGTAGTTGCGCCGCAACTTGTTGGTTCTGGTGTCACAGAAAGAATTCATGAATTAGAAAAGCAATACTCTCCTATGGATTGGAGGGTTGCTCTTAAGATTGCATTAGATGTGGCTCAACAAAAATTTTGTAAATTTGAAAGTAAATTAAAAGCAATGGAAGTTGGTATAAGGACGGGGTTTGCTTATCAAACCGGGGGAATTGTTGCAGCACCACTTGAAGGTTTTGTTGAATTAAAAATAAAAAAGACAAGAGCAGGACACGAATATTTTGCTCCATATTATGCGGGACCGATCAGGGGAGCTGGAGGAACAGCAGCAGCATTCTCATTATTAATCACAGATTATGTTAGGGTGCATATGGGTTATGCAAAATATGATCCTTCAGATGAAGAAGTAAATAGATATAAAACAGAAGTTGCAGATTATCATGATCGTATTACAAATTTACAATATCTTCCTTCACAAGAAGAGCTTGATTTTTTATTAAGGCATATACCTATTGAAGTTGATGGTGATCCAACAGAAAAAATTACAGTTTCAAACTATCTTGATTTAGACCGTATTCCAACTAATAGAATTAGGGGGGGAATCTGTTTGGTGCTGGCGGAAGGTCTTGCACAAAAGTCTCCTAAAATTTGGAAAAGGTTAGAGAAGTGGGGAAAGGAGATGGGTCTTGAATGGGACTTTCTTAATGAGTTTTTAAAACTTCAAAAAAAAATCAAAGCAAAAAAATCAGTAACAAAATCTGATGGTAAAAAAGAAAAATTAACACCAAACTATACATTTATTGCAGACTTGGTTGCAGGACGTCCTGTTTTAACTTATCCAATGAAAACTGGCGGATTTAGATTAAGGTATGGAAGAACTAGATTAACTGGATTTTCTGCGGCCGGCATTAATCCTGCAACATTTAATATTTTAAATAGTTACGTTGCAACTGGCACACAACTTAAAGTGGAAAGACCAGGAAAAGCAGCAGCAATTACTCCTTGTGATTCAATTAGGGGTCCTGCTGTTGTTTTGGATGATGGTTCTTTTATTAAAATAAATACTGTTTCTGAAGCAAAACAATACAAAAATAGAATAAAAAAGGTTGTTTTTTTAGGTGATATTTTATTTAATTATGGTGATTTTAGTGAGAATGGACATTTTTTAGTTCCTCCAGGATATAATGAAGAATGGTGGTCTAAAGAATTAAGACAAGGTTTGTATACAAAATATAATTTTTTAGATACAACAAGTTTATCAAAAGAAACAAACATACAAAAAGAAGAATTAGATGAATTATGTGCAAAACCATTAAAGAAAGACATCTTGTTTAGCTCTGCAATTCTTCTTTCAAAAACACTTAATATTCCTTTACATCCCCTTCACACACTATTTTGGAAATTAATTGATTATGAACAACTTAATTATTTAGTTGATTCTTTTACTAAAGTAAAGTTTGTTAAATCTGATGATGGAACGGTTACAAAATTAATTTTTCCAATGGATGAAAAACTTAAATTAATTTTTGAATCATTGTGTTTGTTTCATACTGTTGCTTCTAATGAATTCCTTGTTGTTAAGAGTCCTTTATGTTTTGTCTTATTATTTTCATTAAATATAAACAATCGTGAAGAAATAGAAAAAATAAAAATACAGATTGAACAAAACAAGGAAAAACCAGTATTAGAAATAATTTCATCTTTATCTGGCGTGGTAATGAGAGATATGGCAGGAACTTTTATTGGGGCTAGAATGGGCCGTCCAGAAAAGGCGAAAATGAGAAAAATGACAGGAAGCCCACAAGTATTATTTCCAGTTGGAGAAGAAGGGGGCAGGCTAAGGTGTTTCCAATCTGCCTTAGAAAAAGGTAAAATAACTGCACAGTTTTCAATTTTCAAGTGTGAATCTTGTAATAAAGAAACAGTTTATAGGTCCTGTGAAGTTTGTGGTAAAAAAACAAAAAAAGTGTTTTTTTGTAGAACATGTGGTGTTATTGATGATGAAAATTGTTCACAACATGGAACCGCTTCACCATTTAAACCAAAAGAAATTGATATTAAACATTATTTTCAATCAGCGCTTAATATTTTAGGAGATAGAACATATCCTGACTTAATTAAAGGGGTCAGAGGAACAAGTAATAAAGATCACACTCCAGAACACCTAGTTAAAGGAATATTAAGAGCAAAACATAATATTTATGTTAATAAAGATGGAACTGTTCGTTTTGATATGAGTGAACTTCCTATTACTCATTTTAAACCAAGTGAAATTGGTGTTTCTGTTGAAAAATTAAAAGAACTTGGCTATGAAAAAGATATTAACGGCCAAGATATTACTGATTCACAACAAATTATTGAAATCAAACCACAAGACATTATTATTCCTGCTGCAACAGATGCATTAGATGAACAAGCAGATTTAGTTATTGTTAGGGTTGCAAAGTTTATTGATGAGTTGTTGGTTAAAGTCTATAAACAAGAAGCATATTATAATGTAAAAACAAGAGATGATTTAGTTGGTCATTTAATACTCGGTCTTGCGCCACATATTTCTGCAGGCATGGTAGGAAGGATAATTGGATTTTCAAACACACAAGGATTCTTATCCCACCCTATGTTTCATGCGGCCATGAGGCGGGATTGTTTTGATTATAATACTTTTCTGCCTCTATTTATTGATAATTCTTGGCAAATTGTTAAATTAGGAGAATTTGTTAAGTCATTAAATCTGATTGATGTGATAGATAATTTTGGTACAAAAGAAATCAAAGTAAAAAATATGAAAACAGTTGGGCAACAAGGTGTTGTGTCTATAAACAATTTCACAAAACACACACCACAACCAATGGTGAAAATAAAAACTGCCTCTGGAAAAGAACTTAAAACAACATTTAATCATAAACACATTGTCTTTGATGAAAAAGACAAGACAGGAAACATTGTAAAAGCAAATGACCTAAAACTTGGGGACAAAGTTGCTCTTCCTTATAAGTTAAATATACCTAAAAGAGATATTTTAGGATTTGATCTTCTTGATATTTTTTCAGACCAGGACTGGGTAATGGTTCGTGGTGTAAATAAACATTATGATGTAAGGAGACAAGCTAAAGAATATTTTAATAAAAGAGATTATGATAATTTTACAAGAAGAGATTCTTATCCTATTAAGTTTGTTTTTGAATTAAAAAAGAAAGGAATAGTTTCATCTGAAAATTTGTTTGTGGGTGCAAAAAGAGATCATGTTATTATCCCTGCCAATATATCTTTAGATAAAGAATTGTTACAATTAATTGGATTATATGTTGCTGAAGGTTATTCTAGAAAAGTAAAGGCAAGATTATACCAAGTATACATTGCAGCAGAAAATATTGAAATAAGGTCATTTATTAGATCAAATATAAAAAGAATATTTGGGTTAAGTACAACAGAGAATAAAAAAGACAGATTAACGTATTCAAGTAGAATACTATACTTTTTCTTTACACAAATTTTAAAATGTGGTTCTAGTGCTTACGAAAAAAGAATTCCAGGGATCTTTTTAAACCTCCCAAACAAAAAATTAGGATATTTGTTGTCAGGGTATTTTGAAGGAGATGGTTCAGTAAGTAAATCTGATTTAAGAGTTTCTTTTGATACTGTTTCAGAAGGCCTGTTAAAGGATTTAGATTTTATATTTGGACAAATGGGCATCTTTGTTAAAAATTATAATTATAAATCATTGCCAGGAGGTAAGGTAAAAGAGTTTTATATTAAAAAAAATAGATCTATTCCTGAGTTTGAAATTACAAAAGGAATAATTCAAAGTATTTTTGTTAAACAATTTGCAAAACACATAAATTTTATTTCTAAAAGAAAGAAAGAAATATTAAGATATTTGTTAACTAAGAAAGCACGGAGAATAAAACAGAAGTATGATTCAAACATTATTTATGATGAAATTGTTTCTGTTGAACTTCTTTCTCAAGAGACATCATATTGCTTAAATGTTGATAATAACAAAGTGGTTGCTAATTCCATCCTAACAAAACAATGTGATGGTGATGAAGCATCTTTAAGTTTATTATTAGATGCAACATTAAACTTTTCACGTCATTATTTACCTAATAGAAGAGGAGCAAGTACAATGGATGCCCCATTAGTTTTAACTTCAAATTTAATTCCTTCTGAGGTTGATGATCAGGCACATGGATTAGATGTTGTTTGGGAATATCCTTTGGAGTTATATGAGGCAGCACTTGAATATAAGAACCCATGGGATGTTAAAATTGAACAAATCAACAGAAGATTAAATACAATATTTCAATATGAAGGAATGGGTTATACTCATTCTGTTTTTGATTTAAATAATGCCAATTCTTGTTCAGCTTACAAATCATTGCCTTCAATGGCAGAGAAATTAGCTGGGCAGATGGATATTGCGGTTAAACTTAATGCAGTTGATGAAGCAGATGTTGCTAGGCTTGTTATTGATAAACATTTTTTAAAAGATTTGAAAGGAAATTTAAGAAAATTTTCACAACAATCATTTAGGTGTGTTAAATGTAATGAAATATTTAGGAGAACACCATTGATAGGAAAGTGTAGTTCTTGTGGTGGTAAAATTATTTTTACAATATCAGAAGGCTCTGTTATTAAATATTTAAATGCCTCTGTAGATTTAGCAACAAACTACAGCGTACCAAACTATGTTAAACAAACAATTATGTTATTACAGCAGAGAATTGAGGGTGTTTTTGGTAAAGACAAAGAAAAACAAGAAGGACTGGGTAAGTGGTTTGGTTAAATTCTTATAATCTTATTAAATCTTAGATTTAACACTATGCTTTGCACCACATGCCATACACTTTAAGAAAACAAAATTACCTTCTTTTAGCAATTTAGTATCTGGTTTTTTACATTCTTTACAAATAACAAATTCATCAACATATTTTTCTATTTTTTCATTAATTCTTGAAGCAGGAATCTTTGAACCAAACATTACTCCTGATTTTTTTAATTCACCCGGGGCAGCCAGTTCTTTTAGAATGTATTTTAACATATGCTCTGGTTTTCTATGGATTGTATCTGCAATTTGATAAAAATTACTAATGACGGTCTTATTTCCTTGAATATGGCCCCTTACCTTTGGAATACTAAATCTTTCTTCTTTCGCAGCGGTTTTAGGGATACTTTTTTCTCCTCTTGCTAACAATTTTTCATAATCTAATGTCATTTTATCTAAAGAAACCAGGGGTCTTTTTAAATATTTCCGTATATATGAAAATTTTTGTATGTGTGCTTTGTTTGGCTTTTCTTGCTTTGTTGTATCATGATTTCCAAAATCTTTATATAATTAACATTATAGTACATGATATATGGTATTAGAAGCACTAATCTCCCCCATAGAAGCAGAAAAAAGACCTTGGCAGTTATTTTTTCTTGGAGCCTTATTTTGTCTTGTAGCTATGTTTTTGAGTAATTGGATATTTAATGAACAAGCGTCATTAGTTTTAGTATTCTTTATTGTTATGGCCTCCTTTCCTATTATTTATAATACAATTAAACTTGAAGAACAAAAAGATGAATCAATGGATGTAAAAGAATTTGTTCTTATTAAAGAACACGCAAAGGCATTATCAGTCTTCTTGTTTTTGTTCTTAGGAATCACTGTAGTTTGTGCTGTTGTTTATTCACTTTTTCCAGCTGATTTTGTTTCAAACACTTTTTCAGTTCAACAAGCAGCAATACAGGCAATTAATCACAAAGTTTCAGGTAATTTTTTTAATACAGAAACATTAAGTATAATTTTTTTTAATAATTTAAAAGTATTAGTTTTTTGTATTTTGTTTGCATTTATCTTTGGTGCTGGCGCAATTTTTATTTTAACATGGAATGCTACCGTAATTGGTGTTGCTATTGGAGATTTTGTTAGACAAAGGTTAGCTGGAATAGCATTGGATTTGGGTTTTACAAATACAGCACATTATCTTGGTGCCTTGTCATTGGGTGTTTTAAGATATATGACTCATGGTATCTTTGAAATCTTGGCTTACTTTATTGCAGGTCTTGCTGGTGGCATTATTTCTATTTGTTTAATTCATCATGGGTTCAAAACAAAAAGATTTGAAAGAATTATTTTAGATACTGGTGGTTTAATTTTATTATCATTATTTGTTTTGTTTGTCGCTGCTTTTGTTGAGGTTTTTATTACCCCTATGTTTTTTTAAATTAATATAACAATTATAAAAGCTTAACCTGTCCTGGTTTAATTTCGAATATTTCTCCTCTTTCAATTAAGTCTTTTATTATTTTTTCTGCACTTTGGTTTGTTTTTTGTATAATCTCTTCAATATTAGCTCCACTTCCTTTATCTAGGTCTCTTATTGCATTTATCACTTTGTCAACATCATTAACTATAACTTCCTCGTCAACAATATCTATGTTTTCTATTATCTTTTCCTTTTGGATTTGTTGTTTGCTGTTATCAATGTCTTTTGTCTTTTCAAGAACCTCTGTTGAAGATAAAGGGGAACTTTTTTGTAACTCTAATCTTCTTAATTCAACTAATTTTTTATCATTAATTGTTTTAATAATTTCTGGCATAACATAAATTTCATTATTAAATTCTCTTGGTTTACCAATTATCATTACAATGTCTCCCAAAATAGGCGTGTTATTGATTTTTTCTTTATCAAATATCCTTGCATTTAATTTTCCTGTTCCATCATCTATTGTTAATGTGAACATATTTCCTTGGTCTTCAGCAAAAACAACAGCACCCAAAAAGTTAACTCTACTTACTTTTTGTTTATTTTTATTTAAAATGTAATTTGGTTCCCATTCTCCGGCAGTTTTATAGTATTCACTATTCAATATATCAATGATTCTCATCTTGTATGCTACTTGTCTTTCAATATTTTTTGTTGTTTGGTTATTTTCCATTTTATTACTTAAATCTTTGAAACACTTCCTCTTTTTGGTTCAAATAAATCTCCAGATCGTTTTAATTTTTCAATTGACTCCAATATTTTATCTTCATTAATATTTTTATCTTTTCCTGCTTTAATTATTTCATCAATAGGAATAACTTTTCCAATTGTTTTTTCTAAATCATTAATTAATTCTCTAACTCCAACAATCTTGCTTCTTTCTGATGTTGTAATTCCTGTTGAGATCCTATCAATATCAATCTTTCCTGTTTCAGGATCTAATCCAACTTGTTCTAGGCAGTAATGTAATAATGATATTGCTCTTCTTGCATCATCCTTGGTGATTTCTTGACTTAATCTAACTTTTGCAGATGCTTCAGCTAATCTGACTAGCGCTTCAAGCTGTCTTGGTGAAATTGGTATTGCTCTCATACCTTTTTCTTCACTTGATCCACTTGTTCTCATTTTAACATAATATGTTTTTATTTCTTCTAGTGCTTCATTGCTTAATACAGGGAAAAAATTTTGTTTAGCATATGCTAAGTATTTTCTTAATAAGTCTGTTTCAATATCGACTTTTTCTGTTCCACTTTTTTTATGTAATGATAATATGAAATGTGCAAGTTTTGAATCTTTTTCTTCATCTGGTATATCTTTAATTGTAAATATTAAATCAAACCTATTTATTAATGCTGGCGGTAAATCAATTTGTTTTGCTATTGTTTCATATGGATCAAATCTTCCAAACTTTGGATTTGCAGCTGCAAGTACAGTTGTTTCACACCGTAGTGTTGCTTGGATGTTAGCTTTACTGATGCTAATGGATTGCTGTTCAAGACCTTCATGCATCGCACTTCTGTCCTCTTCAGTCATTTTATCCATTTCATCTATCATTAAAATACCTTTATTAGCTAATACCATTGCACCTGCTTCTAAACTCCACCCTGATAGAAATTCATCCTTAACAACTGCAGCAGTTAAACCTGCACCACTTACTCCTTTCCCAGAAACATATCTTGATTTTGGTGCAACTACTGCTGCCCGTTTTATTAGCATGGAATTATGAATAACAACACCATTTGCTACATAATTATGAACATTATCAATTTCCAAGTCATAAACATAATCATCATTACAATCAACACTTTTTATTGATTTAACCTTATCCCAAAAAATCTCACTGTATGTTATTTGTCTTAGTATTTCTATTAATGGATCATCATTTTTAAAAGATTTGTATTTGTTGTAAATTTGTTTTAACTTTTCTTTGGATGGGAATCTATCTCCTCTTTCATAATGCTGGTATGTAGTTCTTTTTATATTAAATGAAGATTGGAATAACCTATATTTTTTTCTTAATACTAACAATAATTTATTAAGATTAGGAACAATGTTTATGTTTGTATTGTTGGTTTTATTTATAATTTTATTAAGAGCAATATTTTTCTCTTTAGATACAAATCCTATCTTATTTGTATATTTTATAACATCTTCTCCACTTATTCTAAGTCGATAATACCTTCTTTTTATTTTGTTTTTTGTATTTGTTGCACATTTCATAGTAGAACTAACTTGACTTAGTATACCAAACCTTAACAATACATATTTTAAATCATAAATTAATTCTTTACTCTTAGAAGAAAATTCTATTTCTTTCTTATTTTTTCTTACATGACCTTCACAATCAAATAAGCTTTTGATAAATTCCTTTAATACATTATTTGGCGATTTACAAAGTAATGGACAAATAGACATTGAAGCAGACCTTTTTTGTAGGTTTGGATCTATTTTTTCTAATATCCTAAATAATTCAATAGAACTAATATAATAAACATATGAAGAAGAACCTTTTTTATTCTGTTTTGAAACATTTAAATTAAAGACTTTCTTGACTAATTTTTCAAAATCATTTAATAATTCTTTGTTTGAGTTTGTAAGACTAATCAGTCCTGTTGTAGGTCTTAATTTAACATATCCATCACCAACTAAATATCCTAATAATCTTGCAAATTCTTCATCTAAATGCTGTTTACAATTATATTTTACTTTGTTATATGACTTTGCTTTTTTTATTTTTGTGGGGATTTTTTGTAATGATCCTTGGACTTTAATTATTGACGGGAGTGCAATATGCTCTCCTATTTTGTACTTCTCAGCTTCTTTTGCAAATATTAATCCATCTTGTGTTGTGAATAATGGGTGTTCTTTTGTTACAAATAATTCATTTCCTGTGTTTGTTGTTATCTTTAGTAATTTTTTAGGAGATTTTCTTCTCCAGAATCTTGTTGGATTATATGTTGAATTCAATCCATTTTCATTTATTGAAAAGATTTTCATTGTAGTTCTATCTTCTCTATTGAATGAAATATTTTTATCATAAAATGACTTGATGTTTGTTAATTCTCCATTTTCAAGCATGATTTTGGTTGAGCCATGAGTACATTTCCCCGCTCCAGGATCTCCTATTAAAAGTATGTGCATATCTCCTCTTGTTGAAACACCATCATCCCTTTTCTTTCTTACTCCACCAACGAATTGCATAACCAATGCTTCTTTAATTTTATCATGTCCATAGATTCCTGGTGCTAATGATTTTGCTAGTTTTTGTAATACTTTTGGATCTTTTGCAATTTCTTTTATTTCTTCTTCTTCTTCTTCACTTATCATAATATTTGTATAATCTTCTTCTAGTGCTTCAATATTATTTGCTTCAATTAACAAATCAAATTTAGTTGATTGTGCCCCGGTTCTCATAACAATTGGTACTTCTTTTAGAATTCCATATATCCTTATTGTTGAACCAGGATTTGTTCTCTTTTCAGAGATTGGACTTACCAAATCATTTTTTAAGAAAATATTGATTCTCTTGGGCTGCTCTCCTCCTTCTAAATCTTTTGTTGCTTCTTCTAAAACAATTCCTTGTACATCAATTAATTCTTTACTTAATAACCTAAATCGTCCTTTTCTTCCACACCCACATCTTTGTGGTTCTTTAAATTTTGTATCTAATTGTAATACATTAATTATATTTCCACAACTTGGACATTCAAATTTAGCAGAAGTTACTTGTGGTCTTACATCAGACTTTTGTCTTACTGTTCCGTCAACCAACAATAATTTATTAATATGTTGACTTCTTATGTTTCTGATTAATATCTTTGCTTGTGGTGTTAATTCAATCAATCTAACATAGAAATTTTTAACCATAACTGGAAAGTCAAAATTTGTAACAGCTAACTCGGCAGCCTTTAACACTTCTTCTGGTTGTTCTAATAATTCATCAGCTAATTCTGGAGAAAATTTCATTAATTTTGTGAAACTAATGCTTATTGATTTCTCTCCTTTTCTCACTCTTTCTAAAAGTTCAGTATGATAATTGACTTCAAAAAAATCCTGAAACTTTTTTATTTGTTCTGATGCTTCCATTTTCTAATTCTTTACAGTTAAACCTACCTAATTCTCTTATGATTTTTCAAGAAAGTTAAAAATAAAATAATAATTAATTATTGAAAATCTGTGAGATTTTCAATTCCAAAAACCCCCTCATTTGGTTTTTGTTATTTAATCTTTTTTAAGTTTTCAATTAATTTGTCTACAGCGACATTCACTGCACCTTCACTTTTTGTTCCAGTACATACTATTTTTCCATTACTAAATAATAGGAATGTTGCTTTTGCTTGTGGCAATTTATAGACTAGTCCTGGAAACTGTTCTGGCTCATACTCTGTATTTTCTAGCCTCATTGCTAAAACATTTAGATTTAGATCCATCCCAACTGAACCGCTTGCTACAATGTTTTGAATTGTAATCTTTGGTTTTATCTTAATCTTAACATCGATCTTTTCCAGACTTTTGATTATTTTTACTATGGATTCTTCTACTTTTCCTATGGTTCTTGCTCCAGTACATACTACTTTTCCTGAACTAAAAATTAAAGCAGATGTTTTTGGTTCTTTTATTCTTATAACAAGACCTGGAAACTGTTCTGGATTATATTCTGTATTGCTTAGTGTAGCTGCCATCTTTTCTAATGGGATGTCATGTTCTAAACTTGTAGAAACAACGATATTAACAACTTGTATATCTCTCTTCTTTTTAACAACTGGTGTGTCTTTTTCCTTTTTAACGACTTTTGTGTCTTTTTTTTTCATAAATAACGCCCCCTGTTGGATAATTCAAATGTATTTATATAAGACTTTAAAATCATAGCTTATTTATAAAGACTTTGCTTTTTAAATGATTATTTTACTATTTATATACCTCCCCTCTATTTCCTATGGAACTATTTATATATAACAATACTATTTTAATATTATATAGAAAACAATATAAATGAGTGGTTTGTTACCCACATAAAATGACAACAGATGAATATCCAACATTAATATTTATGGATTTATCAGGACATAGTACACCACTTCCATTGGGATTTAGTCCACAAAGGGGGCTTGCACCACTTGATGAATTAGTTCAAAATTCTGCTAGATTTGTTCAAGCCATACATGATTATGAATTGGAACAAGCAAGAAAGAATGGATTTATAGGTAATGGTAATGAAAGAAGGCCCGCTGTTGGTAATGGGGTTCCTGTTAAAGATCCTGTTGTTCCCAGAGAAAATTCTGGTCCAGCAGAAGGTGATTCTCAACTTAGAGCAAAACTAACTATAATTCAAGAATATGAAGGCCCAACAGGAAGTGAAGATTCTACTAGGTTACTTCATTATGTTGATTTATATGCAGATGTTATTCATATTGGATCAATGGATTGCCCTCCTTCTGGAAATTTAGTTACTCAGGTTGGTTATGGTAATGAAATTGGAATTAAATTAAATAGAAGAGTTTTTTTCACTGTTTCAAGAGAGCATGCTTTATTAAGATGGAATGAAACAAGAGGAAGGTATTCTATTTCAGACAAGGGTTCTAGTTATGGATCAAGAGTAAATGGACATAGTAGAGATTTATATAAAGGCCAACATATCTCATTACCTTTTCAACCAAGTCAAGAAGTTACACTTGGCGATAATTTAGAGGGATATGTTAAACTTCTTATTCAATATCCAATAAAAGATTGAATACTATTAAAATATAATTCTTTGTATAATTAATTTTATCTCAGAATCAAAAAAAAATAAAAAAGCAGCAAAGTGCTGCAATATATTGTGTAAACATCAATGTTGTTTACTTCTTAGCCTAGAATAAATATAGATATTATTGAGGCTATATTTAAAGATTGTTGTTTTTTGAACTAACTGGTAAATAACAACATTTATAATAAACTACTTTTTAGCCACATACATGACAGATGCATGGATTTTAAGGTATGGCGAGCTTTCCTTGAAAGGTAAGAATAGAATTTTGTTTGAAGAGAGGCTAATTCGTAATATAAAGTCTTTTTTGAACAAAAATAAGCTCAAATTTGACTCTGTTCTTAGATTAAGAGGCAGAATAATCGTTTTTAGTACTGATGATCTAAGTAGATTAACACAAATTTTTGGTTTAGTTTCAATAAGTAAAGCAAAAGAAATAGAATTAGATATTAAAAAAATAGAACAGGAAATTAAAAAATCATTATTAAAAAAAGACTTTGAATCATTCAGAGTAACTGTGCAAAGAATTGATAAAAGAATTCAATTTAAATCAATAGAACTTGAGAGAGATTTAGGAAGTTTTGTTGTTGAACAATTTAATAAAAAAGTTAGTTTAAAAGAATTTGATTTACAAGTTAGTTTAGAATTATTTAATGATAAAGCATATTTGTTTTTTGATAAAATTAAGGCTGTCGGTGGCTTGCCTGTTGGTTGTAGTGGTAAGGTTTTATCTATTATTGAAAATAAAGATGATGTTGATGCAACATTATTAATGATGAAAAGAGGTTGTGATGTTGTTTTAGTTGTTAAAAAGAAATTAGATTTAATAAAATTAGATGACCATTATCATACAGAATTAAAGATTGTTGAGTTTGTAGATGATATTGATAAATTAGTTAAAGATAATAAGTGTGAAGCAATTGTATCTGGGCAAAGGTTAGATAATTTTGAGGAAATCAAGTCTGATTTTCTTGTTTTCCGTCCACTTATGGGGTTTATAAAACAATGAAAGACATTATTTTACCGTCAGGAAATGAGAAAGAATTCATTGAAATAGCTGAAACACTAGGCTATAAAGAATTAACATTTATTTATCCATTGAAATATTTCAAAAAACAAGAATTTAAAACAAAGATTAAGATTAATTTTGGAATAATTGCAAAACCTTCTGAAGTCTTTAAAGCAAAAAAACTTTGTAAATTTGTTATTACTAAAAATTGTTCAGAAAATAGAAAAGTTGTTGAAAACTTAAAACCAAATTTAGTTTTTGATTATGAGAATCATTCAATGCATGATTTTATGCACCATAGAAATTCTGGTTTAAATCAAGTAATGTGTAAATTAATGAAACAAAACAAGATTGAATACGCTGTTTGCTTTAACTCAATCCTTAACTCAAATTCAGACAGAAGAGTTAAGATTTTTGGAAGGCTAAAACAGAATGTTAAGCTTTGTAAGAAGTATAAAGTAAAATTAGATGTTTATTCTTTTGCTACTAAACCAATTGAAATGAGAAATAAGAATGATTTATGTTGTGTAATAAAGATAATCTGAAACAAATTCATCAGGCATTTTATCTACAAGTCCGGATTCATCTATGCCATCACATTCTTCTGGTCCTATTCCTGTGCTTTCTGTTCCTTCACACATATCTTTACCAGGATTAACACTTCCTTCATCAATTGTATCCCAACCAGACCCATCTCCATCTTTGCTTCTGCATATTGCACTTGATTCATCATTTCCTGGTTTTCTAAAATTTATCTTTAATTGATAGTTTCTACAAGGATTTGATACTTTATGTATATATGTTGCTTGGATTGTATTAGAAGATGTAGTTATTAATTCAACTGATCCTTTTTCAGCTTCTTGTCTAGTGACACCATCTGATATAAAACTTATATCAGGATGGAGCATATCTCCTTCTGCTATTTCAAAATCATCCTTTCCAATTAATAATCTTGTATCTGTACTAACTAGATCTCCTTCATCTTCTTCTAAATATGTCTCTCCAAAACCAAAATATCTTGCATATAATCCTATTCCTCCATCACCATTTCCTCCAGATGTTACAAAACCAGCCATAGAAATATAATTATTACTATCCTCAAAATTAAATATATGTGTTGGATTATCACAATATAATTTACAATCAGCATAATGCACAAATGAAGCACTATTATCATAACTACATCCACAGAAGAAGATAACTAATACTAATAAACTAGAAATTATCAAAAACAAAACCATCTCTTTTTTTTCCATCTTGATATTAATCATTAAATCTTTTTAATATATAAATTTACCGGCAAATGAAGTCATAATTAACCAATAATTATATATAATCATCATTCCTAATTTTAAAAATGATTGACCCTATTGCATTTCATATTGGTAACATATCTGTAAGGTGGTATGGATTAATGATGTTCTTAGGTTTATTTGTAGGATTTATTTTTTGGAAAAAAGCAGGGGAAAAACAAGGATTTAATAGAATAGATGTCTTAGAATTTTATATTTGGGTTGTTATTGGATTATTTATAGGCAATAGAATCTTTCATGTTATTTTCTATAATTGGGATGCTTTCTTGTTAAATCCTCTAGGTATGATTTTCTCTAGTAGTGGTTTTTCTTCCCACGGAGGAATAATTGGCGGCACACTAGCAGCTTATTTATTTTGTAAAATAAAGAAATTGCTGTTTTGGAAATGGGCAGATACTGCTATTGTGTATATTGCTTTAGTAGCAGTTTTTGTTAGGATAGGTAACTTTCTAAACACAGAACTTGTCGGAAGAGTTACTTCTATTTCATGGGGTGTTGATTTTGGAGATGGTTTACTAAGACATCCAGTACAATTATATGAAGCAGCCAAAAACTTTGTTGTATTTGGGATACTTTTCTATATGAAAGATCTTAACTTACCAAGAGGATTTATTTACTGGTCATTTATCTTCCTCTTCTCTTTTCTTCGTTTTTTCACAGAATTCTATAAAGAATATCTTATTTTTCAATCAGGATTAACAGTGGGTCAATGGCTTAGTTTGATTTTTACACTAATCTCTGGAATATTGCTTTATTTAATTTATAAAAAGAAATTGGTTCTAAATTAATTAATTACAGAATTAACACTTAGCTTGTATCTCCTCTGCTACATATTCACAAAATATGTTTTCACTATACTTATCCTTCAATGTAATCAGAAATTCATCTAAATCAAATTCTTCATCATAATTAATAAGATATTCAACATATTCTCCTATTACTTCTCTTTTCTCATCATCTGTTTCAGCAAAATATAATTCACATTCAATGTCATTATCAGAACAAACATTTGTATCTGTTAAAAAAGAATATTCTCTGTAACATTGTGCCTTTGATTCTATCTCATCACACAATCCTATATTATTTGTTTCTGCCGCAACTCCTCCAACACACTCTGGCACCTCATCACAATACTTTACATCATTTAAAGAAACAGACATTTCAACTAAACAAGTATTTACATCTTCACTAATATAACAATAATTATCATCAGAATTCTCGATTGCTTTTGTTTTTAAACAGTCTTCTCTTTCTCCTATTAGTGATTCATAACTACATGTGTTTTGTTCCCATCCTTTATTAACACAAAATCTTTTCAATCCTTCATTAAATAACTCATCACAATATTCAATATCATCTGTTTGCTTAGCAAGTTCTAATATACAAATATCCTTTCCATCTCCACTTAACTTCTTACAGTCTGATATTGAAACTGTTGTTTCTAGTAAGTCTTCTCCTTTATCTATTTCAGAGAAATCAATATTACTTAACAACAATACAACCAAAACAATCAAGCATACTATTCCAATAACAGGAAATAACCACTTGCTCCTTAAAACGTGTGGATCAAGATGGATTGAATCATAGAAATGATGTTTTTTTCTAACAATAAAATCTTTCTTTCCTTCTATTAAATGAAACGAATCTTCAATAACCTCTTGTTTATAACCTGCTTTCAACAATTTTTGCTTTATTAAATCTTTAGAATATCCTTTACTTAGTTCTTTTTCTATATAATTCGTTAATTGTGACATTTAACTTATTTCAATATAAATAAATATAAAAGCCTTTGTATTCACTTTAGAATAAATATTATTATTAAATTACTTATATTTTTAATGTTCAGAAAGTTTTATATATATGTATTATGTAAAATAATATGGTTAAATGAAAAGAGGGGAATTACATTTTAAAATTTGTAAACTTTTGTTAGTCTTATTAGTTTTAATTACTCTAATATTTATTTCTTTAGCAGATGATTATAATAATCCAGGTGATGACGATGAATGGATTGGTGAAGGAGATGACGACGATGATGATACAGATGAAGATGAAGAATGGGTTGATGAAGACAGTGAATTAACAGAAGAAGATGATGTGTTTGTTGATAATGATCTTCCTGGACATAAATTAATTACAGACCTAAGATTGTATTGTTATCTTGATGAAAGATCAAGTGATTCTGAAGTATCTTTTGTTTCTAGAGATTATTATGAAGGAAGAGGTTTTCTTTTTATAGAAGATGAAACAACAACATTAGAAGATGAAGTAGATCTTGAACCGTTTATGATGAAGGAGGATTCTTATTATTATGATGGGAGTTATACTTCATGGCAGATAAGATCTAGTCTTGATCTTGATCCTTATGATCTAAGAGAAAAAGCTAAAGTATATCGTTTTGAAGGAGAAAGTTATGGAACAAGTTACTGGGAAAATGGTGGTTGTGTTCCAGTTATTAAAGTAAATCATTATGTAAATCATACAAATACTGACGGTATAGCTAAGTTTTCTTATCATGTCGGGGATGGTGCTTTTCGTAGACTAACAGGAGATAGTATTGGGAAAAGTTATATGAATGTTTTTTCTAGTCAAGGATTTGATGTTATTTGGGATGAAGATCAAGATTATTGTGAAGCAATTGGTGGTGCATGGTTAAATGATTCTTTAGCATTAGTTTATAATTCAAATTATGGACAATACAAATGCTGTGGTGATGACAGGATTTGGTTAAAAAACAAAGCATTGTATGAAGATGAATTAGATCCTTATATACTATATGATGATTATGAAACATTAATGAGTGATTATGATGATTCATTATACTGTTTATATACAGTAGCAGACTTACCTGAGGACAATGCTTATGCTTCATTAGATTATATGTTAGCATTAGATGAAGAGGTTTATTCAGGACAATATGGATATAAATGTCAAGACACAGGATTTAGTGCTTATGACTCAGCAATGAATCTTGATAACAGCTATGATGAAGATGTTGGAACAGGTTATGCAGCAAGATATGATCCTTATTTCCTTGAAGGAGACGGGAATGAAGAAACAGACATAGGTAAGTGGTCTGATTTTGATGAAAACAATCCTTACTTTTGTTCTTATAATTATGATGGTTATGTTGAAAATTATAAATGGTTAGATGTAAATGAAGCAGGAGAGTTATTAAGAAATGCAGATGGTGAAGATCTAGATAATTCAAACCCTCAAACTTCAATCTGTGAATTGTTTTTAGGAGGAACATGGACAGGTTCACATTGTTGTGGAAATAAATATGATTATGATGATGAATCTTATCTTAATGAAAGTTTCCATGACACAACTTATTTAGATAGTGAATATGATAATCCTGCTTGCTTACAAGGAGAAGCTGTTGATAATGGAGAAATTGGTTATTTTAACACTTCTGAAAAAAATTATTCATTCTTTAATGTAAACGGAACATTGTATAGTTGTGGTTTAACAGATGAAGAAATTAGTGAAGTTGGTAATGATTATTATACAAATAGTTCTTTTGTTTCAGATTCAAGTAAAGTAGATTATTGTGAAGTATTAAATGATCAATTTCTTTGCGCTTATGAAAACAATACATGGCATAGTATTTCAGAAGATTATGCATCAGACATTTTAGGTTATACTTCAGAAAAACAAGCAATTTCTAGTGAAGCATATTGGACAGAAGAATTGGGATTAAATCTTACAACAGAATGTTGTTTTAACAATGGCTGTTGGAATGGAACTGTTTGTGTTGATGAATTATCTCAATATGAATATAATGATTCAACTGGTGATGTTACTCATTACATTTGTTCAGCAGGACAATGGACTGATGTTGAAGGAAGATATGATTGGTTTTATAACACAGATGCAGAAACAGTTGGTTATTGTTTAGATAATAATGCTTGTATCTGTAGTTCAAATGAAGATGATGAAACTTTCTGTTCAGAAGAAGGAACAGATCTTTATGTTGCTGGTTGTACAAATGTTTCAAACTTTTTCAAAGATGACCATTATTGTTATGAGTCAGAATGGACATCAAGAACAAAATTATTAGCATTCCAATTAATGGAACTTGCTGGTTCAAATGATTACACATTGTATTGTGATACTTACACTAATACTTTATTAAATTATGAAGAGATTGATAATATTCCTAATTACATAAACAGCTTTTGTATTTTAGATTATGCAGATGGAAGAATCATGGGTGTTTCACTTAATCCAAAAGATGATGACGACATGATGTATTTTGATGCAGATGATATTTTATTCCAAGGAAGTGCAGGTTTACTTGATGATATTATTGATGACGACGAAGTTGATAACTGTGATGACGCTTATTTATATTCAACAACAGAAGAAAATGGAGTTTATTATGAATGTGAATCAGATACAAATGAAGCATGGTTTAACAATGTAACTAAAACATTAATTTATGCAAAAGAAGGATTGTCATATTCTGGAACATTAACTGTAGCAGACTATTCAACATATGAAACATTCCTAAATACATACTATGGTAGTTCATCTGGCGTATTATATGACCATATCTATGCTTATGAAGACTCTGTTGAAAATGTTGTAATCTCATCTGAACCTTATTTAACATTTACAGATTTTGATAGATTATATATTTCAAAACAAGCATCCTTCACAATTGTTGGTGTTGAAGAAACAAGATATGATGGTGAAACTGCAAAAGATAATAGAGAATTTATGGCAGTTGTATACGATGGTCTTCCACTTGATTGTGATTTAATCGAAGAAGCATATGATACAGATGTTTATTGTAATGAAACAACATCAACACAAACATTAGTACTTGAAAGAACAGTATCTGGCTCTGAACATTGGCAAGACTTAACATCAAAACTAAGAATAACTTCTTAAAATGCAAAATATAAAATGGCTGAAGACAAAAAAAGCACAATTAACAATGTTTATCATCATTGGAATTGTTTTGTTCATAGTTTTTGGATCATTATTTTATGTTAGTTCTTATTATAAACAAAAACAATTTGTTCAAGAAAAAGAAGAATTAGAAGGATTGTTTCATAAACAAGGAAAATATTATAGTTATGTTTATAGTTGCATGGAACAATCATCAAAACAAGCAATTGTTTTGTTAGGTATGCAGGGTGGTGTTATCTATGATCACCAAGCTAATGATACTAAACCTTTTTTAGGTCCTCCTAATTATGATTATGGTAAGTACATTCTTCCATTTGAACATGATGATGTTTTTGATTTAGTTCTCGACGAGGATACATTAACATATAATGTAAGTTATGCCATCTATAAACCAGATTTAACATTGGGATTATCAAGTCATCCTGCTGTTCCAGATTATCCTTATGGAAAAGTTGTTCTTACAGAAGATCCAACTATTTACAATAGAACTTACAAAAATCCTTTTGGAAATTCATTAGTAGATCCAATTACACCTTTATGTGATTATCATGGTAGAAACAGACCAAACATTACTGGCGCAATTTACAGTTGTGAAACATATGATTCAAAACGTGAGCAAGATCATAAATCAATTCAAGAATATCTTGAGGCATACATTGGCCAGCACACTTCTGAATGTGTTGACTTCAACAAAATACCTGAACTTTCTAATGCAACTGTTCAAAAAGGAAATGTAACTGCACAAATTGTCTTTACACAAGATTATGTTTATGTTTCAGTTGACTTTCCAGTTGTAGTTTCAAAAGGTTCATATTCAGAAACAGTACACATACAAAATTTAGATTTACAATTAAATGTTAGATTAAAAAAGATTTACGAATTATTAAAAAGATTAGTTGAAGAAGATGTTAATAATATCTTTTTTGACATTCAAAATCACGCAGACACTTTAAAGAACTGCAAAGACTTGATTACAGGCACATTAACACAGTGCCTAAAATCAGGAATGAAAGTTTACAAATACAGAGATGTTTGTTCAACAGAATTATGTACAGATAGTTGTGATGGTTGTTATGATGATATTTTAGTTATTCAAGATAATGAATCTCTAGTAAACGGCCAACCATATTTATTCTTTGCAGCAATTGAAAATAGAAAGCCAGCTTTAGATTTAGTCAGACAAAACGACACAATTGAAGGATCCTTTATTGGTTATGATTATGTTGTTAATGTTTCTGGAACTTTGGCTATTGATCCTTATGGCTATGATCCTGACGAGGATGACATGGTTCCACATGGTTATATGAATGGACTTTATTATTATGGTTGGTGGAATGAAGATTATACAGAAGAATTAGATTTAATTTTTGCATCACACGAAGCATTTTGGCTTGCTCCGGAAAATTATACAACAAGAGATTATAGTTATCCTGCATTATTTAGTACATCATCAGATTATGTGGACACAGAAAGAAATGCCTCAATACAAACAGTAGACACAGACATTGGTCCACATGTTGTTAAAGTTGAAGTCTGTGACAATGCAGGAGAATGTGATTATCAATCAGTTAATGTTGTTGTTATCTCTGCACCGTATCTTTATGGTTATAATGATTATGAAGACATTCCTGATAATTATGTTTCATTAGAAGACCCATATTATTTATCAGATCTTTCTGAAGATGTATTTACTAATTCAATAAGTCAATTTGAATGGCAGCTCCCTTATGATACAATTACAACTTCAGACCCATACCTTACTTTACCAGAAACACACTATGATGACATTGAAGATATTGATTCTTATGTTGGTTTTATTTATTCTTCAACTGTTCCATCAAATAATGAAAAAATAATATCTCTTTATGGATATGATGACGCAGGTATATTATGGCCCGAAAGTTCAACATTCGATGTCGAAGTCAAACAATGTTTCCCACATAGAAGTTCTGATCCAATTTATCCTTATGGTTCAGGAACATTTACCTCAAACCATACTTGTTGTGATGATGATTATCAGGTAGAACCAAGTACAACTGTCTGTTATAGTGAAGTTGAATATGGTTGTTTAGATAATTTTACAGGGAGTGATCCATCAGATATTAATGTTTACAAATATGCAATTGAAGCACATTGTGATGGAACACGAGGAAATATTTGTGATGATTCATCTCCAACAGAATCTTATACACTTGTTGATACATGTGGTGCAGGAGAACATTGTGTTTATGGCAGTTCAACTTGTGAACAAGGTGCAGATGGTACGAGTTGTACACCAACAGATTATTGTTATGGTTCATTAGATTGTTCATCTGCTAATTATGTTTATGATGAATTAGGTAATTGTTTACCTGAAGACACTAGTCTTTGTTCTTGTGATGAATCTTGTGATCCAATTGATTGTGATGATTCATCAGATTATAATTGGACAGATACAACTTGTAGTTATAATTGTGCAGACTGTGGATATGATGGGATAAGTGATACTTATTGTACTGAAACAGAACAAGATGGTTGTTGGAATAATGAATATTGTTATTTTGGTATTACTTGTGATGAAACAGGTTCTAGTTATGGAAGTTACGAAAGATGCATGTCTCCAGGAGAATCAAGTGGAACAATTTGTTATACAGATGCCCCTGAAGCAGATAGATGTGATACTTATAATGAAGAATGTAAAACAGAAGATGAATTTAGTGACACTTGTACAGTAGGTGATCCAACAACAGATGGTTATTGCTTAAACACACTAGATCAATGTTTAGCAAATATTGAATGTACTTCTTCAGGTTGGACATATGATACACACACCTTGCCTGATGATTTACTTGATTGTGAATATGGTGGAATTGATGAAGGTTATTGTTTAAAATCAGAAGAATGTCATTATAATGCAGAATGTACTAGTTCTGATTTTAGTTATAATTCAGTAGACTGCCCAGAACCAACTTATTTTGATATGGAAATTGGAGATCTTTGTTATTATGAAGTTTATGGTAATGATGAAGATAACAGAGAAGATGATTGTGATATTAATGGATGTAATATTGATTCTTGTACTATTTCTAATGATGGTGACACTTGCCATGCACAAAGAACAGAAGATGAAGTATCTGGTTGTGTTTAATTTCATTATCTCGACTGTATTTTGATAAAATAACATACATTACATAAATTATTTAAATCTGTATTAACCCCTAATTTCTATGGAAAAAAACAAATCATTAATTGTGTTTCAGGATAAAGAGGTTCGTAGACTATGGCATAAGGATGAATGGTATTTTTCAGTGGTTGATGTAGTTAGGGCACTAACAGATAGTCCTAGTCCAAGACAGTATTGGGGGGTATTAAAGGGTAGAGAAAATCAGTTGTTAACATTTTGTTTACAACTGAAATTACAATCATCTGATGGTAAATACTACGCTACTGATTGTGCAAATACTGAATCTATGTTTAGAATAATCCAATCTATTCCTTCTAAAAAAGCTGAACCATTTAAACAATGGCTTGCAAAAGTAGGGTATGAACGAGTACAAGAAATAGAAGATCCGGAATTGGCACAAAAACGTATGAAAGAACTATACAAATCAAAAGGTTATTCTGATGATTGGATTGAGAAAAGAGTTAGAGGTATTGCAATAAGAGACGAACTTACAGAAGAATGGAATAAAAGAGGAGTTAAAGAAGGAAGAGAATATTCTATTTTAACTGCTGAAATTAGTAAAGCTACATTTGGCATGACTCCATCAGAATATAAGAAATTTAAAGGATTAAAGAGAGAAAACCTAAGAGATCACATGGATGATTTAGAACTTATCTTTTCAATGCTTGGAGAAAGAGTTTCTACAGAAATCACAAGAAATGAAGATGCACAAGGCTTCAATGAAAACAAAGATGCTGCTAAAAGAGGAGGGAAAGTAGCAGGCAATGCAAGAAAAGAAACAGAGAAAGAACTTGGAAGATCAGTAACATCAGAAGATAATTATTTATCTGAACCAGAAAATAAAAAATTAGAAGATAAAGGTAACAATTAATTCTTTTATATATATTAAATCGATAAATATATATAGTAATAATTTAGATATAAGACCAATAATAGTGTAAGATGATAGTAAAATGAAGTATTTGAGGGGAAAAAAGGGGTTAACAGTATTCTTAATTGTAGTTTTATCCATATTTATTTTTCATTATATTGATCCTGTTTTAGCAACAAGTACAGGTATGTGTGCTAATCCTTATATAATGTATGATTATGCTGAAGAATATTATTGTAATTTAGAATCTGTTTCAGAAAGTCATTGTTGTCCAGCAGATAATGAAACATATGATAATCCTGGTGCACCAATATCACAAGATGATTGTGAATATAATTTTTTGTATCCTTCTGGTACATCAACTGATAAATGTACAACCTATGGTTGTTGTTTTGATGAAACAGAACAATATTGTGATGAAGCATCATTAGAAGGTTATTGTTGGTATTATGGTGGTCAATGGAATAATACTTGTGCACAAATGACTGAATGTGATACTGGGTGCTGTTATTATGCTTATGGTGTTAGTAATGTTTCAATTTTATCTTCAAGAGGTTATTGTGATGCTTTAGCAGGTTCATTTAATGAGTCAATCACAGATGAAACAACTTGTTCAGCTTATACTGGTGACACAACAACTTCAACAGCAGCTTGTGCAGATGGAATTGATAATGACGCAGATGGGTTAATTGATTATGGTTCTGATCCTGGTTGTGATAGTTCTGACGACGCTGATGAAACAGATGTTGATGGCGGAGCTTGTGCAGATGGAACAGATAATGATGGTGATGGTTATATTGATTTAGACGATGCAGGTTGTTGTAGTGATTCAACTGTATCAAGCGAAGAATTATGTGAGCTAGCTGTTTGTTCAGATTCTACTTTAATTGCAACAGAGTGTAATTGTTATTCAGGCACAGAAGCAGACGGAACAGCTTGTGCTGTTAATAATTATTGTTGTAGTGGAGTTTGTCAAAGTACATCTTGTGATACCACAACAACTGGAGAATGTACTCCAGGAGATAGAGAATATTGTGGTGTTGATGCATTTGGTTGTTTAATGTATTATACATGTGATGATGCTTCTGCTTGGGGTGATTGTGCTGCATTAGATAGTTGTAGTCAAGGAATTGAAGTTTGTGATAATGTTATAGATGATGATAATGATGGAGAAATTAATTGTGAAGACCTTGACTGTTTTGAAGTAAAATGTGGTGACTCTGGTGATAGTAGTAATTGTAACAGCCAAGGTTATCAAAAATCTGATGGAACTTTTGTTTGCTGTAGTTCAACAGATGTAAATGATTGTGATGATGATGGTACTGTGGACACATGCGGTCCTTGTGATTGTTTAGAACAACCATTGACACCTGCAATCACAGATATTGCATTCACTCAAGGTGAAGCAAAACTAACAGTTGAATGGAGTTTAAACTGTAATGTTGATTTTAATGTTTTGAGATGTGCAGGAGATGATTGTGATGAGTTCACAGATTATATAATTATTGATAATTTAGATAATGTAAGAACATATGATGATGTTAATATTGGTGCAAATGAAAGATATTGTTATTTGATTGAAGCATTGTATGATAATTCAACTTATTCAGATGCTTTTTGTGTTGATGATTCAGGTGATGAGATCTGTCAACAGATTTCTACAGTAGAATTTTGTTTAGATGAAACAGGAGATCTTGAAGGTAGTTTAATTTACAGAGCAGGTTGTGACTCTGAAAATAAGATTGATTATATTGAAAATTGTAGATCATCCCAAGGAACAGATTATTTTTGTGTTGGTCCAGATACATATGAACAAACAGAATGTATTGAACAAAGTGAATGTGATCTTTGTGGAGATCCTTTGGGTATTTATGCAGACGACACAAGTGTTATTGCATCAGGTGTTTTAGGAACAGATACATCTTGTTTTGAAATAGAATCTTGTTATTTTGATTATACTTATTCAAATGTTGATGCATTCAAAGAATGTAGAGATATTTCAAGTTGTTATGATTACAGTAGTGAGTATGCATGTGCAGGACAAGATTCTGAGTATTCTAATAATAAATGTTTAAGAAGAGATTGTGAATGGGAATCAATAGACACAACACTTGGAACAGGCATTTGTAAGGAAACAATGGATGAATTTATACAATGTGGAATGTGTGATACTTCAATATTCAACTACATTCTTGATGCTTGTACATTAGACAAGTGTCGTTATTATGGTGATAGTTGTTATAGAAGTTCTTTAACCTTAACATGTACAGACACATCTAATATTGGTTGTACAGACTTCTCAACAACAGAAGAATGTGGTTCAAATTCTGTTAGTGTTGATGTAACTTATGAAGGAAGCACAAGAACAGCTGGTACTCACGAATTATTAACAGAAAGTAATGATGCACTAGGTTTAGGATTGTGTTATTGGGACTCAACTAATGGTTGTTATAAAGATGCAGACGGTGATGCAAATGCAGATGCTGGTCAACAAGATTATGTTTCACCTGTAACAACAATAATAAGTGATGATAAAGTTTCAGCTATTAATTTAACTGTTCTTGTTCAAGATTTAGAAGAAGACGGAACCCAGGGTAGTGGTGTTGAAGCAACATATTATTGTTTAGCAGAAGAAGATGAAGAAAGTTGCTACCCAGATACATTATTTCCTACAACAAGCAATATTGGTTATCTTGAGTTAGGTGAAGGCGGTGGTTATCACACAATTTATTACTATTCAGAAGATTATTCAAACAATTTAGAAGTTGTCACACCTTTCTCAGTTGAAGTCGACAAATCAGCTCCAGTAATTACAATTGAATATATTGTAACTCCTGATACAACTGATTATACAGATTCCTCTATTACATTTGAAGTTACATTAGATGAAGAAGCTTACTGTACTGATTCATTTGAGGATGTAACAACTTCAGAGATTGATAATGAATTAAATAATCATTATGTTGTTAAATATGAAGAATTAACAGATGGTTATTATCTTTATAGTGTAAATTGCACAGATTTATATGGAAACATGGCTTATGAAAGTGTTTTAGCAAGAGTTGATGCAGACATTGTTTTATTTGACCCAGAACCAGAAATTATTACTGATCAAAGTACAGTTGATCTAATAGTTAAGACGCTTTACGATGCAACCTGTGCATTTGAACCAAATGAAGAAGTAAGTAGATTTGAAGCAATGAGTTATAGGTTTGATAAAGAAGATGTGGGAAGTTATTACTTGCATACTTATCCTAGTTATACCTTAGGAAGCAATGATATGTATTTCTTTGATGTAAAATGTGAAATGACAACTCTTGGAAGAAATTCAGACGACGAAATTCAATTTGTCTTTGATAATACTGCACCAGACACATTAATGGTTGATACATTTGGAAATAGCTTGAATTACAGTGCATTTTATGGTGGAGAAGATATGGATATTTATTTAAGATGTGAAGATTCACCAAAAGATGGTTTTGGTTGTAATACAACATATTATTGTATGAATACATTAGAATGTACACCAGACCAAGTAGTTGATTATTCTCAACCACTAGAATATAATTTAAGTGAAACACCACAAATTTTTGTTTGTTATAGTTCAGTTGAAAATACAATATATAGTATGGGTGGTAAAAATGAAACAACCCAATGTACAGAGTTACAAGTCGATTATTATGATCCCAGTTTGACAGTTGATGATCTTTATGATGGGATGGTTGTTTATGTAGAAGAACTTGCTGTTGAGGGAGACGTTGATGATCCTGATGCAAGTTCAGATGGTGGAACAGAACCTTATAATACAGTAACAATAATGCTAACAACAGCTGATGGGAATTATTATGAATATACAGATATAGAAGCAAATAATGAATTTAGTTTTGATGTAAACTTAACATTAGCATCATATGATTATGGTGTGGAAGATGATAATTCAACAAATGAAACTACTACAACTTATGATTATAATACAGTATCAATTTATGGAATAGATAGATCTGGTGCAACAACAGAAATTGAAACATACAGAATCTTTTACACAGGAGATTTCCCTGAAGATGCAATTCAAATTGTCACACCTTATACAGGAGTATCATCATCACCTGAATTTGAATTTAAAATTCAAACATATCTTGATGCAAGTGTTTGCGGTTATAGTAAGAATGATGCCTCACTTGAAAATTCAATTGCATTTGACCAGACAAATTCAAATACATTTGAAGTAAATTATACTTTAGATTCTGCTTTAGAAAGTGTTCCTGAATATGTTTATGTAAAATGTTTATTAGATAATAATCAGACTTATGCTCAAACATTCATGTTAATGTTTGATAACACCACTCCTGTTATTGAAGAACTATATCTGAATAACAGCGACGGTAAAACACCACCAAACATAATTGAAGCACCTTTAGATGCAATGTTTATGATTGAAACAGATGATTATGCAAGATGTAAATATGGTACTTCATCATCTCAAAGTTATGATACAGGTATGTATAAGTTTGATAATTATGATGATGCGATCTTTTCAACCCAGAACACACATACTATTGAAGACTTAACAGATGAAACCTCTTATACATATTATTTCGTCTGTCAAAATGGTGCTTATCTTAACTCAGACTCAACTTCACTTTCATTTACAGTTAATACTTCAATGGCTTCAGGAATGTACATGATTGAACCGGGTAAAACTTCAGAAACAAATGTAAGGTTATACATTCAAACAACAAGAACAGCATCTGAATGTTACTATGGAACTAGTTCAGAAGATGTCTCAACACAAATGACTGCAGTAACTGAAAAAGAATATAGCACAGATTACTTTACATTAACACATGGGACATATACATACTATTTTAGCTGTTCATTTGTTGATGGAACAAAAACGGATTATTTTGAAGTTGTTATTGACACTACTCCTCCTGTTGTTGAATCAGTTGAAGATGGTAGCATATCATATTCAAATACCACATTATATGCAAAATGGAATGCTACAGATGATTTAACAGATGTTGAAGAGTTTAATGTTTCAATTGGTACTATGCCAAGATATAATGATGTTGTTGATTGGTTTATTACAGATAATGAATCAGCGTCATTACAAAACTTATCTTTATTAAATCAGTCTACCTATTACTGGAATGTTAAAGCAAAGAATGAAGTTGGATTGTGGAGTGATATATTTAGTAGTTCTGGTGTTTTTATTGAAGCAACAGCTTCAGGTGCAGCACCAAATATTTCAACAATTGGAGATACTGATGCATACAAAGTTCATTGTTCAAATGGTGTTCAAGATGATGATGAATCAGATATTGATTGTGGTGGACTGGATTGTAATACTTGTGCAGCAGGTTCAGCATGTACAGCTTCAACAGACTGTGCTTCAAAGAATTGTTTAACTAATATTTGTCAGGAATCAACATGTGATGACTTGTTACAAAACCAAGGAGAAAGTGATGTTGATTGTGGTGGAACTAATTGTGAATATTGTTTAGTTGGTCAAGTTTGTACTTATGATAGTGATTGTGAAACATATTATTGTAGTAATCATGCATGTGCTGTCCCAAGTTGTTATGATGGTGTTATGAACGGTGATGAAGAAGGAATTGATTGTGGTGGTAGTTGTAGTGATTATTGTACAACAACTGATGATCAATCTGATCCTACTTGTAGTGATGGTAGACAAAACCAAGATGAAGATGGTGTTGACTGTGGTGGACCTTGTGATGAAGAGTGTCCAGAGGAAGGAGGAACATTAGGTACAACAGTATTTGGAATTTTCATGTGGTTTATCATGTTTATTATTGCAGGATTTGTTATTGCTGGAGGGATTTATGGATATAATGAATATTATATTCCTAAATATGGTGGAGAAAAGATTGATGTACAAGGTTTTATAAATAAGAATTTTGGTCCATTATTGGCAAAATTAGGTATTAAATTAAAACCAGGTAAAAAACCATTTACAATGGGTCCAATGAATAAACAATCATTTGGTAAAGGAAAAGTGCCACAAACATCAAGAAGACCATTAGTATTTGGAAAACAACAAAAACCACAGGCGCCAGTACAAAACCAATTTATGCAGAAAAAACAGAGAGAATTTAATGCAAAGAAAAGATATGATCAACAAAAGAAATCAATAAGAGAAAAATTGTTTGGTTTATTTGATGATAAATCCAAAAAGTCTCAATCAAAACAAAATAATGGTTTAGAAAAATTAAAATTAAAACAAGAGTCAAAACCAGTTCAAAAGATTGATGTTAAGCCACAAGTAAAACAATCAATACAACAAGAAACTACACCACAACAAGTAAAACAAGTATCACAACCAAAGCCAACCCAGAAAGCAAAAAAGAAGAAATCAAAGCCTAAAAAGAAATCAGCTCTTGATGATCTAGCAACTCTTACAAAATCAAAGAAATCATCAAAAGATGTTTTATCAGATTTATCAAAATTAGCAAAAAAGAAAAAGTAATTAGTACCGCCGCCTTGGCTCACTATTAAATAATACATAGTAAAGCGTCAGGACACGAGACGTTCATTTAAGAAAACTTTGGGTCAGAGCCGCTGTGGTACTAATTAGCAAAAAAGAAAAAGTAAAGAGGTGAATTATTTATGAGGAAAGCTCAAGCACAATCACAAGCATTTATTTATATTCTAGCAATTATAATCATAGGGATGCTTTTAATCTTTGGTGTAAAATATATTGGTCAGATTATGAACAAAGTTGAGGATATTAATTTACTACAATTTAAAACAGACCTTGAATCTGATGCAAACAGAATTGGTCCATCATATGGTACATGGGAAAAACTTGAAATTGATATTCCAGATGGTGTTGAGACTGTTTGTTTTGTTGAATCTGCAGATAGTATTTCTGGTGGTGTATTAAGTACTGGGATATGTGATGCAAATAGTGATGATTATGATTTCAGGATGTGTAATGCATGGCAAGATGACACAAGTAGAAATGTTTATACTGTTCCTTTTGACGCATTAGACACAGGTATTTATTTGGGAGAGATTGAAGTAGATTCAAGTGAAGGTTATTTATGCTTTGATGTTGGTGACAGTAAACTAAAAATAAAAATGACTGGTTATGGTAATAAGCTAAAGATTTCATCTTGGTAAATTTTTCTTTTTTTTTGGTGATTATTAATGGTTAGAAATAAGAGAGGTCAATTAGCAACACAATT
>CAYVNN010000002.1:177067-240365 GCA_964453185.1 uncultured Methanosarcinales archaeon
TTTTTTGGTGATTATTAATGGTTAGAAATAAGAGAGGTCAATTAGCAACACAATTCAACTGGGTCAGCTTTTTGGCAAGCAAAAACCTGGGAAAATACCAGCTAATACAACATTTGCTAAAGCAAAGTTGTATAAACTTTTTTGGTGATTATTAATGGTTAGAAATAAGAGAGGTCAATTAGCAACACAATTTAATTGGGTATTTATTCTTATAGCAGGAGCAATTATTTTAATGTTCTTTGTTAGTGTTTCTATTTGGTATAAAAATCAGCAAGAAGTAAAATTAGCAGGTGTTGTTGTTACAGAACTTGATTCAATATTTTCAACAGCTAAAGAGAGTCCAAAGACAGCAAAGATAAATAGAAACTTTCCAGATGTTGATATTTCTTTTACTTGTGATCCATATGCATGTAATTACATTGGTTGTCCTTCGGGTTTCTCGGGTGGTTCTGTAACTACAGATACATCTGCTGAAACAATATTCACATTGGAAGAGATAAATGCACAAGATATGATTTCTTGGGCATTAACATGGGAACTTCCTTACAAAGTTACAAACTTTTTATACTTAACTAATCCAAGGGTTAGATATATTTTAATTTATAACACAGATTCTCAATCATTTTTAGGTGAAGTTAATTCATTATTATCAGAAAATGATTTTATTGTTAAAGAATTAATCAATTATGAGGATTATACAGATGGAGATATTGTTATTGATGATAAAAATGATGAATTTGTTAGAATAATATCTTTTGTAATACAGGAAGAAGGTGAAGATATTCCTTATACAATTATACAAGACTTTGATGAAGATCAACGTTGGGATATGATTTATGTCGACGGTAATTCAAATGTTGGTTATGTTTATTTTGAAGATGAAACATTACCATACCTTGGCTTGCCAATGTTGATTGGGGCAATTTATTCAGAAACTTCAGACATATACAAGTGCAATGCATACAAGGCATTGAATCAATTAAGATTAGTAAGCACAGTTTATCATAAGAGAACAGATAATCTTTATGATAATGTTTTATCAACAGATAGTTCATATTGTCAGATCTATTATACTGCAGATGTCTTAGATGCAATCGAAACAATTAACGAAACTTCTGAACTTGATGATTTTGATGACTTAGAAGATCTTTCACAATTACTTAACGCAGTACAAACATTAGAAGATACAGATCAATTAGCTATAATTAATGATTGTCCAAGGTTATATTAAAGAAACCCTTGCCCTTAAGGGCCAGTGAGTCCTTTTGTCAATCCTTGGACAATAGGGTTTAGTCCAACCCTGATCATTTATTTTCAATTTGGACGTAACGAACGGAAGGGTTTCATTAACACCTTTATTGTATTAACAAAATGAAAAACAAAGCTCAAATAAAAATGGGAGAGACCATGATGGTCCTATTCATATTCTTTATTTTAGTAGTTTTTGGTTTAATTTTTTATGTAAAACTATCAAGCATTAGTGCACGTTTTCAAGCTCAGGAAAACACAGCATTAAGTTCTATTGAAATTGAACAAAAAATTAGATTTATGGGAGAAATACAATGTACTACATCAGGTTCAGTAATCTTTGATTGCTATGATATGGAAAAATTAGATGCATTTAGTAAGGTTTATGAACAGAACTCAGGGTATTACACAAGAATGTTTTCAGGTGTTAGTAATATTTCATTCACTCAGGTTTATCCTTCATCTGAGGAATTAACGATTTATTCAAGGGAAATTAATGCAAGCTCTTCAAAGTCCTTCACAACACCTGTAACACTTTATGATCCAATTGAAGATAGTTATAATTTTGGTTATATCCAAGTTGAGGTTACAAGCTAATGTCAAAAAAATCACAGATTGAAATTATGGGTTTGTTATTGATAGTAATAATTATTACACTGGCTTTATTATTTGCGGTTCGGGTTGTTTTTCAAAATAAAGGTTCTACAACCGACATCTATGAAACATATGTTGATCAAAAACTAGTTTCTAGTTTAGTTAATGCAATGTTCCAAACAGATTCAGGTTGTACAAAAGACACAACAATAAGGGATTTATTGATAGACTGTGCTAAAGCATATAGTTATGGTGGTACAATTAAGTGTGAAAATAGTCAAAGATCCTGTGATTTTGTTAATGCTGCTATTGATGTTATGTTAGAAGGCACATTAGATGAATGGAGATTCAATGAATCCTATGGCTATGAGTTTATTGCTACAGTCCCTCCTTCTCCAATGATAGTTAACATTAGTAAAGGTAACTTCTCAGACAGCATGTCTGGTACAACAGAACCATACAAACTACCTCTTTATCCAAGCACAAAAGAATTATATGTATATTTGTGTATAGGTGGATGTGGGTTTAGCTAGTATTTCTATAATAAAAGCAATAATGCCACCGCCTTGGCTCACTATCCTATGATCATATAATATAGCGACAGGATACTTGACGCCAGTCAATGTCTTATAATGTCGATCTTTAGTCGGCATTATATATACGACTCGTATATAATATATTTACAAAACATCAGAGCCGCTGTGGCATTATTGCTTTCCCTTTTCCTTACTATTTTAAAAAGATTTAAATATCAGCCAGTATGTAATTATACATAATTATACTTAATAATATCATTTTGAGGTGAAATATATGAAAAAGAAGGCTCAAGGAATTTCATTGAATGTTATAATTGTGGCAGCTATCGCTTTGCTAGTATTAGTAATCCTTGCTTTTGTATTTACAGGAAGAATTGCATTATTCAGCAAAGGCATTAGTGATTGTGATGAAATGCAAAACACAGTTTGTGATTATGAATGCCCTACTAACTATATTCAATATCCAACAAGAGTATGCTATGATGGTTCAGGTGAGAAAACAGATGAAGTCTGTTGTGTACTGTCGCAGTCTGAAGATTAATTTTTAATTTTCTTTTTTACTTTACATTCTTCCTCTTCTTTCTAAAAATTTATATATTAATATATTAAAAAATACTATATAATGAATAATAAAGCAGATCTAACATTAAAAAACTTAATTTATCTTATATTATTCGTAGTTATCTTAATTATGCTTGTTTGGTTAGTTAAGTCTAAGTTAGGAAGCATATTCAGCTTTTAGAAGGTGTTATATTGAAAAGATTAGGAAAAAGAGGTATATCAGAGCAAGCTTTAGTTAGTTTGATACTTGCAATAGTTGTTCTAATTATTATTGTTTTAACATATAAAGGAATTGCTGGGTTATTATCAGCAAAATCTGATTTAGAAATATGTAGGTTGGGTGTTATTGCACAATCTGAGACAAAGTTTATGGGTGCAATGAATTCTCCTTTAGAGTTAGACTGTCCAAGAACCTCTTTAACAATAACAGATGAAGAGGTTATGATTGATGGATCTAGTAGACTTCCAGTTTATCTCCAAGATGAAGATATTTCTGAAGACTTTGACTTAGTCAGAGAATATTCAGACCTAACAGAAGGACAAGAAGAACAATTAATTAACTATGTTTTTGCAGAACAGATGCAAGAATGCTGGTATAAAATGGGAGAAGGTGAACTTAATGTCTTTAATCAGGATAATTTTAAGGATAAGCAAGTTTGCATGGTTTGTTCTATTATTGGATTCCAAGACATGCAGATCCAAGAATCAGACTCTTTTATTGAATTTATACAAAATAAAAATGTTCCGAGCATTATTTTAGATGATAATACAACTTATTATGAATTTATTCACAGAAATTACTATGAATTATATGGATCAGAATATGTTACAAAAGAAACCTTTTTGTATAAATTAATGGATCTTGGATTTATTGGTGGAATGATGGGTGGCCCTAACTTGGCAAGAGCAATTTATGGTAATCCATTAGAATCAAACCTAATGTTAGCAAATGAAGGTAAAATATTCACAAATCAAACATATTCTGTTGTTTTTATGGCCATGAAAACAGGTGCAATAGAAGAAACAGCTGGTCAAGAAAATAGCTTATACTTTATAGTTGTTGGTCCAATTGAACAATTGTCAACAGCAATATGTGATTATCTTTATACTTAATAAAAAATGAAAATAAAAAAACTAAATAAAAAAGCAATTGCAACTCAAACCTTTTTAATAATTTTAATAATTGCAGTTGTTACCTTGATATTATCATTAACTTTCTTTGCAAGAATTGGAGATATTGCTTCATCAAAATCAGACATTGAATTTTGTAAAACAAGCAATGAAATGAGTTCAATTGCAAAGATGGCTTATGATGATGTTTATCAAGAAACTAAATGTCCAACTTTATATGAAGAAATTACAACAGATGACGACGAGGAAATCAAACAAGAACTCTCAGATGAAATGGCTAAATGTTGGTACAAGATGGGTGAAGGTGAACTTAATTTATTTGATACAAATATTATGGCAACAGATTATAATTGTGTTGTTTGTAGTGTTGCAGAATTTGAAGGTGCAGCAAAAGGTAAAGATGTTACAAACTTTCTTTATTACATGGATACTCATGCAATTCCACAGGCATTAGTTCCTTATTTTGAAGGTTCTTACACAGAATATATGATGCCAGGATATGCAACTGAAGAAAAAATGCAAGATGAAATAAAACAAAGTACAGAAGATGTTATTGATACTAATTATAATTATGCAACTATCTTTGTTTATGCAAAAAAAGGTAAACTAAACAAATTTTGGTTAAGTTCAAGATTAGGTAGTATTGGTTTATTAGGCGGAACAGCTTTAATTTTAGTACCAGAAGTAACTGTAACAAAAGCAGTAGGTTTTGCTTTGATTGGTGCAGCGGCTGGAGCTGGAGCTGGTTATGCAGCAGGTACAGATGACATGGCAATGTGGGATTCAGGAGTTATTTTAATTCCTTATACAACAGAATCATTACAAAACCTTGGTTGTGAGATATTACCAGTGGAACAAGCTAATCTTGTGCATGAAGGAGATATTGGATCATAGTAAATAGTACATGATAAGTTAATAGTACCATCGCCTTGGCTCACTATCATATTATAATATTGATAGCGAAAGGATAAGGTATGTACAGCTAATAATTTATAGTGTCAGAGCCGCTATGGTACTAGCATTACTTATCATGTATACATATAATAGATAAATATAAAAGAATGAGTCTATATAATCTAATTTGGTGTTAAATATGCATAAAATATACAAAATATTCAAAAACAAAAAAGCAGAAATGCCTTTTTGGCTAATGATGTTAATATATACAATTGTTGGGTTAGTTGTAATTCTAGGATTAATTGTCTTAATTAAAGGAAAAATGTTTGGTTTTGTAGATTGGTTAGCAGGGGGATTATGATGTTTAAATTTAATATTAGAAACAAGAAAGGAGGAATCAATTGGCAGCTTGTTACAATGATTGCTGCAATCTGTATTATAATTGGTGCATTTTTCTTTCCTAAAACATTATATGCTAAAGGAAAAGAATATTTAGATATAATTCCTGGAATGAATGAACAAGATATTTCACCCGAAGAAATATCTAACTTGGATGAAGAAGCAGTTGCAGAGGGAGAAGAACTATTAATCTATAGTTTAAACTCTTCAGAATGTTGTTATTATAATATTATTAAACTTGATGAAGGAGAAGGATGGGAAGTTGAACAAGAAATAAGAATGTTTTCCTCGTCAGGATGGTATAGGTTTGGTGATGATAAAACAATAATGAAAAATGTTGGTTTAGTAGAATTATTCTCAAATCCAGAAATACATGGTAAATTAAATCTTAACAACAAATACTTTATACGTGATCCTGCATTAAATAATAATTATTGGTTTTGGGATGTTAACAAAGATGATAATTATATTGAAGGTGGAGATGAAATTAGAGATTCTGAAACAATGGGTTCAGAAGTAATGACATACTTTTATGCAGAAGAAAAGCAAAATACAAAGAGTTGATTAAAAATGAAATTAATTAAGAAATTATTATCAAAAAGAGCACAAGGCGGTTTAACAATGAACACAATAGTGATTGCAGCACTTGCACTTATTGCACTTATAGTGATTGCATTTATCTTTATATCAAGAGCAAACATGTTTAAAACAGATGTTGAATCTTGTGAAAATAAAGGTGGAAGCTGTGCTCCTGGTAATGAATGTCCATTAGGAGCAACAGGGACAGACTTTGTATGTCAAGATGGACAAGTTTGTTGCTTAGGATTATGCACTTTACGTGGTGGAGTTTGTACTTCTTCATGTAGTGAAGAAAACGAAGTTTCATTAACAGAATGTAGTGCACAAGGATTGGTTTGTTGTAGAAATAATTAGGTGATAATTATGAAAATATTAAAAAATAAAAAAGCAGAAATGCCTTGGTGGTTAGTGATGTTAATACTTGCTTTATTGTTTTTATTGGTTATTGTAATGATATCAACAGGAGTAATTGATAAAGCACTAAACACAATTGGCGGAATACAAGATCAAACAGATGATGAAGCAGATAAGATAACAGATGACTTATTTGGTGAAAATTCAGGAAATCTAAATCCAACAGAATCATTTTTACCATCATTAATTCCCTTAACTTAGAAAATGAATAAAAGAGGAACACTTGATTTATCATTAGAAACAATTATTAGAATTGTCGTCGTAGTTTTAGCTCTTATTCTTGTTTGGGGAATTAGTTATAATGTGATTAATTTATTCATTAGTCAAGAAAACAAAGCAACAGAAAGAAACTTTGAATCATTACACGATTATATAATCACATTACCAGAATACGCAAAAACACCTTATCCAATCTATTTAGGTGAGGATTATATTGTATTTGGCTTTTCACAAGGACAATCCTCAATCACAGGAACATGTGAACAATTAGGTATAGAAGACCTGGAAAAAGTCATTAAGCCATTACAATGCGGTAATGATGCTTGTTTATGTCTATGTGAGAAAGATGGTTTTGGTTGTGAAGATAATACAGAAGAATGTTATACTGATTTCGGAGAAATATTCTATTTTGAAGGCTTACAAACAGAAAACAGTACTGGATGTGATTTCCCTGTTATTGTTGGTAGTGAAGCTTCACAAGTAGTTGTAGTTTACAAACCTTCCTTTGATAAAGTTAGAATAGGTTATGAATAGTTCTTATCAGTTTTATAGAAAATTCTGTTTTGTCACCATGCTTGTTTATATCTTTAGTAATTCTACATAGAGCAAAAAGGAAGTTCCAGTAGGAATTTTTGCTAAACATCAATTATAATCGAGATATAAACGGTGATAAAACTTGCTTTAGCAATATTTTCTATAAGACTTTCTTATTATATATGCATATATATTATTCTTTAGAAAACTATATAAATATTTAAATAAATATTTATAAACATGTTTAATAAAAAGAGGGGTCAGTTTAAACTATCTTTATGGACAATTATTGAGTTGATGCTATTTGTTATAGTGGCATTGTTGTTTATTTCTATGATTAGAGATGTTCAAGATAATACTTTATTTGAAAAAACATATGTTTCTAGAGACATGGCTTTAATGGCTAACACTGTACAATCTGTGCCAGGGGATGTAACAGTCTATTATTCTCAGCCTAACTTTGACATTGGTAATTTTAGCTATGATTTTACAGATAATCTTGTAATATTATACAATCCGGAAGAAAGAACAGGATCAGAAGTTAAATATCCTTTTTTCATAAATTCAAATCTTCTTTCTTCATTAGAAGATCTAGAAACACCTTCTCATTTAGTATTTGTTAAAACAAGTGAATTATTTCAAATAAGAGAAGATTATAACGAAGATTCTGTTGAACAATTGGTTTGCGGAAATATTCAAGCAACATTAGCAGGACAAGATACATTAGTTGTATATTCAACTACAAACAATAAGAATGAAATAGCAATTACTGATTATCTTTCTTCTGATAAACTTAGTTTCATAAAAAGATCATCCCAAACTACAGATATTGAAACAAACACAAATCTTGTTATTGGAATAGAGATAGCAACAGACAACACATCAACAACAAACACAATCAAAGCTTATTATCCTTATGGATCAAACTCAGAACAGAGTAAAAAAATGGCTTGTTCAATTCTTAGTGAACTTAATTCAAAATTCACATCACTTAATATTGAAATTAATCAAAGACCTATACAATCATCAAATGCAGTTATTAATAAAAATACAAATGGAATGGCTGTTCTTCTTGAACTAGGTAATGATGCGATTGAGTCTGACTTATTTGATGATCCAAATACATTAGCATCTACAATACAAATTGGAATTAATAATTATTACATTGAGGTAAAATAATGAATAAACTTTTCAAAAACAAAAAAGCCTTTGAATATGATGTTATGATTACAGCATTTTACAGACTTATTGTTTTGTTCATAGTGGGTTTTTTTCTAATAATTCTTGTTAAAACATATGTTGTTACATCTGTTGAAACATTTGAGATTGAATCTGAATTATTTATCTATGATTTTGTTTATTCAACAAATGGAATTAGTTATTATGATGAAAATTTACAAAGACTTTATCCTGGGGTTATTGATATTACCAAATTTTCAGATAAATCATTGATAGAGGAAAAACTTGCTATTGCCTTTAATTATAGTGATATTTCTGCAGTTGCAGTTAACTTAACATTAAAACATACAAATGGTACAATTTACAACCACAACAATGCAGAGGTCCATTCTGTTTCATATCATGAAGAATGGTATGAAAGATGGGTAGTTTTAGCAAGATCATCCTTGCCTGGCTTAGGTTCAACAAAAGAAAAATCCAAGGTAATGTATGTCTTAGTTAGAAATGAGGATGGACAAATGCAGAACGCTATCCTAGACATTTCAGTTATATTACCTAACTCATAATAGAATAAAATGATAAAAAAACTTTTCAAAAACAAAAAAGGAATTGGTGAAGATATTATTATTGATATCTATGTTTTTCTAGTAATTATTGCATTATTAATCTTTGCATTCTTTATTTTTGATATTACTGCAGGTAAATTTGTTTTTGATTATACTGGAGATGAAGCAAATGTTGAAGCTTCATTATATCTACAAAATTACTTGAGATCTAACATAAATGTTGATGGAGAAAACATGACTATCTCAACTCTCATTAACAAAGCTGTTGATGATAATATATACTTGGAATTACTTGAAGATCATACTGAAGAATTATTTGAATCTTTTTCAGAAGGAACAAGTGGATGGCATTTGACATTAACTTATATGCCAGATGATAATAAACTCCTCTCAGTTAATACATATAAAGTAAATGCAATCATGGACGATATTTCAACACCAGATTTAGCATCTGCAGCTGAAACATTTGTACCATTATCAACACCTGAAAACTATGTTATTGCAACTCTGTACTTATTTAGAGACAATATAAATGATGATCTGATAATGATTTCAGAAGAATCAATATCTCAAGAAGAGGATCAATCTCCTTCAGAAGAAATTGTAACAAACGAATCTATAGGTCAAGCAATTGCAGATACTGCAATTCAAGAATACGAATGGTGGGATGGAAGAAATGAATGTGATAGTGATGAAACAGAAGCAAAATTAAATGAATATTTTTCAGTTGTATCATTCAGTGAAGTTGAATGTGCATCATATCTAAGTGAAAGTTCAGCTCAATGGTCTGGGACATTCATTAGTTGGATTTTGAAGCAAAATAATATTGATTTTCCTTATAGTTATTCACATAGTTCATATTTTTCATATGTAAGAAATCATCCAGGTAAATATTCATGCAAAACATATCCAATGTCTGATATTGATGAATTAAAACTTGGAGACATACTATGTTATTGTGAAGGAGACACTTGTATAGAGGATGGATATGATTCAGATGTTCCTTTTGTTTATTATCAAGACAAAAAATATTCAATGTTAAGTCATTGTGATTTTGTTGTTAACATAAACAGCGAAACTAATGTAGAAATTATTGGCGGAAACTTAGGAGATACTTCAATGCGTTACACTGTTAATATTAATGCAGATAAATATATTGGTTTTATTTCATGTAATTAAAAGAAGATGAGAAATAATAAATTAAATAAGATCTGGAGATCAAAAAAAGCATTAAACATACTAATGCCAGGATTATTAATTTTATTAATCATTAGTCTTACTTGGTTGTTTATTATTTTTAATCAAAAAGGAGGAAATTTTCCTAGAAAACTAGGTGAAAAAGAATTTTCAATAATAAAAACAGCAGCATTAGCAGAGTCTTCATTGGATTACATTGAACTAAGTGCAAAATATGCAGTTGATTTAGCATATCAAGATTTTATTAAGAACTCTGGGTCATATGTTGCTTCAGAATGTGGTTCTTATCGAGGATCTCCTATATTATTTTCTAATTCAGAAGATTGTTTACAAGATACTTCAAAAATTGAAGAATCATTTTTAGAATATTTTAATTTATACATGAATCAATATTTACAAAACTTTGATAAGTTATATATTCCAAGAAATAGTTTTGACCTACAAATTTCTCAAAACAAAATCACTGCAGAATCAACAACACCAATAACTATTCCAATAATAAGTGTAACAAGTGCAAAATTAATTTTAGATGGGAACAGTCCATCTGTTTTTGAATTATTAGAAAGTGTTGACGACGAATCTCCTTTAGCAAAATTAAAATATTCATGTCAACCAGTAACAGAAGATATCTTTTCCGGCATGAAATATTCTGAATTTGTTGAAAAAGCAAAAGAGGTTTATGGTTCATCAGAACAAAGTATAGAGTCACAAGCAGTAATTACTGGCTTTATGGGTAAAAGAGTACAAATTCATGAAAAGATTGTTCCACTGGTAAGTTGTATTGAATATGAAATAAGTAATTGTGCAGAAGCACAGAATTATGAATTTTATTCTGTTGGTGGATTTTATTGGAGAAATGCGAGAGGCAGTACAATGTTAAGTCCTCATGCATTTGGAATTGCCATAGACATTAATCCCTATGAAAATCCAATGTGTCTTGGCTATGATCCAAAAGGATATTGCGGTGGTCAAGTTAAACTTGTTACAGACATCCCACAATGTGTAGTTAATGCATTTAAAAGATATGGTTTTGACTGGGGTGGAGATTGGAGTAGTTCAAAAGATGCAATGCATTTTGAGTTTAGAGGAGATCCTGAAACTGTTAAATATACAATCATTGATAAAACATATGATAAAACAAGTGAATATTTTGTTCCACCTGCCAGTGCTGGTTGGAATATTGTAATTAAAGCAATTGATGATAATTTTGGTGCTATTATTGATGAAAAAATCTTACAATATGGACACACAGGGATTAAGAAGTCATATGTTGTTGGTGTTATGGCACAAGAGTCATCTGGAAATCCAGATGCAGTCTCTCCAACTGGTTGTAAGGGATTAATGCAGTTCTGTGGTTCAGCTGCTAAAGATTATAATTTAGACGATCCATTTGATCCTGAAGAAGCAATAAGAGCAGGTGTTCAATATCTTTCAGATTTAATGAAATATTTCAAAGACAAAGGATACTCAGATTATCATGAGTTTGCATTAGCATCTTATAATGGTGGAAGTGGTGTAATTATGAATGCAATATCTGCAACAGGTGAAAGTGATCCTTCATGGCAAACAGTTTCAGAACACATTACACCAGATTTAATAACATACTTCAAAACAACACAGCAAAAACAACAAAAGGTTGAAGAAATCACAAAGTATGTTCCTGGTGTCCATTCAAAAGAACGTCATTACGCAGAAAACTTTGCAGGACATGATTCAGTAATTGGATAAATGTTATTATTAATGTCACCGCCTTGGCTCACTATCTTATTAAAACATAGTATGGCAACAGGATACTTGACGCAGTCAATGTCTTATAATGCCGATGACTTTGGAGTCGACATTATATATAAGGTTTGTATTTTATACTTAAACATTGAGTCAGAGCCGCTGTGGCATTAATAATAGGTTAAATTTAAATAATACATAATATACTAAAACAATAATAAAATGATATCAAAAGAGGTTTTAATAACAACAACAGTTTTTATACTAATCTTAACTTTGGGTATGAGTCTATTTGATACTTTACGTTCTACAGATAACTATCTCCTTATTACTGGAGCTACAACAGCAGAAAACACAACACAAGGCAATCAAATTACTGGTGCTGTTGTTGGTGTTGCAGTAGAAGGCACAGGGGAATACGAAGGAGAGGTTATTGGTGAATATTCTATAAATCCTAGTTTTGAAGTAGAAACTGATTTTGATTTAACTGCAGACTATGATGAATTAAAAGAAAAAGTAAGATCTTTTCAGAATGCAGTCTCTTCATGTACACAAGAGGGTAATTCTGTTGAGTACTGTGTTGCATTTGTTCTACCTCATGAAGAATATTCTGGTTGGTTATTTAATGAAATATGTGAAACACAACAACAAATATTATTTTATGACTTTATAGAAGCATTCGAATCTTGCTCTGAATCAGAAGACAATGATTGCTTATGTTCAGATATAATTGACAATTATAAACAAACATATCCACAAGGAGATAATATTATCAATATTAAATCAGACACATTTACACATTCTTTAGATGTATCCTCAAATATATTCTTCTATTTTGTAGATAATGAACTTACATATACTATTAATGAGATGTCTTTGCTTAAAGGAATATATGATAAAGAATTAAATGGAGAAATCGTTGATGAAATCAACTTTATATTAGACATAGACAACATCCAGGATGCTGGTTTTGATGTTATTGATAGCTCAAACAATATTTATCTATACAAAGACCACGAATCCTTGTTTTTATTATCAACTGATGACTATTCAACACTATCAACATCAAAGAATATATGTAATATTCCTGAAAAGCGTGTTTATAAGTTCTGTATTCCTTCTTCTGACGAATCTCTAACTCAAACCTTTGCTATTGATTTCTCATACTTAATTGAATAATCAAAAACCATATATATCATCCCGTTTTCTAATTTTTTACTAAATATCAGGGGTGTAATATATGATTAAGATGCCATTAAATGAAATAATTGCAAAATTAAAGGAATCATCAGATTTAACAGAGGATGAGATTAACAACAAGATTAAGCAGAAAATGGATCAATTGTCTGGTTTAATTTCTAAAGAGGGAGCAGCACACATTATTGCTAATGAATTAGGGGTACAACTTATTCCAATTGGTGGATCTCTTCAAATTAAGAATATCCTTCCTGGCATGAGAAGTGTTGAAACAAATGGGAAAGTTACAAGGATCTTTGATATTAGAGAATTTGGTTCAGATGAAAAAAAAGGAAAAGTTGGTAGTTTCTTTATGGGTGATGAAACAGGTCAAATTAGGGTAACTTGTTGGCATGATAAAACAAATGACATGAAAGATCTTAAAGAAGGAGACATTGTTAAGGTAGTTGATGCCTATGTTAGGGAAAATAATGGTTTCAAAGAACTTCACTTAAATGATAGGAGTAGAATTGTTTTAAATCCAAGCAATGTTAATGTTGGTGAAGTTAAAAAGAGAGAAGATAATTTTAAGAGAAAAACAATTAATACTTTACAAGAAAATGAAAACTTTGTTGAATTATTTGGTACAATTGTTCAAGTATATGATATTAAATTCTTTGAAAGATGTCCTGAATGTAAAAAAAGAATAAGAGACATGGGTCTTGGTTTTTCATGTGAAAAACATGGAAAAACTAATCCTGAGTATGCATATGTTATGAATGTATTCTTAGATGATAGCACAGGTAATATTAGATCTGTTTTCTTTTCTAATCAAATTCAGAATTTAACTAAGAAAACAAATGAAGAGTTATTGATTTACAAAGACATGCCAGAAAAGTTTGATGAAGTCAAAACTGAATTACTGGGTGAACAAATTATTGTTAAAGGAAGAGTTACAAAAAATACAATGTTTGATAGATTAGAATTTATGACAAACATTGTTGAGAGAGATGTTGATTTAGAAAAAGAGATTAATAGGTTGAAAGAGGACATTGAGAAGAATCCTGTTAAACAAGAAACACCAGCAACAGAGGTTAAAGCAGAAACAAAAAAAGAGGAAACAACACCACAACCAACAACAGAAGAAGTTAAGATTGAAGAAATAAAAACAGAACAACCAACTCAACCTACACAGACAGAAACAACCCAAACAACAGAATCACAACAAGAATCTACTCCATCAACAACTGAAACAACACCAACTACACAACAACCAGAAACCACAGAATCAAAACCAACTTCAACAGATGATCTGCCTAAATTGGATGAATTATAATGCTGGCTAGAACCCATATTTTATTTAGTATTTTATTGATTATACTTATCGATAAATACAATTTTATCCCTGTGGGTAATATATGGATCTTTTCTATTGTTGTTTTATTTTTTACATTATTGCCTGACATAGATACAAGTAAAAGTTTTTTTGGAAGAAAAATCTGGCCTTTATCTGCAATAATTAAATATACAGCAGGTCACAGAACATTCTTTCACAGTATTTACATTCCAATTATATTCTTTTTAACATTTACTTTATTTGGATATCAAGACATTGCATATGCTTCTTTAATTGGTTATTGTTCACATTTATTCACAGATGCCTTAACAAAAGAAGGAATCACACCTTTCTATCCATTTCCATTTAGAATCAAAGGCTTTTTTAAGACAAATGGTATTATAGAATTAATATTTGCGGTTTTCTTACTTATGATAATAATTACTCTTTTATTTTAAATGATTCTGTAGAAACCCTTACCGTTTACGGTCAGTGAACCCATCTGTCATTCGTAAGACATATTGGTTTAGTATCTATAGAGCATGAAATGCATTAGATAGATGCGTAGTGAACGAAAGGGTTTCTAATGTATATAAATCTAAGCAGCTTCTCTTTGTTCTTCTTGATTATCTCTTTTCTCTTGTCTTTTTCTATCTTTTGCTTCTCTTTCTCTATTCTTTAAACCTTTTTTTACTTTATATATTTCATTTTCTCCAGAATTAATATCTCCTTCTCTTGCTCTTTGTTTGGCATTTTGTAACATCCGCCTTTTTCTCTGTGCTTCATTTGTATCAATATCTCCTTCTCCTAAATCTCTGATTAATTCATCCTCTACTCCTTGTTCTTCAGCATCAATCTCTTCCTCTGCAACTTTGTTTTCTTCTCCTAATAATTGTTCTGCTTCTGCTATTGCTTTTTTATAATTTAATTTTCCTGCAATTCGTTCTATTCTATCAATTTCTTTATTCATATGATCCACTCTATCTTGTTCTTCATCAGCTAGTCCTTTTTCTCTAAATGGTTCTGTTATCTGTTCATATTTTTCTTTTATTTTTCCTATTAATCCTTGATATTCTAACCTTTTCATTACAAAGATTGCAGATACAGACGGCAAACTTCCTGTTATGAACTCAGGTATTTCTCCTACTCCTGGAATTGAACCAACAAAGAAATTCCATGCTTCTAAACATGCTAATACTGCCCATCCAAATCCGGCTGCTCTCCATACAAATACAAATATGATCAATCCTGCTATCAAATCACCAACATCTGCACCAGCAACACCTGCTCCAAAAACAAAATTATCTCCCATTGAAAGAACAAAGTCAATAGCATCAAAGAACAATCCAGCGATTATTGCTTGAATCAGCCCTGCTCCTTTAACAATTGCAACAATTAGTATAATAAACCCTAATAATATTAAAGGATGCTCAAATACAAAGTTAATAAATGCACTAATATCTAACATATAACATATTCTGATAAGATTTGTTTATTAATTTTTCTTTATTCCAATATCTTCTTCTTGTCTCTGTTATACCTAATAAATTGTCTTACGTATTTGAACTCTTTTGTTAGTCCATCTAACATCTAATTTTTCCTTACTCCTAATCCTAATATCAACACAAACAACCCAATCAAGAACACATTCTCAGCTAAAAACACAGGCATTGCATTACTAAGTTCCAATGGAATAAACATATGATCAACAAAGAATCTTAATATTTCATCTTTTAAGAAAATAGAAACAACAATAATAACTACTTGATTCAACAATAACAACCCATAAACAGGCAATAATAACTTTTCTAATAATCTCTTCCTATTCAATATCGAATATATTAACCCACATGATATAACAATCAATATTAATTTAATAATAACAGCACTAAACCCTTCAAAAAACATTACTCCTAATAAATTAGATCCTGCATTCTTTAATCCATGTATTAAATATACAATATAAACTATTAAAAAAATAATAAGAAATTTTATTTTGTTTTTAATTATCATGGTAGACTATATTTTCCATCCTTTTCAATTATTTTTTTCTCCTGAATCAAAGCATTTGCAAACTTTTTAATGTGATCAGCAGGCACTCCAACTAAAGCACTTATCTCTTCATGTGTTTTATCTCCATCTTTTAATGCAACAAGTATTGTATTTTTAACCATTGTTAATCCATTTTTCTTTAATACTTGGTTTTGTGCACTTACATTTTTTAACATTGAATCTAATTTATGCAATTTTGCTTGTAAATCATTAAGAAAATCTGTTAAATGTACTGTATCTAATGTAACTTCTTCTGGTTCAATAATTTCAATAGAGCTTGGCATAAAATCAAAACAAAACCACACTACTTGTTCAATTGTTTTAAACTTTAATTCTAATTCAACAAAGACACTAAATAATTTATCTGCTTCCTTAGGTTCTTCAAAGTCTTCTTTTAATACTTCAATTTCTGGATCATCTTTTATCTTTTTAACATACTCATTTAATGTACCTTGTATGTGTTCTTTTGGTGCTCCAAGCATTTCTATTATGGTTCTTATTATAATTGGTTTATTTTCAATCATTTTATTCATTGAAGTCTTTGTATCTTTATATACTTTACGTAGTAAAGTCTTATAATACCGATCTTTAGTCGGAATTATATATAATTTACTAAGGCACTACTTAAATATGCCAATTTACTCCACATGGGTTATAAATTTATCTTTCTTTTATCCTTTTTATAATAATAAACAAACTAATCAAAACAATCAACACAACAAATACATTAATTATCTTTCCTATGCTCTTATTTTTTGACTCATAAACAACTCCTGTAGTCATGCCAGTAATATCATTTATGCTTGTTAAATTTTCTTCTATAATATTATCATTTGTCGTGGTTGTTGTATTAGTTTCTACTTTTATCCTATCGGTAACATAATTGTCTAATTCAATAACTTCTACAACTTTAGTTATCTCATATGCTGTTTTCAAATCATCTTTAATTATCTTGACTTTATATTTATACTCACCTGATTCAGCATCTACTGTATTATTTAATTCAACTTCTATCTCTTCTCCTTGTTTGACTTCAATCTTCTCTAAATTACCTAATCTTTCTCCTGAATAACATTTACTTCCTTTGTACACATAACTCCACACCTGAAAATTATGATCTGTATCATCATTATTAATTATCTTCAAAATATTACTAAACTTTTGATTAGAGATTATATTAGAACTAAATTCAACTAAAGAATATTCAATATTCTTTTTTTGACTAATATTATTATAACAAATATTATTTTTTATTCCTTTGATACTAACAAATGCTGTTTCATTTATTCCCATTCCTTCTAAAACAACCTTATAATTTCCATCTTCATATTTATTATCACAATTTTGTTTTATTTGTATAGGTATTCTTAGTTCTGATTCTTTATACTTATCATTGACATATACATAGGTTATCTCACTTATTTTTACATTACTTCCTATCTTGCTTATATAAGCTTTAACAGACTTTTTACTTGTATTTCCTCTATACAATATTGCTTTTACATTTAACAATTCACCAAATTTAACTACTTCATCACTTCCTGTGTAAATTTTCTTAATTTCTATACTTGAATTTTCTCTTCTTTCATTTTTTGCAATAATTAACTTTGAAGCATTATTATTTGTTTTATCAATATCATTACATCTTACATCTGTTATCTCTGAAATGATATAATAAACACCAATATTATCTTTTAACTTTGGTGTCCATGATTTTTTATTTGTATTAGTTGTATTATATCTTTTTTTAACAACTTCTCCAAATATATCAACAATATAATATGAAATAATAAATGGAAATTCTTCAGAATTTAGTTTATTATCAAATTTAATCTTTTCTCCACTATAATAAACATCTTTTTTTGTTTCAATTTCAAGTGCAATATCACAAACAACATCTCTTGTATCTACAACTTCAAACTCTTTACAGAGATTATTATCAAGAATTGAATCATTGTTTTTGCTAGAACTAATTATATTACCACATAAAGTGTATGTTCCTGTTTTATTCATAAAAACTTTCCCTGTGTTTGATGATTTATATGAATTAATACAACTAATGTTTAAATAATCTTCAAGATAATAATCTTCTCCAATAATATTATAATACAAACTTACATTTTCACAATCTTTCTCTCCTGATTTATGATCTAAGTTAATGATCTTAAACAATTTTTTATATTCTAATTCAGAGTAAACAATGTTTGGAAGTATAATGTTTAACTCCATACCAACAAAGTCTTTTTCTTCAACAACATCTGTTGGTTCTTCTTTATTTTCTTCTTCTATTTCTCCATCTTCTTCTCCTGTACTTCTTTCATCTGCTTCATCCTCTTTTTCAGAAATGTTTATTGAATTATTTATCTCTTCCTCACTTTCAATACTATTCACATAACCTGGTGTTCCACCTTCAACTATTGACTCATACAACTCATTATCTTTGATTTCAATAGACTTGTCATTATTACTAGCAATACTATTGTCATAAAGAACATAATCTATTAAATATCCATTATTATCATAAAGATAAATTTCATCACCATTATTATTTAGATTATTACCTATTGTTGCTCCAGTTGTATACACAGATGCCATTGTATTTGAATAATCATATCCATCCTCGACAATCAATGCGTAAGAAGAATTTGGATTATATCGAGCTAAAACTAATGTATCATTTGCATTAGAATCACTTATGATATAATCTGTTAAATTAATTACAAAATCCATAAAGATTTCAACAAATTCTTTGTTATTATCACTACCAATTGGATTATACATAATTTCATTAATTTCTATAGCGATAACAGGCTCTAAAACAAGCAAAATTATACAAAAAAACAGAACTTTTTGTGATTTTTTTAGTTTATACATAAAATACAATATATGTAAATTTTTTTAATAAATCTTTTCTAAGAATTTCCGGATGTTTTATTCTAGAATTCGGGAGTATTATCAATAAAAAGTAAAGTTTGTTCAGAATAAATTAATAAAAAATAAAGAAAAAATAATGGTTTTAGAACCATTTCTTTTGCATCTTTTTAACTAATTGGTCTCCGTTTTTCTTTAATCCATAACCTAAACCAATTCCAACTGCAATTGACACTGCTAATGTTAATCCTGTAATCAGAATCATTAGTGTGTTTTCTGCAATTCTTAAATAGATTCCAAGTTCTTGCAATGCAATTAATGTTACGAAAACAATTACAACAACTTTAACTAATGCACCAAGTGTTTTTGCAAACTTACCTTTTGCTTCTGTGATTCTATGTTCAGCAAAGTCAGCAAGAATTAATCCAAACAAGAAGATTAATAATGCAGAGATTACGTGAGGTAACCACATTACAAAATTTCTTAGTAACGCTGATAATGTTCCCATTTGTAACATTGCGATTGCTGGAATTAAAAATGCAATTACAATATACCATTTAATTAACTTAGATAACATATATGTTAGACTTAGATGTCCAATAGAATCATCAAGATGATTTTTCTTCATCCACTTATCTAAATTCACTTTGTCTAGTAATTTCTTAACTAGATATCCTACTAGTGCTGCAACTAAATATCCTACAATAACAATTACTATAGCCGCAACTAATCCTGGTAGAAACAGAATAAAACTATTAAACAGAACCAATAATGGATCTAATACTGCCTTTCCTGTTGTCCCAAAATATAAAGCTAGGTCTTCAATCACTCATACCACCCCTTTTTTATCATAATATTAGCATTAAATTAGCTATTTTAATTACTTAGAACAATAACCGTATTTAAATGTTTTGATTTTCGTCTATATTTAGTGACGAAAAAGGTAATATTATGTGTATGCTACTTTAGCATTAGAGCCAGCGCCTTGAGTCACTATCTAATCTTTTATGGAAATGCACTAAACAATGTTGCGGTAATAGAATAAGTATATAGAATCAGACTCGCTCTGGCTTTAATGCTAATTATATTACACAATACTTTACCAACAAAATAAACTATTCTCCTTGAGAAAAGAGTTCATAGAATTCTTGATATCTTGGTTCTTTATCTTGGATTCCAACAAAATCATTTGCTGGCATTCCACTAATATAGATGGTAGAAGTAGCATGTCCTTCATATTGCTCAGTTCCAGATGTTCTTGATACTATTCCTTCCCATTCTTGATTAGGAATCCTTCCTGTTGTTTTTAATTGACTCAATAGATGTTCAACAACCCTTCTTTCAACTAAGAAAAGATCTACACCTTCATTATATTGTACTAGGAGATCTGAAGCTTGTTCTCTTCCTTCATTTATTTCCATATACATCTCTTGAAGTAGGGGTTCTGCTCTTGTTCTTGCATCTGTTGACCATTCTGTTGCTTCTCTTGTCATATGAAGAGCAATTCTTTCATGTAAATCAAAAAATTCTTTTGAGAGATCTGCTATTGCTTGATCAAACTCTGGTTCATACATTGTAAATAATGTAAGATTATCTTGATTATAAGGTAATACTTCTTTTCCTCTTTTTCTATAATGTTCAGCATCATGTTTTACTCTTCTTAATCTTCCTCTAATTCTAAAATATGAAGTTACAGTATCAACTTCTCCATCAGAATTTGAATCAGTTAAATTTCCTCCTCCTCTAATATTTAATTTATAATGATAAACACTTCCATCTTCTTTTTCAAGATATCTATCTATTGTTGTACTTGAGTTATGTGATTCATGAGGAACACTTTGATCTATTCCTGCTGCTTGTTCAAGACTCCATTTTTCAGCTTTTGCAGGAGAACTAACTAATTGTATTAATCCTAATGCTGCAACAGCAACTAAACCTCTGATTCTCATTTATCGATCACCACCAATTCTCCTTGGAACCGTTTCATCAAATTGATATTGAAAAAAGTTTCCATCATCTGTGACTCTTCTTGAATAAACTGGTTCAGTACTTCTAATAGATCCAATGTAATTTCCTGTTGGTGTTCTTTGCATTGAACTCATCCATGTGTCAATATTTACTTCTCCATTTTGCATTAGATCAGGTAATACTGCAATTACAGCATCAGCTTGCATAGGGGGTAACGTTTGACAGGTTCTCTCATCACATATCTGTGTAAGTGCAACTTCTTGTGCAATTAAATTATTATACAATTGTCTTGAATCAATAACTGCCAGTGGTTTTTCTTTAAAACTAGCATCCATTCTAAATTCACACCATACATGATCTATATTTCCATCATTTTCAAAATCAGTAATTTCACAATTCCCTTTCATTGTTATTCTATATTGATAATGGCCTCCATCCATTCTATATTGTTGAACTCCATGGACATTAACTGGATAATCAACTGTAACTCTATTTTTATCTCCATAAGAATTCACTTCATAGTGCCTTGGACATCTAGTTAATACAATTGCTAATAATCCACTTACAATATTATGAATTTGTGCCATATATTAATTGTTTCTATACTCATTTATAAAAGGGAGTAAGAAAAAATAACAAAAAACGAAAAAAATTAAGGTTTATTTCACTGGATGAGTTTCAAAAAATACTGAAAATCCAACTGGTATATTATTTGCTTCAGTACACTCAACCTCTGCTCCCCATGTTGTAATTCCAGATTCAATTGAAGTCATTGTTGTATTATAATATGAACTTTCTCTGTTCATATATGGTGTAAAAGTCCATCCTGATTGGTCTTCTTTCCATATATATGTCCCTGCAACAATATCAACATAACTTCTTCCTTTATCATCCATATGATAGATTATATCTTTTTTAACATAATGTGTGATTCCTTCAATACCACAACCAATCGCAGTATCTTCTTCAAAACAATATCCTTCATCAGTTTTTCCTGCAGCTAAACTAACATTACAATTATATCCCTCTGGACATCCAGTATGATTTATTCCACCACAAGCTGTTAAATCTGATAAACATACACCTTCATATGCAACTTCTGCTCCATCACATTCAGCAAAGCATTCATTGTCATATGTAACTTCTTCAGTACTACACACTGGAACATAGTTAGCAAAACATCCACAATGTGTTGAATCAATATCATCTTCGCCTGTTCTTGTTTTGTCATCATCACATGCTACAACAAACAAAAACAAAGCTAATACCATTAATATTGCAATATATTTCTTCATAATATCGCCTCCTTTAGTGTAAAATATGGATTATTTCTTTATATATAAAGTTTTACATAGGTTTGAATAGATCTAAATCCAACAATATTTATATATTATACTTCATTACCTTATGCTAAATGTCAGATGAACAACTATCAATAAGAGATATTCTTTCACAAGCTATTATTGAAGGTACAAAAGCAGCAAGAAAAGCTAGACAACATGCTATTGTTACTTCTATTCTTGCACATAAGGATTATTGGAATTTATCATATGTTGATTTATTACAACAAGCATCACAACATCATTCAGATCTTGCAAGAGTTTTTCATTACATGTGTAGTAATTTTTATTTGGATAGTGGGGTTCATCATGATATTGATGAAGCAACTTCTGCTTTAGAACAAGCACTTGCTGCACCTGCAATAGAAAATTCATTATTAGAAGAACAAATACAAAGAAAATTAGTTAATCCTCCTAATTTTGTTTTACAAGGAAGATTAGGTTTATGTTATTTATTACAAAAAGAGTATGATCTGGCATTAGAAATACTTTCAACAGCAAGAAAAGAAATCTCTGATGATGACAACATTGAATCTTCTGAAAAAATAAGAATGAATACATTGTATGCTTATGCTTGCTTATACACTGGAGATCATAAGCAAGCATTTACTACAGCAACAAGAATGATTAGGGAAATATCTAATGAAAGAGTTATAATAGGAAGGAACTTTTATCTGACATCTGATTTTGGAGTGGCTTCTAATCATATTTTTTCTCATTTAGTTTTTATTTATAATAAAGCTAGAACTCGTGTCAGTAGATCATCAAAAGGTAGAACCACAAAAGAAGTTATTGATTCATATTTTAGAAAGCATCCACGTCAAAAAGAAGTTTTATATAAGTTATTATCAGATAAGTTTGGTACAAGATGTCTTATGAGATTGAGATCTAAAGAACTACCTAAAGAAAGAGAGGGTTTGCTTTATTTAAGACCTTATTTTATGAAATAATATAATTTCTTTTATTCAAACACACCATCTAATTTAAAACCACATTCACACTTTTCTTTAAAATCTAGAACAAAGTATCTGTCTCTTTCTATTAACAGTTTCTTGCATTTAGGACAATGAGTATTTTCACCATCATTAATTAAAATATTTCCAATATAAACATAATCTAAATGTTCAGAAGCTATTTTCTTTGCCTCAATCAAACTTTCTTCAGATGTTGCATCTTTATCAATCATTTTATACAATGGAAAAAACCTAGAAAAATGTATAGGAACTTTAGAACTTAAGTTTTCTTTTATCCACTTACACTCTTCTCTAATCTCTTGCGGATAATCATTCTCTGCAGGAATTAACAAGGTTGTTATCTCTAACCAAACTTTTTTAGAATAAAGATATTTTAATGTTTCAAGAACAGGTTTTAAACTTCCACAACTAATATCCTTGTAAAATTCTTCTGCAAAAGCTTTCAAATCAATATTTGCAGCATCAATATATTTAACTAATTCTTTCAATGGTTCAGGATTAATATAACCATTACTAACAATAATATTCTTTAAACCATTTTTCTTTGCTAATTTTGCAATATCTAACATATATTCAAAGAATATGGTTGGTTCTGTGTAAGTATAAGCAATCATTTTACAATCTTTTTTCAATGCTTCTTTTACAATTTCTTCAGGTGATAAATTATAACCTGGCAGTTCTTCAACGTCTTTATCTCTTACTTGACTTATGTCAAAATTTTGACAATGTTTACATTTTAAATTACATCCATAAGTTCCAACACTCAGAACACCCTCTCCAGGTAAAAAATGAAACAATGGTTTCTTTTCAATAGGATCAATGTTCATAGCAACAGCTTTCCCATAAACTAAACTATACAATTCTCCTTTTACATTCTTCCTAACTCCACATATTCCTTTATTACCCTCAGAAACAACACACTTATGCGGACATAGCTTACATTGAACTTTGTTATTTTCTAATTTGTCAAAGTATAGTGCCTTTTTCATTATTAACCTTCTCCTTTATTTTCTCTTCAACATTTTCAGGCACTAAATCTTTAATACAACCTTTCTTTGATGCAACTTCTTTAACTAAACTAGAACTTAAGTAAAAATATTTCTTGTCTGTCATTAAAAACATTGTTTCAATATCTTTACATAACTTTGAATTCATCACAGCCATCTGAAACTCATAATCAAAGTCAGAAACAGCTCTAAGACCTCTTAATATGATATTAACATTTTCTTTTTTCATAAAATCAACTAATAATCCTTCAAAACTTTTAACTTCAACATTACCTTGAACACATTCTTTAATCATTTCAACTCTTTCTTCAATAGAAAACATACTTTTCTTACTACTGCTATCAACAACAGCAATAATAACTTTATCAAATATCTTCAATGCTCTCTTAATTATATCAATGTGTCCATTAGTTATTGGATCAAATGTTCCTGGATAAATTATTGTTTTCATCTTAATATTTCTTCTATTTTATTTACAAATTCTTTTGCAATATTGAAAGCATTTTTTGCTTCTTCTTTGCTTATTATATTAATTTGTTCATAAACAGCAGTATGTCTTTTCTTCCTAATTTTATTAAACATAAATAACACAATTTCACTAAATTTATCTTCATATTTTGTTTTGACAAATTCAACAACAGAAACATGTTTATATTGTCCTTTTGGTCTAAATCCTTGTGAAAACATTAATGATCTTCCAGCCTGTAACATTGCATTATAGCATATAGCAAAACACCAATCATAATCTTTATCTTCAAAAATATTCTTTGCAGTATGTAAGTCCCTTTTTGCTAAATTTAATGCATTACTTACTAATGATTCATCTAATTCAATCTTTTCCCATAATTCATTTGATTTGTTCTTTGAACTCATACTCATCACCAATAATCATAACTATTTTTTCTTTTTTGATTGTTCTTAATAAATGATGTCCTTTTTTTGCTCTTGTACTAAGTGTTTTTTCATCCCATAAAACATAATTAGTTTCTCTTTTTGTAATTGTTTCGATTTTTTGTATTATTTTTATTAATTTATCTTCTTTAATTTCTGAAATAATAAATAAATCAATATCACTATCTTTTGTCTCAATTCCTTTTGCAAATGAACCAAAGACAAAACAATATTTTACTTTATCTTTCAACTCTTTTTTTATTATTTCCCCAACATAATCGGTTTTTATTAATATGTTTCTTAACTCATTTAAGATAATACAATTTTGGTTTAATGAAAATATACTTAAATTTGCTTTTTTATATTTGCTTATAACATTAATTTTACATAAATTATTAAGCTCATTTGATACATGAATTGGTGAAAAACCAACTAATCTAGCTATTTCTCTTAGATGAAATTCTCTGTCTTGGTTAAATACAAATAAAATTAATAATTTTATTCTTGTTTTTGATGTAAATAATGCTTCTATCATTGTATACTTTTTGTTTACAGTTGTAAGTAATTAGTATACATTTATAAATTTTACTCTTTTTTAATATACTGGACCTCAACAAAAATTTATAATTTTACATTGTGGTTCAGTATCACGAAGCAGCAACAATTCTAATTAATACTTGCGGGTGAGTATATCCTCAAATATCATATTTACTTTATTCTTTAAACCTTCTAATGTTCCATTATTATCAATTTCATAATCAGCTTTTTCAATTCTTTTCTGATTATTAATAATATTAAGAACTTGTTTCTTTGTATACTTTGGAATTAATCTATTATACATCTTTTCTAGGTCTGCTCTAACTAAAATAATCTTATCAACTTTATTTTCTAATTCTAGTTCAACTAACAATGCAACATCAAGAACATTTATTTTAAGATTTTTTCTTAATTCAGATAATAATCTATCTAATTCTTTAATTAAGATAGGATGAATTATACCATTCAATCTTCTAAGTTTTTCTTCATCATCAAAAACTCTTTCACTTAACTTTTCTCTATCAACATGTAATGTTCTATCTAATATATCTGAACCAAACTCAGCAACAATCTTATCTCTTATTTCTTTGCTTTTCAATAATTCATGTCCAATTGCATCAACATTAACTATATTACACCCTAATTCTTCAAAATACTTTGCAGTAGTTGTCTTCCCGTTTCCGATTTGGCCGGTTATAGCAATTATCATACAATTTAGAAGGGGTTTAGAATATATAAATGTTATTAGATATTATATGATATTTAGTTAATATTTATAAATAAATATTCATTACCTTATATTATGGTTGGGGGATTAGAAGCTGCAATAGAGCAGTTATCAGGTAGAGCACGTGTTCTAGCAGTTAGAAGATTAGTAGTACAGGGTAAACTAAATGGTGCTTATGTTACTGAAGCATCTGAAGCATTTCTTGTAGATGAAAGTGTAGAAAATAGAGTAAGGCAAGCAATTGGTCTAGAAGCTTTATTTGGTGATCCAGAAAGAGCAATTAGAATAGCTGTTCAACATAATCAATTTTATGGTGCAGGTGCAGTTGCTGAAGCAAAACTTAAAGACTTAGAAAGAGCATTGGATTTTTATCAGCAAGCAGAAGGTAGAAAACGTGATGTTATTCGTGTTACTTGTGCATTAGGTGATAGGGAATTTGTAGCAGAAAACTTTGCACAAGCATATGAATATTTTATTTCTATTGATCATCATCATAAAGCAGGGGATGTTGCTATGCAAGGAGGATTATATGTAAATGCTACACTTGCTTATTTAAATGCAAGAAATTCAGATAAAGCACTTCATGCATTTAAGCAAATTCAAGATATTGAAGCAAGAGTTAGGGTAATTGAAAAAGTAAATGAAATTAGATCTGTTTGTATCTCTAATTATCAAAGGCCTATAGTTCAAGAAGCCCAAAAACAATTAGAAGGACAAACAGAATTGCGAGAAGGTACTCCTTTACATCAACTAGCAGATAATATAATTAGTTTTTACGAACTAAAAGATCCTGATACTGCGATTGACATAGCATTACAAATTGGAGATAGAGACAGAGCATATCAAGTTTGTGAAACATACAAAGAAGATAGAAGAAAAATATCAAATAATCATTCTGAAATACGTAGAATAACAGATAAAGGAGTTGCACTTGCCTTAGAGGTTGGTAATTTTGAAAGAGCTGCTGAATTTCTTATAGATGTTTCTAGACATAATGAAGCAGGAGATCTTCTTTTAGAAACAAATCCTTCTAGAGCATTAGAATTATATCAAACACCAAGACAAAAAGATTTTGATAGGATTGCAAAAGCACAAGCAAAAACAGGGGATTTAGATTGTGCACTTTCCACATGTGATAATCATAGACGTTATGGAACTAAAGCAGAAATATTAACAGATGCAGGAAGATTAGGAGAAGTATTTGGGATTCGTTTATTATATGTTGGGTTAGAAGATGCATATACCTTTTTCCAAACTTTAACAAGACAAAGAGATAAACTAAGTGCTCTTGAATTTATGGCTAGAAATATTGAAGAATATCCTGAAGTAAGAATGGGTTCTGATAATCTTCCATTTGCACAAGCAGCACTTGGAATTGCAACAAAATCAAAAGCTCAAAAAACTAAAAAAACAGCAGGAGGACTTGCAGCAAGATTATTATTTGGTTCAGATGAATTTGAAAGAGCAATAACAACAGCATGGGAACATGGCCACAAAGAACTTGCAATTAATTATTGTGAAAGAACACAGAAATATGAACAAGGCGGAGATTATGCTGCCCAAATGAGAGATACAGAAACAGCAACAAGATTATACAACAGAGAATTAGATGATTTATTATCAGAACATAAATTTGGTGCTCCAGAAGCTCTAGAAGCAACAGATGCATTAAGGGTTGCTGAGAAGATTGGAACAGATGCAGTAATTAGAGTTTATAGAAGACGTGCTTGGGTTTTAGAACACAAAGTTTCAAATTTAACAGGTTATGATGATCTTGTGAGAGTTGCAAGAGAAAGATTAGAACCTGATGCAGTACTTAATTTATTGGAAGAAGTATTTACAACTCCAAAAGTAGCATATGATTTTGCAAAAGAACATGATCTTCCAGAGAAGGATGGTTTGTTTGATAGAGTAGTTGAACATTATTTAACAAAGCACTTAGTTAATTTAGATCAAGCTATTGCTTTTGCTTTAGAAGAAAAAGGGTTAAATGAAGCAGATAGGATTTTTAGAGATAGAATATTTCCATCCTTTAATCTTCCTGATTCATATTTAGAAGGTGGAGCAAAGGATAATAGACCTGTTTCAGCTAATGTTGAAGGACCTAATATAAAGTATTTAATACAAAGTGGAAACATTAATGCAGCGCTTTTATTAGGTTACCATGATATTGCTTCTCACTTGTATGAATCTACTGATTTATTTGTACATGCTGCACAACAAGCAGAACAATCACATCAACCAGATACACAAAGGATTCAAAGTTTATATGCACAAGCAGCAACAAAAGCAGCTAATAATGGTGATTTTCATAATGCAGCCATTCATGCAAGTAGAGCTAGAAATACAGAGTTAGCAACAGCTTACCAAACAATAGCAAGAGAACTTCCTCAGAAAGCAGAATAATTTTTTTTATTACCTAGAAAAAACCAGTGCCCTTATGACATTACATGTCATTTCTGGATTTTGTGCAGTTCCGACTTCGTATGCTTCACAACCTTTAAATGTAACAGGCATTCTTTCTCTGTATCTATCAAATAATGCGGGATGAATTCTATCATCAAATGTTAGTTCAGGAGAAATGTTTGCAGGATCAAGTGGTCGAAGATGTGTTGGAGGTTTTGCATTGTTTAAGACAAAGATATAATCTAATCCCGTGCTTTCTGGCTGTCCTTCTAAAATATCAAAATATCCTTGTTCTGGTCTATTAATGACTCCAGCATAACCTAATCTTCTAATTTCTGTAGGTGTTGCAAGAAGAAGATCATCATCTAATATTTCATCTGATAATAATGAAGTTAATGTTGTTTTTCCTGTTCCAGAATTTCCTACCAATAAAACACCTTTGTTATTTAATCTAAATCCTGCTCCGTGTATAAATCTGTATGTGTCAGATACATCTCCTGCAATAAATCCAAGATGTCGATTTATGACATACCATGCAGGACTATGTCCATCTCCAAATATGGTAAGGTCCATATAATCATCATATGTTGGTTCTGGTTGAGATCCATCCATTATAAATCCTTCACTAACAAAAACTTGTACTTGAGGTTCTTTATTCATTTCTAAAAAATACTGGCCTAATGGACAATCACCTCTAGCAAAAACCTCAATTACAACATCCCCAACTAATAATTTCATATTTAGAAGGTAATGAAACTCTTCTTTTAAATATTACTTTTATATAAATATATTCAAAACTTTTATATATAAATTTATAATAAATATTTAATATGAGGTGGGTTGTTTTTATATTTACATTTATATTAATACTTACACTTAGCTATGCTTCTCTTGCTTCTAATCAAGATGAAATCATCATTGATCAAAGAATAGAAGATATGATTGAGGAAAATGGAACAGCAGAAGTTATTATAATTCTTAAAGATGAAACACCTATTAATGAAAACACAACATTGCAAGAAATAAAAGAAACAACAAAAAATCAACAAGATAAGGTACTCTCAGAGCTTGATGTTGAACAATCTAATGACTACACAAATCAAGACTCTATAACAAACTTAGACAAAGTAAAAGATTCTTTAACTGATATTTTTAAAGATGAACCTGATCTTTATTTAGAAAATCAATTTGAAGTAATCAATGGTTTTACAGGTGAGATTACAGAAGAAGGTTTAGAAAAACTTTCTGAAAATCCAAATGTTGAAGCAATCTTAATTGATGAAGTTGTTAACTTAGATCTGGACAATGCATTTAGTCATGTTAATGCAAGCCTAGTAACTAACAATATCTCAATCTCTGGAACATTTCTAAACGGTTCAGGACAAACAGTGTGTATTATTGATTCAGGTATTGATCCTGACCATCCAGATTTAACAGGCACAGTTATTGATCAATATTGTTATTGTGGAATTTCAGATGAAGGAAGCGGTGGTTGTTGTTCTAATAATCGAACAACAGACACTAGTGCTGAAGATGATTATGGTCATGGTACAGGTATTGCAGGAATCATTGCTTCAAGGAATGCAACATATCCTGGTGTTGCACCAGGAGCTACAATTATTGCAGTTAAAGCATTTAACGCATCAGGTTCAGCTTCTGTTTCAGACATTAGTTCAGCTGTTGATTATTGTTTAGATTCTGCTTATAATGAAAATCTTTCTGTCTTTAGCTTTAGTTTTGGTTCTAGTCTCTACACAAGTACTTGCGATGCAACTTCTTTAGCAGTTATTGCAAACAATGTTGCTAATCAAGGTTATTCTGTTGTTGTTTCATCAGGTAATTCTAATTCAAATACTTCTATGGGTTCACCTGCTTGTGCTTCTAATGTAACAAGTGTTGGTGCAGTTTATGATAAAAATGAAGGCGGGAGAGCATTTGCAGTTTGTACAGATGCAACAACCTCAGCAGATAAAGTAGCATGTTTCTCTAATACAAATTCTTTATTAGATATTATGGCTCCAGGAAATAATGTTTGTACTTCTAGGGCATTAGCAGGCAATGATTTAAATGGTGGAGCAGAAGATTCTTGTAGTAGTGATGATCACAGAGGGATGTCAGGAACAAGTTTCTCAGCACCTTTTGTTTCAGCTGCAATTTTATTAATTAAACAATATTATGTTATTGAAAATCAATCAATTACCTGGCAACAAATAGAAACAGCATTAAAAAATAATGGAAGAACAATAACTGATGCAAAAAATAATTTAAATTTCACTAGTTTAGATGTTTATGCAGCTTTGCAATCCTTAGACATAACAGAACCAAACATTTCTTTTACAACACCAACTCCAAATAATTATTCTTTAGTATCCTCTGGTTCATTTATCATCAATCTAACAGTTAATGACACATTAAACAATATTAGTGAATGTTGGGTAGATTTTAATAACACAAATACTTCAATGATTTTAGAATTAAATGGTACAGACATTACATGTTCATTAAACCTTTCAATTGATTCAACAGGTTATTACACTGTTTATGCAAATGATACACAAAATAACACAGCTTTACCACAACAGAGATTTATTAAACATAATAATTCTGCTCCATCAGTCTCTTCATATTTTCCAACCAATCTTAACACAATTATTATAGAACCAAATAACCAATCTTTTAATATAACTGCTTCTGATGCAGAAAATGATTCTATCTCATATTATTGGTATCTCAATAACACGTTAGTTTCAACAGATATTAATTATACCTTTGTAGGGAACTACTCTTCCTCTGGTTCATATAATTTAACAGCCATTGCTTCAGACACTTTTGCAAATAATTCTGTTGAATTTAATTTTACAATTAATAATACGAACACTATACCTTCTGTTTCAAATGTTCAAATTACTCAAGGAAATACAACAACAGAGAATGACTTAAATTGTACTTATACTTTTACAGACAATGACGAAGATTTGGAAAATAACACAATAATTAATTGGTACATAAATAATACAATAAACACTTCTTTTACAAATTATACAAATATCTCCAATTCATTTACAACTAAAAATCAAAATTGGACTTGTGAGATTTTACCAAGTGATGGTGTTAATAATGGAACTGCTGTAAATTCTTCACAAATAACAATACAAAACTCTCCACCTCTCCTATCATCTATTAATAATATTTCAGTTAATGAAACAGATCAAATAAATATAACTCTTTCTGCAACAGATCTTGATGGTAATGGTCTTGTTTATTCAATTAATGATTCTAGGTTTACAGAACTTAATTCAACTTCCTTTCAAATGAACACAACAGTTAATGATAGTAGTATTTTTACAATAAGAGCAAATGTTTCAGATAATATTACTTCAGATTACCAGGATGTCACAATTACTATTTTAGACAGACAAGATTCTGACTCTGATAATATCATTGATTTGTATGATACAGATGATGATAATGATGGATTAGTAGATTTATCAGATACATTAGTTGGAAATTCTTCTTTTATAACAACATCAACAATAACTGCATCAGTTAAAATAAATGATTCAACAAATATTAGTGGGAATGCATTTACAGATACAAATAATGTTAGTGTTTACAATGGTGATGATCTTATTTTAGTGTTTGATTTTAATTTTAGTGAGAATACATTAAATTTAGCTAATTTAACATTAGACATACAAAACACATCTACTTCAGGTAGTATTGTTATCAGTGGTTTAACACTTCAATCTGGACAAACAAAAACAGCTTATATTGATGATTTAGATTCAACAAATACTTCTGTTTGTGTCGACGACAAAGCCGATGCAACTATTGCAAACATTAGTGCAAATTGTAATGAAGATAATGAAACATTAGTAATATGTAATGGAAATAGTTATGGAGCATATACTTGTACAGATTTAGGAACAAGATTAAAAATAACAGGATTAAATCATTCAGCTCTTAGTGAACAATGTGTTGATGTAGATGGTGATGGTTATTATGATGAAGATTGTGGAGGTACTGATTGTAATGATGATGATGAAGACATTAATCCTGGTGAGAGTGAAATTTCAGGTAATGATATTGATGATAATTGTGATGGTGAAACTTCTGGAGATTCTACCACTGGCGGAGGCGGTGGTGGAGGCGGTGGAGGTAGTTATATCTCAGCAGCAGAATCAACAGATACTGGTACAATTACATTCTCATCTCTTGCAGGAGGAGAAATTGGAATCATGGAGATATCAAAATCAGACCTTAGTATTAATGAAATCAGATTTATTCCTAAAACCATTGTTAATGGTGTTACATTATTAGTTACAAAGAAAGACAACCCTTCAAAAGATCTTGATATTGGATATGAATATTTTAAGCTTGAATTTGGTGATATTTTTATAAAAGATATTTCTCGTGTTGAAATTGATTTTTATGTTGAAAAATTATGGTTCTTAACAAATAATTATGATCCAGAAAACGTCACCTTGAATGAATACCTTTCCGGATTTTGGATGACTCTTCCAACAGAATATACAGGTTCATCTGGTCTTTATTATTATTATACAGCTAATGTAACTAGTTTTGCAAATCCAATAGTGTTTGGTATATCTTCTACATTAAAGACAGGAATAGATCAAGATGAAGAATCAACAGATTCTACTGAATCAAGGATTGATTTAAACACAGAAGACACTTCATCAGATTTATTATCTACTGGAGATGATTCAGAATCTAGTGATAGTATTTTCACAGAGATTGAAGAAAACACTAATGATCCTTTCAATTTAGAAGAAACAAATTATTCATTTAAATTCTTGTATATTGTACTTGGCTTTGGTCTTTTTATCATTGTTCTTGCCTTTGTTTTCTATGATCAAGGTCATCATAAAAAGTTGAGACATATGTATGATAATAGAAAAACTATTCTTAAAAAGATTAGACCAGAAACCAATAAAATGATTAATTCCTTTTATTCATCAATAAAAGATATTATTCAATTATTCAAGAAATAATATCTTATTGAGTACAAATTCAATTAACTTTATATTTAATAACTATCTTCTATTTGACATGAATAAAAGATTTAAAAGAGTATTATTAATTAACCCAAGTTATGGTAATGATCAATATACAGCAGTACTTACAGCAGGCTTAGGTTATATAGCAGAATCATTATACAAAAATAAGATTGATTTTAAAGTAATTGATATGGATTTAGGTTACACAAATGATAATATTCTAGAACTAATTAGACAATATAAACCAGATTTAATATCAATTGGAATGATTAGCATTGGATATAAAAAACTGAATAAATTAATCTTTTCAATTAAGCATCACTTTCCAAATATAAAAATTCTTACTGGGGGCCCTCATGTTTCAACATTTAGAACAGAAGTACTTGAAAGATGTAGATCAATAGACTATGCAATAGTTCTTGAGGGAGAAAATACAATTGTTGAATTATGTAATGGCATCCCACTAAAAAAAATTCAAGGATTAATTTATAGAGATATTAATAATGGAATTGAGAAAATAATATTCACAGGCGAAAGACCATTCACAAAAGAACTTGATAAGATACCTTTCCCTAAATATAGAGGTTTTGAGTTAAAGAGATACCCTGATTTAACAATTCCTATTGTAACTTCAAGAGGATGTCCACATGCTTGCACATATTGTCCAGTTAAAACAACAATCGGTAGGATGTTAAGGGTAAGATCAGCAAAAAATGTAGTTGATGAGTTAGAATATTGGTATAAAAGAGGCATTAAATCATTTGGTTTTGTCGACGACAACTTTACTTTTTATAATGAACGTGTTTATGAAATTTGTAATGAGATAGAGAGAAGAAAATTAAAAGAACTAAGGATTAATCTTGGTAATGGTATTAGGGCAGATAAGGTTGATTATGATCTCTTAAAGTGTATGAAACAAGTAGGTTTTCATGAAATTGCTTTTGGTGTTGAATCAGCTAATGATCGAGTTTTAAAAATTATGAAGAAAGGAGAAACATTAGCACAAATTGAACAAGCAATCAAAGCAGCATGTGAACTTGGTTTTGATGTTGGTTTATTTTTTATTTTGGGTATTCCTGGAGAAACTGAACAAGAAGTTAGAAATTCTTTTAAATTTGCATTAAAATATCCTGTAGCATATGCTTATTTTTATAATGTTGTGCCATTTCCTAACTCTGAGTTATACAACTATCTAAAAACTAATAATTTATTATTAACAAACTATTCTGTATACCTTAATTCTAGTTCCCATTGGAATAATATGCCTGCTTTTGCAACACCTGAACTTTCAGTTAAACAAAGACTTAAATTAGTTAAAGAAGGAAGAAAAGTTACAAAAACCATCTTAAGAAGAAGGATAAAGAGAAAGTTTAAATCACTAGGACCTTTAGCAGACGTTGGCGCATATGTTTTTACTATTGATTTCATCCAGAAAACAGTAATGCACAACAAAATTACTAAAAAGATCATTAAGAAAATGAAGGACATGTAATTCTATATCATCATCAGTAGTGTAAAAAATAATAGCACCACTGCCTTGGCTCACTATCTTATTAAAACATATTATCGCGACAGAATACGGTTCGTGCATTTTAGATCACATCGCACCAGAGCCGTTGTGGTGCTATTAATTTCTTGTCTTGACTCACTCTAAATCTTAATTCTTGATATTATGATTACTATTTATAGTTCTTTTTACTTAACTATAATATTTTTATATTTAATAAGTATTTATACAGAAATATTTATAAATATACCTTGGTTGCAGACTCTCTATGAAAGAAACTACTAAAAACCACGAATTAATCACTATTGACTTTATAAATGGTGTGAAGACAGACAAAATGTTTGGTTTTAAAAGATATCAAGATGAGATTCATAAGAGAATGAATAATATTTCTCTAAATTATATTGAATATACACCAAATAAGAATCCATTAATTCACACATTACAATTACTTTTTTCTTACCCTTTTAGCATTTGGAGATCTGTAAAAAAGAATAGAATTAAACATATTACTACTCCTAATTTAGCTTATTTAATGAATATATTTGGTTATGGGAATTGTTTAATTTCATGTTATGATTTAATTGCTTTGAATCGTTACAAAGACTTCAATCTTTTAGCTAAAATTCTTATTAAACTTAATATGCGTGGTTTAAAAAAAGCAAAACATATTTTGACAATTTGTGAATATTCTAAAAAAGACATTGCTGAAAAACTTAATATTCCTAATGAAAAAATATCTGTTGTACTACCTTCAATTGATCATGATACATATTTTATGAAACGTGATAAAAAGATTCTTAAAAAGTATAATATAAAAAATGATGAGAAAGTATTAATGTATGTTGGTTCAGAAGAACCAAGGCAAAATGTTGATAAAATAATTAAAGCTTTAGGTGTTTTAGTTAAAAAAGGAAATAAAAAAATTAAATTTATTAAAGTAGGTAATCCACAATGGGCAGGTGGAAGAGAAACATTAGTAAAATTAGTAGATGAGCTAGATCTGAAAGAACATGTTATTTTTACTGGGTATGTTGAGGAAGAAGATTTACCTAAACTTTACAATGCAGTAGACTTAGTACTTTATCCTTGTGCTTTTACTGGATGGGGTCTTCCCCCTTTAGAAGCAATGGCTTGTGGAACTCCAGTTATAACTTCTAATACAACATCTCTACCTGAAGTTGTTGGTGATGCAGGAGTAATGATTGATCCTGATAATATTAATTTAATGGCAGATTCAATATTTAAAATATTATCAGACACAAAATTCAGAAAAGATTTAATTAAAAAAGGATTAAAACGTGTTAAAATCTTTAGCTGGGATAAATCTGCAAAAAAAGCAGAAGAGATTTACAAGAAACTTGATGAATCAATTTAAAATAGATACTAAAATAAAAAAGATAAGAACAACAAGAATGATTAAGTAATAGAAAGAAAAAATGATGCGAGTAAGGGTTGGAGATTTCAAATTAGGAAAAGAAGAAAAAGAAGCAATTATGTCTGTATTAGATTCAGGTAGACTTTCAGAAGGACCTAATGTTAGGAAATTTGAGTTAGAATGGGCTAAATTTGTTGGGACTAAATATAGTGTTCTTACCAGTTCAGGTACAGCAGCTTTAATGTTAGGATTAACAGCTTTACAACACACACATAAAATAAAAAAGAATAGTACTGTTATAACAACACCATTAACTTATATTGCAACAAGTAATGCTATATTGATGACAGGTTATAATCCTGCATATGTTGATGTTGACATGGAGACATTTAATATCACTCCTGATAATATTAAAACATTTCTTGAATCTCATCCAAACCCTTCAGATTGTTCAATGATCTTACCTGTTCACTTGATGGGTTATGCTTGTGATATGGATAAGATTAATAAGATTGCAAAAGAGTATGGTTTATTAACATTTGAAGATTCTGCACAAGCTCACGGTACAGAATTTAGTAATGGGAAAAAGACAGGATCAATGTCTTTACTTTCAGACTTTTCATTTTATATTGCACATAATATTCAAGCAGGAGAACTTGGTGCAATTAATACAGATGATCCTGAGATCTATAAAGTGATAAGAAAACTTAAATCAAATGGAAGATTTTGTGATTGTCCTGTTTGTACAAGAGCTAAAGGTTTCTGTCCAAATAACAACTTAGGTGGTGATGATTTTGATCTTGATCCAAGATTCTTGCATGATATGGTTGGTTATAATTTTAAAACAATGGAATTTCAAGCAGCCCTTGGTTTAACACAATTAAAAAAAGCAGATTTTATTCTGAAGAAAAGACAAGAGAATGTAAAATATCTTAATGAGAATCTTCAAGATTTCTCAGATATTGTTCAATTACCGAAGTTTTCTAATAAAGTTAGTTATCTTGCTTATCCTTTAGTAATTAAAGATAAAAATAAAATTACAAGAAAAAAACTAAGAACAATACTAGAAAAGAAAGGCATAGAAAATAGACCTTTGTTTGGTTCTATTCCAACACAACAACCTGCTTATTCATCTTTTAAAGAAGAATATCAAGGTAAACTACCTAATGCAGATTATTTAGGACAAAACGGATTATATGTTGGTTGTCACCAATATTTGGAACAAGATGATATTGATTATATGATTAAAGTCTTCAAGGAAATATTTAAAGGGATTTAATAAAATAAATTATTTTAGGTTGATTTTTAAATGCAAAAAAACATGAAAAATATTAAAAAAAATGAAAAAAAATTAGAAAAGATATCATGCGAAATCTGTGGTTCTGATAAAAATAAATTATATAGAAAGAATTGTGGATTTAATATTGTCAAATGCACTAAGTGTGGTTTAGTTTATGTATCTCACCAACCAACATTCAAATACCTAGTTAATTTTTACAGTACAGGTGAGCGTAGTGAAGAACTAAGTAAACAAAAAGTATCTTATACACATCTAGTTGAAAAGGGTCATAGAAATGTAGTTAATTTTTTGGCTTCAAAATTTGGTAAAAGAAAAATAAAACTTCTTGATATTGGTTCAGGTTTGAATCAATATGATTACATAAAAAAGAAGGGGTGGGAAGTTTTAGGAACAGAAATCTCAAAAACTTTTGTAAAAACTGCAAGAAAGAAAGGATGGAATGTTATTTTTGGCGATGTTATTAAGATGAAATTTAAAGATAATGAGTTTGATGCTATTGCAATGATGGCAGTACTTGAACATCTTAAATCACCAAAGGCTTATTTGCTTGAGTGTAGAAGGATTTTAAACGATGGTGGGATACTTATTATAAAGATACCTAACTTACACTACACACTTGTAAATTCTACAAAATTGCCTTTAATTTATGCTGGACATTTATTCCATTACACCCCAAAAACAATAAAAATGCTTCTTAATAAATGTGGTTTTAAAGTAATAAAAAATGAGCCTGTACTTGAATGTGGTTCAGAGAATAAAATAAAACATTTTATAATGGTGTTTTGGGACAAGGTTTCAAAAGTAATCTACAAATTGTTTGGTTTGCATACAAACCTACAGATGGTTATTTACGCCAGAAAAATAAAACGGAAGGAAAATCACAATGAAAAATAAAAATATTGATAATCTTTCTGGTTCTTTACCTAATCACACTAAGAATTTAAAAAAAACAAAAATTACTTTTATTTCATTAATGGATAGTGTAGATATCCCTAGTCTACGTTTTTTATCTGCTTTTATTAAAAAAAGCAACTATAAATCAGAAATAATTATGCTTCCAAGAACTTATTCTGAAGGTTTAAGTGCAGATGTTTCATTTTTATATCCTTATTCTAATATTGTTCTTAAACAACTTGTAGAAAAATGTGCTAAATCTGACTTAATTGGAATTTCTTTAATGTCCAGTCATTTAGATAATGCAGTGCTTATCACGCGCTATTTGAAAAAACATTTATCTTGTCCAATTATTTGGGGGGGCATTCACCCCACCATACGGCCACTTGAATGTATAAAATATGCAGACATGGTATGTATTGGAGAATCAGAGATAAGTTTGAGTATGCTGATGAAAAAAATGTCTAATGGTGAATCCTGGAAATCAATTTCTATTCCAGGGATTATTAAACAAAATGAACCAACTAATCATTTGTTACCTGGACCAATTTTAGAAGATTTGACAGAATTGCCTCTACCAGATTATGATTCTGAAGATCAATTTATTTTGTATAAAAATAATAAAATTATTCAACTAAATAGAGATCTTTTAGCTCGTTGTCTTTATAATACTTACAGGACAACTTTTTCACGTGGTTGTCCTTATTTTTGTACTTATTGTTGCAATAATGCTTTAAATAAGGTTTATAACAGAAAATTACCAATTAGACATCGACGTATTAAGGATATAATAAGAGAATTAGAATTAGCAAAGAAATATTTTCCTGGATTAAGAGAAATAGACATAACAGATGATGCATTTTTTGCCCAATCTCAAAAAAGGATTGAAGAGTTTTCTGCCGAATATAAGAAGAAGATAAATTTACCATTTAAAGTCCTTACTACTCCTGCTACTTTCACAATAGATAAAGTAAGGGCACTGGTAAAAGCAGGACTATCTGTTACAGCTGTTGGTATTCAATCGGCTAGTTTGCGTACTAGGAAGGATATTTATAAAAGATATGATTGTTTAAAACAGGTACTGGCTGTGGGAAAAATCATCAGCCAAGTAGCTAAAGAAACTAAAAAGAAAATAATTATGCGTTATGATTTAATTCTTGATAATCCTTGGGAAACTGATGAGGATTTAGAGGACAGTATTAGATTTATTTTGAAACTAAAAAGACCTTTTGATTTAGCCTTATTTTCATTGACATTTTATCCTGGAACAGAACTTTATGAAAGAGCATGCAAGGAAGGGATTATTAAGGATGACTTAACTCAAGTTTATAGAAAAAGCCAATTAGCACCTGCTCGTACTTATCTAAATGCATTGATTGCACTTACTGGTTTGGGAATGCCCAGATTCTTGGTTAATATCTTATTAAATAAACATATTCCTCGGAAATGTCTGGTTAGTTTTTTGTATTTTTTAATTAATCTATATATTATAAAAGGTGGATTAAAAAGTGCTATTTTCAAAGGAATTTTAAAGGGGGATTTTAAATGGTTTTATACATTATTCCTCTTTTCTTTAGATATATTAAAAAGGAAATTCATTAAAATAAAAAATAGCAAGCTAAAAAGGTTTAAAGGAAAAATTGGGGAAGTTAAAGAATGAAAGTAAGCACATTAATAATAAAATTATCCAAGGCTGTTGTTAGCCATATAAAAAAGGAAGGTAAACTATAATGAAAAACAATGATACAAAAAAAGTATCAGCATTTATACTTACTAAGAACAATGAAGAACAGATAAGAGATGCTCTTGAATGTGTGAAATGGGTAGATGAAATAGTAATTATTGACGGTTTCAGTAGTGATAAAACATTAAATATATGCAAAGAATATGGTTGTAGGATTTACCAGAAAAATTTTGAAGGATTTGACAAAGAAAGAAACTTTGCTATTAACAAATGTTCTCATGGATGGATTTTTGAAATTGATAGTGATGAAATAATTGATGATGCTCTAAAAAAAAGTATTTTAAACGCAGTAAAGAGTAATGAATATGACGCATATTATATTAGAAGGAGAGATTATTTTCTTAAAAAACCTCTTGTTGATTTAAAATTAATTAGATTGTATAAAAAAGGTGTATTACATTATGTTGGTACCACTCATGAGACTGTTGTGTTTGACAAGAAAATAAAATTAGGTATGCTTAAAGGTTACGGTTTTCATAATGCTAATGATACAAGTGCTATATTCCAAACAATAAATAAATGGGATGTTGAAACTGAAAGGGAGATTATATCTTTAAAAAGATTCGGAAAAAAAAGAATGGGTAAATTAAAATTGTTATATAGGATGTTTGTTTATCCAATTATACATTTTTTTGGACTATTAATTTATAAGATGTTCTTGTTTAAGGGGCTTCGTGCAATAATTTGGGCAGTTTGTGCTGCTTTCTATGAATTCATAATTTATGCAAAATATTATGAAGTATATTATTTTAAAGTTAGAAAAATTAATCCACAAAAAGCGTGTTTGTTGCCATTACAACAAACAACTACAAAAAAGACAAGGAAATAAGAATGAACCTGTTAAAAAAACAAGCTGAATTATGTACTGGTAAAAGAATACTTGATGTAGGGTTTGCACAAGATCCAAATTATTTTCTAAAAGGAGAGATTATCGGGATTGATATACAACAAGTAACCAAACCAAAAAATTACTCAGAAGCTTTGGTAGTAGATTTAAACAAGAAAAATATTCCATTTAAGGATAAAGATTTCAATACAGTTATATTGGGGAGTTGTATTGAACATGTTGAGAATCCAAGTCATTTATTACGAGAATCAAATAGGGTATTAAAAGATCAAGGAAAGCTTGTTTTAACAGTTCCACATGCATCAGAATGGTGGACTATAATACATAACTGGTTTTTCCCATTTATTAAAGATCAAGATGAAGGAGAACATTTAAGTAATTGGACAAAATTAGATATGATTAGATTAATTAAAGCCAATGGTTTTAAAGTTAAGAAAATTCATGGTACTTTTTTAAGAATTCCTTTATTGCCTTGGCTAAAAATTCCTGTTGGTCCTTTTCCTTTACTTGGTTGGGCTATGATTTTTGAAGCTAAGAAAATTCGTTCTCCAAAAGATTATGTTTTAACAAGAGAAAAAGATGGAAAATTTATAAAAGTATAAAAATGGAGTAAAAAAATGAGAATTTTATTTATTAATTGTGTTACTAAAACAGATTATACTTGTAGTATGCCTTTGGGTGTTGCTTATCTTGTTGGTTATTTAAAAGACAAACTCTCAAAAAAAATATTTGTAAAGGCAGTTTCAAAACAGAGTATTAAAGAAGTTAAAAAAATTATAATCAATTATAAGCCAGACATAATTGGACTAAGTGTAACTTCACCAGGTTATGATAATGCTAAATTAATTGCAAAAATCGCAAAATCTATTAATAAAAATATAATTATTATCGCAGGAGGCCCACACTTTTCTTTGTTTCAGGAACAGATTGATCCCATTATTGATTATGCTACAATTGGTGAATCTGAACAAACCTTTTATGAGCTTCTGTGCCATTTATTTCCGGATTTAACAAATGATAAACCAATAAAAAATATAAAAAATATAGACGGATTGATATATTGGAAAAATAATAAGCAATATACTACTAATCAAAGGGAATTTATAAAAAATTTAGATAGTATTAGTCATCCAGAAAGAAGATTATTAAATCCAACTAATAATACTATTTTTACTAGCAGGGGTTGTCCTTTTAATTGTGTTTATTGTTCGTCTCCTATTATTTGGAGAAGAAAATTTAGGGCCCATAGTTCTAACTATATCCTTAAAGAAATAAAAACACTTTACAAACAAAAACATAGTGTCCAATGGTTTGGTGATGATTTGTTTATCTATAAAAAAGATAGGATTAGAGAATTAATTGTTTTATTAAAAAAAGAAAAATTGCTTGGTAAGATTAGTTTTATTGCACTTGGAAGAAGCGAAATTATTGACAAAGAATTAATAAGGCTTTTAAAAAAATTAAATGTTATTGTAATTCATTTTGGTTTTGAAACAGGGAATAATGAAATATTACAATATGCAAAAAATAGTAAAAATATCAATGTTAAACAGAATATTATTGCATCAAATCTTTGTAGAAAATATGGGATATTAGTCCAAGGATATATTATGATAGGATTCCCACAGGATACAAATGAAACAATTAATGAAACATATGAATTTGCTAAAAAATATAGTGATACTGGTGGAAAACCAAATATTGTAATGGTATTTCCCAAAACTAAATTAAGTGAAGACCTTAAGAAAACGACTGGAAAAGACTATGCAGATATTCATCTAAATTCTTTAAAATTAACTTTTGGTGGTGATATGCCCATAACTAAAGAGACAATGATATGTCAAAATTTAACACCAAATGAGTTAGAAGCACATAGAAAGAGGTTTCATGAATATGGTATAATGAAAATGAGGCTTTTTTATACAAAATTATTATTAAAACTCATTTTTTCAAAAGGGGTATTCTTGAATATGTATTATATTTTTAATATTATTATGACATCTATTAGAAATCCAAGGAGGGAATTTGTGAGTGATACAATTATGATATAACTTATAAGATTTAATTTTATCAATCATTCAATAATTAAAATGGATATTAACAAAAAATTATTTATATTATACAATTGGTTTCCGCCAATTATTAAACAAATCTTGAAACTGATTTATAACACTTTTTTAAAAGATATTGCATTAAAGAGAACAACTTCAAGATTTAAAAAAGATTTAATAGAGATAACTATGAATTATCATGTAAAAGAAAATGAAGTTTTTATTGAATTAAAAAATGGATTAAAATTTTTAATACCCATAGATAAACCACTTAATAATAGCTTATTTTCTAAAGTTAGTTATGAATATTTAATCGAAATGTGTCCATTAGTAACTGAATTAAGGGAATTAGCAGTAGATTCTTTTCATGAGGAATATTATAAATTAAAAAAAGGAGATGTTGTTGTTGATGCTGGTGCTAATGTTGGAATTTTTACAATTAATGCAGCTAAGTCTGTTGGTCCAGAAGGTAAAGTCATTGCTATTGAACCAGAAAAAAAGAATATGATGCTTTTAAAAAGAAATGCTAAACTAAATAACTGTCACAATATTATTTTTATACAGAAAGCATTATCTGACAACAAAGGAAACTCTACACTGACATTAGGCGAATCTGCAACAAATACTTTGTTTCCTGAAAATTTAGGGGATTCTGTTATAAAAAATACTGAATCAGTAAAAACAGATACTCTTCAAAATATAATTTCGAATTTGGATTTACATTGTGTTAATTTTATTAAGATGGATATTGAGGGGGCTGAAATTGTTGCAATTAAAGGAGGCTTATCTTTAATAAAAAGAACTAAGCCAGTCCTTAGTATGGCTGCCTATCATCATGTAGACGGAAAAACAACTTATAAAGAATTAGTGCCATTACTAGAATCTATTGGTTATAACATTATAAAAGAGTCTCTCCCACACATTTATGCTATTCCAAAATAAGCTTGTAATTTATCATCATCATTTTTAATAATATGGATTGTAACAAATTATAACTGTAAGAAAGATTATAGAACTTTAAATTTTTTTACAATGTTTTTAAGGAAATTAAATTCATTGATAGAAATTATTTTCATAGAATAACACACTGTTAAATATAATATTCCTGAGACAAATAAACAAATAAATAACTCAAAAATGTAATTCATCTCAAGTATGTTCTTTAGTATGTATAGTGGAATTATAAAGAATACTGATGCAAATGCAGTCTTAATCCACATAACAATAGGAAATCTTAACTTAGTTATCTGATTAATTAATCGGGTTAATAAAATGAAGATTAAGATGTTTGAAAATAGGGTAGATATTGCTGCACCAAATATTCCAAATCTATATATTAATATGAAACAAAGGATTATATTAGATAATGCCCCATAAATAACAAATCTCATAACATTTTTTGCTTTGCCAATACCAAACAATACATAAGTTATGACATTTGACATTGAAGAGAATGTAAATGAGAAGGCTAGAACCATTAAACAATATTTTGCACTTAAATAGTCACTCCCAAACATTATGCTTATTGCCAACCCTGAAAAAAAACTAAGGGTTAATGTAACCGGTAGGATAAATACAAGGACATATTTTTGCATTAATAATAATAATTCCACGACTTCTTTTTTTTTATCCATTGCCCATAGGTTTGCAACAGAAGATAGTAAGACAATTGTAATTGGTGAGATTGCAGTAAATAATAACGATGCTAAAGGTACTGCAGCTTGGTATAATCCAACATCAGACACCCCTTTAAAATATGTGATCATTAATGTATCAGTTTGTGTAAGTATTGTTGAAGCTAAACTCCCTACGATTATAAATGCACCATATTTTATGGTTTCTGGATATATTGAAGCAAAATTAAATTTAAACTTGAATGGAATAATAAAATTTCTATTAAATATTATAAAAATACAAAATAAAAATATATTTACTGTGGCATATCCTATCAACACAGAGCTAATTCCTATTTGCATTTCTGTTAATATTATTGTTATTAATAATATAAATGCAAGCTTACTAAATTCAAATAGTGCCCACCATGTTGTTTTTTGGTAACTTAATGCGTAAGCAATAATGAGGCAGTTAAATGGGAATGTTAAAAACCAAAGTATCATAATGTTAAAAAATAATGGATTTGAAACATGAAAAAAATAATTGTTTATTTGTTTAGATAAGAAATATAACAACAAAGACAAAATAAGAGCTATTGTAATTTGAAAAATAAATGTAGTTATGAAGACACTTTTTACTGCTATTTCATTTTTTTTAGCTCTTAATTCAGAAACTTTTTTTATAATTGCTTGATGTAATCCAAAATCAACAAAAATTAATATAAAGGAAAAAAATGATATCATTGAGTATACTAAACCATATTCTCCAACAGAATAATTATTAGCAATATAAAATCTAATTGCATATCCTAAAATGGCTGTTAATCCACTTATGATAAAGACAACAACCATATTTCTTATTGTTTTTGAATGGTCCATTTTTACTTAATATTAAAATCATATAGTCTCTTATTTATAATTAACTATTGCTTTTAAGACTAATTATATTTAAATTATAAGAAAAGTGTGAACAGCGAATCATATTTCCCGTACAAAAATACAGTACCGAATGACACGTCGGCTTGCTTGACTGCGGTGTTCGGAATGAGTACCGGTAGAGCCAAGCCACTATGGCCGTCCACAAGTAATAGGAATGATCTTCTCTTTTTAAATGTTATGGTTTCACATATAAATAGATACTATTCCTTTAATTTATCTTTTTCTTCTAATTTAAAATACATTTTCCATGTTCCATCAGATAACTGTACTACTTGCGGATCTGTAATTTTATCTCCAGAAGCCTCTAATCTAATCCCTTTTTCTATTGTCCAATTTAGTCCATCAGTTGAAATATAACTATAAAATGCATCTTGTTCATTTTGGGTAAAACTATACACTCTGAAAGAACCATCTTCCAACAGAACAGGCTGACAAGTAATAACTCCTGGCAATGATGTTGGTCTTAGATAAGAAAATGATAATCCATCATAACTTTCAGCAATTATTACTTCACTATCTGCAATACTAAATGTTGTCATAATCCACTTTTCTCCATTCCAAAACACATCAGGATCAACAATTCCATTATAAACAAATACTGTTTGCTCTTCAACAAAATTAATTCCATCTACAGAGATTGCAGAATTAAATGTATGAAGATCTTTTGAATTAACAAAGTCAGATCTATTTAATGCATAATAATATAATCTATATCTACCATCATCAAGTTTTACAACATTAGGATCAGCAGCCTTTTCAGAACTAATTTTTAGGGAACAATTAGCATCAAAGAATGTTTTTCCATTATCTGATGATTCAATGCATGAAAAACGCTGAGATTCATTTCTTACATTTGTATCAAAATTAAGATAATATACTCGAATATTTCCTTCATTTGTAATAATTGGATCTGGTACAGATGCATGTTCAATTATTGGTTCTTCATCCATTATCCAATTAAGACCATCTGCACTTGATGCACTATATATTTTATGAGAATATGGTCCATTAGGATTAGGACCATTATGTAATTCTTCTTCTTTTGTACATCCCACAAATAATATGGTAATTATAAGCAACATTACAAATATTTTTTTCATATTTATTCACCTAATGAAATTATATTTACTATTTTATATAAATTTTTGCTAATAACAAATTATATAAGCTTTACATTTACTCTTTTAATTATGTTTAATTACCATTGTCATATAAACTATAGCATAGATGTACAAGGTTCAGCAGAAGACTACTGTAAAGAAGCTCTAAAACAAGGCATAAAATACCTATGTTTTACAACTCATTTTAATATGAAGGAGTTAGAACAAGGAAATCTTGATTTTACTTTAACAAATGAAAAATTAAAAAACTATATTGAAGAAATCAATAAAGCAAAGAAGAAATTTCCAAAACTTGATATAAGGATTGGTTTAGAGGTTGGATTGCATCACGAATTCTTATTTGAAGGTTATCTAAATGCTCTTTAAATTTTTCATATTCTTCTCCACAATATTTTATTCTTAATTTATGTTCCTTATGTATCTCTGACATTGGAGTACTATCTTCTAATCGTCTTTCATATCTTGAACATACATGTTCAACTCCTGCAACAGATAATGCCGCCATTGGTAGTGCATAAAAAGCTGCATTTGTTAATACTTGCATGGTTACTTCTTGGGTTGATGCAAATGTTTCTAAAGATTCTCTATAATTATCAAGATCACTGTGTAGACCAAATCGAGAATCAATATAATTAAGACCTCTTAATAATAAATCATATCCAAATGCTGCTTCAACAGATAAGGCAACTAATAATGCAGCTGTCGGTGTTCTTCCTTTTATTTCAATTTCTACCATATAAACAAGGAAATACAACTTTATTTATAAATATTACCCATGAGTAACAACTATTCACAACATTAAACTTATATACAACCTAACCTATAACCCTTTCTATGATAGAGATTTGTGCAATTGGCGGTTATAATGAGTTTGGTAAGAATATGACTGCTGTTAGAGTAGATGATGAAGTAGTTATACTAGATATGGGTTTACACCTAGAATCATATATTCGTTTCACAGAAGATGAAGACAAGTTCAAACTAGCTGTTAAAGATCTAGTTAATGTTGGTGCTGTTCCTGATGATTCTGTTATCAAGGATTGGAAAGATAAAGTAAAACTAATTATTCCAACTCATGCTCATCTTGATCATGTTGGGGCTTTACCTTTTATCTCAAACAAATACAATGCTCCTATTCTTTGTACACCTTTTACAAAAGAGGTAATCGAAGCAATTGTTAGGGATGATAAATTAAATTTAAAGAATCAAGTAAAACCAATGGCTCATAATTCTAAATATAAACTAAGAAATATTACTGTTGAATTTATCAATATGACACATTCAACTCCACAAACAGTTATGGTTGCATTACATACAAAATATGGAACTGTTCTTTATGCAAATGATTTTAAGTTTGATTATTTTCCTGTTCTTGGAAAAAAAGCAGACATATCAAAACTTAAACAATTAAAAAATGTGATTGCACTAATCTGTGATTGTACTAGAGCAAAAGAAAATGTTAAAACACCTAGTGAAAGTGTTGCTAGACAAATGCTTAAAGATGTTTTATTGAGTGTAAACTCTGACGGAAAAGCAATAATTGTAACAACATTTTCTTCACATTTAGCAAGAATTAAATCTATTATTGAATATGGTAAAAAGATTAACAGAAAAATAATTCTCTTGGGAAGAAGTTTATCTAAATATGTTAGAGCAGGAGAAAATATTGAAATTGTCAACTTTTCAAAAGATGCAGAGATTGTTGGCTTTAGTAAAAGAATAAAAAAGAAATTACGAGATATTGAACATGACAAAGAAAAATATTTGTTAGTTGTTACAGGTCATCAAGGTGAACCAAGATCTGTTTTAACAAGAATAGCAAATGGTGATTTTAAATTTAAGCTTGGATATGAAGATATTGTAATTTATTCTTGTACAATAATTCCACAACCTATTAATCTTGAGAACAGAGAAAAACAAGAACAATTATTAAAAGATAAACATGTAAGAATCTTCAAAGACATACATGTCTCAGGCCATGCTTCTAAAGAAGATATTAGAGATTTAATCAATATTACAAAACCAGCTTATATTATCCCTGCTCATGGTGATCAGGACATGAAAAAAGCTCTTAAAGATCTAGCATCAGAGATGGGTTATAAAGATGATAAGATTTTGATGATATGTGATGGTTCTAGGGTAACATTTAGTTAATTTATAAGCCTATCATTCTAACACAACAATATTTATATATCACAATATCATCCTATTTTCTACTAAATTAAGGGGGATTTAAATATGAAATTAACATTAGCAGAACCTAGGTTTTTAAAAGATAGTATTTCTATTATAAGTGAACTAGTCAATGAAGCAAATTTTAAGATAACAAAGGAATCAATTGAGCTTGTGGCAATGGACCCAGCAAACGTTGCAATGGTCATATTCAAGCTTCTGAGCACTTCTTTTATAGAATATGATGTTCCAGAAGACACAACTTTAGCAGTAAATTTAACCAATCTAAAGCAGGTTTTAAGAAGAGCTAAAGCAAATGATATGGTCACATTAGAGATTGGCCAAGATAACAAACTAAATGTTATTTTAAAAAGTGGAACAAAAAGGACATTTTCACTACCCATCATTGACATCGAAGAAAGGGAACAAAAGATTCCAGATCTAAATTTCCCTGTAGTTGTTAATATGCCACCAAGTAAATTCAATGATGCAGTTGAAGATGTAGATATTGTTGGAGAAAGTTTATCATTAACAGCTGAAAAAGAGAAATTAATTGTTTCAGCTGAAGGAGACACATCAAAAGCAAAGGTTGAAATTCCTTCTGATGATGAAACAAAAGTTATTCTTGAAGGTGAAGAAAAGATTAAGGCAAAGTATTCAATTGAATACTTAAAAAAGATGATCTCTGCAAGTAAGATAGCACCTAATTTAGCTGTTAAATTTAACAAAGATTATCCTTTAAAGCTTGAATACGTTGCAGTCGACAGATTATCAATGAGCTTTATTCTAGCACCAAGAGTAGAGAATGACTAGAACTGTAAAGCTTCAATTTGGACAAAGAATACCTTGGCATAATATTACTAATATTCTTGATAATGCAGCAGGTAACACTTTCTGGCATTTTGAAAGAATAGATGGTTATGAATCAAGAAGTGGTCATGATCATGGTCCTGGTTGGGGAGAAGCAGTTTATGCAGGGATATTTTTTCGTAAAGCTATTGTTGGTTATTCACATAATAGACCAGTATCATCTGTTGAAGTAACTCTAACAACAGAGGAATCACGTCTTGATAGAATTCTAAAGAGAAGACCTACTAGTGAAAGATTTCTTGAAAATATTCATCATAGTGCATTAGATACACTTGTTGCAAGGCCATTTCAGACAGCAGAAAGTTTTGAAGAAATGTTTGGAGAAGATGACATTGATGTACAATATTCTTTAGCATATTCTATCTTCGATAATGCATGTTGGGAAACAAGAAACAGATGGATGGATGCATATGACTTTTTTGTTTCAAACCTTGAATTTGATAGAGGGGTTAAGCACATCCATAGAACAGGTCCAACATATAATGAAATAGATAAACTTCATACGTGGAATAAAGATTCAGGAGATAATATAGTTGACCATGCAATTGCATTAGTTAGATGTGCACACCAACATGGTGATCCAAATAAAGCAAGAGAAGAGGCATATAATATGTATATAAATCAGATGACTCAAGGTGAAGGAAGTCAAGCAGAAACATTTGAACATTATCTAAGATCATTTTATTTCTATGAAACATCAAGAGGAAGAAGATTATATAAATTCACAAGAATTTCTGCAAGAGCAGAACCAGATAAATGGAATGGTGATGAAGACCCTGCTTCAGTTAAACCAAATGAACTTGATAGAATGCTACAAACATTTAACATGTTATACTTCATGGTAAAAATGATGAAAAAGAAAGAATATATAACAACTTAACTTAATCTCTCATCTAAATCATTTTCCCAATTGTTATAATAAGTTCTGTCTGCCATTTCTTCTATTGCTCCTTTTGCAACTAATTCTGGATTAATTGAATTTGGATATGCCCATTCTTTAATTTTTAACCAGTCTTCTGGTTCAGTGTTTGCATCATGTTCACTTAGTTCATCTAGATATGAATCATCAGGATTTAATCTTACCCATAATCCTGCTCTTTTACAACCATCATATGCTTGATGAACATTAGGATTATCTATTGTTGGTTGAACATGATCTTCTTTAGCAAATACTAACATTACTTTTAAATTATTATTAAGTCCTTCAAAATATGGAACACTTTCTCTCAATATCCAGAATTCTTCAACTAATTCAAGGTTAGCAATCTTATCTGGCCATTTTTCAACATTTTTAGCTAATGCTTTTACTAAATCAACAGAATGAAATCTTACATCATTAATTCTTGGGCCTGCAAATCCACTCATAAACTCTTCGTCATCATATTTTCCATTATAATTATCATCTAAATAAATTCTATCTTCTTCTGCATCATAATTTACAGTACTATAATCAATATCTAAATCATATGAAGAATAACTTTCTGGATATGAATAATAAGGGTTCTTTACTTCTTCACCATCGTGATAACCAAGTTCCATTGCAAATATCTTATCAATTGTTGGATTCTCTCTCCCAACGAAATATGCAACATCTTGTAATTCATTATTATAAATAGAAAGTGTGTTAACTGTAGCGATTCCAGGATGTGAGAATGCATACAATCCAATATTATTAGTTAAAACATCCATTCCAAAATCATTGATATTATTTCCATAAATATCTTCTTTCTTTCCTAATGTAAATAATGTAACATCTTTCAATGCTTGTAAACAATTTTCTCCACCATAATCAAATATTCCTTCACTTTCTACTCCTGATAGATCTCCTTTACCGGGCCATAAGTATGAAATTTGTATAAATCCAACATCTACTGCCCATTCTTCTCTCTCAAAATCTTTGTTATCATTGGTCATATATGGCTTAACTCGAATAATTACAGGTGCTCCGTCTTCATATCTACTTGTTTCAGGTAATTGAATCATAATAGCAATATTTCCTATGCCTTCAGAATTAACATAAGTAATAATTTCTGATTCTGATGTGATAATTGGAAGCTCTTCTTCACTTTTACAAGAACAAAGTAATAATAGAATTATTATAATTATTAATATACAATATTTCCTTAACATTCCATTTCTTATGAAACCTATTATTTATATTTTTATTCCTAATATGAAACATTTATATACAACTAATTATTATCTAAACACATGGTCAATATTATCCAAGCAATTATCTTAGGCATTGTCCAAGGAATAACAGAATGGCTTCCTATAAGTAGTTCTGGTCATTTAGTTATATTCCAACACTTTTTTAACCTTGATGTTCCAATTTTCTTTGATATAATGTTACATGTTGCAACATTATTAGTAATCTTTGTAGTATTCTATAAAGACATATTACAAATGTTAAAAGCATTATTAAAATTAGATTTTAAATCAGAACATGGTAAAATGAATTTATTCATTATTATTGGTTCAATTCCAACTGCAATCATTGGTTTTGTTTTCCATGATTTGTTTGAATCTTTTTTTTCAAATTTAACAGCAGTGGCAATTGCATTATTAGTAACTGGATTTATACTTTATTCAACAAAACTAGTGAAAAATAATAATCATAAAATAACACTTATTGATTCAGTTCTCGTTGGTATTGCACAAGGATTAGCAATTATACCTGGAATTTCAAGAAGTGGTTCAACTATTTCAATTGGTATGTTATTGGGAATAAAGAAAGAATTAGTTGCTAAGTTTTCTTTTCTACTTGCAATTCCTGCAATCATTGGTGCAACATTGTTTGAAGCAAAAGACTTTGCATCTATTGATATAAATGTAATCCCTTTATTATTTGGAATGTTATCAGCATTCATTGTAGGTTATCTTTCATTAAAATGGTTACTTAATTTAATAATTAAACAGAAATTTCATTTGTTTGCTTATTATTGTTGGACTGTTGGAATATTATTACTGATAATTACTATCTAACATATTATCTCTACTGCTTCTTTCAGAACACTTATTTTAACTGGTGTTTTTCCAATCAATTCAGCGTCTGCATGTGCTAATACTTCCTTCCCTTCAACAACTAAACTCTTTGCTTTAATATGTTCAATATCAAACTTTTTATGGGTATTAGTTAATAATCCAAAAATATATTTGAATTGATTAATTATATCTAATTTCTTAAATATCAACACATCTAAATAACCATCATTATCTTTAATATTTTTAACGACTTTAATAACATTAGGATAAACTCCTAAATTCCAAGCTAAAACATAATATCCTATGTATGTTTTCCTATTTGCTCTTATTGTTAATTCAATTGGTTTATAACTAAATATTGATTTAATATAAGAAAGAGGATAAGCTACTTCTCCAAATAATTTTTTAATCTTTGGTTCAACATTTTTATACATGTGGGCATCTATACCAATACCTGCTCCAATCACAAAATATCTATCATTAATAACACCAATATCTATTTTCCTATGCTTTTTTCTATCTTTGATAACCTCAATTGCTTTCTTTGTACTTTTAGTAGGTATCTTTAAACCTCTTGCAACAACATTTGATGTTCCAATAGGTATTACACCAAGCATTGCTTTTTTCTTTCTTTTGCTATGGATAATTCCATTAATTACTTCATTAATAGTTCCATCTCCACCAACAGCAACGATAATTTCTGCTTTAGATTTCTTTGCAATCTCAATAGCATGATTTTTATGTGTTGTTTTAATAATCTTAGAATCAGACATACTCTTTTCTATTTCTTTTATTACTTTTTTAACTACTTTGTTCCCTGCTTTAGGGTTAATGATTATTTCTATTGTCATTTCTTTACCTTTTTCTCTTTTGTAAACTTCTCATGCACAGGTAAGTCACTATCTTCATCAACTTCAATAATTTGATCAAACTCTTTCTTGATCTTTTTCCTTAATTTCTCTAATTCTTTAGACATATCATAGCTTAAATGTTTTAATTATTTAAACTTTTCTCAGAAAAACTTTATATATCTTATAGATTTATAATATTTTGGTGATACAATGCATAATTTAAATATAAATTATTGGAGAGTACTATTAGTTGCAGTTATATATGCAATTATTTCTCAAATAGTACATAGTGTAAGTTCAATGCTTACAATGAGTTATTATATGATTGAAGAATATTGGCCTGTTTGGAGTAAGATAATGATGCCAACAGCAGGCCCACCACCAATGAGTTTCTTTTTATACAGTTTACTTTTCGCATTTATTGCAGGTTTATTATTTGCATATGTATATAATATGATAAAGAAATCAATGCCAGGTAAAACAGTGTGTAAAGGATTACATTATGGTATTTTAGTATTCCTTATTGCAGGGATCCCATCAACATTAGGATATATACTTTTAATTAACCTACCTATTGCATTATTATTATATTGGGCATTAGAAATGTTAATTATATACTTAGTAATGGGAATAATAACTGCAAAGTTGATTAAATAAATTTAATTAGCATCTGTTAAATAAGAATTCCATATTTTTTTATTTCTTTTTTTAATTGTTTAAAATTTTTGTAATGTATTGCATTCATACCCATCTTTTTCGGAGGTATAACATCATCACATTTTTTATCCCCTATCATTATAACTTCTTCAGCCTTACATTTTGCTTTCTTAATAATTGCTTGATACATCTTTTTATTGGGTTTTATGCATCCAACATTATAAGAAAAAATAGAATAATCAACATGTTTTAACAAGTGTGTTGCATTTTGCATGTATTTGACATCAAACACACTACTGTTTGACAATATCCCTACCTTAAAACCTTGTTTTTTTAATTTTTTTAACATAGCAATTACATGTGGATATAATTTAGTTCTAGAATCAGCATAATCTCTTAAACTCATTAAAAGTTTTACAACCTCTTTCTCTGTTCCAAGTCCTAGATTTTTCGCAAGGTTCTCAAATGCTTTATACTCTGATTTCCATTTCTTTGTCTGAATAGAATCCTCAAAAACTTTCCTAATTTTTTTAATAGATCCTTGAGGATGAAATAATCTAATAATTTCTGCACTTGTTCCATATCCAAAATCCCTATATACTAATGTTTGCCACAAATCAAATACAATTAATCTTATCATATAATATTTAATTTTTTATATCTATAAATATTTTTTCCAAAAATCTTATATAAGATCTATTCAATTATATTCTTATGAAATATAAAATCTTATTGTTATTATTGATTATATTATCATTCTGTGTAGGTTGTTCAGTTGATGGTACTGAGATTCATATTGATAATAATCTTTATATGAAAATTTACAATCCTGAACTTGTTCAAAATGGAACAACAATATTCTATGATCATTATGATGAAAACAATCCAAGAATCTTGGAGGTATCTATGTCTGGTGAGATTTTACTTGATTTAAAATTAGAAGGTCCTTTTGCAGAATACACTAATCCTGGTGGTAATGTTGAATTATTAGATAATGGTAATCTTTTACTTATGGCTCCGAGATATGGTGTTTTTGAAATGACAAGAGAAGGTGAAGTAGTTTGGGAATATTATGATGCAAAAGTATCCCACGATGCAGATAAATTAGACAATGGAAATGTTTTGATTGTTTATGGTGCTCATGATACAGTTAGAGATCCTCAAATTAAAGAGGTTAATTTAGATGGTGAGATTGTTTGGGAATGGTATGCTAAAGATCATTTACTTCCTGAATATGAAGGTGTATTTTGTGATGGCTGGACACATGCAAATGCAGTGCATAGATTTAAGAATGGTAATACTGCAATTAGTTTAAGAAATTTTAATTTTGTCGCAGAATTAGACAAAGATGGTAATATTATAAACAGGATTGGTAAAGGTGTTGTTTTTTCTAATCATGATCCTGAATTTTTAGAAGATGAAAGACATATGTTGGTAGCTTCCCAATTTCCTTTATCATGTTATGCAGAAACTTCTAATGATTTTATTGCAGCATTAGAGATTGACATGGACACAGACGAAATAATCTGGTCTTATGATAAAGGTGACTGGCAAAATTCAAAAATACAATTATCTAGAGATGTTAATAGATTACCTAATGGGAATACATTAATTATTGGAACAACTAAAGTTATAGAAGTTTCTCCAGAAAACGAAATAGTTTGGGAATTATATGTTGATGACCCTGGATTTGATAAAAGCAAAGCTTCAGCAAATGGTTTTTTTAAAGTAGAACGAATTGTATCTTAGTTTTATTCTAAACTTTCCTCTTTTTCAGAATTCAAAGAATTCTGTAAACCTTCCTTTATGGAAGTTCTTCTGTCTCTTCTTGTTCTTTCTTAAGTTCCTCTTCTTCTACTTGTTTTTCACTTGGAATTTCTGCAATTTCTTTTTCTATTATTTCTTCTTCTTCTTTCTTTTCAGTAACTGGACTTTCTTCTAAATCTAATTCTTTATCAATTTCTTTTTCAAACTCATCTTCTTCTCCAGCTATTCTAGCAGCAGCAACAACTTTATCTCCTGCTCTAAGTTTCATTAATCTCATTCCTTGAGTATTTCTACCAATTATTGAGATTCCTTTACAAGAAGTTCTAATTATGATTCCATTTTGAGAAATAAACATTGCTTCGTCATCATCTGTAACAGATTTTACAGCTACAACTTTTCCATTTCTTTCACTACAAATTATGTTTTTAACTCCTACTCCGCCTCTATTGATTAATCTATAATCTTTTGCAGCAGTTCTTTTTCCATAACCATTTTCAGTGATAGTTAATACAGCTTTTGATTCATCAACCTTCATCATTCCAATTACTTCATCACTTCTTAGCTTAACCCCTCTTACTCCTCTGGAGGTTCTTCCGATTGGTCTTGCATCTTTTTCACTAAACTTAACAGCCATACCATTTCTTGTAGCTAACATGATATGATCTTCACCTTCTGTCAATACAACATTAACTAAAGCATCACCTTCATCAAGTGTTAATGCAATAATTCCGCCAGCTCTTGGTCTTGAGTAAGCAGCTAATGATGTTTTCTTAACAACACCATTCTTTGTAGCCATTAAAATATATTGATCAACTTTGAATTTTTGGATTGGGATGCATGCAGTTACTCTTGCACCATCTTTTAATTCTAACAAATTAACAATTGCCTTGCCTTGTGCTTGTCTTGATCCTTCTGGAATATTATATACTTTTAACCAATGTACAATTCCTTTATCAGTAAAAAATAACATTGTATTGTGTGTATTAGCAACAAATATGTCCTCGACAAAGTCTTCTTCTTTTGTACCTGTTGCAATTATTCCAACTCCGCCCCTATTTTGTTTTTTATATGTGTCCATTGGCAATCTTTTGATGTAACCTTTATGTGTGATTGTTACAACCATATCTTCTGGTTCAATTAAATCTTCAATATCAATGTCTTGATCTTCTTCTGCACAATCAACGATTTCTGTTCTTCTATCATCACCAAATGTTTCAATTATATAATTCATATCTTCTTTTATAATATCATTAACTCTTACTTCTCTTTCTAAAATATCTTTTAGGTCTTTTATTCTTTCTTGTAATTCAGCTTGTTCATTCTTAATCTTATCTTGTTCTAATGAAGTTAACCTTTGTAATTTCATATCAAGAATAGCTTTTGCTTGGATTTCAGATAATGAATATCTTGTCATTAAATTATTTCTAGCAAACTCTGTTGATCTTGATTCTTTGATTAATTTAATCACATTATCAATATCATTCAATGCAATAATTATTCCATCTAATATATGTAATCTATCTTCAGCCTTTTTTAGTTCATATTCTGTTCTTCTTCTTATTACTTCTTTCCTATGCTGAATAAAACATACAAGCATTTCTTTTAGATCTAGTACTTTCGGTTCATTATTAACCAATGCAAGCATATTAATGCTGAATGTATTTTGTAATCTTGTATACTTGTATAATTGATTTAATACAATGTCTGAGTTTGCATCTTTTTTAAGTTCAATAACAATTCTCATTCCATTTCTATCAGATTCATCTCTTAAATCAGATATGCCTTCAATTGATTTATCTTTAACATACTCTGCTATCTGTTGTATTAATAATGATTTGTTGACCATGTAAGGTATTTCATTCACTATTATTCTTTGATGTCCTTTATGTTCTTCAATCTCTGTTCTTCCTCTTACTTTGATTCTTGACTTTCCTCTTGCATAAGCATGTGCAATTCCCATCTTACCCATTATTAAGCCTGATGTTGGAAAATCTGGACCTTTGATTGTATTACATAATTCTGCTACAGTTATTTCTGGATTGTCTACTACTTGAATAGCACCTTGACAAACTTCTTTTAGATTATGTGGTGGAACATTTGTTGCCATTCCTACTGCAATACCACTTGAACCATTAACTAATAAATTAGGAAACTTTGAAGGGAGTACAGATGGTTCTTTTAGACTGCCATCAAAATTATCTACAAAATTAACTGTTTCTTTATCAATATCAATTAAGAGTTCCTTAGAAATTTTTTGTAATCTTGCTTCAGTATACCTCATACTAGCAGCAGAGTCTCCATCAATTGAACCAAAATTACCATGTCCTTGGATTAGCATATATCTTAATGAAAATGGTTGTGCCATTCTTACTAATGAATCATATACAGCAGTATCACCATGTGGATGATATTTACCTAAACATTCTCCTACGATTCTAGCACATTTTTTGAATGGTTTATCATGAAACATACCCATATCATTCATTGCAAAAAGAATTCTTCTATGGACTGGTTTTAATCCATCTCTAACATCAGGCAATGCTCTACCAACAATTACACTCATAGCATAATCAAGATAAGATTGTTTCATCTCTTCTTCAATTAATCTAGGAAAAACTCCTACTTCTAATTTTTCTTCTTCATTATTTTCAGGATCTTTAGGATTCTCTAAGGCATTTTGAGGCTCATTTTCTGTATTTGTTTTTTCATTTACTTCAATATTTTGCCCTTCTTCTTGAGGCATATTTTCCTCTATTTTTTCATTATTTTCCTGAGAATTTTCTTCATCCATTATATATATTTGAAAAGGATGTTTATTTAAAAATCTTTTGATTATATTCTGTGAGTATACGGCTTCTCGACGTAAAATTCACACATATCAAGTCAGTGTATTTAAGGGTTATAGCTGTTTAGAGCATTATTCTTTCTTTATAATATGATCTCTAACTGAATAACTTTTTCCACAATATACACATTGTTTTCTTTTCTTAGAAAAATCTCTTCCATGAAGTGGATTATACTTCATGGTATTTCCACATTTAGGACATTTTAGAATAAACATTTTATTCTTCTTCGTTTTGTCTACTTCCGTCTTCCTCTTCTTCTGCTTTATTATATCCGTCCATAAATGCATCTTCTGCTGGTGTCATCTCTCCATCTTCAACTAATTTATCTCTATCAGTTTCACTATAAACTGTTTCCTCTTCTTCACCTTTAATTTCTTTTTCTAATCTTTCTTCTTTATCTGGATGTTCATATTCTAAATTTTCTTCTGCCATTTTGTTTTCCTCATTATTATTTGTATTATTATCATTAACTTGTTCACTTTCTTCTTGATCTACTTTACTAACTTCTTTATTCTCGGCCCCTTCACTATTTTCTCCTTCTTGTTTTTCAAATTCTTCAACCTTTTTTTGTTGTTCTTTCATATCTTCATCTTTAAATTCTCTAAATAATCCTCTTGCAGCATTTGCATCTCGAAGATCAAAATAATCAAAAAACTTTTGAGTTAATTTTAACATATATGTTCTTCCATATTTTTCTTTCACTAAAAAACTCATCTTTTCTAATTCAGAAATATGTTCATATGCTTTATTTGTTCTAATGTGAATAACTTCACTTTGTAATATTGGTTGTTTCCAAGCAACAACTGCTAATGTTTCCATCATTGTTTTACTTAATTCTGTGTGAGGGTTAATCTTTCTAACAACATCAATATATTTTTCTCTGATTGTAAACTTCCAAAGTTCACCTTCATCTGTAATCATTAGAGAACTATCTTTTTCATTATATTCATTTTGTAAGGTTTGTAATGTTTCTTTTACAAGATCTTGATTCACATTTGGTAATAAATTTGTTAATTCTTCTACACTAATCTTTCTACCACATGCAAATAACAATGCCTCAACCTGCTTTTTTAGCTCCATTAGTTTATCCACCAAATATTCTGACGAATGGGGATTATTTAAATTTTCTGTTTTCTTCCAGTGGACATTTTGATGGATCTATTATATATATATCATTATATCACTAGACACCCTCTTGTCCAATGCCCTAAACAGCTTAAATCCCTTAAATTATGGTTTTTTAGCCTTAATAAAGATTCCAACTAGACATTCTGCTGTGAGCTATATAAACAACCCTTGGCTTACTATATCTTAGGCTGAACAGCCCACCCCACATTTGCAATGAGAATTCACAACCAAAGTTGGTCTAAGAGCGAATGTTGAAATAAAATGCGATAAGCAATGGAGGTGCATGAAAAATGCAAACTACAGAACAAAAACAAATGCCTGAACTAAAATTAAAAGCAGGCGCAATTAGCTTAGCTGTCTGGAATAATACTGGACAAAATAGTAGCGGTGAAGCCACTAGCTATAAGACAATATCAATTGATAGGTCTTATAAGGACAAAAAGGGAGATTGGCAGAAAACAAATTCTTTAAGAGTTTCTGACTTACCAAAGGTGGCTTTAATACTAAGTAAAGCTTACGAACATCTTATTCTGAATGCAGATCAGAGCTATGTAGCAGAATAAGTTATTATAATGAGAAGTGCATTTTTGCTCTTTTCATTGTAATTTGTCTCGGTAATTTTTTGAAGAATCCGGATAATTTTTTCAGGTCCATAGTCACCTCTTTGGATTATTCCGGATCTTTTGTTTTTTTACCCGGATTTTAGAAAAAACACCCGGAAAAACATCAGTAATGCTTATTAAATAAGTTAGGTAAGAATTACACAAACAATATATAGGAGGTTGATATACATGTTAGCAGAAGAAAAAATGCAAGAAGAAGATATATTAAATGAGGGAGAAGTACAAGAAGAGTCTCAAGAATCTACTGATTCAGTTGAACCTGAAGAGGTAATTGAAGACTCTAAGGAATTAAAAGAACCTAAACCTAAAAAGTCCTTCTCAATAAAGGATTTACCAGGAGTAGGTGCAGCTACAGCTGAGAAGTTAATCTCATGTGGTTTTGATACACCAATGGCAATTGCTGTTGCAACACCAGGTGAACTTGTTAATGCAGTTGGTGTTTCAGAAGCTGCTTCAAGAAAAATGATTAACTCTGCAAGAGACAATCTTGACATGGGTTTTGAAAGTGGTGATGATGTTTTTAAAAGAAGACAACAAGTTATTAAGATTTCAACAGGATGTGAAGCTTTTGATAATTTATTAGCAGGAGGATTTGAAACATCTGCAGTAACAGAATGTTTTGGTCAATATGGAAGTTCTAAAACCCAAATAGCACATCAACTTGCTGTTAGTGTTCATAAATTAGGTAGTGATGCAGTTGCAGTTTATATTGATACAGAAAACACATTTAGACCAGAGCGATTAATGCAAATGGCTAAAGGTGCAGGTGTTGATCCTGAAGAAGCATTAAGGAGAATCAAGGTTGCAAGAGCATACAATTCAGATCATCAAATGTTATTAGCAGAAAAAGTTGATGAACTAATTAATAAACAAGGATTAAATGTTAAGCTTGTTATTGTAGATTCATTAACAGCACATTTCAGAGCAGAATATGTTGGTCGAGGAACATTAGCAGATAGACAACAAAAACTTAACAAACATATGAGAGTTTTAGCAAAACTTGCAGCTGTTCATAATATTTGCATTTATGTAACAAATCAAGTAATGTCTAAACCAGATCAATTCTTTGGTGATCCAACTGAAGCAATTGGTGGACACATTGTTGGTCACAATTCAACATTTAGGATTTATCTAAGAAAAGGTAAAAAAGGAACAAGGGTTGCTAAGTTGATTGACTCTCCAAATCTTCCTGATTCTGAATGCATTTTTGTTGTTACAGAAGATGGAATTAGAGATGTTTAATTTTTCTTTTTTATTCTTTTACTTGTGATTATTTAATTTATATAATTTATAGCAATAACATTTATATACTAACCCCTTATACTTGCTCTTTATCTGTGTTTAACACAGAGACTAAATAAGATATATAGGTGAGATAAAATATGTATGGAAATAATGGATATGGAAACCAAGCCGGTGGCTTTGGTGGACCAAGTAGATTTGCCCCAGTTAGAGTAGGGGAAGAAATAGATGTAAGAATAGAAGCAGTCGGAGAAAAAGGCGACGGAATTGCAAAAAAGAAAGGTTTTGTATTATTCGTACCTAACACAAACGAAGGAGACGAAGTTAGAGTAAAGGTAACTCGTGTTCTTAAGAAAGTAGGTTTTGCAGAAGTTATTGGACAAGCACAAGGTCCTGTTGAAGATTCAACAGATTCAAGAGCTGAACCAAGACAAGAACAAGCTGCTGAACAAGCTCCAGAAGTAGAAGATGATATTCCTGAAGGAGATGATTCTGAAGATTTTGGTGAAGAAACAACAGAAGAAGCTACAGTTGAAGAAACATTAGTTGAAGAAGCAGTAGCAGAAGAGGCTCCAGTTGAAGAAGAAGCAACAGAAGAAGCTCCAGTTGAACCTGTGGTTGAAGAAGCAACAGAAGAAGCTCCAATAGCAGAAGAAACAACAGAAGAACCTGCAGTTGAAG
>CAYVNN010000002.1:240465-405185 GCA_964453185.1 uncultured Methanosarcinales archaeon
TAGCAGAAGAAACAACAGAAGAACCTGCAGTTGAAGAGAAAACAGAAGAAACTCCAGTTGAAGAAACAACAGAAACACCAGCTGAAGATGATATGGATGTTCCTCCTAAACCAGAAGGGGATGAAAAACAAGAATAATTTATTATTCTTTTTCTTTTTTTAATTTATAATTCTAATTAAGAAATAATTTACCTAGTTGGCATTGCAGGATGTATTCTTCTCATTTGATTATAAGCCATTCCTGTAACATGACCAATCATATGTCCTCTGTTTGCTTTGAATACTACATAATTGCTATGTCTTCCTAGTCCTTCTCTATCAAACATTCCAACTACAAAAAATGTATACTTCCTTCCATCACTTCCTTTTACTTCAGCCGCTCCACCATTATTAATTGATTCTGATGTTGATCCTGTTTTATCCATTACTACTGTTCCCTGATCTTCTGTAGGAATATTACTTGAATAATCAACAATTCTGTTTCTATTAGGTTCACTCATCCACTCTTTTAATTCTTGAACATGAGGTATTCTACTATCTTCATTCCATATTGCATAAAACAATCTTGCATTGTCTCTTGCAGAAACCATATTTCTATATGTTCTTCCACTTGGTACTGGAATCTTCTCAACAATAGTTAATGAAACATTGCTTGTTCTTGTTGGTTTGTAGATAAAACTAAATCCTTCAAGTAATCTTTGCTGTATTCTTGCAGGTCCACCTAATCTATCAATTAACCAATTAGTTGAATAATTATTGCTGTGTATCAATGATGCTTTAATGTGTATTTTTGCTTCATTACTCCACTCAACTCTTCCCATACCTGCAGCATATGCATAAGCTAATGCAACATGTGGCTTAATCATACTAGCAGCTTGCATTGGAACATCTCCATTAATATCTAGTAATACTTCATTTGTATTTGCATCAAGAACATAGAATGAATATCTTTCACCAGTTGCCCATTTTTTGTTTCTCTGGCTTTCTATATATCTTAATACTTGTGCATTCATAGGTGCTTCTTCTGCAGCTTGTGCTTCTCTTATTAATGGAACATCAACACCTAGCATATCATCTAAGCAAGGGCTTGATAAGCCTAAACCTACTAACCCAAGTGCCCCTAATCCTAACAATCTTCTTCTCGTAACATTCCCTGCCATTCAATCCAGGAATTCTTTTTCATTTATAAATATTGTGCTGATTAACCACATATAAGTGGTGTCAAACCATAAAAACCTTTATAAATACTTATGATTTCCTTATTATTATAACCCAGTTGTGAGAAAGGCCACATTATTGTGGGACTTACAATAAACTGCAGGGTAAGAATATTGCAGTAATAGACTATTTCTATTACTCGCTATGGAGGATGTAAAAATGCCAGAACAAGAAAATTTGTTAGTTCCAACAAAAGATTATCTTAAAGCAGGTATTCATATCGGAACAAAATTTAAGACAAAACACATGGCTAGTTTTATCTATAAAACAAGACCAGACGGATTAAGTGTATTAAATCTGCAAAAGATTGATGAAAGATTAAAATTTGCAGCTAATTTGTTAAGTAATTATGAACCACATGAAATCTTAATTGTTAGTAGAAGAGAGAATGGATGGAGACCAGTTCAATTATTTACTAAATTAACAGGATGTAAATCATTTGCAGGAAGATATCCTCCTGGAATCTTAACAAACTCAGAATTAAAAGATTTTATGGAAGTTAAAGTTATCTTAGTTACAGATGCATGGCCTGACAGAAATGCAATAAAGGATTCTTTATTGATTGGTATTCCAATTTTGGCATTATGTGATACAAATAATCAATCAAATAATATTGATTTTGTTATTCCATGTAATAATAAAGGTAGAAAAAGTTTAGGTTTGGTTTTCTATATTTTAGCTAAAGAATTCCTAAAGAATAAAGGCTTATTAAAACCAGATGAAAAACTAAGTATTACAATGGATGAGTTTATGTTAGAGTAAAATTATTTTATTTTTTCTTTTATTATTCTTTTCTTCAAACAACAACAAATTCCTCAAAACCATTCTCGAGAATAGAGAAAATAATTTCTTTGTTTTCTGGTAATGCTCTTGCTTTTTTTATTATTGCTTTTCTTTTATTCTTAAACTTTTTTAGTTCAATCATACATTTACTTCCATAAGTTAGAATATCTCCACCAACAATCTTAACACTGTCTTTAACATCAAAGTCAGAATAAACTTGATTTGTTAATAACACCGGAATATTCTTTTTTCTTGCAATCTCTGTTAATAATGAAATCTGTAATCCTAATTCTGAATTAATCTGTTTAATATTATTTTCATTTTTACCGAATTCAATTCTGTATAACATTGAAATTGTGTCAACAATTATTAATCCAATATTGTCATCAACTAAATCCCTTAATTTTCTAATTGCTTTACTTTGTTCTTCAAAACTTGTTGGTTTTAATAAGAATATTTTTTCTAGAATTTGTTTATCATCAGGACATATTTGATTTAATCTAACAATTGAAAATCCTCCTTCAGTATCTACAAATATGACTTTTTTATTTTCTTTTTTTATACAACTTATTGCTGCCATTAAACACATTGTTGATTTACCAGAACCAGCAGGACCATAGATAGAAGTAATTACATCTCTTTCATACCCGCCATTAAGCAGCTTATTTATTACTTCTGAACCAGAATCAAGTAAATCTATCATTATACAATCTTGAATGTAAAGGGGTTTTATAAAATTTATGTAGATGGATTATCTTGGTTTTAATATTGGACTTCGGTATGTTCTATATATTCCCAGTCTATTTACCCATCTATTTTTAATTGGTCTTCCATTCACAGGGATGGGAGCGTATACTGATAATTTTGTTGGTTGATCTGATGATTCAACCCAATTTTTAACAAGATGTCTAACATCTTTATCATTTGAGACAACAGCTATGTGTGGTTCTTGTTGTATGCTAATTCCTCTATATGATTCATAAATTGCATAGGCGGCAAGATTAACATCACTTTTCGAGAGCGGTTTTGTTTTTCTACCTTTTGAGCCATTTTTTCCCCTTCTTGTTCTCCACCCTGTGACTGGTTGATGCATTTCATTTTCTGTTAAATAATGTTCTATTCTTTCAATTTCTTCTAATTCTTGTGGACTATATCTAATAGCTCTTCTGGATAATTCTCTATAAACAAATGCATATAATTCAACACAATCATTTAATATTGGGTTGCCATATTGACTAAAATCTTCATCAAAATCACTAATGTCTCTTCCCAACTCATCTAATATTCTATCTGTAATTCTAATGTTTTGGTGTATCAATATTTGGCATGCTAATTCACAAGAAAAATTTACATGATTTCTTAGATATTGTGGATCTAATTGATCTGATGTGTCTACTTTTCTTAGTTTATTAGCTAAACCAAAAGCATGTGCATGAACTACACTAGTATCTAGATAAACATAATCACATCTATCTGCTAATTTCCCTAACCTTAATATTAATGACATTCTTTCCAATTTTCCTTATGTCTTTATAAATGTTTCTATATTCACCACTAACTAGTAGTTTGGACTTGCTTATAAAAATATATAAATACATATACTCTCTATTATATTATAATGAAGAAAAAGACAGTATATTGGCTATTAGCATTTGTATTTGTCATTTCATTAGCCATTAGGTTATACTTGGCTTATCAAACACCTTATTTTAGTACTGATTCAGCTTATTATCATTTAAGACAAATCGAACATATAAGAGAAACAGGTCTTCCAATTATAACAGATGCCTTAAGTTATGGGGGCAGGGTTCATATCTATCTTCCTTTTTTTGATTATATATTAGCTTTTTTTAGTATATTCTTTCCACTAAGTATTGTTGTAAAGGTAGTTCCAAATATCTTTGCATCATCAATTGTTTTTATTATGTATTTGTTAGTTGATTATATTTACAAAAATAAAGAAGTTGCTCTTTTATGTGCTTCAATTTCTGCAGTCATTCCAATTTATTTAGGTCAGACTTTAAATTCTATATCTGTTTATTCACTTTCTGTACCATTATTTTTCTTATTATTATATTATTTTCTTAAGTCACAAGATGAATCAAGCGCATGGATGTATATCTTATTATTTTGTTTAGGTATGCTTTTACACCCTTCAATAATTATTGTTGTTCTTGGTTTATTGATTTATTATATTATACTTAAAATAGAAAAACTTAGTTTTGATAAAAGTGAGTCTGAAATCTTTTTATTTTCATTATCCCTATTACTTTGGTTTTATATTTTATTTTATAAAAAAGCATTATTAATTCATGGCTTTAGTTTACTTTGGAGAAACATGCCCCCTCAAATTTTAATCAATTATTTTTATAATACTTCTATTATTGAATCAATTTATCTTTTAGGACTAATTCCTCTTATCTGTGGAGCATATATTATTTATGATTCATTATTTAATATAAGATCTAAGAAAAAGAGTAAAAGGATCTATCTTTTTATCTCTTTTTGTATAATCATAACATTAATGTTATGGATGAAATTAATTGAAATTAATGTTGGGTTAATGTATATTGGTTTGTTGTTTGTTTTATTATTTTCACAAGCATATATCTCATTTCATGGGTATTTATCAAAAACAAAACTTAATTATCTTGATAAGTATTTGTATTTAGGTATTTTTATTATTGTAATATTTTCTTTACTTATTCCATCTTTCGGTTATGCTAATGAAATAATTAATAATGCACCTCACAAAACAGATATAAATGCCCTTTCTTTTATGAAAGAATATATTTCAGAAGATAATGTATTGGTTGTTGCTGATGTAAGTGAGGCAAACATTGTTTCATATTACACTGGTCATTCAACAATTGCAGACACTGATTTCATACTAAGGGATGATGTAACAGAAAGAATGAAGGATATTGAGATAGTATATTCAACTTATTCAAAGATTATGGCTTCAAGGGTAATGGAAAAATATGGTGCAGATTATATCTATTTAACTAATGAAACTGCATTTAAGTATAATATTACAACACTACCTGTTGAAGATCAAGATTGTTTTCATTTAGTTTATACAGACGATACAAAAATTTATCAGTACGGGTGTGAAGAAAATGAATAAATCAATATATGAAAAAACACTTTCATATTTTAATACAAATAAGAAGATAATTGCTTTAGTTCTTCTTCTTAGTCTTATTGTTTTATCTATTACTCCATTAGTAAGACTTATTTACTATGATTCTGTTCTTCCTTCTGGTAAATCATATTATCATCTTAGAATTGCAGAAGATTTTATTTATACAAAATCGGTTCCTGAAAAAGATTATTTTTCATTTACAACTTCTGATTACATGTTTAATCCTTACCACTTAGTTTTAGGAATATTTGGTTTTCTCTTTGGTATAATTAATGCTTCATTCTTAATCCCATTTGTATTAGGGATACTTACTGCTTTAATTTTTTATCTGTTGTGTAAACGTTTTACTAAGAAGAGAAAAATACGAATAATTGCTTCTATATTTTTCATTTCATCTCCCATTTTTATTTCACTATACTCTGCATCAAATGATGTTGGTTTCTTATTATTTACATTAATGCTTGGATTTTACTTATTTACACATAATAATAAACCATTTAACCTATTATCTATGTTAGTCCTTGCCTTAATTCCATTTTTTGGTATTGGCCATATGCTTATTGCATTCCTTGCATTATCAACATATGTACTTTATTCTAAGCAGAAAAACAGTCTTTTATTTATCTTGTTTTTTATTTACATATTAGAATCAACATATTTGTTTTTCTCAGAGACATTTTACTTTAATTTATACCCTGAGCTAATATTGTCTAGTGCAATATTCCAGTTTTTATCTGACCTTGGTGCAAAATATGGTTTTTGTTTATTCATTCTTTTATTAGCTTTAGTGGGACTAAGATTGTCTTGGTCAAATAAGAATAAGAATATGTTTTTTTATCTAATCTTATTAGTCACTTTTATCTTATCATTTTTATTTAATCCAGTTTATAATATTTACCTAAATATGATTTTTGTAATTTTCGCATCTTATGCCTTTTACTTTTTACTTAATCTCAAGTGGAATTTTAAATTAATAAGGACAATGGCACTATTCTTTATATTATTGGGAATACTATTTACAATGACTTCAATGATTGCTAGAACCGCTCGTTCATATCCTTCTTCTGGATATATTGAATCAATGGAATGGTTACATGATCATTCAGATTTAAATGATAGAGGTATTGTTCTTTCTGATATTGATAATGGTTATTTAATTTCTGCAATAGGTAAACACCCTGTTTTAATTGATGAAAATATGAAAACTAATAAAAGAACAATTAGAACAATTAAGGATATTGATATTATGTTAAATTCAAGGCATCTTGCAGAGACCCTGCCTCTTTTTTCATTTTATAATATTCAATATGTTTTTATTGATTCAGAAATGAAAAAGGATGATTGGAATAATAATATCGATGGATTATTATTTCTAGTTGAGAACAGCGAAAAATTTAAAAGAATTTATCTTAACCAAGATGTTGAGATTTGGGAATATTATCCAGAAGGGATTAATGTTACACAGGTTGAAGAAAAATGAATATAATAACAACTGCTCTATTATGGTTTACATACTTTATTTCACTTTATTTTGCAGTCTTTTGGCTACTTGTATTTCTATTAAAAACCAACCAACCAGAACATGTTGATTTACCTTTGGAATTAGATGATTATCCTATTGTAACTATTGCAGTACCTGCTTATAATGAAGAGAAAAGTATTGGTTCAACAATTGAAACACTATTAAGCTTAAATTATCCAAAGGATAAATTAGAGATTTTTGTTGTGAATGATGGTTCTTCTGATAAAACCGAAGAAATTACAAAAAAAATTATTAAACAATATAAAGATCATAATGTTACTTTAATTAATCAAAAGAACCAAGGAAAAGGGGCAGCTCTTAATCATGCATTGAAGAAAGGAACTGGTAAATTTTTTGTTTGTTTGGATGCAGATTCTTTTGTTGAAAAGGATGCTTTAAATAAAATGCTTCCTTATTTCTCAAATGAAAATGTTGCTGCAGTACTTCCATCATTAAAAGTTCATAAGCCAAAGAATTTATTACAAAAGTTACAATGGTATGAATATATTATTAATATGTTCTATAAAGAATTAATGGGAAAATTAGATTGTGTACATGTTACACCTGGTCCATTTAGTGTTTATTCAGCAGATATTTTAAAAAAAGTAGGATGTTTTGACGAGGACAATATGACTGAAGACTTAGAAATGGCTTTAAGACTTCAAAGTAAGCATTATAAGATAATTCAATTATTAGATACAGATGTATTAACACTTTCCCCTGAAAACATTAAGGATTTATACAAGCAAAGGAACCGTTGGTTTAAGGGTGCAACATTAAATGCATTTAAGTATAGGGGGATGATCTTTAATCCTACATATGGTGATTTTGGATTAATTCAAATGCCAACTATTATTTTTTCAGGAATTATTGCAATTATAATTATCTCTTCTATGGCTTATTATGGTCTAAAACCACAATTAGCATATTTCTATAATCTTACGTTTATTAACTTTGATTTTTTAACATTGTTAAAATCCTTTGAAATTAATCTTATGTTGTTAGATTTAGATTATATTACAATTTTTGTTGGTGTGGTAATGCTTATTGTTTCATTAATTATAATGAAGAAGTCAGAGGTTTCATTGAGGGAAAAATTAACAAAATACGGTTCTTTACCTATTGTTGCATATTTATTATTATATTTTTTACTCCTTGGATTTATTTGGTTTGGAGTAATGTTTGATATTATTAGAGGAAAAAAACAAAGATGGTAGTGGTGAAAAATGAGAAAACTAAGTAAAAACATATATATTATGGCCTTTGTCATAACTGCAGGAATATTCTTGCTTGGTCTATTTTTGGGATTAATTATTGAAGAAGAAAGATCATCTTATGTAGAAGAACAATATCAAGAACAAAGTATTGTCTTTAGTTCTTCACAACTTCAATATGAATTTTTAAGTATGTTGGATGAAAAGGATAGTTGTCCAGCTGTTTATGAAACACTATACTCTAATCTTGAAGATTTAGAAGGAACAAGGATAAGATTGGAGAAATTTGATAGAAAATCAACACTTGAAAAGAATCAGTTTGAATTATTACAAAGAGAATATCTTTTAGCTGAGATAAGATATTGGATGTTAGCAAAGAAAACAAAAGAATTATGTAATTATGATGTTGTTACAATACTAAATTTTTACTCAAGTGAAGAAGAATGTCCTTATTGTGATCAACAGTCATTTGTTCTTACTTATCTTAAAGAATTATTTGGAGATAGATTATTGATATTTTCATTTAACTCAGAACTCGAAGATGATGAACCTATGCTTGGTATTTTAGATGCAGCATATAATATAACTTCCTATCCTACTCTTGTTATTGGTGATGAAGTATATTCTGGATTAAAGGATAGTGAAGAATTATTAGGTCTTGTTTGTGCTAATTACTTAGAAGCCCCAGGTTGTTGTGATGGATATTGTTAAATCTTTTAAAAAAAAGAATAAACATAACATCCTAAGGTCAATACTCTTAAAAAAAACAAAATCTAGTTCGTTGCGAGGGGATGCTCCATCCAGGAACGCAGAACCTTTAATTTCATCTTCGAGAGTTTTGAAGATGCTATGTTTATTTAAGAAAAAGGTTAATTTATCTAGTTATATCTGGTGCCTACTTTTTCTTATTCTTTCTTTATTAATTTTGAAAATATTTTTCTTTCTTTATAGATATCATTTTCCTTTATGGGATGAGTCAGTTTATATTGGTATGGGCAAATATCTTTGGTCTTTTGGTGAAGTTGGCTTATGGGAATGTATTAGACCAATTGGCTTACCAATGATATTTGGATTATTATGGAAACTTGGCCTTGGAGAAATGATTTATTATGATATTATTATTTTCTTATTTACAATGGGTAATGTTATTCTTCTGTTTTATATAACTAAAATATTATTTGATGAGAGAACTGCATTACTTGCTTCAATCCTTCTTTCAATTACTCCTGTATTTATCTTTAATTCATTTAAATTAATGTCAAGTATTCCTGCATCTTTTTTCCTACTATTTTCCATTTATTTATATTTCCAAAAGAAACCTTTGTTTTTAGTTGGTTTGTCAGCATCATTAGCTTTTATTACACGTTTTCCTACTGGGTTATTATCATTAGCATTTATTATAATAATCTTTGTAGAGAATTATAAAGATATAAAACAGACCTGTATGAAGCAACTAAATTTTATAATGGGTTTTACTTTGCCTTTGATTCCTGTCTTTGTTTTTAATTATTTTACTTACAAGAACCAAGTCTCAGCACTAGTTGCAATATTTAGGCCTTGGTTATTAGCTGTTTCTCATCAGTCAAACATTGTACACCAAATTTCTAATCTTCTTAATAATCTACTCTATTATCCTCAGGAATTAATCCTACAAAACCCATTATTAATCTTCTTTTTTGCTGGTTTTATTCTTTTATTCAAAAATAAAAAATGTTTATTGCTTAATGTAATATTTATTCTTACTTTAACTTATTTTACTTATATTATTAATAAACAACTTAGGTTTTCACTTGTGTTCTTGCCTTTATTGTGCTTTTATGCTGCATATGGAATTATGAAAATCTATACTTTCTTTAGTACTTTTAATAAACATAAGAAATATGTTAAATATACTTTTCTTATTATTCTATTGTTATTTACTATTTTTTCATTATATATTATTTTCCCACAACATATTGATTCATTAAATTTTTTTGATAGAACAGAACCAAAGATTGTCTCAGGATATTATAATTTAAACTACACTGGAACGTTTCTGACGACAGATCCTGTATTCTCTGCATATAACAATAACTTGTTTGTTCCATTTTATAATAATGTCTATGACGCATTTGAGGGTTATATATATAATCTTAATGATGTTGATGGTGTTATCTATGACTCAGAATTTTATCCTTGCTTTGGTGAAGATGAGAATGAATGTGAACTAGTAAAAGAACAACTCTTTAAGAAAATCAATGAAGAAAATACTATGGTCTATAATCAAACTTGGTATGGTGTAGAAAGATATATGTTTGTTAGATAATCTTCCTTTCATTTAAACAAAGATTTAGAATAAATCTCATTCTTTACAAACACTACATTCATACTCAATTTCAGAAAACTTAATGTCATTTGGAGCAGATTTTAATGTATCAAACAATACTCTGTGTCCCTTTAATTCGTAATTGTTTTCATTATTTACAATGATTTCACTAAATACTGTTGTCTTAATCCCAAAGAAACCAGACATTAAATCATGACATTTAAACTCTTTCTCTCTTAACTTAAAATTATCTAACCATGATACAGTTTTTGACATTAATCTTCTATGCCAAGGCAAATTTTTATCTATACTTTTCCTTACACCGACAACAATATCATTAGTTTTTAACTCTTCAATAATTTCTTTAACACTCTCAGGGGGATGTTGAAAGTCAGCATTAATTATAACTATGTATTTTGTTTTAACTAATTTTACAGCATCTAAAACACTTACACATAATCCTTTTACTGGTTTCATTGATCGATCTAAAAACCTAGCTTTTGCTTTCTTTGTTTCTTCTCTTGTTTCATCTTTTGAACCATCATCACTTACAATAATAGAGACCCTTGGATATAGCCATTGTAATGTACTAATCATCTTTCCTATGTTCTTTCCTTCATTTAATGTTGGTATTATAATTGTTGTATTGCTATACTCCATATTACTTTGAAAAATTAACATCTATATAAAATTTATTATATCTAATGGATGTTAACTCATTTAACAATAATTTTAAAACTAGTTAATTATGTTAACAATATTACCATTTCTAACATAAAACTACATGGTGCCTATCACACTTTAACAAGATTTAAAACAATTTAGTGTTATGTAACATAACATAATGTCATTAATCATCCTAATTTGTTTACATAAATAACAATTTAATATAATATAACTGTTATATATTTTAACAAATAACCTTTAAAACAATTACTTTGTTATAACAAATTGAATATTGTCCTAATTAATTTTGTTTTATCTTAATTAATTAAGAAAAAATACTAATTAATTGATAACTTACTTAACAACCTACTGTAATGAACCATTCTTTTTGTTATTATTAAGAAATAATTAACTTCTTTACCATTCTAATTTAACAGCAAAAGGTTTAAATAGTAGTATCTGTTATTTATTTTAACATGATTGATAATAGTGATTATATCCAACATAGTACAAAAATGGTTCTTTATACATATTCAACAAAACATCTAAGTAATAAAGATAAAGTTAGATTTTATTATGCATTAAAAGGAAGAGATGGTAAGTCTGGTTTTATTAAAAGATCTAGATCAATCTTTCTTGCTAAAACAATTTTTCTTGTTCCTTATAGAAATGATGATGATGCTTTAGATTTTTTTAGAATTTGGAACATTCCTTATTCAAGAAGAAGGGTACTTATTGATAATGAAGAAATAAGTGGAGGTATGCTTAACTAAATCAAAAAGAATTCACAAAACTTCACGCTCTAGTTTTAGGGTGGTGGGTTTAGCTATTGCGAATGTCTATGAACTACATCTAGACACCCCCAACACAACTCCTTTAGCTGAATTCATTACTACTAGAGATTTATTCTGTCGCAGCATGGCAATGCTTTGCTGCGGCAATTATTTCTTATTCTCTGACGAGAAAGATTCATTAAATCGATAGATTTAAATACTAGGAAGTCAAAGAATTCAGTAAATTATCAATAATCTCGACTACAAGGTGGGTTATTGGGATTGAAAGAATAAAATAAAAAACGTAGAGGTGTATGAAATATGGCAAGAGCACAAAAAGTGGCAAAATGTGGAGTTAAAAAAGAAGACGGATATCTTTATTTCGTAGATAAGGATGGAGACGTTGCTAGAGTCTCAATGAACAGAGGCGGAAAAAAGAGAAAAAGAACAACAAAAAAGAAAGTAGTTAAGAGAAAAGCAGCAAAGAAAAAAGTAACAAGAAAAAAGACTACAAAGAGAAAAACAACCAAAAGAAAGACTACTAAGAAAAAGACAACTAGAAAGAAAACCACAAAAAGAAAAAAGAGAAGATAATTCTTTTTTAATTCTTATTTTTTTATTTTTTATAATTCCTGTTTCTTGACGACAAATCCTTTTTTTGTATCTTTGATTTCATAGCCTTTTTCAGCTATTAAATCTCTTAATTTATCAGCTTCAGCCCAATTTTTATCTGCTCTTGCTTTTTGTCTTTTTTCAGCTAATTCTAAGACTTCTTTAGGGATATTTTCATCGTCATGTCCAATTACACCAAGAACAGAATCAATACTATTCATGAACTCAAGAATTATTTTAGCATCTTTTTTACTTATCTTTAACTTATACACAGCCTTGATAAATTCAAATATTGAACTTAATGCTTGAGACATGTTAAGGTCATCATCCATTGCGTTTTCAAACCCTTCTTTAGCTTGTTTGATTAATTCTTTAACTTGTTCATTTTCTTCTCCATCAGCTTTTTTCAGACTATCAACAAATTCTCTCAATCTTTTAACTGCTTGTTCAGCTGCCTTTATTCCTTCAATTGTAAAGTTAAATTGCTGCCTATAATGAGCAGATAATAGTAAGTATCTAATGCCTACAGGTGAATATCCTTTGTCTAATAAGTCTCTTAATGTATAAAAATTACCTAAAGATTTTGACATCTTTTTACCGTCAACAAGTATGTATTCATTATGTATCCAATATTTAACAAATGGCTTACTTGTTACAGCTTCACTTTGAGCTATCTCATTTTCATGGTGCGGGAATATTAAATCAACTCCACCTGTATGTATATCAAAACTTTCTCCTAAATATTTCATACTCATTGCACTACATTCAATATGCCAACCTGGCCTTCCTTTTCCAATTTCAGTTTCCCAAAATACATTTCCATCTTTCTCATCCCAAAACTTCCACAAGGCAAAATCATGTGCTTTTTCTTTATCATACTCATCACTAGAACATCTATGTCCTCTTTGAGCTTCATCTAATTTTATATTTGCTAATTTTCCATATTCTGGATATTTATGTACTGAGAAATATATTCCATCCTCTGATTTATAGGCAATTTCTTTCTTAAGAAGTACTTTAATTAAATCAACCATCTCATTAACATGCTCTGTTGCTTTTGGCATTATATCTGGCATTGAGATATTTAGTGCTTTAATGTCATCAAGAAATGCTTTTGTATATTTTTCTGTGAATTCTTTTAATGATAATCCTTCTTTCTGAGAGTCTCTGATGGTTTTATCATCTACATCAGTAATATTCATTACTTGTTTTATCTTATATCCTTTGTATAAAAGATATCTCTTCAGTATATCTGAGCATACAAATGCTCTAAAATTACCTATGTGAGCAAAGTTATAGACGGCTTGCCCAAAAATTCTTAGTTGAATAGTTTGTTTGGCCCGCAATTATACATGCTCACAGTGTTATCTTTCAGAGGCTTGAAATCTTCCTTTTTCCTTGTTAATGTATTGTATATTTTTAATCCCATTTTAACACCTTTAATTACAGAACATGATATAATATATATGTTTTATGAAATATTAACAATTTCAGCATTCTTAATTGAATCTTTAATCAATCCATCAATATCAATCTTCTTCTCTTCATGTTCAAGAACTTCTTTCTTTGACCTTGTAGCAGGATTCTTTGGAACTGCACTACAACATATAGATTTTTCAATAGAGATTTCATAAGTACCAATTTCTTTTGCAATATTGATTGTTTCTTGTTTATCAAAACAAAGTAATGGACGTAATATTGGTATTGTAATAACACTTTGTTCTGTTGCTAAATTAGGTATTGTTTGAGATGCAACCTGGCCTAGGTTTTCTCCACTAACAATAAAATCACATCCTTCTTTTTTAGCAATCTCTTCTGCAAGTCTATACATCATTCTTCGACATAATACACAACCGAATTTTCTATCACAATTTTTAATAAATTGAACTTGATTTGGCCCATGTGGGATAACATATAATTTATTGATTCCTATTATTTTAGCAATTTTCTTTACTTTTTCTATAGGTCTATCATCAGTTAATGGTCTATTATCCATATGAATTCCTAATAATTCAACATTTTGTTTTTTCATTAGATAACCAGCAACAGGACTGTCTATCCCATCACTTAATAACAATAATGCTTTCTTCATAATCCCACCTTAAATATATCATCTGCAATCTTTTTAATAATCTTTTCATCCATTAATTTTTTGAACTTCAGAGTTCCATAATCATGAACTATAACTTCATCTTCAAATTCTTTTTCTTTTACTTTAATAACTAGTAATATTCCAGCATCTGCTACAATCTCAAATACTTGTTTAATCTTTTCTAAATTAAGCTGTTTTGGCTTTTCTAACTTTACTTCATATCCAGCTTTTGTTTTACAGTATTCTGTCTTAAACATATATGTAAGAATTCATTTAGTGTTTATAAACCTATCTTTAATATTAATCTTGATAAGCTATTTCAACATACCTTCTTGAAAATACAATGCCTGTTGCAAGTCTTTCTTCTATTTCAGTCGGGTCATCCTGCTTACAAATATATCTTGCAGATGTTTGAGAAAAGAATTGCTGTGTTTCTTTTGGAAGACCTTCAAATTGATGAGCAGAAAATCCAAGTAAGGGGTAATCGGGTAATCCATGTTTTTGTAACCACTTTATGACTTCTACGCCATTTAATGGAAAATTAGAATCACTAATTATTGCTCCAGGCAGATATCTTTCTAGATATGTTCTTGCCATTTGTGCAGTTTTAACCCCTATAAATACTGGCTTATCACCAGCTTCTTTTACTAATCTTTCAATCTCAGAAACTGCATCATCATCAGAGACTTGACCCATAATATCTGAACTAATTATAGCAATATCAGAACCATATGCTTTTTCAAAAATTTCATTGTATAATAAGCCCTCTGCAGCACATTCAAATACTATTTCTTCATCTTCAATCCATAATATGGTATTTAATCTAAGTTCAGTCATGTTCTTAGAGAAATTGATTAAATATTATAAAGATTATGTTTGATAATATATTATTTTATGCCAAGAAGACGAGCCTCTAATCTCTGAACAGGCGTTCTAAGATCTTTTCCTTGTAATAGTCTTGTTTCTTTTAATAACCAAGATGGATCTTGTCCTAGTCTTGGATTTAGATTAGCATCACCTAAGGTACCTGCTACTCTTTGTGCAACTTCTAAACAGGGTAATGAAGGTAGTGCTCCATAACCACTTGCTTGGGTCATAGTACACATATATCTTACTACATCCTCTCTATGAGAATATCCATTATGTCCAACTACTGCATCATATTGTTTTCTACTTAATGTCCCCCCCCCATGAACATATATTTCATATGTCACAAATATGGGTGGTTTTAATCTAATGGGCTGCATTCTCCAATTCATTTTCATGAAGAAATACTTTTCCAATTTTAAAGCTTTTGACATATTCCTTTATCCTAAAACAAAACCTTTATAAATAACATATGAATCTTTATTCATATGAAATGTCCCTCATATAATGTGTTTTTTAAGACAATCTCTCAAAAAACAAGAATAGAAATCTTAGAACTCTTAAAAAAGCGTTCAATGTCAGTCTCAGAAATAGTCAAAGCTTTAAAACAAGAACAGAGTAAGGTTTCACACAACCTCAAAAAACTAGCAGACTGCAATATTGTTGAAGTCAAACAACAAGGAAAGAACAGAATATATTCATTAAACAAAGAAACAATCTTACCTTTAATGAAATTAGTTGAAAAACATGTTAATAATAATTGTTGTAAAAAATGTAAATTAAAGCAGGTGAAAAAATGAAAATATATCTTGATAACGGAGCTACTACAATGACTGCAAAAGAAGTAGTTAGAGCAATGCAACCTTATTATACAACTAAATATGGAAACTCTTCTTCATTACATTCTTTTGGTCGAGAAGCAGCTGAAGCATTAGAGAACTCAAGATTGATTCTTGCAAAAGCTATTAATGCAGAACCAAGAGAAATTATTTTTACTTCTGGTGGTACTGAATCTGATAATTTAGCAATTAAAGGAATTGCTTTTGCTAACAAATCTAAAGGTAATCATATAATTACAACAAAAATTGAACATCCTGCTGTTCTTCAAACATGTAAAACATTAGAAAAAAATGGTTTTAAGGTTACTTATCTTAATGTAGACAAAAAAGGCTTTATTGATCTTAAACAATTAGAAAAAGCAATAACAAAAAAAACAATTCTTGTTTCAATTATGCATGCAAATAATGAAATAGGAACTATTGAAGACATAAAAAAGATAGGAAGTATATGTAAAAAATATAATATCATCTTCCACACAGATGCTGTTCAATCATTTACAAAAGTAGATATTAATACAAAGAAACTAAACATAGATTTAATTAGCGTTAGTTCACATAAAATCCATGGTCCAAAAGGTGTTGGAGCTTTGTATGTTAAAAAAGGAACAAATTTATGGAGTATTAATGATGGGGGAGGTCATGAGTTTCATCTAAGAGCAGGAACAGAGAACATCTCAGGCATTGTTGGCTTTGGAAAAGCAATAGAAATAGCAATGAAAAATAAAGATGAACATATCAAACAAATGACAAAACTAAGAGATTATATGATAAAACAAATTGAAACAAAGATTCCTAAATGTCAATTAGACGGAGACAGAAAAAAGAGATTATGTAATAATGTACATTTTGTTTTTAATTATATTGAAGGAGAATCATTACTTATGCATTTAGATCTAAAAGGTATTGCAGTATCAACAGCAAGTGCATGTTCTTCAAAGAGTTTAGAACCGAGTCATGTATTATTAGCAATTGGTTTAAGGCCAGAAATAGCTCACGGTTCAATTAGATTTACATTAAGTAGGTATACAACAAAAAAAGAGATTGATTATACAATTAAAAATCTTGTTGAAGTTGTTAAAAGACTAAGATCAATTAGTCCATTAGCAGGAGGAGATTAAAAATGACACAACCATATTCAAAAAAAGTAATAGATTTATTTCAATGTCCAAAACATATGGGTGAAATTAAAAAACCAGATGGTAAAGGCAAGGTTGGAAATCCTGTATGCGGAGATGTAATGGAATTAACATTAAAAGTTGGTAAAAACAAGAAAGGAGAAGAAATTATTGAAGATGTTATGGTAAAAACATTTGGATGTGTTGCAGCTATTGCTTCTTCAGATGTTCTTTGTGATATTGCTAAAGGTAAAACACTAGAGAAAGCAATGAAAATAACCAAAAGAGATGTTCTAAAGAAACTTGGCAAAATCCCTTCGCAAAAAGTTCATTGTTCTTTGCTAGCAGAGGATTGTTTGAAAAAAGCAATAGAAGATTATAAGAAGAAGAAATAATCATCCCTTACTAATAAAATATATAAATAGACTTTCTTATAATAACATATTATGGTATATATCCACAATTTAGATCCAGTTTTATTAAACCTTGGTCCTTTTGAAATTAGATATTATGGTTTAGTTTATGTTCTTGGTTTAGTATTAGCATTTTTTATATTTAGAAAACTAGCTAGAGATAGAAAGATTCCAATGTCAGAAGATGATATGTTAGATTATTTATTATATTGTGCATTGGGTGTTTTGATAGGTTCAAGATTATTTTATTTCATATTTTATTCACCTTGGACATTATTACAAAACCCATTAGAATTTTTTATGGTATGGCATGGTGGCATGAGTTTTCACGGTGGTTTAATTGGAGTTGTTGTTTTAGGTATTATCTTCTGTTTAAGAAAAGGTTATGATATATTAGAAATTGCAGACATCTCTGTGATTCCTGCAATATTAGCATTAGCAATTGGTAGAATTACTAATTTTATTAATGGAGAATTATATGGAAGGGTCACAGATGTTCCTTGGGCAGTTGATTTTGGAGATGGTTTACCAAGACACCCTTCTCAATTATATGAAGCAGCAAAAGGTTTCTTTACTTTTACAACATTATGGTTATTAAGAAACAAAGATTTCAAAAAAGGAACATTATTTTCATTATTTTTATTAATGTATGGCACATTTAGATTTTTGATTGAATTTGTCAGACAACCAGATGAACAACTTGGCTTTGTTTTGTTTAATTTCTTCTCAATGGGCCAAGTATTATGTTTTGTTATGATCTTATTAGGATCTGGATTATTAGTTTATATTTATAAGATTAAAAAGTAAAAAAGAGGTGAAGCATTGGAAACACTTATTGTATTATTTATATGCCTGGGACTGGCATACTTTGGAGCAGAAGTATTTAGACGATTCAAACTTCCACAAGTCTTAGGCCAGATTACAATAGGTCTTTTAATAGGTATTCCTGTAATTAAGAACTCTTTTTTCTCATCAACAGATCTTAATTTAATATCATTCTTAGCAGACATAGGTTTAATTTTGTTATTATTTTTTGTTGGTTTAAAAATAGACATAAAAGCTTTTATTAGATTAAGTAAAAGAGCAAGTCTTGTATCAATTTTTGGCTTTTTAGTACCTTTTGTATTTGGTTTTGTTGTAGCTAAACTAGTTGGGTTATCAACAATGACTGCAACTATTATCTCATTATGTTTATCTGTATCAGCTGAAGCAGTTGCAATAGAAATACTTGAAGAAATGGGTAAATTAAAATCAAATGTTGGAGAAATAATTATTGAAGCAGGGGTAATTGATGATGCAATTGCAGTTCTTATTCTTGGAGTTGTTGTTGCAATTCTCTCAGGGAAAAATGCTTCTGTTGCAGGTAGCATAGTTACAATCATAACAGAGATTTTAATATTCTCAATAATAATAATGATTGCAAGATTTATTATCTTGCCTTGGCTATGGAAATATGTTGAAAAAGAACATTCAGAAATTAATGAATTCACTGCAGCACTACTTATTGGTTTACTTATTGCTATTATTGCAAAACTTTTTGGTTTAAGTTCAGTAATTGGAGCAGTTATTGCTGGAGTTATTGTTAGACAGATTTTAATTAAATCATCTAAAAAAGGTTTACTGGAGGAAAAAAGAATAACAAAGGTTATTGAAATAATGACTTTTGGATTTATTGCACCTTTTTTCTTTATTTGGATTGGATTAAATACAAATCTAAGAATAATGTGGACATTTCCATTATTTGGTCTTGCTTTAATCTTTATTGGATTTTCAGGTAAGTTATTAGGATGTAAATTTGGTAATTATCTTGCTAAAGGAACAGCTTATGAAGGTAATTTAATTGCTTGGGCAATGAATACTAGGGGAGCAGTTGAATTAATGGTAGCAGAGATTGCTCGTTCCCAAGGTCTTTTATCAAATGAAATGTTCTCAGGATTGATATTCATGGCATTTGTTACTACAATTATCTCACCAATTGTATTTGAATATCTCGTTAGAAAGCATAAACATAAGATTAAGAAGAAAAAGAGAAGTTAACCCTACTTTTCATAAAAAATAGAAAATTATTTAAATAAGTAGGGGTAACTAATATTGTGGTTTTTATAAATAAAAAGTTAATAAAGAATAAAGATTATTATTACTTAGAACATAGTATTAAAATAGATGGAAGGATAATAAAAAAAGAGAAATATCTTGGGAAAAATATTCCTAAAAATATTGAAGAATTAAAAAAACAATTTCTTTCTGAAATATATCAGGATAGATGGTATCCATTATTAGAGAAAATAAAGAAAAATCATTCAAAAGAATTAAGAAAAACTCCAAAAACTGCTAAAGATAAGAATATTAAAGCATTTTCTATTCGATTTACTTATGATACTCAAAGAATAGAAGGTTCAACACTAACATTGAGAGAAACTGCTAATCTTTTAGAGAATGGAATAACTCCAAAAGCCAAACCAATATCAGATGTAAAAGAGGCTGAGGCACATGAAAAGATATTCTATGAAATGTTGAAATATAAAAAAGATCTATCATTACAAATCGTATTATTTTGGCACAAAGAATTATTAAATAATACTAATCATAAAATAGCAGGGAAAATAAGGAATCATCAAGTAATGATTGCAGGAAGTAAATTCATTCCTCCTTATCCTGTTGAAGTATATCCATTATTAAAAGAATTTTTTAAATGGTATCACAAGAATAAGAATAAACTTAATCCAGTTGAATTAGCAGCCTTAGTTCATCTAAAATTTGTGACAATACATCCTTTTTCAGATGGGAATGGTAGATTAAGTAGAATTATGATGAATTTTGTTTTAAATAAATATAATTATCCTCTTTTTAATGTTCAGTATGGTAATAGGACCAGTTATTATAATGCATTGGAAAGATCTCAAATAAAGAAACAAGATAATATATTTGTACAATGGATGTTTAAAAGATATGTAAAGGAGTATAAAATCTACTTAGAATAATTGAATTCTTTCCATAAACTTAATAAATTATTCATTCTTAGCTATTTTAAGGGGGGATTGTTATGAAAGGCAAATTAATTATGGTGGATGGTCTTGATGGAAGTGGTAAAGGTGTTATTGTTGACACTTATAAAGACTATTTTGATAATCAACATAAAAAGATCTTTGATTTAAGAGATTGGTGGAAAGAAAACAAAGAAACACCTGAGTTTGAGGATATTAAAGATTATGATATTATCATCAGTGCAGAACCAACAAATGCTTTAGTTGGAACAGCTATTAGACAAGAAATTATTAAAAATAATTCTAGAAAATATTCTGGATTAAGCACAGCTCATGCATTTGCTTTAGACAGAGAAATATTATATAGAAAATTGTTTATCCCAGCATTAGAAGCAGGAAAACTAATTTTTCAAGAAAGAGGACTTGTTACATCATTAGTATATCAACCAGTTCAATTAGAAAAAATTAGTTTAAGAGATATTTTAATGATACCTGGAAATAATTTAGCATTAAAATTCAGACCAGATTTATTGATTGTAACAAAAGTAGATCCAGAGGTAGTAATGCAAAGGCTAGATAAAAGAGATAAAAAAGATGATGCTATTTTTGAGAAGATATTCTTTCAAAGAAAAGTTGTTGCAAGATTTGAAAGTGATTGGTTAAAACAATTGTTTGAGAAGAGAGGAACAAAGGTAGTTTATCTTGACACAAACTATCCTAAAACAGTAGAAGATACAAAGAAAGCAGCAATAAGAATTTGGGAAGATTATAATAATTAAAGGCAATCTATTTGTTGATAACTAGGATGAGAGTGACCATCACTATAATAGCATGCTTCTAATCCTCTTCTTTGTACTTTTAAATTAATTCCTTCCATAAGATCACGAAAATAACTATCTGGAACATTAAATAATCCTGATCTGATATCTCTTTCTAAATGTCTTCCGCCATAACTTAATACAACTTCAGAACAAACATCTCCTTGACATTGAATCATCCATCCCTCACTATCGCCCACTGATGTAAATTCTAATTCACCTATCTCTCTATTCACACCTAATTTTTCTTTTAAATCTGTATCTGTGAATATATTAGTTGATTCTAATGTAGCATCTGTTTCTGTATTAGCAAATACTGCCGGATACATTGATTGCACAAAATCATCTCCACTATCGTATGTAATAAAATGACAGTATCTTATATTAAATCTTAATGGTACAGTATATACTGCAGTTGTTTGATTATTTGATTCTTGTTCAAGTAATGTTGTTTCTCCATTTCTCATGTCATAAACACCAACAACTAAGTCATTTGGTGCATCATCATCAACACTAAAATGTAGTTCTCCATCTTCAAAATATAATCTGTGGTTTAATGGTTCAGTACCCATTCTATATCCTGGAATGATATTATCTTCAGGAACAACTAACTGACAATCATTTAATTCTACTTGGTGTACCCCTGTATTTCCTTCATTATATTCACCAAAAAAAAAGCAGTTCCTCCCTGGCAGCTTCCATCAATTGTATATAATATTTCATGAGATGGTGTTTCAAAACATACACTAATTTGATCTTCTTGTTCAGCGGCAATTAATCTTTCTCGACTTTGTCTTTTTGGATTCATATCTAGATTAGATCCATCTGGTAATGTAACTGAAACACTAAGTCCTTCAGCATATTGTGCTTGTATTGAAACACATGCTTCAACAAGACTTCCCTTTATACTGGATGTTCCTTCTTCTAGATGCCTACCTGTTTCGTCTCTCTCTGTATAAATTGTTTGTGTAGAATTTTCTCTAACACTCCATCTATGATCTTGAGCACTAGCTGTACTAGCTAAAAGAACTAATCCACATAATGTTGATATACTCATATTAAGAAGGTAATGGTATTTTATATATAAATATTCTTCAAAGGTATTTACTACTAATTAATAGTAAACAACCAAAAGATTTATATACTAGCGTTTCTACCACGACAGAGTAGATTTCAAAATAAGGTAATAAAATGGCACTAGATAGAAGAATCAAAAAATTAGCTAAAGGATTAGCAGCAATTATTCATACTCCTGCTCATAGGCATAGGGGCCACGGACATCATGACTTTATTGGTAATGCTCCACATTGGGCTAGTGTAGTATTTCCACATCATTCTGAAGACTTTCAAACTATAACTACTAGATTAAAAGAAGAAGATGTTAATGAATATGTATATGCTACTCCTTTATATTTGAAAGGAAATACTGTAGAAGTAAAGCCAAAAGGAGTTCTTGGTTATGTTAGAAGATGGATAAATGATAGTTATAAGTTAGGATCTTGTTTAAACTGGCTTAGAGAAAATGAGTTCTTAAAACCTTGTTTAAACTGGCTTGATAATGATGTTAAATATAGAAAATTACCAGATGATCCTTGGCAAAATGAACAAGGAGAACAACTTTATGGGTTGATTTATTTACTTAGGGATTCTAAAAATGTTTGTCTTCCTTTTTTCCAAGGATCAAGAGATCATCATATTGATGTTATATTAATTGCAGATGAAAAAAGAATTAGTAAAATAATGGATGAAACAAGGAAAAATCCAAGCTTTATCAGAAATCTTGCAACATATGTAGATGGAACAACAACACAAACAAGAGGACAATCCTCAAAAAATCAATATTTCTTATCTCCAAGATACTTTGACCAACTAGATGCAAAAACAAGTAAGCCAAGAATGTATGTTCACAGTGGAGAAACAGAATATAATCCAAGAAATGTTTTAAGAATAAGAAAATGATAGATCAATTAGTTAAAAAACTTGTAGGTTGTCTTGAAGACAATGGACATCACAGACCAGCTGTTATGCTACAGCACCCTAATAAAATTGTTAGAGATAGATATCTAGTTGCATTACTCCAACCAGAATGGGAATTTGATGTCAGGGGGATTATTGGGCATCTTTATGATGAATGTAAACCTGAAGCAGAAAGAATTAGAAAAAGCTTAGGTCCAACAGTGTCTTATTCTTATTTTAATTGTAGAAGAATTGATTTTCCTAATTTAGAAATAGAAAATACAACAAGATTTTCAGATGAGTCAATTGAACAAGCAAGAGAGATATTTGATAAATTGTTTGAAGTTTATGAACGTGCACATAGATTAATTTACAAAGATGTATTAGCTCGTTCAGAACAAGATCCAGATTTATTATATCATGCCTTTGGGGATGATATAATTGGAGCTATAAGGGATACTTCTCAATATAATATTGAAGACTATGAAAGGAGACTAAGAAAGAATGTTGATGGTTTAGAAAGGGGGCAGATAGATTTAGGTTATCTTGCTATTTTGTGCGGATTATTGGGGGAATCAGATAGAAAAATGGACTATTCTATGTTAATTTTAGATGAATCTACTGAAGAAGAATTAAATGCATTTGAAGCAGAGAAAGAAGAACAAGATTTATTTAAACAAAGAATAATCTTAAAAGCAAGAACTATTTTATCTGATAGAGACAGATTACAAACATCATTTGATGGATATATTGAAAAGAAAAGATCAACACCTAAAGAAGAAATAATTAAAAAAGCTAGGAGAATTTTAGAAAGAACAATTGGTTCACCTGATTTAGGTTTTTTAATTGAGAACCCATTAAATCAGGATGAAGTTAATGTAAGTTATCATGTGTATACTGGTTCAGGTTGTAAAGCGGTTCCTCCATTAATGAAAACCCCTTTAAAATTTAGAGAAAATATTTTAGAAGAAATACAACTACTTATTGATAAATATTCAAGAAAACTAACTGGAATTCAACAGTTAATAGGTGGTGGACAACAAACAAATGAATTTGTACATCCTTCATCAACTTTACAGAATAATGCTAGATTTCCAAATATTGGTTATAGTGCAGAAATTTTAGATGAACTTCAAACTGTTGCTTCAGAACTAAGAGATACTTTAGACACATTACCAGATATGACAGATTTAGCAACAAAAGGGCAATTAAGAAGGAAAAATAAATTAATTTATTCTATTCAGGAACTTCCAAAAAACCCTTTAGATGTTTCTTTTGGTAATGATAGTGCTTGTTGTATTTTTGTTCCAAATGATCCTACTCAATTTCAAAATGGTTATACTGTTCCTTTTTATCAAACTAATAATGCAGTTCATCTTTTTGCTACACATTTCCATAGAACAAAAACAAAGCGTGACAGAATGGGACTTATTGTTGGCCTTGATGCATATGAAGAAGGAAATCAACATTCTAGATATTTAGTTGCAAACAGTTTAGAACTTTCACGTAATGGTATTGCTGGAGGAAAAGCAACAATTGTAGCATTAAGTAATTATGAACAAGAATGGCTTATTGAGTATGCAAAACAAAATGGTTATGATGGTGTTGTTATGGGTTCACATGGTTATAATACTGCACAAAACTATGCAACACAAAAAGGAGATACTTTAGAAACAAGATTAGTTTTTGCAGGGGGCTTAGATAATGTTCATACTGATGTATTTATGAGAGAAGGTAGTAAGTTAGTAACCAAACCAAAGTCATGCTATTGGTTATGGAAAAAGTAATTATTTTTCAACTTCAATAAACAATTCCGGATACAACTTAGAACAATGTTCTTTAATATTATTTATAAAATCATCTGATGGTCTATTTATGCCTTCTAATAATTTATCTTGTAATGGTCCTTTATTATCAAAGCCTTGTAATATCCATGCTGCTTCCATGTCATTAACAACAGTAGCAATCTGTTCAATATCATCTTTTCTAAATAATAATCCTGGAACTAATACTGTCTTAAAAGCAATGTTAATTTTATTTCTATATTGTTTAATTATTTCTAAGCTTTGTTTTATATTATTAATTATAGAATCAGCATTAACAAAATATGTTTCACATTTTGTTATTTTTTTAAAAACATCTGGATCAAATGGTGCTTTTAGATCAATAACAATTGTATCTATCAAACTACTTTCCAGAATCTCCTTTATACAGAAAGGTTTTGAAGCATTTGTTTCAATCCTTGTTTTTAAACCAGCAGCTTTACAATAACTTGCAATATTTACTAAAGCATGTCTTTGTATTAATGGTTCACCACCTGTAAAGACAACTTCTTTTATACTTCCATAATTTTGTTTTATAGTATTCTTTATTTCTTTAATATCCAATAATTTTTCTTCAGTATGAAATAACATTTCAGGAACATTACAATAAGGACATTTAAAGTTGCACCCAGAAAAAAATATTTTTAAGCATATGCCACTTCCCCCACCCATTAATGGATGAGGTTCAATCTTTTCCACATATGCTTGCATAATCTAAACCTCAATAAATTTATTCTTCTTCTTCCATAAAGTCTGTTAATGGCTTTGTTTTCCTTGTTGCATTATAGCTTACAGTCAAAATATACACCTCTTCTTTTTTTATAAAAAATCTTTTATTTATGTAATGACTCAAACTTACCTGAACTTCCAAATCCTCCTTCTCCCCGCGCAGTGCCTGATTCGGGCAATACATCAACCTCTTCTAACTGCACAATCTCTACTTTGTTAAACACAATCTGAGCAATCCTCTCTCCTCTTTTAATTTCATAAGGGTTCTTGCTATGATTAATTAAAATAATACCTAATTCTCCTCTATATGAATGATCAACAGTTCCTGGTGCATTAACAATGCTTATTCCATGCTTTGCTGCTAAACCACTTCTAGGTCTAACTTGTAATTCAAATCCATAAGGAACAGCCATTTTTAATCCTGTTCCAACAATTCTATGTTCACCAGGCATTAGTGTTAATTCATCTTTTGAATACACATCCATACCAGCATCTCCATGATTAGTATACTTTGGAGTTGGCAATTCTTTGTCCATCTTTGTAATTTGTACCTTCATTTTATATACCTCACTATAAGAAATTTAATGAGATTTGAACAGAATAATTGATATATAAATTAGATTGCTCTGGAAAATATAGGTTTAAGTTTTGAGTGAATGGCCATCTAGTAAATTTAACTAGAACGATGTTCTCCACTTTCAAGTGTTCTTAGCATAAGTTCTTTGACTCTATCAACCTGTTCCCTAGGACCTTCTATTTTACAATATGTTTTTCCAGGATCCACATGGGTTGAATATGTATATTCATAAGATACAACCACTCCCGGATTAATGTGGTACCTAATAAAGCCCCCTCTATCTCCTAGAGAAGAGTGATAATGAGGATCTTCTGTTTCTAGACCATTCCCTTCCATTGTTAAATATTTCATTAAGTAAGTGTAATCAACTCTAGAATTTTTACCCCTTGCAATAAACCAACTATTTACTATTACTTCAAGAACCATAAAATAAAGAAATATAAAATTGTTTAAATGTTTTTCCAGAAATTCTCCTTCTTTAACTTATTAATGTTAGATGAAAGATGAATTGCTTCTTTTTAAGCTTTGCTAAAAACCTTTAGTTATAAATAATATTCCACTAGACATATTTTGTCCACTGGCCTTGAACAGTAGAATTCTACTTATTCAGCCCCTCTCCTCACTGGACAAATCCCACTAGACTGGGTGCTGTGAGATATATAAATGAGTAGTCCTTATATAAATAATAATGAAAGCATACAAATTTAGAATATACCCAAATAAAACTCAGAAAAGAAAACTCTTAGAAACATTTGATTTGTGTAGATTTACTTATAATAAACTTCTAGAAGCATTGATGAAACAAGAGAAAATTGATAGAGGAGAAATACAACATCACATTGTAGATCTAAAAGAACAACATCCAATTCTAAAAAAAGTGTATTCTAAAACACTGCAGTACGAATGTTACAGATTATTCTCTAATCTTAAAGGCCTTTCTAGAATTAAAAAGAAAGGTATTAAAGTTGGTAGATTGAGATTCAAAGGTAGAAACTGGTTCAAAACAATTCAATATAACCAATCTGGTTTTAAATTAATCAAAAGGAAGAACAAAAGATATGATAAATTACATTTATCAAAGATTGGAGAAATAAATATTGTCTGTCATCGTGAAATAAATGGTAAAATAAAACAAATCACTGTCAAAAAAAATATTGATAATTGGTATGTAATGATTATAACAGATAAGGAATATACACTCAAAAAAGGCAAAGAAAAGGTAGGTATTGATGTTGGGATAATCAACTTCTATACAGACAATATAGGTAATAAAGTTAGAAATCCATTATTTCTACAAAAATCTTTGGAAAAAATAAGACGAGCTCATAGAAACCTTTCTAAAAAGAAGAAAGGTAGTAAAAACAGAAAAAAAGCAATAAATAGATTACTAAAAAAACATGAAAAAATCAATAATCAGAGAACAGATTTCTTTCATAAATTAACTACTAAATTAATTAACAGAAATAAAATGATAGCTATTGAAAATCTGAAGATCAAATTAATGACTGATAAATCAAAAGGTAATAAATATCATAATAAGCGTAATACATTGGATAGTTCTTGGGGTAGATTTATTTCTATGCTAAAGTTCAAGGCTGAGAGTGCTGGAACTGAAATAATAGAGGTGAATCCATGGAATACATCCAAAAAGTGTAGTAATTGTAGTAACATACAAGATATGCCGGTTAGTAGTAGAGAGTATAACTGTAGTGAATGTGGTATATCAATAGATAGAGATCATAATTCCGCAATAAATATATTACGAATAGCTTCGGTGCGAGGCTTTGTGGAGACTTAGGTTACGAAGTCTATGAAGCAAGAAGTCACTTCCTCAACTGCTATCAGCAGTTATGGGAGGGTAGTTCACATGTTTTTTCCCATTTCCATTATAGACCTTAACTCATGACTTAATACTTCTCCTGATTTAGCATCTATTTTAATATTCAGTGTTTTAAAAGCCATTGTTATTAATGTAACATTATAAACAACTCCTGCTTCAATGTGTTGTAATATTACTAAGTCTTTATTGACAAGTTCTTTAGGATATTCTTTTTGTTTAAAGTCTCTTGCTTTATTAAGTGCATCTTCAAAATCAATTTCAACAGTGTCTAAATTTAGTTTTTGAATTATCTTGCCTTCTTTGAATGCTTTTTCTTCTGGATTCTTTTTAATCTCTTCATTTATTTCAAAAGTTGTAACCATATCTTTTTCTTTTGAATAATATCCTACTTGCACACTCATCTTACTCATAAAAAAGACATGAACTAAATATACATCATTATTTTTTTTCCATTCTTTAAACACTTCTGACTCTTCAACCTTTTTAACTTGTTCTTTGAAATCCATTTTTATTCACTTAACATCTCCTTTAATTCTTCTAATTCATCTTCGATGAATTCAATCTTATCAATTATTATTTCATTAGTTATTTCTTCTGTTTCATTGTCATCATCATCGTCTACAACAATTCCGCCTCGAATAAAATCTTCAATCTCTTCTAATGTTTGGAATGCATGCATTTCATTATTTTCTGAGTTTAAGAACACAGTATATGTTACACCTGCATAATCATTTGGAGTTATTGATAACATCCAATAAAGAACAGAATCAACAACATATGGTCGTGGTTCAACAATGGTTGCACTATACCAATCAATTGTTGGGAACTTTTGTTTAACATAATCAACAGCTCGGACTGGGCCTGTTAATGATGATTCTTCCCCTAATTCATACAATTCCATTTCTCCAGTTACTGCATCCACAAAGAATATTTTAAAGATACCATAACTTTGTCCATATGGTTCAACAGCTACAATCCATTTTAATCCTTCTTCTGTATCCATTAGGAAAGGTTGTCTATTAAATCGATCATATGTATCTGCAATTTCAATCTGATCCTCATGTATAAACCATGTATTTATTATTCCATTATTATACTTGTATGAGTCAACATATTGTCTTGCTAATGTTTCTGGATATACCCATGTGGATTTGATATAATCAATCTCAGCAGCTTCTTCTGGTGAATAAATGTCAATATTTCCTTCTTTATCTATTACATAAACTCCACCAAAATAAGGTACCATTACAGGAAACTTAAATTTGTAGCTAATAAAAGGAACAATAATTTTGAAATCATTACTTTCATTATCAAAAACATAAATAATATTATCTGGTGTTACAAAGAATTTTTCTTTATAGATTTTCCAATAAATATTATCAAAGAAACCAATTCCATCTGCTACTGGAAATTCTTGGTTGTATAATTTAATATTCTTTTGTAGATCACTAGCTTTTGTAGTTATTAATCCATTTACTTTTTGCGTATAATATAATAAGGTTCCATCTGGTATTCTTGGGGCTCCCCACATTAATGTATTGTTAATATATAATATCTCAATATTACCAACTTTTTCTCTTGACTTTTGCAAACTATCAACTAAATACCTGCTTGCAACACCTAATGGTACAATTCTGATATCAGATGTTGATGCCATTTCATCAATCTTATTATATTCTGTTAATTCATAAATATATTTGCCTTTTAATGCATCTAACAATGGTGCACCAAATATAAACACTAATACTAATAACATAATTGCAATACTAACTACAGGAGAAAAATTAGTTCCTTTAATAAAAACATTTTCTCCTTTTTGTTTAGCTTTCCATAATGATCCTCCTGCTGCTATTAATATTACTAATAACAAGAATGTAATAATTGGATTGGTATAAAAGAACATTGCAAAATCATGGAACAATGGTCTAAAATAATATCCTAGTACTGCTAATAATAAAACAATAACAACAGCTGCTTTTATAATTTTGTTCAGAAAATCAGAACTTTTTGTGTTTATATCAATAGTATGCGGTTTCATAGCTAAATCAGAAGAATTGTTATTTATATGGTTTTTGGGTATTTATAGGTAATCTTTAATAATACTAACCTATTCTTCTAATTCATGGAACCTAAATTCAAACAATTACTTGAAAAACAGCAATATGGTGTTGTTGGTAATCATAGTTCATGTAAGATTTGTACTTGGACAAAGAAATCATTAAGAAACGAAGGTACTTGTTATAAAGAAACTTTTTATGGTATCAGAGCACATTTATGTTGTCAAATGACACCTACCTTTACATGTTGCAATAGATGCATCTTTTGTTGGAGAGATACAAGTTTACACACTGCAATAAAAATGGGAGATAAAGTAGATACTCCTGATGAAATCATTGATGGTTGTATTAAAGCACAAATTAAATTATTATCAGGTTTTGGTGGAAATGAACTGGCAAATAAAGATAAACTTAAGGAAGCACAAGATCCAATGCATTTTGCAATTTCATTAAATGGAGAACCAACATTATATCCAAGATTAGGAGAACTAATTAAAAGATTACATGAAAGAGGGAAAACTTCTTTCTTAGTTACAAACGGAATGTTTCCAGATAAAATAAAAGAATTAATCGAATTACCAACACAACTTTATGTAAGTGTTGATGCACCTAATGAAGAATTATTTAATAAAATTGATAATCCTGTTTTAGATAAAGGTTGGGATAGGTTAATGAAAACATTAAAGTTATTACCTGAACTAAAAACAAGAACAACTTTAAGATTTACAATAATTAAAGATTATAATATGTGCAATCCAGAACAATGGGCAGAAGTAATTAAACTTTCTCAACCAATGTTTATTGAAGTTAAAGCATATATGTATGTTGGTGCAAGCCAGAATAGATTACAAATAGAAAACATGCCACGACATCCAGAAATAGTTGAATTCTCTAAAAAAATCTGTAAACATTGCGACTATCAAATTGTTGATGAGAAAATAGAAAGCAGAGTAGTTCTATTGATGAAAGAAGATAGAGAAGATAGGATTATGAAGTTTGATTGATTCGTCACCGACAAGAAATGTAATTCTTAAAATATTAGATATTTTTAATAATAATTATATATCTTAACTAAACTCCTTACTTTAAGATGGTGTCAAAAGAGAGAAATAGAGATGGTGAACAACCTGATCCTGTATATATCTCTGATCCACAAAACCTTCTTTTGCAAGAACTAAGACAAAGAGTTTGGCTTCTTAGGCAAGCTAGTCTTGATGAAATGATTGAGCATACATTTTCACAAGTATTAGACACAGAGTATAGCTATTTTTATCCTTCAGATATCTTGGAATTATTTATTCCTAGAGATAAACGAAACAAAATAGGACCACGTGAAACAGGTTTTGCAGAATTATGGGGGCATTTTAAAGCTTCTCCTGCCTATGATGATGGAGAACATATGGATGTGTTTGATGAATTTGATGAAGAATTCATAGATACTGAAGATTCTATTGCATTATTTAAAATCCTTTTGCAGGCAGGTTGTCAACTATATGATGATGATGTTATTGATTTAGATCAACTAAGACAACAACATACACAACACAACCAAGATGCAGAATATCTTTTACCTGTTGCAGCAAGATGGCTACAACAATTTGATTTTTATCCAGAACAAAGAAATGAATTAATTCCTTTGACTGATATATTATTAAGATTTACTCCTCCTAATAAAAGATCACCTCCATCAAAAAAAAATAGTTATCAGGCTCCGATTAGAACTTTTATTACCAGAAAAAAATTATATAACAGAGTTACAAGATACACAAACACTAAAGCAAAGGGTGTTCAAAGAGTTACAGGGAAGGCAAGAGGAAGATTTCATTTTTATCCTGCAGATGCTAATATACTAGTAAGAGCAATATTTTTCGGTGATGAGAAAATACAATTTACTTATTACACAGAAGATGATCAAGCATTATCATTAAATGGTTTAGAATTAGAATTACAAAGAGCATTAAGAGATAGAAAACCACCACCATATCCCTCTATTGTTGTAGAAACTCAAGAAGAAGACTCACCTGAGTTCTATAGTCTTGATGATATTTTTGAATATTATATGGATAAAGATGAACTCGCATTAGCAAGAGCAGTAACATCAGTACAAAGAATAAAGGGAATTAAACCATATAAAAATCCTATGGCAACACATGGTGGTTTAGTTTTTGGGCTTAACACCATATATACAAAAGGAAAAGGCAATCTAAAATCAAAGGCACTATTACTTGGAAAGGTAGTTAAAACAGAACCTGTTGAAGAGCCTGGAGAAGCACGTGAAGCTGACGAGTGGGATGAATTAGCCGAGAGAATTGGAATAGAAGATGATAAACCCGAAGAACAAGTTACTTATGAATTCTCTCATGTAGAGGTAAAATACAAGGGTAAAGATGCAAAACCTTTTATTAGAACAGTATTAAACAAACTATTTAATATAAGAAGAGCATTTAATACTCAAGGTGTTGTTCTTTATAGTGAAGAACATCCAACAGGATTAACAGATCCACAATTATATCTTTGTCCTGTTTCTGATTTATATATTTCTGAATCAGACTTTGAACCTTTAGTTGATTATTTATCTGAAAAAAGAGTTAAACCAAGAAGATTAGCTCCTTTACCAGATACAGTTTATCTTTAAACCTCAAACATCATTCCGCCAGGTCCTGGATTAACAACAAAACATTTCTTTATTTTATCCATTGCACCGAATGTTTCATGTAAATGTCCGCAGAAATTATAATTAATTTTATTCTTTAAAATAAAGTCTCTATAAGACTTACTTCCACAATGTTCATCCATGATTAAATCAGCTTTTGTTTTATATGGTGGTGCATGTGACATAAAAATAACTTTCAAATCTTTTTTCTTTGCTTTTTTAATTTTTTCTTTAAACTTTGGCACTACTTTTTTATCAAATTCTTTATCTTTTAAACTAAACCCGCCACCACCATGTCCTAATATTAATAAATTCTTTATTATCTTTGCTTTTTTATGTACAAAGATTAAATTCTTAAATTTCCTACAATCTTTTTCTAATGTGGTTCTTGTTTCATGATTTCCATGGATTAATAACATTGGTTTTCCTAATTTATCTAATTTCTTCATTAATCTAATTTGATCATTACCAAATATAGTGAAATCTCCACAATTAATGATTAAATCAACTTTTGAAGCTTTCTTTTTAAGCATTTTAAACGCTTTATGACTTCCATGCATATCTGAAAACGCTAATATTCTCATAATATTATCAATTATCACAATTCTATATAAAATGTTTGTAGCCATGATTTGGTGGTTAATTTGGGAAATATTTAAAAAAGAATATAGACTTCTTATATATATGACAACACTAAATATGGTTGTTAGAGCTCATTACGAAGCTCTTTCAAAAGAAGAAAGAGATAAGACATTAATGCGAGATCTTCATTTAACAGCTGATGATCTAGCACAAATTAGAACTCCTAAAAGAGTAATTGATAGGGTACTATCTGCTGCAGAAATTCTTAGAGATAGATTACGAAATGCAGAATATGATGCAAGAACAATTTCTGCTCAATTTAGTGTTACAAATTTAGGTTATATGATTGATTCAGGAGAATTTAGCACACATCCTGAAAAACTTGTACAAACAGCATTAAAAAGACATTATAGAGATGAAAGGAAAAAAACTCAGGGGAGAGTTAACTTTGTTGTTCCAGGAACACAATTCCTAAGAGATGAAGTTGGTGTTTCAGGAACTAATCTTTTTAGAGCTAAAGAAGTTTGGCCAGAAATTGGAGTATCAAAATATGATTTATTAAGAGATATAAGATTACCATTATCTATTGGCCTAATGGAAGCAATTCTATTAGGTGTGGTTATAGGAGATGGAAATATTCTTGGTATGGAAAAAAGGAAAAAGAGATATAGATTAGAGTTATGGGGTAGAAATGATGACTTTGAATTATATGATTTATTACTTGATCCTTTATTTTTAGACATATTTAATTGTGATTTACAAGAATTAGAATCAAGTGGTGGAAAAGATAAAAATGGAGTTACTTATACTTATAATATTCCTGGAAGGATTATCTCATCAAAAGCTATCATGACTTGGTTAACAGAACATCTTGATTTAAGTATAGATAGATCTCATAAACAATTACCTTCTCTTTTAACATATGATCCAAAAGCAACAAAGATTCATAAAAAAGGATTGTTTATGGGATTAGTTGCTTCAGAAGCTAGAATATATTCTTTTGAAGAAGAAGGTAGGATAAGATGGAAAATGCAAATTCATTCATCTGATAGAAGATACTTAACTCAAATTAGTCAATTAGCAAATACTCTTAGATATGACTCTAGAATAAATGGAAGGTCATCTAAAGGAGATAGAACATCATATTATTTAAGTTTCTCTCCAGCAGATATTGTGGATATGTTATTTAATGGATTGTTTATTAATCCAAGACATGTTTTAGAAACAATTCCTCTAATGTTAGCTAATTGTCAACCAACTCATGTTTTTGATAGATTAGATCCTGCTCATAGAGATTTTTATGATAGACTTGTTGTACTTTATAATTGTGGTGTGCATACTGATGAAATCCATTCTCATCTAGATGTAAATCTATTCCATGATTCCTTAGGTACAGATGCTCTTGGTTCTGTTCTTCATGCAGGTAATCTGGGGTATAGGGTTGTTCATTCTCAAGGTGTATTGACTATGCCATTAGAACCAGTATGTCGAGCCTATGATGAACTACTATTACAGCAAGAATCAGCTTAATCCATAATAATCTTCCAAAACTATTTTATCTATTTCTTCAACATCTTGAACAATGTACAACTTACCTTTACTTATACTCACAATCTTCTCAGCTAACTCTGTACCTTTATCATCCAAACTAATTCCAATTAAAGAAATAGTTATATCATTGTTAGCTGCTTCTTCTACAGCATTCAATGTCTCCTTTTCAGGGTCTTCACCTACAGTAGGTAATGCATCTGTTAATAATATCAAATGTTTAGTATTTTGTAGAGAAGAAAATAATTCAACTGACTTTTTAACTGCACAAGTTATACTTGTTTCTTGCATTGCTTTTATTTGGGATATTTCTTTTAAAAACATTCCAAAGTCATCACAAGGTGCAACTGATTTAGAAACTTCTTTACCAAATATTATCAACCCAACATCATCCTTTTCTTCTATTGCTTTAAATGCCAATGCTATTCCTGCTTTTTTACATGTATCTATTTTTTTACCTTTCATACTACCTGAAGAATCTAATGCATATATTATTTCACATTTACCTTTTGCTTCTCTTGTATTAACTCTAAGATCTTCTTTTCTTAACTTATCATGACCTCTTCGAACTGCTAATTTAACAGATCTTCTTGTAGAAATATCTCTGTATCTATCTCCTTTTCTATAATTTCGGTAATCAACCTTATCTCCATAATAACTTTCTTTCTTATGAAACTTTTCTCCAAGAAAACCATGTGCTTGTAATCTATCTATCTCTTCAACATACATGACCAATGATGCCAATTCTATTCCCTTTTCAGTTATTGTATTACTTTTATCAATAAAATTCTTCTTCTTTAAATCTTTAATTTTTTCATTTATCTTTTTCTTCATCTCTCTTTGAAACTCAGGAATTTGTATATTCTTCTCAATATATTTTTCATCATAACCTGATAAGTGTTTTAATATTGAATCACCATAAATATTCTTTGCTAAACTATAATCTTTAACAAACTGTTCAAACATAAGGTCAGGAGAAAATGCACCCATTGATTGGTTTAATGAATCTTTAATTAACTTAGCATCATCTATTGTTTCTTTATCATTCTCCATTACAGAATTCATTAACTTATTTTTTTCATTTGTTGGTTTTAGTTTTCCATCTAATTCATCAATCGCAGAGAGTTTTTTAGCCTTAGGCTTCTTCTTGGCTAACTTAGGGGTCACCTTCTTTCTCGGAAGAAGGTGTGTTTAATGAAGAATATTTTTTATTTTGTAAAAATTTGTCTAATTCTTCTCTAAGAAATTCTTTTGCATTTTTAAGATACTTAATGCTTGGCTTTAACTTAACTCTATGCGCAATTACTGATTCAATTATCTCTTCAATATCTTTGTACCCAACTTTATCCTTATTTTTTAACAATGCAATACTTTGACTTCTTTCATATAATCCTAATGTTGCCCTTACACTTGGTGTTTTTTCTAAATTTTTATTATCTCTTATGTTTCTAACAAAATCTACACAAAAGTTTAACAAATTATCTGGAAATTCAACATCTAAATTTTTCCCATTTATTAATACAATCTCTTTTTCAATCTCAAATGTTTCTGGATAATCCATATATACAACATCTAATCTATCAAGTAAAACATCTGAAACCTTTTCAGTACTTGAATCTTGTGGATTCATTGTTGCAATAAAGATAAAGTTAACATCAAAATCAATATCATAACTTCCAATTGTTACAATTTTTTCTTGTAAAACTTGTAATAAAGCATTTTGCAACTTTTCTGGACATCTATTTAACTCATCAAAAAACAAAACACCATTATCTGCTTTGAATAATTTACCTTTTGTGAATGCTTCAACACTTAGTGGCCCATATTTTAAAGCTTTGATTGGATCAATATCTCCCAACAAATCTTCAGCAGTTAAATCAGGACTTCCTTGAATTCTAACAAAATTTAACTTTTCCTTTTTACCTTCTTTAATCTTTGGCATTAATGCTGCTACATTCTTTGCTATTGTTGTCTTTCCTACACCTGGTTTTCCAATTATAACAACATTCCTATCTGCTAATATTGCAGACTTTATCTGTTGTTTTGCTTTGTACTGTCCTATGATGTCTTTAAGAACATCTTTCTTTAGTATTGTTTGTTTTAGTTTTGCGATTGACATAAGGCCTGTAGAAGTAATATTTCTTTATAAAAGTTATTGTTCTAATAGTTCTTTTAGCTTATTATCTTTAATACTATTTTTTAACTGAAATATCTTATTGATCATTTCTTTTCCTTGTTCATAATCAACTTTCTTACCATAATAATTAATACTAATCCTTGCATACCTAAATCTATCAAAACTATGGTAATCAAAGGCAGGGACTAATTCTCTTAGTAATTCACCCATACAAACATGGTTTGTAACATTATATCCTAGTATAAGACATAATGCTTCAAGTGTTTCTCTTAGAGCATCATAAGCCATTGGAAGAAATGCATTAACATTATTTTTATCAATATTTGCTGATCTAACTGCTTCTTCTTTTATGTCTGCAATTTCAATTAATGAAATAGCTTTTGATTTATTTGGTATTGTAATTTTAATAAAACCTTTACTTTTACATTCGTTTATGTCCATTGTATTTGACCTTGTAATAATATTCCATTTAATACATTATTGGTTAAATGTTTATTCTTTAAATCTTTTAATTCTTTCACAACAAATAATTGTAATGATTTATTAATTTTTTTTTCAAAATCTTTCTTTTCTGGGAAATCTTTTGTATTTTCGCTTATAATGACTAAATCAATATCACTTGTTTCAGTGTCGAGTCCATATGATGCAGAGCCAAATAGTATAATTGTTGGCTTTAGATAAAATATATTTAATGATTCAATTAATCCTGAATCTCTTATCTTTTTTATGCTATAGTATTTTTTAAGATCTTTATAATTATCAGATTCTAGATTTGCTTTGTATAAATCTAGTATTCTTTCTTTTCTATATTTTATTAAATCCTTTTTATTAAGTTCTTTTAATTTTTTACTTATTGTTGCAGGAGTCTTTTCAGTTATTCTAGCTACTTCTCTTACATTAAATTCTCTGTTTGGTTCTTCAAAGAATATTTTCATTATGTTTAATATTTTGAACATATGTTTAATAAAATAAACATTTGTTTAAATAATTTTCTGTTTTTACTATGACTTTTTTGTCACATTAACATATCATTAACCTTAAGCATATTTAAATAAACTCCTTACTTCATAGTAATCAATATAACAAAAATAACACACTAAACAAAATGAATATACGAAAAATTTATAATCAAGGATGTGAGTAAGAATGACATTAAAATACAAAGGTGGTAATATGGCAGATAGTCCAACATTAGATAGTATGGTTGGTGAACTTCAAGGTGGACCAGCAGGTGAAGCTCTTCAACAATATCATGATTTTATGAGTGAAGATAGATTAAGAGCATTATCAAAAAATTGTTTTATTCCAGGTGCAGATGAATTTTATAAAACATTTGTAGCACAATTAAAAGAACAAAGTGTTGATGATGAAAAGCATACTGTTAAAGATAAAGAAGCAGAAGTAAAAACCGCTTTAACACATGCATTAAAGTCATATTTTGGAAAGGTTAGTCCAGCTTTTCTTGAACATTTAGAAAATATTGATGAATCTGAACATTATGATGCTCTTGTTAAACACTTTGAAGATACCCATTTTGATAGAGATACTAGGAGAGGGATAAATCTGGATGCATTAATCCTTAAACAAAATCAAAAGGCTAAGGTTGGCGAAGTAATAGAATATATGGGTAAGATGAAAGGTGATTTTGGTAAGTATGGTATGGATCATTTAAGTCAAAAAGTACACTCAAAATTTCTTGGTGCTTATAGATCACAAGATATTGCTGCAGCTTTACATGAGAAAGCTGAGGGCCAAGGTATGACATTAGAAGATCCAAGTCAATTATATACTAAAGATACAAATGATTTAATGGGTTTATCAACTTATCTTCATACAGGTAAAGGACGAATGGATCATGAACATTATGGATTAGCACAACCTGGAAAATAACCCTAAACCTTTATATATTATCTTTCTTTTCTTTTATAATGTTGGGGTATTATGAATAAAAAAAGATTAATCTCTTTAGTTTCAGTTAATATTTTATTTACAATAATAGTTATTATTCTAGTTATTATTCTATTAAAACTTAATTCTTCAGTTGAAATTCTAAAGGACAACAAAACAATAGAAAATACAACAAATGATATAATAATAGAACAGAACATAGTGATTGAAGAACCCGAAGAAATAATTGAAGAACCAGAAGAACAAACATTAGAAATAACAGAAACAAACTTAACAGAAGAAAGTTGTGATGCTTGGATTGAAACATTAGATGAAAACAGAATAGATGCTGAACAAGATTACAATGATATTGAATATATGTACTATGAACAACAAGAAGAATTAAATGAAGCAGAAGAATATGTTCTTGAAATAGAAGCACAGATTGCAAATACAACAGATACAGAATTATTATCAATTCTTTATGATGAATATAATGATGCAAAGGATGACTTAGACAGAGAAGAAGATCGTTTTAGAGAAGACAAATATGCACTTAAAATAGCAGACAGAGCAGTAACAGATACATTAGATGCTTTAAGGGAAGCATATGATATATGTAGAGATATATAACATTATTGAAGCCTTTGCCCTTAAGGGCCAGTGAGCCCATTAATTTCTGCTTGCACAACGAGGTTTAGCACAATTTTGAAATTGTATTGACATTGTGCGTAGCGAACGAAAAGGTTTCAATAAATGTACCATTACATTTTAACAAAAAACTAAGAATTAATGAATTTTGTAAGGGTATAAACTAACGTTCAACAACTTCTCCTTCTTTATCCAATCTAATTATCTTTGAGGGACTACCTTTTTTCTCTCCTTCATATATAATAAACTTAACTCTTGACTTAATCATTGAATCTAGATCTTCAATATTTGTCATAAAATTCATACCATGCATATTTGCACTTGTTGTTATAATTGGTTTTTCTAACTTTCTAACTATGTCAGTGAACCAATGATCTGGAAATCTTATTCCAATTGTTTCCATTCCATTATTAACTTCAGATGCAATTGCATCTTTATTTTTTAATTTTAGAACTAATGTATAAGGTCCTGGTAATTTTTCTACCCATTCTCTTGCATTGTCGTCGACAAAACAATTCTCTAATATCCATTTTTTTGAAGGTGGTATTATTGAGAAAGGTGTATCTGTTCTTCCTTTTACATCTCTAAGTTTTTTAACTGCCTCTTTATCCTGCGCATTACATCCAATACCATATATTGTATCTGTTGGGTAAATAAACAATGCTCCTTTCTCAATATCAAGAAGATAATCATGTAAATATACATTAAACTCATGTTTAGATATTGTTCTCATGTAAAATACAAATTATTGATTACTTAAAAAGTTTTTCAAAACTCTGTCAACTTTTTTACACTCTGGAATGTAATTATACTTGTACTTCCTTCTGTTCCACCAGATATTTTCTTTATAGAAACAAACTTACCTACTTTTAACTTATTTATCTTTCTATAGAATGTTTTATATGAACTCTTACCACCACTTTCTTGATATATTTTAAATAAATCCCCAATTTTCTTACCTGAATTTAATTTTATTATTTTCAAAATAAAATCTGTTTCCTGTTCTAATTCTAAATTTGCTTTTGTTGATAATTCATCCAATTTACTAATTGCTTTATTGACATGATCAATTCTAATTGTTCTTGAGCTTTCATTTTCTGCAACAAAACCTGCTTCTTTCATTAAATGTAATCCCGATCTAATATCTTGTAAATCAAATGTTCGTGCAGCAATTATATCAAATGATTCTTTTAACAAAACATTTGAATTAAATGCATAATCTCTTCTTTGTGCAAGGATATCTTTTGTTTCATTTGCATTGTATTCTTTAAAATGTAATAATTCAGGTGATAATCTTGATTTAATTCTATGATCAAGATTAATTAACCACTCTCTATAATTAGAAATTAAAACAATTGTTTTTCTATAAATATCTTCTAATAATGTATATAAAAAATCAAAATCTTCAACCTTATCTATTTCATCAAATGCAAAAACAACATTTGTTTTATTTAATCTACTAATAACTTCTTTAAACAATTCTTGTGTTTTCTTATTCTGTATAAATTTATATCCTAATAAATCACACATTTCAACTGCAATCTTATATGTGGTGTTATGTTTCCAGCAATTGATATAGATCGGAGTTACTTCTTCATAATTTTCTTCAATTTCCTTAAATACATGCTTAATTGCTAGTGTCTTTCCAATACCTGGTTTGCCGTGTACTAATACATTCTTTCCAGTTCTACCTGTGAATAATGGTTTTATGCAGTTAGCTATGTAAAACTGCTCCTTTTCTCTATGCAGCAATAATTTCGGCTGAAAACTAAAATCTAAAGCTATTTCGTTCTTGAATATCGATTCCCCCTCTTTAAGCATTCCTTCAAATAAGCCCATTTTATAATTGAGAAGTATATGATGTTTATATTGATTGTGCTTATTTTAATCTCTTTCTTTTCATAGATTCAATTTCATCATTATAATTATCAGAACTAACTACTTTTTCGTTTGTTTCTATTTCTAATTGTTTTCTAGCAATACCTGCAACAGCCCCACCTCTTTTTGCTGTATCTTTATTTTCATTGAAACCTTGTGCATTCTTCTTTTTTGCAATCTTTGTAGTTGAAGCTTCTCCCAACATGGTAAATATTAATTCTAAATCATTCATATGATCTCTTAAATTTTCTCTTTTCAATCCTTTATGTTTCTTGTATTCAGCAGGTGTTAAACCGAATGTTGCTTTGCTGATTTCTGCTGTTAATATTGAATATTCTTTCCCTTTTTTAACTCCTCTTTTATCCCATTCATCAGTTAATTCATCTCTTACTGCTATTCCTCTAACTCTTTTCTCAATCCAATCATCAGAATAACCTTTTGCTTTGTATAATTCTCTCATTCGTTTTTGAGTAAGTTCAGGTTTTTCAATTTCTTGTACTCTTTCATAACCTACTTTAGCTAACCATTTTTTGAAAGGTTCTGCTTTTGGAGAAGGAATTGATTGGATTATTCTAAAAATGCCTTCAGTATTAGCACAGTCAGTAACTCGCATTTTACCATCATCTGCGAGTAATTTCAACTGGTGACAAAATGTCACCACTTCACTTCCTTCTTCTCTAAGTCTTTGACTAAGCTTATTCCAATATTTCCTTGATCTTTGATATTCTTGCTGATCTACTAAAATAGCAACAACATCAATTACAGAAAAATACCATTCTTCATTATACCATTGTCTCCGAATCTTTTTGTCTTGAAATACAATTAGTGATTTATCTGATTCTTTAATGACTAACACCCCAAAAAGTTTAAAATCTTAGATATATATAAAATTTCCCAAGCATTTTCCGAATACAACAATAAAACTTCCGGATTTATTTATCTAACTCTAAAACCACAATGATTACAGAAATTACTACCTAATGCAATATGTTTTCTACAATTAGGACACACATGGAACTTAGGTTGTTGTTTGTAATAATTTTGTGTTTGTTGTGGATTTCTTCGCATTGCTTTTTGTTTCTGCATCATTACATCTCTTTGTCTTGCTTTTTCTTCTAACTTTTTTCTATGTTCATCATAGCTACTATGTTTTGGTGTTCTTAATCTAGTAAGCAAGAATTTAAATAATCCATATGCAAACATAATTATACCAATTATAACAAAAGCCCACATGTCTGTAAAGTATGAAGAAACAGTAACAACAAGTCCAACTCCAACAAAGACTCCCCAATTAATGTTTGCCATAATAGAATTTTTAGCATTAATCTATATAAATTTTACTAAACTTGTTTAAAATATCATTGCTGACAAATAATTTTTATAGAATATCCATAAAAAAACTAATAAAATAATCCCATGCATAATAACTGTTAGAATTGATAATAATAATAGAAATCTATACTTATTTTTTGATCTAATATTTCTTTCTAATAATTTAGATAAATCATCTACTAACCAAACAATAATAGTATATAAAACACAGAAAAAAGAAATTACTTGGATTTTTGTTTGATCACCAACTAATGTGATAAATAATGAGGCAATTAGTACCAATGATGATAATGCAAATAATGGTTTATAATATGCATTCAATCTTAGATTTTTTAAAAATACATTAAATTGTTCAATCATTTTTCTATCTTCTTTATTCCATTCATATAAGGCAATAATACTTTAGGAATGTGTATTACTCCTTTCTTATCCTGGAAGTTTTCTAATATTGCAACAATTGCTCTTGATGTTGCAACACATGTAGAATTTAATGTATGAACAAGAACATTACTTTCTTTACCTCTTAATCTAATCCCTAATCTTCTTGATTGATAATCTGTACAATTTGAACATGAAACAACCTCTCTATACTTCTGTTGTGCAGGCATCCAAACTTCTATGTCATACTTCTTTGCTGCAACAGTTCCAATATCTCCAGTACAAATACTTTGTACTCTGAAATGTAATCCTAATGATTTAAAGAATTCTTTTGCATTATTCAATAATTCTTCATGATATTTCCAACTTTCTTCTGGTTTACATATTATTATCTGTTCGATTTTATTAAATTGATGTCCTCTAAAGATTCCTTTTGTATCTTTCCCATGTGATCCTGCTTCTTTTCTAAAACAACTACTAATCCCACAAGTCTTTATTGGTAAATCTTTTTCTTCCATTATTTCATTCATAAACATTGCTGTCAATGGGTGCTCTGATGTTGCAATTAAATACAAATCCTCGTCTTCAATCTTATACATGACATCTTCAAAATCTTTTAAATCAGTCACACCTTCATATGACTTTCTGTTCATCATAAATGGTGGTTGTACAATTATGTATCCTTTATTATACATAAAATCTAATGCATACTTTTGTAATGCAAAGTCTAGCATTGCTAATTTATCTTTTAAAAACCAAAATCTTGAACCAGAAATCTTTCCAGCTCTTGGAATATCTGCTTGATCATATTCATCAAGAATATCAACATGACTCTTTGTTTTAAAATCATGTGTTATTAATTTCCCAACCTTTTCTATAGTTTCATTTTCATCTTCTCCTTCGCCGTAAGGAACAGATTCATGTAAAATATTTGGTAATGTTCTTAATCCATTTTTAAGTTTATCTTGGATCTTATTTTGTTCTTCTTCAATCTTCTTAATATCTTGAGGAATCTCTGCTGCTAATTTTAATTCTTTTGTAACATCTTTGCCTTGTTTCTTTAACATAGAAATAATCTTACTAACTTCATTTCGTTTACTTCTCATATGTTGTGCTTGTTGCATTAATTCTCTATTCTGTTTATCCAGCTCAATTACTTTATCTAACAGCTTTAACTTTTCATTATCTTTTCTTTTTTTTAGATCCTTTTTAATTATCTCAGGACTTTCCCTTATTAACTTTATATCTAACATATGACTATTTAAATAGAACTTATATATAAACTTAATGTGGTATTATACCTAATCTTTTCTGTTCTTTTACTGTTAATCTTACTGCCCTATTCGGACCTATATGTTCTTCAAGAAATTCATTATATTCTTTTAAATGTAGGGATTTTCCAGCAATATCTCTTGCTTGTTGTTGTGTTTCATGATCACCAAATTCTTCAGCCATATCACCAAATGCATAAACTTGAACAGCTAAACGGTGGATACCAGGCAATATGGTATCTTCTCCTCCTTCATATCTTCTATTTAGATCTTGCAAAGCAATTTCTACACGTTCTAAATAAGAGTCAATATTCTTTAAATGTTGATTTAAGTACTCTCCTTTTGCAACATATTCATCTCTTATTTCTTCACCTGTTTCCCATCTTCTTAATCTAATCTCTCTTCCATGCATTGGAATTTCTCTTGAATATAATCTTTCATTATAAATATACCACTCACTAACAATATATGTTCCTGATTTATGTAAGAATTGTACTTGTGCTCCATCTGGAATTTTTTTATTTTCCCATCTTGGTTCAATTCCAGTCTGTTCTATAAACCTTGCTCTTCTTTCTTCTGTATCTGTATACCTTCTTTTTTCTTCATCTGTTGCTTCATATTCACTTACTGGTCCATCATAGTTTCCATCTCTAAATCTAAGGAGAAGATATGTGTCCATGCCTGCAAATACACAACTTGTTAATTTTGTTAAACCAAGCATTCTATTATCTGTTCTTAAACTAAATGGAGAATTAGCAATAAACTTTTTTCTAAAACCTGTTTTAACAACAGGATCTAGTGTCCATTGTCGTCTACAAACTTCTTCTACACTAAGTTTTCTTTTTAGTGTAAATTGATTTCTATCAATTTCTGCTTCATACAATTCATTATCTTTTAAAACATACAATGGAATTCCTAGTGGTTGTATTCCAGTTAAGATCTTAGGTAAAACATCTTTTCCTTCATCTCCAACATTATCTGTTACATAAAATCCCATTATTGTTGGATCATCTATTACAATTTCATTATATCCACCAGTTTCATTAGCTATTGCTTTTTTTACTCTTTCTTCTAATGTTCCAATACGCATAAATGGTGTTGTTCTTTCTCTTAATGATACAGGTTTTGTTGATCCATCACCTTGAAATGCTTCAGTTATTGTTCCTCTATTAACAACCACACCCATAGTAGACCATAAAGCACGTTTAGAACCGCCAAGAACATGAGAACATGCTGCTAATGTAGGATCAAATGCCAAGGCAATCTCTAACTTTGATCTCCAATCAACTGCTCTGTGTAAATTAGTAATAGTACTAACATCTGTCCCATTCACAATCCCATGTAAGAATATTGCATTATATCTCTGCATAACTTCTTCTACATCCATAATCATAAGGTAATCTAATGTTATTTTTAAATGTTGATAGTATAGTATAATTATATTTTTATATTAAACAATCATTACATTTTCTATTAATCTTAAGAAAGGAGGGGATATTATGCTTGATGGATGTAGGGTTGCAGTTATTGGTGGTTCTGGTGTACATGATAGTCCAGGATTTAAAGATTTAAAATGGAGAAAAATTGATACTAGATATAGAAAGGGAGGAGATGTTTCATTAACAGATAGAGTAGTTGCTAGAATGGGTGGATTAAGAAGAGGTGTTGTTGAATATCAATTAAGAGATGATGGTGTTATTTTTATTCCTAGACACGGACATGAAAGAAGGTATGGTCCTTGTGTTACACAATATGGAGCTAATTTAATTGCAGCAAGTATGTTGGGAGCTAATGTTGTTGTTGCAACAAGTGCAGTTGGTTCTCTTGATGAAAATATTCCTGTTAAATCACTTATTATTCCAGATGATTATGATGATCAGACAAATAGGAATGATAATTTATATGGAGAAGGCATTGTTTTACATAGTGATTCAAAACAGGCATTTTCAGAACCATTACGGAGAGTATTGTTAGATGAATTGGCTTATTATAGTGATAGATTTGTTCATGTTCATGAGACTGGTACTTATGTTTGTATTCCAGGCGATAGATTTGGAACAAGAGCAGAAGGCCAGAGAAGAAGATTAGAAGGTGCAAATGTAGTTGGTATGACTGCATGTCCTGAAGCTTCTATGGCTGTTCAACTTGGACTGCATTATGCTATTCTTGCTTTTGCAGTTGATAATGATTTGGATGCTAATCATGAGCAAGGTACACTAGCAATAATGAGAGAATTATCTAAATCAGATAAAGTTCCTTATGTTGTTGGAAGAATTGTTGAACAAGCAAAGTCTTTTGCACAAGATGCTCCTCCTTTGCCTCAATTGGTTGGTAATATTATCCCTGGAGATACAACTAGGATTAGACATACATATCTAAGACAAGTTGCCAGAGAACAAATTGCTAGATATTGCAAAAAGGAAGCAGCATAACTTATTCACTTAACCAACTCAACATCATGTCCTAGGTTAATAGCATCTACTATTACTCTTCCTGGACCTGAATTCTTTTTTATTTTTATTATTCCTTTCTTACTGATTTTTGCAGTCATGTGAAAGTTTCCATTGATTAAAATATTAACTACTTTATTTCTTGTATTGTCATCTATGTAAAGATTAACATTTTTCTTTCCTATGTCATATCTAAATTCTATTCTTTTACCTTTAGAAACATTTACTTCTAATTCTCTTATATCAATTCCAATTCCAATATTTTTCTCAATCTCAGCTATTCTTTTTCCTTGCTTACCAATAAGAGAAGCAATCTTGTGTTCTGGAACATAAACTATGCATTTGTGGTCGTCAACAACTTCAACTTTTGCATCTTCACAATATTGTTTTATTTCTTTCTCTATCTGTCTTGAAGCTAATTTCTTCGCAGGACTAGATCCACTATCACCTGAAACAGGAATAACAACAGTTTCTTCACCATAACTATATAATTCAAACTCCAGCTTCCCACTCTCAAAATCATTTACTACAACAATTGGTCTTGCTAGATCTGCTTCAGTCATTCCTGAGGGAACTTTAACAACCATGCTTAAACTTAATATTTTACTAACATTACCATTCTTAATAAAAATAACAGTATCAATAACTTGTGGGATAACTCCTAATTCAATCCTACCAACAAACCTTTGGATTGCATCGATTGGATTAGTTGCGTGTACTATTCCAATGAAACCAATTCCTGCTAATCTTAAATCTGCAAACAATTTGAAATCATCAGTATTTCTCATCTCATCAAAGAATGTATGATCAGGTCTACTTAATAACAGAATGTCATGTACTTCTTGTGCATCTCCATGACTTATTGCATATTGTGTTATTGATTCAGGTAAAACTAAATCTCTTGGTGCTTCAACAGTCTTAACAACCTTATCCATTGAAGCATAATGTTCTGCTAGTGCTGCTGCAAATGTTGACTTACCCATCCCTGGAGATCCTGCAATCAATATTCCTTCTGCTTGTTCTCCAACTCTGGTTAATAATTTTTCAGATAATTTATATTCTTTTAATGTTAATTTTTTAACAGGTCTAACTGCTGTAATTTCCCATGCATCTGAAAAAGGAGGTCTTGTTATAACTATTCTAAACTTATCTAACTGTACAATTGTAGATCCTGGTCTTTCAATCTCAATAAAACTATCTCTTCTAACATTTGCTTCTTCAATTATCTCTCTGCTTATATCTTGAATATCTTCTCTTGTTAATTTCTTTTTACCAACATGTTCAAATTTCCAGCTTCCTGGAAAACCTTTTTTAGCAAATGGTTGGATATTTTCTCTTAAATGCACAGACATGCTAGTTTTATCAAAGAACTTTTCTAATTTTAATTTTTTAGCTACAGAACCAACTTCAACAAAGATTGTTTGTATACCTTTTGCTTCAGCAACTTTAGCTTGAACTTTATCAGCTGTCATTAACACAGCTCCTTTCTCATAAGCAAACTCTCTTATTAATGAATCAATCTCACCTAATTTTGCATTTTGTATATCATAAAGTTTTGGTCGTGTACCAGCAAAGTCCAATTTTATATTATTCTTATCACAAACTTTTCTTATACTCTTTAATTCATTTAAACCAAGATAACCTATTGCTCTGTTACTATTAGCTTGATGTTCAAGTTCAGCAATGACTGCTTCATGTATCATAATAACCTGCGGAATTAAACTTTTATCCAATATTTTTTTAGAAACATCTCCTTCAATGATTACTGATGTATCAGGAACTAGAATCTCAACTTTCTCTTTTTTTACCATATTCTCACCTTTTTTAGCATTTAAACCAGCGCCTTGAGTCATTATCAAATTATACATGACACCGCACTAAAAGTCGTAGGCGTTTATCTTATTTCATTTTGAGTCAGACTCGCCCTGGTTTTAATGCGTTACTAAAACCGCCGTGGTACTAATTTCACATTATTATTCTTTTAATAAACAATTTAACTTTATCCCAAAATGATAAATTAACTAATTCAACAACAAATGTTTGTTGTTCATTATAACTGTTTCCATATTCATCACTAAATTCAATAGATATCACAATTAAATTCTCTTGTTTAACAAAGTCATTACTATTCATATTAATGGACACTGGTTCATCTTGAAATAATTCAACATATGTTATCATATGATTATTATTTCCAATCTCAATATTAACTTCAGCATTTAATGGATTAGCTGTTGATTGTTTTAGTAATGTAAAATTAATTGTCATATTTTCTCCCAATCCAACTTCAGTTAATGCATTAATATCACTTATTTTGACACTTGGTTTATCTATAACAACAAATTCAATTTCATCAGACTTTGAAATATCATCATTCTTTGCACTGATAAATATTTCATTTGTTCCAACAATAACTTCTTTCAAACCAAATTCAACAATATCTTCCTGTGCAATAGATAAACTTAATTCTTTACACTCGTCTTCATAACAAATTCCAATATTTTCCTGCATAGTATTGCCAACATTACTTATGCTACATATTATTCCTGGTGTTTCTTCAATATAAAACAATTCACTTTCTATTCCACAATCTAAATAAACATCATCTGAATACACTTTTTCACTTTCTTCTGTTTTTTGTTCTTTGATTTCATTAATTTCCTCTAATGAATAATATCTATAATCTTTTCTTGATTGAAATACTACATCTTCTGATTCATTTGTTAATGTGTATGCTCTGATATCAAAATAATATTCATATTGTTGTAGTAAACTGTCGTCGACAATCACTGTCCAGAACAATTTACCTTCTTCATTTGGTAATAATAATACTTCTTGACTATAATCTTCTAAATAACTTAATCCTTCTGATCTTGAAACAAAGACAGTTAATGGAATATAATAATTAGCATTATTTTGAACAGTAACCTCTAATAAATTATATGAACCAAAGCTTGTTGTTGTTTTAATTATTTCTGCATCTAATGTGTAAGGTGCTGTAAGTTCTTCACCTTTACTTATAACTCTTGCACTAATTTCTAAATCATGCACTAGTAAATTAACATTATTACCACTCCATTCATAATTAACACTTGTTTTGTCAGAATCTGCAGTATCTTTTAATTTAATATGCGTTGCATCAATAAAACCTAATTGATTATATGTAACATCAAATGGTATCCATCCATATTCAGGAAAATAAACTTCAGCCCATCCATGTGCACCCCAATTTTCAGTAAATAATTCAGATGTTGTGTATGAAACACCTGTAACAAATCTTGAAGGAACACCTATGCTTCTTAACATTGCAATAAACAAATTAGTCATCTCATCACAAACACCATATTTATTTTCAATAACCCAGCTTGCAGGTTGAGATGCTTCAGCTGTTACAGTGTTTAAATCATATTCAATATTATTATTAACCCACTTAGCAATATCAAACACAACAACATAAAGATCATCTTCACCTGCAGCAATACTATTTGCTGTGTTTCTTATACTTGAATCACTATAATCAATTAAATCAGTTTCTTGTAAGTATGTAGAAACATTACTTGGTAAATCTAGTAATGGAAACTTTATTTTTTCATTAACCTCAACATATGCAGATTTTGTTTCAATATTAGAATCAAGTTCAAATTCTAATTTTGTTTCAATCGGGTTTTCCCATTCAAACTCAATTAGTCCTCCCACTTTTGTTGCAAAAGGTTCAGTATCAATGTTTGTAGGTATTTGTCTATAATCCTCTGCAGGATAAAACTCTAAGTTAGCTTTCACATAATTTAATTGATATCCAGTTGTTTTTGGTTCAATATCAATATAAGAATCAATGTTTAGATGTAATGTTAATTCTTCATATGTATATAGTTCATCAGTTTCAGCAATAGCTAATGGAATAATTAATAGACATAATAGTAATATAATTGTTTTTTTAAACATTATATAGTATATTTAAATAATCTATATAAATGTTTTTTGGAGAAGTAGATAAGATCATAATAATTAAAAAAGGTAAAGTTCGTACGACTTTGCTTGCAAATGTCGTACTAGCTGGATTTTGGTTCAGCTTTTAGCTTGCCTAAAAGATGAGGGGATAGGGACTTTCAATGTCCTAAAATGAATTAGCACATCTTTGAACCCTAGTAGGCACTAAGCCAATAGATTGCTCAGTCATAGCTCCAGATGGAGCTCATCACTCAATGCCGTTTGATAACGCTTGAGTCTATCCCGTTTGGCCACTCCGGCATCCCCTCAATATAAAACAAAAGAAATAAGTTTTATTTATAAATTTAACTCAAACTTCTTAGATCAGATTCAATTGAAGCAAGATCATCTTCTAGTCTGTCTAACTGTGACTCTGTGAACTTAGGTAGAATCTTTTCATCGGTTTTTTTCTCAACAACAGATTTTACTCTCTTACTTTTTACAACAGGTAACAACACCTTTAATCTTTCATTTGCCTCATTTATTTCAGAAACAGTTTGTTTTAACATTTCCATTTTTTGTATCTTTTGTGTTTTGAATTTTTTATACTTTTCTTCAAAACTTCTTAAACTGTCGATTGTAACTTTAGAACTCTCTAATAGATCTTTTTTAATCTGTTTGGGTTGTTCAATATGTACAAAATATAATTTATCATCATCCATTTTATATGTTCTCACACTCGACTAAAACACTATCAATAAAGTTGATTTTATCTTCAACTTGATTTAAACTATTTTCCCACATTTCTATCTCAGCTTCTTCATCTCTTTTTATCTTTTTAATGTCTTCAATTGTTCCTTTTGCTACCTCTATTTTTGTTTTCATTGTATTCAATAAAGATAAAATTTCTTGATATGATTCAAGTTTTACAAAAACTGGTTTTTTATTCTCCATCATTCATCACCTTTCAAATATAGCAAAATTAACAAATTTTGCTTATGCTCAAAAATTATAAATTTTTGGCACACCAAAAATGCTAATAGGATTTTTTAGTGTTACGAAAAACATTAAGTTTAATGCTTTGAGTATAATAACTTTTCTACATCTTCTAATTGATCATTAAAATCTTCTAATGAGTTTTGCCATCTTTCAAATAACTTATCTTCTTCATCAGCTAAACTCTTTAATCTATATAATGTATCATTTGATATGTTTGTTTCTTCACTTAATGAAGTGGAAACATTCATAAAATCAACAAAATCAGTGATTCTTATAAAATTAAAATTTTTACCTGGAATATGTTTAAGAACTGGTTGTTTGGGTTCTTCAATTTCTTCATTTAATTCTTGCATTGGTTCTTTTTCTAATTCTTCTTTTTCTTGCATTAATGCAGGGGGTTCATCTAATTCTTTTTCTTGATCAGGTAATGGTGCAAACACTGGTTTCTTTTCCTCTACTGGTTTTTCAACCACTGGTTCTTTAATTGGTGCAGGTTTCATATTTGAATTATCCATAAAATGATCTTCTTCGTGCGGTACTGGTTTTTCAGGTATAGTAGTTTCTACTTGAGTTTCACTTAAATCCATTGCAGTTCCTGCTAAGTTAGGTGGTAATGGAAACTCAGGTACTTCTTGACCTGACTTACTAAGTGCTCTTGGCAATTTTGGTGTTCCACCTTCTCTTCCTTTAGGTATGGATGGAGTATCATCAAAATCTAGAGAAGAATCATGACTAAGCCCTCCACCTTTCATAAGGCTAGGCTCTTCTAATGGCTGTGCTGTATTCCCAGAACTAGCTAGATTTGGTTCACTCTTCTTTTTTTTACTAAAAAATCCCACATAGTCACCCCTAATTTATAAATACTAAACACCTCAGTATTAAAACTTTTTGTACTATTGTTTGATAACAACAGCAAAACCACATAAACAAGAAGAGATACTAACCATTCTATATTTAACTTACTTTTATTTATTCTCATGTTGAAAAATACAAGTTCCCGTATACCTATTCTATAATAGTAATCCATTTAAATTATATAGTCATGAAAGAATATTTAAGATGTTTAAAAAAAAGAGAAAAACAACAAAACCTAATTTTAAGAACAGAGACATTATTTCTATAAACGATTTATCTAAGCAAGATATTGTTTATGTATTGGAAACAGCGAAGAAGATAGAATCAATGGATATTATAAAGAAATCAAAACTTTTAAAGAACAAAATAATGGCTTCTTTGTTTTTTGAACCAAGTACAAGAACAAGGCTCAGCTTTGAATCAGCTATGACTCAACTTGGTGGTGAAATTATTGGATTTGCAGATCCAAAAGTAAGTTCAGCCACAAAAGGTGAGACAGTCTTTGATACTATCAAGATGTTGGATGTATATTCTAATGTTATTATTATGCGGCATCCGTTAGAGGGTGCAGCACGAGTTGCTTCAGAAGCAACAGGTAAACCAGTTATAAATGGAGGAGATGGTGCTAATCAACATCCAACTCAAACATTACTTGATCTTTATAGTATTAAAAAAACACAAGGTAGAATTTCTGGATTAAAAGTAGCATTAGTTGGTGATCTAAAGTATGGAAGAACAGTACATAGTTTAGCAATTGCTTTAACACATTTTGGATGTAAACAATATTTTGTTTCTCCTTCTATTCTTAAAATGCCAAGTTCAATTTGTGCAGCACTTAAGGATAAAAATATTGACTTTAGTCTTCATGAAAAAATTGTAGACATTCTTGATGAAGTTGATATTTTATATATGACGAGAATACAAAAGGAAAGATTTGGTGATCCATTAGAATATGAAAAGGTAAAAGATGTTTATGTCTTGACAAAAGATATGCTTAAGAATGCAAAAAAGAATTTGAAAGTAATGCATCCATTACCAAGAGTTAATGAGATTAGTGTTGATGTTGACACCACACCTCATGCTTATTATTTTCAACAAGCCGCTAATGGAATTCCAATAAGACAAGCATTATTATCATTAACAACAGGGGTGCTAAAATGAGAGCATACAAAGTTTTTGCAATTGAAAATGGTACAGTTATTGACCATATCAGTAAAGGTTGTGCATTAAAAGTTATTAATATCTTAAATCTTCAACAATATGATCAAATTGTCACTGTTGGTATTAATCTTGAGAGTAAAAAAGAGGGTAAAAAGGACATTATTAAGATTGAAGACAAGACACTAACAAAAAACGAACTTAATAAGATTGCATTAGTTGCACCAGATGCTAGTATTAACATCATCAAAGATCATAAAGTAGTGAAGAAGTTTAAAGTAAATGTACCTGATGAAATTTTAACAACAATAAAATGCAATAATCCAAAATGTATTACAAACCACCAAGGTGTTGAAACAATCTTTAACAAAGTCTCTGTTTCTCCTCTTAAACTTAAATGTCATTATTGTGAAAGAATAGTTGAAAACTCAGAAATACATTTAATTTAGTTTATTGTTAGCACAGTTAGCATTTAAACCAGCGCCTTGAGTCATTATCAAATATCCACATCACATCGCACTAAAAGTCGCAGGCGTTAGTCTTGTTTCACTTTGTACCAGACTCGCCCTGGTTTAAATGCGTACTAAAAGAGCCGTTGTGGTACTATTTATTATTTTTATGAGGAACTAAATGTTAAAAACAAAATTATTAGGTGTTGAACTAAATAATCCTACTATTTTAGCCTCTGGTGTTTTGGGAGTGACTTCTGCATCATTATTAAAAATACTAAACCAAGGAGCAGGTGCAGTTACATTAAAATCATTAAGTCTTAAGCCAAGAACAGGACATAATAATCCAGTTATTATTACTAATGAAAATTGGATTATGAATGCAGTTGGGTTATCTAATTCTGGAATTAATCATGGCATTGAGATAATTAATGAATTAAAAAAGAAATCACCAAAACCAGTTATTGCAAGTATATTTGCTTCTTCAATTGAAGAATTTGGATTACTTGCTCAGAAGATTTCTAAGTCATGCCCTGATTTAGTTGAAGCAAACATTTCATGTCCTAATGTTGAAGACGAGTTTGGTACACCATTCGCAGCAGAAGGTAAAGCAGCAGCTAAGGTTACAAAATTAATTAAATCAAAGCTTGGCAAAATTCCGTTGAGTATAAAACTTTCTCCAAATGTATCAAATATTGCATTTATTGCAAAAGAAGTTGAAAAGGCTGGAGCAGATTGTATAACTGCATGTAATACTGCAGGTCCTGCAATGTGTATAAATCTTGAAACAGCTAGGCCCATTCTTAAAAATAAGAGAGGGGGACTAAGTGGTCCAGCAATTAGACCAATCGTTGTAAGGTGTGTTTATGATATTTATGAGGCAGTTAACATACCAATAATTGCAACAGGCGGAATAACAACAGGTAAGGATGCAATTGAAATGATAATGGCTGGAGCAACAGGTATTGGAATTGGTTCAGGTGTTCATTATCGTGGTGTTGATATTTTTAAGAAGATAACTAAAGAAATGGAACAATGGATGAAAAAAAATAATTACAAATCATTGGATGAGATAAGAGGGATTGCACATGTGTAATAATAAACACCTTCCTATTGTGTTAAAGATTGATAAAATTGTTGAAGAGAGTAGTTTAATTAAAACATTTGTATTTAAGTATTCATTAAAAGCTTCACCTGGACAATTTATTAATGTTTGGCTTCCTGGTTTAGATGAAAAACCAATGAGTATTAGTTATCAAGATAATAACAGATTTGCATTTAGTGCTGCTGCTGTTGGTCCTTTTACAAAAACTTTACATAAACTAAAACAAGGGGATAAATTAGGTATTCGTGGACCATATGGTAATGGGTTTGATGTAAAAGATTACAAAGATATTGTTATTATTGGTGGTGGTTGTGGTTGTGCTCCAATTATGTTTTTAGCAAATTATGCAAAATTGAAAGGGATTAACCCATTATTGATCATTGGTGCAAAAACAAAAGATGAAATTGCATTTAGAGAAAGAGTTTCAAATGCTTATATTAAAACATTGTATTCAACTGATGATGGTAGTTTTGGTTTTAAAGGATTCACAACACAACTATTAGAAAAATTAATCTTAGAAAAAAGAAAGATTGATTGTGTGTTTTGTTGTGGCCCAGAAATTATGATGAAAAAAATTGTTGAGTTATGTAATAAGTACAATATTAATTGTCAAGTTTCTTTAGAAAGAATGATGAAGTGTTCAATTGGTATATGTGGTAGTTGTTGTTTAGATAATACTGGTTGGAGAGTATGTAAAGAAGGACCTGTTTTTGATAAAGAAAAGGTTATTCAAATAACTGAGTTTGGGGAATACAAAAGAGATAAATCTGGTTCAAAGGTGTTATTATGAATGATTTATTAATTAAGAATTGTAAATTATCTACAAAAGATTTAAATGTTATTAGGGATATTTTAATTGTTGATGGTAAAATAAGAAAAATTGGTAAAAATTTGATTAGTAATGTTAAAACATTTGATGTTTGTTATAATCATGTTATTCCTGGATTAGTTGATTCTCATGTTCATTTCAGAGACTTTGAACAAAAACATAAAGAAGATTGGCTTTCAGGATCAATTGCAGCATTATCTGGAGGAGTAACAACTGTTATGGATATGCCAAATAATAATCCTTCAATGTTAACTCTTGATTTACTTAAACAAAAAAGAAGATTAGCTAAAAAAACAAAGATTAATTCTTTCTTTCATTTTGGTTCTAGTAAAGATAATCTTGATGAAATCAGAAAAGCTTCATTAGAACATGATGTTGTTTCTACAAAGATTTACATGAATCATACTACTGGGAATTTATTATTAAATAAAGATGAAGATTTAGATCTAATTTTTAGAACAGCCAAAATAATTTCTGTTCATGCTGAAAGTGAAATGCTAAAAAAGGCAATAAAATTAGCAAAAAAATATCATAATTATCTTTATGTTTGTCATGTTTCTTCAAGACAAGATCTGGATATTGTAAAGAAAGCTAAACAAGAATTAAAAAATAGAATCTTTTGTGAAGTAACACCTCATCATTTATTTTTAACAGAAAATGAAGAAAAAAAGCAAGGTGTATTTGCTAGGATGATGCCTTCATTAAAATCTGGTAGAGATGTTCAGGCTTTATGGAAAGCTATTGCAGATGGTTATGTTGACACTATTGGTACAGACCATGCTCCGCATACTATTGAGGAAAAGAAAAAAGGAGCATTTGGTGTTCCTGGTGTTGAAACAATACTACCTTTATTATTGGATTCTGTTAACAATGGTGTTTTATCATTAACACAGGTTGTTAGGTTATGTTCATCAAATCCAGCAGAGATTTTTGGTTTAAAAAATAAAGGGAAAATTAAACCTGGATATGATGGGGATTTAGTGGTTATTGATATGAATAAAAGAAAGAAAGTAGAACATTTAAAAACAAAATGTGGATGGAGTCCTTTTACAGGTAAAATATTAAAAGGATGGCCTCTATTAACTATAATAAAAGGGGAGATTTTGTGGGGGGATACAAGTGTCTTTTGATGTGCATAAATTTGATGAGTTTCTTTTAAGAAATAATGTTGTTGGTTTTTTTGAGAATGAAATAACTTTAGTATCTGGTAGAAAATCACACTGGTATGCTAATTGTAGGGTTTTACAAGATAATGTTAATAATATTAATAGGTTATCTAAATTTATATTAAATTTTGTTGATGAAAGAAATCTTAGATTTGACTATTTTTTTGGTGTTCCAGAAGGTGTAACAAAATTAGCAACAGTTCTTAATTATAAAAGAGGGGTTATTAATGTTGACATGGAACATAGATTAGTTATTGGCAGAGCAAAACCAAAATTGCATGGTATGCCCAAGGATAAATATTTTGTAGGTGATGTCAGACAAGATGATAGGGTTGTTATGATTGAAGATGTTACAACAACAGGTGGATCATTATTAAGATCAATAGATAAGTTAAATGAAGTTGGTTTAAACATTGTTGCAGTGATTGGAATTGTGAACAGAATGGAAAAAAGGGATGATGGTAAATCAGTTGAACAAGCAATTGCAGCTAAAGGCATTCCTTACTTTTACTTAAGCAATTCATTAAGATTATTGCCAGTTGTTGCAAGAGATAAAAAGATTGATAAAGATATATTAAACAAAGTAGAACAAGGCTTTGAACAGTATGGTGTTGAGGTTTTAAAATTTTAAAATGGATTTCATAGAAAAACTAAAACAAAGAACAAAAGAAGTTAATTCCATTGTTTGCATGGGCTTAGATCCAGTTATTGATAAAATTCCTTTTCCTGAAGACGAGAAAAAAGAATCTCCGGGAAGAGTTATTGCATATTTTTATCTAGACATTCTTGAAGAAATGAAAAAACAAAATGTTTTCCCAGCAATTGTCAAACCAAACATCGCATTCTATGAACAATATGGTTTTGAAGGATTACATGCTCTAAAACTTATAATTACAAAATATAAAGAAGCAGGTATTCCTATTTTATTAGATGCAAAACGTGGTGATATTGGAAAAACCTCTAGAGCATATGCAAGAGCATTGTTTGACTTTTGGGATGCAGATGCAATCACAATTGCTCCTTACATGGGTTCAGATTCTGTTAGTCCATTTTTAGAATATTGTGAACAAGGAAAAGGTGTTTATGTTTTATGTAGAACTTCAAATAAAGGAGCTATTGACATGCAAAATTTAGTTGTTGGTGATGTTCCAATTTATATGAAAACAGCTGAAAAGATTTCTAATGATTGGTTTAAGCAAGGAATTGGTGCAGTAATTGGTGCAACATATCCTAAGGAGTTGGAAGAAATCTCTAAGTTTATGCAAAACAAACAAGTTCCGTTTTTAATACCTGGTGTAGGTGCGCAAGGTGGTTCAGCAACAGAAGTTGTTAAAGCATTGAAGAACTCTGGACAAGACATAAGTATTCATAGAATTAACTCTAGCAGTGGTATAAATTATGCTTATCTTAAGAAAAACACAGACAACTATGCCAAAGCAGCAGTAGATGCACTGAAAGAGTTAAATGAAGAAATAAATAAAAATTTAATTTAATTCATATGTTGTTTTTACTTTATCCCTCATTTCTCTAACATGTCTTAAAAATGCAGGTTGCATTCCAGCGTTATCTCTCAAATATTCATCCCATAATTCAACAGCTCTTCTAGCTGTTCCTCTTAAATGTTCTTCACTAGAATCATCTTTTAGGGCATTAATGTATTCTTGGACATATGTTTTAGTAGATTCCATTTCTCTTTTAGCTTGTTCATTTGCTCTAACTGGGATTGAACCATTTTCTCCATACCTTCTTTCTATTTGCTCAACAATTCCTTGAAAATATATACCATACATTGCAATATGTCTTGCATCATCAAAGGAATCTTTGAATGCTTTTTTTATTCCACCAGCTCGTCCAGTTTTAATTCTAGTATATGTATGTAAAGATGTTTGAGCTAACTTACTTACTATGTTTGCTGCAACTGTTGCATATCTACTTACTGCTGTTTCAATTGCATGTCCTTCTATTTCTACATAAGGAAGTAAAGCTTTTCTTGGAATTAATTCTCTACATACTGCTTCAGTTTCATCCCCAAATATGAATACTAATTTACTTACTCCTCTTGATAATTCTGTTACTTTAATTGCTCTTCCAATTCTATTATTAATAGCATGAACATTAACTCTTCCATCTCCATCATAAAACGAAGAAATTCTTGTTTCTAAAACATCTGCTGATGTTTCAAGAACACTTGTAGCTAATGTTGTCATTGGAACGAGTTCAGCAACAGCACTAGCTTGATATTCTGAAACAGTTCCATCAGTAATATTTGGATAAAAACTTAATTTTCTAACAAGGTCATCTCTTATTACTTCTGCTTCAGTATCTCTATCATCTTTTGGCTTTAATTTTCCAATATATTGTTCCCATAATTTGGTTGATTTACTAAAATCTGTTTCAGCTATAGCTGCTTCTTGTAATTGTGTTTTATTTTTTCCAAATAATATATTCCATAATCCCATTTGTATCCCTCATAAGTATTAATATAAATAAGAAATAGAGTTTTATTTATAAACGTTACTACTTTTGCCACTATTTAGTGATTTAAAAACAAAAGAAAAATAAAATAATTATTTACCTTCGAACTTTGCCCATCCATCTAAGAATTCTTTAATAGTTGATTCTGTTCTTGGATGATATACACTTTTTAATAACAATGGTCCTGGTACTGTTAAGATGTGTGCACCTGATGCCATTGATTTATTCAAATCAGTATTTGTTCTTATACTTCCTAAAATAATTTCAGTGTCATATCCATGTAAATCAAGCATTGCTCTTAATTCATTTGTAACTTGTTCTGCATCATATCCCATGTCTTCAATTCTTCCCCAGAATAAACTTGCATATGTTGCACCTGCTTTTGCAGCTAGAATACATTGTCTTGCATTCATACATACAGTTACATTTGTTTTAATGCCTTCTTTACTTAGTACAGTTACTGCTTTTAATCCTTCAGGTGTTATAGGTATTTTAATAGCAATATCATCACACCAAGCATTATATTCTCTTGCTTCTCTTATTATTCCTTCAGCATCTTCAGCAATAACTTCAACACTAAGTGGTCCTTTAACAATTTGTCTTATTTCTAAGATTCTTTGTTTAAAATTACAATCCTTTTCTTTCGCTACAATCAATGGATTGGTTGTTACACCATCAATAATTCCCCATGTAGCTAATTCTCTAAGTTCTTCTAAGTTTGCGGTATCTGCAAATATTTTCATTTTATCCCTCCAATTTAATTAATGCCATTAATAATAGTGCCACCGCCTTGGCTCACTATCGGAATTATTTTCCAATAGCGACAAATGCTCGGATTCGTTCATCATATATTTGTATTGAATCAGAGCCGCTGTGGTACTATTATTTCACTACAGTATCTGATATTTCATTATCAAATACTTCCATTTCACCTTTATAGTTTTTAATTAATTCTTTCAACCTAAATATAATTAAATGTTGAATATCACAATGGAATCCTTCTACTAATGGTGTTGAATCTTTTGGAACAATTATACATGCATCTGCTATTTCTTTGAATGCACCACCATCAAATCCAGACATTCCTATAACTTGTCCACCTTTGTCTTTTATGAATTGCATTGCTTTTGTCAAGTTCTGACTCCATGGTCCACCTTTGTCTCTTCCTTTTCCACCATGTACACTTATAGCAATTCCAATATCTCCTGGCTGACAAAAGTTTTCTAATTGTCCAACATAAACATTTTCCCACCCTGAATCATTTATCCATGCAGTTACTAATGGAACATTATCAAACAATGAGATTCCTTTGAATCTTCTTTTTCCTTCAATGATTGTTGTTTTTGTTAAGTCTGCTGCAAAATGTGTTGCAGTTGACGCACTTCCACCATTTCCAAACAAGAAAATTTGTTTATCATTTTTCCAAGCTTCAAATAAAATATTAATTGCTTTATCAATTTCATTCTTATCAATTGTTTCTGTAATATTAACAACTTCTTTCATATAATTTTCAATATATCCTATGTTATTTACCATTTTAATTCCTCCTAAAACATATCTCCTTTGAATAATACTCTTGATCCATCAAAATCAAATTCAATAGGTGTATAGACTAATCCTTCTTTTTCAAATAACTCTTTGATTCTTTCATGGTTAGATTCTGCATATAACATTAAGAACCCTCCTCCTCCAGCACCAATTATCTTTCCACCTAATGCACCATTTGCTAATGCCATTGTGTACCATTCATTGATTTTTTGATTAGACATTTTGCTAGAAATTCCTCTCTTTAATTCCCAATGGATATTCATCCATTCTCCAAATCTTCTTAGGTTTCCTGTTTCTAAAGCTTTTTTACTTTCATCTCCTATTTTTTTAATTTCATGATAATAATCAAAGATATCTTTTTCACTTCTTTCTTCCTTTTTCTCTTCAGATTTATCTTTTTGATCTTTTAATACAGGATCTGCACTTCTTCTGAATCCAGTATAAAACATCATTAAGTTTTTCTGTAGTTTTTTAATATCTTCAAAACTCATGTTTAATGGAGAAGCTGTAACTCTTCCTGATTGAGAAATTTTGAAATGATTAATGTTTCCAAATGCACATGCATATTGATCTTGTTTACCGCAATGTTCTTTTAGAATTTCCATTGTGATCTTTGATGTATCTTCTGCTAATTTGTACTTGGAAACAATTTCTCCTTTGTAATAATATAATGCATTAAGTAACCCTACTAAGAATGAACCTGATGAACCAAGTCCTGTTCCAGATGGTATTTCAGCCATTGAATGAATCTCAATTCCGCCAGTAATACCAACTAATTTTAATGCTTCCCTAATCAAAGGGTGTTGTATTTCATCTACTGTGTTTACTATTTCTGTTTTGGAGTAATTAAGTTTAATATCTCCTTGTACTCTGTCTCCAACCATAATGTAGATATACTTCTTTATTGCTCCTGAAAGCAAGGAAGCTCCAAATTTGTCTGCATAGAAGGGAAGGTCAGTGCCTCCGCCCCCCATGGATATTCTCAAAGGTGTTCTTGTAACAATCATTGTAATTTCTTTCAGAAATTTACTCCTATATAAAGCTTTCGCAGAAAGGTTTAAAAAGGGGAAATGTTTATTACTTAGTTTAAGTGTAATTATGTCGGAATGTTTATATATATCAATTATTTGGAAGTTTGATATGAAACAAATAAGCCTTTATTGGATAACATTGCTTCTTATGTTTATTTGTGTATTATTCCTAACCAGTTGTTCCACTAATAATAATGAATCAAATGACTTCTTAATCAATATCTATGACCAAGACAAAGCTCAGGATGGAACAACATTATTCTTTACAGATATTGATGGTTCTCTTTGTATTGTTGAAGTAGATATGGAAGGAAATATTATTTGGAGATATGATTTAGAAGGAGAAATAAAGGAACATACATCTCCTGGTTTTGATATTGAAATATTAGACAATAATAACTTACAATTATTAGCTCCAAAACTTGGTGTTTTTGAAATCACAAGAAATGGTGAAATAGTACGGTCATATTATGATGAAAAGGTTTCACATGATGCAGACAGATTAGATAATGGTAATGTACTGATTGCATATGGAGCATCGGACACAAAAGAAGATGCTCAGGCTAAAGAAATTGATCATGAAGGAAATGTTGTGTGGGAATGGTATGCTGCTGAACACTTTGATTATGATATTTCTTGTTCTGGATTTACACATACAAATGCGGTTGAAAGATTAAAAAATGGAAATACTTTGATCAGCTTAAGAAATTTTAATTTTTTAGTTATTGTTGATGAAGAGGGGGAAATAGTTCGTAAAGTTGGAGAAGGTATCTTGTATTCTCCTCATGATCCTGAAGTTCTAGGCAATACAATTACTGTTGCATCACAAGGTACCTTAGATTGTTATCTTAATCAAATGGATGATTACACTGCAGCAATGGAGATGAATCTTTATAATGATGAAATCCTTTGGCAGTATGATGAGGGAGAGTGGAGTGATTCTCTTTGTGGTCAAAAAAAGCCATGTGATAATCAGTTAGTAAGAGACGTTAATAAATTATCCAATGGAAATTATCTTATTGTGGGTACAGCTAAAATAATTGAAGTAACAACTAATGGAGAAATTGTTTGGGAGTTAGAAACTAATAACGAGATCAACAATGATTCTAAGGCAAGACTTGGATTCTATAAAGCTATAAGAATAGAAAGTTAGTTCCCTAGTATCTTCTCTACTGCTTCTAATAAATCTTTTACAACAAAGTCAGGTGTAGCTTCTAAACCTTGTTCATGTCTTGCTCCAGACCCTCCGCCTAAAACAAACACAGTTTTACATCCTGCTTTTTGACCTGCAACAATGTCTGACTTAGAATCACCTATCATCCAAGAATTATTTAAATCAATATCATGTTCTTTTGCAGCCTTTAACAACATTCCTGGCTTTGGTTTTCTACAATCACAATCTATCTTTAACTCAACAATTTCACCTTCAAAACCTTTTTCAGGATGATGTGGACAATAATAAATATCATCAATCTTTGCATCTACTAATTCTTTTAGTTTAATATGTATTGCATCAATCTGTTCAAATGTAATAAATCCTTTTGAAACTTTTGGTTGGTTTGTAACTACAATAGCCAAATAACCTGCATCATTAATCATCTTAACAGCTTTACTTGTTCTTTTTCTATCTATTAATGAATATTTTTCAGGTGTTAATTCTATTTTTTCTTGTGTTTTATAATTTCTATTAAAAATCCCATCTCTGTCAATAAATATTGCTTTGTTCATAATATTACCTCTTTATCTTTGAATTCTTCTAAAAACTTTTCATACTTTTCAACTCTTCCAATTTCTCTAAAGAATTCTTCTGTTGGATATCCTTGAAATTTCAAACCCTTTTCCATTAACAAAGGAAATAATTGTTTACAAAAATCAAACTTAGTATTTTCAGGTATTAATTCAAATATTTCTTTCTTAAAAGCATATATTCCTGAATTAATATATCTTTTCTCATCCTTATACTTCTCAATTTCTTCTATAGGTGGTTTTTCTAAAAATACTTTAATACTATCATTATCATTTAATGTTATTACGCTTGAACTTTTATAGCCAGAAGGCAGAGGCCTCATACATATTGTTGCAATTGCTCCACTTTCTTTATGTGCTTGTAAAAACTTATCAAAATCCATGTTTGTTAAGTTGTCTCCATAATAAACAATAAAATCATCTTCAACTAATCCTTCAACTAATTTAACACTACCTGCTGTTCCCATTAACTCATCTGTTTCTTGTACATATTGAACATTTAATCCAAACCGACCTCCATCTCCAAAATGTTCTTTAACCTTCTCAGCTAGATGTGCAACACAAAATATAATCTCAGTATATCCTTTTTTCTTTAGAAAGTTTAGTTGTCTTTCAATCAATGGTATTCCATTAATATCAATTAAACATTTAGGAATCTCTTCAGTTATTGGCTTCATTCTAGTAGCAAGGCCACCTGCAACAATTATTATTTTAGTCATTTTTACTTTTCCAATATTCAAGAACATCTTTTAATGTATCTTTTATATTAATCTCTGGCTTCCATCCTGTATCTTTGTTAAATTTTGAATAATCTCCAATTAATTTTAAAATATCATTTTTCCTTAATTTTGATTCATCTATTTTAATTTCAAAATTATTATCACTTAACTCTTTATATGCATCTAATATTTTCCTTCCAGTTAACTCTTGTCCTGAACAAATATTATACACTTCACCTTTTCCACCTTTCATAACAGCTAAAACATATGCTCTAACAACATCTCTAACATCAGTATAATCTCGTTTTGTATCAATGTTTCCTACTAATATTGTTTTATTACCATCAACAATTTGTTTAGCAAAATCACTTGCTATGAACCCCAGTGGTTGTCCTGGTCCTATGTGATTAAAGCTTCTAGAAATAACTATATGTAATTCAGGAAATTCTTTACATACTTGTTCTTGCATTAATTTACTTCTTGTGTATGCATTTAATGCATCCTCTCCTTTGATTGGTGTTTCTTCTGTAATAACACCATCTTCAGGTATTTCATAAACATATGAAGAACTTATTACTAATGTCTTACAATCTATCTCTAATTCTTTAACACACAACAAAACATTTCTTGTTCCATTTTCTGCAATATCCATTGCTATTTCAGGAATTTCTTCACATCTACTTGGAACACTGATTGCTGCAAGATGAAATACTAGATCTGGTTTAATTTTCTCTAAGATGCTTTTTAATTCTTCTTTATTCAAAATATCACACTTAAGAGCACCATTATTCCCTACTCTATCAACACCAAAAACTTCAATGTTATTTCTCTCTAATTCTTTTCTTAAATAATTTCCAACAAATCCATTTATTCCTGTAATAAACGCCTTCATTTGCCTAACTCTTTTAGATCTGCTTCATACATTATTTTAACTAATTCTTTAAATGTAACTCTTGGTACCCAACCAAGTTCAGTCTTTGCTTTTGTTGGATCTCCAAGTAATATTTCAACTTCTGCTGGTCTAAAATATTTTGGATTAATCTTTAACACAACTTCACCATTATCAGTTCTAGTATATTCTTCTTCTAATCCTGTTTTACCATTACTTTTTACTTCAATACCTGCCGCTTCAAATGCAGCTTCGACAAACTCTCTTACAGTATGTGTTTCTCCTGTTGCTAACACATAATCATCTGGTTTTTCTTGCTGTAACATTAACCACATTCCTTCAACATAGTCTTTAGCATATCCCCAATCTCTTTTAGCATCAATATTTCCAAGAGAGAAACATTTACTCTTTCCTAACTTAATCTTTGCTACTTCTCTTGTTATTTTTCTAGTTACAAAGTTTTCTCCTCTTCTTGGGGATTCATGATTAAACAAGATACCATTACATGTAAACATATCATAACTTTCTTTATAATTTTTACAAATCCAGAATGCATACAACTTTGCACAACCATATGGACTTCTTGGATAGAATGGTGTTGTTTCTTTTTGTGGTGTTTCAACTACTTTTCCAAACAATTCAGATGTTGATGCTTGGTAGAATTTAATCTTTTTACCTGTTTCATTAATTATTGTTCTTATTGCTTCTAACAATCTTACTGTTCCTAAAGCATTAACATCTCCAGTGTATTCTGGTTGATCAAAACTAATCTTAACATGACTCTGTGCAGCTAGGTTATATACTTCATCAGGGGTATATTTTCTCATTATATTATTTATTGAACTAGAATCACTTAAATCTCCATATTCAAGAATTAAATTAGGGTTATTTCTTAAATGATCTATTCTTTGTCTGTTAAATATAGATATTCTTCTTACAATTCCTATAACTTTGTACCCTTTTTCAAGTAAAAATTCAACTAGATAAGATCCATCCTGACCTGTAACTCCAGTAATTAATGCTGTTTTCATAATAATCACCTGTTTATTTATTAATTAAATATCAGAATTATACTTGTTATATAAAGTTTATTATATATTATTTAATATCTTATACAACTTCTCAGCACTTTTCTTCCAGCTGAACCTTTTTGCATTTTTAAGGCCTTTTTTAATCAAAATTTCTCTTAATTTCTTATTTTTAAGAACTTTATTTACTTCTTTAGTAATCTCTTTTTCATTAATATCTCTTAATATGATTGCTGCATCTCCTACTACTTCTTTTAATGATGTTTTATGTGTGGTAATAACTGGACAACCGCAAGCCATTGCTTCTAATGGTGGGATACCGAATCCTTCAAAAACACTGGGGAAAACAAATACCTTAGCTATGTTATAGAAAGAAACAAGATCTTCTTCACAAACATTTTCTAGTATAAATACTCTCTTTTCTAATTTTAATTCTTTAATTAACTCAAGATTTTTCTTTCTATTCTCAGAATTTTGATGTACTCCAATTTTAACAAAGATAATATCTTTTAACAAACTCATTGCTTTGATTATTTTATCAACATTTTTTCTGTTTTGTTCAGTTCCTACATATAGTATAATCTTTTTATCAGGTAAGTTATACTTTTTTAATAATGATTTTTTATTAACTTTCTTTTGCTTATGTATTGAATGATTAATTGCAGGATTAACAATTTCAATATTATATGTTTTTAATTTTTTAATTATCTCTTGTTTTGAATATTCACTTATTGTAATTATTTTATCAGCTTTTTTCATATATCTCCAATTAATGATTGTTAAAAAATATCCTAATTTTTGCATTAAACTACCTTCTTTTTTCGCATTTAAATCATAACATACAATTACCTTTTTCCCTGGACAAAATAATAAATTTAGTCCTAAGGATGGGTCAAGAAAGTAGTTTAATTCATAGCTGTAATTAAAGAATAATTTTGTTGGTAAAATAACATACTGTTTAAATAGTCTTATTAAACCAAATTGTTTTGCTTTGTAAGAATATTCATTTATTTTTATTTTATTTTTTATCTCAGAAAATAATGAATTATTATATTTATCTATGCTGTTAATATATTCTCTTTTTAATCCTCTAACTAAATTAATTTTCATGTTCTGCCTTCTTCTCTCTCTAAAACTTCAGGATTTTCAAGAATATATCTTGCAGTCATTCTGATTGCTTCTTTCACAGGTGTCTTTGCTTCCCATCCTAATTCTTTTAATCGCTTTGTACATAACTTTACAAATGGTGCATCTCCTTTCCATCCTCTGTCTCCACCTGTAAATGTGTATTTAACATCTTTTAATCCCATCTCTTCACATACTATGTTTGCAAGTTCAATAACATTTAGATGATCTTTATGACCTAAGTTAAAGACATTTTTATTACCTTTTGCATTCTTAATTGCAAAAAACATTCCTTCAATTCCATCCTTAACATATAGATAAGATTTCTTTTGTTGTCCATCTCCTAATATCTCCATTTCTTTTGGATTATTTTTTAATTTTTTAATAAAATCAAAAACAGCTCCATGGGTATATCGTTCACCCATCCAAGAAACAAAACGGAAAATCCATGATCTCATATCATAGTATTCACAATATGCTTGTATCATTCCTTCTCCAGCTAACTTTGATGCTCCATATAATGATGTTTGGATTAATGGATAATCTTCTGGTGTTGGAAAAACATCAGGCTCACCATAAACACAAGAGGTACTTGAGAATACTATGTTTTTGATATTATTTATTCTCATTGCTTCAAGAACATTCCATGTTGCAATTGTATTCTGTTCAAGATCAACTCTTGTTTTATTAATTCCACCTCTAACATCAGCATTAGCTTGGAGATGAAAAACAAAATCATGTCCTTTCATAGATTCAGTTAATGTTTTTAGATCTAATACATCAGCTTTAATTACTTTAAACTTAGGATTGTCTTGATTATGTTTGATGAATAGTTTTCTTCCAGTACAAAAGTTATCATATACAGTAACCTCATTACCCTCTTCTAATAACTTATCCACAATATGTGAGCCAATAAACCCTGCTCCACCTGTAACAAATGCTTTCATAATAATCACCTTTATTTTATATTATCCAATAAAAACTTAGGAAAGTATGTCATTTTATATGTTTTTTCTAATTGTAAACTCTCTATATTTTGGATAAGTAGTCCGAACTTGCTTCTGATTTCTCTCTCAACCTTTTTGAATTGAATCATATCTTCTGTTTCAATCATTATTTCAATATCCCATTCCCCTAATGTCTTAACTAAACTTGTTACATAAGGATGCATTTTTAGATAATTTACTAGATTATTTTCTAATTTTGTAGAAACATTATGGTATTTGATTAATAATATTATTGCTGTTCTATTTATTTCTCTTGGATCAACTAGCATTCTAAATCCTTTTATTATATTTCTTTTTTTTAATTCTTTAATTCGATTAATAATTGTTTTAGGTGTTAGTTCTAATTCTTGACTTAATTTTACAGAACTAGTCCTAGCATCTTCAGAAAGTTTTTTTAACAGTTTTATATCTATGTTATTCAACTTCTCTGGTTCTTTATCTCCTCCTATCATCATCTGAGGTGTTTTTGACATATCTTTAAACAAATACTTTTTTCCAAATAATCTTATTACAATGGTAGTTAATATTGTATAATTTTGTAATTGTTTAGGAAATTCTTCCATAATTGATCTAAGAATCTTGTTAAATAAAGAAACATTTGATGCAAGGAATGTACATATTAGATCATATCTTCCACTACATGTTTTAACCCAATATGTGTTAGGATGTGATTCAAAGAATTCTAATAATTTATCAAATCTTTTTTCACTCATATAATTAATTCGAAAATAAACTCTAAATCCTATAAGATTTAGTTTTGAATAATCAATTCCAGTATAAAATCCTTTAATAATTCCTCTTTTCTTTAGTGAATTAACAATATAACTAACTCTTTGTTGACTCATTCTTGTTTTTTTACCTATCTTAGAAAATGCTATTCTTGAGTTTATTTCTAATTCTCGCAACACAGAAATTTCAGTTTTTTTCAACTTTGAAGCCATATCTTTGTGATATTGTACTTTTAGTATATAAAATCTATGTTTTTACAAAAAAGTATGTGTTATTATATTATAAATAAGTGTCTTGATTATTAATAATATTAATTAATATGTGAAGGAATAATATGTCTCATTTAATCGGGTGGGGAAAATCTTTTTAAATGAGCACTCATTACTCTAAAGTAGTATTTAACAAATTTAATATTGGTGGTGAATAATAATGGATGGTGGAAGTCAAAATACAAGTGGTCCGTATGGAGGAGATGTAGCTCAAAGACCTACTCTTGAAACAGTAGGTAGAATTGTTATTCAAATGTATAAACCAGCTTATTTTTCTGCAGATGGATTCAGAGAAATAACAGGAAGCCACGGTTTGGGTGGATTAGAAGCAGAACTAGTTGGTGATAAGGAGATGTTAGATAGGTTCCAAGAGGGTTCTGGTTTTGCTATGCATCACCTTGCTAAACCAGAAGTAGATATGATTATGTTACAATTATATACAACTTGGATTATGTACAAGGGTGTTCAAGGTCATTTTCCTAATATGGAGGCAAGTTCTCCAGAAGAATGGTTTGATACTCAGGTTGAAAGGTATGTTATTAAAGGTGGTACTTTTCAATTTAATAGAAGAATAGACCCTAATGAGGAAATAACTGCTCGTATGGATGTAACTGCTTTGGAAGAAAGAGGAAGGAATGGTAATTATCACTTAGAATTCACTTACACTATAACAGGTCATGAATCAGGTAATACACATACTGGATCATATTGTATGGTGATTTTGAAGGAAGATTTAAAACAAAATTAATTTTTCTTTTCCCTTCTCTTTCATTACCAACCAGTAATCTTATTTTCTTATCATTATGATTCCAAAACCTTTATATACTTCTCCCTAATGAATTCTCTCTGTAAAGAGGGGATAATTTTAATGACTAGGATTCAAAAGATAGTAATGAAGGGCTTTAAGTCATTTGGAGAGAAAACTGAACTAGTTTTTGATAGTAATTTTAGCTGTATTCTTGGACCAAATGGATCTGGAAAATCTAATGTTGGTGATGCACTTTGCTTTGTTCTAGGAAAAGGTTCTGCTAAGGGTATGAGAGCTGAAAAATCAGCAAATCTAATATACAATGGTGGAAAAACAAAAAATCCAGCAAAATCAGGTGAAGTTTCTATTTTCTTTGACAATTCAAGTAAAATATTCCCAGCAGACACTGACATAATAAAATTAACAAGAACAATAAAAAATAGTGGACAAAGTATTTACAGAATTAATGATAAAAGAAGAACAAGACATGAAATACGTGAACTTCTAAGCATTGCAAACATTGATCCAGATGGTTATAATGTAATTCTTCAAGGTGATATTGTAAGGTTTGTTGAAATGTCTACAAATGACAGAAGACTAGTTATTGAAGATATTGCAGGCATTGGTGTATATGAAGAAAAAAAGAAAAAAGCCTTGAAAGAATTAGAAAAAGTTGAAACTAGACTAAATGAAGCAGAAATTATTCTTACAGAAAGAAAAACATATCTTAAGGAATTAAAAAAAGAAAGAGATCAAGCTGCTAAGTATAAAGAATTAGGAGATAAAATAAATAGAAATAAAGCAACATACCTTAAAGCAAGATTTGATACAAGAAATAAAAAGATTGAACAAATCAATAAATACATAACAAATCACCAAGATAATATTGACAAGATGCAGGAAAAGATTAACAAATTAAAACAAGATGTTGTAACAAATAAAGAAGGGGTTCGTCAAATAACAAAAGAAGTTGAACAAAAAGGTGAAAAAGAACAAGTTGAAATGTTAAAAGTTATAGAAAAACTTAAGGTTGATGTTGCATCTGACAAAAACAGGATCAGTACATGTGAAAATGAACTTCAAAGAGTTTCTACAAGAAAAGATCAATTAAATGCTTCATTCTCAGAAATTGAATCTAAAATTAAGGAATTAAGTAATGAAACCAATGAAATAAACAAAGAAAAAGCAAGAGTTCAAAAAGATATTTCTTTGATTGAATCCAAAATTCAGCAATTTAGAAAAAAGAATAAACTTGATGGAGCAGAAGGTATTGATAAAGAGATTGAAACTATTGATAAAGAAGCTGAAGAAAAACAAAAAGAAATTCAGGAATTAAGAGAAAAACAACAAAATCTTTTAAGAGAAAAAGATAAAGTTGAATATCAAATTCATTCTATTGATGAGAAAATTAACAAGGTTCTTGAGGTTGAGAAACAAAACAAAGGCGAAATACAAAAACTTAAACAAATGAAAGAAGAGTTTAAGAAAGCCACATCTGAACTTAACAAATGTTTAAATGAAGATTCTAACTTAGCTGCTCAAATAGGTAATGCACGTGATAAATTATCAAGTGCTCAATCAGAACTTGCAAAATTAAATGCTAAAAATACAAGTATAAAAGAATCAGCTGCTTTAAGCATTGGTATTAAATCAATTTTAGACAATAAAAAGAAACTTGGCAATGTATTTGGTACTGTTTCTGAATTAGGTAAAGTAAAAAGTAAGTTTGCTTTGGCATTAGAAATAGCAGCAGGTTCAAGGTTAAAGAGTATTGTTGTTGATAATGATAAAACAGCATCAGATTGTATTAAATATTTAAAAAATAAGAAACTAGGTACTGCTACTTTTTTACCTTTAAACAAAATAAAAGCACCAAAAGAGGTTTCTAACATTGATTCTCTTAAAAAAGCAAATGGTGTTTATGGAAAGGCTGTTGATCTTGTTGATTATGATAATAAATTTAGAAATGTATTCAAATATATTTATGGAAGTACGCTTGTAGTTGATAATATTGATGTTGCTAGAAGGATTGGTATTGGAAGTACAAGGATGGTAACATTAGATGGGGATATGACAGAACTAAGCGGTGCAATGCATGGCGGATTTAGAGATAAAAAGAGAGCTTCCCTTGGTTTCCAAGAAAAAGAAGTTGTTGAAGATATTAATAAGAATGAAAAGATTGTTGGAGATTTAACAAGATTAATGGATGTATTACAAAAAAAGAGAAATGAAAACGAGCAGAATATTACAAGATTAAGAACTTTTAAAGCAAATCTTGAAGGAGACATTATCACAAAAGAAAAATCATTACATCTTGAATCCGGGGATCTTGATGCTTCAAGAAATCTTAAGAAAGATTTATCAAAACAAGTTGATGAATATGGAAAAAAGTTAATGCAAGATAATATGAAGATCTCTGCTTGTAACAAATCACTTGCAGAACTTAAAATTAAGAAGCAACAATTAAGAGGAAGAATCTCAGAACTAAGAAATCCAAGGTTAATCGCAGAATTAAATACATTTGAACAAAAGAGGGGTGAATTAAAAGAAACAGTTATGACTCTTGATGGTAATCTTAAGAATATTAATATGCAGACTAAGAACATTCTCTCTCCTGAACAAAATAATATTTTAAAAATATTAAAACAACATGATAAAGAAGAAGAAGGATTTAGAGAAGAAATAAAGGATCTTAAAGAAAAGATAAAATTAGAAGAAGTTGATCTTAAAGAAAAGGAAAAATTACAAAAACAATTCTATGGTCAATTTAAAGGATTATTCCAACAGAGAGAAAAACTTAATGAAATTATACAGAAATTAGAAAATAAAATTATTATACTTGAAGAGAACATTAGAGCAACAGAAGGAAAGAAAAATACTTATTCAATTGAAAATGCTAAGATTAAAGCAGAACTTGCAGGTATTGAAGAAGAATACAAGAGATATGAGAAATATCCTGTTTATACAAACAAATCAGAAGAACAACTTAAGAAAGAAATCTGGGAATTTGAAAGAATGGTTGAAAGACTAGGTAATGTAAATCTTAAAGCTCTTGAAATCTATGATTCTGTTGAAAAAGAATATAATCGTTTATTAGATAAAAAGAATTTATTATTAAAAGAAAAAGATGTAGTTTTTGTAATGATTAATGAGATTGAAACAAAGAAAACAGAACTTTTCATGAAAACATTTGAAATAATCAATGAACACTTTAAAGAAATGTTTAAAGCAATCTCTTCAAAAGGTGAAGCATTCCTTGATCTAGAAAATCCAAAAGATCCATTGTCAGAAGGAGTCAGGATTAAAGTAAGGATTTCAGGTAAAAAGTTCTTAGATATTAGAAGTTTAAGTGGTGGAGAAAAAACAATGACTGCTTTAGCATTCATCTTTGCAATCCAGGAACATGAACCAGCATCATTCTATATCTTTGATGAAGTCGATGCAGCATTAGATAAACATAACTCAGATAAATTATCTAAATTAATCAAAAACTACACAGACAAAGCACAATACATCATTATCACACACAATGATGGTTTAATCTCAGAAGCAGACACATTATATGGTGTTTCAATGACTTCAAACAGCATGAGTAAAGTTGTTAGTTTGAAAGTATAATCTTTTCTAGCATTTAAACCAGCGCCTTGAGTCACTATCTAAATATTTATCAAATCGCACTAAAAAATGTTGCGGTAGTAATATTATTTCTTAGAATCAGACTCGCCCTGGTTTAAATGTACTATTTATCAGAGCCGTTGTAGTATTATTATTTTAACTTCTTTTTATCTTTATTTTTTAAATAATTATCTTTAGATATAATTGATTCTCCTAAATTATTTTCTAAATCTTTTCTTGTTCTTTTTGCAATATTTCCACCTTTCTTAGCAGAATCTTTACATTCATCAAATCCTTGGGAATCTTTTTTCTTTGTTATGTCTGTAGTTGCTTTTTCTCCAATCATGTTTAAGATCAATTCCCAATCAGTCATGTGATCTCTTAAGTTTTGATTTGGTCTTTTTAGTCCTTTGTAATTCTTATATTCTCCTACTGTTTTTCCAAATGTAGCTTTACTAATTTCATTTGTTAATATTGCAAACTCTTTGCCTTCCTTAACATTTCTATTCTTCCATTCTTCTGTTAAATCTTGCCGTATTGCAATTCCTCTTAACCTTTTATCTATCCATTCCTTTGGATAACCTTTAAGTTCGTAATATTTTTTAATTCTATCTTGTCCTAATTCAGGATTTTCTATTTCTTCAATTCTTTCATATCCAATCTGAGCTAACCATTGTTTAAATGGCTCTGCTTTCTTAGAAGGAATTGATTGAATAATTCTAAACATAGATTTAGTATTAGCACAGTCTGTAAGTCTCATTTTACCATCTTCTGCTTGTAGTTTCAACTGTACGATTATATCGTACACTTCAAATCCTTCTTCTTTTAATGTCCTTTTTAAATCAGACCAATACCTTTTTGGAATAGAACTTACTTCTAATGCTGTAACTACATCTACTACAGAAAAATACCATTCATCATTATGCCATGTCCTTCTTATGTTTTTACCTTGAAAAACTACTAGTTTATTGACTTCCCCCATAAAAACCACTATGTATAATTAATATAAAAAATGAATTATTTTAAGCTTAAATCTTATTATCAGAGTGCATAATTTGTAATTTTCAATATTTCCTTTACCCAGAAGTAATCAAAAGAATAAACCTTTATAAACGTATATTCATTCCTTTATTATTAACATGAGAAGAACATTATTATTGACAAGTCTTTTATTTGGATCTGCGCAGGCAGCAGAACCTTCTTTTCTTAGACCTCTTGAGTTAGAACAACAAGTTTTATCTGATCCTACAACTTCAGTTGTACCAGCAGTACAATCTTCTCTTGAATTTGCTCAAAGAATTGAAGAAACACTTAGAGCTCAACAAGTATTTAGTTGGGAAGCCGTTGCAGGATATCAAACATGTGAAGGGGTAGTTTTACAAATCCAACAATTTGATCCTCATTCACCAAGTCACATTTCATTGTATAGAATTGTGAATAGAAATAATGACCCACAAGATATAAATAATTTACACGTTTTAAAATATGATCCTGATTCAATTGATCCAACTTTATTTCATCCAGTCCTTGGTTACAGTGGGAATTATTTAGAATTACAAGAACCTCTAAAAGCTAGAGCAATAGCTTCTAGATATGAAATCTTTTTAGATGGTTTAAGGACAACAGTATATGAAATTAATTCAGACCTTAAAGAAAGAAGATTAGCATTGCTTCGTGAAGAAGATATTGACTATGCTAGGGCAGTTGGTCAAATTGACGAACAACATAAAACTTTTGAAGATGTTTTTCATGATTATTTTACCAATCTTAGAGGTTTAGAACATACTTCTCAATTATCTGATAAAACATATAAAAAAACACGTTATTCTCATGGTTGGAAACTAACACCAAGAAGAAGTTCTCCTTGTAGAGAAACTGCAAAGAACGCTATGATTATGAAAAATCTTGCAGGAATTGATCGTGATGAATATGTAACTGTTATGTATGCTGATGGAGATAATTATGTTGTTTATAATGAAGCAACTGGTTTAACATATGACATTGAACAAAGAAGGGATAAACCTATTCAAGATATTTTACCAACAATACTTAGAAGACTAGAGGGACCTGTTCTTTTAGATGAGAGTATTTTTCCAGAGGGATTATCTACAAGACTTCCAAAATCAACTAGTATTCGACCACTAGGTTCTGAGAATTACAGATTTCTTTTATTAGAAGATTAATCTTCTTTTGGTGTATACTTCTCAACTATTTTAATAATTTCTTTAGCTGTTTTTTTCCAATTATAATTCTTAACAATTGTTTCTCTAGCTTTTCGACCTAAATATTCTCTTAACTCTTTGTCTTTATACAGAATTTCAATTTTCATAGCTAATACTGTTGGGTTTTTGAACGGAAACAACATACCATTCTCTCTTTCTTTAATATATTCTTTAACATAACCAACTGGTGTAACAACAGGAGGAATACCACAAGCCATTGCTTCCATTGTTGCTAATGATGTTGTCTCAGTTAAACTTGACAATACAAAAACATCCATTGTTTGAAGATAAGGAACAACATTATCTTGTGAACCAACCATAATAATATTTCTTGAAGAACTAAACTCTTCTTCTAAATCTTTTATTCCTTTTCCAACAATAAGTAATTTAACATTATCATATTTTCTTTCTAACCTTCTAAATGCTCTATATAATGTTATTAAATTTTTTTCTCTACCTATTCTTCCACAAAAGCCAATAACAAATGTTCCTTTCTCAACAGCCAATAAATCTTTAGCCTTTTCTTTATTTTTTGTTGGAACAAATATTTCTGTATCAGTTCCTAACGCAACAACCTCTTTGCTTGCTTTAATACCTACTTTTGTTAATTTTTCTAATGTTTCAAGAGAAGGACATATTAATAAATCACATTTACTATAGAAATATTTAGCTAATGTTTTTGTTCCGATATTAATTGCATGTTTAAATCTGTCAATACTTTTTGTTGTTAATTCCCAATCAATTGAATGTATGTATGAAATAACAGGTTTATTATATTTTTTTGCAGCTAAAATTCCACACATTCCAATTGGACCAATGCATTGATTAAATACAACATCTGCTTTTTCAATTATTTTTTTAATTTTTGAATATTCAAATTTACTAAAATAAATATCTGCAACTTCCATATTGTACAATGGCAATCTAATAACAACTGCTCCAGTGATTCCTTTAAACTTACCTGGAAACTTAGGTGCTAAGACAGTTATCTTATATTCATCTTTTAGTTTTGGAATTATCTCTGATAAAAACCTAGTTACACCATCCCATCTGGGCATAAAACAATCAGTTGTTATTACAAGATGTTTTTTCTTCATTTTTATTACCTTAACTAATAATGCCACCGCTTTAAGCATTAGTACTGTCGCCTTGGCTCACTATCAAATAAAATCATAAGTACGCACTAAACTATGTTGCGTTAGTAGTATCTGCACATATAGTCAGAGCCGCCACAGTACTAGTGCCTTGCTATTATTATTTTATTTTAGTAAATACCTCAGCATATCTATATCCATATTCTAAACCATTTAATATTGCTCTAGTATAAATTATTGGTATCATTTGTAATAATACCATCTTCTGGCTGTTATGTAATTTAAATGCTTTGATCATAACATCTAAAGTTTTAGTAATATCTACAACAAGTTTTGGTTCATTTCTTTTTCTAATATTAATTGGGTTCCATACATCAAATGAATAGACATCACATTTATACTTTAATTCATTTAATATTTCTAATATTATTTTTAATACTGCTTGATGATCTGGGTGTGGGTCATCTATTGAATGCGTAAAGATTTTTGTTGGCTTTTTTTCTTTTATCACTCTTGTAACACTTTTTTTAAGATCTTTATTCTTGAACTCTTCTTTAAACTTTCCTTCCTTTAATCCATAGTATATAACTCCACTTCCTCCCATTACTTTATCACATTTCTGTGATTCAACAACTCTTGTTTCAACAATTGCCTTTCTATTGTAATGTGGATGAGAGCTTTCACCATATGAAAATATGTATGTATAGAAATTCTTGCCTTCTTTTGCATATTTAACTAATGTTCCACCACAACCAATTACTTGGTCATCATTATGTGCACAGAAAACAAACACATTTTCTTCTTTCTTACTATCTTGATTCTTCATATGTAATAGGTATTTATAAATTAATTAATAAAGTTTGTTAATATTAGTATTAAAACCAGCATTTGTACTAGCGCCTTAACTCACTATATATTAACCCATGTGTTGCTCTAAAAAATGTTGCGGTAATAAGAATATACTTAGAGCCAGAGTCGCCCTAGTACAAATGCATATTCTTATAATCACTATATGTTCTATTTCCACAACATTTTTTAACAAGAACACTGTCCATATTTAGATAATTACTATTATAGGGAGGGATTTAAAAATGGAGAAAAATGTATACTTTTTTGGAGCAGGAAAAACAGATGGAAATCAATCAATGAAGGAAGAATTGGGAGGAAAAGGTGCAAATCTAGCAGAAATGGCTAATTTAGGAATAAATGTTCCACCTGGCTTTACAATCTCAACAAAGGCATGTGAATTATTTTATGAATCTAATAAAACATTACCACTTAATGTTCTTGAAGAAATTCATCAGAATCTAGAACAACTAGAATCTTCTATGGGTAAAAAACTAGGAGATATAAATGATCCATTGCTAGTATCAGTAAGAAGTGGAGCAGCTATCTCAATGCCAGGAATGATGGATACTGTTCTTAATTTGGGGCTAAATGATACAACAATACAAGCATTAATACAAAAGAGTAATAATCCCAGATTTGCTTATGATGCATACAGACGATTATTACAAATGTTTGGAGATGTTGTAATGAATGTTTCCCATACTAAGTTTGAACATGCATTAACAAAATTAAAAGAGACAAAAGGAGTTAAGTATGATACAGAATTAAATTCAGATGATCTAAAATCTTTAATTGAATCATATAAACAAATAATTAAAGAAACCACTGGTAAAGATTTTCCACAAGAACCAATTGAACAGCTTAATATGGCTGTCTCTGCGGTTTTCTCTTCGTGGAATAATAATAGAGCAATTTCATACAGAAGGATTAATAAAATTCATGGATTAAAAGGAACAGCAGTTAATGTTCAATCAATGGTATTTGGTAATATGGGTGAATCATCAGGTACAGGTGTTTGTTTTACAAGAGATCCATCAACAGGTGCAAAAGTATTTTATGGTGAATATTTAATGAATGCACAAGGTGAAGATGTTGTTGCAGGTACCAGAACACCACAACCACTTGATACACTAAATAATGTAATGACAAACTGTTATCAAGAACTTACTGCTATTATGGACAAATTAGAAAAACATTATACAGATATGCAAGACATGGAATTTACAATTCAGGAAGGTAAATTATATATTTTACAGACAAGAACAGGTAAAAGAACAGCACATGCAGCAGTTAAGATTGCAGTCGACATGGAACAGGAAGGATTAATTAACAAAGAAACTGCAATATTAAGAGTTCAACCTGATCAATTAGATCAATTATTACATAAACAATTAGATGCTGTTGCAAAACAAGAAGCAGAGATTGTTGCCAAAGGTTTACCTGCTTCACCTGGTGCAGCTGTTGGCCAGGTTGTGTTTAATGCAGATGATGCGAAGAAATGGGCAGATGAAGGTAAAATTGTTATTTTAGTAAGAACAGAAACATCACCTGAAGATATTGAAGGTATGCATGCAGCTCAAGGTATCTTAACATCACGAGGAGGGATGACTTCACATGCAGCAGTTGTTGCAAGAGGAATGGGTAAATGTTGTGTTGCAGGTTGTGATGATGTTTTGATTAAAGAAAATGAAAGATTCATGCAGGTTGCTGATTTAAAAATAAATGAAGGTGATTGGATTACACTTGATGGTTCAACAGGTGAAGTTATTAATGGTAAAATGCCTGTTGTTGATCCTGAGTTAAAGAGTGAGTTTAAAACATTAATGTCGTGGGCAGATGAAGTTAAGACATTAATTGTTAGAACAAACGCTGACACACCATATGATTCAAAAGTTGCTAGGGATTTTGGTGCAGAAGGAATTGGCTTATGTAGAACTGAGCATATGTTTTTTGAAGGTGACAGAATTAAAGCAGTTAGAGAGATGATTCTTTCAAAAGATCTCGACGGAAGAAAAAATGCTTTGGCAAAACTTAAACCAATGCAAAAGAATGATTTTAAAGGATTGTTTGAAGTAATGAGTGGTCATCCAGTTGTAATTAGATTACTTGATCCTCCATTACACGAATTCTTACCAAAAGAAGATGAAGATATTAAAACAATGGCAACAGAGATGAATATTGAAGTTAATAAAATCAAAGACTTAATCAAATCATTACATGAGTTCAATCCTATGCTTGGTTTCAGAGGATGTAGATTAGCAGTAAGATATCCAGAGATTGGAGAAATGCAAGCTCAGGCAATACTTGAAGCAGCAGTAGAAGCAAAACAACAAGGACATGATGCACAACCATGGATTGAAGTTCCATTGATTGGAGATGTTAAAGAGTTTACATTGGTTAAAGACATTATTGAAAATGTTGCAAATGGATTAAATTTAGAGAGAGGGAGAGATTATCAAATTGGAACAATGATTGAAGTTCCGAGAGCAGCATTAACAGCAGACGAGATTGCAAAAGAAACAGACTTTATGTCTTTCGGTACAAATGATTTAACTCAAATGGGTTGTGGATTTAGTAGAGATGATTCAGGTAAATTTCTTAGTGAATATGTTGAAAAAGGGATCTATGCTGTAGATCCTTTCCAAAGCATTGATCAGCAAGGAATTGGTGAGTTGATGAAGATTTGTGTTAACAAAGCTAGATCAATTAAACCTGATATACATATTGGTATTTGCGGTGAACATGCTGGTGAACCTGTATCAGTTGAATTCTGTCATAAGATAGGATTAAACGATGTAAGCTGTTCTCCATACAGGGTACCAATAGCTAGACTAGCAGCAGCACATGCAGTTATTAAAGGTAAGTAATTAGCACCACTTTAATTAGCATTTGTACTGGCGCCTTGAGTCACTATCTAATAACTTATAATACCGCACTAAAATATGTTGCGTTGATAATATAATTACATAGAATCAGACTCGCCCTAGTACAAATGCATTTTAAGGCTAAGATAATTAATAATCTTTCTCAGAATCAAAAATCGATCAATCACATCTTTCGAGTAAGGTTTTTACCGCCGTAAGACGAACCTATAGGATTCAACTCCGAAAACCTCTGCTTTCGAATGCGATTGACCAAGACTATTTCTGACAGAACTCATATTTAAATTTATTGAAAATAAAGAATGCGCCGGCCGAGATTCGAATTTCCGGTTGCTTTAGGCAACGCTCGGATCAACGGCTCCCTTCTTAGCTATTAAGCCAAATGGAAGGCCGCTATACTAGCCATTGTACTACCGGCGCATACAACCGTAAGAAATGTGATTTATTTATAAATTTAACGTTCAATCATATCAATTCTTCTTTGATGTCTTCCACCTTCAAATTCTGTAGATAAAAATGTATCTATCATTCTATAAGCATCTTCAGGACTTAAACCATTCCCATCTATTCCTCTAGCACCTAAACATAATATATTAGCATTATTATGTCCTTTTGCCATTCTAACTAAATAATCAGAATTACATACTGCTGCTCTTATTCCACTGTATTTATTAGCAGTCATTGCCATACCTTGTCCTGTTCCACATATAAGAATGCCTATGTCATCTTCACCTTTTTGTACTGCTTCAGCAACTTTATGAGCATAATCTGGATAATGACAACTCTCTGCACTATAACAACCAACATCTTCATAAGTTAATCCTTTGCCTTCAAACCACTCAATTATCTTTTGTTTTAGATCAAATCCACCATGATCACATCCAATGTAAACTTTCATTATCTTTCACCTTTCATTTTTTTAATAACTGTAGAATAATCTTCACTCTTAAATATCCCTGAACCAGAAACTAGAACATCTACTCCTGCTTCTATAGGTATCCAAGCATTCTCTGCCTTGATTCCACCGTCTACCTCAATAATCACTTTATTATTAAAGAATCTACTGTCATTCTTGAGATCAAATATCTTATCATTTATTTTATCTATATATTCTTGTCCACCTTTACCTGGAACAACAGACATAAACAACACCAGATCAATTTTCTCTAAAAATGGATAAATTATTTCTAGTTGTGTTTCTGGATTTAATGAAATGCCAACTTTAATATTTCTTTTTTTAATCTCTTTGATAACTTCTTCAGCTTCATCATCACTTTCAATGTGAAATGTAATTATTGAAGCCCCTGCTTTAGCAAATGAGTCAATATATTTTAATGGGTTTTTAACCATTAAATGAACATCTAAACAGATTCCTTCAAAGTTCTCATTTAATATATCTGTATATTTTGGATCTAATAACCAATTTTCCTTCTCGACAAACCCACTTTCATCCATTACATCAATATGTATCCAATCTGCACCAGCATCTAATACTTTCTTTGTTTCATAAACTAAATCATCTTTATTAAGTCCTAATACTGAGGGTGCAATTATTACCATAATTCTAAATAATAATTTAATTTTTATAAATTTAATTAATCTGGATTTTTTCCAAAACCAGAACTTTTAAATACAAGTTAGTACTTTATGTTTTATAGATTTTTGACTCTGAAGTTAAAACTTAAGTTCATCTTTCGTGGGTGAACACACAGAGGATGTTGAAAATCGTAACATTTTAATAGTAGTACTACGAATTTGTCTTTTGTTGGGGTCGAAAAATACTTTTTTTTATGGGACCTAAAGACAAAAAAAGTAGGGGTGATTTAAATGATTGTGAAAGAAGAATTTTTAAGTAAATTGAGAAGATATTTCTCATTAAACCTATACGAGGTTAAGATCTGGGCAGCTCTTTTGTCAAGAGGAGTTTCTACAGCAGGTGAACTAAGCGACATTGCTAATGTTCCTAGATCCAGGAGTTATGATGTTTTAGAGAGCTTAGAAAAGAAAGGGTTTGTTGTTATGAAATTAGGAAAGCCAATTAAATATATGGCAGTTCCACCTACTGAAGTTCTTGAACGAGTTAAGAAAAACATGAGACAAGAAGCAGAAGGTAAAGTAAAAAGACTTGATGAATTAAAAGATACTGAAGTATTGAATGAGTTAAACTCATTACATTCACAAGGAATTGAACTTGTTGAACCATCTGATTTATCAGGAAGTTTAAGAGGACGACATAATTTATACAACCATTTAGAATTAACAATTAGAAATGCAGAAGAAACAGTAACAATAATGACAACATCTCAAGGCTTGATGAGAAAAATTGAAGGTTTAAAACCTACCTTTGAAAAAATCAAGAAGAGAGGAGTTAAAATTAGGATTGCAGCACCATTAACAAAAGAAACCTTTAATGCAGTTAAAGATATTCAAGATGTTGCTGAAGTCAGACACACAGATAACAAAGCAAGATTCTGCGTAGTTGATGGAAAAGAAATTGTTTTCATGGTCTTAGATGATCAAGAAGTTCATCCAACATATGATATAGGTATCTGGATAAACACACCATTCTTTGCAGGTGCAATGGATGAATTATTCGACCTTGCATGGAAAGGAATGAAACCATCAAACAAACTAGTTAAGTAATTTTTTATTACTTTCTTTTTTTCTATTTCTTATTATATTCTCAACACAGCTTCTCTACCCAAAACTTTATATATAAATCATATATATACAATCATTCTATGGGAGAAGATATTCAAGGATTAATAGAGAAATTGCATCCATTAGAAAGAAAAGTAGTTCCATTTCTAAATAAACATAAACAATTCAATGATTTAGTTAAAGAATCAAAGCTTAAAGAGATTGAAGTAATGCGAGCATTGCAGTGGTTACAAAACAAGCAGGTTCTAAAAATAAATGAACAAGTAACACAAGTTGTGTCCCTAGACAAAAATGGTTTATTATATCAGAAACAGGGCTTCCCTGAAAAGAGGTTTTTAAAAGTATTAAATAATTCAAAGGATTTAACATTACCAATGGATGAAATTGCAAAAAAAGCAAAGCTTGACAAAAATGAAATCAATGTTTGCATTGGTGCACTAAAAAGAAAAGCAGCAATTGATGTTTTAAAAGATAAAGGATTAAAAGCAAAATTATCAGATAATGGAAAAAGATTATTAGAAAAAGATTCATTAGAAGAACTTTTCATTAAATCTTTAAAACAACCAAGAGATTTAGAAAAACTTAAAGATGAAGAAAAATTTGCACTTAATGAATTAAAAAAGAGAAAAGAAATTATTAAACTTGATGTTATAAAAACAATTTCTATTAAACTTTCATCTTTAGGAAAAAATTTAGTACAAGAAAAGATTGAAGACACTGGAGTTATTGATAGATTAACACCAGCAATGCTTAAATCTGGTCAATGGAAAAATAAAAAGTTTCGAAAATATGATGTTGGTATTAATGTTCCTAATGTTTCTGGAGGAAAAAGACATTTTGTTAATCAAACAATGGAATATGTTAAACAAATATGGCTTGACCTTGGTTTTAAAGAAATGGAAGGTAATATGATTCATACTTCATTCTGGGATTTGGATAGTTTATTTGTTCCACAAGATCATCCAGCAAGAGCAATGCAAGATACTTTTTATATTAAAGAACCAAAATCAGGAAAACTTCCAAAAAATTTTTACAAAACAATAAAAGCTGTTCATGAAAATGGTGGAGATACTGGAAGTACTGGTTGGAAAATGCCATGGTCAGAGGAAAAAGCTAAAGAATTATTATTAAGAACACATACTACTGTGCTTAGTGCACAAACCTTACATAAATTAAAAACAGAACAATTACCTGCAAAGTTTTTTGCAGTAGGTAAAGTTTTTAGAAATGAAAACCTTGATTGGAAACATTTGTTTGAATTTTATCAAGTTGAAGGTATTGTTGTTGATCCTGACGGTAATTTTAAAAATTTAATTGGATATTTGAAAGAATTTTTTGGTAAAATGGGATATAAAGATGCACGTATTCGTCCTGCTCATTTTCCATATACAGAGCCTTCAGCAGAAATTGATGTTTTACATCCAGAAAAGGATGAATGGATTGAACTTGGTGGATGTGGTATATTTAGACCAGAGGTAACAAAATCATTGATTGGAATAGAAGTTCCAGTACTTGCTTGGGGTTTTGGCTTAGGAAGAATACTTTGTCCTTATTATGGTATAAAAGATTTAAGAGATCTTTATAAGAATGATCTTAAACAATTAAGAGAGATGAAATCATGGATGAGATTATAACTAAAACTATTGAAAATTTGAAAAATCATAATATAGACGCATTTTATGTAGAAAATAAAGAAGATGCTGTAAAGAAAGTTTTAGAACTTATCCCATCAAATACAAAGATTGGTTTTGGAGGAAGCATGACACTTAAAGATCTAAACATATTTAACCATTTAAGAGAGAAAGGTTGTGAAATATTAGATTGGACTGATCCAACAAAATCAATAGAAGAGAATGTTAAAACAAGAAAAATGAACTTTTTTGCAGATTATTATTTATCATCATCAAATGCAGTAACAATGGAAGGAGAATTAGTTAATATTGATGGGAGAGGAAATAGGGTTGCAGCAATGACTTATGGTCCAGAAAAAGTTATTGTTATTATAGGTAAGAATAAGATTGTTAAAGATAGGGAAGCAGCCTTTGAAAGAATCAGAAAAACAGCTGCACCGCTTAATGCAAAAAGATTAAACAAAAAAACACCATGTACTGCAAAAGGAGAATGTCAAGATTGTAATTCTCCAGACAGAATTTGCAGAACAACAGTGATTCATAACAACCAATACACAAACAGGATGAGTGTAATTATAATTAATGAGGATTTAGGTTATTAAAATGCCAACAGTAACATTAAGTAAAAAGGTTTTTGAAAAACTAGTTGGAAAAAAGCTTTCATTAGATAAACTTAAAGATAGAATTAGTTATCTTGGTACAGATTTGGAAAAGATTGAAGGCGATGAAATCCACGTAGAGATCTTTCCAAATAGACCTGATATGTTATCTGAGCAAGGCTTAGCTAGAGCATTCTCTTCATTTATTGGAGTAAAGACAGGATTGAGAAAGTATGATGTTAAAAAATCCGGACATAAAGTAATTGTTGATCCTTCAGTTTCAATGCGTCCTTATACTGCATGTGCTATTGTAAAAAATATTAAATTTAATGATGAAAGAATAAGAGAAATTATGCAGATGCAAGAAAAACTTGCAAAAACTCATGGTAGAAACAGATTAAAGTCTGCTTATGGTGTTTATCCAATCAACAATGTTAAGTTTCCAGTAACATATATTGCTAAAGATCCTAAAAAAGTTATGTTTCAGCCTTTGGGCTTTGATAAAAAAATGCCTGCTCATAAAGTAGAACAACTTCATCCAAAGGGAAGAGAATATGCTTATGTTGCAGAAGGTTGGAAAAAATATCCTTTCTTTATTGATAGTAATGAAAATGTTATGTGTATGTTACCTTATACTAATTCCCACGATACAGGAAAGGTTGATGAAAATACAAGTGAAGTATTTATTGAATGTACTGGTACTGATTTAGAGAATGTACAAATTGCTTTAAATATCTTTGTTACAATGTTTGCTGATATGGGTGCTGATATTTATAGTTTAGATATTGTTTATAAAAATAAGACAATAACTACACCAAATCTTTCTCCAAGAAAAATGAAGATAGATCTTAACTACGTAAACAAAAGATTAGGATTAGAATTAAAAGAAAAAGACCTAAAACAACTTTTAGAAAGAATGGGCTTTGGTTATGAAAAGAAAACAGTTTTAATTCCAGCTTATAGAAATGACATTTTACATCAAATTGACTTTATTGAAGATATTGCAATTGCTTATGGTTATGAAAATTTTGAAGCAGTCATACCAAAAGTAGCAACTATTGCTGACGAGAGTAAACTTGAAAAATTCAAAAAGAAAATCGCTTACTTATTATGTGGTTTAGGATTACAAGAGGTAAGTACATATCATTTATTGTCTAAAGAAGATTTAATGGATAACATGAACTCAGATTATCCAGGGATAATGCTTGCAAATTCATTGTCAAAAGAATATGATACATTAAGAAGTTGGATGATTCCTAGTTTAATGTGTGTTTTAAAGACTAATAAACACAATGAGTATCCTCAGAATATATTTGATATTGGTAGAGTTTTTGTTAAAGATAAAAAAACAGAATCATTAACAAATGAATTTGAAAGATTAGCAGTAATTCTTTGCGATAAAAAAACAGACCTTACAAATGCAAGACAGGTATTAGACTATCTAATGAGAATGATTGATATAAAATATGAAGTAATTGATACTAAACATAATTCATTTATTCCAGGGAGAGTAGGAAGAGTGGTTGTCAAAGGCAAAGAGGTAGCATATATTGGAGAAATCAATCCTGCAGTCCTAGAAAACTTTGAATTAGAAATGCCTGTAGCAGGCTTTGAATTGAATCTAACTGAGTTATTTAAGTTGATTTAATCACTTTCTAGCTTTTGTATAAAATAAATACATATAATTAACATAGAAGACACTAAATGGTAAAAGAATAACTGCTATTGAAAATATAAATAATAATAACAATATAAAACCTACAGGAATACCTAATATTATTAATGGTATTAGTAATACTTTAGATAATGATACCAACAAAACACCAATTAAAACTAATATCAAACAAATAAATAATAATATTAACAATAATGGTACTATTAATAACAATGAAATAATTCCAGTAACAAATCCTAATAATACCCTCATTACAAAATATATTATCACATCGATAAAGTTTTCTTTAACAACATTTAGTGAATAAATAAATGAAGGCCAAAACATCTTATTCTTTATATACATTTCAATAACAGTAAAATTAAACATAATTGCACTAATAAACATAAATAACATTATCATTAAACCTAAATAAAATGCATACAAGATAATAAAGAATAGACTTATTCCAAGGGCAGATAGACTAAGATCACCCACATTTCTTAAAACTGAAATAATTATTGGGATAGATGGAACTACTAATAACACTATCAAACATACAAACAATAACATATTCCATAAAAACAATGATGTTCCTTTTTTACTATGTTTATTAAAATAATCTTTTATCAATGTCTTCTTTGTAATTATAGAATCAACAAAGACAAAAGTAAAAATACATGAAATCCATTGAAATGCAAGAATAAATAATGATAAAACACCTGTGGCTGCTAAAACAGTTGCTAGGTTTGACATAAGGATATCAAACAGGGATTCATCCAAAAGATTTGATGGCCCTCTTATGCTGTTAATTGAAGAATTCTTCTTACTCAGCAAAGAAACTAGTCCTAATTTCAACCATTCCTTATATTTAATTGGAAATAATAGATTCTTGGTATTATTAATTGCAGGTTTGATTAAATTAATAGCTATGCTCATTAATAAAATAATAAAAGAAATAATATAAAAACTTATTGTTTAGCTTCTTCAACTGGTTTGGTTTCAACTTTTGCTTTTTCTTCAGTCTTAGGCTTTTCTACTTTAGCTTCTGCTTTTTTCTCTACAACCTTTTCTTCTTTTTTAGGTTTCTCTTTCTTCTCTGCTTTTGGCTTTGCTTTCTTTTCTAGTTTCTCTTTAACCTTTCTTTGTTTTCTTGGTCTTTCTGTATTCTTTGTTTCTTTTGCTTTTCTTTCTTTGCATTCAATACCTGCTTCAGTTAAAGCTTTAACAACTTCAGCATTAGAAGCTCCCTTTTTAATCTTTAAAACTTGATTTAATGGTTCAAGATGTGATATATTACACTTCTTTCTTCTTGTTTGTCCATCTAACATGACATAACCATTCTCTAGAACATCTACAATAACACCTTTCTTTCTAGCATCTCTGCCAGCAATCTTAATAACTAATCTTCCTACTTCAAATACCATTCTTTCTCACCCTTAATCTCTCATTTCTTGCTCTACAGTCGCCTGTATAGAGAAGAGACTTATTCTGCTCTGACTTCTGCAATTATTTTCTTTCTACTACAAGGACTACACAATACACCACCAAAAGGTCTTTCTGGTCTTTTAGCTGTTTTTGGCATATTTCTCATTTTTGCACGACTTTCTCTAGGAACTCCTGGAAGTACTTTTCCACAGTCTGCACATTGAGGTTTTCCAGTCTTCTTACTTCTATAATGTGTAACTGTCTTTCCTCCTGGGGTCCTAACTTTGACTCTTTTAACTGATCTTGATCTTAATCCTGGTCTTGGCATATTTAATCACCTTATATTATTTATATTAACTCAAGAATCAGGGCTTATTTAAAAAGCTTGTGGATTTATATATATGACTGACTTTTCTCCAATAACCTTTATATATTATACCCACTTCCCCTACTATATTAATTATACTATATGGGGGGATATAGATGGGTAGAGGATTTAATTTTTTTATGTTAGGTTGCGCAGTAGCTATGCCTTTAGGATATATAGAACGACACAATGATTGGTTTGGTATTCACACACCTGAACCAATAGCACAAGCACCTGAAGCACCAGCTGAGGGATTAGAAGGCACACTAGGACCTAGTCCAGATGCAGCTAAACCAGTACCACCACCAAAAGCATTGCCAACATTTGAACCAGATTCTAATTTAAGTAGTGATAAACTACTAGCAAATACATCAGAACCTGGTTGTATAACTGTTTACTTTGATACAGCATATAAAGATGGTAAATTAGTACTTGATGGAGCTAATTCTGATTCATTAACAGGCAGAGATCAATCTGATTTAGCAGGATATTGTAGAGCAGTTAAAGAATATGAAGCAGATGGTCTAAGTTTCTTAGTAACTGGATACAGAGGTAAAGATGAAGCTAGAATGTCAGGACCTAGAGCAGATGCAGTAATTGGATATGTTACTAAGTCAAGTCAAGACTGTAAAGGATTAGTTAAAGAAGGTAATTTAACTAGAAACATTGTTGCTCTTGAAGAAAAAGGACCAACAACTAGATATGCTACTGTTTGTATTACAAAATAATTTCTTTTTTTCTTTTAATATACTTTAAACAGTTTTCTAAATAATATACTAAATACTAAAGAAAACACTATGTATGATGCTAACCATCCTGGATTCCATCCAAATATACTTAGATCTCCGAATGGAGTCATTTTCTTATTAGAAACAACTATTGAATCAAGAACACCATCTTTTGATTTAGTCAAAGGTTGTTCATATCTTTTATCTTTAATATCTTCAGTAATTATAATGTTCTGACTATAATCTTTCGAATTAAAATTAAAATACAAGGTATATTCACCTGGAATTCCTTTCATTGTCCAGTCAGCTTTACTTTCATAAATCTCTTGATCTATTTCACTTAATAGTGTTATTCCATCTGGTGTAACAATTGAAACATTGCCATTAAAACCTTCTTCAAAATTAAGTGTAGTACTAAACTCTTGTCCATCGATTATTGGTAAGAATGCCATATGTGCATTTAACCATCCAAAGATTATAATGATTGGTATAAATGTATATAATGTTGGTTTTAATGAATGCATCATATACTTCATATTAGTTTCCATTGCTTTTTTCTGTACAGCCATCATTTTTTCAGGATGACTCTTTAACTCTTTAGCTTCTGCTTGTAATTCTTTAATTTCTGTTTTTAATCTTTTCATTAAATCTTGGTCAGTAACATACTTATACACTAGAACAATTATCAATGAAATAATAATAGAAATAATAAATATAGCTAATAATGTTGGTAAATACAATAACGGTGATAATACTGGATTAAGTAAATTAGCAAACATTCTTTTTTAACCTCTTTTTTATTCCATCATTTGCCTTAACATAGGATGCATATCCATCATATGTTGTTTAGCAATTTCTTCATATAATCTATAAATAATCATAACACAAAGTAATAGTCCTGTTCCTCTTCCTAATGCACCAGTCACATCTGCAATTGCTGCTAAGAAACCAATTACTGCTCCACCCATTATTGTTAAAGGATTAATATATCTATTTAGTAATCTTTGTAAAATTCTTTCATCTCTTCTAAATCCAGGAATTTGTAATCCTGATGACATAATATTTTTAGCTTGACTCTTTGCATCCATACCTGAGGTTTGTACCCAGAAATATGAAAATACAACACAACCAATTATCATTATAACCATATAAACAATTGTTTGTAAATAAGGTTTCCATCCAATTAATAATGTACCTTGACTAATAACCATACCAACTAATCCATTTTGTCCACCTGGACCACTAAACCATGCGACAATACCTGATTGTGCTACACCATTAGCACCAATATGTCCTAATAATGGATAACCCCAGTTTTCTAAGAATTTAGCTAATAATTGTACATTAGCAAGTAATGCTGAAACTAAGATAACTGGAATAACATTTGCGTATGTAAAACTTAATGGCCATCTTATTCCATGTCCTCTTATTCTACCAAATGATAAAGGTATTTCAATTTTCATAGCCTGTACATATACAGCAATAACAAACACTAATATGGTTGAAACAAGAGCAGCTCCTGCTACTAGTGCTGTTTGTGGATCTCCATTATATAATGCTTGAAATAATTGAGGTACTTTTCCTGAAGCATATGAGAAATCTCCTCCTACACCTTGTCCACTCATCCAACTAAATGCTCTAACAAAGATAGACTTTGATACACCTGCTGCGATGAATAAACTGATACCTGAACCAAATCCCCATTTACTTACAACTTCATCCATTAACATAATAATTAATCCACCTAATGTAAGTTGTACTATTAATAATAATTTTAATGAAAATATCATTGAAGCTGATAATGAGATAACTCCTGCTACAGCTTGAGCTGTGAATTGTTGTGTTGCTGGATTAAAAAATAATCCTGGAGATAATCCTCCCATCATTACATAAATAATTGCTTCAAATACAATAAAGAATATTGATAATAATTTTTGTACTCCTTGGAATGTTCTTTTTCCTTCAGCAGTCGCCAAATCAAATTTAAATATTCCAGAACCATTTAATAATTGTAATACAATGGATGCAGTAACAATTGGACCAATACCTAATGATATAATTGAACCAAACTCAGCACCTAGAATCATAGATAAGTATTCAAACTGTGCTAATGCATTTTCTCCTAAACCAAATAATGGAATAATTCCAAGAACAAAATAAACAACAAGAATAATTCCTGTCCATTTTAATTTCTCTTTAAAAGAAAGTCTTTTTTGTGTTGGGCCTGAAACCTCAGGCAGATTCATCAGAATACTTTTCCAAGCTGACATATTTTATTATTCCTCTTTAACTTTAGGCTCTTCTTTCTTAGTTTTCTCTATTTTTTCCTTTGGTTTTTTTGTTGTCTCTTTACCTGCGGAGATAATAACTTCTCCCCCTTTTTTCTTAATTTTTTCAATAACATTAGGTGTAGCATATTTTACTGTGATTTTATATTTTCTGCTAATATTTCCTTTGCTTAATAACTTATCAAATCCAAGTTCTTTTAAATTAATAATAATTAATCCATTGTTTTCTTTAATTTTTCCTTCTTTTAGTAATGTTTCACAACTCTTTTCAATATAAAACATATTACATGATTTAATTTCAGGACTATTCTTAGATTTAAATCCATATTTTCCAAAATATTTTGGATTTCTATGTGTCATCTTTGACTTTTTACAGTCTCCTCTTTTACCTGAGCCTGCATTACCTCTACCTCCTCTATTTCCAGCACCTCGATGCTTTTTCATAGAGCCCCATCCATGGGTTTTGCTTCCTCTCTGTTTAATATTTTTCTTTGGTTTGAATCTCATTTTACAACATTCTCATTATTAAATCATTAATTTTATCTTTTCTATATCCTAATGCTCCGCCTTGAACAAGAGTTTTCTTAATTCCTCCCTTTTCAAGACCTTTTTTAGGTGAATTTAATCTAAAATATGCTTTTAATTTTTTTGAATCTTTTGGGTCTGGTTGTCCTCTTTTATCTTTAAGTTCTTTTAATGTTTCTTCATTAATTTCTCCCCATGTGATAAAATCTTTTGCTTTGTTAACCATTCCCATGATACTTGGTGTTTTTTCATATACAACACAAACATTTCTCTTTTGTAATCTTAACATTTTTAGTGTATCCTTTACTTCAGTTCTTGCGCCAATGGTTCCTCTTAATTGAATAATTGCGATTTTTTCTGCCATTTTTATTCATCTACTTCCTTTTCCTTTACAGGTGATTTTCCTTCAACAATATTTAACTTTTCGTTGTGTTCTATAAAGGTTTTTGTTGCTATTAATTTTTTTAATGCTTTTTCACAAGCTTTAATAGTATTAATCTTTGTTTTTGTTTGTCCAATTGTTTTTGACCAAACATCTTTGATTCCAGCAACCCCTAATATCTTTGCACATTCTTTTTCAACACAAAGACCTGTACCTTTAGGTGCTGGGATTAATTTAATAATAACTGATCCACATTTCCCTTCAACACTAAACGGGATTGAATGGTGATCTTTACAATTACATTCCCAAGACCCACATCCTCTTCTAATTTTGAAGACATTAAGCTTAGCATTTCTCAATGCTTTTTCTCTAGCAGGAACAGTTTCTTTTGCTTTTCCATAACCAACACCCACAATACCATTCTTATTACCGGCTAATGCATATGTTGCGAACTTAGGTTTATTTCCTTCTTTTGTCTTTTTTTGTGTTTGTCTAAAAACTCTTCTTTGACCGCCACCAAACTTTCCTTTTGATTGACCAATTAATAATAAATCTGTTTGAATATCTTTAACTAAAACATCAACAATTTCTGATTCTAATATATTATACCCATTATTGAATAAATCTTCAATATCAGTAATTTCACCATTTTTAACTTGTTTTCCAACTTCAGTCTTAGGATTCCATCCACCCATATCAAATTTTTTCTCATATCTATTAGGTTTACGTTTATCATCTTTTTCTTTAACTTCGACTACCTCAGCATCTTTTTCTTCAACTTCAATTACTTTTTCATCATCATTAACTACTTTTTCTTGAACAGGCTCAGTCTTTTCTTCTTCTGCCTTTGTTTCAACTTTTTCTTTCGGTTCTTCTTTTGTCATTTTATTTCTCCATGATCTTTTGTTTTAATGATTCAAAATCTTTTGTGATATCCTTTGATTTTTGATTATAATCACTAATATGTTTACCCTTTATTCTTTCTTCAGAAGGCATTATCTCTTCAGAATATGGTATTTTTAGTCCTGCATCAGTTGCACCTTTAACAACTGCAAATAATTTTGATCCTTTTATAATTGTTTGTAAACCTGTATCTACAATAGCTTCCTTAACTTTATTATTTAATGCCATTTTACCAAGCAATAATCCAACAAGATAACATGCAGGGATATTATTCTTTGAATGTTTCCATCCTAATTTAACAATATTACTTGAATGTGAACTTGCTAATATCTTATCGCCTTTTTCATCATATCCCACAATTTGAGCAGTCATATTTTTAAGACTCTTTCTAATAACTAATCTAGGTTTTCTTGATATTAATAAAGATAGTCTCTTCTTATAATCTGTTTTTCCTTCAGATTTTCTTCTAAATTCTATCTTCTTAATTGTTTTTCTTGCCATCTTTAGTATTCACCAAATTATGTTCATTAATATAAAGGTCAATATGTCTTTTACTTCTAAAATATCCACCTTTTGCTTTGTTATATAACATTCTATATGATTCTAAATTGATAATTTTTTTCTCTTTTAATTTTGCTAAAAATGCTCTTTGTGATCTTATTTTATTAATCCATGTTCTTTTTCTAGGTTCTCTTGCATTCTTTGTTCCTTTTCTCTTACCTTGTCCTCTTTGTCTTCCTTTCTTTTTCTGTTCTTTCTTTTTTCTGGTTCTTCCTTTAGAAACTCCTTTTGACTTCTCAATAACTATTGCTTTATCTTTGATTAATCCTCTAATATCAATCTTCGTAATAGCCTCTTTAATATCCTTAAGACTATCTAAGTTAAACTTGACTTTCTTTTCAGAGCATCCTGAGATTGTTGCTGCTAATCTTTTTTGTAATGATAATTTCATTTTTTTAACCTTTATTGATTTTGAGCTAGGAATTTATCCATTTTTTTCTTTTCTTCAGCTTTTTTCTCTTCACTTAGTTCTGTTTCTGCAATACTATCAATGCTTTTGTCTTTCTTCTTAGCTTCTTTTTCCTTTTCTTTAGATTTCTTTTCCTTTACTTTTGTCTTTTTTGCTTTTTCTTCAGCTTTTTTCTTTAATTTATCCTCAACTGATTTTAAATAATCTTGAGGATTCTTTAAATTACAAATGATCATGTTTGATTTTAATGCTTCTTTTACAATGTCAATTTTTTTCTTTTGTCCAACAGTACCACTTATTTTTACAGCTTGTGTTTTAATGTCTTTAATATTCTTTAGATCATTAACATTCTTAACCATTATTTCTTCATGTCCTTCTCTATTTAAACCTCGAACCAGTTTTGGTGATTTATATCCTTTTGAAACCATCTTATTGTATCCTTTCTTATGTAATCTCATCTTACTTTGGATACCTCTTGGTCTTCTCCACCCTTTCTTAATTCTTGGTTTTTTATGAGTATCTTGACTATTAAATTCAGGTTTTTTCTTTTTCAATTGTTTTCTTATTCTTAGTAATGTTTCTTTGTTTGACATTTTTTTAACCTACATAATTTTTCCAGCTTTTTCAGTAATATATATTCCTGGTTGAAATATTCTTCTATCAAAGCCAGGTCTTTTACATAATTGTTCAATTGAAGCTGCTGTTTGTCCAGAAACTTCTTTATTAATATGTGTTACAGTGATGATATCTCCTTCAACTTTTAAATCAACACCTTGTTGAATCTTAAGTTTTCTTGGAATCTTTTCTCCAATAAAATTTTTAACACTTAATTCATTGTTTGAATATGATACATTCATTGGAAAATGACCTGAACAAATCTTTAATTTGTATACGTATGGTTCTTTTACTCCTTTTAACATATTTTTAATATGTGATTTAAATGTTCCAACCATTGTTTTTTCATTTTTTGTTAAAACTTTAACAAAAATAATTACTTTATTATTTTCTACACTAATTTTAATTTTAGGATCACGAAGAGCTCTCTTAATTTCACCTTTTTCTCCTTTTACATAAATAAGATTACCTTCACTAACTGTAACTTCAACACCTTCTGGGATTTCAATTTCTTCTTTATAATCTTTAAATTTCATTTTTTCTTACCTTAGTAACAATATGCTATTAGTTTTCCACCCATCTTTTGTTTCTTTGCTTCATCATGTGTCATAACTCCTTTTGGAGTTGATACAATCAATAAACCGAAATCTTTTGCAGGTAAAAACCTTTTCTCGAATTTAATAAATTCTGTGTGTTTCACATTAAATCTTGGTTTAATAACTCCACATTTATTTAAATTACCTAATAAATTTATTTTAATAATATTACCTTTTCCGTCAATAATTTCTTCGAAACTACCAATATATTTATTATCATTCATGATTGTTAATATTTTTTTGATTATCTTTGATGAATGTTTAACTACACACTCATTTTTACCTAATCTTTCGTAATTAAGCATGTTTGATAATACATTTGCGATTGGATCATTTAATGTCATATTTTTTACACCTTATCTATATTTTTTAAAACCTAAATCAACTGCAACCTCTCTAAAACATTGTCTGCAAAAGTCTAAGCCATATTTTTTAATGACTGCTCTTATTCTTCCACATCTTCTACATTTATATTTGCTGTAGCCAGTGGTTCTTTCCTTCGGAGCATTATGTTTTTTAAACTTTTGAAGTTTTTCAGGCTTAACCTTTAATTGTTTGAATGTTTTTTTATGATCGCTATAACTCACTTTATTCCTCACCTACATTGATTTTAAATTCTTTTTTCATAAATTCAATTGCATCTTCTTTGTTAACTCTGTGTTTGTTTGGAACTTTTTTATTCTTAATTCTTCTATTTTTGATTCTATATCCATTTCTTTTAAGTGTAATGCAAATTTCAAAACCCATAATTCCAATGTCTGGGTTATATTTTGTATCTGGAATGTCAATATACTCATGAATTCCAAATGCCACATTTCCTTGATTATCGAATTGTTTAATAACTAATTTGTTATCTTTAGCTTTTAGGAATCTTGATAATAAATCTTTAGTTAATTTTGGATCTCTTATTGTAAGTTTACATCCAATTGGTAAACCTGGTCTTAAACCCCATCCTGGAATTCTTTTTTTGGTAGTTGTTTTAACACCGTCTAATCCAGTAATATGTTTAATTAATTTTAGACCCTTGTCTAATTTAGTCTGATCTTTACCTGATCCAAAGTTGATTGTTATCTTCTCGATTTTTACGTCTCTCATAACATTCATTTTTATTTCCTCATAATTATAATTGTATTGTTAAGACTGGTTTGTCTTTACCAATAATAAAGATATGATGTTTTTTAGCAATAAATTCTTTATTTTCTTTAGTTTTTACTAAATAATCATTTCCATGTGTTCCTTTTAACACACCAATAATACCAATATGTTTTCCACCAGTCATATATACCTGAGCACCATCTTTAAAATTAAGTGTTTCTTTGATTTTTAATCCGTTTAAATCAAGAACAACACTGTCTCCAACTTTGTACTCATCTTTTTCAACCAAAATGTTTTTCCCATCATTAAGGTTAAGTTGTAATTTACCTTTTTTTAATAATGATTTTGCAATGATCTTACATACTTTGATGTTTTCTTCACCACCTTTAATAGGGATTGCAGCTATTTTCCCTTGATTATTAATAATAATTCTATATGATTCTTTTGTGTCCTTTACATGCAATACATCCATTAATCCAACAGCTCTTCTTGGATCTTTTACTCTTTTTCCGTCTAGTAATACTTCTTTATCTCTTAAGATATATCTTACTTCTCTGTTTGTTTTAGCACATTTAATCATTTCTTTGAATAGTGTGTTAATAGAGATACTTCTATTTAATCCATGTCCACTAGGCATAGGTCTTGTGATAAACATATTAATTTTTCTTTTAATATCCCATGTCTTTGGTGCAGCTATTCTTTTAAGATGATTTTTCATTTTTTAATTCCTCATTTCTTAATTTGTTTATTATCAGTTTTAATTTCTCTTTCAACAGGCTTGGCTTCAGCTTTTTCCTGATTTTTTTTTTCTTGTTTAAGTTCAGCCTTTTCTTCAACTGCTGGTTTTTCTATTGTCTTTTTTTCTACAATCTTTTTCTCTGTTTTCTTTTCTTCTTTCTTTGGTGTCTCTGCTTTTGCCTGTTCTATTCTTTTCATTCTTCTTTTATCGTCTTTATTAAGATCTGTGATCATTACATTTGATGCATTTATTCCAATAAATGTTTTTGATCCTTCTTTTTTGATGATTTCAATACCATCGATAAATACTTTTGAATCATTAATGGAAATTTTGTTAACTTTACCCTCTTTTTTCTTGAATTGTCCTCTTAATACTTTAACAATATCTCCTGTTTTAACTCTAATTGATCTAATTCCATATTTTTTCCTTAGATCTTTTGAAAGTGTAGCATTCAAAAATTTTCCTCTAATATGAGCTGGAGCATTATATCTATACTTTCTTTGTTTCCTAGGTTGTCTACTTGATTTCCACTTGCTTGAATAATCTTTTTTCATTTTATCCCTTGATTTATGATTATACTATAATACTTGCAATCTTTGCAATCCCTGGCCATCTTTCACAAACTTCTTTTGCAATAGGACCTTTAAACATTGTACCTTGCGGATTGCCTTTTTCATCTTTTACAACAACAGCTGAATTATCTTCAAACTTAACTCTTGTTCCATCTGCTCTTCTAAATGATTTTTTTTGTCTAACTATAACTGCTAAAATTGTTTTTTTTCTCATCTCTGGTTTTCCTTTTTTAACTGAAGCCATGATTAAATCACCAACTCCTGCAGCAGGATACCTTCCTTTTACTGTTTTTAATTTTTTAACACCGAATAACTTAATAACCTTAGCTCCACTATTATCACATGTTTCAATAATAGCACATGTTGGTAATGCCCTGGTTATTCTTGATTTAACAGCTAACATCTTTATTTCACCTTTATGTCATCTACTTTTTCAATGATAACAAAATTCTTTGATTTACTAATTCTTCTGCTTTCCATAATTTTAACAGTATCTCCTTTTTTTGCGTTTATACACATAGGATTATGAACATTTACTTTAGTTCTCTTTTTTTCAAATCTTTCAAACTTTTTATTCAAAACTTGTCTTTCCCAGGCGACAGTAGCATTTTTAGGTGTTTTTGCTGAAATAACTGTTCCAACGAATGTCCTGCCCCTAAGGCTTAAGCTACCATGAAATGGACAATGTTTGTCATTTTCACATGCCTTTGTTGGTGCTTTAACATCAACACCAATGTTTTTTGCTTTTATCATTTGATTATTACCTCTTGATTGTTTTTGATTAATCTTTTTCTTCCTTTTTTTGTTTTTACATATATTGTTTTTTTTGTTTCATCAATTACTTTTCCTTCAATATGTGAAGTGCAATTGTTTTTTGGACTTTTGATCTTGATTTCTTTTCCAATCAACTTGTATTGATTATCTTTTTTCTTTTTATTTTGTGTCATTATTTGATATCAATTGTTTCTGGTGAAAAACCAATCTTTACAAGAGCTTCCATAACCTTTTGTTTATGATTCCCTTGCAACTCAATGTTTCCTTCTTTTGTTGTTCCTCCACATGCAAATTGCATTTTGAGTTTTTTTGTTAGGTCTTTCAAATTGATCTCTTTTTGATCAATCCCTACTATTATTGTGTAAACTTTTCCAAATTTTCTTTTGATTGTTGACACAGTTATCTTTTGACTTTCCTTTGCGATTGTCTCACAAACGCAAAGTTCCTTAGGTAAACCACATGTTGTGCATATTTCACTCATCCTTTTTTACCTGCCACTCCTTTTTGTTTTTCGTTTAATACAGTAAGTATACGTGCGATATTCTTTTTTATTTGTTTGATCTTGCCTGGACTTTTTAATTGAGTACCTGTTGCAGCTTGAGCATTTTCTTTAATTAATTCTGTCCTTAGTTCAACTAATTCTTTCTTTAAATCAGCTTCATTTCTTGCTCTTATGTCTTTAGCTTTCATTATTCTACCTTTTCTTCTTGAGTTTCAACCTTAGGTTCTTCTTCAACAGGTTTAGCTTGCTCTTTTTCTTTAATTTCAACTTTTTTTTCTACTGGTTCGGCTTGAGCTTTTTCAGTTTCTTTATTTTCGACTTTTTCCTCAACTTTGGATTCAGTTTTTTCTTCACTTTTAGTTTCAATAACTTCTTCTGTTTTTACTACTTTCTTTTTTGTTTTCTTTGCAGGTTTTTCTTTACTTTCTTTTGTTTCCTTTTCTTTTTTCTTAGATTCTTTCTTTTTACTTTCTTTCTCTGTTTTTTCTTTAACCTTTTTCTCTTCTGTAACTTCTTCAACTACTTGTTCTTTGATAAATGTAATTTTATCAGGTAAATCAACATTTGGAAGCATAATTCTTACTTGAATTCCAACTAAACCTGTTTTTAATTCTGCAGATTTATATGATGTTTTTACAGCTGTATGAACGGCATCTCCACTTTTCTTTAAATATCCAGTATAAAATCTCCATCTTTTTGCTCTGGAACTTGGAATCTTTCCTGAAATTAAGATTTCTACTCCTAATCCTCCAGCATTCATAACATCTTCCATTGCTCTATGTCCAATACTTTTGAATCTCATTGAACCAAATCTTTCTAATGAATGAACAATTCTTTCTGCTACTATCTCTGCGTCAAGATTAACATTCTCAACTTCATTAATTTCAATTTGTGGATTTTCTAATTTGAATTTCTTTTTTAATAATGCTGTTAATTTTTTAATACTTTGACCTTTTCTTCCTACAATTAATCCAGGTCTTGATGCTGAAATGATTATTTTTTCACCTAATGGAGTTAGTTTTAGTTTTGAACTACTTAATCCAACATGATTTAAGTTTTTCTCAATAAATTCTCTTATTTGAAATTCGTTTATTACTTTTCCTAATAATTTTTTATGGATCATTTTTTATCCTCTTCTTTAATAGGTTTAGTCTCGACTTTTTCTTCAACAGGTTTGGTTTTAGCTTTCTCACTTTCTTCAGCTTGCTTTTTTTCTTTAACTTCAACCTTTTCTTCACTTTTAGCTTTGACTTTCTCCTCTTTTTTAACTTCTTCTTTAGGTTTGATTTGTTTAGTATCAATTTTTGGTTCTTTTTTCTCTTCTGTTTTAGGTTGTTCTACTTTAGGTGTTTCCTTAACTTCTGGCTTTGCTTCAACTGTTGGCTTTTCTTCTTGTTTAACTTCAGCCTTTTTTTCCACAACTTTTTTCTCTTCTTTCTTTGGCAATTCTTTTTCTACAACCTTTTTCTTAACAGTTTCTGTCTTTTTTACTTCTTTTTCAACTTTCTTTGTTGATTTTTCTTCAACCACCATTTCAACATGAGTTTTTTTCATTACTCTTCCTCTATGTCTACCATAATGCCATTGTCCTGCAGCTTTATTTGCACAACAAAATGTAATGAATAAGTTGTTTGAATTTAATCCTTTAAATTGTGCATTTGCTTCAATGCTTTTTATTAAATTAAGGATATTTTCACATGTTTTCTTTGGATATTTTCCTGGACCCATTCCTTTTTTATGTCCAGTATCCATATTAAATTTGTTGAATGGAATTGCTCTTTTTAATTTTATAACTTCATCAAATTCACTCTTTATTCTTGAAAGTTTTTTATTTCTCATGTAATCACATACCACAATTGCTTGTTTTGTGGAAATAGGGAGTGATCTACCTAATCCTCTCGCCATTCTTTCTTTGTCATACCCTTGAAATGAATAACCTTTTGCCATTTTTATATCACATTTATCTTACTGAAACACTTGCACTGGATTTTGTTGCTCCAACTCCTGGTGCACTATGTTTTACTCTATTTCTTGTTAATACAAATTCACCTAAAACAAATCCAATCATTTCTTCTAGGATTAATATTGAAGTAAATTGTTTTCCGTTGTAAAGATCAATAGTTTTCCCTACCATATTAGGTAAAATTATCAGTTCTCTACAGTGTGTTTTAACCTTATCTTTTTTCTCTAGCTTTTTAATTAATATTTTTTGAGTATCAGTAAATCCTCTTAATAATGATCTTCTTCTTCTTGAAGGTAATAATAATGCAAATTCTTTTACACTTAACTCTTGTAATTCATTTAATGTTTTTCCTCGATATGTGTATTCCTTTTTTGCCATTTTTTTTCACGTTTATTTCTTCTTACCTGTCCGTCTTGGTCTGATCTTACCAACATTAGCTCCTGCTGGCGCAAATCTTCTTGCAATTGTTGGACCTGGTTTATTACTTGTTGTAGTTCCACCAAATGGATGGTCTACAGCATTCATTGCGACTCCGCTTACTCTTGGATATAATTTATTTCTTGCTCTCATCTTATGATAAACATTTCCTGCTTTCATAAGTGGTTTATCAGTTCTTCCTCCACCAGCTACTACACCAATGGTTGCTCTGCATTTTTCATTGAAAGCTTTTTGTTTTTTTGAAGGCAATAATACCATAACTTGGTTTTTCTTTTTTGCAACAATTTTAGCTGTAACACCTGAACTTCTTACAAACTTTCCACCGTCGCCAGGAACACTTTCAATATTAAATATTGTTGTTCCTTCTGGTATGTCTTTTAGCATTAATATATTACCTTTTCCTGTATTTTGTGAACATAATTCAATTTTATCTTTAACTTTCATTCCTTCGGGAGCAATCATTAAATTGAATTCTCCTGTTTCATATTCCACAATTGCTAAAGGGGCTGTATGTCCCGGACATTTAACCAAGTCTTTAACAATTCCATTTAATCCTTCTGATCCAAAAGATGGGTGTTTAGCTTTACCTACAAATCTATGACTAGGTGATTTATAAGGTCCTGATCCTTTTCCTCGTCTTTGTGTTATTAATCTTTTACCCATTTTAATTCACTTTTACATAAGTCCTAATTGTGTTGCAATATCAATTGCAGGATTTTCATTTGATAATTTAATATAAGCTCTTTTTTTCCCGCCAGGTGTAATTAATGTATTAATTTTAATCACTTTAACTTTAAAAGCTTCTTCAATTGCTTTTTTTATCTCATGTTTTTTAGCTTTTCTTTCTACAACAAAAACTAATTTATTCTCTGACTCCATGATTCTTATTGTCTTTTCAGTTGACAACGGATATTTTAGTATTTTTAATGATTCCATTTTTTTCACATAAACAAATTATTATCTTTTAGTTTTTTAATTGCACTTTGTGTGTATAATGTAAGTCTTCCTACATCTGTTCCTGGTGCAAGTAATTCTGTATTAATATTTTTAATATCAACAATATCTACTCCTGGAATATTTTTTGCTGATCTTAATAATGGACATTTGTCAGAAACAACAAGTAATGGTCCTTTTTTCTTTCTATATTTCCTTCCTCTCATTGTTCCTTTTCCAGCTCTCACTTTTTTAACAGCTGCTCTTTCTAATTCTTTTTCTAATCCTAATTTTAATAATACATTAATCACATCTTTTGTTTTTTCTATCTTTTCAAATTTATCTTCAATAATGAATGGATAATCTTTAGGTACAACATGTCCTCTGTTCTCGACAATTGCCGGTATAACTGTTGCAGATAATGCACCTCTAATTGCTTTTCTTCTTTCTTTTGTGTTAATTTTATGTGCCCAAATTTTATCAGCTTTTGGTGGATGAGCTCTTCTTCCTCCAACTGTTCCTGGAGCAACAGCTCCTACCCAATGATGTTGAGTTCCTCTTTTTGTCATTACTTTTCTTGGAACTCTTGAAATACCATGACCATATGATCCTCTAAATGCTCTTCTTCTTCTAGAAACTTCAGCAGATGCTCTCATACCTGCATCAGGTTTTGCACCGTAAGGTTGTCTTTTTCTACTTTGAATTGCTAAAACTGCTTTTTTAACAAGATCTTCTCTGACCTCTTCTTTAAATTGAACAGGTAAATCTTCTTTTCCTATTTCAGTTTTTGCTATGTTCAAGACACTTACTTTCATTTTTAATTACCTTGCATTGATTCTGTTGAAATTTCTACTATTGTTGGGGCTTCTTTTCCCATTTTTTTATTTTCTCTTCTTGGAGCAATCATTCTAACTAATCGTTTACCTGATCCACCAATTGAACCTTTGATTAAAATATATGGGTTTTTAACTAAACCATATCTAAGAAATCCACCTTTTGGATTCACATCTTCAGGATTATCTCCCATCATTAAAATTTGTTTATTGTATTCTGTTCTTGTATGATATCCCATTTTACCTGCATGAGCAACTCTATACATCATATGTCCTTGTCCTCTCCATGAACCTAAACTTCCTGGGTTTCTAATTGCTTTTTCAGATTTATGTGATTTAATACTAATTCCAAATCTTTTTACAGGACCTTGGAATCCTTTACCTTTTGTAACAGAACAAATATCAATCTGTTGTCCTGGTTTGAATATGTCAGTAATATTAATCTCTTTACCTTTATTTTCTTTAATATAGTTTATCTGCTCTTCTTTATTTCCACCAAGAGCAACTTCAAAGATTTCAGGTTTCTTTTTACTAAAACCAACATTTTTTGGTTGTGTATAAACATTAATTCTTAATTCATCAAAATCTTCTGGTTTGATGTTTTCCATTGCTTTTTCATTAATTTTTGTTAATTTTGGCAATGTTTTCTCAACTTCTTTGTCTCTTTTAAAATTGATTTCTTTTATTAATTTTAATCCATAAGCAGAATCCTTGTATAATCTTGCTGATAATATTTTAATTGCTGGACATTCAACAACAGTAACAGGGAAACATACTTCTTCACCTTTTGTTTTTGATGTTTTTCTATTATCAACAACAGTAATGTGTGTCATTCCTGCTTTATAACCTGCAAATCCTAATGGTAAAGCTTCCTTAGTTTTAGCCCAGGATCTAACTCTAGGTGTTTCTTTCTTAGCCCTTTTCCTTGGCCAAAATTGCATTGAACCCGCTCTTGGTCTATGTGCCTTACCCATGTTTTTTCACTTATTTTATCATATTTCCATCTAGAAGCCAATGATCATGTTGTATAATGGTCCTATTGAGAGCGCTTCAGAAAGAATCAAACATGGTTATATGGTCTTTTAAGGCCATTTAGCCAAAATTTGTACTGAAAACCGCTTTTTCAGGCTCCTTTTGGTTGTTTACATCTTATTTAATCGTCTTTCTTGATTAAACAAGTTAATATTTGTGAATTGACTAACTTATGGGTTATTTATAAAGGTATTGTTTTAGTAGATTAGTACTACTAATTAATGATAAACTTAATAACTTTTATAAATTACTTAATGTTCCTATATTATTATAGAGGTAGTTAAGATTAAAAGACTTAGATCAAGAACAAGAAAAATAGCTAGAAGGGCATTTGATAGAATAGTTCCAGATAGATTGTATTCCAAATTAGAAGAACCTGCATGGAGGTTTTTAAATAAATTAGAGGCTATTACTAATAATGGATTTAGGGACTTACCAACCAATATTGATATTGAAATAAATTCAAAATGTACAAGAAGATGTTATTATTGTCCAAGGCCTATTGATGAATCAGAAATACTATCAGCTGATATTTTTTATTCTATTATTGATCAATTAAGAGTTTGTGGTTATAAAGGAAAGATTTCTCCAATTTCATTTAATGAGCCACTAACAGATGATAGGTTAAACACATTCTTAGAATATGTTATTCGACAACTACCTGATTCTGAGATTGTTTTGAATACTAATGGGGATTTATTAACTAGAGAGAAGGTGGAAGAGTTTTACAAAATAGGTGTTTCATCTATAGTAGTTAGTTTACATGATCCTTTATCTGCAGAACAAGAAAGAAGACTAAGAGAATTTGAACAAGAGTTTGATAAAGTTAAACTTGTTGACAGAAGAGATGGTTATAGAAAACATCCTTTATTTTCAAGAGGAGGCAAAGTTGTATTTGAGAATAGTATATCTACAACTTCTTGTATATATACTACTAATATGGTTATCAGAGCAACTGGCGACGTTACTTTGTGCTGTGAAGACATTGGTGCAGAATATAAGTTTGGTAATGTTTATGATCAAGGTGTTCGAGAAATATGGCAAAGTCCTAGGTTTAGACAAACAAGAAAAGAAATTCAAAGAGGATCTTTTGGTCTACCAATATGTGATGTATGTTGTTATGAAGATCTAAGTTCTTAGAGAAAATAAACGGACCAGAATTGATCCTCACCAGCTTTTTACAAAAAACTTGGGAAAAAGAAATTAAGTACCGCTTCACTTTGTTCAGCAGTACGAATAAACGGACCAGAAGGGATTCGAACCCCCGACCTACAGCTTAGAAGGCTGCCGCGCTATTTGCACTACGGCAAATCCGGTAAATCCAGATTTACAGTATCCAGGCTGCGCTACTGGTCCATTGAATAAAGGTTAAATTTCGACTTTGTCGGAATTTTGCCTTTTTCGATGCTTAAAAATACCGATGAACTTGTGAGTCGGTATTATTTATATATCCAGTCTGTCTCTACTGAATTTAATAACCATTTATATATTTTTTCAAGAACTTAATTCTAAAAACAAATCAATAGCAGATGAATGATATTCTTCTGATTCTGAATAACCCATATGTCCTCCTTCATTATCATGTATGTATTCTTCAATTACTGCACCATATTCTTCTAACAAATCTTCTGTATAATTCATATAATGACACATATCTGTTCCCCATTCTTCATCTTGTAATCCACAATATAAGAAAAAATGTTTATCACTAAATGCATCTGTACCAAATTCTCCATCTAAAAGATCAGACACAAATTCAGTTGGTTGTTCTGGAGGAATTGCACCTGAATGACTTATTGTTAATACAAAATAATCTGTTTCCTCATACTTATCCCAAAAAGTAACTTCAAAACTATTTGCAGAACCACGACTAAATCCTGTGTAGGCTAATGAATGTTCATCAATATCATAATTTTCAACAGCATATTGAACAGAGATATTAATTAATTCATATATCTCTCTTGAGTTAAGATATTGTTCCATCCCTAAATACCATTGTACAGCAATAATTGCATAATTGTTTTCTCTAGCTAAATTTAATTCACCCATTGTTCCAATATATGCATCTGCATAACTTCCATGAACAGAAACTAATGCTCTTTTATCCTCTATTTCTTCAAATCTCTCAGGGATCCAAATTGTAAAAAAAGTATTTTCTAAATTAATTACTTTTAATCCTGCATTAATCATTTCATCATATGACATTGAACTCTGATGAAAACCAAAATTATCTTGTGTACTCTCTTCTAATTCATTAATATTAACATCATCAAAACTTATTCCTTCTTCATTAGGATCAGGACCTTTTTCTTTTATTCTTTCTTCCTCTGTCATATATTGTTCTTCTTTTTCTTGTCCTTGCATCCCTCTTTCAGGCCTTTTCATTTCTCTTGGTTCTTCTTTAACTTCTTCAGAATCTACTATTGTTCTATTATCATCAACAGTTTCATCTGTTTTACAACCATTAATAGAAGAAATAAGCAAAATAATGGATATAATCAATAATAATCTTCTCATCCACATATTCATATAAGTAATACAATAAAAATATTTCCATTAACTTCAATCTCATTTAAAACTAAAACAAAGTATTTATATATTCTATTTCTACTAAATAAGTTATGACAGAAGAATCCTTTGTAATGGTTTCATTGAAAGACGAGAAATCAAAAAAACTTGCTGAAGTTATAAGTAATAAAACAGCTAGAAAGATTCTTGATATTCTAACTAAAAAAGAATACACTGAATCAGAGCTAGCAAAAGAACTCTCTCTGCCAATTTCAACTATACATTATAATCTAAAGCATTTGATGAAGGCAAAATTAGTTACTGTTGATGAATTTCATTATTCTGAGAAAGGTAAAGAGGTAAATCATTACAAATTAGCAAATAAATTTGTAATTATAACACCGTCAGAAACTCCACCTGATTTTATGGATAAATTAAAGAAAATACTTCCAATTACATTATTAGTAACAGCATCTGCTGTTTTATTAAAAGTATTCAATTTTTTCACACTTGGACCAGCAACAATGATGTCAAAATCAGGGGAATCATTAGTGCGTACTGCCTCACCTGAAGTATTTACAATTGCAGAGGAGGCAGCAGATATGGCTGTTGAAGAAGTAGCTGAAGAAGCAGTTCAAGATACAGCATTTTATGCAGCAGAACCAATGAGTGAAGCAATTTCAACAATTCCTTACACAGAATATCTTTTCTGGTTTTTGATTGGAGTAATATTCTCATTATTTATATACATTTTAATTGAATATATTAAAAATAGGAGGAGAAAATGAAAAAACTATTGATTATATTAACAATACTCTCACTTTTAGTAGTAGCAGGTTGTGGTTTAGAAGATACAGATAAAAACTTTCCTCAACCATCTGATTATGAATGTGTTATAGATGAACAATGTATGGTTAGTGGATGTTCTTCTCAGCTATGTCTTCCTGAGGGTAGTGATGTAGTAACAACTTGTGAATATCTCTCAGAATATGGATGTTATCAAGAAGCTAATTGTGGTTGTTTCGAGAACAAATGTCAATGGGAACCGACAGATGAATTAAGTGAATGCATAAATAACGCACAAAATACAGATGTTGTTGCCTTGGGTTAAGTATAGATCTTTAATTTATTTTTGACTAATTTCATGTCTTTCTTTAATACATGAACATCAGTTTTCATATCATAAAACTCATTCTTAAATGATTTAAAATCAGAAGCCATTGAATAGAATTGTCTTGTGAACAAATCAAATTTACCATCAAGTTTACCAAGTTTCCTAAAAATCACAAACCCTCCACCTACCACTACAGCCATCATTGAGATCACTAATCCTGTTAACAATTCAATAGCAGTAGGACTGTGTCCAGTCAATATTAATATTAACATATATAATGAAATGATTAAATAAACCCAAGAAATGAGCTTTATTCCTATTATGATCCATTCTTTTAATTCTTCTTTCATTATTCTAAGCCTACAATTAATCCAATTGTTAATAATATCATCATCAGGACCCACAACCCGACAGTTATTGGATCCATTGGATTTAGCATAAAATCCTTAAATTTTGCTACAAGTGTCATATTACTAAGTAAGCATTAATTCTTAATAAAGTTTACTGCATATTTTCCGGATGTTTTCTGTCGTCATTCGGATGAATTAACAGAAGTTTTGATAGTTCTTCCGGACAATACATCTCTTAAAACTTTTTATTGAAAATCTCGCAAAGATTTTTAATCCCAAAATCCAAACTAGTTCGGATTTTGTTATCATAAAATAGCAAAGTTTATATAGTGGGACCTAGTGCCTAACTTTGATGGCTTTTATACGTATTAAGAACATAAAAAACAACAAATATGCTTATCTTGTTGAGAATACTTGGACTAATAAAGGTACAAGGCAAAAGGTCAAGGCTTATCTAGGCAAAGTTCTAGACTTAAAACTAATCAATCAACTTGATTTTGACGAGTTCATATCAAAATTCAAACTAAAGAACACAACTCCAAAGGAGACCATTATTAATCTTATTCAATGGGAATTATACAGGCATGGATTTAAGCAAGGAACTAAAGATAAAAAACCTTGCTGGAAATATGATAAAATAACAGCATTTCCTGAGGACGGATTGATTAATATAAAAAAAAGAAATATTGTCTTAAACATAAATGATAATTTTATGTGTAATCATACATTAAACGCAATCCTTAATTTCTCCTCTGATTCAGATCAAGAGGAAGTTGCATTTGAATTAGCAGAAGCATTTGTTATTGCAGGAATACAGATACCAAAAGAAGTGTTCATTAATATTTATCAAAAGATCCATAAAAAAGATAGGACAAGAGTAAAATGAAGACAATCATTGTATCAGGAACACCTTGTACAGGGAAAACAACTATAGCAAAGAAATTAGCTAAACTTCTTGGTTACAAATACATTGATGTTAAGAAAATAATTAAAGATAACAAACTCGAAGATTCTTATGATAAAGAAAGAAAATGTAAGGTTATTGATACAAAGAAATTAAACAAGTATCTAATCAAAGTAATCAAACAAGCAAAGAAAAACAAAGAATCATTATTTATAGATTCCCATCTTGCACACCACCTAGATCCAAAACAAGTAGACAAGTGCATAATAACTAAATGTAACTTAAAAACACTAAAATCAAGGCTTAAAAGAAGAAAATACTCCAAAGATAAAATAAGAGAAAACTTAGATTGTGAGATATTTGATATATGTTACAATGAAGCCAAAGATAATGGCCATGATATACTAATCATAGAAACAGACAAGGGAGCAGATTACGTAAAAAGAGTTTTGGTTGGATTATAAGTACTATTGAGTGGTAACTAATCGAAATATTTATAAATGACTAGATTTCTATTGGATATATGGATTCGAATACAGGCTTAATTGGGCTTGATAAAGTTCTTGAGGGAAGAGTTGAAGTAATTGATAGTTTAGATACATTAAATACTTTGGAAATTGAACCAAGAAAAGTATATTGGTTAAGAGGAAGTCCTAGAAAATCTAACAAAAACCTTCTGATTTTATATCAAACAAAAGCAGACAATCCATTTGGTTTTGATTATGATGTAATTCCTTATGGAAGACCACAAGGGCTACTTACTGAGATGGAATTAGATCTAAAAGATGGATTTATTTCATTAAGACACGGTGGAAAGGGTGCTATTCATTTAGATAGGTTAGCAGATTTAAGATATTTGGGCATGATGCAAGAATTAGATCAAAGGTTACATCTTGATAGGGATGTATCTAAACCAGAAGAATGGCCAATAAATGATATGGTCTTTACATATTTTGATGCAATTTTACAGTATATTGAAGATCGTGATATTGCTCATTTAGATATTGTACTTGTTTCTTCAGGATTAAATATAGATCATGCTCGTGGTATGCTTCTATCAAATCATTATTCTAATCATTTTAGGCAACAGACAACTATGTTTGCCCGGCAATTAACTCAAAGGTAATATTACTCCATCTATCCAAAAGATTTAAATAATCCCTCAGCTAGAATAATACTTAGGGGGAAAATGGGCATATTAGATTTATTTAAAAAAGAGGAAACTAATGCAAGCACAGAGTTAGTTAAATCTAAATTTGATAGGCTGCATCAAGGATTGATTGCTTCTTTTTCTGCAGTAAAGACAGATATTGCTAAACAAGCAGAATGGATAGGTTATTTACATAAAACTAATGGCAATCTTCAAAAGCTTCATTTAGATCATAAAGATGATATAAGGGGAGATGTTAAGAAGATCAATAAATGGATTAGTTATATTAACAGTTCTCATAAGAAACAGGTTGAAGATTTTAAAGAACTAGAAAACTATGTAATTGAAGCAGTCACATTATATAATAAACATATTCTTGAATTATACAAACAAGTTAATGATAATAAGAAAGATAATGATTTAGAAGGATTAAGGCAAAATGTCTTAACTCAAGTAAGGGATTTATTGGATGAATATAATCAACAATCTAAAAAGCACATGCAGCTTCATAAGGATGATCTTCATGAACAACTACAACAAGCAGTAAAACATCGTGTTAAGGAACATGCAGCAGATATTCAAAAAGAGGTCCAAGCTAAGCTAAAAGAGATTAAGGTTAAGGAACCAGAACCAATAATTCCTAAGCCAATGATTGAACAAGAACCAAAGGTTATCCATCATTATTCTCATACTGTTTTAAGCAATCCAGAGCAAAAGTTATTGACTTTGTTATTCAATGGATCTGAACCTTTATCATATCAAATGATTTCAGACAAAACAGGTCATAGTATTAATACTGTCCGAGTCAATATGAATTCTTTGAAAAAGAAGGGCTTAATCGAAGAAAACATGCTTCCTTCTGGTGTGAAGTTATTTAACATTAAAAATAAGGAAAAGATCAAGAAAATGTATAATCTTGAAGTAGTTTAATTCTTTTATTATTAATTTTTATAAGTGGGTGTTGATTTCTTTTTTGATATGATAATTCGTGGGGCAGATATAAAAAATAAAATTGTAGATATGTACTATCTTAAAGGATTAGGACTCAAAGAAGTGGCAGATCATTTTGGTGTTTCTCCTAATAATGCTTATTCAATGTTAAGGAAAGGGAGAGAAATGCGTTTAGATGGACTTACTCAAGAAGAATATGTTCAACTATTAAAAAAAAGGGTGGAAAGAAGAAATGCTTCATTTTCTGATTTATTAAAATTAAGAGAACGTTCACCTTACCCAAATGGATCTTATGTTTTAAAAGTTAGAAGAAGTCCTCCTTGTTTTTCTACTACTATGTGGGATGAAGAAGTATTTGATATGTTGATAGAGATGGCAATTGATTTTCTTACTCCAGCACAAAGGAGGGTAATGGTTCCATTGTTCTATGAAACCCCTATTTCAGAAATAGAAGATAAGTATAAAAAAGCAAATGTTTCCAGAAATTATGCCAGGGCTAACAGTAGATTATTAAATTTTCTTCTTGGTAGGGATACAGTAATATTTGGGAGAACAGATGTAGGTGTTGGATATAGGGCAGTATCTTCTGAAATAGATTCTTTATCATTATATTCTCTTCTTGAAGAAATCTCAGTAGAATTATCTCCAAAAGATAGAGAAACAATGATCTATGTCTATTTTAAGGGTTATTCTCAAAATAAATTTGCTTATGAAGCAGGCAGAAGTGAATCTGCGGTGCAGAGATCTTTAAGTCGTGTAAATATATTTATAAAAAAATCTTTGAAAAGATTAGTTTACCCATTATAATGCATTATAATGCCTTCTCTGGGCTTCTTCTTTAATAATTCGCAATATGCATTGGATGCATTGGCAATGTTTACAACATTGAAAATACAATGGATATAATGCATTTGCCGGATATATTCTATGTATTTCGTAATATTTCCGAGCTAAATATAACTTTTCAAATCTCTCTTTTTATCTCCTTTTTCATCAACTCTCAATTTATATCTCACTTTATGTGTGGAATTAAATAACTTATTATCTTATTATACATATTTCTCTTCCTTCTAATTATTCATATTAAAAATAGCTTCTTTATTTTTTGAATAAAAAACACATGTCCATTGCAATGCATTGCAATGTCCATTGCAACGCATTACAATGCATTATAATGCATTGCAATGCCCAAATCAGAAAAAATAGCTAAAAATTACGTATTTTACACTCATTTTCAAGAAAATCATCAAAAATACCTAAAAAATGAGCTATTTTGGGCAAAAAACATGCTTAAAGTGAGACTTAATACCAAAAAAACAGAAAAATTACATATATTTATGATAATTTTGTCTCATTCACACATAAAATCTACGCAAGAACTTCTCCCAAAACTCTAACAACTTCATCAATATCTTCTTTAGAAATCACCAAGGGCGGCAATAACCTTATGCCTGTCAATCCTGCAATATTTGCCATAATCCCTCGTTCCATTAATGCCTTCAAATAAGGTGTAGGTCTTTCTTTTAAATCAACAGCTATCATCAATCCAATTCCTCTAATTTCCTTAATCCTTGGACTATCAATCTTCCTTAACTCAGCAAGCAAATATTCTCCATTTTTTCTACTTTGCTCAACTAAATTCTTATCTTTAATAAAATCAATAACAGCTGATCCAGCTGCGCATGCGATTGGATTTCCACCAAAAGTAGTACCATGCATCATTCTTGGAATTTGGATTTTATCATTTATAGCAACAGCTCCCATTGCTATTCCTCCAGCTATTGACTTTGCCATTGTTATGATATCAGGAACTATTCCAGCATGTTCGCATGCAAAGAATTTACCTGTCCTTCCAAATCCAGTTTGAACTTCATCAATAACTAATATGATTCCTTTCTCATCACATAATTTTCTAACTTGTTTAAAATATTCCCAATCTCCTAAGATAATACCACCTTCGCCTTGGACTATTTCTAATATTATTGCTGCAGTGTTTTCACTAACATTATTCCTTAAATCTTCAATATCATTATAATTAACAAACTTGAATCCTTCTAATAATGGCATGAATGGTTTTCTATATTTTGGCTTATGTGTAGCACTCAATGCCCCCATTGTTCTTCCATGGAAACCTTTCTTTGCAGATATTATTTCTGTCCTTCCTGTAGCTACTCTTGCAAACTTGATTGCTGCTTCATTTGCTTCTGCCCCAGAATTACAAAGAAAGAATCTATTCAAACTTTCAGGTGTAACACTATTTAATTTCTCTAAGAATATTGCTCTAGCATCATTATAGAATATTTCAATACTAGTAATTATCTTTTGACTTTGTTCATTGATAGCTTTAATTACATATTCATTACAATGTCCAACATTAACACTACCAATTCCACTAACACAATCAATATACTTCTTTCCATCAGAGTCATATATGTAGGCACCATGCCCCTTTACTATTGCAACCTCTCTTTTTGGATAAACTCCTGATGTGTATCTTCCTTCTATTTTGATTATATCTTTTGTATTCATTTTTTCACCCATTGCATTAGATCCAGCACCTTTGGCATTTGTACTGGCGCCAAAGGCACATATTTTACGTAGTAAAATATCTCGTGTGCCGTGCTCCAGTACAGATGCATTAATCGTTTTATGTTTTGGCTTAAATGCATTTTTTGTATTGAGTCAGAGCCACTGTGACATTATTATTCAATTACAGTTCCATTTCCATTTAACGCATTTGTTACAGGATCTTCAACATTAGCAGATGCAAATATAACTCTTTTCACACCACCATCTAATGCTTCTTGTGCTCCCATTACTTTCTTCTTCATTGTGCCTTTTGCATATTCCATGCATTTATCTAACTCATTTCTATCAATATTCTTAATTAAACTGTTTGGATCATTAACATCTTTTAATAATCCTGGAACATTTGAAAATAATATTAATGTCTCTGCTTCTAATGATTGAGCAATTAATGATGCCATCCTATCTCCATCAATATTTATTGGTTCATTTTCATAACTAATTGCAGGTGGAGTTACTACTGGCATAAATCCATTATTCATTAGTAATTTTAATAATTCTACATTAACTTTCTCAGGTTTACCTGTATATTGGTCTCTTAGCAACATCTTTTTTCCGTTTTCCATTATTTTTAATGTGGCTTTTCTCTTTCCTTCAACCAGTCTTCCATCCATTCCTGACAATCCAATAGCATTAACACCAAAGTTTTGCATTTTTTCAACAATCATCTTATTCATTTTACCACAATATGCCATTTGGAACATTTCAATGGTTTCTCTATCTGTAGCTCTACTTGTATATCCACTTACAGATTTAACCCATCTTGGTGGTTTACTTAATCCTTCAGATAACTTTCTTAACTCTTCTTTCCCACCATGTACTAAGATAAAATTCTCATGTCTAACTAAATCTGCTAGTAGATTATCATAATCTATTCCTTCTGCTCCTCCAACTTTAACTATTATCATTCTATCACCATTTCCAGCATTTGTACTAGCGCCTTGACTCCACATTGAATAACACATTAATTCGCACTAAAAGTCGCGTTGCGTTATTCTTATTTCACTTAGTGCCAGAGTCGCTCTAGTACAAGTGCGTACTTATTCTATCACCATCAATTGCATTAATACCATCGCCTTGGCTCACTATATTATTAAAACATAATATAGCGTAAGGATACGGATCGTACTTATACTATATTATAATATCAGAGCCGCTGTGGTATTAATGCTTTTACTTTATTTCTTTTAATTCTCCATTTCTCATTATTTTCTTAGTTAAATCTAAAAACTTTTCTGAACATACTATTCCATTTCCATATCTTATCTGAAAAAAGTCTTGTTCTTCTGAATATTTACAATAAACAAATGTTTTTTCTTTGTTTGATATAATTATGTTCAATGCTCTGATATATCTTGTATGATCTTCTATATATTTGATTGCTTCTCTAACTCCTTCTTCAAATCCATTCCTATCTATAAAACCTAAAAATATATTAAATATCTTATGTGCTCCTGTTTCACCTTCTGCTTTCATTCTAACTCCTTTCAATCTTCCATTGAATGCAAAAGCATACTCACCTGAAACAAAAGGCATATTATTTTCTTCATTGATTGTATGCAATCGGAGTGCATCTCTAACATGAGCAATCATCATCTTTGTTTTCATGTTCATCTTTTCTATGTCACATTTCCACATTGCTTTAACATCTCGATGTAGTTGCCATTCATTATTCTCATCTAAATAACAAAATCCCCATCCATCTCCTTGATCATGTTTAGCATTCTTTGCTATGTTTGCAAATACATCTAAGTAAGGCTTTATATTAATCTCTTCTTCTTCTTTCTTTACAAATAATAATCTACACATTTTTACACCATTGATAATAATACCACTGCCTTGGCTCACTATATTATTAAAACATATAGTGCAAAGCATGACAAATGCTTTGTTCACCTTAAGGCAAAGGCAGTAAAACACTTTAAACAGGATGTAATCCAATAAAATCTAATCCAACATTCTCTTCAAAACCACACATTAGGTTCATACATTGCAATGCTTGTCCTGCTGCACCTTTCATTAAATTATCAATTGCACTTATCACAATTAATCTATTACTATTCTTATCTTTAACAAAACCTATATCACAAAAGTTTGTTCCCATCACAATCTTTGGTTCAGGTAATCTATAGATTCCTTCTCTTTCATTAACTATTCTAATAAAAGGACTATTTCCATATTCTTCTCTATAAACTTTCCACACATCTTTAACACTTGTATTTGGATCTTTCAAAAAAACATGGCATGTTGTTGAAACTCCTCTAACCATTTCAATAGATGTTGCACTAAAATGAATATTGTCAACATTAAGTTCTTGTAACATTTCAGCTATATGTCTATGACTATGTGGTTTGTAACATCTAACTACTCCCGATCTTTCTGGATGATGTGAGCCAGGATTAACTTTAACTCCACCTTGTGATGACCCTGCTTTTGCTTCAACTACTGTTTTCTCTACTTCAATTAATCCATGTTTATACAAAGGATATAAAGCTAATATTGTTGCAGTCGCATTACATCCAGCTGAAGCTACATATTTTGCATTCTTGATTTCCTCTCTATGTAACTCAGGAATTCCATAAATAAATTTATTAATTAATTCAGGTCTTGGATGGTCATAGTTATACCACCTTTCATATGCTTCTTTACTACTTAATCTAAAATCTCCACCTTTATCAATTATCATGTCTGCTTTTGTCATTAAAAAGTCCATTTTCTCTGAACTAACTCCGTGAGGTAAACCTAAAAATAATACATCGACTTTTTCTAAGTCATTGATTGAACTAAACTTTAGCATTGTTTGTTTTCTTAAGTTGGGATGTAATTTATGTACAAACTTTCCTGTATTTGATTCAGATGTTGCTTGAACAATTTCAACATTCGGATGTCTAAGTAAAAGTCTTAATAATTCTCCTCCCGTATATCCGCTTGCTCCAACAATTGAAACTCTTATTTTATCTTTCATCTTTTGCCACCTTTAAAACATAATCAACAACTTTTTCTGGAATATTTACACCTGTTGTGTCTATACTATTTCTAAATTCCATTGTATAATTAACTTCATTAACAACTAATCCTTCTTCTGTTTCAAATAAATCAATTGCTACAACACCACCACCTACTGCTTTTGCAGCTGCAACTGAAATTTCTGCCATTTCAGGTGTGACTGGACAATTTGTTGCTTTTCCTCCTCGTGAAGTATTTGTTATCCAATGTTCAGATGTTCTATATATTGCTGCTATGCATTCATCACCAATAACAAAACTTCTAATATCTCTCTTCTTGGGTTTATCAATATGTTCTTGTATGTAAAAAATTGAATGATGATAACTACCTAATACTTGTTTATGTTCTAATATGCTTTCAGCAGTTTCTCTATCTTTAACTTTTGAAATTAATCTTCCCCATGAACCTACTGCGGGCTTTAAAACACAAGGATAACCTAATTTTTCCATTGCTTCTAAAGCAGATTCTGGTGTAAATGCAATAAAACAATTTGGAGTTGGCACATTATTTTTAATCAGTGCTTGTGTTGTTAAAAATTTGCTTCCACATACATCTGCAACTTTGTATGAATTTACAGTTTTTACACCTTTATCATTTAATATTTTTAATGCATGCAATGCTCTTGAATGATTAACACATCTTTCAATTACAACATCAACTTCATAATTAGGATTGTGTAAATCAAACATTATTTCTCTGTCATCCATGTCAACTATCTCAACATTTTCTCTTTTCCTAAATTCATCTAGTAATAATTTTTCTTCTTTTCTAATTACTGATCTTAAAAAGCCAACTCTAATTTTTGTCATTTATTCACCCCAATCTTCTTCTTCTTGTGGTGCAGCTTCTAATGTAACTGGGTCTGTACTTCTAACTTCTAGTTCAACCCCACATTCTCCACATTCAACTAACTCACCTTTTTCTACATTTTCATTCAATGGAACATCAGCTCCACATTCTGGACATTCTACCATTTTATTTACCTCCAATTATACTACAAGCAATAGTACCACTGCCTTGGCTCACTATCACATTTTATCATTGATAGCGTAAAGATACGGAACGTACAACGAATTGCTCATTGAGTCAGAGCCGCCGTGGTACTTTTGTTCATATACCACTGCCTTGGCTCACTATCATTAATTATACTAGTATTCACTCATTAGATATAAACATTCTGTTATTATATTAACAAAACAATATATTTTTGTGATTTATTTATCTCATAAACCCAATCATACCACTCTTTAGTAGTTAATATGCAAAAGATTTATAAGGTTGTAATTTTTCTCTTTTTATATATGGGTATTATTAATACTATTAAGGATATAGGATATTGGTTATTTGATATTGGGATAGAAATAAATGGTGGAACTAATAAAAGGATACGTGCTAGGGCAAAAAGATTTAGGCAAAAAGAAAAACAGAGGTTTCTCAATAGAACTCTAAAAAAAGAAAAAAGCTTATGTAGTATGCTTGGTGATGTTGTTGAAACTGATGAATTCTCTACAATAAAAGCTCGTGTTTATTGTAATGAATTTGAGGGTAAAATTTACATTACTCCACGCGGTCGAACTTTTGGGGTGATAAGGGGATCAGACAATCCTCTTTCAAATTTTTATCAAGAAGGTATTTCAGAGTTTATTGATCAAAAACCAGGGAGAGATAGTTATTTCTTTTTTGATGATAATGGCAGATTAGAAGAATTATATGATCATATTCAAGAATTAGATGGTGTCGAAATATATCAATGTCAATGGGATAGGTCTGGGTCCAATAGTATGAAATCAATTGAAGATCCTCTTTCTTTGTTTCATTCATTAATGATTGATCATGTATATGAATCTTCTAGTGTTTTCCGAGAATATCTTGTAGTGAAAAGAGAATCAGAGCCAGATCCAAGTGGATCTATTAGAGTAACTTATTCATTGGTGGATATTAAGGAGGATGTTACTTATTGGAATATGGGTTCTGAAACAAATAGATACTATGGAATTTCTGTTTTTACTGGATTTAAAAAACAAGATTCTGAATAAATATACAAAAAACATTTAAAGTATTTAGTCAAATTATTCTCCTTAATCCAATGTTACCACATCAATCATATTCAAGACAAACTGAACAGACTAGGCCCTCTCAATCAAATGCTCGTAGAAATCTTACTATTGCTGGGTTTGTTCTATTATTTTATGGGGCTCTTGTTGCAGGTAATTATCGTAATGGAAATATAGCATATTCTTCAATGGACCAATCTTCTAGACAAACAGCAGTATCTGCAGATCTTGAAGCATGGAGTCAATTAGGTCTTATAAGGCAAACATTTGCTCTGGGATATTATTTTGCAGCACAAAATGCTTCAATCCCCTCTCAACCAGAAGAACTAACTAAAGAATTACCTAATGAAATCTATTTGACTAGAGCAAGAACTGATTCTTATGGTGATTCATTCCGTTAATCTATTCCAGAACTTCAACTGTATCTATTTTTCCATCTCCGTCAAGATCAAAGCCTTGTACTATTGATGCAAATTCTTTTTGTCCTGAATATCGAACAAGGATTTCTTTGTAATGTCTTGTTAAACCAATAACTGCGGCTTTTGTTCCTAATGCACTAATACCTGCCAAAAATAATATCTGTTTAGAACTATCTAGTGGGTTTGGGATCTTTGCAATTATTCCAACACTTTCATCATTGTATCTTGCTTTATTTGAAACTAATTCCCATGGTTGAGAATCACTAAATTTTATTGGTAAATGTTTATTGATTGTTGCAGAGATCAAATTTGAAACAGGGCCACCTACAACAATTAAATTATTTTGTTCAATTGATCTGGATCTAACATCCACATCAAGAGAAACTGTAAATTCTTCAGATACATTACATAATTTTCCTAAGAACATTGCAAGATCAATTGTATAATGTCCATCTCTTGTTCTAACTTTATTTGGTCCATGTGGATCAGGACTTCCTACAACAAAATGTGCATTAAATTTCCCTTCTAAAATAAATGCAGATAAAAATTCTTTTAAATCTGAATTAATCTTCTTTCCAACTAATTCATTTGCATTTTTCCATTTCTTTTCTAATGCAACAACAAAATTAAGACTTTTTGGTTTAAGTTTTTTTGCAACAGTTCCTCTTATCTCTTTCCTTTCAACAATTTCTAAAATTCCTGCATTGTTTAACTGTTTTATGTGATAGTAAACTTTTTGTTCATGCATCTTTAACTTTTTTGCAATCTCTGCAGGGTACAATGCTTCATCAGCTAATAATTTTAATATCTTTACCCTTATTTCATTATTAACTAATTCAAGTGATCCTGGATTTTCTAATAATGTGGCTTCATTGTAAACCAATCCATTTCCTTTTTCTTTTAGTATGTATGTTTTTGCCATATTTTCAAGAAATCATTACTATTTTAAATAATTTGCTATTATTATAAACAGATTCATAATATTATTATAATTTTCTATATATGATGATGTATGAAGTCTGTGCTTTTGTCTTTAATTAACAGTTCTTCGGTTTTTCTAACTCATTTCCCTTAAAAAGCTTATTTTGTACTCTTTTTAAGCAAATAAACGCTTTTAATACCTTTTTATTCTCATTACTATAAACCTTTTTTTAATTAACTATATAAACACACCATATACTAAAAATAGTATGGAAAGAAAAATATTTGGTACAGATGGTATTAGAGGAAAGGTAAATGTTTATCCAATGACTGCTGAAACAATATTAAAATTAGGTATTGCAACAGCAAAAGTATTTACAAGAGATAATGGAAAGAGGCATAGAATAATTATTGGCAAAGATACAAGGATTAGTGGTTATGTTTTTGAATATGCATTAGCTGCTGGTTTTTGTTCAATGGGTATGGATGTATATTTAGTTGGTCCATTACCAACTCCAGCAATAGCTCACTTGACAAAATCAATGAAAGCAGATGCAGGAATTGTAATCTCTGCTTCACATAATCCTGCAGGTGATAATGGGATTAAGTTTTTCTCAGCAGATGGATATAAGCTTCCCGATTCTGTAGAAAAAGAAATTGAATCATTAATTTTTAACAATAAACTTTCAACAGAACATATTCCTATAGAAAAAGCAGGCAAAGCTTTTAAGATGGATGATGCAAAAGGAAGATATATTGAATTTGCAAAAGGAAGTGTAAATAATATTTCTTTACATGGTTTAAAAATTGTACTTGATTGTGCAAACGGAGCAGGTTATCAAGTTGCTCCATTAATTTTTCGAGAACTAGGAGCAGATGTTGTTGTTATGAATTATAAACCAGATGGTTTAAACATAAATGAAAATGCAGGTTCATTACATCCTGAATATCTTAGTGCAGCTGTTCTTAGTCATAATGCAGATGTAGGAATTGCTTTGGATGGTGATGCAGATAGAATAATCATGGTTGATGACAAAGGAGAAGTTGTTGATGGTGATGAAATCATGGCAATATCTGCTTTACATCTCAAAAGCATAAATCAACTTAATAATAATACACTTGTTGCAACAGTCATGTCTAATCTTGGATTAGATTTAGCAATGAAAGAAAATGGTATTAATCTTATCAAAACAAAAGTTGGAGACAGGTATGTTATTGAAGAAATGAAAAATAATGATTATATTCTTGGTGGAGAACAATCAGGACATCTTATTTTTAGTAAACATGCAACAACTGGTGATGGAATTATTTCTGGTCTTCAAGTTTTAAAAATAATTAGAGAATCTAAGAAAAAACTTTCACAATTAAAACAATGTATGAAAAAGTATCCACAAATTTTAATTAATGTGGAAGTTAAAGAAAAGAAACCAGTTGAAGAACTTCAAGCTTATAAAAATATCCAAGAAATTGAATCAATTCTTGGAGAAAAAGGAAGAGTTCTAGTTCGTTACTCAGGAACACAAAATAAATGTAGGGTAATGTTAGAAGGAGAAGATCAAAAACAAATTGAACAATATGCAAAAGATATTGTAAAAAAAATAAAAGAAGAGATAGGTGAATAGAGATGGAACAATCAGAATTTCTTAAAACAGCGATTAAAGCAGCAAAAGCTGCGGGAGAAATTATTAAACATTATAACAACGATGAAATAAAAAGAAAGTCTGATAGTCCAGGTGATGTTGTTACACAAGCAGATCTTGAATCAGAAAAAGTAATAATTAAAATAATTAAAGAATCATTTCCTAATCATAAATTTATATCAGAAGAATTTAACCCTGATGAAAAATTATCTTCAGATTATACTTGGATTATTGATCCAATTGATGGAACATTACCTTTTACATTAGGATATAATTATTCAGCAGTTTCAATTGGATTATTTAAAGATAAACAACCAATCTTAGGTGTTATTTATCATCCACTTATGGAAATGTTATATTACGCAGAGAAAGGAAAAGGAGCGTTTATTGATAATAAACAAATCTCTGTTAATAATCAATCTATTTTATCAAAATCATTAATTTATTTTGGCTGTCCAATTTATCAAAGAAAAGAAGCAATTGAAAATATTTTACTCAAATTAGCAGACAAAATTGGTGGATTTATGTTTATTAGTTGTGCAACAAGTTCATTAACTAATATAGCTAGTGGTAAAACAGAATTATATATTCATTGTGGAAATAAAATATGGGATATAGCAGCAGGATATTTAATTATAAATGAAGCAGGTGGTAGGACAACAAATCTTAAAGGAGATCTTGTTGACTTTACAAAAGATAAAATAGATCATGTTTTTTCTAATGGAAAAATTCATGATGAAGTAATTAAAATAATAAATCAGGGTGATAATTAATGGTACAAGCAGTTTTACTTGCAGCAGGAAAATCAACAAGAACATGGCCTTTGACAGTAACAAGACCAAAACCATTGTTAAAAGTAGTTAATAAAACAATAATAATGCATAATCTTGACCAACTTATTGGTCTAGTAGATGAAGCAATCATTGTTGTTGGTTTTAAACAAGAAATGATTAAAGAACATCTTAAAGATTACAACAAGATTAAGATTACTTTTGTTGAACAAAAAGAACAATTAGGGACAGGACATGCATTAATGCAAGTAAAAGATAACATAGAAGACAAATTTATTTTTATGGTTGGAGATGATTTATTCTCAAAACAAGACTTAAAAAAACTTCTGGACCATGATTGGGCAGTTTTAGCAAAAGAAGTAGATGCTCCACAGAATTTTGGAATATTTGAATTAACAGAGGATAATTGTATTAAGTCTATTGAAGAAAAACCTAAAACTCCAAAATCAAATTTAGCTAATACTGCATGTTATATGTTTAAGAAAAAGATTTTTGCAATTGCAGAGAATCTTAAGAAAACAGAAAGAGGAGAATATGAAGCAACAGATGCATTAGGTGAGATAGCAAACTCAGAAAAAGTAAAATGTATTACTGCAGAAGAATGGATACCTATTACTTATCCCTGGAGTCTTCTTGAAGCTAATGCTTTTTTATTATCAAAATTAAGTGGAGAAATAAAAGGGGAAGTAGAACAAGGTGCAACATTAAAAGGAGAGGTTTTTGTTGATGAGGGAACAATTGTAAAAGCAGGAGCATATATTGAAGGGCCTGTTTATATTGGTAAGGATTGCAAGGTTGGTCCTAATTGTTATATAAGACCATTTACAACATTATGTGATGGTTCAAAAGTCGGTAATGCAGTTGAAATTAAAAATACAATTTTGTTTGACAATGCATCAGTGGGACATCTTTCTTATGTTGGTGATTCTGTTCTTGGGTATAATGTTAATTTTGGAGCTGGTACAATTACTGCAAATCTAAGACATGATAATTTAAATATTAAAACACCATTAAAGGGAGAGATGATTGATACTGGCAGAAGAAAATTAGGAACAATAATTGGTGATAATGTCCATACAGGTATTAATACTTCAATCTATCCAGGAAGAAAGATATGGCCAGATCTAGGTACATTACCTGGAGCGATTGTTACAAAGGACATTACAAAATAATAGAGGGATTAATAATATGATAAAAGCAGTAATCTTTGATATGGATGGAGTAATAACAAGAACAGAAGATATTCATGCATTAACTTTTGATATGGTATTAAAAGAATATGGTGCAGTTCGTTCTGAGGAATTAAAAAAGAAAGTTACAGGTATGCCTGGAAAGGCTGAGTGGGAACTCTACAAAAAAACATTTCCTAAAATAAAGGATAATGTAGATACATTAAAAAAGAAAAGAGAAAAATATTATACAGAAAAAGCAAAAAAAATTCCATTATTTCCTGGATTTAGAGAATTATTTTTTAAGATTAAAGAATTAAAACTAAAAGTTTCACTTACAACATCAAGTAATATGTTTTATATTAATTTAGGAATACCAAAAGAGATTAGAGAATCATTTGATGTGATTACTACATCCGATGATGTTGTTAATGGTAAACCAGATCCTGAACCTTATCTTAGGTCTGTAAAATTATTAGGATTAAAAGCAGAAGAATGTGTTGTATTCGAGGATTCTTTAAATGGAATTAGATCGGCATTAGATGCAGGATGTTATTGTGTTGCTGTTACTAACTCTTTTACTAGAGAAGAAATACAAGAATTAAAACCAACAATGATAATTGATAGTTTAGAAGAAATAAATTTGGAGAAAATTAAAGCGATAGGTGATGAATAATGTGTGGTATAGTTGGAATTAATGCAAAAGAAGAATTTTCAATTAAATTTGAACTTATTAAATCATTAAAAAGATTAGAATACAGAGGTTATGACTCATCTGGTTTTGTAACAAAAAGTGGTTTTGTCCAAAAAGATATAGGATATATTCAAAAACTCATGGATGAAATTGATGAGACTCTAGTTACAAATATGGCTGTTGGCCATTCGCGTTGGGCAACACATGGTGGTGTAACAAAACTAAATGCTCATCCTCATTTTAACAAAGAAAAAACTATTTTTGCAGTTCATAATGGTATTATTGAAAACTTTCAAGAGATAAAAAAAGAACTTCAAGAAAAAGGTTATGAATTTATTTCAGAAACAGATACAGAGGTTATTCCACATTTTTTTGATAATCAACTTAAGCAAGGAAATGACATGAAAACTTCAATACTTAACTTTATGAAGAAGGTTCATGGTACTTTTGCAATACTTTTATTTAAAAAAGATGAAAATATAATTTATGCATTAAAGAGAGATTCTCCTCTTGCATTAGGTATTTGTGAAGATAAAATGATCTTAGGTTCTGATATTTACGCATTTAGTAATGAAACAGACAAAGCTATTTTCTTTGATGATAATGAATTTGCTATAATTAAGGCAGATTCATATGAGTTTTATAATGACAAAGGGGATAAGATTGAGAAAGAGATAACTAAATTTGAATGGAGTGAAGAAGAAGAAACAATGGAAGATTTCCCCCATTATATGATTAAAGAAATCAAAGAACAGCCTAAGGTATCTAAACGATTATTAGATTCATTTAATACAACACAAAAATCTAATATTAACAATTTTATTGATTTAATTAAACAACATAAAAAAATATTATTTTTAGCATGTGGGACAAGTTATCATGCTTCTCTTGTTGGAGCAATTGTTTTGAATAGAATGGGTTTTGAAGCTAGAACAATTATTGCTTCAGAAGTTGAAAATTTTACTCAATTTAATAAAGATACATTAATTATTGCTATTTCCCAAAGTGGAGAAACAATGGATGTAATTGTTCCAATGAAAAATGCAAGAGAAGCTGGAGCAAAAGTTGTTTCTATTGTTAATGTTCCCTTTTCAACAATTCAAAGACACAGTGAAGTTTCAATTGAAATATTAGCAGGTCAAGAGATTTGTGTAGCATCAACAAAAGCATTTACTAATCAAGTAATTGCTTTGCTTGAGATAGCTAGGAGATTAGGTTATGATATTAATTTATCTGATGTTCCTAAAAAAATTCAACAAACAATAGCATTAAATGAGGTAAAGGTTAAAGAAATTTCTAATGATTTAAACCAACACCAAAATTTGTTTGTTCTAGGTAGAGGATTATCATACCCAATGTCAAGAGAGATTGCATTAAAGTTTAAAGAAATATCATATGTTCATGCAGAAGGTATGATGGGTGGTGAACTTAAGCATGGAACAATTGCTTTAATTGAAGATGGTACCCCTGTTATTGGTTTGGTTCCTAATAAAGATCCTGAAATGTTATCAAATCTTAAAGAAGTTGAAGCAAGAGGAGCAAAGGTTTACATGATTATTAATACTGATATGGATACCGGATATGAAAAGTTTAGAGTACCTGAGTCAGACAATGCAGAGTTTGCTATCTATTCTTGTATAATTGGACATTTGTTGAGTTATTACATTGCAGTTCTTAGAGGGAATGAGATAGATAAACCACGTAATCTTGCTAAATCGGTAACTGTATTATAGACATTTGTCAATCTTATATTTTTTACTTTTTCCCTTTTTTCCACAACAATTCAAAGTATTGTTTATAACCTTCTGCAACAGTTTTATCTTTAATTAGAATTCCATATGGATTTTCTGTGAATATTGCTATTCCTACATTATCTCCACAAATAATTGTTTCTTGTAATTGTTCATATTCAGGTTTAAGAAATTTTATTTTTGTTAAAACTTTTTTATTAAGCCATTTGCCAAAATCTCTGATTGTTTCATCAAACAATTGTCTTGACTTAATCTTTTTTGCAATTCTTCTTGCATGTAAATTCTTCCACCATGTTTCTCCCATTATATCATGTGTAACTCTTGTTCCACCACCAAATGTATTATATTCTTTTCCACCTGTGTTTAAAATAATATTATACATCTCATTAATTCCTCTTTTTCCTCTAAATATAGTTCCACTTGTTTCTTGTTTTACAAATTTCTGCTTTTGTTTTAATTCAGGCAAAATTTGTTCAAATCTCTTTTTTTTATTTTCAATAAAATCATAGAAATTTTCAGGGTTAGTTGCTTGATATATCTTTTTTCTTCCTTCTAGTATATAACTTATCAATCCTTTATCTATTAATGTGTTCAATGCTCTATGAACAACAGAATTATGTAAATTAGATTTCTCTAAAATAGCACCTGCACTACTATTACCTAACTCTAACAATGCAATATATACCTTAATCTCTGCATTTGTTAATCCAAGATCCTCTAATATTGTTGTATCCATGTTTACTCAAACAGATATACTGCCTTTGCCTTAAGATGAACGAAACGTTTGTCATGCTTGCACAATAAGGAACAAAAATCCATCATAATCATATCAAGATTTTTGTGAAGTGAATGGCCAGGCAGTATATCTTATATATTAGATTTCATTATATATATTTAAATCTATCCATTATAGTCTCAAAAAAGAGGATAAAAGTTAATATAGATTTCTTGTTACCACCATGTTGTTGGGGTTAAATCTATGTGTGGAATAGGGGCAATAATAGGAATTGAATCAATAAAACAAGATGATGTTATTAAATTAATGTCTCCAATTAAAACTAGAGGGGAGTCATTTAATGAACATGTTATATTAAAAACAGCAGTTCTTGCATGTAATAGATTAAAGATAGTTGATAGAGATCAAGCAAAACAACCTATATTTAATGAGAAAAGAAACATATTTGCAGTGTTTAATGGTGAAATCTATAATTATAAAAAACTAAAATTAGAATTAGAACAATTGGGTCATATTTTTATAACTAATTCTGATACAGAAGTTTTAGTGCATGGTTATGAAGAATGGAAAACAGATCTTCCGAAAAAGTTAGATGGGCAATTTGCCTTTGTAATTTATGATAAAACAACAAATGAATTTATTGCTGCTAGAGATCCTTATGGTATTAAACCATTATTCTATGCAAAACATATTAACAAATTTTATTTTGCTTCTGAAATAAAACAACTAATTAGTTTTGTTGGTTCAATTAATCAACTAGAGCCAGGCCATTTGATAACAAATCAAGGAAAGGATAGATATTATTATTTACCTCATGAAGATATTGAAACAATCAAGTTAAATATTAAACAATTATTTGATAAAGCAGTTAAAAAGAGAGTTCAAACAGATTTGCCTATTGCAGTTTTTCTTAGTGGTGGGATTGATAGTACTGCAGTTCTTGCAATAGCAAGAAAACATCATAAAAATGTAACTGCAATCATTGTTGGTAATATTTGGGAAAGCAATGATTCAGATGCAAAGTATGCAATTAAATATTGTAAAGAGAATAATATAAAATATAAACATTTTATTCCTCCAGATGAAAATGAATTATTTAATTTAGTTCCTGAAATAATTAAGATTACTGAAAGTTTTGAACCAAACATGGTAAAACAATCTGTTTTATCTTATTACATAGCAAAGATAGCAAAAGAATCTGGATTTAAAATTGCTCTTTGTGGTGAAGGTGCAGATGAAATTTTTGCAGGATATCCTGAATTTACTAATATAGATGTTATTAATATAAATGAATTAGCAATAAATTTTTTTAAAAATTTATATAGAACACAACTTCAAAGAGTTGATAAAACTTCTATGCATCATACTGTTGAGGTTAGAACACCATTTCTAGATTTTAATTTAGTCAATTATTGTTTAGAACTTCCTGGAGATTTAAAAGTAAAAAATAATGTAACAAAGTGGATTTTAAGAGAATCATTAAATGGTATGCTTCCTGATTATATTCTCTATAGAAAAAAAATTGTTCTTAGTGAAGGGATGGGTCATAAAGGTAATTCTTTAACAAAAGGAATGTTTACAGAAATAATATCTAATCTTGTAACAGATGAAGAATTAGATACTTACAAAAAAAAATATCCTAAACTAAATATTACAACAAAAGAAGAGGTGTATTATTTTAAACTATATTGTTCATTTGGATATGATAAATTAATTCTTGATACTCGTCCTGTTGTGAATAAAATACATAGTGCAGGTAAATAAAATGGATACAGTTAAATCTATAGTTAATATATTAAAGTCTAGAAAATACAACAGGCATAAGGTAAATGATATTAATTTATTAAGTAAACATATTTCAAGTTTTGTAAAGAAAAATGAACCAATTAAAATAGTTGGATATTGGGGAATAACAAATAAAAAAAATATTGATAAAAAGGACAAAGAGACAATCAAATTTCTAAATGAAATTATTAATAGAGTTAAGAAGATCTATGATAATGGAATTAATTTTACATTTATTATTTCTGATTCGCACGCATTAATGAATGGCTATAATCATGAAGAATTTAAGGATTATATTAATAATTTAATTACTATAATTAATCATCAGGATAATATTAATTTTTTAATTTTAAGTGAATTAAGAAAAAAATATAATCTTAATAGTTTTGATGATATTAATTTTAATCCAGATAAAGATTTACACAATTTACTCTTAAAGGGAGCAGAGAGATTATTTAATGGAAATCCAAAAGTAGGATCAGAAATATACTACAAAACAAGAATCCAAGAAATAGATTTAATAGAAAAAACATTTCCTAACTACTTATTTTTTACATATAATCATCCAAAATGTAAGGAATTTTTACCTGACATGCCTTTATTGTTCTTATATTCAAGAAAAGGAACATCAATACCTCCTTGGTTGAATTAATCACCAAGAGTATTAACACCACATGGTAATCTGAAACCTTGTACTGGATCATGATATTTTCCAAATGCTTCACTGATTAAATTATAATTATGTTGTACAATAGCTGCATGCTCTAATAAATTTCCAATATCACCTGACTTTTCAAATTCCTGACGATTCTGAAGATATAAATCTTGTAAAACAGATTTTACTTCACATGTTGTACTCATTGGTTCGACTGGTTGAACAACTTCATCAACTACTCCATCCCATTCTCTATCAACAAATTGAAAAATTCCTTGATCTGGAATATATCCTCTAAAAATAACAGGTGCATAAAATACTGGACATGGATCACTCCATCCTTCTATTTCAAGAACATGACCTGATTCTTCTACATATCTTGATGATAATAATCCTTTTTCTTCACTCACTATCCATAGAAAATCTCCATATCCATGTTGACCTTCTATAGAACAGGCACTTCTTAATCTTTCAACAAGTTTTTGATCTGTTGCATATCCCATGTCTATTAATCTTTGTGTAAATTCAGGTGGAATTGGCAATTTTTCTTCTAAATCTAATATTTTAGCACATCCTCGAAATCCTCTGTTGTACTGTTCACCTTCTACAGGTGCAAATCCTTGATGATATGCAGGTTGTTGTACTACTAGTTCTTCTCCTCCATTATTTGGTTCTCCAGATGTACAGCCAAATGCTAATACTAATGCACACAAACTAGTTCCTAATTTCATAAATATCGCCCCCAGTAAAAGAGAGTAATGAAGTATATTATATAAAGATTCTGCCCAAACCTTTAAATATCCCTTAACCTCTACTATCTTTATGAAAAAGAATATTTCATCTATTGAACTTGCTGTTCTACTCAAAGAAATAAGTAAGGAGTTAAAGGATTCAAAGATAGATAAGATCTATCTAATTCCACCTAAAGAAATACTTCTCCAAACTCATGTAACAGGTAAAGGAAAGAGAATCTTAAGAATAAATGTTCCTACTTTATTATACTTATCTGAAACAAAACCAGAAGCACCTGAAAAACCACATGGTTATTGTATGTTTTTAAGAAAAAGATTAGGTAATGCTAGGATCAGATCTTTTAATCAATTAGATTTTGAAAGAATATTTGAAGTTAATATTTCAACAAAAGATACTAATTATAAATTAATCTTTGAAATGTTTTCAAAAGGAAATGTAATTCTTTGCGATGAAAACTATAAAATAATTTCCCCTTTAGAAAACCAGAAATGGAGCCAAAGAGTTGTTAAGCCTAAGGAACAATATGTATATCCTAAATCAAAATATAACTTCCTAACAATTAAAGAGGATGATTTAAAAGAATTAATTAAGCAATCAAACAAAGACTCTATTGTAAAGGCTTTAGCAATGGATTTGGGTTTGGGTGGTATTTATGCTGAGGAATTATGTATTAAAGCCAAAATAAAAAAAGACAAGAAAACAGCAGATAATAACACTATTAAAAGATTATTTGAACAAGTAAAAGAATTAAGAAAACTAAAAACAAAACCATTTATTACAAAAAAGAAAGAATTATTGCCTTTTGAATTATATTTTCATAAAGATGAAGAAAAGACATATACAAAAACATTTAATGAAGCATTAGATAAAATATTTACAACAACAAAGCATGAAAATAAATTACAAAAAAAAACAACAAAACATGATAAAGAGATAACAAAGATTGAAAAAGTTATTAAAATACAAGAAAAACAAATTTCTTCATTAGAAAACCAATACAAAGATAACACAGAAAAAGGAGAATTTATCTATAGCAATTATCAAACAATAAATGATATTTTAGAACAACTCAAAACAGCAAGAAAAACTATGTCTTGGAAAGATATTAAGAAGAAATTAAAAGGTCATAAGATTATTAAGCAGATTAATGAGAAGAATTCTGAAATAAATATAGAAATATAAAACATAGATAAAGTTTATACGACTTTGCTTTAGCAAATGTCGTATCAGCTGGTATTTTCCCAAGTTTTAGCTTGCCTAAAAGCTGCTTGGAACGAATTAAGAAGAAATTAAAAGGTCATAAGATTATTAAGCAGATTAATGAGAAGAATTCTGAAATAAATATAGAAATAAAATAAAAATTATTGTTTCTTATACAGATCTTGATTATTAATCTGTGGTTTATTTGGACTTGGTGGTCCAGGGGTTATTGGTGCAGTTGGCATTGGTCCTTTTGGTTTTTTCTCAAACATCTTCTTTATTTCATCTTTCTCTACATATGCAAGAGTACCTAAACCAGCTAATAATATTATTGCAACAATTATACCAACGATTAATCCAAGGTTACTTGAACATGGATAACAGACACCACCACAATCAACATCTTCTTCATCTTGGTTTAATATTCCATCTCCACAATGTTCTTCTACTATTTCTTCAGCAGGTCCTGTATAATAACATGGTTCACAGGGTCCACCACAATCTACACCTTCTTCTTGACCATTCATTATGCCATCTCCACAATGTCCATCATATTCACATTCTTGTGTTAAGTCCTCTGAAGCTCCTTCAGAGTCACAATCTCCAATATATGTACATTCTCTTGTTTGTATACCACTTACACTACACTCACTCCATCCTGTACAATCCCATCTATTAGCACAGCTAGTATTTGTTTCATTTGTTCCAACATAAATACATTCTTTATAATGGCACTCAAATCCATCTGCACAATCTGAATCATATTCACATTCTTCATCATCATCGCTTCCTCTACTGTTTCCATTGTTGTCATCATCATCGTCAGTATCTACATCTGCTCCGGATGTATCTGCGGTTGTTGTAACAGTTAGGTCTAATTTAGTGACAACTCCACTATCAAATGTGTAGTTTGCAACAGATGCACCATCAATAAAGAATTCAATATTATCTCCATCCTCTCCACCTTCACTACTACTTGTAGAATCATCATCTGATAATATCATAAAAACAGGATCATAACCATATTGACTACTAGTGATGTCTGTTGTAAAATCAACACCATCTACACTAGCAACTAATACATATGCATCTCCACTAATATCTCCATAAAATTGATGAGGTAGGTCTGGAACAGCACATACTAATGAAATTGATAATAAAAAAGCCAAAAAAAAGATTAACCTTCTCATGGTACAATTACCCCATCACTTGTAACATATAACCAATAAGCTCTTGTTGGAACAACATTATAATCTTCAGAACTATCGACTTCTTCTAGATTACCATCTTCATTATACATCCATAATGAAGTGTATGTTCCATCAATATTTGAGAATACATCACTTAATGGCTTTTCTTTTTCATCTTCATCACCATATGCAACACCTATGAGGTTCCATCCTTCATATACATTTGTACTATGTGGACTTCTTGCTCCTCCTTCACTGTCTATAATTGTACCAAGGTTAGATTCAAGATCAGTTAATGTTAAAGTAACTCCTGTATCTATAACTACAACATAACCTCTACCTGCTTCTAAATTAGTTAAATCACCCGGTGTTCCATCAGAATGCCATACTTTCCATGTACTATCTTCATAAGAATATATTGAAACATTGTATCCATCTAATAATGTACCTACAATATCTTCAATAGTATCATCCATTTCAACAAATGGAATTGAAACATAATTTTTTCCTGATATCAATGTTATTGAACTAATGTCTGTTTCACATGTTTCGGAACAACATTCATCATCACTACTACTTAGCCACATTGCAGCACACATTTCTGTAGTTTCACAAATGTCTCCACTAAGTGAACTACAATCATTTCCTGTACAGTCATTTGGACAGGTTTCATCTTCACCATCACCACATACTCCATCACCACATATTTGTATATCATATTGGTTCAATAGAGCACATCCGTTTAAAAAACACACAAACAAACTTAAAATTAATCCGATTATTATTATTTTTTGTTTCATTTTATCCAAAATTAGGCCTTCTCTAATATATAAATATTGTTGTTTATATACTATTTATGAGATATTTAAATAATAAATTATAATAAATTATATAAAAGCATACTTACTCTTGGCATTCTATGGCAGATATTGATGATTCATTTACAGGTTCGTTAAATGTAGGGAAGAGATTTGAGCAAGATAAGAAGGAGAAAGAACTTCAGAAACATGTAAATAAACAAAAAAAACAAGTTCATAATAAAGGAAATATTGAATCTTTTTTTTCTAATAAATACAATCTTGTTAAACCTTATTGTAAAAAATATACTGTTGCTATCTTTTTATCAATTGCAATTATACTGGCAATAGTAATTAGACTATATATGGCAAATATTCCTTTAATGGATGATTGGGCATACCAAACAGTTGAAACAAATTTAAGAGAGGATATAACACAAGAAATAAACAATAGATATTATTCATTATCAAATCAAAGACAACAAGATCTTATTGAACATTCATTAATTGCATCATTAGAGGATCCAGAAAATATACTAATTATGGAAAATAAAGCAGATTCATTGCGGCAGAGCTATATGGATCCAGAAAATAATACCTATCTTTATGGTGTTGATTCATATTACTTTTATGGTTTAGCAGAAAATCAAGACTTTTCTATTGATACTCCTTTACTTCCTTTAATTGAATATTATTATTATAAAATAATGTCTGTATCAGACTCACAATTAACATTATTTGGTGCAATATTCTATCTCCCAATAATTTTTGTGATCTTATGTATATTTCCAATCTTTTTTATAACAAGAAAAATCGCAGGAAACACACCAGCTTTTATTGCATCAGTATTATTTGCAATTCATCCTGAATTCTTAGCATATTCACTTGCAGGAATGACTGATACAAATATTTTAAACATTCTATTTATCTTATTTATTTCATGGATGTTTTTAGAATTTTTTGAATTCAAATCTACTAAAAAATCAATTATTACTGGAGTATTAGCTTTAGTTGCTATTGTTTTATTTAGGTATTCATGGAGTGGTTACTATGTATCTATATTATTAATTTTATCTGTTTTTGTAATTTATTATTTAATGAAATTATTTTTTAGTCTTACAGATAAATATAATAAGAACCTTGTTTTATTTTTATCATTAGTTATTTTTATCTTGGTTTTTGCTGGATTATATCTCCTTTTTCCTTTTTTAATTAATTATATGCCACAAAAACTTCAAAACTTTTTACATTTTTCATCAACTACTTGGCCTGATGCATATCTAACAATCTCAGAACTAAGACCGGTTGAGTTTAGTGATTTTGTTTATAGAACTGGCGGTAAGATCTTATTTGTTTTATCCCTAATTGCTATATTCTATCTTTTTTATAAGAAATGTTATGAAGATTTTTCAGAAAATTCAAAATCAACAATATTATTGTTTATTGTTTTGGGTGTTTTAGGTTACACTGGACTAAGAGCATTAAGATTTTTACCTTTCTTTATTGTATTTTATTGTATTATTGCAGGAATTGGTTTTTATTTTGTTACTAAATATTTATTTAATTTATTAAATGGAGTAATCTCAATAGAAAGTGGGATTATTAAATTAGTTGTAGGTTTAATAATTATTTCTGTTCTTTTAATTCCAATAGTTATCCCACTTAATGAAAATTTTCAAAAAACGAGAAATAGTAAACCAATAATGGATGATGCAATTTACAATAGTGCAATTGAAATAAAAAATATTTCAGATGAAGATGCACAAATCTTTGTTTGGTGGGATAAAGGTCACTTTTATGACGCATTAGCTGATAGAAATACGTTCTTATCAGCTGTTCCTTCTATGCCAAGAACATATTGGATGGCAAGGTTTTTAGAAGAAGATAATGAAGATACTGCAAAGGGATTATTAGATATGGTTGCTTGTGGTCAAGAAGAGAATTATTATTTCTCATCTTTATCTGGTTATGGGTTTAATAATGTGTTATCAGAAATAGATGTTAGTTTAATTAATCAAACCTTTTGCTCCCATCCTGATGTTTACATTGTAGTTATTGACGACATGCTTATTAGATTCAATGTTGTTCAGCATCTTGCTGCATGGGATCCTTTAGTTAGTGATGCAACATCTCAAACATCAAGTATGACACCTAATGATGCTGTTGATTTTATTGAAACAAATTATAATTTAAATAAATCTGAAGCAAATAGAGTTTTTATGGAAACATTAAGTGAGGATGAAATAACAGATATTCCTATTATTCAATATGATTGTTCTATCTATGAGGATAGTGGCCAATGTATTATTGGTGATTATATTTTTAATCTTAATTTAGAAACAATGAATGTTGATTATAAATCATATAATCCTTTAAGATTTTATTATGTTGAAGATGGCATTGTTACAGAGGTAAATTATACAGACGGTCCATATTCAATACCTTATGTATTAATTGTTTATAAAAGAGTTAATAATTATCATGCGGTTTTAGTTTCAGAAGATGTTGCAGATTCAATGTTCATAAAGATGTTATTATTAGAAGGATATGGTTTAGATTATTTTGAAAAGGTTTATGATTATGTTCGACCAGAAACAAAGCATGCTGTTGTGTATAAGTTAATTGAATAATAATTAGCACCACCACCTTATCTCGCAGATATTAAGAATAAAATGAATAAAATATTAAACAAAACAAAGGATACTGTTATTTCTTCAAAGGTAAAGATATGTAAATCAATATTCTCAAAAGCTCTTGGTTTAATGTTTTCTTTTGAACCAAAACCATTAATCTTTATATTTAACAGAGAAAGAATAGTATCTTTACATATGTTCTTTGTCTTTTTTCCAATTGATGTATTATTTTTAGATGAAGAAATGTCTGTTGTTGAGGTAAAGAAAAACCTTAGGCCATGGAAATTTTATATTCCAAAGAAAATGTCAAAGTTTGTTATAGAATTACCTATGGGAACAATTGATAATTCAAACACAGAAATAGGAGACTATATCAACTTTCAACATTATTAACACTAATGCTTTCATTTTCTGTATAAGTATCAACAACTTCTCCAGTCTCTGCATCAATTGTTTCAACAACAACGGTTTGTTTTTCAACTATTTTTTGTGTACTAGGTAATTTTGGCTCAATACCAGTTACCTCAAAGAACACCATTGACAACACGAAAATAATGATTAAAACTGTGAATATTCTCATTTTAGAAGATTCTTGGATTTGGGGTTTATATTTTTTGTTATTAAAAATATCTACTTGCAGCTTCAGCTAATTTCCCTCTTTCTGATATAAGTAATTCAACAGCAGCAAAAGAACTTGCATATTTTGAAGGCATTACACCAGATGTTATCACTTGGACAGCATGAGCTAATCCATTAAATCCTTTTCTTGTATGTGGATTATCTATTTGATAACTATCTCCTGATAATAATATTTTACAACCATCTTGTCCTCTGCTCAATATGTCTCTCATTGTTGCAGGAGTTGTGTTTTGTGCTTCATCTACAATTAAAATTTCATTTCTTAATATTGTATCTCCTCTTATATGTCCTAATGGATATAATTCAACAATACCGTTTGCTTGCAATTCATCTAGTGATCTACCATAATCTTCAGCCATTTGTTTACCTAGTGAACCATTCTGTCCTCTTAATTGACCCCACCATTTCATTATTTGTCTAATATTAGTTGCAACTCCTTTATACCCTAATCTTACTTTTGCAGTAATATCTCCTGGTAAAAATCCATATTCTTCTCCAGCAACATTAATCTGTGGTTTTGTAATGTATAATACTGCTTCATCATCTTCTTCATCAGTTCTAGATCTATTTATTCTTTCCAATGCACATGCTAATAAACATAATGTTTTACCTGTTCCTGCTTTTCCAAATGCAGCAACAACATCAGTTTCATTATTCATTATTGCATCCATTAATATTGCTTGTTCTAAGTTTCTTGGTTTAACTCCTGCATAACTTTCATGAGGCTTTATTGCCATTGGAACAAGTCTCTTTGATATTTTATCATATCTATATACTGTTCTCATCCAATCTCTTCCACTTTCTCCATCAACAACAAAATGAAAATATTGATTGTGAAAAGCTCCATTAAGATCTAATCCAGCAATTCTTTCAGCAGTTTCTGCCTCAATTTGAAAACCAGCTTTTGCTGCACTTTGAGCACCTTTTATTTCTTGTACTATATGTGCAACCATCTCATCACTTGTATAAGTCCTTATTGTACTAGGAATATCATCTAAAACAACATCTTCAACAGTTCTGGAATCTGCTCTTACTCCATTATTTCTTGCTAATAATTTAAGTGCTTGATCATGACTTAAGACAGTGACTTTCATATCAGGATTACATGCTTGCCAAACTAATCCACACCTTACTATCTTTTTATCAGGTTCTCCTATTTCTAAAGGATACCTTAAAGGATCTTTGCCCCTTAAATCATATGTGTGTGATATAAATAATTTTCCTCCTTCTCCAATCTTAACTCCTTTAGTTGCAAGGCTTTGTCCAATTCCATCATCATTAGGTCTAGTAAATTTTTCAGCGACTTTAGTAAATCTTCTTGCATTATAACCTACAGAATCCATTCTTGTTTTGAATCCATCTAATTCATCCATAACAACAGATGGGACAACAACAATCGCATCACCAAATCCTTTATAACACTCCCAATTATCTACTATTATATTTGTGTCTAAAACTATTATTTCTCTAGTATCTTTCATCTCTTCATCAACTCCTCATAACCATTCTACAACAGTATAAATATTCTTGTTTTAATGCTTTTCTTACTCTTCTTTTATTAAGTTCATCTCCATTTCCAAATCCATGATTTCGATATAAACTTGGAAGACCTTCTTCAATTATTCTACCTAATTTTTGATATTTCTCTCTCATATCTTCTTTCTTTCCTGTTCTAATTGTTCTTACAAAACTTAATGCTCTTTTATACAAGTCATCATGTCCTCTTCTTTTTCTTCTAGTTGTTATATTTTTAACTCCATCAATTACTTTTATGTATCCTTGGATTTTTTCTTCAATATTATCTGAATTTAATTCATCTAATTCTTCAGAAATACGTAGTGCCATATTACGTATATAATCTTCATCAATTCTTTTAACTCTTAATGTTTCTTCATAAGAAATTGGTTCACTAATTAGAATTAACCCTAGGGCAGTATGTCTTAGAACTTCATCATCAATAGTTCCTTGCAATTCTTTCAATACTTGATATGCTGTTCTATGTTCTGTTGTCAACTTATTTTTGAATGATATAGTAAATATTTAAATTTTTATATTTTACATTGTCATAGAAAACAATCTTTATATATCTGTTTACCTTTTTTATTTCTACATGGGTATGAAAAAAGCACAATCATCTATTGAAATATTGTTCATAATAGCATTTGGTTTTATGCTTATTACATTATCTTTGATAGCTTTAACACATATTACTCAGTCTGCTACAGATGCATCTATCTCATCAGAAAGTACAGAGATTGGGGAGGCATTAGTTAATAATGCTCAAGCAGTCTATTTAGCAGGTAAAGGTACAAAGGCATTAGTTGAAGTATACTTTCCTGATAATGTTTTGAATCTGTCGATTGAGAATAACAATTACCTATTGATTGTAGTAAAGACTTACCAAGGATCAAGAGATTTGTTATTTTATTCTGATTACCCACTTAATGCAACCTTCGATGCAATAGATTATTCAAAAGGGGCAAAGATATTTGAGTTTACATTAAATGAGAATGGAGATACTGTTATGATTAGAAGGGTTTAGTTTATTTCTAGTATGTCATTAAAACCAGCGCCTTGAGTCGGCATCAAATAATTTATAATGTCGCACTAAAAGTCGCAGACGTTATTCATATCTGACCTAGCACCAGACTCGCCCTGGTTTTAATGCATTTTTATTCAGAGCCGCCATAGTACAAATGCAATTGTATTATTATTGCATTAACTACATCCAAACTCAGGCGTACATAGAATAATATTTCCTGATTCATTTTTTCTTACAACTATTTTAGAAATCTGAGATGTTTCTACATATGATGAAGGAAATATTCCAAATACAGGCATACTACTATAAAATACCTTTTCACTATATATTCCATCTTTTAATGTTAAGAAAACTATTTCATTATCACCTAATACACTAATATTTTGAATCATATCTGGTAAATCATATCTTAGTTGTATTGTAGTGCCTGGTCCAGAATAATATACAGTTTCAATCTGATCCAGCATATCATTGGCAATAACATCTATCATTTGTTCCTCAGCCTGTATGTTTGTTTCTCCACTTTTTAACATAAAAGCAGCAGAAGCAACAGCTATTATTATCATGGTCATAGCTATGATAAACATATATTCTAGTGAAGACTGAGCTTTCTTAGACATAATGTGTTTTATTGATTAATAAGTATATAAATCTTTTTAGAATCTAAGCTCTTTATATTTGTGTAAATCAATTCCATATTTAGAATAAACATCTTTAACACTTAAATTACCACAATCTTTATTTTCTAATCCTAGTTTTCTAAGTCCTTCTAAAACCTTTTCTTTACTTGATGATTCAATTTCAAGATATGTTGGTATTTTTGGCCAAGTATCTAATGTAAATTCTATTTCGTCTAGTTCAAACAATATTCTTTTACTTTCTTGATATATGATTTCTTTAAAATTTAATTTTAAGAAGATTTTAGATGTTTCATTAAAATCATTAACCTCAACCTCAATTTCTTCTGTTTCATCAATTTGTGATCCTTTCTTATGTTTATATGTTAATGTTGTCTTTTTTCCATTTGTTCGTAATCTTATCCAGTCATGATCTTCACTATCAATATCATAAACATATCTTCTTTGAAATATTTCTTTGTTTTCTTTTGCTCCTAATTCTAACAATTTTTGTCTTATTTCTTCAATATTGATCTCTAATACTTTTGTTTCATACTCTTTGGCCATATTTTTCATTATTGGTTACTATTATTTAATTCTTCTCATAAAAACCGTTAACTTAAAATATACATATATTTATTTAACTATTTAAATGAAAAAAAGAGGTCAATACTTTATATTAGAGGCATTTGTAGGTTTAGTTATACTTGGTTTAGCATTAACATTCTTATTCTATGTTTACCAGGACCCTAAATATCCTGAATTAAATACAAAATATCTTGAAGCTAGTGATGTTGCAGTCTTATTTGACACACAAATTTCAGAAATCTCTTCAGGATTATGTTCTTATGATGGTGATCTTGTTAATAATTCTAATATTACAAATATTGAATATACATTTATTGAACAAATGGGAGAGTTTTATTATAGAAATCAAACAAAAAACTGTAGTTTTTGTCTAGATCTTGCATATGAGTGTGTATTAGACTTTGCTTCAATGAAAGGCATTGATTCATACAGTTTTGAATTAAACATAGATAACACTACTTTATACAATCAAACAGTATTCTTAAACCAATCTGAAGCTAATTTGTTAATCCCAATACATTTTGTAGTCTTTGGTTTACAGGATAATCAAGATTACTGGGGACCATACCAAGGTGAGATTAAAATATGGCGGTAAAGAAATCACAAGTATTCACGAGTTTATCAATCTTAATCTTAGGTTTATTTTTACTAAGCGTACTTGGAAGTGCTTCGATTATGAAATATTATGGTGATAAAAAAGAAACTGAACAAATTGAATCAAAAGTAGTTATTGCTTTATTTGAAAGACTCGAAGAAACAATTTTGTCTAGAGCAACTTCAATAGCAACAACAACTGCGCTAAGAGCAACGTTAAGTTATGTTAATGATACAGGTACTACTATCTCTGATTTTGATACATTCTTTTATCATTTAGTAAGTAGGGGTGCAATGAGCAGATTATATACACCATCAATAGAATCACAAGATCTAGCATTTTTTATGACATTAAAGAATTCTTCTGTTATAATTGATGTATCTGAAGAATTATCAAGTACTCAATTTGATTTTGGTTCAGATAAAGTAATTATCCAAGGATTTAATATTAATTCATCTGTTCCAGTGGGGAGTGTCTCAATTTATATAGAAAACAATGGTGCAATAAATGAAACTTTGTTTTTATTAATTTACGACGACAATGAATCTATTGCCCAATCAAAATTATTATTTACAGAGGATGGATGGTATACTTTTAATTTTACAAATTCTTATGTTGTTCCTGATCCTGATAAAGAATATTATTTATTTTTAACAGCACCTTTTGATGCTAGTTCAAATGCTTATTCAGTTAATGCTGGTTTATCTGGTGGTGTGACTGAACCATATGAATGTGATTTATTTGATTGTACTCTTGCAACAAGTACTATTGGTTCAGGAAGCGATGATATTCTTTGGCCTATTGATTTTTATCTTGGACAAGAGATTATGGAAACCAGTTCAATTTATGATACAGTCAATTCATTAAGTGGAATTTATTTAACAAATCTTGGTGTTAATTTATCAATTGAACTACAAAATATTTCAATGACTCAAACAACTCCATGGACTGTAACAACTAATTGTAATTATTCAATAACACTAGGAAAAAGAACAGTATGGTTTGATAATGTTAGTATGGATTTAGAATCATCAACAAGTATTATTGGTTTAACAAATCCTTCAACATTAATTCAAGATATTGATGAAAGAACAATACAAAAAGCAAATACTACAACCTGGACAGAAGAAACCTTTTTACAACATATCCAAGATAAAACTTTTGTCTTTAATGAAAACGCAACTAGTTTTTTACAAAGATTCAGTGGAAGTACTTCATCTTCAAGTTGTTGCGGAATTGAAAGTTTAATAAATGCATCAGATGTTGATGACATAAACTATACTTATGTTGATTATCTTTATGACTTTGGTGCAGGAGAATGTGATGGAGGTAATGAGTTGTATTATACAAGTGGATTAGGAGATTTTGATATAATGACCTTTAAACTTGATTATCCAAGAATAGAATTTTATAATATTCCTGACATGGGTGGGTCAATCTATGCATCAAAACATGCTTGTGATATTAGTTAATTGTATTTTGCTTTCTCTCTCTCATACAAATCTTATAACAAAATCTTTATCCATGTAATCTGCCATCTTATCTTTTGTTCCTGCACAACTATATCTAATCTGTCCTCTTTCTCTTAAGTAATCTAAAAATCCTTTAGCTTCGCCATAATCACTTTCACTTTCAGAACATACTTTAGCAGAATCTAATCCTATTAGTATTTCAACAGCTCTTGGTATTTTTTTCTCTCCAAATTCAACTTCATCAATAACACGGAATGCTACTTCAAACCCTTGATCTAAAAAGTTATATCTAACTCCTTGTTCATCTTCTAATACAACTTTTTGTACTTCTTGTTCATTCTCTACAATATATTCTTCAGTCATTTTAACTATTTTTTTGTATGGATTATGTCTTATATGTTGACATACTCTAGTAAACAACTCTAATATGTCATATGCTTCTTCTTTCCTGCATTTATCTCTGATTCTGTTTCTTCCATATTCAGCTAGATGATCAAAATTATCTGGATCAAAAAGTGGGTGTAACCTAACAATATCTTCGGGTGTTAACTCAGAAACATCTAAATGTTCAGCAATTAGTTTATATCCAATCTTTCTATGTGATATTCCTCTAGTATATGTTTTCCCATCTCTAGAAAAATATCTATCATCATCATCTACTTTTCTTAGATTTGGATCAGCAGATAATCCTCTTAATATTTTTTCTAAAGATGAAGTATCCTTTCTCTGGACAAGTTGAGGGATTGCATCTAATCTTAAAGCAGTTTTTTGTCTTTCACTAAGTTCATCAGAAATCTCGCTAGTCCCAACAAGAGTATCAAGGTGAGTTTGATAATCTGCAATAATTATTTTATCTTCTTTAGCTTGATCTGAAATCCATCTTTTCTTTTGATCTAATCTTTTCCTTCTTTCTATAAATACTTGTGGAATAAATGGGATTATTCCCATTAATTCTCCAGCAAAACTACAATTTACTATTACACCAAGATCAAATCTACCTATATCATAATTCGCTGCTATTCCGACTAATGCTCCAAGTCCTAATCCAATAAACATAGGAGGGATTAGATACTTAGGAATATCTGGTTCTATATACTCTAACTCATATACCTTATATAATCCCTCTGGAAGTTTATCTATCATATATTTACTCCTATCTAAACTCATTATATACCTTCTCTACAACTATTTTAAGGCAAAAACCTTAAAAATAACCTATGCTTTCCAATAGTATGCAAACACCTATTTACTTTCCAAATTTAAAGAAAGGATCTACAAAAGATTGTATTCTTAAGCTTTTAACAGCAGAGCCTACTTTGACTAATCAAAAGATCTTTAATCAATTAAAAAAACAATACAATGTTTCAAGAAGTTATCAAACAATAAGACAAGCATTGTTAGAACTAGTTGAAGATGGTGTTCTTGTAAAAGATAAGAAACAATATAGTATATCCAAAGATTGGATTATGGTTATGGATTCATATGTTTCTTTATTAAAAAGAAAATATATTGAAAACAAAGAAATTAATATTATTGACAAAAATACTAAAGAAATTAAACTTGACTCATTATATGATTTAGGTCATTTTATTCTCCATAGTTTTAGAGAACATTTCTTTGACATGAACAATGAAAATGATCTATATATGTTTGTTCATCATTTATGGTTTCCATTTCTAAACAAAAAGAAGAGAGACTTATTGAGAGACTTCTTCTCAAAAAACAATAATAATATCTACGTCGGTAAAGCTTATTTTTTTGATAAAATACTTGCAGTTTTCTATAAAAAATATGGTAAAGTTTTTCTTAATACTAATTTTGATGATTTCTTTGATTTTGTTATTCAAGGAGATTGTATTGCAAAGATCTACATACCAAAAGAACTTAGAAAAAGAATGGATAAACTATACTCTTTTAAGAATCTTAATTTTAATGTTATAGAAGAATTAACAGATATGACTTTCTCAGACTATGAGATTAAAATATTAATCACAAGAGATAAAGAAATGGTTAATGAAATTAAGAGTAAGTTAAAATAATAACTTTTTTATAATCACTACTCTAACTTTATTCTATGGAATACTTATTTGGAATAATACTTGCTTTTGCATCTCTAATAACATGGGCTGTTTCTGATGTAATCACAAAGATTTCATTAGATCATACTTCAAAATGGAAGGTATTGTTTATAAGTCAATTATTTGGCGGGGTTATAATCTTAATTCTTGCTTTATTATTAGGAGAGATTAGTAAGTTATTATCTCTTGGAATATATTATTTAATATTCCTCGGTGTCTTAAATTTATTCGGGATGTATACTTTTTACAAAGCTATGAAAAAGAAAGGCGTGGCATTAACAACCCCTATCATATATTCTTGGGCATTTCTTGCAGTAATTCTTGGAGTCATATTTTATAATGAATCACTCACTTTTCTTCAAGCATTATCTATTTTATTAATTATTTTAGGGATTTTTTTGGTTACAAATAAAGGTAGTAAACATATTTTTTTTGACAAGACATTTTTCTTTGCAATTGCTTCAATGATAATATGGGGTGTTTTTTACTTTCTTTTAAAAATACCAAATCTTATTTTTGGTGCAATTATTGTAACTGCTTCAATTAAATTATTTACTTCATTCTCATCTATACCAATTCTATTGAAGAAAAAGATTAATCTTTTTGAAACAAAACATAAAATTATGTTATTTATTATGTTAGTTGGCTTTTTGGATGCCTTTGGTTTCTTAGCTTTTAATTATGCAGTTAATTATGCTCCAGTGTCTATTGTTGCTCCTATTTGTTCTGCAACACCTGCCTTAGGTGTCTTGCTTGGGGTTTTATTATTAAAAGAAAATATATTAAAAAAACAATATATAGGCATTGCTGTAGTTTTAGCAGGTCTTGTTCTTATTTCTATATGATAAATAAACTATTTAAACTACTTCTTTCATAATCTTAATATGCCATTGAAAAAGCATATGAAATTGGCTATTGAGATAGCAAAGAAAGGTGTTAAAAGAGGACAAACACCTTTTGGTTGTGTTATTGTTAAAGATAATAAAGTCATTGCAACAGGACATAATGAAGTATGGAAACATACAGACATAACTGCACATGCAGAGATTGTTGCAATCAGAAAGGCTTGTAAAAAACTAAAACAAATACATTTAACTGGTTGTGAACTCTATTCTACTGTCGAACCATGTCCAATGTGTTACTCGGCTATGCACTGGGCAAGAATACCAACAATAATCTATGGAGCAAGTATCAAAGATGCTAAACAATATGGTTTTAATGAGATGAAGATTTCTAATACTATGCTAAAGAAACTAACTAATTCTAAGGTTAAAATTGTAAAGGGATATATGAAAGAAGACTGTCTTAAACTCTTTAAGTTATGGAAGAAAATGAGTGGGAGAAGTTATTGACAGTCCTACTTTTTAGTTTGATTGTCCTAAACATCCGGACGTTCTCACAAGACACTTATTGTCTAGTGGTCTGAAAACGTAAAATATTGCTAATACACGTGTTCTAAAGCACCCACATTTTCACTAGACATTGTGGTGTGAGATATATAAAGGATTAATTATTTCTAAATAAAAAAGACACGCAAATGTTCTAAATAATTCTTTTTGTTTTCCAAACAAAAATAAATTATGAACATATACTAAATGTCCTTTTCTTTTAAACTCAAAACTTAAAGAAAAGTAAAATGTTTTGAGGTGGTTGAAAATGATTGATTTATCAGATGTCAAGAAAATTAAAAGAGATGTGAGGAAGAAGATTAAAATCCCTAATGATCCTACAGTAGAATTAGCAGAAATAATTGGTATAATGTTAGGGGATGGTTGTTTACATAAAACAAAGAAAGGAACATATCAGATTTGCGTTGCTTTTAATAAAAAAGAAACTTTGTATCTAAATCATGTTAAGAATCTATTTGAAACATATTTTTATCCTTATATATTTAATATAAATGAACAAAAAGATGAATTTCTATTAGTTAAAGGATCAAAAGAAATAGGTATGTATATGAAATCAATTGGATTAATGTCAGGAAACAAAATAAAAAATAAGGTTAAAATACCAGAATGGATATTTACAAATCATTCATTTATGGTTGCTGTTCTTAGGGGATTATTTGATACAGATGGTTGTATTTACAGGAAATATGATCATTATGCACAAATTCAATTTAAATTTGGTTCTCCTTATATTCTTAATTCAATAAAACGTGCATTATTATATTTATTTTATAATCCTACTAAGATTCAAAAGGAATTGAATCATAAAAACTTTTTTGGATATAAATTATATCTATCAAGACAAGGAGAAATTGATAGGTTTTTTGAAGAAATTAGGCCAATGAACCAAAAACATGTAGATCGATATAATAAAATAAGAAACAATGGGGATGCTGGGATTCGAACCCAGATCCGTTGGTATATCCCTAAGTAAGTCATTGGCTTTCGCCTCTTCGCTCCACATTAGTCTGGAGCCAACTAAAGTAGTGTTGAGCCATAAAGCTACGAACAATTCTAGCCAGGTTATACTACATCCCCATTGGATTATGTATTGGTATAAGAATGAGCTTTTAAAAGTTTTGTTTTTTTACTCCTCTTCTTCTTCCTTAATCTCTTCAACTCTAACTACTAGTGCAGTTATATTATCATTTCCACCATTTTCTAATGCATATTCCTTCTCTACCTAATTGTTTAATATGGTAAGAAATTAATTCTCTATCTGCCATCTTCCTTTATTATTTCTTCCCTTTCTTTTTAGAATTTGTCTTAGAACTTACTTTTTTCTTTGGCTTTTTCACTTCTTCAAGATCATCATCTTTTCCGCCAAATAATACAATTAAACCAATTATAGAAATAATTATAATACCAATTAATGGCAATACTTTATTATACAGTACACTATTATCTTTTTCTACGACTTCTTCTTCACTTACTGTAAACAATACTATGCTACTTGTTACTCCACCTTTATTATCATCTGCAACAAATACAACTGTTGCATTACCTGTCCAATCTTCTGTTGGAGTAATAGTTGCAATGCTTTCTTCAATTTCAATAACTAACTCTGGATTCTCACTACTTGTAAAGGTTAATACATCATTATCTTCATCAACAAAATATTGTGCTAAATCTAATTCATATGGTGTGTTTTTATTCATATCAATTACTAGTTGTGCTTCATCTGATGTTTCTTCAACTACTTCATCAACAGGTTCTTCTGTTTCCTCTACTTCTTCTATTGTTTCAGTTGTTGTCTCATCTTCTACTGGTTCTTCTTCACATACTTCTTCTTCTGTTTCCTCTACTTCTATTTCTTCAACAATTTGAGAAACATCTATAAGTGTAATTTTGATTCCTTTTTCTATTAGATCTTCATATAAATCTTCAACATTATATCCATCTGTGTTAATAAAATCACTAAATACAACAATCTCTCCTTCTTTCTCTCCTAGGACATCTTCTGCCTTCTTTAATGACATACCAATGCTTGATTCAGTTTCCCATGGATTTAATCTGCTCAAAATTCTCTTTGCATAATATGCATCTGTATCTCTTCTTACAATTACCGGATTCTTTCCAATAACAATAATTGTATATTCATTATTATCATCTTGTATTAAATAATCTTCTGCACTTTCAATAACTCTTTCAAATCTTGATATTCCATTTTCAATAATTAATGAACTAACACTTGTATCAACAACAAGAATTGTTAAATAAGGTTCTTCTAGTTTTTCAATTCCACCTTCTGTTCTTTCTCCTTCTTCTTCAATTTCTGCATCCACAATTTCACTTATTGTTTGTTCAATGTCATCCTTGATTTCTTCAATATCTTCTTCAACTTGTTCTACTTCACTACTGATATCTTCTTCAGCACTTTCTTCTTCTGTTGTTTCTTCTGGTACATCTTCTGTGTCCTCATCATCATCTTCCATATTAATTATTAATTCAATTAATCTATTGATTTCTTCTCTTAGTCCATCAATATCTTCTTCAAGTCCAGTTATTTTATCTTCTAAGTTTGAAATTCTATCTTCAAGATCATTTCTTTGTTCTTCTAATGATGATAATTCATCTTCAAGAGCACTAATTGTATTCTCTAATTCATTAATATATCCTTCAAGTTCACTAATGTAATCTTCATTTTCTTCGTCAGCTTTAACAACAATTTCAACAGCCATTAATAATTGATCTTCTAATTTATTAATTTCATCTTCTTTTTCTTCAATATTTGAATTAATTTCTTCTAGTGAAGCTTTTAATGCATCTAATTCTTCACTGCTTGTTTCATCTAAATCATCAACATCTGATCCTAATTCATCTATTGAACTAATTATATCTTGAACATCTTGACTAATATTTTCAAGATCACTAATTTTAACATATAATTCTTCTGTAATTTCTTCAACATCATCTACGGTTTCATTTCCATCTGTTTCTTCATCTTGTTCTACTTCTTCTTCAATAATCTCTTCCTCTTCTTCTATCTCCTCATCATCTGTAAGATTATCTTCTGTTGTAGTTACATTCTCTTCAATATCAATGATTATGTCTGAAACATTGGTCTCTGTTTCATTTGTTCTTGTTTGATTATCATCTGTTGAAAAAGGATAATTCTTAACAAAATATATTGCTCCAATGATTGCTGCGATTATTAGTAATGCAAATAACAATGGCCATAACCATTGACCTATGTTTGTTCTTTTCTTTTTTTCTTTCTTTGCAGCTCTTTTTTCAGCTTTTGTTTTCTTAACAACCTTCTTTTTAATAGGGACTGCTTTCTTTCTATTCTTTATCGCACTTATTATTATAGGAATCAATGCAATCAATAATGCTAATAAAACTAAACCAATTAATGCCCATTTAACATAATCCCATAAATAACTCCAGTCTTTTTCTTCCTCTTCTTCATAACATTGATCTAATTCTTCTTCTGTTAAGTTATTTTCTTCTAATATTTCATTTAGATTATATTGTTTCTCTCCTAACATTGATTCCAAAATATCTTTTTGTAATTCTAATGAATCTAATTGTGTTTGTAAATCTTCAATACTTGTTTCATCTTCAATAGATGTTAAATTACTTTCAACTTCTACAATGTCGTTTGTTATATTTTCTACTTGTTCTTCTAACTCGTTAAGATCTTGATATGCATCTAATAATTCTTCAGAGAAAGTACAATAACTACTTTCTTCTTCAATATTAGATAGGTCAACAGGCCCTTCTTCTACTGTATTCTCATCAACAATCTCTTCAAGAATATCACTACTTTCTTCTGAAATATTTGTTTCATTTAATTCACTGATTACATCACTGGTGTCTTTAAATACATAGTAAGTAGCAACTGCTGCTCCAATTAATAATAACAACATAATTAATGGTAATATCCATAACCATGGTGATTTTTTACCTTTTCCCTTACTTGATCTTGTTGTTTTTCCATTAGTTTTATCTTTCTTAAACATTCCAATTATTCTTCCTTCTCCAAACTTTGCTTCTAGTAATGTAATTAATAAGATCAAAATTAGGATTAAGAATAATATTAATAATGCCCATAATAAATTAACCCACCATTCTCCTCCTTCTATTAATAGTGAAGAACTTGTACAGTCTACAACATTAATACTGAATGGTACAACTGTTAATAAGTCTCCTCTTGAACTTTCAGCCTTGAAAGCCATGCTATAATTTCCAACATTAGTTGGATTAACAACCATACTTACTGTTGTTTCTTGTTCAGGATTTAATGTAACACTATCTTGACTTATTGTAATAGCATTAAATGCATCTTCTACATATAAATTATATGTGTTAATTGTGTTTCCATTGTTTTGTAAATTTGCTAATAATAATCCTGTGCTTGAATCACACATTTCATATTCAGTATCTACTGCTTCAATAAAAGCAATAGTTGTATTTGTTTCATTTGTAAATTCTAATAATTCACTTAATGAGGTACCATATACATAACAAGCTTGTTCAATGTTTAGATAAATTGGTAATTTTGCAGCATACTTGCTTGTTTGTGCATATGCAACAAAGGTTTTGTCTAGATTTCCATAAATGTGACATGGTTCTTTCATATATGCATAAATTTCCTTACTTTGTCCAGCAGCTAATATAACTGGATTTTCTGATAATACATATGATTCTGGATCAAGATCATCAAAATATAGCATGTATGTTTCTGTATAATCTCCTGTATTACTTAATGTAAAATTGAATGAATTAGCAGTGCAAGGACAATTACTTATTTGATTATATTCTGTAATTAGTTCTATGTTATTGCATCTTCCAATTACTAGATCTTGAGTTATTTGTTTCTTTACACCACTTCCATCAGTTATGTAGGATATAAGGTCATATTTTCCTTCAGCATCTGATGGTGCTTTAATATAAGCAGAAACTTCTTTGGATTCTCCTGGTTGTAATGCAAAGCTTGCAGGTAGTAATGTAACCCATTGATTAACTTCTTCATTTGTTTGAATATAATATGTATTTGGAACACTTCCTGTGTTTGTTATAATTATTGTGTCTTTAAAGGTTGAACCAACACAAATGCTAATATCTTCATAATAACTTCCACCAGAGAAATCATTTGCACTGTATGTGTTTATAGTATTTAGAACAACTTCATGGTCATCTTCATCTGTAGATTCTGAATCAGATGATTCAATAATAATTTCTTCTGTTTGTTCAACAACATACTCTGTTGTACTTGATGAACTATGTTCATAATAAATGGTTTGATACTCTAAGCTATCATCATATGTATTAGAATAAACTATTTCTTCTGCTAATGAAACCTGAGAAAATGTAATTATTAATATTGATAAAATAATGAATATGAATGTTAGGTTTAGTTTTTTCACTTATCTCCTCTCCCCAATTGTTCTCTCTGATTTTACTATTTTGTAAGATCTTTAGAGAATGTAACTATATAAAAATATTAATAAAAAAATAAAAAATTGGTTAATTAGTAATAGGTTTGATCATTTAGATCATCTTCGTCTTCATCATTGCCTCTTAACTTGTTAACAGCAATAATTAATCCTAAAATGATTAACAATACAACTAATACAATTAATCCGATTTCTAATCCAGTTTTAACTGATTCCCAGCCAGTTGCTGATTCTTCGTCGCCTGTGCTTTCACCTGCAACAACATTAGCTCTTAAAACGAATTCTTTTAATGTTTCGCTATCTGAACTAACTGAAACAACCATGCTTTGTAAACCGCTTACACCTTCGTTTGCTGAAACGAATAAGTAAACTGCTTCAGTTTCACCAGCACCCAATACAACTACGTTTGAAGGATCAAGTCTAACTGTACCCCATGTGTCACAACCTTCGACATCAAGTACATATGTTTTAGCATCTCCTTCTGCGTTTGTTAATGTAATTGGATAAACAACTCCACCTTGACCTGCTGTAACATCTTGTTCTTCAGGACCAACTGTGATGATTGTTTTTGAAGATACATCTTCATCATCTGTTGTGGTTGTTGTTTCATCAGCTGTAACTGTAACTGTGTAATCTTCACTAACTGTTTCGTCACCATCATCAAATGTAACAGTAACTGTTAAATCATAGTCACCAGCTTCAGTGGTTGATGGGATTCTCATGTAAAGTTCTTCGCTTGAAATTGAATCATCTTCATCAACTTCATCAAGGTAATCTGAAGCGCTTAATCCTAATTCAGGAATTTCTACTTCAACCTTTACACCTTCATCATCATCTTCGTCTCCAATGTTTTCTATTCTTACAGTTGTTAGTAAAGCTCTACCAGCTTCAATTTCTTGGCCTGGTGAGAATGTAACGTCTTTGATAACAAAGCCATTTTCTTCTGCTTCAACTAAAATGCTGTAATATTCAGAGACTGTTTCACTATTAGCGCCATCGACTCTAATCTTTAATAAGTATTCTCCTTGGTCTACCTTGTAAGGCATATCAAGTGTTAACTTTTCAACATATGTTGTGTTAGCATAAACTTCATCAACATACTCTGTGTCTCTTACATCAAGATCATCATCTCCAACACCTGTAATTCTAACTTCAACCTCAACTTCTTCAAGGTCCTCAAGTGCTGTGAAGTGTACCTTAACTTCCCATTCATCATTTCTTTCAATTTGTCTAACAGTTGTACTGTCAGATGTACTTAACTCATCATCGTCTAGCTCAACTTCTGTGATCTCAACGATTTGAGCGCTTACTGTGCTCATTGCCAATACTGCTACTAGCAACACAATAAACAGACTAGTCCATTTCATGTTCATTTTATTTACCCCCATATATGTCGGAAATTTTTATTGTTTTATTTTGAGTATAATAACTCTAATACCACCTCTGTAACGCTCGGTGGTATTTAAATGTTTCGCTTTTTTTAGTATACTTCAGTGGTTACTAATGGTAACTATTGTCGAGTTAAGTTAACTGATGAATTCAGTCAAATTAACTCTGCCACTAAATCTACTGTACTATCACTTCTCTGTGTTTGATTCTCTTTGTTGTGTCATCACTGATTACTATTCTAACACTGTAAATTCCTGCTTCTGCCCATTCTGGAATGTCTAATTCCACAATAACTGGAACCTCTTCTCCGTTATCCATGTCATATTGTCCAGATACACCATATATCCCTAATTCTTGGATTGTTGCTGAAACCTGTACTCCGTCATGATCGTCTAAGCCAATGTTTGTTGCACTCACATAAATTTCTAATGTTTCCCCTGCATCAATGTAATCTGAGTCTCCTCTAAATGAGATTGTATCAACAAACAATTGATCTCTTCCATTGTTTTCAATTTCTTCTTCTACTGTGATTGTGACAGATGCTGTATCTTCATCACCATTAATATCTACTACAGTAACACAAGCTGTGTATGTTCCTTCTTCTTTGTATACTTGAAGAGGATTTGATTCATAACTTTCTTCTTCAATTACACCATTACAATCAAAGTCCCACTTAAAAAATAATGGATCATTACCAGTACTTTCACTAGCATCCAATCTTACCCATAAAGCAGGTTCTCCTCTTGATGGTGTTGCTGTTAAAACAGCTGTTACGCCAATATCTTCTTGAACATTAATATCAACACTATCAGATGCTTCATTTCCTTGATCATCTGTTACTGTTAATTCAACTGGATAAACACCAATGTTTTCAAATGTGTATGTGAAACAATCTTCTTCTGAACTTGTTTCTCCATTCCCTAAATCCCATTCATAATTATATGGTTCTGCTCCTCCTGTAACTTCACTACAAAGTTCAACTTCAAGAGGTGCAACTCCATTAATAGGATCTGCACTTATTTCAACATTTAATGAATCAGCTGATTCAATATCTACATAAGCATAATCTGAATCTTCTTCTCCATAAGGATCTGTTACAGTTAATGTAACTAAATATTGTTTAACCTCATCATAAGTATGTGTTGGGTTTTCTTCTTCTGATGTTTCACCATCACCAAAATCCCATAAATATGTTAAGTCATCTCCATCTGGATCATAACTTCCATCACTACTTAATTGAATTTCTTCTCCAACAGTTCCACTATAATTACCATTTGCTTCTGCAACTGGTGCATTATTTTCAATTGGGTCTTCACCTTCAACAATTACTGCATAAGTATATGCTGTATTTGTTGCTAATTTTTCGTCATAAACTGTTAAACTAACTGTGTAGTTTCCTTCAGCATTATAACTATGTGTAGGATTAGCTTCAGTTTCACCTGCTTCAACATTGCTACCATCACCAAAGTCCCAAATATACCAAACTAAGTTATCTCCATCTGGATCATAACTTCCTGTTCCATCAAATGTGATTTCTTCATCAACTTCTCCTTCATATGGTCCATTTGGATCTGCAACAGGATCATTGTTTGCCGGTTCTGTGATATCAGCATAGGTTGAATCTGTGTCTGTGTTTCCATCATTATCCATTACAGTTAATGTAACTGTATAATTTCCTTCAGCTGTATAAGTATATACTGGATTTTCTTCTTCTGAAGATCCTAATCCATCACCAAAGTCCCAAACATATGTTTCAATTGTTCCGTCAGGATCATAACTTTCTGATCCATCAAATTGAACTTCAACATCAATTTCTCCTTCATATGGTCCACTTGCATTAGCAACTGGACTTTCTCCTAGACAGTCTGAAATATATGCATAAGTATACTCTGTGGTACTGTCTCCTTCATCATCTGTTACTGTTAATGTAACTAGATATTCCTGATATCCATCTCCTTCATCATCTGTATAAACATGTGAAAAAGCTGAATCTGTTGATGTTGTTTCATCTCCTAAGTCCCACGCAAATGTAATACTTCCACCATCAGGATCATTACTTCCTTCAGCTGTAAATTCAATTACATCATTAAAGCATCCTGTGTATGGTCCATTTGTAAAAACTTCTGGAGCTTCACTAATATCTGTTTCTTCTCCATAAACATAGAACAATAATTCTTGTGTTTCATCAAGATTAATATCATATTCACAACTGTTTGCAATTCCATTCACATAAATATAATGTGTTCCACCGCTATTAGGTGTCCATGGATAACTAATTGTTTGATAATCAGTTGTTGTTGGGTTTGCACCAACAGTTTCAATTTCATCTTGAACTAAATAATATTCTCCACTATCTAAAACTCTGTAAACTTCTAATGTGATATCTGTTGGTAATGCTGCAAGATTTTCATCAATATCTACACTGTTTGAAATCTTTTCAAAACTTAATGTGTATTCTGTGTCAACATAATAATGTCCTGTTTCATCGTTTAATGTTAAATTGTCCATTAATGTATAACAATATTCTGTTAAGTTTGCAGGAATTACACTAAATGATTGCGATGCATATTGTGGATCACTCGTTTCACACTGAAGATCTGTTACATATGTTTGAACTTCTGCAGTATAATTTCCTTCTGTGTCTGGTGTCCACTCAAAATGTACACTTTCACTTCCATCTGCTAAAATATTTAATGTTTCATTATCTGTATGAACTGTTGTTCCATCTCCATCAACAATTGTTAATGAAACTCTGATTTCAGTTGAATAATATTCTACATATTGTTCACTTAAATCAAAATCAAAACCTAATTTATATACTTCATCTAATTCTTCTGTAAATGCACTATAAACACTTGCATCTAAATTAGCAATAACATCTACTTCAATTGGCATGTATGGTTCTACACTATTTGTTACACTGAATGTATCAATTGTTGCTCTACATACATCAGCTTTTTGTATTTCATCAACCACTAACCATTCATATCCTTCATCTTCATAATTTCTTTCCCATCCATCTCCTGGAATTCCATATGTAACAATGTGTGGAAGATATCCTTCTGCAAAATAATATGAAATATAAGGTGTTCCTTCTTCTGTTTCAGCTCCTGCTGGGAATGTTAATGTCATTTCTCCGTCAGGATTTGATAATTGTTCATCTATAATTGTATTTGTGTCAACTAATTCTGTACACTCAGTATCAACACATTCAAAAACAAGTCCTTCTACATTATTTAGGCTTGTATCTCCATCTTCATTATAATCTTCAAGCTCTAATAGTTGAACAGTCATTAAATTATCTGCTGCTGCAAATGATATTGTTGTAAATATCGCAATCAGCACGAAAATCATGGTTAAAATATTCTTTATCATCATTTTTCCACCTTTATTCTAATTTTTAATCGATTTTATTGCATTATTATGCTATTATAAGTGTTATCTTCTCTATTTTAGCTAAATTAGCTGCCTGTGGCTATATTATATGTATTCTAGCCCCCAACACCTTTTTTTTAATATACAAGCTCCTATTACTTACGAACTCTATGTCATTTATAAATCTTTCGCTTTGTTACTACTGTTAAATAGGAAAATAAAAAATATTTATAATTTTTATCTTGTTCCAACACCTGGTCCACTTGTTCCTGGAATTGGTCCACCTTCTTCAGGTGTGTCTGGTGGTGTAACTGGTCCTCCACCATTGCCGTCTTTAACATAACTTCCAAGCATCCATGCACCCACTCCTATTGGGATCATTGCTCCTGTTGCAACACCACCATAATATGCTCCTTCTTTTCCATTATTTGGTGCGCCTGTGAATAATGTGCTTTGTACTCCAACCAAATCACCATCAGGATTAACTAATCCTCTCTCTAATTCAAATGCTGGAATTCCAATATTAACAATTTCATGTGCATACTGTCCATTTAAATCAACAGATTGTGTTGTTGTATTTCCTTCATTATCATAGAATGTCACAGCTAATCTATAATTTCCTACATCATTACCATCAAAAGTCATTGTTCCTGTTTCTTGTATTGATGTGATTGGATCAGATCCTGATTTTTCCCATAATGTATAATCATCTGTTCCAATTCTTTCTCCTGCTGGATTATATAATGTTGCTGTAACTTTTTCTAAACCTTGTCTGTCTGTTGCTCCATAATTTACCTGGACATCTGCGCCAGAAGCAACTCTTGATTCTTGTAATGTTACATATGTATCCTTAGGACCATCTCCACTAACTTCTAATTCATTAACTTCAGATCCTCTAAATAATCCTCTTGCAAGTTGTTCTTGTCCAACATAATTTAATCTTAATTCAACCCCTGTTCCAATTTGTTCTGTTGTTAATTGATTATCTTCAGCATCAGTTGGATCACTTCCACCAACTATTACTGTTAATGTGTATCTATCTGGTTTTCCTTCTTTTCTATCTTTATCTAATTCTAATCCTGTACCTGAACTCAATACAATGTCTGTTCTTATTGAATCTCCGCCCATTCTTTCAACTAAGCTTCCATCCAAATCAACTTCTGCATGTACTCCTCGAACAGTTAATGTTTCACCATAACTCTCGTCGACAATACATTGTTCTAGTGCTGGAGTAAATAATCCTGTGTAATTATTTCCTGCAATTAACATATTTGGTTGATCTTCTTCAGCTAATATAATGTCTTTTGGTGTATTCCATCTACCCCAACTAAAAGGTTGTTCTCCCATTCTTCCTTGGAAATATGCTAATGCTGTTTCATCTGTTAATGGCGCAACATAATCTTGACTATTAATTTGTTGACCATCATCTTCAATATCTACAATTAATGAATATGTTCCTTCTCCAAATGGTAAGACTAGATCATCACTAGTACCAATTCTAATTCTATTTCTTGTATCTGGTTCTTGTCTTACATCACTTGAATATAATGTTGTGGTCATTGCACCACAACCATCACTTGCATCTCTTTGTGCAACTAAACTATATCCTGTGATTGCTGTATTTGTTCTTAATCTTGCTTCAAAACCACCAACTAATTTTCCTTGTTCAGGATCCATGTCTGCTGTGAAATCTGCAAAACTAAATGCTAATCTTCTTGCACCTGGTGTTGGGTCTGGTGCAGCAGCTGAAGCTGGTGTGTATTGTACTAATCCTAACTCACTACTGCAAACAGGAGCTGTTCCTGTTTCATATGTAGCACAAGCTTGAACATTTAAATTATCTGCTTGTCTAAGTGTTCCTTGAATATTTCCAACTGAAATTGGAATTCCTGCTGGTGCAGCCAATCCACCTAATGGATTATCATAAATTACATGTTCTGCACCTGATGTATCTGTTGCAGTAACTGTTAATTGTTCAATTCCTTCTCCTGGATCTGCTTTAACTTGAACTGTAATTGGTGTTGTACCGTCGTCAGTAGGTATTCCTGCAACAACTTCTAACTCTGGTTGTGCAGCATAAGCATTACCTGCTAATAATAATCCACCTACTATGTTAATTAAACTAGAATTTTTTTTTCTTCTCATTATATATCACATCCCCCAAATTTGTTTAATAATCTTGATTCTGTTGTTACTTGAAAATACTCCTAGTATAAATAGTTTTTGTAGTTTTGCTACTAAATCATAAAAATTAGTAAGTTTTCGTCACGAGAATAAGATGAAAATGCTTATAGTTTATTTTTAATAATTTTTCTTAATTTTAAAATAGTTTCTTTAATAGGATCTACTTTTCTTTTAATGAAATCTGCTTCAACAAAAAATCCGTCATATGCAATTTTATTTCTTGTTATTCTTAGGTCATCAATTAATGTAATTTCATAATCAGTAAATTCCTTATAATTGGTTCAAATATTCTATTAATTTTTTATGTGCTCCTTCTCCATATGTTTTGTAACCATCAAGTAAAAGAACAACACTAATTAATTCTCTAATTAAATCATAATATTCTTTTGTAATATTAGAAACTAAACTTATTGATATCAATGTCTTTTATCATCTCTATTGTTGTCTCTGCCATCTTTAAGATAGAGTTTGCTTTTTCTTTATTTGGTGTTATCTTAATTAAGTTTCCTTCCATTATTTTGTCCTCAGATATCCTCTTAATTTATCTCCATTTATTATATTGTTTTTTAATTCTTTACTTAATTTGTTAAAATTTGTTTCAAAAAATAAATTAATTTTTCTTTTTAATTCTTTTTCATATTTTTTTAAATTTAATTCTTTTTCTTTGCTTTGCATATATATGTCAATATCACTTGTTTTAATGTCTTCTCCTTTTGAAGCAGAACCAAATAATATAATTGTATCTGGCATACATTTATTATAAAGAAAATCCAAAAGACCTATTTCTTTAATTCTTTTAATAAGATTTAACTTTTTAAGAAATCTAAAATATTCATTATCTCTATTTGCATAATAGATGGGGTATTTATGTATTCTATGTTCTTTTTTTAGTATTAAATTCTCATTCTCAAGTTCTTCTAAATATATTTTGACTGATTTTGGAGCAAGTTCAATTGTTCTACTTAATTCTCTAAGTTGAAATCCTATTCCTTCAGGTATTGGATTATCAAAGAATACTTCTAGTAATTTGGTTCTGTTATCTTTTTTTAACATATGTAATAATATTATTACAACTGATATATAAATATTACTATTTTTCTTTATTTAAAATTATAATTAATTAAGAAAAAATTAAGGTGTTCCTGCTCCTGGTCCACTTGTTCCTGGAACTGGTCCTCCTGTACTTGGATCAGGTAATACTGGGAATGGTACACTACCGCTGTCTCCACCACCAACTAAAGTACCTAATGGGAGTCCAACTGCAAGTCCTGCTCCAAATCCAATCAATCCTGCTCTTCCTGCATTTTGACTTGTTCTAATAGGAACTAATAAACTATCAAGTGTATCTGCTTCTGTAATTCGTCCATCTCTATTTAAGTCATCAGGTCCTGCAACTCCGTCTAAATCAACAAAGAAACTACTTTGTGATTCTGGATTTCCGTCGACACATGTTCCTTCATTAAATAATCTGACTCTTGCAGCAAGTTCATTTGCTTCTGCTTGTTGGAATGGTCCTGAATGTTCATTATTTCTTCTGAACTCAACTTCTCTTGCAACATTTTGATCATCACCATCTCCTTCTGAATCAGGCATGTACATTGTCATTAAATTACTATCTCTTGTTCCAACATCTCTACCATTAAAGATATGATCTCCTTCCCAATCACCAATTTGGTCATTGTCAAGGAAATATTGGTTTGATCCAATCTTTCCATCATTTAGGAAAGCTGGTTTTGTTAGATTATATTCATAATGATCTCCTGTAGCATAACTATCTCTACTTCCGTGGTATAAATCAACTACTCCAATTACATTATTGTCTGTAATAAAATCTTGATCAAATTCAACTCTTAAATCATCTCTATGTCTTATGTGACTTAAGTCAACATTATAAGGTTCTGTTCCTAAATCTTGAGCAGCCTCTGTAATTGTTGTATCACTATGTATAAATGGAACACAAGCTCTTTGACTAATAAAGTGTAAATCATCAGCACCTAATACAACAGCACCTTCTATTGGTAATGGTTGAACAGGATCAATAGGTATACTTGGTCCTGATCCAGGAGGTGTAATTGGTCCCGGATCTGCGGCTCCACCTAAAACAGTATAATTAATTGTATTTGATTGTCCTATGTTTCCTTTAGCATCATAGATTAACATTTGTACAGAATGTTCTCCTGGTGTAAAATAACTTGTATCAATTGCTCTGCTACTTTGTTCAAGTCCACTAGGTGTGGTTAAATTAAATACTCTTTCACCTGTGTCTTCTAGACCATTATTATTAAAGTCAAGAATTCCTCTTAACATATCTCCGTCAGTATCAGCAACTCTATAATTAAGATTAATCATATCTCCTGCTGAAAATTCGTTAGTATCAAATGAAATATGTCCATCAGGTGAATATCCAACTAGACTTGCACATGGTGGTGTTGTAGGTACTCCTGTACTTGGTCCATGTCCGTGACTTGGAGGAACATATCCACTACTTCCACCACAATCTGTTGCACTATGATCTAATGCATATTGTGCACTCATTCTTGGAACATTGTCTCCTGTAATAGAAGCTAATGCACCTAGTTTCCAGTTTTCTCCAGCTTCAATGTATCCATCGCCATCTCCACCTTCACAAATAACTTTTTCCCATGTAATTTGGATATTATCATGATTATTTTTAATAAAATCAGCACTGTCTCCAAAGTCAAACTTACCATCATTTATTTCAAATGCTAAGTCTAATGTTGGATCATTAAAGTTTTGTCCTCTGCCATTTTCATAGTACTCTACTCTAATTAATGTATTATTATCTAATGCATCTGTTCCTGCTGTATAATTAGGACCTCCTTCTGGACATGCATGTCCATGGTCATCAGTAAATGAATTAATATGTCCGCCACTAAAGTCAGAATCTAAAGCTAATGCTCTTTCATGACCTGGTTCTGCAAAATTTAATGTGCAGTGATGATAAAATACCTCATCAATATTTGCATCTTTAATGCTATGTGTTTTTATAATATCATCAATATCTCCAATTCCTCCTGGACTAGTTGGTCTTGGATCACTTCCAGAATCATCAATACATTGTCCACTATCACAAGGTGAAGGTGTAAATGGTCCTGGTCTACTGTCATCATCACCTATCCATGAAGGTAACCATTTTCCTTTGATCTTTGGATCTTGTTCAATTTTAAATCCATTTGCAGCCCATGCTCCTGTTGCATAACCTGTCGCACCAGCTACAACTACATTACCAAATAATTTTGAAATTTCTTTTGTGATATACCATGAACTTTCTCTTAAATTTCTATTGTGACTTACTCCGTCGTGTTCTCCTGAGACTTCTTTCTTATGTTTATGTTCAATAACTTTATCAGAAGCTAATTCTTTTGTATAATCTAATAATCCTTCAGCTAACAATGCTCCTGTAATTAATCCTGGTCCAAAGATTGCTGTTAATGGTGCTAATCCACCTAATCTTGCTCCAAGTTTAGCAGCTCTTCTATTTCCTCTCTTAGAAAATTCTCCACCTATTTTTGAACCAATATAAGAACCAACTGTACCTGCTGCTTTATATGTAACATAAGTCATACCAACTCCTGCTAATACTGTAAATACTGGTGCTGCTCCAACTCCTGCTCCAATTGTTGAACCTACTGCAACCGCTGCTTTACCTAATATTCCTACACCAGATAATGCTTTACCTGCAGCTCCACCATAGATTAATACATTTTTGATTGTTCTTCCAAATAGTGCACTATTTGTTCCTCTAACATATTCTGTTAAATCAACAAGTTTGTTAAGTGTTTTTCTTTCTCCTATAATTTGTGTTTCAACGTTTTCAACTGTATCTTCTAATGTAGAATAATTTTCAGCAACAATTTTTGTAACTGCTCCTTTTGCTACTTTATATTCCATGTCGTCAACAATTCTTGCAGTTTCTTGTGTAGTTAAACCAATTGTTGCTTTTGCTTTTCTTTGAGATAATGCGTCTCCTCTTCTGCCCATTGCAGTTTCATAAACTGTTTCAAATGTTAATTCTTCGACTTCACAACCATAAACTGCATTACAATCTGCAGCTAAATTATATCTTAATTCATCTAGAACACCTGCACCAGCAAGTGCTCCTCCTGCATTTATAAAATTTTCATACTTTTGTTCCATTAATGTTGTAACTTCTGCTAATCCTTTTACAGTGTCAGCTCTAGCTTCTGGTCTTAATTTTGTACTAAAATCATTAGAAACTAGTCTTTTTAATGTTCCAACAAGTCCTTCATTTGCTTCACTATGTGTAGCATCTAATTCATATCTTTGGATAAATGTATCAGTATCTCTTTTTCCAAATACTCCATTATTATAGAAAAATCCAGTTCTATCTGCTCTTGTTGGATTATCTTTTCTTAAAATTGCGTCTTCAAGACTACTATAATTAGTATTAGGCAATAAAGCCTCTTGATTCATTGATTCTAAAATGGGTGCATATGTCATTTTGTTTTTCTCTTTTAAGCTTTTTTTATTTCTAATTGGCCATAATAAACACAATTTGGCCTTGTTTTACACAAATAACCTTATTTACTTGGTTTTTCGTTATTACTGTTGTGTGAAATATTATATTTAAATGTTTCGGTTTTGTTACAACTATTTAGTAACAATTATACCTTTACTTTGCTGGTGCATAATTAACAAATGCTGGTAATGCTTGATTACCATATAATGCAGCAGTTCTTTTTCCACATTCAGATCTTCTATGTAATCTTCCTGTTGAACTTAATGCTGGTGTTATTGTACTAATTAAAGCACCTAATCCTTTCTCTCCTGTGTATTGAACAACACT
>CAYVNN010000003.1:0-269029 GCA_964453185.1 uncultured Methanosarcinales archaeon
GGATCGTGAGCTGGGTTCAGAACGTTGTGAGACAGTTTGTTTAATATCTACTGGAGATGTTGGTTGTCTGAAAGGAAGGATCTTCTAGTACGAGAGGAACGAAGGTTCGAGGCCTCTGGTCTACCGGTTATCTGATAAGGTATGCCGGGCAGCTACGCCTTAAGCGATAAGTGCTGAAAGCATCTAAGCACGAAGCTCGCCTTGAAAAGAGACAACATAGGACACCTATAAAACATAGGTTTAATGGATGCGGTGTGTACGTATCAAGCTTTTGCGAGATATTTAGCACGCGTATCCCAATAGTTCGTTCCTTTTCTCCATTATGCATGGTTTTATACTTTTTTTTCTCGGAAATATTTTGTAATTTCCAAGAACTTTTAGTATCATTTATATTTATTCTAGAATTATTTCTATTGTTTTTGATAATACACCCGGATTTGTAAAAATCTTTCCGGATTTTTCATAGAATGTTTTATAATAAATGATTTAGTTAGATTTATCTATGCCACGAGATTATAAAAAACTAGCAGTATTCAAAATATCTTATTCTTTTGTTTTAGAAGTATATAGGATAGCTGGAACTTTACCAAATTATGAAACAATGAATCTTGGTGATCAATTACGTCGAGCTTCAACATCTGTTGTACTTAATATATGTGAAGGATGCGGTTCTTCTTCAGACAGGGTGTTTTTTAGGTATCTTGAAAGATCTTATATGTCAGCAAAAGAATTAAGTGTCATTCTTATGTTGTGTAAAGATTTAAATTATTTATCTAGTAAGGATTTTTTAAGATTAGATAATGATCTTGAAAAATTAAAAATTTTATTGTATTCATTTATGTCTATATTTAAAAAAAAGATAGGGAAATATAAAAATAATTATTTTAATGTTCTTAAGGAAGAAATAGAGAAAGAATAAACTTAACATTTGTTGTTATTAATCTTTGATATAATTAAGGATAGCGGAGAGTGGATTTGAACCACTGACCTTTGGGTTTCCTCCGCAATAAATGCGTTATGAGCCCAATGGGCACTCCTGACTGCCCTACTCCGCTGTTATTATTCATAAAGAAACTAGAGCTATTTATAAATATTACTAATTAATAATAAAGAAGATAATTCTATTTTATTCACAGTTGATAACAATTACTTCGTTTTCTTGTTTAACTTCTACACCATTAAGATTCTCGACTACAATATCATTTCCTGCAGGCATATAATTAACACCATCAGCAGAATTAATTGATACTTTTCTAATATTTTCAAAGTCTAATATCTTCTCTGGAGCATCTCCACTTCTATGTGGTTGGTTTATTTTAAACAAAGCAACAAAACAAGGATAATTTGCATCATCTTTATTTGGTCTTTTTTTCCTTCCAACTATTATACTTTTTACTTCATATTTCATATGATTTCCCTCTATTTTTTATACCTATTTGTTGTTGTTTTTAAATATATCGGTAGTTTTTTAGTAGGGTTTTTATATTAGCCAATATTACTTCCTTTGTATGTTTTATTGAGGGAAAAGATATGGTAAGGATAATTTATTCAGTAGCAGGAGAAGGAAATGGTCATGCTGTAAGATCAAAGACAAGTATTAGCTATCTTAGATCTCAAGGTCATGATGTTAGAGTTTTTTCTCATGGAAAAGGTTACAAATTTCTTAATGATTTTTTTGATGTTAAAAGGATTTTGGGTTTTCATATTTATTATATTGATAATACTACAAGTAGTGTTTTGACTGCTTTGGTTAATACATTCAAATTTCCAATTATGTTTTTATTTAATTTAAGATATATTTTTGATTTTATTATCTTTAACCCTGACATTGTTATTACAGATTTTGAACCTTTTGTAGCATACTATTCACATCTTTTCTTTAAACCATTAATAAGTATAGATAACCAGCATATCATAACTAATACAAGAATAAAACGGAACGGTTTAGTATGGCTTTATTATTTGTATTCCTGGTTTGTAATTAAACTATTTATTCCTTTACCGAAATTAAAAATAATAACAACATTTTTTTATCCTAAGATAAAAAGAAAGAATGTTTGTTTAGTTAATCCTATATTACAAAAAGAGATTATTAGGGCAAAGCCAAAGAATAATAGACACATTTTTGTGTATCAAACATCTAATTCATATAATAAAATGCTTAAGGTTTTGAAGGGTATTAATAAAAAATTTATTATTTATGGTTTTGATAAGGAATGTAAAAATAAGAACTTAATCTTTAAGAAATTTAATGAGGATAGTTTTTTTTATGATTTAGCCAACTCAGAAGCAGTTATAATTAATGGGGGGTTTACATTACTTGGTGAAGCAATCTATTTGAAAAAACCAATTTTTTCTATTCCTATTCATAAACAGTTTGAGCAAATGTTGAATGGTTATTATGTTGAGAAATTAGGGTATGGCAAATGTGTTAAGAGAATTAATAATAAGAATTTTTTACATTTTTTGAGCAATTTATCTATTTATAAGAAAAATCTTAATAAATTTAAACATGATAAGAATCAATCATTATTTAATAAATTAAATTTCATTATAAGAAAGTTCAGACATCACCAATAATTTGAAGTATCAGATGGTGCTGTTTCTTTATCTCTATATTCATCATAATGATCACAACATACTTTTCTTCCACCCCAAACTTTTGTGGCCTTTCTTGTACATCTTGGTTCTTCACATTCAATGTTTTCTTCAGGTAAGTTTGAAAAATTGATAATTTTTAAAGCACTAAGATCTATATCAAAATAACTTATTATATAATCTTTTAATTTATATGTATCAAGTTTCTTATATGAATATATTTCAAGTGTTATTTCTTTTGATACAGTAAATGAATGTAAAGTAATATGTGATGATTCGCTAATTAAAAATCCAGTTAATCCAAGTATACCTTCTTTTCTATTAATAACAACAGGTCCATGAAGTATATTTACTTTTGTTCTTTCAGCGAGTTGTTTAAGGAATCTTTCAATGAATAATTTATCATTTAGTCCACTTGAATTACAATTCCATGCATCAATTACAATATGGTGTTTTTCCATACTAATTGATTAAATGTAATTTACTTATAAATATTGCTACTTTTTCTGAAAAATATTTATATTAGTTAATTATTACTTGTAACATTGTATTATTATAATACTTAATGAGGTAGATAATATGAGTTACAGAATGATTTTACTTGGAGCACCAGGTGCTGGGAAAGGAACACAGGCTAAGATGTTGATTAAGAAGTATAATATTCCGCAGATTTCAACAGGAGATATATTAAGAGCAGAGATTAAGAAAAGAACTATATTAGGTAAAAAAGCTAAGTCTGTAATGGACAAAGGGGGATTGGTTCCTGATTATTTGATTATTGACATGGTAAAGTCAAGACTTAGTAAGAAAGATTGTGTTAATGGTTTTATTTTAGATGGGTTTCCTAGAACAATTCCTCAGGCAGAAGCACTTGATAAATTATTAATTGATTTAGGAATAAAATTAGATGCAGTTTTAAACATACTTGTTACAAAAGAAGTTATTCTTGAACGTATGTCTGGAAGATGGATGTGTAAATGTGGTGCAACATATCATATTAAAAACAATCCTCCAAAACAAGAAGGCAAATGTGATATTTGTAGTGCAAATCTTTATCAAAGAGATGATGATAAAGAAGAAACTGTTTTGAATAGACTTAAGGTTTACAAACAACAAACAGAGCCTTTAGTTGATTATTATAAAAAACAAGGTTTAGTTGAGGATATTGATGGAGAATTACCAATTCCAGAAATATTAAAAAGTATTTGTGATGTTTTAGAGAAATAATGCTTTTTGTTTTTATTATTAGTACCGTTGCCTTGGCTAGCATTTGTACTAGCACCTTGAGTCACTATTAAATATTATTATAATTTCGCACTAAAATATGTTGCGTTAATAGAACTTTTACTTAGAGGCAGACTCGCTCTAGTACAAATGAGTTTTTAATCAGAGTTGCTACGGTACTAATATTTTGTTAGTTTTTCACTTAACTAAGCTCTTAAGAATTTCATTAACTTTCTTTCCGTCTACTTTTCCTCGGAACTTAGCCATTGCTTGTCCCATTAATGCTCCAAATGGTGCTCCTTTATTCTTTTCTATTATTTGTTTAATCTCTTTTTCTATTTGTTTATCGTCGACAGCTTTAGGTTTTGAAAAGTTAATTTTGCCTGTTTTTGCAATATTAACAAATAATTCTTCTAATGCTTCTTTTGGAACTTCACCTTTGTTTAATTTTTCAAAAACTAGTTCTAACATGTCATCAGTTATTTTATCAGTATCAACATCATATTTTCTTTTGATTTCTCTCATCTTTGGCAACATTGTTTCTGCAATAAATGCTGGCTTAAGATTTTTGAATTTTCTAACAAATGATTCAAATATTTCTGTTTTATGTTGTTTCGCAATTAAATCAGCCAGGTCATGACTTAATCCCATTTCTTTGATTTTATTAGCTTTGTCAGTTATTAATTCAATCTTTGGTAAGTTTTTAAGATTTGGTATTATTGGTTTAACATCTGTTTCAGGATACATCCTTGCTGCTCCTGGCATTGGTCTTAGGAATGTTGTTGTTCCATCTTGCTTAGCCATTCTAACTTCTTTTATCACACCTTGTTTTACCATGTTTAATCTATCAACAGCAGCAGTTAGTGCTTTCTTAACCTTATATTCACTATCTGCAATAATTATGAATGCATCATTTTCTTTACATCCCAACTTTTTTCTAATTTTTTTAACTTCAACATCTGTAATTCCATATTTTGGTAATTCATCGCTGTGAAATAATCCTCCAACTCCTGCTTTAATCTTAGCATAATCACTTATTTCACTTCCCAGTCTTTTTCCTGGTTGAGTTTCTTTCCCAAGTAAACCTTTGTATGTAGGAACCTTTATTCCTGCGATTGTTCCCATGTTTTTAATTGTATTTTGAATTATCTTTGAATCACATGATTTTAATTCATTTGTTAGTATTACTTGTTCATCTTTTATTTTAGTTTTTGACACTTCATTTTTTAATTTGATCAAACTTTGTTGTCGTTTTATTTCATTTTCAACTAATAATGGTACTAATTTAAGATCTTGTGCTCCTTTGATTTCTACTCTTTCTCCACCTTTAATTGAAACATTAACATCCTGTCTTATTGTTCCTAATCCTCTTTTTACTCTTCTTGTTGATCTTAGGATCATTCCTAATTGTTCAGCAGCTTCTTTAGCTTCTTGTGGTGATCTTATATCTGGTCCTGTTCCTATTTCAATTAATGGAATTCCTAGTCTTGATAAGTTGTATATAGAATAATCATCTGTTTTTTTTACTATTTTAGCAGCATCTTCTTCTAAACAAATTGTTGGGATGGTTATTTTTCCTTCAGATGTTTCCATGGATCCATCAATTGCAACGAGTGCAGTTCTTTGAAACCCAGAAACATTACTGCCATCAACTACAGTTTTTCTCATCACTTGAATTTCATCAATTATCTTTGCATGGATTGTCTTTGATACCATCAAAACAGTGTTTAGTGCATCATTATTGATATTATGTGGTGGTTCTTCATCTAATTCAACTAAACATGAAGAATCATTATGAGCATAATACATATAATATTTTTCTTTTCCATGTTCATGTGCTGCTGCCGCATCTACTTTTCCAGTTTCTCCAGCTACAGCCCTCATATCTCTTTTTATTATTCTGTCTGGTTCAAAATCATTTATTTTAGTAGGACAACTACAGAATAGTTTTTTACCTTCTAATTGCTGATGTATCTCTAATCCAACCTTTAGACCTATTTTCTTGTAATCAAGTGTCATAACTTAGGTTGTTATAATGTTGGTATATATAGTTTTCGTATAATATTTACTACTAATTTTCTATTACAATTCCAAAAAAAATATAAATGGATAATCTTAAGGTAAATTTAGAAATGGCAATTGATATGAATTATTTTACAGATATATTATCTTCATCCTACTTTGGGAATACTATATTGGATTATTTGATATTCTTTGCAATTCTTGCAGTTTCTATAGTATTGGGTAAGGTTGTTTACTACATCATTGTTAATTTTATTAAGAAATTTGCTGAAAAAACAGAAACAATGATGGATGATATTATTGTTGATGCATTAGATCACCCACTTGTATTCTTTATATTTATAATTGGTTTATATGTAGCATATAATACTTTAAATCTAAATGAAAGTGTGGTCTTAGTATTTTCAAATATTGTTAAGATATTATTTATAATTGATGTTGCTTGGTTTATGTTTCAATTTATTGATTCATTTATTCATCATTATATTATTCCATTAACAGAAAAGACAAAGACAACACTTGATGATGCGCTTGTTCCAATTGGAAGAAAATTAGTAAAAGTAATAATTGTTGCAATTGCTCTTATCATGATCTTTGATAAGTTTGGTTATGATATAACAAGTCTTGTTGCAGGTCTTGGTATTGGTGGATTAGCATTTGCATTAGCTGCTAAAGATATGCTTAGTAATATGTTTGGTGGTGTTTCTATTCTTACTGACAAACCATTTTCAATTAACCAGAGAATTAGGTTTGACGGAAATGATGGGTATGTTAGAAGTGTTGGTTTAAGATCTTCTAAGGTTGAAACTTTTGATGGTACACAATTAGTTGTTCCGAATTCTATCATTGCAAATGCAATTATTGAAAATGTTACTAGAGAAGACAGAAGGAGAATTAAGTTTTTTTTAGGATTAACATATGATACCTCAACTACAAAAATGAAAAAAGCAATGACTATTCTTAGAAAAATTATAAAAGAACAGACAGGTGCTGAGGATTGTAAAGTGTTTTTTGATGAGTTTGCTGATTCTTCTTTAAATTTAATGGTAATTTATTGGATTTCTGATTTAAAGAATATTTTAAAGATAAAAAGTGATGTCAATATGAGAATTAAGATTGAGTTTGAAAAAGAGGGTATTGACTTTGCATTCCCAACACAGACATTATACTTACAAGATGAAGAATAATTCTTTATTTTCTTACTTTTATTTATCTATTCAAGAATTCTTTTATTAATTTCTCCAACTAAATTAGTTGATAATAATCTTTTAACTTCTTCTTTGTTTTTATAATTTCCAAAAAGCCAACATAATTTAATATAAGCAGTTTCAGGTATCATGTCTTCACAAAAAACACAACCAATGCTTGATAATCTTCTTAAGTTAGTATAAACATCTGGGTGAACTCTTCCATATAAACATTGAGAGGTAATTGCTACTATTCCACCTTTTTTTATGAATTTGATTAATGTTTGATAATTTTTCTCATTATCTTTTGTATTTGTTGGTGCATGTCCTAGTCCTGTACCTTCAATAACAATTGCTTTATAGTTTTTACACATAAACTCAAACAATTTGTTATCTATATTTGGATGGACTTTTAATAATCCAACATTATCTGAGAATTTATTCTTACAAGCAAATTTATCCTTTGTTTTTTTGACTTCTTTTAGATATTCTATTTTACCTTTTTTATCAACCAATGCAATTGGTGTATCATTTATTGCTTTGAATGCATCCCTTCTACTTGTATGCATTTTTCTTGCTTTTGTTCCATTGATAATTGCACATACATCATCTTCTGTTGTATGGTGCATACAAACTGCAACACCATTATATTTTGAGTTTTTTATAAATTGTGCAGCACAAATAAGATTCATAGCTGCATCTGAACTTCCTCTGTCTGGACTTCTCTGTGAACCTACTAAAAGAACAGGTATTTCAATATTTTGTAATGCAAATGCTAATCCTGCAGATGTATATGCTAATGTGTCTGTCCCATGACCAACTATTATTCCATCAAATTTTTCTTTGTTTTTCTTTATTGCATTTATGATTTTTGTGTAATCTGTAAACTTAATATCTTCAGACATCATATTAGAAACAAGTTCAGTTTTAATATTTGCAATATTTTTTAATTCAGGAACAAGTTCAATTAAATCTTTTGCTGAGAATTTAGCAATAACACCACCTGTTGCATAATCAACCTTTGATGCTATTGTTCCACCAGTATGTAGGACAAGTATTTTAGGTAGTTTTTTATTTTCTTTAAATTTTTCTGCTTTTTTTTCTTTTGGAGTTGTATATTTATCAAGGACTTCAACTTTCTTTATGATTTTATTATCTATTCCTGCATTATAACCTGTATACATTTTTATTATAGTTGTGTTACTTTTTGATAAAGTTGGATGTGGCATTAGAATACCTTCAAAAACATCATCTTTAGTAGTAATCTTAACTCTATCTCCAATGTTTGCCTTTGCCATGGCTATTATCCATTCTCTTATATATATAAAATTAACGGTTAGAGGAAGGTTATGATCAGTACATTCATTATCTTTGAAAAAGTTAAGATACAAAAAATATATAAGTATTGCATATTCTACTAATCACATGAATGAAAATGAAATAAAGCTCATTGAGGCCATAAGAGAATATACTGTACAATTACAAAGTTCTATGGCTAGGGCAGGTTACTATGGTACAGATATTGAAGAGTCTAGTAATGCATTACGTGCAATAAATTCTGCATTGAATTCCCTTGTTATGGAAGAGAATAATGAACAACATTGGATTGATCAACTTGAAAAATGTGATCAATATTTTCAAAGACTCTTTCTAGCTATGAAACAAAGAGAAGAAGAAGATGTTACATTGATCAGAGATGTGTTTAGAACACAAAGTCAAGTTATTAATTTAATGGGAGAAGCAAAATTAAAATTTACAACACTTAAAAAAATTATGACTGCATTAATTGGAGCTGCAAGAGAAGGTCATAATGTTGCTGAGCTTTTTAATAAATGTAAAAAAATAATTGATAGTATAGAAAATATCTTTGGATATTTAGAACAATTTGCTGAAGAAGATAAAGAACATCTTTCTGAACTAATTTCGGATTTAACAAAAGAGATGAATATTTTTCATACAAAGTTCGAGAGGTTAAGAGCAGCAGCAAATCAAGCTTCAAAACAATGGACATTTACTCCTCTTCATAAACAACAACATCCTTTTGGTAGGTAAGGATAAATTCTAAAGTAATATATGATTTCTAAACAATAAACTATATAAATGTAATATACTCTTTGTTTATTTAATCATGGGGTGATTATATATGAAATCTTTAAAGTTTTTAGTAATATTTGTAGTTATTTTAACATTATTTTCTATGACAGTGTTTGCAGCTACATGTGGTGATGGTGTTGCACAAGGTAATGAAGAATGTGATGGATCGGATGTAAGAGGATATACATGTCCTACTATGTGTTACTTTAATCCAAACAATCCTTCAGATTATAGTTCAAATAATGCTGATAATGGTCCATATGGTTGTAGGACTTATGGTACTCCTACTTGTAAATCAGATTGTACTTTCAGTAGTACATCTTGCCGTGACCCTATTTGTGGTGATGGATATGTAGATGGTAGTGAAGCATGTGATAATGGACAAGACAACAGTGATACAGAAGAAGATGCTTGTAGAACAGATTGTACAAATCCTTCATGTGGTGATGGTGTTGTTGATTCTAATGAGGAATGTGATGACGGTCCACAAAATGATGATGAGATTCCAGATGCTTGTAGAACAAATTGTTTAGAAGCACATTGTGGTGATGGTGTTGTTGATCCCTATTCTGGTGAACAATGTGACAATGGAGTTAATGATGGAAGTCAGGGATGTTATCAATGTATGGATTGTTATTTACCAACTGATGGCCTTGAGTTTGGCAATAATATTTATGAAGTAGCAAAATTATGCTCTGGTACTTATACAATTGCTGATGAAGGAGATGAAGGGGTTTTAATTGTAAATGGATATGATATTACTCTTGATTGTAATGGCGCAAAGTTGATTGGTGTAGATTCTACAATAGTCCAAGCAAATGTAAATACAGAGGCACAAGCTTCTATGCAGATGGTTAATCAACAAGATCAAGGTCAACAACAAGCTGCTGTTCAAACTCAACAAGTAGATGTCCAGGCACAACAATTAAATAATGAAGAAGAAGAGTCTGGTGGCTTTTTTGCTCAAGTATTTAGTTTTGTAATTAATGCTTTTACTGATGAAGAAGAGGAAGAAGATGTTCCTCCAAATAATTATGGTGATTCCCTTTCTAGTGTTAACGCAGGTACTGGAATTCTAGTTTCAGGAGAAAATGTTGTTTTAGTTGGTTGTGATGTTACAAATTATGCAAATGGTATAAAAGTTACAGGTACAGATAACGTACTTGCTAATAATAAAGCATGTGGTAATTCAAGAGACTTTACTTCAACAGATCCTGAAGATAATTTTGGTGCAAAGAATTATTGTGATTTTACATATGATTGGAATGAAGGTGGTTATGAACATTGTACTTATGACTGTGATGATGATTTGAATGATGAATTAGTTTGTGAAGAAACAGTATGTAATGAAACAGTATGTGAAGAATGTCCTGTCTGTGAAGAAGAAGTCGAAGAGGAACCAGTTGAAGTAGAAGGGACAGAAGTAGAAGAAGAGGAAACAGAAGTTGAGGAAGACGAAGAAGAAACAGAAGAGGAATTAACAGGAGAAGAAGAATGCATAGAGAAGTACATGGGTGTTGGTTATACTGAAGAAGAAGCAACAAAGTATTGTACAGATGGCGATGAAGAAGACGAGGAAGAAACAGAAGTAGAGGATGAAGAACCTGAAGAAGTAGAAACAGAAGTAGATGAGGAAGAAACAGAGGTAGAAGATGAAGAACCTGAAGAAGTAGAGACAGAAGTAGAAGATGAACAACAAGAAACAAATGAAACTGTAGATGAAATTCAGGAAGAAGAAACAACAACTACAGGAGACGAATGCATTGATAAATATATAGCAGAAGGATATTCTGAAGAAAAGGCAAAAGAAGAATGTTATGGTTCAGATGAAGAAACTGATGAAACAACAACTACTGGTGATGAATGTTTAGATAAATACATTGCAGAAGGTTATTCTGAAGAAAAGGCAAAAGAAGTATGTTATGGTTCAGATGAAGAAGATTTAACAGAAGATAAGACAGAGGAAAAGGAAGATACAACAGAAAAAGACAGTGAAGAAGATGAATGTATGAATAAATATACTGATGCAGGATATAGTGATGAAGAAGCAAAGAAATATTGTACAGAAACAGATGAAGAAGACAAAGATGATACAAGTAAAGTAACTGGAGCAGTAACCTATGAAAAAACAGATACAACTTATTCTACAAAATATAGTATTCCTTTAACAAAGGGATAATTTTTTTATTTTCTTTTTTTAAGTATTTATTCTATAATTAGTACCACAGCGGCTCTGACACTATGTTATAATTTATTGTTCGTACCGTATTCTTGCGTTGTTATAATTTAAATTATATAGTGAGCCAAGGCGGTGGTACTAATAATCTTTTCCAAAAATTTTTTATACTCTAACTTCTGGAATTAGTACATGGTTAATGCAACTACTGAAGCAGTCAATGCAACTTTGTCTACATCAGACATGGTAACTATGTTCTTTACTAATGAGTTTATTCCAACTCTTAAAGCTATCTGGTTTAGGTTTGTTGATTTAGTTATTGCGCCTGCACATTATCCTGAGATGATATGGATAATTCTTCCATTAGTCTTTACACTTATTGTTATGGAATTTTATTTTAGTCGGTATAGAAATGAAGATCTTGGTTGGAATACAGCAGTTGGAAATGGTGTTGTATTAATGTTTGTATGTATTGATCTTCTTAGACAAATATATAATGATAATTTTTATGATCTTTTACAAATAACAAGTATATCTGATGCTCCATTAACAACAATCTTAGCAGGTGTTATTGGTTTATGGGGTTTAACACTAATGTTTTTTGACTTTTTTCATTTATTACCTAAGAAACTTGCATTTATTATTTCATCAGTATTACCTGTTAATTTAATTTCATATGTCGGTATTCTTTTAGTTTATACAAATGTAGCAAAACAAGGATTTGTTATACCAATTGATATGATTACATTAATGGCAGCATTGTTATTGTTAGTATTATTGTTTGTACTCTTTAGAACAGTTGGTGTTTTTATTCCAACAGCACATGATGCAGTTGAAGAAAGAGTAAACAGAATAAGAAAAGTAGTTGAAGAAGAAGTCAAAGAAGAGAACAGAAGTGGTAAAAGGTTGGTTTAGGTGAATAATATATGGTTAAGAAAGAATTTGGATAAGGAAAGGTTATTTTCCTGTATAAACTCCTCTTACAACTGCATACTGTGAAGCTATTTTTGGAATTAATTGTTTAAGATATTTTTCTGCACCATTTATTTGTTCTAGTGTTTCAAATAATGTTGGTGTTTCTTCACGCATCCCTGCTGCTGGATTAACAGGTGAACAAATAACTATAACAGGAATATCTAATTCTAATGCAAGTTCAACTTCATGTAGAGCAGTCATACCAACCTGAGCATGTCTAGCTGAATAATGTTTAATACCGGGAAAATGAAGTGTTTGAATAAATTCCATAAATGGACCATCTAAATAGTCCCTTTGACTAAATTCTCTTACTGTATCAGCAAGCCTTAATTTTAAATTCAGACTTGCAATCTCAGCAGATGATTCAAAACATTCTCCTTCATTCAGTATATATATACCATTATTATAAACAGTTAATCCTTCTACTTCTTCTGCAGCTTTTAAAACTACACCTCTTAATACATTATCAAAAGGATAATCAAAACTTGGATGATCTTTCAAGTATTGCCTCAGTCTTAATTCTTCAAGTTTTTGTTTAGAATGAGCAAATGATCTTGTTCTATATGCTTTTCCTCTTTCAAGATTGTCAGATATTACAATTGATCCATCTGCAGCAAGTTTTATTGTTGTGTCTATAGTTCCAGTTGCACTAGCTAAAACAAGCCCATCAACTCCTTGTAATTTAAGAAAAGCAATATGGTCTTCATAGGGAGAGTCTAATGTAGAGTAATTTCTCAAATAACCATGTCTAGAGACAGAAATTACTCTAATTCCACTAAGAGTACATTCACTAGTCCAAATCTCTTTTCCGGTTATGGGACCTGGTGATTTTTTTAATTTGCCAGGTAATAATCTTTCTAATCCACTTCCACCAATAATCCCTAATGTTGGTACTTGTTCACTCATATTACCACTAAGGAATACGTATTTATTTAAAAATGTATTTGATATTGTAATCATTAACTATAAAAACTATCTATCTTCCTTTATTCTAAAATGACACAATTAATTATAATCGGAACAGTAGGATATGATGATGTTAAGACACCTTTTGGTGAAAGAAAGGGTGTTTTAGGTGGATCATGTACTTATGCCTCATATGCTTCATCATTCTTTGCAAAACCAGGTATTGTAGCGATAGTTGGAGAAGATTTTGAACAACAACATAAAGATTTCTTAACAAACAAAGGTATTTGTTTGAAAGGATTAGAAATTAAAGGAAAAACTTTCAGATGGGGTGGAGTGTATGAGTATGACATGAATGAAGCAAAGACTTTAAACACAGAACTTAACTCACTGATGGACTTCAATCCTGTTTTACCTGAAGAATATAAAAATTCAAAATATGTTTTCTTAGCAAATACAGATCCTGATTTACAATTAAAAGTAATTGAACAATTACAAGAAACAAAATTAATTGTTATGGATACAATGAATTTTTGGATTGAGAGTAAGAAGGATAAACTTCTTGAAGTTATTAAAAAAGTAGATATTCTTTTGTTGAATGATGGAGAAGCACGACAACTCTTTGATACAGTTAGTTTATTAAAATGTGCAAGCCAAGCCCTTACATTAGGTCCTAAATATGTAATTATTAAAAAAGGTGAACATGGTGCTTTACTTTTCTCTGCAGACAAACATTTCAATGCTCCAGGTTATCCTTTAGAAATATTAAAAGATCCAACAGGTTGCGGAGATAGTTTTGCTGGAGCTTTTATTGGTTATCTTGCAAAAACAGATAATATTGAAGAACCAAATATTAGGAAAGCAATTATCTATGGAAGTGTTGTTGCAAGCTTTAATGCAGAAGACTTTTCATTAGAAAGACAAAAGGTTTTAACAATGGATGAGATTGAAAACAGATTCAATGAAATGAAAGAGATCAGGGAGTTTTAAATGGAAGGGATCAGCAAGCAAAGTAATTTAAAGATTGGGAAAGATTATACTGGGATTGCATGTGGTGCTTTTATTTTAAATCATAAAAACGAACTATTATTGACAAAAAGATCTAATTCCTGTGGTTCTTATGAAGGAGAATGGTCTGTTCCTGGTGGAAAGAATGAGTTTGGTGAGAAATTAGAAGAAACAACAATAAGAGAAACTAAAGAAGAAGTTGGTGTTGATGTTGAGGTAATTAGATTACTTGATCACTTTAATTATATTCCAAATGATGGAGAACATTGGGTTTATTTTAATTTTATTTGTAAAATTATTGGTGGAGAATTAAAAATTATGGAACCAGATAAGATTGATGAGATCAGATGGTTTCCATTAACAGAACTTCCAGAAGATACAACTAGTTATACTAGAGCTTATGTAGAAAAATATCTAAAAGAAAATAATTAATTACACTTCTTCTTTAATATTCACTGTAGCAATCTGTGTTAATGTTTTCTTTAAACCATACTCTTTTCTAAAATCTAATAAAAAATCATTAAATTCTTCAATGTCTTTGAACTTTGCTTTAATCAGTAAATCATATTCTCCTGTTATTCCAAACACTTCTTTAATATGTTTATTATCAAATGCCTTTTTTGGGATTAATTCTTCAGAAGCAATAAAAATGAAAACAATAAAGTTTTCACCAACTGCAGTATTATTTAATTTTAATGTAAATTTTTCAATTATTCCTTTTTTCTTTAATTTAGTAATACGTAAATGAACAGTAGAAGGTCTTATCTTTAACTTTTTAGCAATATCTCTAATTGATAATCTAGAATTTTCTCTTAATTCCTTTATTATTCTATGATCTTTTTGATCTAATTTGAATTGAGTCATTTTAGCGAAGGCCTGTGGTTGTATAATTTACTTGCGCCAACAAAGTAATTTGGGTTTGGCGAATGTGATATAGCTATTAAGCCGTCCCCCCACAGACCTAAGCTAAAGAAAAATAAAACATCTTAGGCCAGCGACACGCTGTCTTTCTTATAAATTCAATAACTTGTTTATGTGGTATTTAAGCTTATTGGTTTTTGATCATATATTTTACTAAAAACATAAACAATGTCCATCTTTTAGTACATAAACTATAAATATGCTCATCTTTTACTCGTTTTAACATATAAATTTAAGGTGATAATATGGATACAGGAGAAAATTATGAAGTAAAAGACATGGGTCTTGCAGATCAAGGCTTTAAAAACATAGAATGGGCAGAGATGCAGATGGGTGCATTGCTTAAGGTTAAAGAACGATTTGAAAATGAAAAGCCATTACAAGGCATTAAAATTGGTCTAGCACTACACGTAACAAAAGAAACAGCTGTTTTAGTAAGGGTATTGATAGCAGGTGGTGCAGAAGTAGCAATTACAGGATGTAATCCTTTAAGTACACAAGATGATGTTGCTGCAGCTTTAGCAAAAGAAGGTGTTAAAGTTTGGGGATATAAAGGAGAGAATAGAGAAGATTATTATAAATATATTACAAATGTAATTAATTTTAAACCACACATTACAATTGATGATGGTTGTGATTTAGTTTCTGAGATTCATTTGAAACACACAGACTTAATCCCTGAATTAATTGGTGGTTGTGAAGAAACAACAACTGGTGTGATTAGATTAAAAGCAATGGAAAAAGATGGGGCATTAAAATACCCAGTAATTGCTGTTAATGATAACAAAACAAAACACTTACTGGATAATTATGTAGGTACTGGTGAATCTACATGGGATGGGATAAAGAGAGGAACAAACATATTGGTTGCAGGAAAAACAGTGGTTATTAGTGGATATGGTAGTTGTGGAAAAGGTGTTGCATTGAAAGCAAAAGGATATGGTGCAAAAGTTATTATTACCGAAGTTGATTCATTTAGAGCTTTACAAGCCCATTATGATGGATATCATGTAATGACAATGGATGAAGCATCTAAACTTGGTGATATTTTTATAACAGTTACAGGCAATAAACATATTATTAAGAAAAGACACATGGAATCAATGAAAAATGGTTCAATTATTTGTAATTCAGGACATTTTGATAATGAAATTGATTATGAAGGACTGAAAGAGATCAGTTCAAATGTAAAAGAGATTAGACAAGATGTTGAAGAAATAACATTAATTAATGGAAGAAAAATAATATGTTTGGGTCAAGGACGTTTGGTGAATTTATCGCTTGCTGAAGGCCATCCTAGTGAAGTTATGGATACATCTTTTTGTGGACAAGCACTTGCATGTGAATATTTAGCTAAAAATAGAGGACAACTTAATCCCTCTGTTATAACATTACCTTCAAAAATAGATGATCATATTGCAAGACTTAGGTTAAATGCTTTTGGTATTAAATTTGATAAACTTGATGAGGAACAAATTAAATACCTTAATTCATGGACTGAAGGGACTTAGACTTCTTTTCTAAGAGAATTTTTTTTATTTCTTGCATTTTTCTTTTCTTTTTTGGATGAGAACTATTTATTATTTCAATGAATCTTAAAATGTCACTATGTCTTTCTATATTTATATTCCACCATTTATGGTTATTTCTTTGTTCTAATCTTACTTTAGAATATATCTCTAATTTAGACAGGAGCAGTAATATTTCATTAGAAAAATTTGGACAACCATTTGTGATTTTTATTCTAGTAGATACTCCATTATGTTTCTTATAATAATATGCTGTGATTGAACCATCACCATCAAATAATCCTCTTATGTATTTTGTTATTCCCATTCTTTACATCAGATAATGTTGGTAAATCATATTTTATTTTTCTACCAAATTCACCTATTTTCGTGTTTTTTAACAATTTATTAAATATTAATTTCCTTTCTTGATTAAACCAATTAATAAAAATAGATCTATCATTAAGATCTTCTAATTTAATTATTAATTTACTATGATTATTTTCCATCTTCAATCACCTCAAAACTTTTTATTTTTCATTAAGTTTTGAGTTAAAAAGAAAAAGATATTTAGCAATTGTTTGTAATTTCTTTTCTTTTAAAAACGAAAAGAATAATTTAAAATATTTGCGTATCTTTTTCTTTGTTTAGAAAATACTAATCATTTATATATCTCACATCACAATGTCCAGTGGGAAACAACATGCTTCAGAATATCTGTACTATTAGAATTTAAGGTTATTAGAGCACTGGACAACTAGTGTCTTGTGAAAACGTCCGGATTACGCGGCTTTTAGCATCATAATTGGACTTGGTTGTGGTTTTACTTCATATCTTGCATCATCATTCTTATAAACAACTTCAATAACATCTCCTGATTTTATTTTATAATTAAATAATGATGTTGTTCCTTCTCCTGGTTCTTTTCCATTAATTAAAATAATTATTCCATTAAGTTTCATACCATGTTCATCTTTATCTCCTAATGTTTCTTTTGCTTCTACATGATACTCTGCAATTGTTTCAAGATACAGGCAGGATTTCATTTCATTAGCATTTTGATCCCAATATGTTCCAGTTCTTTCTTCGCCTGTGTCTGTGTCAATAAATGAGAAATCTTTCCAGATAATTGTACCTTTCATATGTCTATTCAAATAAGCATATAATGTGTTTCCTGCAAGTCTGTATGATACTTTTTCACCTGTTTTTGTGTTGTAGGCTTCAATTGTTTCCATATCTTCAAAACTATCACCAACAATTAATCTTTCTGCAAGTTTAAAGCCTTTTTGTACTTCTCCATTCCTTACATAATCTTGTAATTTATATCTAGGATCATCGTGGTGAAATAAATCTCTTAGTGAACCACCACATACATTACCACTCTTTCTTTCTTTAATATATTTTCGCGCTCTAATAATATTCTCTATATCATCTGCAAAACATTCTGATACTGATTCATATTCTTCATTTGTTAATGTTGGATTCTGAAGTTTTTCTTCTAGCCAATCCATTGTTTCTGCAAAACATCCAGATGGATCTACACATTCAGTAGGTTTTGTTACTTTCTCCTCCTCGTTTACACGATAAGGAATTATTGGTTTAGATCGAGATATTATATCTGCTTTCTTTTTTTTCTTTGTTGGAAATACCACGTCGTCTAAAGATTTAGGGACTTCTAATTGAGATACTTCATTAATTACTATGTAATCTGTATCTGCAAGCACATCTATTACAGGTTCTGCTACTTCTGATTCTAAAGCATCTCCTTCTGTATCTGATTCATAATGTGCTACATTATTCGCAGCATCTTGTACATCTAAATATGATAATGTTGTTGAATCTAAATCACTTAATAAATTATAATCTGCTTTTACTTCGCCTTTTAATTCAATTTGATAATCAATTAAAACCTCTAGTTGATGGGTTGGTAAGACTTGTGTATAAACAACATTTTGCGGTTCTTGAGTTGTTCTTTCACTAAATTCCATTAATACAGCTTCTTGTGGTCTACTCTCAACAAACATTTCATATGGTTCAAAAGATGCTTGTTCAATTAATTGAGGAACAAGAACCACTTCAACATCATGTTCAACCATTTCAATTGTTTGATATTCCTCTTGATGATCAACTAATTGTACTAGTTCAGGAATTACAGGTACAGAAACATGTAAATCAATATCTCTTTTTAACTTGTCGTCTTCAACACCAAAATCAAATCTTGGTTGTAGTTCTATTTCTCTATCAATTTTATATTCTACATTTCTTTGTGGTACTACAATTAATTCTCTATTAACATAAATTGCTTCATTGCTTACTTCTGGTACAATATCTGTAATTAATGGAATCTGTGTTTGTATTTGATAATCATAAAACTCTTCTGTAGGGAGAGTAGGAATTGTCACTCTTGTTTCTGTTTCATATTGTGCTTCTAATTCTGGTTTGTAATCATATGGATTTTGTTGATATAATTCAAATTCATTCCTCAATTCAACCAAAGGTTCTGTTTCAACAACATATCCTGCCACATAATCTTCTGTTGTGTTTGTTTCATAAGATAAAGTTCTTTCTTCATTATAAACAAATGAATGTCCTTCTTCAACACTCTCTCCCATGTTCATATCATAATCACTATTGTAAACATGGGACTGACTTAAAACTTCAACAGAACTATAAACCATACCTTGTGCTAATGGTTTTGTTAGTTGACTTGGTTTAGTTGTTGTATTGTGGATTAATACACTGCTACTATAAACAACAGATCTTGTTAAAGGAAGATGTAATGATCTTCTTTGTATATTTGATCTTAAAATATTATGACTTTGACTTGAACAGTATGATGATCCTTCATCATAAAATGTTTGTAATGTTGATGATTCAAGTACACTTGGTGGATGATTATCATCAAGAACAAATATGTCTATCAATACATTATCAATTGTATCATTTACTCTACTTTGTCTTACAAATGTTTCTGCTTCTTCTAGTTTATTAATATCCTGGCCTTCACATCTTTCTAATCCTGTTCCATTCTCACTAAAATTATGATTTCTTGAAAGTATTAATGGTCCCCCTACTAAGAAAATAGATCTTCTCATATCTCTAGATTGTACTTTTGATATTGATTCTGGTTGTATTGCTATCATTTAATTTATCTCTTTTGAGAAATCCTTATGGACTCTCCACGATCCTTTAACTTCATGTAAGTTTTCCGACTTTAACGGTTGCGGGTCAGTATAGGACTCTCACCTTGTTTTCCTCACATTGAATAATTATAATATATTTTAATGGTTTAAATATTTTCTGTTTCTTTGGCCACGTAAAATTGCCTTGCCGTTTAAGCTCTTAGAAATAGTCATAATGTTTTTTGATGATAATCTGGTTGTTTTAGAAGTCCTTTTGCAGCTATTATTCCTGTTGCAGCAGCTCCAACAATGTTCCCAGCAACACCTGCTCCATCTCCAGCTATAAATAATCCTTTAATTTTTGTATGTAGGTCATTATCTGATTCAATCTGTGTTGAAAAGAATTTGATTTCAGGAGCATATAATAATGTTGAGTTCGATGCAATTCCAGGGATAATATTATTTAATTTTTCCAATCCTTCAATAAGATTTGTTACAATTCTATAAGGTAATGCCATTGAGATATCACCTGGGGTTACATCTTTTAATGTTGGTGTAACATAACTTCTGTTTAATCTACTCCATGTACTTCTTCTTCCTTTTTTTAGATCAATAAACCTTTGTAATATTGGTTTCCCACCACCAATTGTTGTTGCTAATTGACCTATTGACTTACCATATTTATAAGTATCAGTCATTGGGTGTGTTAAATTTACTTTACTTAAAAATGCAAAATTAGCATTTTGTGATTTTCTTTCTTTTTCTGCGTGTCCATTTACACAAACAAATTTTCCGTTATAATCTTCCCTTGCAACAAATCCATCTCTATTTGTACAAAATGTTCTTACTTGATCATCATATTTGTCTGTATAAATAAATAATGTTGGATCATATATTATACTTGTAATCTTTTCCATAATTTCTTTTGGAACTTCTACTCTTACCCCAACCTCTACTCCTCTAAATTTAACAGTGAGTCCATGTTTTTTTGATTCTTCATATAACCATTTTGATCCTGTTCTTCCAGGAGCAGCTATTACATTATTGGCATAATATTCATTACCAATTGCAGATTTAACTCCTTTCACAATTTTTTCATTGCCATTACCTTCAACAAGAATCTCACTAATATGTTCTGATGTTTTAAACTCAACACCTTGATTTTTTAACCAATCAACCATCCCTTGGATATAAAAAGGTAATTTATCTGAACCAAGATGTTTTTGTTTTATTATCATTAAATCAACACCATGATTTTTTGCTTTCTTTTTATATTCTATTGCTTCTTCCATGTCTGAAGGGTAAACTTCTCCATCCATTCCAAATTTTTTAAAGATCTCTTCAACATCATCAATGAGTTGATTAGCATCTCCCATTGGTAAGAATTCAGTTAAATCGGTTTTCCCTAATTTAGCAATAAAATTTAATTTACCATCAGAAAACAACCCTGCTCCTCCAACACCACTCATAATATTGGAAATATTATTAACCATGAGCTGTTTATTGTCGACATACTCTTTTCTTTTTAAAGGTTCAAAACCTTCATCTATTACAAGAATACTTTTATTTTTTTCAGAAAGGTGGTATGCAGAGAATAGTCCAGCAGGTCCAGCTCCAACAATAATTATGTCGTATATCTTTTTTTCTTGCATTACATTGACCACATTAAAAATTCATTTCTTTTAATTATATAAATATTTAGATGATATAATAGTTGTATAGAAAAAGTATTGAATCATTCTTAACCAGTTAATAATAAATTAATCAAAAATATATCTTCTATCCTATATTATCTAGAACAGAATGTGCGTCTATTGAATGAAGATGCACTTTTAAATTATCAAAATCCTTTCCTAATTTTGTTAAAAGTTTTATTTTTAAATATTCTTTTTCTTTATTACTTACTCTTGCAAACCTATCTGCTAATATTAAACCATATGGATACCCTAAAAAAACAGGATCTTTTGAATTATAAGCTAATAATGAAATTATTTTGTTTATTTGCTCAGATATGTATTGTTCTTTATATATTTCAAATCTGAATATATATTTTGATTTATTATTTAATTTTAAAAACATCATTTCTGCTTTATGTAATGGGTTACTGATTTGAGCAACAGGATGGTAATACCAACTTTTTTCATGTCTAAGATTATCCTTAGATATTTGATTTAGAACAGCAGAAATATTCTTTCCATTATTTAAAAAGAGACTTGTAGTTTTATTAAGACCACATACTATTGTTTTATTTACTATGGCCTTTTTATATAATTCTTCGAAATACTTTTCTTCTATTGGACTTTTTGCTTCTAATGAATTGTCGAGGATAATTATATCATTTTCACTTAATATATTTACCATTTCTTTTGCTAATTTTAATTCTGCAAACTTTCTTATTATGTCAAATATTTCAGAGATTGATGCCCTATTGCCTCCTTTACATATATTTGGATCTTTAGAATCAAATTCATATTCATTTTTTTCAAATATGTTTGAGTTTTCAGAATAAATTCTAGATTTATATATTATATTTTCTTGTTTAATAATTGATTTTGTTAAAACAAAACGTTCTTCTGTTTTAATCTCTTCTTTTTTATTATTTTTAACAATAACTGCACATAATCTAATAAAAGCTAGCGAAATATCAGCAGATCTTATAACTTCAGCTGAACCTCCATCAATAAAACACATTTTTTGTTCATTATTCTCTTCATTAATCTGATGAAAGTTCTTATTAGAGATTTCTACTGGATTATACCCTTGCTTAGAGAACTTAATAAACAATTTCTCATGTTCTTTAGTATCATATCTAACAATTTTTTTGATTTCATCTATTAATTGATTATATATGTCCATAGAAATAAAAGAATAATAAAATAATTAATAAAGTTGATTGTTTAGATTCTACTCTTTCAAATCTAGCAATTTTCTAATTGCTTCTTCATTAAAGCCAATTATTATTTTACCATCAATATCTACAACAGGAACTCCTCTTTGTCCTGTTTTTTCAACCATCTCTTTAAATGCGTTTTGATCTTCTTGGACATTTAAATCATCAAATTCAACATTATGTTCTTTTAAAAACTCTTTAACTCTTACACACCAAGGACACGTGTTTGTTGAGTATACTTTTACATTTGCCACTATTTATCACCTTTTCTTAGTATTTTTCTTTTTATGGTTTCTTTTCTGAGTTTTCTTGTGCTTTTTATGTGTTTTTGTTTTTTTAGAAGGATTTTTCTTTTTTATTACTTTTTTCTTAGTAATAGTCTTTTTCTTACTAAATTGAAGATCAAGTTTCTCAATAAAATCATCATGTTTCTTAATATTTTTTTGTTTTTTATCTCTTTTACCATCAACATCTGGAATTACTTTGGTTATTTCAGCTATTAATTGTTCTTCTTTTTTCATAACATCTTCGTCTTCTTCATTTAATTCCTGTTTATTTTGTAGATCTTCTTTTACAGATTCTTTAACAATATCTTGTATTAAATCTTCATTCTTGCTTAGTTCATCTTCATTACTACTATCATTGTCTATCTCTTTCTTGTCATCGCTAAATGCATTTCCTAATTCACTATTAATCATGTCATCAATTTTATCAATGATCTTGTCGTCATCAGAAATTGATCTAGCATCTATTTTTGCAATTTCTTCTTCATATTTTCTAGCATATTCATCATCTCTTTCACTTCTTTCTGCTATTTTTCTCTTTTCTTCTGCTCTCTTTTTCTCTTCTTCATCAAGAAGCTTTTCTTCTTCAAGTTCTATCTTCCTTTCTTCTTCCATCCTTTGTAATTCCATCTCTTTTCTCATTTGAATTAATTTATCTTTATGTAAAAGAGACAGTTGTATTGCTTTAGCATAACATAATTTTAAAAATTTGTTTGGATTTCCAAATGATTTCTCAAGCAATCTTTTTAATTTCTGGTTATCAAATGGAAAAATATCATGTCCACCATAATACTCTATTCTTTTCTTAACCATTTCTCTTGCTCTTTCAAACTCCATTCCTTTTATTTCGATCTTTAACATATCTTTGTAGTTAGCAGTATTAAATTTGTTAAAATTCCTTAGTTCTTCTTTATTACCTGATATAATTAATTGTAATTTAATATTAGAATGTCTTAATCTCTCAATTATTGGTAATAGTTTTACTGGGATCTTATCAACTTCATCAATAATTAGTACAAAATTCTTTTGTCCAATCTTTTGTATTAAGAAATTCTCAATATTTCTGGCATTAATCTGATATTCTGGTTTAAGAACTGTTTTTTCATAAACATTTACAAGTGGGTTAATTATTTCTCTTATTAGATCAACTTCTTCTTTGAAACCTTTTGATGCATCAACATAACATGGAACAATCCTTTCACTATATTTTCTTAGTTCCCATCTCATCCATCTTAATAATGTAGTTTTTCCTGTGCCTTTACTTCCTTTGATTGTTCCAAATTCAAATCCTCTAATAAAGAATGTGTTTATTACTCTTCTTCCTTTTTTTTCATCAACAAAAAATGTATCTATTGGTTTTAAAACCTTTGCAACAAAAGGATTAGATTTCCAACCAAATATGGTATTCCAATCAAGAACTAGATCTTTTTCTCTAAATGCAGGTTCTTTTGTCTTTTTAATCATCTTTGAGATGATTTCTGTAGGCATATAAGGTGTAGCTTGCTCTTCAAATCTATTGAGTTGCCTTATCTTAAGCTTTATTTCCTTTCTTAAATCATCAATAAATCCTGCCATTATAACACCTTTTTTTATGTATTTTTAGCATATCTCAGATATAAATGTTTGGTTTTCATGTGTGCTTTTTTTGGCATAATCAATAAAGTGAGTGATATTGCCAAGAGTCTGTATTGGATAACACATATTATGGCGATAAAAGTCGCATGCGTAGTTAATATGACAATTGCTTAATCAGACTCGCATTATTACTCACTTATTATTCTATGCCCTTTTTTCGTAAACTATATAAACTGAATTGTCAATTAAATATATATCATGAATGATCAGCTACACTCAAAACTAAAAGGCCTAGTAAATTGGTCAAAAGAAGCGAACAGATTTAAGGATGCTTATGATAAAAGAAAGGGTAGTATACATGATGATCTATTTAAATCAAAATTTCATCATTCTAAACGATCTTTTGATGATTTATCAACAAATATTTCTTTATTAAAGGATCTTGTATCAAGAAAACAACTTCCTCTGTTTAATTATAGGTTATCTAATTATGCTTATCTTAAAAATATGGTAAGAGATTCTAGCTTAGCTTTTTCACAAAGTAGAGCTAATAATGTTTTGATGTGGGTAAATGCAAGAGCTAATGAAGTAACTAAATCTAAGGAAAGAATTAAAGATAACCTGTTTAAACAAGATAATCTTTTGGGTAGTATGAATGAATCCAATTATAAAGAACTTCTTGATGTTCAAAGACATCTCCATGAAATGGAATGGGAAGATGCTGTTAAACTAAATCAACATTCAGAATACTTTGTTGGTCATATTAGAGACTTTCTTAACTTTATGGATGATAATTATTTTAAAACATTAAATAAAATCTCTAATTCTAATCAGTTTATTTATGACCACAGAGAATTGTTCACAAACGCAGCTGTTATTGGACTAGCAGCAGAATATCTAGGTGAATTAAATAGTGTTAATGTAGATGACATTAGAGCAATGAATAATCATTTAGTAGAAAAATTAGAAAAAGTAAGATTGTAATTATTTCTTTATCATGATAAGTTTTATCACCATGCTTGTTCATATCCTTCTAAGAAAAGTATAGAGCAAAAAGGAAGTTCCAGTAGGAATTTTTGCTAAACAAAGTATAATTTTGAGATATGGACGGTGATAAAACTTATTTTAGTAAGATCACTATGCTTCACTATCCCATAACTTCTGATACGGTATAAATACTACCTGTAACTACAATTAAATCATTCTCTGTTGCCATTGCTTTTGCTTTATTTAGTGCTGCTTTTGGATCTTCAACAACATCATGGTTGACGTCGATAAATCTAGCAACTTCTTTGGGCATTGCTGCTCTATGGTTGTTTGGTTTTGTTAATATAATGTTACTTGTTAATGGAAGGATTTCATTGACCATTCCTTTAATATCTTTGTCATTAAGAACACCAAGTACAACAATTAAATTATTGTATTTTAATTCTCTTAATTCATTTGCTAAACAACTCATTGCATGAACATTATGTGCACAATCTACTAATACATTATTTTCCATAAATTCAAATCTACCTGACCATTTCACAGACTCTAAACCTTCAATGATTGCTACTTTAGGAATGTTTATGTCATAATGTTTTAATCGTTTCATTGTTTTAATAGCTAAACCTGCATTAGTTTTTTGAAACTCTCCTTTAACTCCTAATTCTAAACTAGTTGGTTTTGCAATATATAATTCTGTGTTTTTTTCTTCACATTCTTTTTTAATTACTTCTAATGCAATACCTTCAGCACATGTAACACAATATGTATTTGGTTTAATTATTCCTGCTTTTTCTTTTGCAATTTGTTCTATTTTATTTCCTAATCTATTTGTATGTTCAAGATGTACATTTGTTATTACACTAATTATTGATTCGCATACATTAGTAGCATCTAATCTTCCACCCATTCCAGTTTCTAATACAACAAAATCTACCTCTTTGTCTTTGAAGTATTTGAAAGCAATTGCAGTCATAACTTCAAAATAACTTTGTGTATCAATTAATGGTTTTATTGTGTTTATTAATTTACTAAGTTCATCTTTGCTTATTTCTTGATTATTGATTTGTATTCTTTCTGTTGCTCTTCTTATATGTGGTGATGTGTATAATCCTACTTTATACCCTGCTTTAATTAGTATGTTTGCAATCATTGCACTCACACTACCTTTTGCATTGGTTCCTGCAACATGTATTGCTTTTAATCCTTTGTGTGGGTTATCTAATTGTTCAAGTAGTCTCTTTGTATCTTCTAAGTCCCATTCTTGTTTTAAGGCTTTTATGCCATTTAGAAATTCTAAGCTTTGGTTATAGTTCATGGTATGTTAGTTAAGCAGTTATGATTAATAAAGGTTGCGAACATCTTTTAAACATAATTCAAACATATTTGTAATACATTAATGACTACTTATAAATGGTGATATAGAACAATATTTATAAATAGACTAGTATTCCTGAATATATGTTAGTTATATCTGATACAGAGAAAGAAAAGATTGATGATCATACATCATGTCATAAGAGAGATTTGCGTTATTCAATGGGTATTTCTGCTTTATTTCATGCAGCATTATTTGGAATAGCAACTCAAGTTCCAACTACTCCTATAGCCTATAATTCAATAAAAGTAAATCCTTCTGTTCAACATATTTTAGATAGAAATGATTGTACACCTAATCTTAATTTTGGTATTTTAACAGATGAAGAACAAGAATTTGTTGATACTTTAGTTTATGATTTATCTGATGGTTATCTTGATTCAATGTCTCTTGGTGAATCAATAGTAACAGCAGAAGTATATACTCATAATAGTGAACAACGTTGTTTAGAGGATACGTGGTCTTTAGAAGAAGAACTTGATTGGTACAATGGATATGAAGCAATGGTCTATAATGAATTTGTTACTGCTGAAAAACCAGAATGGATTGTTGGTGAATTGTTCAATTTTTTACATAATGGTATTTATCCTCATTTTGCTGATGATCCTGTTGCTTTAGAATTAAAAGAAACTTATGGTGATTTTGTTGAACCTGTTTTATTTAGGAATGATGACTTTCAATCAAGATTAATTAATGCAAGAAAAACAGGAAGATATAATTGTAAAGCAGGAACAAGGTGGTTAACTGTTTTATCAAGCTCACATCCAAGAGTAGGACCTAAAATTAAAGTAAGGGATTATGATGGTCATAAAAGTTCTGTTTTAGTACATGATGGAATAGAATTTAGTTTTGAAAATACAGATGAATCTGGAGCTTTTATTGAACCAGAAAAACAAGGAGTAATTAGACCATTAGAAGTCTTTCCTATTGAATATTTAGTGGGATTAGGTATTCCGATTTCAGATTTACATCCAGAATTTGCCTCATGGTATTCTGAAAAAGTTAAACCTGCTGAATCATTAATTGTTAGAAGAACAAATGATTATGGAACAACTTCTATTACTGGTGTTTCTTCAAAAACAATTGATGACGAATTAGCAGAAGTTCCTGACAGATATCCTAAGATGGCATGTGCAGAAGGAACAAGTGAAGGATTACCAATTTGTATAAGTGAATTTAATAGTGATAGATATGATTGGATTGCAATTGCTGATGAGTTAATTCCATTATTAGAGGAACAAGTTAATGATGTTCCAAAATACTATGGATCTTCAACATTTTATAATCTTTTAAGAAAAGCTATGTTTGCTTCAGAAAATATCTTTTTTAATGCAATTAATTCAAAACCAGGCTATGATCATTTAAGTAACGATCCAAATGATTGGAAACCAGTATTTGAACAATTAGATCAATACAAAAAACAAGCTTTAGATAGGTTATATACAGATTTATTAAATCCTCCTAGAGAAGGAGCAAGAGATACTCAATTTGATAATTATGACCATATACTTTCAGTTTATCAAATGTATGCTAAACCCGGTATACAAGAACTTGAACAACTATTGGAATTAGAAACAAATTCTAGAGTAAAAGCTAACCTTTTTATTAATTTAGGTATATATTTTTATAAAAATAATCCAAAAAATGTAGAAGAAGAAATATTATCAGATGTAACTGAAAAATGGCTTGCATTAGGAAGAGAATTATTAGGTGATGCTGGATTAGATTCTGGAGCAGAAGCATTGATTGGTCAGTCATTACTTTTTTATGGTACAGAAGAACATTCTCCTGAAGTGTTTAAATCCACAATGGAAGAAGCTTATAACAGAAATAATCCAGAACTTGATATTTATGCTGCCACTATTATAGTTAGATCTTTTTCTAAAGTATTTGGTGATGATGATTATAAGGATGGGAATTCTATTAATGTTCTGCAAAGACAACTTAGAAGAGAGCAACAAAGACAATCTAGAAAAACAACTGATTTTTTCTGTCAAAAAGTTGAACAAGAATTTGGTAGAGGAATACAACAAGCATCTAATCCTAAACTAAGTGGTTTTATTATTCCTGCTCAATTTCTTCATCAGGTTTATTGTCAATAATTTTTTCAAAGAACCAATCACAACTCATCCAACTTAATATCTTCAAAACTATCAATAACAATATCTGCTCCTGTTTCTAATAACTTTTCCTTAGTCTGTGCTGTTGTTATTCCTATTGCTTTTATTCCACCTTTTTTAGCAGCCTTTATACCTTTTCGAGAATCTTCAATAACAACACATTCTTCAGGTTTACATTGTAATAACTCAGCAGCCTTTAGAAATGTTTCAGGATCTGGTTTTCCTTTAGAAACATCATTAGCAGTAACAAGAACATTAAATTTTTCTCTGATTCCTAGATGTCCTAATGTAAACTCAGCCTTTATTCTTGTTCCAGCAGTTGCTAATGCTGTTTTTAATCCACTATTAACAACTTTATCTAAGAATTCTCTTAATCCTTTGATTTCTTTTAACCCATGTTCTTTAACTAAATCTTCAAAATATTCTTCTTTTTTATCTTGTAATTTTTCTCCTTCTTCTCTTGTTTTACCAAGGTATTTCATTGAAATTTCAACACCAGTCATACCAGAATATTCTTTATATATTTCTCTTGTTAAATTTTTATCAAATTCAGAAAATATTTTAACCCAAGCTAAAAAATCAATATCTCCACTATCTATCACAACTCCATCATTATCAAATATAATTGCTTTAATCATAATATATTAGAAAAGGTAATAATTAATAAAACTTATGGAATAAAATTATGGTGGACAGATATAACCTCCACCTCTAGTAATAATACAATCTCTATAATCTATACGACTTCTTCTTCTCTCTGCTTCTCTTTCAGCTTCAACATGAGCTTTTACATCATCATATTGAAGAGCTCCACCATCTTTAACATATTCTCTAACATCAAATAATTTTGGTATGAGTAATCTTCCTCTTTCATCTCTCATATCCCAAACTGATGAAAGATCATCAAGACTAAGATCATCTCTATATGCATATTTAACATCCATACAATTAGGTTCTTTTGCTCCTTTTTTTTCTGCAAGTTTTAAAACATCTTGTGCATATTCAAGTGTTCCTCCAAATTCAATATATTCAGGAATACAATTACCATTATGAAAAAAAGGTTCTCCATTATGTCTAAAGTCAAGTAATTCAGTAACTTCTTCTAATCCATGTCCTGCATCAGCATATTCTTCAGCAGTGTTTCTATAAAATACTATTCTTCCACCATCATACTTTAACTTTTTTAATTCTTGTACTAATTCTCTTTTTTCCATATATTCTCTGACACAATCTGATCTTGAAGCTACTCCAACACCAACAAGAAGTGCAATAGAAGTCCAAATCCCTGCAATATGTCTTTTCTTCATAAAAATTAAGAAATCTTTATCTACTTATAAAGTTTAAGATTTAGAATTATTGATTTACTTATCATTCTTTTAACCATTCTAACAATCTTCTGAAGGCTTTTGCTCTATGAGATATTTGATTTTTCTCTTCTCTGCTTATACTACTCATTATTCTGCCATCTTTCATCTTAAATATCCTTTCATAAGGTAGTCTGTCTAGATCTTTATCATAGACTTCTTTAGTTATTTCTCCGAAAAACTTTTCAGCAAAAACCTTTGGTTCTTTCCCTGGTTCACAATACGCAATAACAGTTTTAAAATATGCTTCTCTTTCTTTTCCTTCTAATAATTTTAATAATCCTTCATATCCTAATCTTTTAAAGACCCATGCAGGATTAACACCAGGAAAGTCATTGTATGCTTTAAAGAAAACACCAGTATCATCTACAACAACAACTTTTCCTGTTTTATCAGCTATTCTTTTAGCATTATCTTCTGCTGTTTGTTCAAGTGTTTCATCTTTATTTTCAATTTTACTTTCACTAGTTAATTGTTTTAATTCTAATCCTTGCTCAGCAAAGACTTTGCTTACCTCTTCAAATTTGTGTTTATTACTTGTTGCTAAATAGATTTCCATTAATGTGTATGATAAATATACTATTTATATAATTTCTTGTTGGATTTATATAAATATTTAAAAAGAGATATTAATTCCTTTAAAACATGGGGGCTTTAGTACCACTAAAAAGATTAGCAGTAGTTTCTTCTTCTCTAGCTGATAGGACGAATTTAGTATCACTAGGAGATACTGTAGAAGATTCTTCTGTAGCTAATAGGATAACTTTTGTATCATTACCTCATATTATGAAAACATTTCCTTATTTCGCTGATAGGGAAAGATATTGGCATAGATTAATAAAAGAACATGGAGATTATCTTGTTCTTAGTCCAGAAGCAGCTGCACAAGCATGTGATGATTTTGTTGATCGTCTTTGGCCAAGTCAAGCTTTTAATCTAGCAAGAAGACAACCTAATGCAGACGAATTAGTTGATCGAATACAACGAAGAGTAGTAGTTAATGGTTTTGATAGAGGGTTAAAAGGAGAAGTAGTTATTAGATTCAGCAATAGATTTTGCATCACAACAAAAAAGACCAGATTTAGTATTTATGGTGGCAGCTAATTTTCTTGATAAAGGATTTTATTGGTCTGCTGCAATTAGTGCATATGAATTAGATAGACATGATAAAAAATCATACTTAGAAAGAGCAGTTGTAGCATCTGAAAATCGTGCACAAAATTATTTATCTCAAAGATGGTGGTCTAGATTTTATAGTTCATTACTTGAACCATTTAAAACATGTAGATTTAAAATTAAAGAACCAGATTATGCAAGAAGATTATTTGATATTATTATTAAAGAAACAAAAAAACATTGTAGAAAATTAGGAAGGGAAGCTTTTAGAAATGTTATTTGTGAGCTTGATTTATTAAAGCTTGCATTAGATGAACCTGGTGAAGTTTATTTTTTAGAACAAATTGAAGAATACAAAGCAGAGTTATATTTAGCAAGAGGACAACCAATACAAGCAATGAGATGTTATGTTGCTACCGGATATGTGCCTAAAGTAGGAAATCTTTCTGATTCAGTTAGAACTGTACTCTTATCAGGAGAAGTAAGAGGTGGAGCAAGAGTAGCAGAAGAATTATTTGATAATAAAAGATTAGCATATAAAGTTGCAGTAGCTATTGCAGAAAGAGACAAAGATTTCCATGCTTATAAAGATGCAGCAGAACGAGCAAGAGCATTAGGTTATTCTAGGAAAGAAGAAGAATTTTATAGGGGAGCAATTGGTGCTTACCTTGCAGATGATCCTTCTATGCCAGATGGATCAGATGCAGCATATGATAGTAGAAAAGTACTTGCCTGGTCTGAAAGATTTATGGGACCAGAAGAAACATTAAAAGTTTATATTGCTGAGAGTCAAAAAGGATATCATGAACATTGGACACAAGAAGCAATTAGATATGCTTGTCAACATGGTCTACAAGATAATGTACAAGGAATAGCAGATACTTATTTTGGTAGAATTGGTTGGGGTAGTGATTCTCATAGCTTAAGGCAAGCACTTGCTACGGCAAGAGTTCTTGGTGATAATAGAAGAGAACAAAGATTTAGAGAAGTAATAAATCGTAAAGCCTCTTAAAATTATATATAACTTTTCAATAACCATTCTTTTGCAAATTTAATTATTTGATTAAACTTTTCTCTTGGATCTTCACTTAATTTTCCTATTGTTTTTTCAATCTTTTCTTTAACATGAGGATTATCAAATTCATACATAATCTTTGTATATGCTAAAATAAATCTTTGACTTTTTAGAGGAGCTTTTGAATTAATCAACAGAGTTTCAAAGTCTAACCATGTTTTATTTATTTGAACTAATTCTTCTCCTAATTCTTGATTAATATAATCTTTAACTAATATTTCTCTTTCCCCTTCTTTAATACATATGTGTGATCCACCTACAAAATAATAAAATTCATTGTTTTGTTTATACAACCCAAGTGGATAGAATCTACATGCTGCAGGTCTTTCATTATAAATTGAACATTTATTTTCTTTTAAAAATATACATCCTTGTTTTGTTTTAAGTAATAATTTTGGAATGTTATTATTTTTATCAATTACTTGTTTTGTATATTTTGCTTTGAAGTCCTTCAATGGCATATTGAATTTCTTTGAAAGAATAATTAGATCATATGGATTAATAATTAAAGAAGAACCTTTACAACAAGAACCACATTGCTGACATTTAAATTTAAAAGAATCATTTTCTGTTTTAAGTTCAACATCTCTTCCTTGGATTTGGATAGTTTCCATATTAAAAGAACGCCGAGGCTGGGACTTTCAAACAAAAGATATTATCTTTAGTTATTTGAACCCAGATATCCCGGAGGAAACAAGCTTTCTTGTTTTAATAAGTTCCAGGCTTGCGCAGTACCGGATTGTGCCACCTCGGCATAAAGCTATTAGAATAATATTATGTTTATAAAGTTTATTACTTCTACTTTGCTCTTAATAATTCTAATGTTCTTTCTGGACAATATCCTTTCTTAACTATTATATTTAATACTGAACCATCTCCTTCATATGATGCTTCAAAACTAGGTGAATCAAGAATGGCTGTACCCATACCACTTCCATTTCTTAATCCTCTTCCTCCAGACATTACTTCTTTTATATGTTCTTCATATGCAAATCCAATTCCACTATCTCTTATCCTAATTATACATCCTTTTTCTCCTGCCAATATTTTAACAGATAAGGGATAATACATATCACAATAATGCCCTCTTGTTAATGAATTTTCTAATGCTAGATTTAATGCAGCTACTAACATATTATCTGGTTCAATATCACATTCTTCTGGAATATTTTCTAAAACTCTATTAACATATTCTTCTTTAACATTTAGAAATCTACCATGAGATGTATCTCTTACTTCATGTTTACTTGGATAATCAACTGGTCTCCAATAATCAAAGAAGACACAACTAGTACATTCAATTTCAACCATCATTTCTTCTAATGATTTATTTAATAATACCATAATAATAATAGAACTCTAATCAATCATTTCAATTTCAATATTCAATCCTTCTGGGATTGGTACTCTCATAACAAGTCTTAGTGCTCTTTCATCAAGTCCTAAGTCAATTAGTCTTTTATGTATTCTCATTTCATATCTTTCCCATGAAGCTTTTCCTTCACCACATGGACTTCTTCTTGTAGTTACTTTTAATTTCTTAGTAGGCAATGGAATTGGGCCTCTTATATCTACTCCAGTCTTTTCTGCAATCTCTTGGATATATTTACATACATCGTTAACTTTGTTGATATCGATGCTTGCTAATTTAATTCTTGCTTTTTGCATTTTAGTGTCATTCCTTCTTTTAATTTCATAATGAACTTCTATTCATTATGGATTCTTGTTCTCCTTTATAAACTTTACTTAAACATAAAATAAAAAAATTTGAAAGCAATTATGCTTTCTTAACTAAATCAATACACATTCCAGCTGCAACTGTTTGACCTGAGTCTCTAACTGCAAATCTTGACAATTGTGGAATTTCCTTTTGTGTTTCAATTACCATTGGTTGAACAGGTTTAATCTTTACGATTGCTGCGTCACCATTTTTAATGAAATCTGGGTTCTCAGCTAAAACTTCTCCTGTTGCAGGATTTAGTTTCTTTTCAATTGCTGTGATTTGACATGCAATTTGAGCTGTGTGTATATGGAATACTGGTGTATAACCAATTGTAATAACACTTGGATGATTTAATACAACAATTTGTGCAGTAAATTCTGTTGCTACATTTGGTGCTGCATCAGCAGGTCCAATTACATCTCCTCTTGCAATATCTTTCTTACCAAAGCCTCTTACATTAAATCCGCAATTGTCTCCTGGTTCAGCTTTTTGCAACATTTCGTGATGCATCTCAATTGTCTTTACTTCTCCAGTTACTCCTTTTCCTTCTCTTCCTGGCATAGCTGTAACCTTATCTCCAACTTTCATAATACCTGTTTCAATTCTTCCTACTGGTACTACTCCGATTCCTGTGATGTTATATACATCTTGGATAGGTAGTCTTAAAGGTAAGTTTGTTGGTTTTTCAGGTGGTGTTAATAGATCTAATTGTTCTAATAATGTTGGACCTGTATACCATGCCATATTTTCAGACTTTTTAACAACATTGTCTCCTTTTAATGATGCAATTGGTATAAATGGTACATCCTCTGCTTTATAACCCACAGATTTTAGTAGTGCTGTAACTTCTTCTTTAACTTTGTTGAATCTATCTTCTTTGTATTCAACTCCTGAAATATCCATTTTGTTAACAGCTACAATCATTTGACCTACACCTAAGGTTCTTGATAAAAACACGTGTTCTTTTGTTTGTGCATTTACACCATCATTAGCAGCTACAACTAATACGGCAGCATCTGCTTGTGATGCACCTGTAATCATGTTTTTAATAAAGTCTCTGTGGCCTGGTGCGTCGATTATTGTAAAAAAGTACTTTGGAGATTCAAATTTCTTATGAGCTAAGTCAATTGTAACTCCTCTTTCTCTTTCTTCTTTTAGGTTATCCATAACGAATGCAAATTCGAAGCCACCTTTACCTAATTCTTGTGCTTTGTCTTTTAACTTTCTCATTGCTTGTTCATCAATATTTCCTGAATCAAACAATAACCTACCTACTGATGTAGATTTACCATGATCAACATGGCCAATAAATACTAAGTTTATATGCGTCTTATCTGATGCCATAACATATCCCTCCGTTGTTTTTAAGTAATTATAAGACTTAATTAGCCTTATCTTAAGCATAAGGGCTTCAAATACCCTTACTTGGCTTATAGCATGAAATTCGCCTTGCTTTAAAAATGTTTTGATATATTATATATATAAAGCTTACTGTGCGTCTGTTAATCCCTTTCTATCTCTGATTTGCTTTGTAATCTTTTGTTGTAATTCATGTGGCAATAGTTCAAAAGTCTGATCAATTAGTGATGAGCTACCTCTACCACCAGTTGCTGACCTTAGATCATTGCTTAATCCAAACATCTCTGCTACAGGCATTTTTGCTTTAGCTATTACTTGTCCACCTTCTTGCTGCATATCAAGTAATTGCCCTCTCTTATTTCCTACTAACTTTGAAATTTCTCCCATATGTTCTTCTGGTGCTTCAAATAGTGTTAATTGGACTGGTTCATATATTACTGGTCCTGCTTGTCTCATTGCGTCTCTTATTCCTTCTCTAACTGCAGGATACAATTGAGCTGGTCCTCTGTGGATAGCATCTTCATGTAATTTACAGTCTTCTAGGTAAACAACAACATTAGTACTAGGTTCTCTTGCAACTGGTCCAGCATTCATAACATCTTCAAACATGTCACAAACCATTTCCATAATTTCTCCAATATGTACAATACCTCTTGTTGCATCAATTAACATATTTCCATTATAGAATTCCTTAACCTTTAATGCTACTTTTGAATCCATTCCTAATTCCACTAACTTATCTCTGATTGCTAAATCTTTCTTTTTAATTCTCATTTGTGGTAATTCACCATCTTTAATGGCTTTACTAATGCCATCAGACATTGGTTCTACTCTAAAGAATAGATGGTTGTGTTTATTAGGTGATTTACCCATCACAGTAGGTGATGCTTTTGTAATTGCTTCTCTGAAAACAACAATTGGATTTCCTGTTACTATTTCAATCCCTTTTTCTTTTTTAATTCTGTTTTCAATAACTTCAAGATGTAATTCACCCATTCCACTCATTAAATGTTCTCCTGTTTCTTCATTAATTTCAATTTTAATTGTTGGATCTTCTTTTTGTACAATCCTTAAAACTTCAATTAATTTTGGCAGATCACTTGGTCTTTTAGCTTCAACAGCTTTTGTAACAACTGGATCAAACAAGTGTGTTATTTCTTCAAATGGCTCTGCTGGTTCTACTGTTATTGTTTCACCTGGCATCGCTTTTAACCCAGCAACACCAATAATGTTACCTGCAGGAACGTCGTCAACAATTTCTCTTTTTGATCCATTATAAACATATACTTGTTGAACTCTTAAATTCTTTTTAGCTCTGTTTAAATGTACACTTGTTCCTTTTTTCATTGTTCCAGAAAATAATCTTCCAGCTGAAATTTCTCCAGCTTGTGGATCAACTACAATCTTTGTAATGACAAAAAATAATGGTCCATTTGGATCACATGTTAATAATGCTTTTCCAGCTTCACTTTCCATTTCACCATGCCATAATTTTGGAATTCTGTAATCTTGTGCTACAACAGGATTAGGTAAATGTATGATTACCGAATCAAGAATAACCTCGTGGATTGGTGCTTTTTTTCTTAATCCTTTGTAAGCTTCTGTGTCTGCTGAATCATTATATGCATCAATGATTTCTTTAAATGAAATATTTTTCTTCTGCATGTATTTTAAACTCATTGCCCAATTATGGAATGCACTACCAAAACATACACTTCCATCTTGAACACTTACTTGCCATTTCTTACCATATTCTTCACCAGCAATTTGCATGATCAAATTATTAACATTTGCAATAATTTTTACAAATCTGTCTTGCATTGCTTCTGGTGTTAATTGTAATTCTTTAATTAACCTGTCAACTTTGTTAATAAATAGAATTGGTTTAACTCTTTCTTTAAGTGCTTGTCTTAATACTGTTTCAGTTTGTGGCATGACACCTTCAACTGCACATGCTAAAACAATACATCCGTCAACAGCTCTCATTGCTCTTGTTACGTCTCCACCAAAATCAACGTGTCCTGGTGTGTCAATAAGATTAATTAAGAACTCATTTCCTTCAAAAGCGTGTACCATTGATACACTTGCAGAATCAATTGTAATTCCTCTTTCTTGTTCATCTTCATGAAAGTCAAGAACACAAGCTTTCCCAGCTAAATCTTCTGACATCATTCCTGCTCCTGATAATAAATTATCAGAAAAAGTTGTCTTGCCGTGGTCAAAGCACTTAGTAAAGTACGTAACTTAAACTAAAATGTGCGCACATATAGCAATATTCCTGATTTGTTTATGATCCTTCATAATTCTGGTTACTCTCTCAACCATTTTCTCAGCCATTTTTAATCCCTCCTTGGTATTGGTATAGGATATTGAATATACCAATGTTTTTTATATTTGTTTCTTTTTGATCCTAAGACTTTCCATTTTTCAAGTTTCTTTAGAAACTCATAAGTCACTGTTTTCTTTCTTTGTAATTTTTTGGATATATTATCCATGCTTGCTTTTCTATTTAATTTATCTACTGCAATTAACACATCACTAAATGTAATGGAATTATGTCTTTTTTGAGGATAAACCTTATCGAAGATTCTGAGAGCCGTATTTAAATCTTTCGCTTCACCTTCTAGACCTTCAAGATGTTCCTTTAATCTATACCATTTCTCTGTATCTTCCTCAAATAAGATAATACAGTCTCTAAGCTTTTCTTTTTTTCTAACTCTAAGCTTACATCTTCCAAGTTTATCCTCTTTTGTTGAAATATAATCTGGATTTAGACCTATTTCTATTAATAAATTATTTGTATCTTGAATTAGTTTTTGACTCTTTGAAATTAAATTTACATATCCTGTTCTATAATCAACACCACCATCAAACATAAATAAACCTTTAAGAAAACCAATTTTTATTTTGTCATCTGCGTTTTTGATTATATCTGAAATAAAAATTATGTCTGATTTTTTCCCTTGTGGTAGTTTTATGATTTCTGTAAAGAATTTTACAATTATTTTATTACTAATGTAAATGTAATAATGATTTAATTGTTTTTTCGGTTTAATTTGAAAATTAAATACATGTTCAATCCATTTACAAAATGCTTTTATATGACATTTAAATTCTTCTCTAATTACTAATTCATAATGATATCCTCTCTCAGATTTTCTTATTTTAAGATGACCATCAGCTAATATTGTACCAATAATTTTTGCTAGATTTTCATCTAATTCTTTAGGTATGGTTATCTGATTAGATTTACGACAAGTAAGATTGGTGATGTATAGAGAATAGTTAGAATTAGATATTTTTTCTAATCTTTTTAGGATAATTATAGGTATTGATCTCTTGTTAATATATCTCCATAAAGTAGGATAAGTTATACCTAACTTTTCTGCTAGTTTATTGTAGTTTATTTTCTTTTTTATTTTAAAGAGATCTATTTTTATTTGGTGTAGTAAATTATCATTAATAATACAGCATATATTTCCTTTATTTATTCTGTTATCAGCTAACTCATATAAATTAAATTCCATCTAATATTAAGAATATAACCTGTTTTTAACATTTTCGGTTAAAAAATAGCACATAATGAAATAAAAACTATAAAAAATAAAATCTGATTATCTTGTATGTTTTTCATGAACTAATTCATATCCATGTAATTCTTCTTTCTTAAACCAAAGTTCAACTTCGACTTTTGCATCTTCTGCATCACCTGATGCATGGATTAAATTCTTAATTGCAATACCTTTTTCATCAGCATATCCATATGAATGCTGTGCAAAGTCTCCTCTAATAGTACCTGGTTGTGCAGAAATTGGTTCTGTTTCTCCAACAATTTTTCTAACCAACTTTATTGCATTAATTCCTTCAAGAACCATTGCAACAACAGGTCCAGAAACAATAAAATCTTCTAATCCTTTGTAAAATGGTTTTTCAACATGTGCTTTGTAATGTTCTTTTGAAAATTCTTTGTCAACCCAGACCATTTTCATTCCAACAATTTTCAATCCTACATCTTCAAATCGTTGTGTTATTCTTCCTACTAGTCCTCTTTCTACACCGTCAGGTTTAACTAATATTAATGTTCTTTCTATCATTTTTATTATCCTCTTTTAAGTTTATTTTTTCTTATAATGTTTAGTCCATTTAGTTTCTCTTGGTTTTCTCTTTAACTTTAACATGTTCTTCTCACACTTTGATGAACAAAAGTCAAGTTTCTTACCATCTTTCTTGACATACATTATTCCTGTTCCTTTTGAGATATTCTCTCCACAAAAACTGCAAATTGCCATTTTTTAATCACCATAATTTAGTTTAACATTGAATTTTAAGCATTACCTCTTCCAGCTTTGCTTAATTGTCTAGCTTCAATCTCTGTCTCTCTTAACATTAAAGTATCTCCTTTTTGGATTGGACCTTTAACATTTCTTCTCAGTACTTTATTTTTATCATATCCATCTAAAACCCTACATCTAACTTGAGTTACTTCTCCTCTTGTTCCTGTTCTTCCAATTACTTCTTCAACTTTAGCAGGAACTGCTGTGGAAAAATTAACTCTCCCTTTAGATGATTGTTCTTCAGAACCTTTTTTCTTACTTTTGTTTATGTTTTTCTTTTCAACCATTTTTAACACTCACAAATTAATTAGATAATGATTCAATCATATTCTTTGCATCGCCTGCATTTAATACTGCAACTGCAACTGTTGATACTGCCATTCCTGATGCAATTCCTAACTCTTCTTTACTTGGTACTTCAGAACAAGGAATTCCTTTTTCTTTGCACAATAATGGAATATGCATTGTAATTTCTGCAGGATTTACATCCTTTGCAACTGCAACAAACTTTGCTGTTCCTCTTTCAATTGCTTTTGTTACTTCATTTGTTCCTCGCTTTAACTTACCTGAGTTTTTAGCGGTTTCAATTATTTCTAATGCTTTGTCTTCTGCCATTTATTTCTCCTCCAATACTTATTTTAAATTGAGATAATAGAACATATTACCTCTCTCCAGCCCAACTAAGAGCCTTCATTAATCATAGGTAAGTCTAAAGCATTAAGAACTTATTTATAAAGGTTATTGAAATGAAGAGTTGTTTTTAATCCCTTGTTACCCTATGTAATAACCCTTTCTCTGTTACATATTCAAACACTTGTCTTTTTACGGTTTCTAATTGTGCAGGTTTTAATCCATCTATAATTATTAATGAACCATTCTTTTTATTTGGATCTCTAGAATGCCAATGCATATTATAACTATCAAAAACTCCTAAATCATGATATCCCTCTGGTTTTTCAAGTATTGTTACTCCATATTTTCTAGGATCTTTCCAAACAGCACTTCCTGGATATGGTGTATATATTGCTAAATTAATTGCTCCTGGTTTTGCTCTTTCAATAAATGCAATATCTCTTTTAGCTGTTTTTTTAGTTGTTCCAGGTAATCCTACCATCATAAAAGCTCTTGTTTCTAATCCAACAGAATTAGCTAATTGAATTGCTCTTATACTTTGTTCAATATTAACTCCTTTATTCATTAAATCAAGAACATCTTGATCTCCTGTTTCTATACCAAAATCAACCTCTCTACATCCAGCATTATACATTGCACTTAACATATCTTCATTAACAGTATCGACTCTTGCACCATAGCATCTCCAAACAAGTTCATTACCAAATTGAGAATTTAATTCTTTCATTCCTCTGACAAATTCCATAAATCTTTCTTGGTTTAATGTTAATGTATCGTCTTGGAATTTGAAATTTCTTATTCCAAATTCTTCTGCAACATATTTAACTTCTGCAATAACATCTTTAACTGGTCTAAATCTAGTATTTCTTCCCCACATACTATTTGATGCACAAAATGCACATTCATATGGACAACCTCTTGAAGTTATTACTCCAGTACTTTGTCCTGGAGCATATTCTTTTCCATAATTAAAAATAGGTCCTCCTTGATAATCTAATAAATCTCGAGCAGGAAATGGTAGAACTGCTAATTCATCTTTTTCTAATCCTAATCTTTCATATTGTTTTTCTAATCTTCCTCCTTCTAAATCAGAAAGTAATTGTAAAATTGAAACTTCTCCTTCTCCGATTACAGTTGCATCAAATATGTGTGGATCAATATATTCTGGACTTGCAGTTGGCCCTGCTCCTCCTATCACTGTTTTAACTCCTGGAAATTTCCCCTTTAAACCAACAGCTAAACTCTGACATGTTGATAAATCAAGAAATGAAGATGTAAATCCATAAACATCTGCTTCAGGCATTTCAGAAATAGTTTGTTCTAATGTTTTGTCTCTAGCATCAACTAATTGTACATTATAACCTGCTTTTCTTACAACAGAAGCAATGTATAATATTCCTAATTGTGCTTGTTCTATTGGATCAAGATGATATCTGATAGGAGGTTTAACAAGAACAATACTTTTTGTTCTACTTCCTTGTTGCATCATCTGTTCAATTCTAGTTGACATATCAGAAGGTAATCTAACTTATTTTTTAAATATTTACAAGAAAATCTAGAAAAAGAAATAAAAACTATTTAGCTGCTAATTTAATATCTCCTTCTTGAACAGTTTTTCTTCCAGAGTGTTTAGCAATCTTTGCTGCTCTTGATCCAATATCTTCAGTTATATTTGTTAAAACCTCAACAAATGCTTCTACAGCCTCTGCACTAACTCTTTTAGCTCCACAGTTCATTAAAATCCTTGCAACTGGTGCTTTTGGTATTGTACTTGTTCTTTTATTGCCTGCCATAATTATAACCCCTTGTATTTTCTTATTTTATTGTTTAATCATCTATAATCCCTTATTTTCCTAGGATACTATATAAATCTTTTGGAATTAGAAACTTTTATATAGCATTTTGTTAATAATTGATAAAAAAGGGTGATATCATGGCTAAAAAGCTATTAATTTCAATAATATGTGTATTTATACTAGTTTTTTCAGTATGCTTAGTATCAGCAGAAGTATATATGACTAATTCTGGTAATTCTCCAAGACTTATAGAATTACAAACATTAGTTTCTAGTACAGCATACCAGGTAGGTTATTCAATGGGGCAGTTTGATGCTGCAAATGACAACCCAAAAGCACCTCATTTTACATTAACATTACTTAATCTTCAAGATGATGACGAAGAGTTATATGAATTATATACTAACATAAATAAAGACAAAGGAAATTATTTATTAGGATATAAAAAAGGACATGCAGATTATGGAAAAGTAGTAGAAGCACTTGAATCAACTGCATCTATAACTATAAAAACAGTAATTTCAGAAGAAGCTGTTGAAGCAGTTAGTTCAGGACAAGATAGTTCATATGATTATGGTTACACAAGAGGTTATCTTGATTCTGTTGAAGGTAATAGTTATGATCCTCATGGTTATTTTGCATTCTTAGAAGAACATAAGAAAGAAGATGCATATTCTACTGTTTATCATATAATTAATGATGAACATTCAAGATTCCTTGCAGGTTATCAAGCAGGATATGATACTACATCAGCAAAAACAGTTAAACCAACTTATGTACAAGTGGAAGAAACAACAACATATATTGATCCAGAAGGATATGATGTTGTTGAAGACAATCCTATGTTTAATTACGCATCTGAACTTTATCCATACAAAAACTTTGATCCATACACAATTGGTTTAGTTATTGGTTATAGTGATGGTGTACAAGGTAAAGGTAAAACAAGAGATTATATCATTTCTCAATTAAAATATAGACAAGTAAATGATGATGCAAAAGACTTGTATGAAACCATACTTTGGAACAAAGGAGAATATTATATTGGTTATGCAGAAGGTCATGCACTAGGTAAGACTTATGCAGAATAATTAATGCCATCAGCATTTAAGTCAGCGCCTTGAGTCACTATCAAACAACACAAGGCATAGCGTAAGGATACGAGGCGTACTTAATATTTTTGCAAAGAGTCAGACTCGCCCTGATTTAAATGCGCGATTAGATCTTAATTAACAAGATTTATATATTTCTTATCTTTATTTTATTCTATGAACTTAATTGCATTAAAAGACTTTATGATTAAAAGAAATATAGAGGAGTATTTAGGGCATGTTTCTGATTTACAAAGAAAGGGTTTATTATCAGATGATAGATCATTAACACAACAAGGAGAACAATACCTTGTTGATTTGTTTGGAGAATCTGCACTTGAACAAAGATGTTGTGAACCATTACAAAGCTTTCATGCTTCAAGAGGAGTTTCTTACACAGAAGCATATGAGGTTGATGCACTTGTTGTTGATTTAGCAGCAAATTATGTAAGACCTAGTTTTAGAGCTTCAGAATTATATGATTTAATGCTTACTGCATTCTACTCTATTTCTAAAGGTCTTGAACAAGGATTATCTGATACAGAGGGAGAGAAACGACCCATGTTAGAAAGACTTCCTGAACCTCATAATGGATATGTAAGATTTGTAGAACCACCAAATCAATAAATTTTAACAAGATTTATATATCCTTTTTTCTTTTTCTCTTATTATGAAATGTGTAGTGTGTGGTAAAAAAGCAGTAGTTGAGCATCTTTGTAAAGAATGTTTTCAAAAACAGCATTCAGTAGTTGAAAGATTAAAAGAATTTAAATTATTATTTTGTACTAGATGTAATTTTTTTTCATTCAAAAATAAATGGTACTCTGCTGATAATTTGAATGATGCAATAGAAAAAGCTTTCAAAAAGAATATTAAATTTAAAACAAAAAAATGTTTAATGACAATTACACCTAAAATTCCAAAACATAAACCTAATCCAGGAGTTAGGGTTGAAACAACTAATAAAATTAAGATTACTTCTCAAATTAAAAAGATTAATTGTGAAGAAATATATGATGTACCTCTTAGTGTTAAATTTACCATTTGCCAAAAATGTGGGAAAGAAGGAACACAATATTTTGAAGGAATTATACAATTAAGAAATCAAGATAATTCTGATTTTAGTAATGTGAGGGATTTTATTTTAAACGAAGTTGAGAAAGAAAGAAAAAGAGGAATCTTTGTTACAGCAGAAAAAGAAGTTAAAGGTGGTATTGATTTTTATGTAACTTCACAAAAATATTTACAACAATTAGCTCAAAAGGTTTTCAAAAAATTTGGTGGAGAATTAAAAGTGAATGTACAAATCTTTACTAGAAACAGACAAACAAGTAAGGAAGTGTATAGGGTTAATGCGTTGATTAAATTACCTGCTTTTAGTAGAAATGACATTCTTAAAATAAAAAATAATTTGATAAAAATAAAATCCTTCTCAGGAAAACTTATTGTAGGTACTAATCTAAAAACAGATAAGAATGTTAAGATTGATTATAATGCAGATTATGATTTAGTTGCAACTACTAAAGATGTTAAAGAAGTTGTTGTTAGTAAAAAACATCCTTCTTTGGAAGTATTACATCCTGAAACATATCAAAGCACAAGAGTAGAGAATGCAACTAAAACAAAGAAAGATAAAGTTAATGTTGTAGTCATTGAAGAAAAAATATATTTAATCTAACCAACAACAAAGAATTCATATTCAGAATTATCTTTTGGTATTTCTCCAAAGTCACAGTAACTACATGTTGGATCAACATTAATCCAATGATAGTCTGCTTTGTATTTTTCCATTGCATCTTCTAAATAAACTTGAACAAAAACATGTCCTGGAATAAAAACAAATCTTGTTGGAATACCTATTGATTGCATCAAACTTGCAGTTAATATTGAATGCCCGTCACAATCTGCTCCTCCTGTAATTAAAACTTCTGCTGGTGTTTCAATGTATTCATCAGCTTCACTAACATATTTAATATTGTCTCTGACAAATTCAAATATAGCTTTTGCTTGACATACTTTACCTGAATCACATGATTGAACAGCAATCTTTGTTGCAGTTTGTTTAATTAAATTATCTTCATAATCAACAATTAAAAGATAATCTTGTTTACTTGAAATATTATATAGAACATTTTCAATAATTAACTGTGATGTGTTTTCAGGTAGAACTTCATCAATACTCGGTACATCTCTTGGTCTTGGATCTATTTTAACATAATAAACAGGAACTAATGTTACTAATAATATTAATATTAAGAATAAAGATAATATTGCAAACCATGGACCTCTATCTTTCTTAATTTCATTAAGATCTTCTCTAATCTCCCCTAAATCTTTAATAACTTCTTTTTGATGTCTGTTCATGTTTATAGAAATAAAGTTTTATGTTTATATAATTTTGCTATTCTTCACTTCTGTCTTGTCTGTATAATCTTTTTAAGTGTCTTCTATACATTCTTCTTAATTTATCATAAGGATGATCTTCATGTTTTGCAAGTTCTTTTAGGTATTTGTCTGCTTCTAAACCTGTTGTTTCTTTAGTTCTAACACTTAATGCAGCTAAGTAACATAATGTATTTATTGTTCTTCTTCTTAATACTACGGGATCAATAATTTCAGGTACAGCTTTTAAATTGATTTCAACATCTGGATCTTTATCATATCTCTTTGCCCATGATTGAATTTCTTTTTGTTCATATTTTTCAATCTCATCTATTCTATAAACACCAGCCAATGCTCTTGCTGCTTCAGAACTAACTCCACATTCTCTAAAACAATATCCTATTACATTATGATCAGGTCTATTAGATATTAAATCTTTTATTCTTCTATAATTTCTTATCCTTCTTAGTGCTTGTGTGGTTATTCCAAGAATCCTAGATAAGTCAAAACCAAGTCGAGAAAATATGTGTTTTGGACTATTAAGAGGGTGGTCTTTTTTATATGTTTCAACCTCAATACAATCTTGGATTTTCCATACTTCTTGTCTATGATCTTGATCAAGAGTCTTTCTAATAGATTGTTTTCTTTGTTTTGAATGTAGTAGGGTATAAATTTCTTCTAATTCTAATCTCCCTCTAATATCTATTCCATTCATTCTTTCATTTATTGTTGGATAAATTTTTTGTTCACTCAACATTACAAGAATGTCAGAAACTAATTCCTTACTCTCAACTTCTGTAACACATAAATCTGCATTAAATCCATATCTGGTGCTATTGTGAGTAATGGTCCCTCCTCTTTCAAAATATCCCGCAAGAAATTCTCTTCTTTCTTCTTGTGTAACTAAATGTTCCCAAGGAACTCTTGCACCTGTTTCTGTTATATCATATAAATATTTCACTGCCTTACATGGTCCAAGTATTGTGAATTGATTATTAACCTTACAGGGAATATTTAATTGATCACAAATCTTTTTAATTCTTGACCTTAATTCAGGATTATTAGTTTCAAAGTTTTTCATATATCTATTTTTTTGTCCTTTTCTTTTTTTATCACACATTGAAACAAAAAATCCTAAGAGATAAGCAAACCCTATTGCTTTTTCATTAGGAACAATTGATCTATCATCATCAGTTCTGGATATTACAACATTAATACTTCTAGGAATTGAACCTTCTCTGAATTGTTTTGTTCTTGTTGTATGTATACCTAATCCTTTATTTATTTCTGAAACAGTTATTCCTTCTGTTCTTGCTAATGCAGCATATCTTTGATATAAATCAAAATCATTTCTTAATGCTTCTTCTCTTCTAGGGATGTCTTTCTCCCTTCTTTTCATTAATAGATTTATTGTTAATTTTTCAACTAATGCATCTATTGGAGGTAATTCTCTAACAACATAAAGTGTTTCTGTTTCCACTACAGCAGTCATTCTTTACCTCTGCTTCCGTTAAGTTCTTGTAAATAAGTGGACCAGTATAAATTATCTATTCTATCAAAAGGAACTCCACTTGCTTTTGCTAATGACATTATTGATTCACGTGCCTTTCTAGCACAAGTTTCGCCTTGGCTTACTGCAATAGCAAGTTCTTTGCACTTTGTTTCAACAATTTGCATAGTACTTCTTTCTAAATCAACTTCAACAGAATTATCTTCATCATATATTTGAGTCCAATGAATTATTGTATCTGGATCATACTCTTCAATCTCATCCATACTATAAACACCAGCCAATGCTCTTGCTGCTCTAGAACTTAATCCTAATTCTCTATAACAATATCCAATAACATTATAATCTGGTCTTTCTACTCTTAATTCTTCAACTGCTAAACATCTCTTTGCTCTTGTTGTTATTGCACTTGTTGTACTTTTTGAAGGTTCTATGTCAATACCTAATCTTCTATAAATCTCTTTAGATCCTTTTTTTGGATATTGTCTTTTGTATTCATAAAATTTTAAACAAGTTTTAATATCTAAATCAACTGCAACTTTGGGACATGCATCAATTAATTCACTCAATTCTCTTTTTCTAGAATATGATCTTACAATTTCTCTAACTTTAATTATATCTTGTTTTGAACCAACATCAATATCACTTTGTTTAACACTAAATCTTACATATATGTCTGCTTCTGAAAGTAAGAATGTAAGTCCACAAACCATTTCTTCATTTAATGTATTTAATCTTATTGTTGGGGTGGTTCTTTTACTAATATGTAAGTATCCTCTTCTTTCTAAATACCCAGCAAGAAATGATCTTCTTTCTTCTCTTGTAACTAAAAGTTCCCAAGGAATTCTTTGTTCTGCAACAAAGTCAGCAAGATACTTTGTTGATCTTCCATGTTTTAATGATATTTCTTTTTTTCCTTTTGTTGAATAATCTATTCCTAATCTATCTAATGCTGATGTTATTTTTTCTGTTTTTTCATCATCTGTTTCAACAATTGTATAAACTGCTTCTTTTCCTTCATGAAGGTCTTTTTTATACTTCTGGCTGAATAGAATTCCAACAATAAATGCTAAATCTACATCTTCTTCTCTATCTGGAATTTTTTTATTATAAACAGGTGTTCTTATAATTGTTCTAATTAATTGTGGGAATCTTCCTGGTTTATATCCTCTTACAGTATAAAAAGGGACATCATGTCTTTCAGCAATGGTTCTTACTGTTTCTTCACCTTCTAATCTTGCAACATATGCAGCATGAACCCTTTCAACCTCAGCTAATTTTTCTTTTATAGCTCTTTGTGGTGTTGCTCTAACTTCTAGATAATATCTATATCTACTTGTTAACCAATTTAACGAAGGCAATTCTTCCACATCAACTTCAGCAAGACTCATTTAGAAGCCTCGTTTATTACACCATTATTATATGGTGTTTCTGAAATTGCATTATGTAGTAATGCTAATGATAGATCTCTTGATCCTTCATGTTTAAATGCTTGCCTTGCTATTCTTTGTTCTCTTAATGCCTGTAAATATGATGCCCAATAAACATTATCTAATTCAAGAAATTCAATTTCACTTTCTTTTGCAATTGCATTTAATCTTTCTAATCCTTTTTCTGGTGTTATAGCACCAGCAACTATTTGTCTTGGTATATATGCACATATTCTTCTATAATTCTTTTGCTTTCTTAATTCTAAAAGAACATTAACATCATTACTTTTATCATATAACTTAGCTTGTCTTTTTATTGACTTTGGTTCATATTCTTGGATTTCATCTAATCTATATACTCTTGCCAATGCTCTTGCCGCTTCAGAACTAACACCTACTTCTCTATAACAATAACCAATTACATCATAATCTGGTCTTTGTTCTCTTTTAATTTTTTCTACTTGATAGAATCTTTCTGCTCTTTTAATTATTCTTTTTGTTATTCTTTCTGTAGGTATTATATCTATCCCTAGTCTCTGAAATATTTCTACTGTTTTTTGATCTGGTTCTTTTTCTCTTTCATCATAAAACTCCACACATTTATCAGTAGATAATCTTATAGAAGGTTCTGGGCTATTTTGAATTACTTCTCTAATCTTTCCTTTTCTTTTCCTAGATCTAAGTATTCTTCCTAATTTCTCCATATCTTCTCTTGATGCCACTTCTATATTTCCAAATTTTGTATTATATCCTGTATAAATATCACATTCTCCAAATAATAATACCATATCTAATAATAATTTCTCTGGTAATTTTCTTAACATTAAACTACAATATTTTGTTTTTGTTTTATTCCGTATACTTCCTTTTCTATCTAAATATCCAGACAAGAATGCTTCTCTCTCTTCAGTTGAAACAAGATATTCCCATGGAAGTCCTTCATCTGAAATTACGCTTGAGAAAAAATAAGTGGCTCTACAATGGTGTAACATTATTCTTGGTGTATCCTCTAATCGATTAGTATGATAAGGAATATTAAATTTATCACATATTCTTCCAATTTCTGTCCTAATCTCTGGGTCCTTTTCACCAATACCAAAAGCATATTTTTTCCTTTTATGTACTTCTTTCTTTTGTCGTTGACTAATTATAATTCCTAATAAATAAGCAAAATCAACATTTTTTTCTCTTTTTGGAACAATAGAATTATCTTCTGCATGATTAATTAATTCTCTAATTAATCTTGGAATGTTTCTTCTTCTATATGCTTTAACTAAATATCTTGGTATTCCTGATGTTCTAGCAATTTCAGTTAATGGTCTTCCTATACCTCTTCTTGTTGTTCTACATTCCACATATGCATTATAATATCTTTCTAATTCATTAACTCTATCATCTATCTCTTTTTGTTCATAACCTCTAACCTCTAAATGATTAGTTAACTTAGCAACAAGAGAATCTAAACTAGGTATTCCTAAATCCACTTCAACTTCAGCTACAGTAGTCATTCTTCACCTCTGTGTCCATTAAGAGCTGCGCCATAAACAGACCAATATAAGTCATCTAATCTATCAAAAGGAACCCCACTTGCTTTTGCTATTGGATTTATTGATTCACGTGCTTCTGCTGGACTTGTTCCTCCATTAATTACTGCATTAGCAAGTTCTCTAATTGATGCTTCAACAACTTGCATAATATTTCTTTCTAAATCAACTTCAACAGAACTATCTTCATCATATATTTGAGACCATTTATTTATTGTATCTGGATCATATTCTCTTATTTCATCCATACTATAAACACCAGCCAATGCTCTTGCAGCATCGGAACTAGTTCCACATTCTCTATAACAATATCCAATAACATTATAATCTGGTTGTTCTTCTCTAAGTTTTTGCACTGCTAAATATCTTTTTGCCATACTAAGTATAGCATATGTTGATTGATATGATGGTTCTACTTCTATTCCTAGTGATCTATAGATAAGTCCCATCTTACGATTTGGATGTTCTTTTTTTTCATTTAACACAGCAACGCAAGCCATAACATCTAAGTCAACATCTTCTTCACTTTTATCAATGAATCGCTGTATCTTTTGTTTTCTTGCTTTTGATCTTACAGTATCTCTAATATATTCTACATCTCTTTTTGATGTAACATTTACCTTTCCTTTATTTTCAACACATCTGGCACAAATACCTACTGTACCAAATAATAAAACTAAATCATAAGCCATATCTAAACTTAATTTAGATAAATCAAAATTAGCTTTATTTATTCTACCTTTGCTTCTAGGAGTGCCTACTCTATCTAAGTATCCTGCAAGAAATGCTCTTCTTTCTTTTTGAGTTACAAGATGTTCCCAAGGAACTTTACCTCTTGTTATTATGTCTGATAAATACTTTGTAGTACGACCATGATGTAATCTAAGATAATTTCCACTAATTGTAGTTCTTATTCCAAATTTATGACTTGCTTTAGTTATTTCTTCTCTTATTTCACTGTCTGTTTCAATCATATGGACAGCATATTGTTTTTCTCTATTTACTTCAACCCATCCTCGCATACTCATTAATGCTCCTAATATATATGCTAGGTCTTCACTTTCTTCTTTTTTTGGGACAACTGAATTATCATCTCCTAAATCTATTATTGTTCTTAATAATCTTGGAATAATTGTTTTTTGATAATTTCTTACATTTTTTTGGCTTACACTATATTTTAATGATATCTCTGAGACTGTTAGTTCTCTTTTTTGAGCTTCAGTATACATTTGGTATGTTGTTTTTAATTTCTCAACTTCTTTATCAACTTCTTCTCTAGGAACATTTCTAACTTCTAAATGATTAGTTAACTTAGCAACAAGAGAATCTAAGGAAGGAATTCCTAAATCCACATCAGCTGCAGAACTCATTCTTCACCTCTGCTTCCGTTAAGTTCTTGTAAATAAGTGGACCAGTATAAATTATCTATTCTATCAAAAGGAACTCCACTTGCTTTTGCTAATGGCATTATTGATTCACGTGCTTCTGCTGGACTTGTTTCTCCATGAATTACTGCATTAGTAAGTTCTATTATTGAAGTTTCAACAATTTCTAAAGCACTTCTTTCTAAATCAACTTCAACAGAATTATCTTCATCATATATTTGAGACCATTTATTTATTGTATCTGGATCATATTCTCTTATTTCATCCATACTATAAACACCAGCCAATGATCTCGCTGCTTCAGAACTAACTCCAATTTCTCTATAACAATATCCAATTACATCAATGTCTGGTCTTTGTTCTCTAAGGTCTTCTACTTCTAGATACTTTTCTGCTCTATGTGTAATTGACCTTGTTACTTGTTTTGATACAGGTAATGATACACCAAATCTTGCATATAACTTTTCCTTATTACATTTAGGATGTTTTTTTCTATATCCATAAAATTCTAAGCATTGATCTATTCCTATTTCTACAACAGCTTCATTACTCTCAGCAATAACTCTCTGTAGTTGTATTCTTTTATCTTCAGACTTCAATGTTTTCAATAATCTATTAAAATCACCTTTTGTTCTGACCTCTAGTGCTCCTTTTCCCTCTACTATACTGCCATCTCTTCTTCTTTTTAGCATATGTTTTGCGAAAATATCTACCTCTGCAAATAAAAGTGTTAGATCAAATAACAACTCTGTTTCCATTCTATCTAGTGCTAGAAGACAAGTACTACTTCTTGAATCATTGTATATTGAACTTCTTCTATCTAAATATCCTGCAAGTGATTCCCTTCTTTCTTCAGATGTGAAAAGGAGTTCCCATGGTACTCCACCGCCATCAACAAAATCTCCTATAGATTTCATAGTTTTACAATAACCAAAACAAATATGGTTTTCTTTATCTCCGTCAAAAGTAGGAATATTATATTTTTTACAAACCCTATCTATTCTTTCTAATGCCTCATCGTCCTTTTCAATAATTGAATATGCACATCCTTTTTTAGGATTGATTTTTTGTCTGGAAATTATACTAAGAAGAACCCCAATAAAATATGCGAGATCTTTATCTTCCTCTCTTCCAGGTATTATTGAATTATCTTCTTCAAGTTCTATTATTCTATTAAGGAGATTTGGTTTTGTTCCACAAGAATATCTTTTTACACTACGTCTATTAATTCCAATGTCATTTCCTATTGATGTATATGTTTCTCCACCAACTAAACACCTTTGCCTACAATCAACATATAAATCATATGCTTGTTCTAATCTTGCTAATTCAGTTTTAATATGATCTTTTTCATGTCCTCTACACCAAAGATGATTTCTATATCTCTCTGTAAGTACATCTAATGGTTCAACATCAATTACATTCACTGCTTCCATTTCAGCTACAGCAGTCATTCTTCACCTCTTTGTTCATGAAGTTCTTCTCTATATGTAGACCAATATAGATCATCAACTTGTCTAATCTTCAATCCACTTGCTTTTGCTAATGGTTCTATTGATTCACGTGCTTCTGCTGCACTAATATTGCCTTGAATGACTGCATTAGCAAGTTTTCTACATCCTGTTTCTACAGTCTGTAAAATACTTTTTTCTAAATTAATTTCAACAGAACTATCTTCATCATATACTTGAGCCCATTCTTTTATCTCATTAGGATCAAATCTTCTTATCTTATCTATTCTATAAACACTAGCTAATGCTCTTGCTGCTTTAGAACTAACTCTAATTTCTCTATAACAATATCCAATTACATCAATGTCTGGTCTCTGTTCTCTAAGGTCTTCTACTGCTAAATATCGTTTATATGTTGAAATAATATAACTTGTTACAACTCTACTTTCACTACCTTTTGAAACCTCAATTCCTAATTCTCTTAACTTTTCTCGAGTCCTTTTTCTATGTATTTTCTTAAATTCAATAACTTCTCTACATTCATCAATTGATAATGTTGGATAATTTTCATCGCAGTTCCCAAAAGCTTCTTTAATCTTTTCTTTTCTAGATGGTGAAGATAACATATTACTTATATGGCTTAATTGTTGTTTATATTTAACAGAAATATCTCTTAAATTTGTATTAAATGTTGGAAATATTCCTTGTTCTGCGAATAGTAAAACAAGGTCTTCAAATAAATCATTTCTTAATCTCCGTAAATCTAAATAACATCTCCCTCTTTGATCAACTCCAATTGCTCCTTTTCTGTCTAGATATGCTGATAAAAATGCTAATCTTTCTTCAGATGTAACTAAATGTTCCCATGGAACACCATTTCCAACTTTAGTAACTTCACTAATATATTTACTTGCCCTTGAATGTTCAATTACAATTCTTCCATTATCTTCTTGTGTATATTTGATTGAAAATCTATCACATATTGCTGTTATTTTAGGAAAAAGTTCCCTATCTCCTTCAATAATAAATCCTCTTGCCTTGCCTTTATCAGTTCCTTTTCTATGTCTAAGGCTAGTGATGATTCCTAATAAATATGCAAAGTAATATGATTCTTCTCTTTCAGGAATCCCATATTTTTTATGTATTCTTATTGCCTTTCTAACTATTCTAGGGATTCCACCATTTGCATAATGTAAAACCTCTCTATCACGACATCTTAACTCTCTAGCAATAGCTTTGGCATCTTCTTCTGAATCAACACCATGACTTGATTCATTTATTCTATAAGCTCTTTTTAATCTCTCTAATTCATCTGAAACTATTTCTCCATCTTTTCCACTTAATTCTAAATGTACTTTATGACTTCTAATTAGGTCATCTAAACTAGGTATTCCTAAATCAACACCTTCCACATCAACTAATGCAAGACTCATTCTTCACCTCTTTGTTCATGAAGTACTTTTCTGTTCTTTATTGCTATAGCTAATCTTGGTCTGGCCTCTAATTCAGGTATATCTCTAACTACAAATTCTGCTCCCATATATTAAAGAATTATATATTTATTTATAAATATTTACTCTTAAGGAGTAACTTCAACTATGTTTCCTTCTTTCTCAGAAAATATCTTAGCTTGGAACTTATATATTTCAACATTTTTCAAATCCTGCCATGCTTCTTGCTGTAATCCTGCTTTTTGACATGTCATTCTTAGTGCTTCGTGTGGTGTTGAGCTATATTCAACAAAGACTTGAGGTAATAATAATCCTGAACCATAATTACTCTTAACAATCAATCCATCTTCTCCTATCTTAATTTGAGGCAAATATTCTTCAAATGCTCTAGCTTCTATCTTCTCAGGTACTGTTAAAACAGAAATCTCAATCTCTATCTCATTTAACTCATTTTCCTCTACTCTAGGAAATCTTGAATCTTCAAATGCAGCAGACCTTGCTGCTTTAATTATTGCTTCATATAATGGATATGTTGGGTATGGAAAGCCAATACAGCCTCTTAATTGTCCATTTTTATGTAATGTTACAAATACACCTTGTTTTTTATTAAAACCCTTAACATCAGATATATCTGGTTCTGAGCCAGAAAAGAATAAAGAAATAGAATTTCTAGCAAGTTTTACTAGTTTTTCACCATCTTTTAACTTCATTTTACTTCTTTTTGCAATGCTTTCAAAAACTTAGAATTTGTCTTTTTTAGAGCTTTTGCAGCCTTTTGTATAGCTTCAGAAGCACTTGTTCCTGTTTTTGTCTCAACAATCAATGTTGGGACTCCAACTTGTGGATGTTCTACATAATATCCAGCAGTTACTACACCTGTTACCTTCCATAGTTCTTTAACTAAGGAATTACATAGAGAATGACCTTCTCCTTTGATTTCAACAACAATTTTGTTCTTTTTACTTTCCTTAACATCAAGTTCCATAATAAATCCCTCTAATCAGTATTTTTAAATGAAAGATTAATGTCTTATTAATAAATCCTTCGATTTATGAGCAATTACTTACTACCAAACACTTCTTTAAACCAGTCAACTAATTCATTAAACATTGCTTCATATCCTTCAGAATAAACAACACACTCAGAATTATAACAACTATTACTTTGACATTCAAAGTTATTATCACAGCTTATTTTATTATCTTTTTGTTCTCTTAGGACATCATCATAATCACAATAATATCCTTCTTTTCTACCTTCTGCATTTAAACAATGATTTCCATATATACATCCGTCACAAAGACTTTCTTCAACAATAACTACTTCCTCAACAACAACTTCTTCTTCTGTAACAAATCCTAACTTTTCCCTAATTATTTCTTTATATTCTTCATAACTTAATACACCATACTGTTCTCCTGAAATCATTACAATTGGTGCATAATCTACTCCTTTTCCTTCTGCAAATTCAACATGTTCTTTAACAACATATTCTTTTTGTCTTATGTCTAAACAGAAACTAAAATTATTTGTTTGTAATCCAAGATCTTCAGCATAATCCTTTAATGCATCTCTACTTAAATCATGATTATTTTCATAAATCGAATCTTTCATTTCTTCAAACATATCTTGATCTCTTGCACATTCAGCTGCCATTGCTGCAAAAACAGAATCAACATTTGAATTTGGTAAGTGATAATACTCAACTATAACATCATGCATGTATAAGTCTTCAATAATATCCATAGAATCTTCTATTGATTTACATGATTCTTCTTGAAAATCACAGAAATTATATACTGCTATCTTGGCACTGACAGATAAACTAAGGATTATAACAAAAATTACTAAAACTAATAACAACACTCTCTTTTTTAATTGCATATACTCTCTTTTAAATAAACTGCTATATAAAGCTTTCTTTTTACAGGGATATGGTAATGAATACTCATAAGGTTTATAAATAAAGTTATAATACTTTACTAATATGAAATTCAGACCTTTAATAATGAGTTTAGTACTTGGAATAGATACTTTGGTGGCTTGTGTATCAGATAATGAACCAATTAAACCTGTTTCAGAACCAATGACTGAATCTAGTCCAGAATATCAAGATGTTTGTTTTTCTATCACTCCTGATTTAACAATTGCAGCAAGCACATTAACTACAACACCTTCTGAATTTTTGAGACAAGATCCTAATGTTTTGGTCGCAATAAATGGTCCATTCTATGACACAAGTGGAAAAACATTAGGTGTTGTATATTTATCAGATGATCATCATCTTGGAAATAAGCAAGGAAGAATTAGTGGATATTTTACAGTAGATAAAAATGGAGATCAAGTAGATGTTCAAGAAACATTTTCAAATAATTACTCTGATTATTGGTTAGTAATTGGCACTCATCCAATCTTAGTAGATGATGCTATAGTTCATTCACAAGCAAAACAAGAAAGATATAATAAAAGAATAGCATATCGTTCAGCAATAGGAACAAAAGATGGAGAAAGCATTTGTTTTGCAGTTTCAGATAAGATGATTTCAATGGAAAAATGGGCTACTGTACTACAACAATCTCAATATAAAGATGCACTTAATCTTGATGGTGGACCTATTTCTCAAATGGCTTCTAGAGAGGATGGAATAGAAGTTAGTGGTGGGGGAAATCAACCAACTCATTTAGTTATTTTTGCTTATTCTCGATAAGGTTTAGTGTATCAAGCTGTGACATATGTCATAAACTATTTATCTTCTTCTAGAAATTGCTGGAGATTCTTTTTTAACAAGTCCAAATATTAAGTATGGTCCTATTCTAAATAAATTCATTTTATCATTTAAACGTGCTTGTTGATTTGGTCCAATTCTAACTCCATTATGATATGTAGTCACATCTCTTGGAAAATTGTTTCTTACATACATTTGTTCAAGTCCTGGACGCATATTAGCGATATATTTACCGACATTTATTACTAAACTCCCTTGAATACCATAATGTTGTTGATACGCTTCTCTTAATTGTTGGTATGCTTGATTTCCATATCTTGATCTAACTTCTTCCATTGCTCCAGGATCAGGAATTGTAATCAATGGAATAGTAGAACCTCTATCTCTTACAGCTACAGCGGTAACTTGAAATGGTCCACGTAATCCTCCTCTTGAACCTATTTCTTGTATCATGTATCTTCTTGCCATACCAAGACATGCTTCAGGAAAAACAACATACCATCCTGTGCCTGTTTGTTGGAATAGTGCATCTTCTATACCGAGGGCTTGTTGATACCTTTGATGATGTTGGTCTAATTCTGGACCTAATGCAGTTTCTTCAAATACTTGTTCAGGTCTAACTAGTTTATCACCTTGTCTAAGAACAAGATGCGCAAGTGATTCTCCATGTAAAGTAAGTTGAGTTGACATATATGAAAGAGATTAGTATTACTTTAAAAATGTTTCCTACCGAAGGGTAATTATTTAAATAAGTAATCTTTATATACTTTTAATGTCATAGCATATTAATGTTTAAAATTATTCATGACAGAGACAAATGTATTGGTTGTGGTGCATGTGCGGCAACCTGTTCAGATAATTGGGAGATGGCTGATGATGGCAAATCAAAACCGAAAAATACAGAATTAGATGACATTGGCTGTAATCAAGCAGCAGCAGATGGCTGTCCAGTACAGTGTATTAAAGTAGTTAAGGAATAAAATTTATTTAAAAAAGAGGGGATATTTATGAAAACAAAATTATCAAAAATATGTATATTCTTAGTTATTATGTTGGTGTTAACAAATGTTGCACTAGCTTATCAACAAAACTTAGTTAGATCACAGGGACTTGAAAATCAATTATCATATTCTTATGGTTATGATAGAGGATATTTTGATTATGAAAATGACAATGGAAAAAATTCACATTTAGCAAGGAATTGTTATAATAGAGAAACAAAGTCTGGTTGTAGTCAATTTTCAACTGATGAAGTATATTCTGCATATTGGGATAAAGGAAATTATCTTTTAGGATATTTAAGAGGATATGATGATGCAAAGCAAGGTAATGATATTGATGTAGAGGTAACTGCAGTTATGGATTCTTACAATGCACAAATTTCAGAAGCAGATGATTCAACTGTAACTAAGACAGTATCTATAACAACAACTTCCTCATCCGAAAGTTCAACAGTAAAAACAAAAGCAACAATCGGTGATGTTGATTTAACAATGGCTGTTTCAGATATTGCATTTGATTTTGGTTATTATGATGCAAAGAATGGTTTAGGAAGTCATCCGACAAAAGCAATTGATGATTTAAAGACTATTAATACTGAAGAAGCAAATGATGTTGTTAATAGATTAAGAGATGAAAGAGGAGTTTTTATAATGTATTATAAGAAGGGTTATGATTCATATGATGGAACGACAACTGTTGCAGAAACAGAAGATTATGATGACATCAGTGTTTCACCAACACAATTATCTTCATCAGAAAAAGAAACACTTGGAGAAGAACTTGGTTGTAAAAACGCAGAGTTTGATAAGAAATATAATAAAGGTAAAAGATTCCTTAATATATTTAGATATGATGGTATGATTCCTCCATATCCATATACAACAACAGATGTTAAACTCGCAATAGCTGCACGAGGATCATATATTACAGGATATAAAGGTTGTTATTGATGATAATGGTCACCACTGACGTTACTGGCAATAATGCCAACGCCTTGGATCATTATATTATTTAATTTACGATAGCGTCAGAATACGAGACGTGCATTGTAATAATACATAGCACCAGAGCCGCTTTGGCATTATTGCTTTAAATTACTCTAGTACAAATGCATTTGTACTAACGTTTTGACTCATTATCTTTTTATTTTTTTAATTACTTCTTTTTTTATCAAACCAAAATCATACAATTTATCAGAAACAACTATAACTCTAAATTTTTTAATATCATTTAAGAATGGACTTAACAATTCTTCTTTTAAGACATCTGTGCCTTCATTTACTAAAAAGAATGATGGCATTACAATTAACTTTTTTCTTTTATAACTTCCAATTAAAAAACATTTATAATTTTCTGATCTTGGTGGATCTGTTAATGTTAATGCGGGATGATCATGTCCAATAATTATTGTTTTAATTTTTTTATCTATTTCAACTAATTTATTGCCATGAATTATTAACATATCTTCAATCTCAATCTTATCAACAATTTCAACATCTCTTTTTTTTGCAATAGGTTCTAATACTTTGTCATGATTACCTTTTATAAGAATTATTTTTTTAACATATTTATTTGCTAAATCTAATAATCTTAGTGTATGTCTCCATTCTGTCTCAGATATTGTTCCAAACTCATGCTTTAGATCACCATTAATTATTAATGTTTCAACTTTATTATTTTTAAGAATATTTTCTAGCTTTTTCATAACTTCTTTAAACTGAAATCTAGGAACAAGATAACCTTTCTTATTCAATGCTTCTTCATAACCAATATGCACATCAGAAATAATCAATGCTTTTTGTTTTTTTAAATACAAAGATAAATCAATAATTTTAATGTTTGGAGTAATGTTCATATTATTTTTATTGAATGCAAAGTATTTTAAATAGTTTGTTATTAATTTCTTTACATGAGAATTCCAAAGAAATATGGTAGTTATAAAAAACAAGAATGTCCTTTTTGTGGTAAACAAGCTACTACTCAAAACAAACAAGGTGTTCCTGTTTGTATACAACACAAAAACAAAGATTTGTGGGACTTTAAATGTATGTGTGGAGAATGGTTAGATGTTAGATCAGGTAAATATGGTCCTTATTTTAATTGTATGAAATGTGGAAATATTAACTTTAATAAAGCAATGGAAATGAATCCAAAACCACAAGAAAAAACCCAAACTAAACAGATAAAAGCTCCTGCTCAATACAAAGCAAAACAAGAATCAAAAAAAGAAATAACAATTAGTTCTGATGAATTAGATTTTTATTATTGAACTCTCTTATCTTTATAAATAATTTCTAAGAGGATATAGCCAAAATAATTCTCTGTTTAAACCAATTGCTGCTTTTTCCTCTTTACTTAAATTTGAGTTTACTATAATACATTTTAAAAGATCAGAAGGAACTAATACCTTTTCTGCTAAACATCTGATTGCATCATCTAAACTATGATAATTTAGTAAGCCATGATATGCTAATTCATCTTCATTTATGTCAGCGTCAGTAGGATTAAAAACATTTCCATCTTTAAAATATACCCACAGGTGAGATTCAAAGCCTTCCATACAATCATAATTATGATCTAATACTAATGCGGTGTCTGCTTGTTCTGTCGACATATATCTTTTTTCTCTTCTTATTCTCATACCAAAAGCTTTATCTTTTATAAATGGGTGAGTAAAAGTAGCTGTTTTTCTCTTTCCTTGTTCATATTCATCATAATACCATACAAAATAAACAACTTCTCTTGAATTAGGATACCCATCATGTACTGTTTTATATTTATCTAATCTTTTAACATAATGAGAATTACCTTGTGACAGGATTTCACCTGTTGCACTTGATACTGCAGAAATAAATCTTAATTGTTCTTCACTTAATTTTTTACCAGGATTTGTACTTAGCCAATGAAGTTCGTTTCCTTCTACTTTCGATAATACAAGGCCCTTAACACCTTTTTTAATGGCATGATCATATAATCTAACATATCTTTCTATTGTTTCTTCTATTGTTTCATCTAAATTGCAAGGATTATTCATAACCTTGGAAATTAAGTTTCTAAGTTAAAAATTAGTATATACTAGTATATATTTATAACAAAATTTAAAAAACCCACATAATTTCTTTATTTAATGAAAAGGAAAGTCATTAAACAAGGAGCATCAACACTAACAACTAGTCTACCAGTAGACTGGATTAAAAAACAAAAAATTAAATCTGGAGATTTGATTAATATAGAACAGATTAATGATAAGCTTATTATAGAAAATCTTATTATGAAACAAACCCCTATTTTAAGGTTTTCTCATTATAATCAAACTTTCATTAAGAATAATATCATCAATTTATATTGTAAAGGCCATAATAAAATTAAAATTGAGTTTACTGATTCAAAGATAGAATTATATCTTCAAGAAATATTAAATAAGCACTTAATTGGCTTTGATATTGTTAATAAACAAAAAAACACCTGTGTTTTACAGAATATAACTGAACCAGAAATTAATCAATTTGAGACAATTTTCAAAAAAATATTCTTTAATTTATCTATGCTTATTAATACAACAGAAGCCAGACTAGGAAATTCAAAAAAAGAAACATTGTATATTGATATTGCAAGAAAGTTAATAAAATATGGAAATTTGTGTAAGAGGATCATTGTAAAAAGGAATCCCTTAGGAGAAAATACATTATTCTTTTGGGCAGTTTTAAATAATATTACACAAGCATCAAAGGAAATGGAACTTTTAAATAGGTATCTTGACAGAAATAAGGTAAAAAAAGGAATTAAATTATTTTCTAAAGTCAAAATATACTATGGGTTATTAGAGCAAGCCTATTTTAAAAAGGATCCAACTAAAATTCTAGAGCTACATATATTTCATCAAAAGCATCTAAATGCAGCTAAATTTGATAAAATGTTTGCAGAGAAAAATAATATAATTCAATACCATACAATTGTTGCAATGAGAAACCTATTTCTTGCCTCAAATGGAATTCTTGGAATGATTATGGATGATTAAACTTCTAACATCAACATTATATTTTAAAAAATAATACTGGCATAATACTTCTCCTGCTAATTTTGTAACACCATACATTGTAGTTGGTTCTAAGACAGTACGTTGTGGTGTATTCATTCTTGGTGTTGTTGGACCAAATACAGCAATTGAACTTGGCCAAAATAATTTACATCTGTATTCAACAGCAAGATCAAGAATAACTTTTAAACCATTCATATTAACATCCCACGCTAGTTGAGGATTTTTCTCTCCATTTGCAGAAAGTAATGATGCAAGATGATAAACTATTTTAAAATTATATTTATCAAAAAGTACTTTAATTTCTTCTTTATTTCTAACATCTCCTTTTTCCATAATTCCATCATACCAATCAGGAATATTATGATGTCCTAATGCTATAACATTTTCTTTTCCATATTTTTTTTTGTAATTCTGGAACTAACTCACTACCTATCTGTCCAAATGGACCAGTAACAAGAATCTTTGTCATATTATCACCTATTTTTCCCAAACCTATCTTTGATTTTAAGAAATTGTTTACTAACTAATCCTTTTTCTCCATTAATTTTCTTTAATCTTCTTTTTTCATTAAACTTTTGAATGCCATCTTTAATTTTAGCATTAGTGTTAGCCATTGATTTCATTGTAAATTCATATTGGAATTTCATTGTTGGTCCAAAATATTTTAAATGTTCATTTGCTAATTTAACCAATGGAAAAACTCTTGATGGTATTGTGATCTCTTTCCCAACAACATAATTTTTTTTATTTCTAATATTATTCAAAAATTCTTCTCTTGTACTTGCAACAGAATATGTTCCAGCAATACCAATTGAACCTAATGTATGTGAATCACTTCCTGCTGTAAAACTTTTTTCTAAATTTTTACACATCTTAATTGCATTTTCATTCATCTTTCTTAAATTATGACTACATATTACTTCAACTGCATTTATATTTTTCAAGACTTTATGATTAATCTCATTTGTTTTTAACTTATGTACAAAACTATATCTTTTTGGTAAAGCACAAGGATGTGCACATGATACAATACAATTATAATCTTTGCTTCTCTCAACAATTTCTTCTGTTGTTAAAGTTATTGGCATGTATGGATTAGCATATCTATTGCCTCTTACATTCTTAGTAAAATATTCCTTTAATTCAGTTAAATTATAAAAATATATTAAGATATGGCATAGTTCTTTTGTTGTGATTTCTATCCCTGGAATAAAGATTGTATCTTTGTTAATTCTCTTTGCTGCTTCAATACAACCACCTATCTCATTATGATCAGAAATAGCAAAACCCATTTTATGTTTTTCAACCTTTTTGACAATATCTTTTACTTTGGTTGTTGTATCAGAATATTCTGTATGGATATGCATATCAGCAAAACAAAATCCTTTTTCATTTAATCTCTTAATATTCGGCCTTTTAAATACAACTTTTCTATCCATAATGTCCTAGAAATCTTAATTTAGTTTAAAAATGTTTACTTTTCTATAATATATTAAGATCCTTTAACTTATCAATACATTCATCTATAGAAATTTTTGTTCCAACAAATTTCCAATCTAGGTGTTTTACTAATTTAACTAATCCATTAAGAAGGTCATTTTGTGTGATTATTCCAATTAATTTATTCTTATTATCTACTATTGGAAACTGTTTAACACCTTTTCTTTTCATAAGTTCAAATGTAGGTACAAAGTCAGCATTTGCTGGAATACAAACAACAGGTTGTGTCATTATATCTTCTGCTGTTGTTTTATTAGGATCTTTATTTTTTAGAACTAATTTTCTAACAATATCTGTCTCACTCACAATTCCAATTGCTTGCTTTTTTTCCATCACAACAACACAATTTGTATCTTTATTTTTCAATAATTTGGCAATAGATTTAACACTAGAACTTTTTTTAACAGTCAGAACTCTAGTACTCATAATATTCTTAATCTCTCTATGTTCAAGTTCTCTATGCATTTTCCACCCCTTTTTACACATAAAACATACATTATAGTATATAAACTTGTGTAATCACTTTAGAATAATCTCACTTACTCTGTAAAGTAAATATGATCCCAACTAAATATCAAGATTATAAGACTTTACTCCGTAAAGTATATAAACAACCTCTAACCTATTTGCCAATGATCATCATATAAGGTATGACAAATGCAATTAAACACATTAACACAACAAAATTTGGCAGGTAAGAGGGTTTTAGTAAGAGTTGATTATAATGTTCCATTAGATGAACATGGTAATGTGACTAATGATAAACGTCTTTTAGACAGCTTACCAACACTAAATCATTTATTAGAAAATAATGCAAAGCTTGTTCTTTTAACACATCTTGGTAGACCTAAGGATAATTTCACAAGAACATGTAGGACTTGTGGTATTGCAAAAAGATTATCTGAATTATTAGGAAGAAATGTTAAAAAAGTAGATAATTGTATTGGTCCTGATGTTGAACATGTTGTTTCTCAAATGAAAAAAGGAGAAATACTAATGCTTGACAATGTTAGATTTTATGGTTATGAAAAATGTAATAAAAAAGAAAATCAAGATTACTTTGCAAGAAAATTAGCAAACTGTGCAGATGTTTATGTTAATGAAGCATTTTCTTGTTCACATAGATGTCATGCTTCTATGACTGGTGTTCCAAAACATATTCCAGGTTGTGTTGGTTTTAATGTTGAAAAAGAAGTAAAAACAATTAAACAAGCAATTGAAAATCCAGCAAGACCATTTGTTTCAATAATAGGGGGACTAAAGGCAGACAAGGGAAATGCAATAAAGAATATGTTAAACAAAGCTGATAAAGTACTTATTGGTGGTGCACTAGCATTTTTAATTTTAAAAGAAAAAGGTTATGATGTTGGAAAATCAAAAATTGATAAAGAAGGATTGACAAATGATTTTAAAGAAATTATTCATCATGAAAAGTTAGTGTTACCTGTTGATGCTATTGTTTCAGAATCTTTTGATAGGGGAGCAGAAACAAAAGTAGTTCCAGTTAATCAAATTCAACCAAATCAAGCAGCATTTGATATTGGTCCAGAAACAGTAAAACTTTACAAAGAAATATTATCACAATCAAAAACAGTTGTTTGGAATGGTCCAATGGGAAGATATGAATATGAAGAATATTTAAATGGAACAAAAGAAATAGCTGAATGTTTAGCAAATTCTAACTGTCTTTCAGTTATTGGTGGTGGTGATTCTGCTGCAGCAATAGAATCATTTAATTTACAAGATAAAATGAGCATTGTTTCTACAGGTGGTGGAGCATCACTAACACTTATTGAAGGCAAAGAATTACCTGCAATTGAAATTCTTAAGAATTAGTTATTTATACTTTATTCTGAAAAGTAATTAGCAGCCTTAAGTCAAAATTCCTTTGATAATCTTTATAGAGCTAACTGGGGGGATGTCCCTTACGGGGAACGATAGCATTAGTATTTTTAAATTAAGAATTTTGAAGCTGCTAATTCGAATGAAATGAGTTTTCAGAATAAAAGTATTTACAAAGCTAAAAACAAATAAACCATATAACTCAAATACATTAATAGTAAAATAGAACCTTGCCATCTTTCTATCTTTCTACTTACTGTTGCAAACACTAGGAACATTAATGTAAACACAATCATAATAATTGCATCTGTAAACAATAATGAATGTGTCATTGTTATTGGTTTAAACAATCCACTTATTCCTAAAACAAATAATATATTAAAAATATTACTTCCAACAACATTACCAATTGCAATATCTGTTTCTTTTTTCCATGCAGCCACACCTGATGCAAATAACTCTGGTAATGATGTTCCTAATGCAACTAGTGTTAATCCAATAAATCCTTCACTTACACCAAATAATGTTGCTATTCCTGTACTAGAAAAAACAAATAATCTTCCCCCTAAAATTAACATCACAATACCAACAAGAATTAATATTATATTTTTCCATAAAGGATTTTTATTTTTATATTCTTTTTTGAACTCTTTCTGAGTTGTATCTTTCTTTCTTTTAATTGAATTAAACACATAATATAAGAAAAACCCTAATATTATAACTAAAATTAATGCATCATACCAGTCAATAGATAATGTTCCTTGATTAAAAATAAACATATTATTTGCTAGTATGATAAATACAAAGGATGAAACTATCATAAAGGGAAACTCATTGATTAATGTTGATGATCTTATAACTAATGGACAAATAATTGCACAGACTCCTAATACCAAGCCAATATTTGCAATATTACTTCCAATTACATTACCTATTGCAAGATCACTGCTTCCTGTTAATACAGATATAAAGCTTACAATAAACTCTGGCAAAGATGTACCTAATGCAACAACAGTTAATCCAACAATTACTGCGGATATTTTCATATACCTTGCTAGGTCAGCTGCTCCATCAACTAAAGAATCAGCTCCTTTGAGTAAAATAACTAAGCTTACAATAAAAATAATTAATAGTAATACTATATTTAACATAATATTATCAAGAAACATCTATTATATAAAATTAATTGAAAGTTTTGTAGATAATTCTGTTTTGTCACCATGCTTGTTTATATCCTTAGTAATTCTACACAGAGCAAAAAGGAAGTTCCAGTAGGAATTTTTGCTTATCTTAAAAGACATAGAGATATAAACGGTTGACAAAACTTGCTTTAGCAATATTTTCTACAAAACAATGAAAAAAGAAAATAATTAATTAGAATCTTTTTCAAGGACAGGACCTAGTTTTTCACGGACATAACTAACTCCTTTTCTTACAGTATTATCAACTGCTGCTAAAACCATTCCTGGATTATTTATAATCCTTCTCTTCATATAAGGAATTCCATCTCCTGCTTTAATTTCATAAGGCATATAGAATCTTACTTTATATCCTCTATCTTTTAACTCAGCTTCTTTATCATATGCCTTTTGTACTCCTTTTAAAAATTGAAACTCAAATTCATCTTCTGAAATATTGTGTGTTCTGACATAATTTACAACTTTATCAATTACAGCATGATCATGTGTTGCAATCTCAACATAAACTCCTGTTTCGAATAAAGCAACAATATCTTTATATAATCTATTTTTTGCCTCTGCCTTGCTTGTTGTTGCTATATCTGCTGGTTCATCATAGATTCCAATACAAACTCTAACTCTTATTCTACTTTTAGACACTGCATAAGTTTTTCTTGGACAAAATAATTCATGTATATCCTCTGCTGTTCTATTTAATCTTGATTGTAAAACAATCCCTAGATTATCATAACCTTTATCCCACATTGCTTGAGCAGCAGCAAGTGATTGATCAATATATCTATGATCTTCCATGTCTAATGTTACATTAACACCAAATTCTCTTGCTTTTGTTAACATTTCTTCAAGCCTAGATTCTAATGTTGAATCAACAAACTCAATTCCATCTGCATGTTCTTTAACAAAGCATATTGCACTTGGCTTTAATGAAACACTTGCAGTATTCTTTAGTCCAGCAATGTTAATTTCATCCATTAATTGATGGTATGCATCTCTATACCTAAGCATATTATTTCTTGATTTAGCTGCTTCTCCTAGAACATCAACAGTTGAATATCTTCCTTTATCTTTATAATCACACACACAATCAATTGCTTCCCTTAATCTATGTCCAGCAATATAATCTTCACCCATAAAACTAACAAATTTATTTGCTAAATATCTAATTCCAAAAATTCTATCTGCTCCTTTTATAAAAAATCCATTAACTCTTTTCATAACTTGATTTAATCTTTCTCCCATACTAATCCCTCCTATATTTATTTTGGAATAATGTCCATATTTTTAAATTTTTATTCCAATTTAAGAAATCTTTATATATTCATAACTGTATAGAAATTAATAATGGAGCCAGAACAAGAATTTCATTATGTAAAAATAAACAAAGAATTACTAGAAGAAGGCAATCAAAATAATCTTAAGCAAAGAATGGGTTTTTTCCTTATATTCATACTTGCATTAAACTTTATCTTTGATTCATCTATCTTTTTCATCCCGCAGATGGCAGTTGTATTATCTGGTCCAGCATCTATTATTTCTTGGATATTATTAACATTTATAGCAATCTATGTTGCAATGTGTTTTGCTGAAATTATTTCAATGATTCCAACATCTGGTGGTATTTATGAGATTAGTAAGAGAACCTATGGTAGTTTTATTTCTTTTTTGACTGGTTGGATAACTTGGATGGGTGGTAATTTTGCATTGTTCGCAGCAGTGACTGCTGGTTTAGAAGTTTTAATCATATCACAAACAACATTATCATATATTGCAAAAATGTTTATTGGAATAGGAACAGTTTTATTGTTTAGTTATCTTGCATTAAAATCAAAAGATATTGATTCTAAAATTATTGCTTATTCAACTATCTTAATTTTAGTGGTTTTTGGTGTTATGGTATTTTCAACATATATTGATGTTGGTGCTTTATTGAGTGAACATACAATTAAATCAACAATTGATATAACAAATTATCATCCTTTTTTCAAACAAGACGGGTTTTTTTCAAACTTTGGATTGATACTTGGAACGATTTTCATAATAGCTACAACATTCTTTGGTTTAGAAGCTGTTTCATTTCTTTCTGGAGAAGTTAAGAATCCAAAAGAGGTTATGCCTAAGGTTATTATTTATCCTATGATAATTGTTGCAGTTGTCATGCTTGTTTTTGTAGTTGCTTCGATTGGTGTAATTGACACAGAAACATATTCAACATCAACTTTTTTCTTCAAAGACATAATGGAAACATCATTTGGTGGATATGGAACATTAATTATTGCATTTGTAGTTATTCTCTCTGGGATTTTATATTTTACAGAAGGTTTTGCTTGGCTTTTATCCGGACCTAGGTTGATTTATGCTATTGCAAAAGATGATTTATTTCCTTCAAGTTTTAGAGTAATTGACCAAAGATATGATGCTCCTGTTAAAGCTATCAAGTTTCAAGCAATTTTCTTAAGTATTGGAATAATTTTTAATTATTTAATATATATTTTTACAGATGAAGATCCATTTTACATTTTTCATGAACAATTAGTCTTTACATCATTAACTTTAATTATTATTTTACTAATTACTGTTCCAATCTTAAGAAAAAAATTACCTGATATGGAAAGGCCATATACAGTTCCTTTTGGTAACATATTACCTTACCTTATTGCAGTATTCTTTTTTATTGTTATTATTTGTTGGATTATTTTTGACAATGGATTTAGAGCATTATTAATACAAATGATTACAATTTCAATTGGTATTCCAATCTATATGTTCTTATTATTTTTCTTTGATCCAGAGGTATTCATTAAATTCAAGAAAACCTTTGCTTATTTTGGGATGTTGTATGAATTTATATTCTTTAGAAAAGATGTTAAAGAAGCAATTCTTGATAAATCAGGTGATCTTGAGGGAAAAAGAGTCTTAATGTTTGGTTGTGGTTTTGGTTCAATTACTTCTCATATTGCAGAAAAAGTAGGTCATGAAGGTAAACTTTTTATTACAGATATAAGTCATAAAACTGCAAAGATTGTTCACAAGAAGGCTCAGAAAAAAGGACATCATCATGTTAGTGTATTACATGATGAACATCACGCTAATAGAGTTCATCCTGCAGTTCCAGAAGTAGATACAATTATTTCAATTGGTTTATTACATCATATCCAAGATCTTGAGAAAATATTGAAAGAGATGTATATTAGATTACCAGAAGGAGGAAGAATTGTATTTAAAGATGAAGTTGATATTCTAAAGATCCTACCCAATGGTGGTTGGGCAGCAGACCCTGATAAGATAATTAGAACATTGAAGAAGGAAGGTTTTATTGTACAGAAACATATTAAGAAAGGATTCTTATTGAATCATTTAATTATCTATGCAATGAAATCAAAAGATGATGTACCATTTCTTTAAAACTTATTCTTTTGCAATAGTACCAGCGCCTTGGCTCACTATAATATTAAACGGTGATGGCGTAAGAATACGGAACGTACATGAAATTATACATAGTGTCAGAGCCGCTCTGGTACTATTGTTCAGAACTTATTCTTCTGTAAACCTAAATAATAACCTGCATGGTTAAATCCAATGTGGAAGAATGGAACTATAATTAAAAAGAAAAGACTCATCTGCCATGTTAATGGTTTAACAAATGAAATAAAAATCATTGCTCCAATTATAAAATCTAATTGATCCCAAGGAATAAATGGTTTTCCTGGTGCAACATTACATTGTCTTTTGATTAAACTTTCAACAAGATCTCCAAATAATGCACCAAAACCTAATAAAAATCCAATTAAAACAAAATTAGAATAATCAAGATAACTTACTGATTGAAACGCAGGATAAATAGATAATAATTTTTGAATATAAACAACAATTATAGAAGCAACAACACCTAATAATAATCCTTTTATTGTTTTATTCTTTCCTAACAAGGGTTTTCCTCTTAGTTTAATCCCAAAATCAATAGGATGTGCATATCTTTTAAACATATTTTTACATAATGATGGCGTTAAGTTAGCTACTGCAATTGGTAAAACAAAATATCCACATGTTAATAAAAAATTTATAATTGTCATTTTAGATTCTTTTTATCTTCAATGATGAAATCATTAATCCTCCCATTAATACATAAAATATTGCAAACACCCAAATTGGAAATGCAAGATAATAAAATGCAACATAAAGCACAGGAAATAAAACTCCATTTACAGTTATTGGAACACCTTCAAAACCTTTTGTGTCTGTTACATTATATCTACTTAATCTTAACATACCACATACAACAAATAATGCTAATAATACAATATATCCTATTCCTTTTAGACCAATACAATAACCAAATATTGCTGGTGTCACACCAAAAGAAATAAGATCAGATAATGAATCAACTTGTTTACCAAACTCTGTACATCCTTTCTTACATAATTTAGCAACCTTTCCATCCAATCCATCGAATACAACAGCTAATATCATAAATCCAATTGCATAGAAGTAGTTTCCTTTAATAGAATTAATTATAGAAAATATCCCACACATTAGATTGGCCATTGTTACAAAGTCTGCTGGTTTTAGTAGTTTATCTATTCTCATTTTATTTCCTTTAGCATTTGTACTAGCGCCTTGACTCACTATCTGATTTACACAACACATCGCACTAAAAGTATGTTGCGTATAACAAGTAACACATAGTGCCAGAGTCGCCCTAGTACTAATGCGTTACGTAATTATTACTTTATCTCACCTATAACACTTGTTCCTCCATAAACATATTGTCCTTCTTTAATCTTTAATTTTTTAATCTTTGGTATTATCAAAACAACCTGACTTCCAAGATTAATTAAACCAATTTTTTCACCAGGTAATAATTTTTCATTCTTTTTAACATAACATTCAATTCTTCTTGCAACAAAACCTGCAATTTGAATAACTTTTGCTCTTATCTTTTTCTTTTTATTATAAATTAAAATTTCATTCTTTTCGTTTTCTAAAGCTTTTAATGAATTAGCTCCAACAACAGCATTAACAAACTTTCCTTTCTGATGTTTAGTATATTTAACTGTTCCTTCAATTGGTGTTCTTTGAAAATGTACATCTAATGGTGTCATCATTATACAAATTAAATAACCTTTATCTGCAACATCTTTTGTTATTGTTCTTATCTTTCCAATTAAACCTTTCTTTACTTTAATTTCTTTTTTCTTTCCTTTATTATCAAACTCTAATATCTTAACAACTCTTCCATCTGTAGGACTTAATACAAAGTTCTCATTTGGAGGTATTTCTCTAACAGGATCTCTAAGAAAATAGAATCTCCAATATACAAAGAATAGTATAAATAATATTGTTGCTAAAAATAATATTGCTAATATCCCCATATAACTGTTTTTAGAAGATTATTTAATAAATGTTTCGGATATTTAATTTCTCACTTTATTACTCAACATGATAAATAGAGGGAATAAGAGATTCTTCTCTTTCTTGTCTATATCTTCTAACTTGTGATTCTAGTTCATCTCTACCATATATTGAACCTATATATGTTAATACACCAGATAAACCAGAAGGAGTTGTTCTTTCTTGGATTAAATAATCACCTAAATTTCTTGGTTCTGCTAATATGGGTCTAGCTTCAGATTTTGCTTCAAATTGTTCATTCAATTTAAGAATAGATAATATCTCTTCCATTGTTGCATCTAAAGATACTTCCCAGGCTGTGTCATATCCATTATTAACTTTTCCACTGTTTCTTTCAAAAGAACTTAAACCAAGATATCTAATTTTATTCCTTCTTTCCCATATCTTATAACCAGCTTCTTTTGTTATTGCTCTTTCTAAAAACTGAGTAGGCATTATAAGTCCATTTTGACTATCGTGTTCTGCAGAAACTAATGAACCAAATGCACTATATGGACTTCCACTATAAGCTCCTTCTACTCCTCTTTTTCTTAAAAATAATAATTTATTATCTTTTGAAACAAGAACACACCATGATGCAAGAGGAAATCCTATGGATGTTCTGCCATATTGATAATCTTGTTCAGGAATCTGAGAACGTGCAAAATATAGTACTTCATCAAAAGTTGCTATTCTACATTTTCCACTTAATCCTTGTGTTTTTACACTATGTTCAACTAGAACACATACTTTTCCTTTTGTAGGTCTTACTCCTTTTTTTCTTTCTACTCTATCTGAAAAATCAGCAAATGCTTGATCAATTCTTGCTTGAATCGCTGCTGGATTCATATTTCTATCTCTATCTATGTTTACTTCAAAATCTATTTCTGTTAATTCGGTTGCTTTACTAATATGAATATTATTCATAATTAGAGGGAATTATTATGATTTTAAAAAGGTAATCTATATTATTATTATTATTATTATTATTAATTATATCACATCAATCCCAACAACTTCCCACCAACACTTCCTTTAACTAATTTCTTAAAATCTTTTCTAAATCTTTTCTTCAAAGGTTTCAATGCTTCACCTAAAGGCAACATTAATGGATCAAATGCAGGTCTAATAAACTCAGTGATTGGCTTAAACAAACTACCAATTGGCTTTAATATTATTATTGGTGTTAATCCAATAATAACAATACTTGCAAATATCTTAGAGAAGTGTCCCATAAAATATCTCATATATCTAAACATTGGTAAGTAATAAGGATGAATTAATCCAGGGATTTTATCAAGCAATGCAGTATGTTGTACTCCTACTTTTCCATAATAGAGTTTATCAACATCTCCACCTTTTTTTATATATTCTTTAACAGCTAAATAACCTTTCAAATATGCAATATCTTTTGTACATGCACCAGGTAATGATGTATCTTTTAATCCTCTTTTTGCTCGAATAGTTAATCTAAATGCTAAACTTTTTGCAAAATATTTTTTTAAATAATTATATGTTTCTCTAAATGAATATTTTAGTGCATAATTAATTGCTAAAACTCTTCCTGCATAAATTTTTAATGTTCTATTACTTAAACAATTATTTAATTCTTCATTAACAACAGCTAATCCTTCTTCTGTCATTAAATATCCTGGAAAACCTATTTCAAATATTTTGAAGGGTTGTCTTTTTCCATTTTCAATCCTCATTACATGTGTTCCTAATTCATGTACTATTAATCTTTTCACAATATCTTTTGAATATTTTGTTTTTGTCCTCAACAAAACAGCTCTGTCTGAATTATTAACTGCAGCTTTTGACACCATATCTTTTTCTCTTATCTCCCAATCAAAACCATATTTTCTAAAGGCTTTTTTCATTTCTTTGATTACTTGTTTTGTAGTAAGATCTTCTTTCTCTCTTGGTGTTCTTAATTTCAAGAATTTTCTTGCAGCTCTAACTAATTTTTGATCAGGTTCGCCATAAAGTTTTATAGAATATTTTGTAAATTGTTTATCATTACCTCTGTTTTGCAATACTCTGCTAAACAAAGTATAATATCTTGATTGTTGTTTTAAAATTCTCCCTATTGTACTATTCCCTGGTTTCATTTCTTTTAACTTTTTTATTAATATTTTTAGGTTTGTTCTGTAAATAGAATACTCAAATTGTGGATTATAATCTTTTGATGCAAAAAATTTCTTTTGTTCTTCATCAACATTGGTTGGATTGATTGCAAAGAATGAAAGTTTAGAATGAATCCTAGCTAAGTCTCTATCAATTTGTTTTAGCTGCCTCATACTCATTTTCTTTTATATATCTCTGTATACTATTTAGTATACTGGTTGTATATAAAGGTTTTGGTTGTATGTAGAATTACTTTATCTTTACACAATCTTTTTTCCTTCCAATCTCTTTTGCATACTGTAATCTTTCTTTGCTATCAGAATAGATTGTAAAGAGTTTATCTCCGTTCTTAACTTTATCTCCTTTATGGACATAAAGATAGATTCCTGCTTCTTTATCAAATGGAGCACCTGCTATTCTAGAAATCTTATTTGCAACTTTATTATCAACATGAATTACTTTTCCTTTTTTACTTGATTTAACTGTAAAACTTCTTTTAGCCATTCTTATTTTTTCAGCTTTTATTTTTCTTCCACCTTGTGCTTTTACAATTTCCCAAAACTTTTTCAAAGCCTTACCACTATCTAATATCTCTTTAGCCATAGCATATCCTTTTCTTTTTTTTGCTTTTTTTGTTGATTCTAATAATATGCCTGCTAATTTTAATGACTTTTCTCTTAATAATTCAGAACCTTTTTTATGATTCTCTAACGTCCATATTACATCTCTTGCTTCTAATGCCGGTCCAACTCCATTTCCAATTGGTTCTGTTCCATCTGTTATAATAACAACAATATTTAATCCAATTTTTTTAGCAATTGTTTCAAAATCTTTTTTTAATTTCTTAGCTCTTTTCATTTCTCTTATCTTTGCTCCTTTACCAACAGGTATATCAATCAATACATGTGTGGCAGAAACTGATTTCTTTTTAGCTAATATGCTTGCTAGTAATTGTCCTTCTGGATCCAATGATAAAGGATGTTCAACTCTTATTATCTTGTCGTCGGTAGGAGCTAAATTAACAGAACCCCCCCAAATAAGACACCCATTTGTTTTATTAACTATTTTTTTTATATGATTCAAACCAAACTCAACAGAACAAAGAACCTCAACTGTATCAGATGTTCCTGCTGCACTTGTTATGGATCTAGAACTTGTTTTTGGCATTTTTAATCCTACTGCTGCAATTATTGGGACAACTATCATTGATGTTCTATTAGCAGCAACACCACCAATACAATGTTTATCTACAATTATTTTATTTTTTATTTTTAATATTTCCCCTGTATCAACCATTGCAGTAGTCAGTGCAACAATTTCTTCGGTATCCATTGGATGGCTAAAACAAGCTGCAACAAAATATGTTATTTCAACATCACTTAATTTACCTTTACTAATATCACCTATAATTTCATGTATTTCTTTATTATTTAACTTATTACCATACATTTTTTTCTTTATATATGATAATGATTTTGGTTTGTTTTCAATAGTAATTGATACTAGCTCATGATCTTTAATATTAAGTGCTCTTTGCAATTCTTCAAATAATCCTATTTCTCCTCTTTTCAAAACTAGCCCTTTTCTTTTATTTCCTCTTTTTCCTTTGCTTGAACTTTTAGAAATATCAAGTGTTGCTATTGCTTTTTTTCTCTTATTTTTAATTAAGATTCTATCTGCAGGTTTTAGGTCTAATTCTGTTGCATCTTCTTTATTTAGTACTGCTATTAGAATATCACCTGTACCTATCGGGATTTTCCTTGCTTTTAACTTCATCTCTTCTTCCCTCTAATTCTCTTTTTCTTTTTTATTACTTTTTTATTTCCATTTAATTTATGTTCTTTTTCCTTTTCATAAATTCTAACTAATGTAATAAATACAGCTAATATCAATGGTCCAAGAATAAATCCAATAGGTCCAAATACACTTAATCCTCCAATTACACCTAATAAAATCAATGCAGGATGAAGCTTTGCTCTATCTCCAATTATCTTTGGTTTAACAAATGTATCAAATCCACTTAAAAATATCATACATGTTACAAACAGACCTCCTCCTTTTATTATAAGTGTATTATCAACTGAATTAATACCATTAAATATCATCAAAAGTGATGCAGGTATCCAGACAATTGTTGTTCCTATTATTGGAATTAAAGCAAGAAATGCCATTATTGCTCCCCAAAATACAGGGTTTGGAATACCGAATAATAAAAATATTAATCCTCCTAGTATACCTAAAACTATTGCTACTACTGCCTGCCCAAAAACTACCCCTTCAATTGTTCCTTTTAGTGTTGTTAAAATATACTTCTCATGTTCAATCTTCATTGGTAATGTTTTTCTAATAAATATAAATATATTTTTCCAGTCGACAAATATTGAAAACATCAAAAATAATATTATTAATAAATCTAATAATCTTGATGGTATTGTTATTAAAATATTGTATGCTAACGACGAGACTGATTTACCAATACTTGTAATTCCTGTTTTAATGTATTCATCTGCTCTTCCACTTTTTAATAAATTATAAATTCTACAATTATCTCCCTCTTCAGGATTACAATCCATCTCACTAAAATCATTTATTTTTTGTTTAGCTAATATATATACAACAGTCCCTTCTTGTACTAATGAGTTCAGAATAAGGACTGCAGGTATTGTTGTTATTAGTATAACAAATATTATTATGATTGTAGCTGCCACGTACTTGTTTTTAACAATCTTTTTTACTCTTTTAAAGCCAGGAAACAAGACATATGACATAACACAAGCAATGATTATTGCCATTAGAATGGGTTTAACAATTAAGTATGCTAAGTATATAATTAATATAGTAAGTATAGGAAATACATATTTGTCATAATCTGCTAATCTAATACTAATACACCTCTTTATAATGTATCATTTATATATGACAGCTATATAAATTTATTGATTTTCCTTTTGTTATGTATTATCTTATGCTTTTATTAAAAACAAAACATTTATATATCACTTAACAGTAACAACACAATGGTAAATGAACCATTATATTATAGGACAATTCGAGAGCATGAAGATACCTTTCGAGCAATACTTACAGATATAAAAAATAACGAGAGATTTCCTAATTTTCCTAGCGATCTTGATCCAAATGCACCTCTTGAAGAGATTCTTAGTAAATATCATCCTAATAATCCTCCTATGATAAAAGATCCATTTACATTAGGATTCTTTTTTGTAGGTCCTAATGATTTTCTACATAAACTTGAAGAAGGAGAGATAGTGCTTGAACTTAATTATTCTCCTAAAGCTCTTTGTGGTCAAGGAATGGGATATAAATATAATATGAATCATGGTGTTCCTGAATATGTTGGTAGCAGACATACTACAAAGTTTTGAAAATATTTTTTTCTATGTGCTTTATTATTATTTCCCATAATTTTACTCTTTCTCATAGTATTGTTACTCAAAAGTACTAACATAATCAAAACATTTATATATGAGATAATCATTCCTTCATTAGTAGTTGTTGAAGATATAAATACGCATCCCAGTTATGGAATAAGGGGAAGGAGGAATATATAAAAATGATTGTTGAAACACGTTTATTAAACAAATTGAAGGAATTCGGCTTAAATAGTTATGAAGCCAAGATATGGACTGCTCTATTATCAAGAGGAGTTTCAAGTGCTGGTGAGTTAAGCGATATTTCTAATGTACCAAGATCAAGAGCATATGATGTTCTAGAAAGTCTTGAGAAAAAAGGATTTATTATCATGAAATTGGGTAAACCAATTAAATATGTTGCAGTTAAACCTGAAGAAGTTCTTGAAAGAGTACAACAAAAGGTTAAAGACGATGCTGAAAAGCAAGCTGCAGTTATTGATCAATTAAAAGAAGACGATGTTCTTAAAGAATTAGAAACACTATTTACTCAAGGTGTTGAAGTTATTGAACCAACAGACTTATCAGGTGCTTTAAGAGACAGAACAAACTTTTATAACAACTTAAATTCAATGATTAACTCTGCTCAAGAATCTGTTGTTATTATGACAACTGCTCAAGGTATAATGAGAAAAGCAGACAGCTTAAAAAGAAGCCTTGAAAGAGCAAAGAAAAGAGGAATCAATATTAAAGTTGCTACAAGCTTTACTAAAGAAAATAAGAAAGCTGTTGATTATTTCAAAGAACTTGGTGAAGTTAAGAATGTTGGCGATATGAGAGCAAGATTTACTATTGTTGATGGTAAACAAGTTGCATTCTCACTATTAGACGACAAGAAAGCAGTTCCAGCATATGATGTTGGTGTTTGGGTAAACACAGAGTTTTTCGCAGGCGCTTTACAAACAATGTTTGAACAAGTTTGGAATAAGTAATTTTTTACTTTTTTTAATAGTTAATAAAGTATGAATACTTTATTCACTCCAGTAAATTTGTTTTTAGATTTTATTTGCGAAGCAAATTTTCTTGTAAATCTTTTTTCTTAATATGATAATTTAATAGAAATAATTATTTTATTCTCTTAACATTTCATCTAAAACAACAGCAGCATTTAATCTTTTTGAAAAATGTTGATAACCTACTTCTCTATATCGTTCTTGTTCTTCTGTACTTGGTTGATCATGCCATACAACAACTGTTCTATCTCTTTGTTCTAGTGGAATATATGTTGCTAATAGCCTTCCTGCTTGTCTATTATTAGCTAAAACATAACCAACAAAAGGATTATTAGAAGTATCAACAGCATTTACCATTCTCTCTAATCTCTGTCCATCCACTAAATCTGGACGATATTGTCTTCCTCTTTCTTCTCCGGCATAGAATACTTCAACTTCATAACCTGAATGTTTTAATACAGTTGAAACAGCATCAATATCCCCACTTACAACCAATACTTTACCTTTTGACATATTAGAAGGTAATTTATGTTAGTTTATAAAGCTTGTTTTAGAATTAATCTTGTTTGTAATGATCTACTGCAATACAAGAACCAACCATATATGGATGTAATCTATGTAATAATGGTTTTTGATCTGCAGATTTACATAATTTATATTCTGCTGTTCTTTGTTGGCCAGTCATCATATCTAAATTAGTGGTTTCTCTTACATAAGAACCAAATGTTAATATCCCGTATAGAAAAGCACCAGCAGCAGAGCATAATAAGGTATTTCTCAATAGAACTCTCTTAGTAGATGGTTTTCTTGTTCTTCTTTCCATCTCTTTTACTCTTCTTTCTAATGCTCTTCTTGGATCATTTCTTCTTCTAAACATATTAGAAGGTAGTCTGGGTTTATTTATAATGGTTAATATCATACTATCAATGATTTAGCTACTAATTAATAACAACATACCAAACATTTATAAATTAGGATTAATTTCCTATATACATGACACTAGAACAACGTTTTATTGACTTTATGAGTCCTCCAGAAGATGGAGTAAATATGTTTTTACATTATAGATTGACTCAGGAACTTGCTAATGAATGTATAGATCAAGGTGTTAAACATGAAGGAGCAACATTTTCCTATAAAACAGATAATGTTGGTTCTGAACCATTTGATTCTTCAACAGATTTTACTAACACAATCCATTTACATAATGCAAGGATAAGAACACAAGGTTCTTATACTGTTGTAATTGGAATTGGAACAGATGTTTTATTAAAATACAGACAAGAATTTACTGATATTTTAAAAAGATATGGTCCTGATATGGATGATCGTGTTGTCTCAGATCATGTTCCTAGTTTTTTATCAGAAGAACCTGCTCTTCCGGGACCTTGTCGAATGAGGCATACTCTACCTAAACAATATGTTAAAGGATGGTTTTGTGAGCAAACAGGAGAATTAGTTGAGAATCCTGATTACAATCCACACCACGATAATGAGGAAGCATTTATGGCTAATCTTGCAAAAGAAAGACAAGCTAGAGCAGAAGCAGCTGCCCCTAGGAGTTTAATGGCTGGAGTAGGTAGATTAGCTAGATATGCTAGAGCTAGCTTACATTTCTAAAAATAAAACTTATTTTTACTATTTGTGTTTTACTACTTATCTGTAACAACTAAATCAAAACATTTATAAATAAGTACATAAATAACTTAATGTATGGTTATAACTGCACCAGAGGGGATTAAGGAGTATTTAGATGAATTAACTCATGCATTACCTAGTACGCATTTTTCTCGATTAGATGTAGGAACAATTGTTCAAAAATCCTGGGGATTAAATTATGAAATAGATGATATTAATCTAGATAGACTATTAGGTGATTTTCCATTGGGTGCAATACCTTATGGAGCAATATATAAGGCATTAAGAACAGATCAAAGTGCTATTAGACAACACTTTTCTGGTTCTAATCAGATCCCTATTTCAAGAATGATTAATGCTGGGTTAGGAGAGTGTTTAGAAAAATCTGTCTTAGTTCAGTTAGCTGCTCAGAGAAATCGTGATTCATATTTATTAAATGCAGGGATGATTACTCCTGATGATCAAGAAATTGGTTTAGTTTCATCACATGCTTATAATATTGTATTTCGAGATGGAATTCCATATTTAGTGGATAATCAAAATCCAAAAAGAGTTGACAGATTAGGAAATGTGAAAAAGGTTTATGTTGTACCTATTGTTGGTATAAATGAGAAAGAAAGAGAATTAATATTACCTGAAAATAAGAGGTTAAATAGAACATATCTTCTTACCTATTTTTAATTAATAGATTTCTAAAAATAAAACTTATAAATGACCCCTCTATCACAGTTATGGGGGATTGTAGTGAATAAAAAATTAACACCAGCTATGCAACAATTTGTAGACTTTAAATCACAGTATCCAGACTGTTTATTGTTATTCAGGATGGGTGATTTCTACGAAACCTTTTTTGAAGATGCTCAGATTGCTTCAAAAGTCCTAGATATAACTCTAACTAAAAGAGGATATCAAAATGGAACACCAATTCCATTAGCAGGTATTCCGTATCATGCGTTAGAGCCATATTTAACAAAACTAATCAGAGCAGGGATCAAAGTAGCAATTTGTGAACAAGTTGAAGATCCAAAAAAAGCAAAAGGTGTTGTTAAGAGAGACGTAGTGCGTGTTGTCACACCAGGTACAATAATGGAATCTCATATTCTTTCTGAAAAGAATAATAATTATATTGCAGCAATCTATATTGGTAAAAAAATAGGTTTAGCTATTGCAGATTTATCAACAAGTGAATTTATTTGCACTGAAACAGATCACAATATGTTAATCAATGAAATCCAACGATTTAATCCTGCAGAAATCTTGTTTCCAGAATCATTAAAAGATCATAAATTTATTCAACATTTAAACAAATTAAAGTTTTACATTAATTTTTATTCAGAATATTCTTTTTTTCATCCGGCAGCATATAAAACATTAATCAATCACTTCAAAACATTATCCTTGGAATCATTTGATATTGAAGATAAACATGAGATTACAAGTTCAGCTGGTGCATTATTAAATTATCTTAAAGACACGCAAAAAACACAGCTTGATTCAATTAATAAGATAAAGTATTTTTCAAATAATGAATTTGCAATAGTTGATGCAACAACATTAAGAAATTTAGAAATAATAAAAAATATTAGAGATGGTTCTTCTTTATTCACATTATTAGATGTTTTAGACAAAACAAGAACACCAATGGGTGGAAGATTATTAAAAAAATGGTTATCCAGGCCCTTATTGAAAAAACAAGATATAGACAAACGGCTTAATGCAATTGAAGAATTATCTTCAAGCACTATCTTACACTCAGACATTATTTCTGTTCTTTCAAAGATAAAAGATATTGAAAGATTAATTACTAGGATTAATTATGGAAACAGTAATGCACGTGACTTGTTAGCATTAAGGCAATCATTAGTTTACATACCTCAAATTAAATCATTGTTAACAAATAGAGAATCAGATCTACTTAAACAAATCTCATCAATCTCTAACTTAAATCAAATTACAGAATTATTAGAAAAATCAATAAGAGATGATCCCCCTCTTTCTATTAGGGAAGGTAATATGATAAAATCTAATTACAACTCTGAACTTGATGAATTACATGACATAAGTAAAAATGGTAAACTTTATTTAAAAAATCTTGAGGAGAAAGAAAGATCACGAACAGGAATTAAATCTTTAAAAATTAAATTTAACAGGGTTTTCGGCTACTTTATTGAGATAACAAAGTCTAATATTAATTTAGTCCCACAAGATTATGTTAGAAAACAAACAATGGCTAATTGTGAAAGATATATTACAGATGAATTAAAAAAACAAGAAGAAAAAATATTAGGTGCTGAAGACAAAATAAATTTATTAGAATATGATTTATTACAACAAATAATTAAAAAAGTAACAGAACAAACAAAAGTAATTCAAAACATTGCAAAGAATATTGCTATCTTAGATGTTCTTTCATCTTTTGTAGAGGTTGCTCTTACTAATAATTATTGTAAACCTGATGTTCATGATGGTTATGATTTGGTTTTAGAAGAATCAAGACATCCAGTAATTGAACAGATCGAGAAAAATTATATTCCTAATGATATTTCAATCACACAAAGTAATCGAACAATGATTATTACTGGTCCAAATATGAGTGGAAAGAGTAGTTTAATGAGGCAGGTTGCATTGATTACTTTAATGGCACAGATTGGTTCATATGTTCCTGCAAAAAAAGCAAAGATTTCTTTGGTTGATAGAATCTTTACAAGAGTCGGTGCACATGATGATTTAACACATGGTCAGTCAACTTTTATGGTAGAGATGAATGAGACAGCTTTAATCATAAACAATGCTACAGACAAATCTTTAATTATCTTAGATGAGATTGGAAGGGGAACATCAACATTTGATGGTGTTAGTATTGCATGGAGTGTTGCTGAGTATTTTAATAATCAAACTAAAGCAAAGACTATGTTTGCAACCCATTATCATGTTTTAACAAAGTTAGATAAATATGAGGGTGTTGTTAATTATAATATTGCAGTTAAAGAAAGCAATGAAGAAATCATATTCTTACATAAACTTATAAAAGGAGGAACAGATAAGAGTTATGGTATACATGTTGCAAAGATTGCTGGAATGCCACCAGATGTTATTAACAAAGCCAAAGAAATACAACTTTTACTTGAACAAGAGGATGAAATGCAGGATAAGATTGTTATTGAGAAAGTTAAGAAAAAAGGTTTTGTTGAGTTTGTTAAATCAGAGCAGAAAAGATTGATTGATTTGTGAACGGCAAGTCAGTAATTTACTTATTTGTGATTCATTTCTATTCATTTATACTAAGAATACCCTTATGTGCTCTTAGAAGATCTTCTTGTTTCACATAAAATAAAAAATCAGGCAATGCTATCACTGTTTCTTCAATATTAACACCATGTAATGCAATCTGATGAGACATACTTGCTAATATTCCTCTGGTTTCTTCAGCTTTTTCAACATTTAATTGAATTCTTATTTCCCCTAAATCTTTTTGTACTTTAATTACATCAGATTTCTTAAATAATTTTAACTTCTCATCAAGATCTTTTTGATTAATAAATAATTTAACTCTTTCTTTGCCTTTAATTACTCTAATATTCTTTCTTAAGATCTTCTCATTAAGATAATCTCTACAAATAGTATCAAATGATCCATCTTTTATTGTAATACATGTTACATAATTTTTTGTAGAAATGATTGCATTTTTAATAACTTCTTGGATATTCTTTCTATCATCTTTGAAAACAGTTTCTGTTTCAAATCTTCTTATTGCACTTATTACTGCATCCATTGAAGCCTTTAATTGATAATTATCAATAATATATCTAGATAATGCTCTAGTATTGATTAATCCTCTGCTTAAATCCTTCTGAATAGATGGATCTTCTGCAATTATTCTCCATACTACATTATTCACACTTGCCATGATTTATGTCAATTAGACACATATATATAAATTTAACTGATATTAATCTGAACAAAAAAACATATACAATGTCCTAATGTTTGACATTATAAGGCTTTACTGCGTAAAACATAAAAACACCCTTTTCTTCCTTTTTTACATGCCAAAAATTCAAATACTAGATGATACACTTATAAATAAGATTGCAGCAGGTGAAGTGGTAGAAAAACCAGCTTCTGTGGTAAAAGAATTAATAGAAAATTCGATTGATGCAAAAGCCACTAAAATTACTATTGAAGTGAATGAGGGAGGAAAGTCATTAATAAGAATCACAGATAATGGTATGGGTATGGATAGGTATGATGCACCGTTATCTATCCAAAGACATGCTACCTCTAAATTAAAATCAACTTTAGACTTATTTGGTATTAATACATTAGGATTTAGGGGTGAAGCATTAGCAAGTATTGCATCTGTTTCAAGAATTTTATTACAAACAAAAACTTCTTCTTCAGATTCAGGTTTATTGATTGAAGTAGATTCAGGTATATTAAAAACAGAAAAAGAAATATCATGTCCAAATGGAACAATCATAGAAATATGTGATTTATTCTTTAATGTTCCTGCAAGAAAAAAACATCTTAAAACAATACAGACTGAATTTAAATATATTTTAGATATAATCACAAGATATGCACTTGCATATCCTAATATTCATTTTAAATTATTTCATAATAATAACACTATTCTAAATTCACCATCTACATCTGATTTATTAAATAACATAGCCACTATATACGGATCATCCACAGCAAAGTCATTATTACCTGTTGATTTTGTTAAATCAGATATTAAAGTAAACGGTTATATTTCTGAACCATACAAATCAAGATCAGATAAATCAATGCAAAGTATTTATGTAAATGGTAGATATATAAACAATGATTTAATCACGAAAGCAGTTTATGAAGCTTATGAAACGAGATTAATGGTAAATAAGCATCCAATATTTATTTTAAACATTTCAATTGACCCAATGATTATTGATGTTAATGTTCATCCACAAAAGACAGTAATTAGGATAGAGAAAGAAGACGCTTTATTCCAAGCAGTTCTTGATGCAGTCAAATTATCATTAGATTCAACTATTAATGTTCCTGAAGTAAAAATAAAAGAAACTAATTCAAGGCTTGTTTTTGATAAAGAATTTAAGATTACTAAGGAAAATCAAAGTTTTTTAAAAGAAAAAGAGACTATAACTCAAGACAATGTTGAAAAGATTAAATTAATTGGAAAAATAAAAAACACTTACTATATTGCAGAGAACAAAGAGGGCATGTTAATAATTGATCAACATGCAGCACATGAAAGAGTAATGTATGAAAAGTTTTTAAAACAATTTAAAGATAATAATATTAAATTACAAGAACTATTAAAACCAATTATGCTTGAGACAACACCTGCTGAATCAATCATAATAGAAAATAATCTTGGATTATTAAAATCATTAGGTTTTAATATTGAATCCTTTGGTAAAAACTCATTCTTATTAAGAACAACACCAAGTATTTTAGGAAAACAATTGGATAAAAATATTCTATTTGAAATAATACCACAACTTGAATCAAAAACAACTAAGATTGATAAAATTAAACAAGAAAAAATAATAAGATCAGCATGCAGAGCAGCTGTCAAAGCAAATGATGTTGTTGAAGTTACACAAATGATAGATATTCTTAATGACTTACAAAAACTAGACAATCCATTTACTTGCCCTCACGGCAGACCAACAATGGTTAAATATACTCTCTATGAATTAGAAAAAATGTTTAAGAGAGTAGTTTAATTATTTTTACTAGCTAGGCCTTAAGGTGAACGAAACATTTGTCATTCGTAAGACAGCTAGGTACAGATTTCTTTAGAATATAAATGGATAGAGAAATCTGTGGAGTGAACGGCAAGCTAGTAAAAATAATTATATAGAATCAGAGCCGCTCTAGTACAAATACATACTGAAATTAAAAATTAAATAAAAAAATTAATAATAATATTCATTAGAAATAATTGACTGAGCTAATTTTAAGTAATCCTTTGCGCCTCTTGAGCTCTTTGCATAGTCAAAGATATGCTTACCTGCACTTGGTGCTTCTTTTAATTTTGAATTAACTCTGATTGGTTCAGTAACAAGGTCTTCATAACCTCTTCTGATTTCCTTCAATGTTTCTTTGTTTGCTCTACTTCTTGCATCAAACATTGTTGGAATAACATTAGTTATTCTTAGGTCATGATCAAATAATTCATTAATTTCTTCAACAACCTGAATCATTTTCTTCAATCCATCTAATGCTAAGAAATCTGTTGCAACAGGAATAAATGCTTCTTGTGCAAAGATTAATGCATTCATATTAAGTAAACTTAATGATGGTGGACAATCAATTATAACATAGTCATAATTAAAAACTGGTTCCATTTTTCTTCTTAATACTGTTTCTCTGCTTGTTTGTCCAGCTAATATTAATTCAGCTTTAGCTAATGAACTATCACTGATAATAACATCAAGATTTTCAGCAATATTAACAATGCATTCATATGGATCAATATCATTTACTAATAAATCATACATTGTTTTATCGTGCTTAACACATAGACATGTACTAATATTTCCTTGTGGGTCAAGATCGATAACTAGAACTCTTTTACCTTTTGCTGCTAGAGCATTAGAAAGATTAACTGTTGTTGTTGTTTTCGCAACTCCGCCTTTTTGATTAATTATGCAAATTTTCCTCATGTTTTCTTCACCTTTTTTTCTCTTATAAGAGGATTGTAGAATGTGTCTCTACTTGCATGAGGGATTTCAGGTAATTTATAAAAGTTTTTGTTTTTATACTGTCTCTAGTGCTTAAATTATGGTAAAATAGAAGAAATTAATTATTGGGTAGTAATCCTAATAATTCTTTGCAAAGTATGTGATGTATTTAGCTTTTTTATCACAATGTATACATTTCTTACCTTTTGCAAGTATTGGTTTACCTTTTTTATCTAAAGGTATACATCTTGAAGTTGCTCCACCTGTTTTATCTTTTATCAAATCTTCACAATCAACTTCACCACAAAATGCAGTTTTAACCAATTTCTTTGCTTTAATTGCTGACATAAATGCATCCCAATCATAAATCTCAAGTGTATTTTCATCTAAGTTTTTCTTTGCTTTATTAAACAATGTTTCTTGCATTTCTTTCATGGCATCTTTAACTTCTTTCTTTATGTCTGTTAATTTTACAAACTTCTTTTCACCATTATCTCTTCTTACAATAACACATTGTTTCTTTTCTAAATCTTTTGGACCTATTTCTATTCTTAATGGTACTCCTTTTACTTCCCATTCATTGTATTTCCATCCTGGGTTATATTCTTCTCTGTCGTCGAGGTGTACTTCATAATTTTTACTTAATTCCTTCATGATTTCTTCACACTTTTTCAAAACATCTTCTTTTGTCTTTTCAAATATGATTGGTACAATTGCAATTTGTAATGGAGCGATGTTTGGTGGTAAAACTAATCCTTTGTTATCTGAATGCATCATTACAGTAGCTCCTATTAATCTTGTTGAAAACCCCCATGATGTTTGCCAAGGTGTATGTTTATTTTTATCTTTTCCTATATATTCAATTCCAAATGCTTTTCCAAATCCTTGTCCAAGATTGTGGCTTGTTCCGACTTGTAATGCTTTTCCATCTGGCATTAAACATTCAACAGTATATGTTTCTTTTGCACCTGCAAACTTTTCTTTTGTAGTTTTCATTCCTTTTATAATAGGAATAGCTAATTGTTCTTCAATTAATTTCCTATATTCTTCTAAGAACAATAAAGCTTCTTTTCTGCATTCTTCTTCTGTTTCATAAACACAATGGCCTTCTTGCCATAAAAACTCTCTAGATCTTAGGAAAAGTTTACAGTCTTGTACTTCCCATCTACATATATTACACCATTGATTAATTCTTAATGGTAAATCTCTCCATGATCTAATCCATCTACTATATGAATCATACATGATTGTTTCAGATGTTGGTCTGATTGCATATCTAGCTTTATCTTCTCCTTTTGCTTCTACCCATGCAACCTCTGCTTTAAACCCAGCAGCATGTTTAGATTCTTTATGAAAAAAAGCTTCAGGTATAAACATTGGAAAGTATGCATTCTTTACTCCATATTTCTTTATTCGTTGATTAAAATAATCTTGAATGTTTTGCCATAATCCATATCCTTGAGGTCTTATAACCATACATCCTTTTACTGGTGCATGATCTGCTAATTCTCCTTTCTTTACAACCTGTTCATACCATTCAGGCATATCCTCTTCTTTTTTTGCAGTGATTCCAAGTGTTTGTTTTTCATTTTTAGCCATTTTATATTCACCTTGTTATATTCTATTAATATTATTTTTGGTTTTTAAATAATTATATTATAATAAATTATATTTTAATCTACAAAGAACTAGTAACTGGGTTTTTCTTTACCAAATCCATATACTCTTATCATATAGTAAGGTATGTGTTTAGTATTTTTAAATATTCCTATCATTTGCTTCCTATATTCTACAAAACCAAAATCTATTTAAAATATCTTTTTAACTTTATAATTAGTGTAGGTGATAATAATTAAAGAACAACAGCCTGATATTGTAACTGGAGAAAAATGTCCAATGTGTATGAAAAACACATTAACATTAATGGAACAAGAGAGAGAAATACCTTATTTTGGTAAGGTTTATTTATTTTCAATGACCTGTGATAATTGTAAATATCATAAAGCTGACGTTGAATGTGTAGAAAAACATCCAAAAGCAAAATATACATTAGAAGTTAAAAAAGAAGAAGATCTTAAGATTCGAGTAGTTAAATCAGGTGAAGCAACAGTTAAAATTCCAAGGATAATGACAATCACACCTGGTTCTGCCTCAAATGGTTATGTTACTAATATAGAAGGTATTCTAAATAGAGTAAAAGTAATGTTAGAAAAAACAAGAGATGCTGCTGAAGACAAATCAGCAAGAAAAAAAGCAAAGAACATGTTAAAAAAGGTCCAAGATGCACTTTGGGGAAGAGGAGAACTTAAAGTAATCATTGAAGATCCAACAGGTAACAGTGCAATTATCAGTGACAAAGCAGTTAAAGGATAGATACTACCTACTTCTTAAGCATTTGTACTAGCGCCTTGAGTCACTATCTAATAACCATAACTACGCACTAAAAAAATGTTGCGTTAGTAAGATTTATTTATAGAATCAGACTCGCCCTAGTACAAATGCGTTCTTTAACTTGCTGTGGCATTATTGTTTCTAATCAATACTTTTATAAATACTTCTTAATTATTCTATATCTATGATACAAGCATATTATTTTAATCAGTTTGGTTCAAAACAAATAGGATTTAATCAAATTGAAAAAAATAGACTTACTCTTGTTAGAAGTATTAACCCTTCAGCAGAAGAACTTGAAAAGATTTCTAAGCTTTTAAAGATTTCAATTGAAGAAATGAAAGAATATTGGGAAGATATTAAAGAAGAAGCAAGACCAAGAATAATTGAAGATGATTATTTCTTAATTATGTTTAAAGCACCTTTTCATGAAGATGAAGATGATACTGTAACAGCTCCTGTTGCTATTTTTATAAAAAACAAAATTGTTGTTATTCTTCATAAAGAAAGAATTAATTCAGTTGAATATGTAATTAAAGCAGCAAAGAATAATAAATTAAAATTTTTATATAAAAAATCACTGGGCTATTTCCTTTATTATATTGTTGATAAAATTAATGATGAATTCTTATATATTCTAAATAAGATTGCTGATAAGTCAGAGATACTTAAAGAAAAGTCAAAGGATTTAAAATCTAAAGAAATTGAGAATCTAGATGCATTAAATACAACACTGATTCACTTCAATCGTGCATTATTAGGTAATGCAGAAGTATTGACTTTGTTAAAAAAAGGTTATTTCAAAGGATTCAGAGGATATGATAAACAACATTTCACAGAACTTTATTTAGATGCATTACAATTATTAGATACAGAGAAGATTCAAAGAGATGTTATAACTGGATTCTTTAATTTCCAAAGTGCATTAAGTTCATATAAATTAAATATTTTGATGAAGAGAATAACTTCATTAGCATTAATTATCATGGTTCCTACTTTTTTAACAGGATTATATGGTATGAATGTAGTAAATCTCCCTTTCGCACAACACGAGTATGGTTTCTTTATTATTTCTGCATTTATGTTTGTGATTGCAGTAGGATTACTTTGGTTATTCAATAAGTTAGAATGGGTTTAATTACATTTAGAACTCAATAAATTCTTTTTTGTATTAATAACAAAATATAACAAATTAGATTAATAATATTTCCAATAATAATTGGATAATCAACTAACATATATCCATAAGCTAACCATAAAACTGTTGATATTGTACCAATTATTTCCCATGATAATGCAACATCTCTAACACTCTTTGTTGTAAATCCTTTTAAAACTTGGGGGATAATTCTTATAGATTGAAAAATTACAGCAAGTGTTCCAATTATAGTTATTAACATATATTATTTAATCATACTAATACTATATAAATTTATTCTAATAACTAGAAATCTATTTCCTTTGCTTCTAGAGCATGTTCTTGTATAAACTTTCTTCTTGGTTCTACTTGATCTCCCATTAGTATTGTGAATATTTCATCAGCTACAACTCCATCTTCGATTGTAACTTTTTTCAACTTCCTTACGGCTGGATCCATTGTTGTATCCCATAATTGATCAGGATTCATTTCTCCAAGACCTTTATATCTTTGTAATGATGTTCCTTCTTTACCTATTTCTTTCAATAATTCAAAAAGTTCCTTGTCATTATAAACATATTGTATCTTTTTTCCTTTTTTAACTTTATACAAAGGTGGAACAGCAATATATAGATATCCTTTTTCAATTAATTCTTTCATATATCTGTAAAAGAATGTTAAATGTAATGTTGTTATGTGATTACCATCTACATCAGCATCACACATTATTATTATTTTATGATATCTTAGTTTTTCAATATTAAATTCATCTCCAATTCCACAACCTAATGCAGTTATAATTGTGACAATTTCATTATTTGTTAATATTTTATTTATTCTTGATTTCTCAACATTTAATATCTTACCTTTTAACGGAAGAATAGCTTGGAAATTTCTATCTCTTGCTTGTTTTGCTGAGTTATGGACAAATACACCAGAAGCAAGTGCAAAATTATGTGTTCCTTCTACTTCAATATCATATACATCCATCTTTTGATTAAGTTTTTCTATTCTTTTAATCTTGTGATTATAATTTTCAACTGCTTCCTTCATTACATATTCATTACTGTTAAAAAATTTTTCAGCGAATGTTGCTTTTTTCAATAAATTTTTATTCTTAACTTCTTGCCTTTTCTCTTCATATTTTTCTAAATTTCCATATATTTCCAAGATATCTTTCATAAAACTCATTGTATGATAAAAATATGTTTTATTATAGGCTTCTTTTCTCTTTTTCCTAAACTCATCTGTCCATTGATTTTTTGTTTTCTTACTTCTCCATATAAGTAATTCATCATCATTCCACATTTCTTTAGAAAATTCTCTCCTTTTTTCTTTTGCTTCAGGATGCTCTTTAAAATAGTCTTTAACTTTTTTAGATTGTTTCTTCCTATTCTCTTCTTTTGACCAATATTCTTTTTGTGCTTCATTTAATCTATCCAAAGATTCTTTTCTATATTCTTTATTACTTTCATAAAATTTTAAAAATTTATTTACCATATATTCTTTATATTCATCATTTTCCCATTGTTTCTTTGCTCTTTCTGATAACATCTTTTTCATTTCGGGTGTTGACATTATCTTTCTTATCTTTTCTTTATATTCAGGTTTTTGATGAGCTTCTCTTGATTTTTGTTTAACATCTTCTCTATGTAATGTTTTTTCTAACATTTTAGTATGATATTCCATATGTTCTTTTCTACTCATCCTAATAATATTGTCTGGATTATTATTTAATTTATTAAAATCAATATGATGTTTATTACATCTCTTTGATTCAATGTATTTACCATTTTTAATATTGTATTTATCAGCTAAAACATGTGTAAATATCCATTTATGTTTTTTTGGATCAAACACCATTTCATATCCTTCAATTGTTATTCTGTCTTCTTTTTTTGATAATTTTCTATTTAGTGGCATTAAACTGTGTTTATTTAGTTTATCAGCTCTTAAATATGAGGTATCTCTTAACATAAATCGATGATCTGGTGTACAAATGATTTCTTCATCATTATCTAATATTACTTTTATTACTTCAGCATTTCTTTTAGTTAGTCTTGGATTTTTTATTAAGCCTATTTCAACAGTTCCATCTTTATTAATAGTATAACAATAATTTTTCTTTCCTTGTTTATCTTCTTTTACTAATTCTTTAAAAGAAATATTTCGTCCGTCTGCTAAAGCCACTTCTGTATTGCCATCAAAACAGCCACCAGCAGAATCTCCTTCAACCATATATATTTCACATTTTGTAGGATCTCTGTTTGAACAATCTGCTAATTTACCTGGTAGTGAACTAGCACCTAAGATAGATTTTCTTCTTGTTAATTCTCTTGCTTTTCTAGCAGCTTCTCTTGCTTTAGCTGCATTAATAGACTTTTCAATTATTAATTTTGCAACCTTTGGATTCTCTTCTAAAAATGTACTTAATCCTGCAGAAACAATTGAATCAACAATTCCTTTTACTTCACTATTTCCTAGTTTTGTTTTTGTTTGTCCTTCAAATTGTGGTTCTGGTAATTTAACAGATATAACTGCAGTTAATCCTTCTCTAACATCATCACTTGATAATTTGATATTATCATTACCTTTATTATTTTTTGAAGCATAATTATTAAGTGTCCTAGTTAATGCAGTTTTAAATCCTGCTAAATGAAATCCACCTTCAATTGTGTTTATATTGTTAGCAAAAGAAAATATATTTTCATTATATGTCTGGTTGTATTGTAAAGAAATCTCAGCAGTGATTTGATTCTTTTCTTTGTTTACATAAATAACATCATGAATTGGTGTTTTATTTTTATTAAGATACTCAACAAATGAGATAATTCCTCCATCATACTTAAAATCATTTCTTTTATTATCTCTTTCATCTACTAATGTAATATGTATTCCTTTGTTTAAGAATGCAAGTTCTCTTAGTCTTGCAGTAACAGTATCATAATGAAAAATTGTACTATCAAATATTTCATCATCTGGTGTAAATGTAATCTTTGTTCCAGTCCCTTCTACTTCACCTTCATCTTTTAATTGAGTAACTGGTTTTCCTTTGCTATAGTCTTGTACATATTTTTTACCATTTCTTTTTATCTCTACTCTCAACTTTTTTGTAAGGGCATTTACAACACTTATTCCTACTCCATGTAATCCACCTGAAACTTTATATGTGGAATTATCAAACTTACCTCCTGCATGAAGTTTAGTCATAACTACTTCAACAGCAGGGATATTAAATTTAGGATGATTTGCTACAGGAATTCCTCTTCCATTATCTAGAACAGTGATTGAATTATCTGGATGAATAATTACAAGAATATTTGAACAATGTCCTGCTAGTGCTTCATCTATTGAATTATCAACAGCTTCATAGATTAAGTGATGCAGACCTTTAATCCCAGTTGTACCAATATACATGCCTGGTCTCTTTCTTACTGCTTCTAATCCACCTAATACTTGGATCTGTGATGCACCATAATCATTGTTATTTTTTGTTTCTTCTTCTCCCATAAAAACACCATTTCTCGACGATAAAAATAAGTTAAATTATACTCTTTTAGAAAGAGGTTCTATTTATATATGTTGTGTTTTTTAGTGTTATTGGCTAACTGCATTTGCTGTGATTATAGGTTTTGTTTCATAATTTCCTGAGGATGTATCAGAAATATCTGCTGTAGCAACAGGTGGTGTTTCATAACGAGGTCTTGCAAACATTGCTTGTGTTACTAAATCACCTAGTCTTTCTGCAGTTAGGTTACAGGGTGGTGTTTGTATTGATAGATAGCTTGCACCTTGCCATGATCTTAATAATGGTGCATTTGGAATAGAAAAACTTTGTATATCATCATTATCTTCATACCTTATTGATACTTTTCTTCCTACTTTTGGTAACTCATAATATGAAATCTCTGATACACTTAATCCACAATCAGTATCTTGGATATCTAATGTAACTTCTAATGAATATTTTTGCCCTCTTTCTAGTCTTGGTTCCCTTCTAGCTTGATGTACAGTTACTTCATATGGTTCAGGTTTTGTCCTGGGATCATTTTTTATTACTCTTAATAATTGGCTTGGATTTGTTTCATATTCTTTTCTTTGGTCATTGTTATCATTTGGTTTATATAATAATGAAAATAATAGTGTTAATGCTAATCCTCCACCAATTAGTGTTCTTGTGTTTTTGCTACTCATTTTCCTAGAAATTTATAATATAAATTATATAATCTTTATAAACTATATATGATAAGGTATGAGCTCATATATAAATCTTTCTTTTTTGTCACCACTTTTAGATGAATTTACGAAGTTTTTGTATTATGTCACAATCATTAAATAATAGTTATGTCTTATTAATTTCAATGCATTGCAAAAAGTGTAGTTCAGAGCTTGTAAAGCTAAACAACATTCGTTTTGGTGACGCAGAATACGAACAATTTAAGTGTTCAACTTGTAATACTGTTGATTACAAGTGTATTGGAGTTAGTGAGGGATTTTAATGGACAAACTAAAGATTGAGAATAAAATGAATGTTAACTTAGGTAGAAATATTGATATTGAACCTTTTCAAATTGATAGCACAATTAGTTTTCTAGATGAATTAATGCAAACAAGACAAGAACTATTTGATAAACAACTTGATGATAATCTAAAAACACATAGAAAGTTATCTAATTTGTTGTTGAAGTAGATTATTATCTTCCAAGACCTAGTGTTCCACCAAGGGAAGCTACTACTCTTGCTATTGACCACCTTGGTTTTACTTCTCTTTTTTGTCCTCTTAATACTCTTGCATAGATTGTAGTTGCATTGTCTGATTTTTGATTAGCGTGTGTAGCATATAATTCATTAATTACTGTTGTTGGATCATCATGATCTTGTACAATTCCTATCATATCTTCTTCATCAACTCTTAATCCGTCTGAACAAAGAATAATTGCTCTATCTCTTTCTAATCTTGAAGTATTATAAACAACATCTTCAGAACTAAATGGATTAGAATCATATCTTACTTTATCATTAATAATTGGTGTTCCTAAATAATAAGCTAATGTATTTGAAGTTATAATTCTTGGTTTTCCATTTTCATCATTAATGGTATAGGTTACATTATGTCCTTGTCCTAATAATTGTAATCTTTCTCCTTCAGATGTATCAAATATATATCCTGGTGAATCTCCAACACTAACCCATTGTTCACCTTTTTCTGTGATATAAACTGCACTTAATGTTGTTCCCATTGCTCTGGGTTTATCTTTTCCTTGATTTAGTTCTCTTGCTTTATTCCTTATTGCAATTGATGCACAATCTAGGCATGCAACAAAATCTTCTTTTTCTAATTTTGTTCCTTTTTCTTCAATTAATCTTTGTACTCCTTCTCCAAAATATTCACAAGCCAATGCACTTGCTGTATATGGTTCTGCTACACTTCCTGCTCCATCAGCAACAATTAATAATGCATAACCTTCTCCTGTAATTATTCTATAATTATCACCTTGGGTTTTACCCATTTTTCTTGTTAATGCAGATACCCTTACTTCTAATCCTTCATTTGATGAACTAATTGAACTTGGATCTACTTCTATATTATCTGGTTGTCTATATTGATCTCCAACTAATCTATATGATCTAATGTCGCTCATTTTATATTAAGAATTATATTTTCATTTATAAACCTTTATAATGATTATTGTCTCAAATAAGTGAAATATTCGTTATAATCTTGTTATTATATATACTAATATTATATTTATAACCACCACATGGCGACACTATATTTAAACCCTTCTAAAATAACCAAAGGTTTATATAGTTTCTAGTACATTCTTCTATTAAAATGGGACAACAAGAAGTATATAACTTTTTAAAGGAAAACAAGGGTAAATGGTTTACTTCTAAGCAGATCAGTGAAAACATTAATGTTTCCATCGGATCTGTCACAATGAGCCTTAAAAAGCTTAGAAAAAGCCAATTAGTCAAGTATAAGAACACAGGTAAGAGAAACGAGTTCAAATACATGTATAAGAGCTAAATCTAGTTTATTTTTTAATTTTGAGTTCTTTTATTTATTCTTTATTGTAATTTTAATATCAAAGCCAATGCCTTCAATTGTAATAATGCCACCGCCTTGGCTCACTATCTAATTTAATTTACGATAGCGTAAGAATACGGAACGTACAGAACATAATATTTAGAGTCAGAGCCGCTGTGGCATTATTACTAGATTCGCCATAGCTCTTTTTTAAAAAAATATATATAACACTATATAACCATTTATCCAAACAGGTGATCATATGATAACAATTACATTTCCAGACAAAACAAAGAAAGAATTCAAAAAAGGCATTACTGGCTTAGAAATAGCTATCTCTATAGCAGAAGGATTAGGAAGAGCAGCAGTAGCTGCAAAGGTTAATGATGAATTAATAGATCTAAACAAACCAATAAACAAATCTTCAATTGTACAAATTATAACATTTAAAGATAAAGAAGGCAAAGAAATCTTTTGGCATAGTGCATCACATTTAATGACTCAAGCAGTTTTAAGACTTAAAGGGAAAAAAATTGGATTAGGTGTTGGTTTTCCAATTGAAAATGGATTCTATCAAGACTATGATATGGAAGCACTTCATCCTGATGATCTAAAAAAAATAGAACAAGAAATGAAAAAGATTGTAAAAGAAAGATTAGAAATAAAACATAAATTAGTTTCTAAAAAGGAGGCTCTTAAATTCTATAAACATGATCCTTATAAAACAGAAATGATTCATGATGTTCCTGGTGATTCTGTTAGTATGTATTGTCAAGGAGAATTTGAAAACTTGTGTAAAGGTCCACACGTTCCAAATACTTCTTGCCTTAAATCATTCAAATTAACAAAAATTGCAGGTGCTTATTGGAGGGGAGATGCAAAAAATAAACAATTGCAAAGGATTTATGGTGTTGCATATCCAGATAAAAAAGAATTAAAACAATATCTACACTTACTTGAAGAAGCAGAAAAAAGAGATCATAGAAAAATAGGAAAGAAATTAGATTTATTTAGTTTTCATGAAGAAGGACCTGGGTTTCCTTTTTTACATGCAAAAGGAATGGTTATTTGGAATGAGTTATTGGGTTATTGGAATGAAGTACATAGAAAACATGGTTATCAATTAATTAAAACACCTGTTATGTTACATAGAAAATTATGGGAAACTTCTGGACATTGGGAAAATTATAGAGAAAACATGTACACTACACATGTTGATGATCAAGATTATGCAATTAAACCAATGAATTGTCCTGGTGGAATGTTAATTTACAAAGAAAAAGTTCATTCTTATAAAGAATTTCCAATAAAAGCAGGAGAAATTGGTTTAGTTCATAGACATGAACTAAGTGGAGTTCTTGCTGGCTTATTTAGAGTAAGATGTTTTCATCAAGATGATGCACACATTTTTATGACTAAAGAACAAATTAAGGATGAAGTCCTTAATGTTATTAAATTAGCAGAAATAATCTATAAACAATTTGGTTTAGAATTTGATTTAGAATTATCTACACGACCTGAAAAATCAATTGGAACAGATGAACAATGGGAATCTGCAACAAATGGTTTAAAATCAGCATTAGATGCATATGGTAAAAAATATAAAATTAATGAAGGAGATGGTGCATTTTACGGACCAAAGATTGATTATCATCTTAAAGATTGTTTAGGTAGGACATGGCAATGTGGAACTATTCAATTAGATATGTCTTTACCTGAAAGATTTGATTTAACATATGATGGCAAAGACGGAAAAAAACACAGACCGGTTATCATCCACAGAACAATTTATGGAAGCATGGAAAGATTCTTTGGTATTTTAGTTGAACACTATGCAGGTAAATTTCCATTATGGCTGTCACCTGTGCAAGTTAGAATAATTCCTGTTGCAAATACTTTTAATGATTACGCAGAACAACTTGAAAAGCAAATGTTTGATTCTGGAATCAGGGTTGAAACAGATAAAACAACAGAAACATTAAACAAGAAAATTAGAAATGCACAATTAGAGCAAATTAATTTTATTTTGGTTGTAGGTGGCAAAGAACAAGAATCAAATTCAGTCAATGTCAGAACAAGAGATAACAAAGTCCATGGTACTGTTAAGGTCGATAAGTTTGTGGCTGATGTGTTGAAGGAGATAAAGGAACGAGCATAAAACTTTGTTCATATATTTCTTTTATTCTTTTTAATGATCTTAAAAAAGGATCTACTTTATCTTCATGACCTCTTTCTCTCATAAACCTTTCTATTGTTGGATCTAATTGAGGAGTATAATGTTGTCCAATAAATCTAACTGCTCTTGCACTTATTTTATAATTAAATCTATTAGCATATAATAATATTCTAACAAATCCATTATGATGTCTATCTCTTTGATTTAAACCCAAGAATGGAGAAATATCAACTTCTCTTTTTCTTACAGATTCTATTGTTCTAAAATCATAAACTGCTTTTGTTTGAAATGAATACCCTGCTGAACTTGTTGTTAAATCACAATTACATAGTACAGATGCGATAGTATGATGACCTTCTCTTGGTAATAAATCCCATTTAGTAAATCTTGGGAAATCTACATGAACACCATCTATTTTTACACTAAGATTTCCTTTACTATTATAACCAATTTCAATTCCATGAGCTCTAAGTCTTTCTTCTATTATATTATATTGTGATGGTCTTCTAGTATCATCAATTATTAGATCAAGATCATTGACAGGGTGATATAATCCATTTCCACTTTCATCTTCAAATATTCTATCTCTTATACTCCCTCCTATTAAATGGAGCCTAAATCCAGAAAGTATTTCTTCAATTATAAATCTTGCTTGATCTTTACATTCTGGTCTTTGTAAAGCAATCTCAACTGCTCTTGCATATCTTGAATCTAATACTCTAACTAATCTTGACATATTTAGGAGGTAATCTAACTACTTTTAAAAGCCTTACTATAGTATGTATAATTAAATATAAACCTTTATAAATAAAACATATTTCTATATACACATGGTTTTAGAAAAATTAGGATCTAGCTTAAAGGGAACATTGTCTAAGATAGCTAAGGCTGTATTTGTTGATGAAAAGCTAATCAATGAATTAATCAAGGAAATCCAAAGAGCTCTTTTACAAGCAGATGTTAATGTTAAGCTTGTTTTTGAATTATCTAAAAGAATCAAAGAAAGAGCATTAAAAGAAGATGCTCCTGCAGGTCTAACAAAAAAAGAATATTTAATCAATATTGTTTATGAAGAACTTGTTAATTTCTTAGGTGGAGAAGGACATAAGATAGAAATAACAGCTAAGCCATTCAAGATTATGATGGTTGGTTTATTTGGAAATGGTAAGACAACAACAACAGGTAAACTTGCAAAATTCTTTCAAAAAAGAGGAAACAGAGTTGCAGTTGTCCAAACAGATACATGGAGACCTGCTGCTTATGACCAACTTGAACAATTATCTAAACAAATAAATATAGATTTTTATGGAATTAAGGATGAAAAAGATGATCCAGTTAAAATCTATAAACAACATGAAGAAGAAATTAACAAACATGATATTATTATTGTTGATACTGCAGGAAGGGATGCATTAAGTGATGATCTTGTTGAAGAACTTAATAAAATTAATGATACTGTTCAACCACATCAAACATTTTTAGTATTAGCTGCAGATGTTGGTCAGGCTGCACAAAAACAAGCACAAATATTTCATGATACTTGTGGTGTTAATGGAGTTATCGTTACAAAAATGGATGGTACTGCTAAAGGTGGTGGTGCAATAACAGCTTGTGCAGCAACAGATGCAAATGTTAAGTTTATTGGTGTTGGAGAAAAGATTGATGATTTAGAAGAATTCAAACCAAAAAATTTTGTAGGGAGACTTCTTGGTATGGGAGATCTTGAAGCTTTGTTAGAAAAAGCAAAAGAAGCTATCAGTGAAGAAGATGCTCAAGATATGGGTAAGAAATTCCTTTCTGGAAAATTTAATCTTATTGATTTGTATGAACAGATGCAAACAATGAAAAAGATGGGACCATTAGGTAAAGTAATGGATATGATTCCTGGAATGGGTCAAATGCAAATACCTAAAGAAATGATTGAAGGACAAGAAGGAAAATTAGATAAATGGAAATATATTATGGGTTCTTGCACAAAAGAAGAACTTGAAGATCCAGATATTATTGATCAGGGTAGAATTGATAGAATAGCAAAAGGTTCATCAGTATCAAACTCAGAAATAAGAGGATTATTAAAACAATACAAGCAATCCAAGAAAATGATTAAAATGCTTGGAGGCTCAGCACAATCACCTAAATCAATGGAAAAAATGATGAAAAAGATGCAAAAAGGTGGCATACCTGGCATGAAAGGAATGAAGTTTAAATAGTTTTAAAAATTAATAATAACTCATCGGGGGACTAAAATGACAAAAGAAGAACAAACAAAATCAGAAAATAATGAAGAAAAAAAGAAACAAGAATTTCAACAAAAGTATATGGAATTTCAATATATTACTCAACAACTTAAACAAATTCAAGAACAGTTGCAAACATTTGAGCAACAAACAGGAGAATTAAATACTGTTACTGAAACTTTGGAAGAAATTGAAAATATTAAACCTGGAACAGAAATCTTAGTTCCAATTAACTCTGGCATTTATTTAAAAGCTGAAATTAAGGATAATAAAGAAGTTAATGTTAATGTAGGAAGCGATGTTTCTGTTAAAAAGCCAGTTAGTGAAACAAAAGATCTTGTTAAAACACAGGTTGCAGAAATTAATAAATACAAAGAAAGATTAATGACTAATTTGCAATTATTAACAAGTAGGGCACAAGAGTTAGAGAAAGAGATTGAAGTTTTTTCACAATCTAAGAGTTGATAAAAAATGTTTGGATTCCTAAAAAAGAAGTTAAAAGATGCTGTAAATAAGTTTTCTCAAGACGTTGAAGAAGAAGTTGAACCTGTTGAAGAAAAATCAGAAGAACTTTCTAAGGAAGAACCAGAAAAACAACAAGAAGAGAAAACAAAGACTAAGAAAGAGGAACCAGAAAAGGTCAAAGAAGAGTCCAAACCAGAACAATCAGACAAAGAATTAGAAGAACTTCCAGAGGAAGATTTACAAGATTTAGAGGATCTTGAAGAGGATCTTGAAGATATTAAGGAAGAAAAAGGCTTTTTCTCAAAATTAAAAGATTCATTTGCTTCTGCTAAGATTTCTGATGAAGAAAAGAAAGAACTTGAAGCTAAGGAAGATCAAGATCTTGAAAAATTAGAAGAATTAGAAGAAAAAAAGCTAAAAAAATTAGAAAAGATTGATCATCTAAAACAAAAAGAAAAACAGCTTGAAGAAGAAAAGAAAAAAGCAGAGGAAGAAAAACAAGCAAAAGAAGAAGAAAAAGATAGAATTAAAGCTGATCAAGAGAAAAGAGCAGAAGAAGAAAGAGTAAGATTAGATGAATTAAGACAAAAAGCAGAAGAAGAAAAGAAAAAACATGAATCACAAACTAAAGATAAAGTAAGATTAAGAGAAGAGAGATTAAAGAAACTTAGAGAGGAACAGGATAAAGAATATGCAAGGATTAAAGAGTTAAGAGCAGAAGAAAATAAAAAATTAGAAGAAGAAAAGAAGAGACAACAGGAAGAACTTGTAAAAAAAGCTGAAGAAAAGAGAATAAAAGAGATAGAAGAAAAAAGAGAACAGGAAGAAGAAGAACTTCAAGAAATTCAAGAAGAAGAAAAGAAAGTTGTTGAAGATCTAAAAGAAGTTGAACAAAAGAAAGGATTCTTTGGAAGGTTATTTAGTAAGAAAGAAGAAGAGGAGACAGTAGAAGAAACTGATGAAGATAAAAGAGTAACAGAAGAAGTTAAAGAAGTAGAAAAGCCAGTAGTTGAAGAGAAAAAAGAAAAACCAGTTGAAGAACCTGAAGAAAAGAAATCATTCTTTACAAAATTAACAGAAGTAGTTACTAAGAAATCTATCTCAGAAAGTAAATTTGAAGAATTATTCTGGGATTTAGAGGTTGCATTATTAGAAAATAATGTTGCTGTTGAAGTTATTGATTTAATTAAAGAGAATTTAAAGAAAGAACTTGTTGATACAAAAGTATTAAGAGGTAAAATTAATGATGTTATTATTGAATCATTAAAAGATTCAATTAATCAAGTCTTTGATGTCGAACAAATTGACTTATTACATAAACTTAATGAAAAGAAACCATTAATTATTTCATTTGTTGGTGTTAATGGATCAGGTAAAACAACAACAATAGCTAAAATGATTAAATTTTTACAAGATAATGATAAAACCTGTGTGGTTGCAGCTTCAGACACATTCAGAGCAGCAGCAATTCAACAATTAGAAGAACATACAAAGAGATTGGGTGTTAAGATTATTAAGCATGATTATGGTGCAGATCCTGCAGCAGTTGCATATGATGCAATTAAATATGGAGAAGCAAAAAGATTAGATTGTGTTTTGATTGACACTGCAGGCAGACTTCATTCTAATTCAAATTTAATGGATGAAATGAAAAAGATCATGAGAGTTGCAAAACCAGATCTAAAAATCTTTATTGGAGAAGCTATTACAGGTAATGATTGTGTTGAACAAGCTAAGCAGTTCAATGAAGCAGTTGGTATTGATGGTATTATCCTAGCCAAAGCAGACATTGATGACAAAGGGGGAGCAGCTTTATCTGTTAGTTATATTACTAAGAAACCTATATTATACTTAGGCACAGGCCAAGAATATAAAGATCTAGAAGTCTTTGATAAAGAAAAGATAGTTAAACAGATAGGGTTATGAATTCTTTTGCAGAAACTATCTTTATATTTCTAAATTTTTTTAATTTTAATAAATGTTCATCTCCTGATATTATATAATCAACATCTGCTTCTTTTGCACATTCAAGAAATTTATTGTCTTTATGGTCTTCTTTAATAATGTTTATTTTAACAGATGGATACACAGGAATTGAATTTGATATTATGGATTCAATATAAAATTCTTTTTCAAATTCATAAATATGTTTTTTGAATTTATCTCTATTAAATACATCATATAATTCTAGGAGAATTGCAGGAGAAATAAAATTAATTATTTTTTTATAAATCAACAATTCAAAAATATTAGCAGGCAATCCTTGTCTTGAAATAAATGCTGAAATAAAAATATTCGTATCTATGACTACTTTAACTCTTTCTTTTTTCTCTTCTACATGCCTGTATCTCTTCATTAATTTCTTCATCTGTAAGATTGCCCTTTATTCTATTTCTTATTTCATTGAATTTTTTTATTATATCATCTTGATCCATTATTCTAATCATTAGGGTTTTCTTATCAACAAGACACATTGTAAATATTGTTCCTTCTTCTGCTTGCATATGTTCTCTAATTGTTTTTGGAATAATAATTTGTCCTCTTGTTGACATCTTAGCTGTTTCAATCATACTTATCACCAGTATTAAGTAAGTAATACTTACTTATAAGTTTTTCGTATTTGTAAGTATGATCAATATACCTCTCAAAAAATAGTAATTTAAAATCCTTTAAATGTTTTTCTAAGCCTTTTCCGGACGTTTTAAGCTCTAAATCGGACGTTTTGGGCTTATTTCAATAATGTTTCTGGGAGAATTATGGAACCACTATTGAGTAGTTAAAAAATAGAAATATTTATAAATATATACTTTCATAATATATAGATATGTCAGAAAAAACTTATGATTATATACTAAGACCACATCATCTTAAGGCATTTTTAGATGGTCAGGTGGAGCCATCACGTTCATATTGGCATGGGTTGTCTGAAGATAGATTTGTTGAGGAATTCAGAAAAGCCAGACCAGGTTCAGTAGAATGGCATTCAAGGGAAGCAATCTTGGGATGGAGAGAAGTATTATATGCTCTCAACGATAATCCTGATGCCAGAGTCAAGTATGAAAATAGTATAAGAGATAGTGCTTGTGCTGGTTGTGATAAAAACATTTACTGTGGTGATCCTGAAAGCCCATATTATATCCATCTTAATAATATAGTAGAGAAAGAAGCCATAGCAGGTCTTCCAGATGAATTAGTTTTAGGTGAAGTATACACTGTAAGAGAACTAAGAAGAATTGCTGGAGTAAAATAATACCATGTCACTAGAAATCCAACTAAGACAAACATTCAGAAATATCTAGCTTAACCTAATCTTTCCTTGTTGCCAGTCTTTTAATATCATTCTTGAGATTAATTCAATATTAGGTTCTCCACCTTTTACTAATTTATTAAATTTAAAAGCTATTTTTTCCAATGCCTCATATTCATCTTTTGCTTTAATATCATAATGAGTTTCAATCAACCCTTTACAAAACTTAATTAATTCCATTGCATAAATATCTGGGTCTTTAACCTTATCAAACATCTTTGTACCAATTAAAACATGTTTAAGATCATCATCTTCTCTGAATGGAATAACACCTGGTGTATCTAACAACATTATTTTATTATCAGCTTTTACTAATTGTATTCCTCTTGTATAACCAGAGACAGAACTTGTTTTTGCACTTCCTTTACCCTTCAATGCATTTATCACAGAACTTTTTCCACAATTAGGATACCCTAAAACACCAACAACAACTCTTTCTTTTCCTATTCTTTTTGCTTCAATTAAAATTCTCTCCCTTAACTTGGTTGTTCCTAAATGTTGTGTTGAACTGACAAAAACAGAAGGATTATACTTTTTCTTATGTTTCTCAGAAATTTCTTTTCCTATTAAATCACATTTATTTATTACATATATTAACTTTTTACCTGCTCTATCAACTTTTCTCTCTATTTCTCTATTTCTAGTTAATTCAGGTACTCTTGCATCTAATACTAATAATAACACATCTGCTCTCCTTATTACATCATTTACCATATGCCAAAAGTTTTTTACCATATTATGTGTTTTCTTTGCTGTATATATAAAGATTTCCGAAAAATATATAAAACTAATACTCTAAAATTAAGGTAAATTAAGTTATAATAACTAAAAAGGAGGGTGATATTATGCCACCAAAAAAAGCAGGAAAAGTGACTGGAGAACAGATGTTATTCGGTATTCTTTCATATCTTGGGATTTTAGTATTGATTCCATTACTTATGAAAAAGGATGATAATTTTGTACATTTTCATGCAAAACAAGGATTAGTAATGCTAATTGTTTGGGTATGTATTTGGATCTTTACAATGGTTCCATTAATTGGATGGGTCTTTGGTCCACTACTAAGTTTAGTCTTGTTTATTGTATGGATTGTAGCAGTAATTAATGTGTTAATGGGCAAGATGTGGGAAATCCCAGTACTTGGTAAATACGCAGAAAAAATTAACTTATAAATTTTTTATTTTTTATTTTCTTTCAATTCTCGGATAAACTCCTGTATTCATAAAAACCTTATTAACCTTAACAGCTACACCTTTATCCAAACTAATCATATCTTTAGAAAGCATTTTAGAAACACCTAAACCAATTAATTCATTCTTTAATGTCATCACAGCAACTAGATCTTCTTCACAAATCTCTGATTCAACTTTACTTATTCCTCTAACTTTAAGACTAGCACCATGACATAATGTGTCAACAGTTGTATCAAAAACCCATACTTTAGGAAGATGTGCAACACCTGCTTCAACTGGTTTTATAACTTTTCTAATGTATGTTTCATTACCTTCTTTATAATAATGAAATGCGTCTGTTAAATCTTGTAATGTATATCTTTCTTTATCATTAAAAAAAGCAACTTTTGTTCTTATTAATTGTGCCATATGTGCTCCACAACCTAATGTTTTCCCCATATCAAAACACAATTTTCTAATGTAAGTTCCTGCTTGACATCCGACTTTAAACAATACATCTTGATCTTTAATATTTAATACGTCGATGTAATATATTTTTCTATATCTCCATTGTCTTTTAACAGATGACTTTATTGGTGGTAATTGTTTTATTTTTCCAACAAATTGTCTCATTACTTTCTTGATATCCTTTTCACTTACTTCTTTATGTATATGTATTAAACAAACATATTCTTTTCCAGCTGGTAATAATGCTTGAACTATTTTTGTAGATGAACCTAATGCTATTGGCAAAACACCAGTAACTTTTGGATCTAAAGTACCAGAATGTCCTGTTTTTTTTAATCCTAAAATCTTCTGTACATAAGCACTAACTTGATGACTTGTTGGACCTGATGGCTTATCAATAACAACAATTCCATTATCTAACAACTCTTTAACAGGTCTTTTATCAGCATCCACTCCAAACTTTTCACTAGTCTTTGCTTCTTTTCGTACTAAGACTTCACGTTTAATCTTTTCTATTGGTAAATCTCCCATAATTAACAAAATAATGCTGTTATATTTAAATGTTTTATTAAATAATTCTTCAAAAACCATTCCCAAGAAGTAACAAAGGTTTATAAAGTAAATATGATATTAATTCTATATTATGTTTGGGAAGAAAAAGGGGGGTAAGAAAGAAGACTATTTAGAACCACCTAAACCTACGACTGCCTTCCATGAAGCATATGATGAGATTGGCTCTAATGATTTGGATAAAATAGAAGCAGGTCTTGATAAATTAGAGAAAAAACAGAAGAAAGGATTCTTTTCAAAATTATTTGGAAAACATACTGTTGATGATCTTGATCAACCTCCTGAATTAAAGGAAGGATTAGGGATGTCAATTGAGGATGAATTAAAAGTACCTATTGCAGCAGAGGAAGATATTTTATTAGAAAATGATGAACTAGATAGTGAACTTGAAGAATTAGAAGTTCCTCACTCAGATATTTTAGAAGAAAAACATGATTTCTTAGCTAATATTAAAAATAAAAGAGATAAAGCAACAGACTTTGCTATTAAGGATGGAGCAAAGGATGTTATGATAGTACAAAAGAGAGGATTTAGGATTGGTAATAAAAAGAAAAAACCTATTAAGAAAACAAAACCAAGAAATCCAAAACCTTCATTAAAAATTGCAAAAGCTAATATCAAAAAAGATATGGAAGTATTAAACAAACAACAATCAAAATTAGAAAAAGAAAAACAAAGATTAGAAAGGATTAAGGATGATATGCATTCTAAATATAAAAAGGACAAATCTCTTCTCGACAAAGAACAAGATGCAATTGTTGGTAGAGTTAAAAGATTAGAAGATTTAAAGAAAGATATCAGAAAAGGTCAAGAAAAACTTATGAAAAAACAAAAAGAACTTCTAAGAAGAGAGAAAGGGATTGTTAGAAAAGAAAAAGAACTTATTAGAAAAGAACATTCAATTGATACAACTATTAAAAAGATTAGTGATTTTGATTCAAAACTTAAATCAAAGAAATTAGAGCTTGATTTAAGAGAAGAAGAAGTTAGAGAAGGAGAAGCATTATTACTTCAAGAAGAAAGAGCAATTATTGATAAAATAAAAATACTTGAAAAAGATAAGTATGATCTAGAAAAAGAACAATCAACAATAATTGCAAGGATTGATATTCTTGAAGAGGATAAGAAAGATTTAGCAGAAAAAGAAAAAGAACTTGTTCATTTAGTTAAAAAAATGGAGATTGGAAAGGCAGCCTATGAGAGAAAACTAGAACAATGGGAAGTTAAGCATAATCAACAGGTTAAAACAGAAGCAAGATTAAGAGAAGAAATTAAAAAATTGAAATCAATATTAAAAAGAGCAAATAAATTAAAAGATCTTGAAGGGACTTATGCAAGAGTTAAGAAACGTCTTGACTCAACATATAAAGAATTAGAAGGAGTATATCATAAACAATCAGAAAAACAACATGTTTTTAGAGTTGACCCCAAACAGAGGATAATGCCAAATAAAAATGTTAAACCACTAACAAAGAAACCAATTATCACTTCAACATATCAAAATATTAATGACTTATTAGCATTGGTTGCAAGTACTTCACAACTGATTCAATCAAATCATTTAGTGCAAGCAAATAATAATGTTAATCAATTAATGGCAATACATAATAGATTATCAGATACACACCCAAGAAAGAAAGAAGTTTATTATCAAATTTTAGAATTAAAGAATAAATTAAAGATGCTTTCTTTATAATTTAATGATATTATTCTTTTTATCAACTTTAAACTTTACATCTAGAAATTTCTCAGTAACATAAATATTTGTTAATGTATGGTCACTTATTTTACTTGTTTTAATCTTACCTTTTGTTAATCCTAGTAATGGGATTAAATTATCACACAAATGCTCGTCGACAGGAGTTTGTTTTTCTATTTCTTCTATCAACTTTTCTGCACAATCTTTTCCAACTTTTTCTGCTTTTTTACCCTTTTCTCCTAAAATATCTACACCAATTCTAATTGGTTTAATATTATCTATCTCTTTTCCATCCTTAGAAAACATTCCATACACAGTTATTCCACATCCTGTTGATAGTGTATTACAATATTCACTTCTTAAATGTACAGGAACATTAAATTTTCTCAGTAATATTTCAGCATTCCTTGCTACTCTATCTGCAACATGTGCTTTTTCTAAATCAACAGAAGCGTGACTTACTCCTTTAATACTTACAATCTTTCCTTGTTCTATTAATTCAATTGGTTTCTTAATAATTTCTTCTAAATTAAATCTTGGTTTAATTATTATCTCTACCTTACCTCCACCTTTTGGATAATATCCTCTTTTTAATAAATTACATTTAATTTCAGCATAACAATTAAACATTGGTAATATTACATTTTTCAAATAGCCAATTTGTGGACTCCATTTTACATCAGTACCGCCATTTATTGTTAGTGTAATCATTTTATTTCCAAACATACATGGAACTAATAATGATTGTAATAATAGTGTGATAGAACCAGCTGTTCCAATATCTATCTTAATATTCTTTGCTTTAAATTTTTTAGGTGTAAAATCAACTTCTAAACTTCCGGGTTCAGCTCCAATAACTTCAGCATCACATAGTTGCTGTAATGCTTTGATACAGTATAGGTGTTGATTCTTCAATCCTGGCTTAGGTCTTTTAGCCCTTATATTATTGACTGTGAACGGTTTTCCTGTTAATGCACTTAATGCTAAAGCTGTTCTAATGATTTGGCCACCACCTTCTTTGTGTGACCCATCTATCTCTATCATGTGTTAGATTAATTACTCAAACTTAATAAATCTTATCTTTATTATCACAGACAACCAAATCAGTATACACATGTCTATATTAAGCATGAAAAAATATTTAAAGAGTTTTTACAATAAATAGATATAACATTGGGGGGTGTGGTTTAGAACCAATCTAAATCATACTTTTTTCTTTTTTAATAGTAAAATGAAAATGATAGATGAAAAACTAGACTTAATTAAGATAGAACGAAATACACTATATCATACACAAATAGAAAAAAGAAAAGGTAAAGTCTATATGCGTATGAAAAAGAGAGCAGTATGGGTTATTCCAGATAATGTTTGTTCTTGAATAATTATTCTCCACACTTTATTCTTGACATTTCTTGATAAGCTTCTTTTAATTTGTTCCATACATTACTTAATTCAGGGATATCAGATTCAGAAATAATTCTCTCACCTGGTTCCAATTCTGTAGAACTTCCATAAGTTTTAGTTGTTTTTTGATTTCTTAAATCATAAATTACTGATTCACCCTCTCTTTCTATTGTTATAAATACCTCTTCACCTCTTATTTTAATTCCAGTGATATATTCAAGAGTATATTGTGCTTTAATCTTTCTCCCCATTACATCTCTTTTATTTGCTAGATGAGTAAATAGATGGGTAAATAATTTATTTACATCCAGGTTAAATTCTCCTGCATGAGAAGCAATTTCTTCTGTTGCGTTTCTCCATCCTTCTTCTGCTTCAGTACCAAATGTAACTATAGCAGAACTTCCATCTAGAGATAGTTCTTTTCTTTTACTTGAATAACTAAGACAATATTGTGTGTGTGTAGCTGTTTCACCTTCTGAACCTTCTTTAATATAATACCAGATATATTCAAGAGAATGAATAAAATATTCTCTCATTGGAGATAATGTTTGATAAATTTCATCAGTAAGTTCATTTAGTGTAGACATATTATAAAGAAACAGTATCTAATTTAAAAATATACTTGTTTTACCTATACAAAAGGAACATTTTCTTTTGTTTTAATTCCATAGATAAATAAATAATCCCAGAATATCCATTTCTTCTTTTTAACTAATACAGAAAAACCACATTCTCTAAATATTTCTTTTAATTCTTCAATATCTGCTAACCATCCTGCATTTGGTAGAATCTTAAAATAATCAACATAATCAACAAAACAAATCTTTCCATCTTCAGGCAATATCTGATACATTTCTTTAAGAACTTTTTTCAAATCTTGGATATAACCAAAAACACCAATTGAAACAATAGCATCAACAGGTGGAATAGATTGATGTACTCTATTTATTTGATGAATATCATGTAAAAATTCAACATTTGTCAATCCAAATTTTTCTGATCTCGTTTGTGCAATTTCTAATGATTTTTTTGAAAAGTCAACTGCATATACTCTTCCTTCCTCTCCAACTTCATTTGCTAGATGTAATGTTAATGTTCCGACACCTGCTCCAAAATCTAATATTTTCTTTCCTCTCTCTCCTTCTAACAAATCAAAAATCTCTGTCATAACACTTTTCAAGATAAAGAATCTATCAAATAACCATTCCAATGGTGCAAGTATATCATTCAAATGAACAATTGCATATGGATCATAATAAATCTTTAGTAAAAGGAATACTGGTATTCCTACTATTACAAATGAAATTGCTAATAAAAATAAATTAATTGAATGTGGAACATATAATAACCACATTACTAATAATGAAACTAAAAATAATACTATAAAGAATGGTCCAACTTTTCCTGCTGGACATGTAAACCATCTTTTCTTTTCAGGTATTTTATAACGAAGGATTACAACACAAAGTATTGTGGCACTGTAAACAAATAAAACTAATGGAACTAGTAAATGCAACAACGTTTCATATGAACCTGCTCCAACAATTATTAATATTGACGTTACAATTGCTTGAAATATTATAGCATTATGTGGTGTTTTGTTGACTGGATGTATTTTAGATAACTGACTTAAGAAGAGTTTATCCTTGGCCATTGCAAGTATTAATCTTGGTGCAGAAACAATCCATCCTGCTACTGAACCAATGATTGCTAAATATACTAGTATTGTAAATATTGCAACACCTTTTTCACCATAATGAACGCCTGCCAAATCAGATAATGGTGTTGTAGATAAACCAAACTCTGTCCAACTAATTGTATTTAATGATGTAATTACTGAAATCATAACAATTACTGCAATAATAATTGTTCCTATCACCAAAGCTTTTGGCATTACTTTTTCTCCATCTTTTGTTTCAGCTGCAAGGAACGTTGCCGTCTCCCAACCAAAAAACGTTTCTGCAATAAAAAATATTGTTATGAATACTGCCGAGAATGGTAAAGCAAAGAATGGTGTAAAATTACCTGGATTAAATTGGAGTACCCCTGGGATTGCAAGTCCTAGGACAGTTATTAAAGTAATTATTGCAAAAGTCACAAGCATTACTGCACTTGTTTCCATTCCTTTGTATGCAATATAATTAAACACAACTATGAAAAATAAACATATCGTTATTTTGATTACAGGTTCATCTGCAGGTAAAAGATAATGTATTGCTCCGACAATCAGCATTGCAATTGTAATATTTCCTGCGATTAATGTTGTCCATCCAATTAAGAATGACCAAAAATATCCATATGATTGTTTACAGAATTCATAAATTCCTCCTGCATTAGGAAACATACTTGTCAATTCACCAAAACACATTGCAATATAAACTGAAATTAATGCAAGAATTGTCCATGATAGTATTGAAGCTGGACCAGCTTTACCAGCACCAACAGCAGGTAAAAAAAAGATTCCAGTTCCCATAATAGAATTAATTGTTATTAATAATATTACTGGATAACTTAATACCTTCTTTAACTTCGGTTCTTCTATAGCTTCATCTATCATATATGTATATATTTATTGAATTATATATAAAAGATTTTGTTCATTTTATAGTACTCATAATAATATTTATATATGTATAATATAATCTTAATTATCATGAAACACTTATTCCTAGAAGCAAGGTATAATGGTAAGATAAAATTAACAAAGAAACAGATAGCTTTGCTTCCAAAAGACTTAGCATTATTCACAGCAGTACAATTCTTTGATTCTTTAAATATTATAAAGAAACAATTAGAAGATAATGGGATTAAGATTAAATTATTGAAAGGCAAACATTCAAAATACAAAGGACAATTACTTGGATGTGATGTTGATAATTTTAGTGCAAACAATTTTCTTTATATTGGTGATGGACAATTTCATCCAATGGCTTTATTATTAAAAAATGAAAAACCTGTTTTTGTTTACAATCCTTTTACAAAAAAATTAATTGAGTTTGATAAAAAAGATTGTGAAAAAATTAAGAAAAAAAGAAAAGGTGCTTTAGTTAAATTTTTGAGTTCAAAAGAAATAGGAATTTTAGTAACAACAAAATCAGGTCAAAATAGATTAAAAGATGCACAAAAACTAGAAATTAAATTACAAAAAAAAGGAAAAAATGCTTACATTTTAATCTCAGACACAATTAATTTTTCTCAACTAGAAAACTTTCCATTTATTGAATGCTTTGTTAACACTGCTTGTCCAAGAATTGCATATGATGACTCAGATAAACTAAAGTCAGTTGTTAACATTGATGATGTAGCAAAAGCAAAACTTATTTAATTTAATTTAATTTTTGCTTTCTGCTTATTACGAAAAGTATTAAATTTGTTTAGAAATTTAATGCTTTGAGTATATTATTGAATTATTTTAAAGGAATAGGGTTCTTAACTCTTCTATTTGCTTGTCTAAGTTGTTTTAAATCTATTCCAAAAAATGATGCAATTTGTTCTAATGAATCCATTCTTTGGCAAGTATTTCCAGAACCATCATATGGGCTTATATTCACTCTTACAACATTTCCTCTATAATATCCTAAAGTATATCTGTTTGTTTCGTCAGCCATAGCAATTTTTATCGTAGTTGTTCTTTCACTAATACTATCATGAGCTGCTTGAAGTTCCCTTAATATTTCTTCGTCCTCTGTTAATTTTTGGGATGTTCTTAAAGAGTATACATTACAATAATTATCTCCTCTTCTTTGTTTCACAAATATAACTCTTCCTGATATATTAGCAATAATGGGTGGTCTTTCTCTGGTAAGTTCTGTTGTTTTTGTTGAAATTGGTACAGGTTCTCTTAAACTCAAACCATGATCTAATAGGTATAATCCTTCTTCTTCGGCAACACAAACATAATGTATAAAATTATTGTCTGGAGAAGCAGAATATATTCCTGTATTCACACCCTTTCTCTCATTCATTCTTCTTAATAATATTGCTGATTCAAGACAACTCATTCCTATTCCCTCCTCTTCATATCTTTCAGGTGAATATTCTAAACCAGGTCTTCTATCTAGTAACATAGGTAGATTAGAAAAAGGAATTTCTAATATTCGTCTATAAAACTCTTGGATTTTTTTCATTTTACTTTGATTGGATTTCCTAATAATACATTTGCTTGTCTTAATTTACTTGGATCAATTCTAAATCTATTTGCTAATTGATCTAAAGAAGTAACTGGTGGTCTTGTTCTTTGTCTTTTTTGCCTAGCTAACTCTGCTGATGAAATAACATCTGTTTTTATTACTGCTCCTCTTGCTGGATATGTTAATATTGAACAAGGACTGTTTCCATCAAACATATCTCTGCCTGTTCTTGTTCTTCTTGCCATGTCTATTGGAATATCAGGATTATCTTTTTTATATTGATGATAATGTTCAACAGCATTATCTATTTCAAATTTCATGATTGGTGCTCCTGTACATAATACATAAGCTAATTTATATTTGGTTTTTCCTTGTGCTCTACTTGTCATTCTATATCTTACACTATAAGCTAATTCAAATTCTCCCCTATTTTCAACTAATACTTCTGGTTCACTTTCTCTTGTTTCAATACTTGGAACAAATATTGGTCTAGGAAATGCCATTCCATGTTCTAGTAAGTATCTCTGATCATCTTCAGTAGCAAGAACAACAGTATGTTTTCCTCTTAGTTTAATATCACAAAATATTATCTCTACTTCAATTCCTTGCCTTCTTAATTCTCTTGCTAAATAACAACTTGATTCAAAACAAGTCATACCCATTCCTCTCTGTCTATAATCATCCAATGTTCTACTTGGATCAATAACATCACCTAATATAAATGCTAATGATGAATACGGCACTTCAAGTGCTTGTCTATATGTTTGTTCTACAACCCCCATATTCAGAAGGTAATGGAATTTGCTTTATAAATCTTTAAGTCTTTGTTATTAGTACCATTGCCTTGGCTCATTATATTATTAAAGATAACATAACGACAGGATAAGGTTCGTACAAAAAACATTATCATTGAGACAGAGCCGCTGTGGTACTAATAACTAATCTAATTAACTTTCAGTAAAGTTTATATACTACATTATGTAGTACATTTAAAAAGAGGTGTTAAAGTAATGTTTAAGAGTAAAAAAGCAGTTTCTCCATTAATTGCAACAGTTCTATTGATTGCCTTTGCAGTAGCTTTAGGTGCAGTTGTTATGACTTATAGCGGTAGTTTAGGAGAATGCGGTTCTGTTTCAATTCAAATAACTGAAACAAGTAGTGTACCTGATATCTGTTTTAATCAAGATACAAGTCATCTTGAATTTATCCTTGAAAATGGTGCAAAAGAAGAATTACAAGGTGTAAAAGTAACAATTCAAGGTACAATTGATATTCTAAATGATGATATTAATGAAATAGTTGGTGTTTCAGAAACAAAAAAAATTACAGTTGCATATCCAGAAACATCTCACGGTTCAATTTCTAAAATAAAAATAATACCTTACATTGCAGAAAGCGATGACACATTAACTATTTGTCCAACAGACAAATCAATTATTGTGGAAGGAATTATTGATTGCTAAGGAGGTTTATCCTTAGTCTTGGTCTATAACTTTCAAAATGACAAGATACTATTTGGACAGGTCTATCTATTCTATATTCTGCTTTATAACCTTCTCTTCCTCTAAATCCTCCATTAACTCTACAATCTAAATATCCTTTAACTCTTTGATGTCTTAATGGATTTCTACCTACTAACATTTCTAATGCATTCAATGCAATTTCAACTGTTCCAACAATAGAACATTGATGTTCTCTAAACACTTTTTCCATATTTCTTAAATAATCTTGATTAACGTACATATTCTTTTCTTTATCTTGTCCTTCTAAATATCTTCTTACTTCATTGACATATCTTCCTAATTCTTCACCAAATATTTCTGCTTTAACAAGACATGCTCTTAACCGATCTTTATCTAATACAGAACTGCTACTTAAATTATCAGTCATATCAGAAATTTTAACTAATAATGGAACATCAAAGAATGCATCTCCAGCTCTCATTTTATCTAATGTTTCATCAATTATAGCTCCACAATATAATCTATATGCTTCAAATTTCATTTCAGCCATTAAATCATATTTTTTCCATTGTTTCTTAGGCATTCCACTAATATCTTTTTTTACTGCTTCTGCACATCTTTTTAATTGAGAAAATACAGGTTTATATCTTTCCTTTATTCCATCATCAAGTCCATCAAAAATCTTATCCAAAGCAGATTCAATTGATGTTATATGATCTTGAGGTTCTTCAGTATATGTTCTTTCAATATATACTGCTCTTTCTAATGTTTTTACAACAACCCCATAATCATTTGTTAATGTTCTTACATCAGAAATTAAATCATCTCTAATATCAAATCTTAATGTTTGTTTGTCTTTTCCTTTTGTTTTAAATATTTCTGGTGTTCTTCTTCTTAGTTCTCTTTCTAATCCAGAAAGATTTTGTTCATATGTTTGTATATTTCTTGCTTTATGTTCACCTGTATCATGAGCAAATGCAGCACAAAGATATCTTGTTAATACAACTTTTCTTTTTTGTGGTGTTGATAATTTATAATCTAATTGTTCAATTCTTTGGTTTAAAATTGCAATAATTGGATCAGTACCTAAAGCGTAATTTCTTGGAATTATATTTCCATTTGCAGATTCAAAATATCTGGCTCTTGAACCAAGTAATCCCCAAGCAACATCAAAAGGATGAACAATTTCTGGATTACCACATTTTCTAGTACGTCCCTTTAGTATCCCATGTGTGTGAAGAAGAACTGCTCTTGGGTATCCACTATGTCCAAGAAGAAGAAAATTCTTACCTGCTCTTGGCATATTACCATCTGGAATAACATGTTGTCTTATTTTTCTTGCTCCTTCTCTTACTACTCTATTAATTGTCATCTCAACATAAAAGAATATTGATCTATATATAAATATTACCTTAAAGTGGTACTATCTCCACATTTCATCTCCAATATAATGGATATTATTAAGAACTTTGCCAGAATTCATATTATTCATTTCTTCAGAACTAAACATAGCAATACCTATTGCTAAAGGCTTATTATGTGTTTCATCTATGATTAAAACAAAATCATCTTTATCAAATTCATCCATCTTAGTTATTCCTGGTCTCATTATATCTGCTCCAGCTGTAACAAACTTGATTGCACCCATATCTACTGTTACTTTTTTTATACAATTAAATAACTCATTATTCTCAATAATTGCTTTTAATAATAATGTTGGTTTATTATCATGAAGAAAAAATATTGCTTTGTTTTCAATGTAAATAATATCTTCTTTAATTTCTGTTCTGGTTTTTTTAGGAATAAAATCTTCTAAACTATATAATTCATTAACTTTCTGATTTAATTCTCTTATCTCTTTTTTATTTAATTGCTTATGCATATTGACCTCCTAATTAGTGCCACCGCCTTGAGTCACTATTAGATTACTCATAGAATCGCACTAAAATATGTTGCGTTGTTATAATTTTACTTAGTGTCAGACTCGCTGTGGCACTAATATTATTTCCACTTCCTCCTCGGGATTTTTTAATCTTTCTATTATTTCTCTATCAATATCACATGCAGCTTTGTCTGCTCTTATTGCAAATGTTCTTTTATCTTTAAAATCAGACTTTCTTATAACCATTTCTTTATCATCATTAAATTCTTTATTAATCTCTGCATTTATTATTTCGTTTTCAAATTTAATCTTAATTTTGTCATTATTTTTAACAAATTCTTTTAATTTTTCTAAACAAAAATCTGCCTTTATTCCAACAATACAATCTCCTTTTTTAGTTAGATAATCATCTTTAGTAAATTCTAATGTTGTTTTATGTAAACCTAACATGTTTTCATGTCCTTTTACTTTAAATTTAATCATATCTAAGAAATATACTATCTAACTATTAAATGTTTCTTTAACTAATTAGTTATTAGTACTACCGCCTTGGCTCATTATCTTATTGTATATATTGTTGTGTCAGAATACGATTCATACATAGAGTTAAGTGTTGAGTCAGAGCCGCTGTAGTACTAATGACTTAATTTATCTTAGAAATAATAATAAGAACTAGGCTCCTTACTGATCGGGTTAGGGGGTGGGGTTTAGAAATGAAACAATAAGGAGCCTCACTTCATTATTAATAATATAACTAATGATGCAACTAGTATATAAATGTTACGTTTTTGTATACTGGTGTTGTAATTTATTCGGTTTTCACACATAAAGTTTATATATTCTATTTATAAAGAAGATACAATTGAGGTGTAATTATGGCAAAAAAGAGGAAATACAATAAAGATTATGTTGGTTTATATATGCTAGGAGTTGTTGCATTTACCGCAATGGTTTCATTATTAGTTCTTAATATTGATTTTGGTTCAGAAGATTTAAGTGGACAAGTATATGTTGCAACTGTTAGTCCAGAAATGGCTGATGCAACAGAAATATCATGTATAAGAGGATGTGATAGGTATCTTGAAAGTTTTGAGACAGGTGATTTAGGTGGTAGTGTTTATGCATATGAATCTTGTATAAGTGAATGTAAGGGTGAATATCCTGGAATATCTGATGAAGAAACTCCAGAGGGTGCTGGATATGTTGATGATGATTCAACATCTAATACAATTGCAGGTCAAGCACCTCTTCGTTAACTTCTTTCTTCCTTTCTTTTTCTTTTCTTTTTATTCCAAAAACTATTTAAATCATCAACTATTAATATATACTTAATTGATTATCATAATTGATTAAGCGGGGTGTATTAATGTGGAAACATTAAATGAAGAAATAAGAAATAAGATAGTGGAATATATAAAAACAACAAAGATGGGTGCATCAAGTAGTGAGATTTCTAAGAATATTGGACATAATAGAGTTACTATTTCAAAATATTTAGAAGTTATGAAGGCACATGGAGTATTAAAATATGAAGATGTTGCACAAGCAAAATTATGGAATCTTTGTGATAAAAAAGAAAAGCCAACAATCTTAATCGTTGATGATGAACCTCATGTAATTAATTTAGTTAAATTAAGTTTACAAATTGGTAAATTCAATATTCTTGAAGCAAATTCAGGAATGGAAGCATTAGAAAAAGTAAGAGATTTTAATCCAGATCTAATTGTTCTTGATTTAATGATGCCTGGTATGAATGGATTTGAGGTTTGTAAAACTGTTAAAGGAAATCCCTTAACACAAAAAATACCTATTATCATACTTTCAGCAAAGAGTCAATTAGATGATAAGATGAAAGGGATAGATTGTGGAGCAGATGATTATATTATTAAACCATTTGATCCTTTGGAATTAGAAGCAAGAATTAATATGGTATTAAGAAATCTTGATTCAGAAGGACAATCTCATCCTTTAACTGAACTTCCAACAGATGCAGCATTAGTTGATAATATTCAGCAAAGACTTCTTGTTGATCAAAGTTTTATTGTATATGGAATTAATGTTTCAAATCTTGATAGTTTTAAGAAGGAAATGGGTTGTAAGAAAATTGAAGATCTTTATACAATTCTAAAAAGAATGCTTGAAAAGACATTGAATGATTCAAATAGTTTTTTAGGACAATTAATGAATGATACATTGGTTGTTGTAACAAACATTTCACGTTTTGAGAAAAAACTACAAGAATCATTTACAGAATCTTTGCCTTATATATATAATGGATCAAAGACAAAAACACAGATAGCTCTTAACATAAACAAGGTACCAAACAAAGATCTTGCAAATAAAAAGGTTAGTCTTAGTGATTTACCAAATTTGCTTAGTAATAAGTAAGGGTGTTGTATTATGGTTTTAGATTTTTTCCAAGAACATTATTTATTGTCTATCTCAATAGGGATATTTATCCTTTATTTATTTTTTAGACAACTTAATACAAGAGTTAACACTAGAGATACTAACTTCCAGCAGGAATATGAAGCAATATTAACATCAGATGAATTCAAAGTTAAAGGGAAATATTAAATTATTAATTTATTATAATGAAAGTCAGCATTAAAGCAAAAATAATTACATTAGTCTTATTATTAGTGCTCTTTTCTATACTTATTGTTGGTGCATATATCTCGCATATTAAAATCGAACAACTTAGTGATCCTGTTTCAACAAGTTCTTTACTTTTAGGGAAAGAGGTTATTATTGTTGTTTTAAGCACATTTATTGTTGCAGTTATTGTGACATTTATTTTTTCCTATACTTTAGTTAAACCTGTTGATAATTTAATAATTGGTACTCAACTTCTTGCTGAGGGAAAATTAGATTATAAAATAAAGAAATATAGTGACGATGAGATAGGTAGATTAGTTGATTCTTTTAATGATATGATTGCAAAACTAAAAATATCGATTGAAAAGGAAACACTTTCTTCTGAAGCAGCACTATTAGAAAGAAATAAAGCTGAACTTATTATTGATAGTATGGCTGATTGTGTTATTGTAACTGACGAAGATGATAAAATTGTATTATTTAATCCCGCTTCTGAAGATCTATTCGAACTAAATAAAGAAAAGGTTCTAAATAAGCATATTTTACATTATATGAAACGTTTTGGTTTTACAGACACATTATCAGATAATAAAAAAATAAAACATCTTAAAATAAATCCTAATAAAGTAACTGTTAGTGAATTTAAGATAGAAAAGCCGTCAAAAAAGATACTGAGAACAACATTTGCACCATTAAAAAATAAGAAAGCTAAACGATTAGGTACAGTTATTGTTTTTCAGGACGTTACAAAGCTTAAAGAAGTTGAAGAAATGAAGAATGATTTTGTAAGTATTGTTAGCCATGAACTTAAGACACCCTTAACAAGTATCAAAGGCTATGCTTCTTTGCTTAATGATGGCACATTAGGTGAATTAACTGATAAACAAAAGCGAGCTGTTTCAATTATTGATACTGATTCAGACAGACTTACTTCGTTAATCGAAGATATTCTTGATTTATCCAAACTTGAGAGTGGAAAAATTAAAACAAACTTTGAACTTATTAATATTGAAGAGTGTATTGAGAATAGTCCTGCTATAGGTATGATTGAGAAGAAAGGAATAAAATTTAATAAATATCTTCCTAAAGAAATGCCTCTTGTTTATGCTGATAAAAATAAAATCAATCAAGTGTTTACTAATTTATTAGGGAATGCAGCGAAATTTACAAAACAGAATGGTGAAATCAGTGTCCATATTAAAGATAAAAAAGAATTTATTAAGATTGACATTAAAGATACAGGTGTCGGTATACCTAAAAAATTAATTCCTCATTTATTTAATAAATTTTATCAAGTTGATAATCATCTTAGAAGGGGCCAAGGGGGTTCAGGATTGGGATTACCTATTGTTAAAGAAATCTTGGGTTTACATAATAGTTTAATTGCTGTTGATAGTAAACTTAAGAAAGGAACAACAATTAGTTTTACATTACCTAAAAAACAACCAGAAATTTCTAGTGAAAGGAGATGTTGGGAAATTAATAGGTGTAAAAAGATAAAATGTGTGGCTTATAACAACCGAGATTTAAGATGTTGGCTTCATGTTGGTGTTCAATGTAAAAAGAATTCAAGAGCGCCTTGTTTTGATAAAATTGCTACCTGCAAATATTGTAAAATTTATAAAAATCGTTTTAATAAATAATAAAAAATGAAGAAAAAGAAGGAATCGGTTAATAAAAATAATGGTGATTTATATAAAGATATAACTATTTCCTCTCCACAAGTTCTTTTTGAAATTGATTCAAAAGGAAAATTAACATTTTCTAATCCAAAAGGATTTGAGATGTTTGGTTATAGTCAAGAAGAATTAGATAGAGGCTTAAAAGCAGTTAATATGTTGGTTAAAGAAGATAGGAACTCTGCAAAAAAAAGTATAGCTACTATCTTAATGGGGAAAAAGATTGGTGCTCAAGAATATACTGCTTTAAGAAAAGATGGATCTAAATTTCCAGTTATTGTTTATACTTCTCCTATTTTGTATAAAAAAATTCCTGTTGGAATTAGGGGTATGTTAGTTGATATAACTGAACGAAAGAAAATGGAGGGTTTACTTCTTAATTTATATAAAACAAGTACACAATTACAAGAAACAAAGACAGTTAATGATATTATTGATATGGCCTTAAGTACATTTAATGAATTCGGTTTTGATAGGGTTAGGTTTTATTTATATGATCATATTGAAAATATACTTATTGGGAAGAAAGCAATTGGAACAAGGAATAATGTTATTTCAAAAGTTAGAATCCCTGTTACAAAAGATCATAAAAAAACATATTATTGTATAAATGAAAAGAGACCTATTATTGATCATGGTGTTAAATTAAGTGAATATAAAGATATGCTTGGTAAAAAGGGTATTACTGAATCTGCAAGTCTTCCTTTGATAAGTTCAGGAAAAGTCATTGGTATAATTAGTGTAGATAATAAATACTCAAAGAAAATAATTAAAGAAGATAATCTAGAATTTTTAATGACTTTTACTAATCAAATTGCGACAACAATTGAAAATGCTCAACTTTATGATAAATATGATAAAAGATTAAAGAAACTCTCAACATTATATGATGTTTCAAAATTAATTACATCAACATTAGATTTAGAAAAAGTTCTTAATTTGATTGTTCTTAGGATTGTTAAAATCATGAAGATACCTACTTGCTCTCTTTTATTAATAGATGATCAAAAAAAATATCTTCTGCCAAAATCTTTATATGATTCAACTAATACTTATGTTAAACGTGGTCCTGTACCTATAAAAAAGAGTATTTCGGGAGAAGTCATAAATACATTGTCTCCAATATTTATTACTGATGTTAATAAGAGTAAACAACTTCATTATAAAGAATGGGCAAAGAAAGCAAAAATTAAAACATTATTGAGTATTCCTTTAAAAATTGAAAACAAAGGGATTGGTGTTATTAATCTTTACACTAAATCAGATAGAGACTATTCAGAGGATGAGATAGAATTATTAATCACATTAGCAAATCAAGCAGCAGTAATCATTGATAACAGTCGACTGTATGAAAGAATAAAGAATGATAAAGAAAATCTTTCTTCATTATTAGAAGCAAGCCAGGTAATTAACTCAACACTTGATTTTGATAATTTATTAAGAAAAATATTAGATTATTCAATTACTTTAACAAGTTCAGATTTTGGTGCATTACTATTAATAGAAGATGGACTTTTGGTACTAAAACAATCTTTTAGTAATCTTGGGTTTGATTCTGCTAAACTTAAATTAAAATTATCAGAAGGAACTTCTGGTTGGGTTGCTAGAAATAAAAAAGCATTAATTGTTCCAGATGTAAAAATTGATAAAAGATACATGATGATATCTCCTTTAATTAAATCTTCAGCTACAATTCCAATCATTGTTCAGGATAAGATAATTGGTGTCTTAGATTTAGAAAGTATGAATTATGATAATTATAAGAGATTCCAAAAATCTTTAAATATTTTAATTAATCAGATAGGTATATCTTTAGAAAATGCAATGCTTTATCAAGAAATTAATAATTTTAATGAAAAATTACAAGATGAGATTGAAATTGCAACTCAAAAGTTAAGAGAACAGAATATAGAATTAAAAAAGGTAGACAAAATGAAATCTGAGTTTGTTTCTAATGTTAGTCATGAATTAAGAACACCATTAACAAGTATTTTAGGTTATGCTAAAATCTTGATTAATGAACGACAAGGAGAACTTGCTCCTGAACAAAAGGACAGTTTAAAGATAATTATTGAGGAATCAGACAGGTTATCTAGGTTAATAAATGATGTTCTTGATCTAGCAAAACTTGAGACTGGAGAGATTTCATATAAAGTTGAAACTGTTGATATTGTAGATATTGCAACTCGGACATTAAATACAGTTATGATGATTGCCCAGGAGAAAAATATTAAATTAAAATTCACTCTGGGTAAAAATGTTCCTGTTATTAGCTCAAATAGAGATCTACTAAAACAAGTGTTCCTTAATTTGTTAAACAATGCAATCAAATTTACAGCAGTTAATGGGAAAGTTGAAGTCAAAATAAAAAAGAAGAAGAATTTTGTTGAACTTAGAGTTAAGGATAATGGTTGTGGAATTCCTGAAGATGCTATTCCAAGATTATTTGATAAGTTTTACCAAGTAGATGCTTCAATGACAAGAAAACATGGTGGTACAGGACTAGGATTACCAATAGTTAAACATATCATAGATCTTCATAAAGGAACAATTGAAGTTAAATCCATTATTAACAAAGGCTCTGAGTTTATAATTGAGTTACCTATTGAAAATAAAGAAATTAAAAAGTAATTAGTACCGCCGCCTTGGTTCACTATATTATTAAATTATAGCATAGCGTTAGAATACGAAACGTACATTAAATTTACATTATAGAATCAGAGCCGCCGTGGTACTAATTAAAAAGTAAGAAAACCTATTGTTTCCTCACTTGGTGTAATTCTAACTGGATCTAATGCATCATACATATTTCCTTCAACAGAATAACGCATTGTTGTTCCTTTTCTAGGTTTTATCAATATGTCTTTTACTTGTCTATTATGTAAATAATCATCTTCTTTAACCTGAGGTCCAGGTAATGCTACTCTTGCAAATGTATAAATTAATCTTGGTATACTTACATTTCCACCGAATGCCCTTATCCCATGATAATGACCAAGTCCACCTTTCATATATCTATAAATTCTGTCAATTCCTTTACTTACTCTTAGTCTTAGTGGTGTTATCTTAATACTAATATCTTTTGAAGTTGGAACTAAGCCCGTGTACTCACTATGTCCTTGATCACTTCCATCTAATTCAACTCTTGCTTGTACTTTTCTAACAATATCACTAACATATTTTTTTGCACTGTTGAAACTCTTTCGTGCTTTTACTACATATTTTTTCTGTTTAAATTCCTCTGGAACATAATTCCATACAGGAGATAAATGATCAAGAAGAAATGTAGGTGAACATGCTATTCCTTTAGTAATCATCTTAAATGCTTTCCATGCATCAGGTTTTCCTGTTTTTTCATCATAATACATATCTAAGAAATTAGCTGGTGCACCAAATGCAGCCAATAATCCATATTTTTTATATTCATCTTGATTTTCAATATTATCATCTACTTTTAATAATCTAAAATGCTCTATATTATCTCTTAATTCACTTTTTCTCATGTTTCTTGTTTTTTTAATAAGTCTTCTTAAAACATATTCTGGTGCATGTTCTGTTCTTAGTCCTAATTTATGTGGTATCCATCTTAATGGTGATCTTTTTGGAACTCCTGTTGAATCTGCAATATAATTAATTGTTCCTCCTCGAAGATGTACTACTGCAGGTAATTTTTCTGGTTCATCTTCATACATATGTATTAATAATGAGGTTACTAAATGAAATGTACCATCCCCGCCATTAATTGTAAGAATATCAACATTATCTTCTTCTACAAGTTTTTTTACTTGTGGTTTATATAATTCCATTAATGCTTGGAATTTATCTCCTTTTATCTCTTCAGCTTCTCCTACTCTTTCGTGTATGTATTGTCTTTCTACTCTTTCTTCTTCAATTATTTCATCTAATAAATAATCAACAGCATAATCTCTATTCATTCCAGATACAGAATTACTTAATATTCCAATTTTGACTAGATCTTCTAATGCCATATTATATTACCTAAAGAACCCCTTTTTAACTAAGAACTCTAACTTAATTTATAAAGATTATTAAAGAAAAAGAAAAAAGGCAATTATTGCCCATCTAATGGTACTTGACACCCTGTTTGTTCTGGTTGTCCTAGAACTCCTGCTTCTCTTTTCAACAGCTCAACTTTGTCTAAACTTTCCCATGTAAAGTCAGGATCATTTCTACCAAAATGTCCATATGCAGCTGTTTTCTTAAAAATAGGTCTCTTTAAGTTAAGTTGTGCAATTATATCTGCAGGTTTTAATGGGAAATGATCTCTTACTAATTGAGAAATCTTTTCTTCAGGTATTTTGTTTGTTCCAAAGCAATGTACTAAAACAGATACTGGTGCAGCCACACCTATTGCATAAGCAAGTTGTACTTCACATTTATCTGCTAATCCTGCAGCAACAACATTCTTTGCAATATATCTTGAAACATATGCAGCTGATCTATCTACTTTACTTGGATCTTTTCCAGAGAATGCTCCACCACCATGACTTCCATGTCCACCATATGTGTCTACAATGATTTTTCTTCCTGTTAATCCTGCGTCTGCTACTGGTCCACCAAATACGAATTTTCCAGTTGGATTTACAAAGAATTTTGTATTTTCATCTAACCATTGACCACATACTGGTTTTATTAATCTTTCAATTAAGTCACTTTTAATCTGAGCATGTGTTGCTTCTGGATCATGTTGTGTTGAAACAAGAACAGTATCAATTCTTATTGGTTTTCCATCTTGATATTCAACTGTAACTTGACTCTTTGAATCAGGTCTTAAATATGTTAATTCTTTTGATTCTCTGATTCTTGTTAATTCCACTAATAATTTGTGTGCCATAACAATTGGCAATGGCATGAATTCTGGTGTTTCATTTGTAGCAAAACCAAACATTAACCCTTGGTCACCTGCTCCTTGTTCTTTATATTCACCTTCTCCTTCACTAACACCTTGAGAGATATCAGGACTTTGTTCAGATAATGAAACTAGAACACCGCATGTGTTACCATCAAAACCATAATTAGGATTATCATATCCAACTTCTTTGATGGTATTTCTTGTTATCTTTTGTATGTCAACATAAGCTTTTGTAGTTACTTCTCCAGCAACTACAACAAATCCTGTCTTTGCTAAACATTCTACAGCAACCCTTGAATTTGGATCTTGCTTTAACATCTCATCTAGTATTGCATCACTAATTCTATCACACATCTTATCAGGATGAGCAGGACTCACACTTTCAGATGTAAACAAATATTTTCCTTTCATTTTAATTCCTCCATTAATTATGTCTTTACTGCCTTTGCCTTCTTCTACAATAGTACCACCGCCTTGACTCATTATCAATTATATAGCGAAAGCGCTAAAAGTCTTTTACGTACAGCGAATAACACATAGTGTCAGAGTCGCCGTGGTACTATTGCTTTATTTAGACTTACTCTAACTATAAAGACCATTATTACTATATCAATACTTTCCAACATCCTATCCTTTTTAAACATTTCCTGAAAGAATTATTCTGATAGGAATAATTACACATCAATTTCCTTTATTGACTCATTTAGAACAAATTTCTTAACTTCTCCGCCACAATGTTTTTCAACTAGTTCAGAGAGTTCATTAATTATAATTTCAACATCTTCTTTTGTAACAACTGAAAGGCCTTCAACAACTAAGACAACATTCTTTGTATTCTCTGTCATCTTTGATTTATCACATTCTCTCCAATTCCATCTTCTACATAGAACTTCTTTATCATCACAATAAACAACTTCACCTTGTTTTGGATTTTTGATTTCTTCAGAATTAAGTTGTTTGAATGCTTCATTCCCTTCTGCAATTCTTAATACAATGTTTCCATCAATATTATCGATATCATCTCCACCCACAGGAATCATGTGTTTGATTGAAACAAAATTATAGATGTCTACAATTTTATTAATATGTTTTAATTCAATACCATCTATAATCATTCTATAAAGATTTTCAACAGAACATTTATACTTTTTAGGCTTTGCTCCAAATGATGAATAAGCTTTTCTCCATGCTTCTATCTTTGGATTTTGTGAGAGAGTATCTTTTTGAAAATTATTCTTTATTTCCTTTTCTTTTTCTCTCAATGATTTGATTACTTCTTCATTAGTTCCATCGTTATCTATTCCTTTAACAACAACAATACCTATATTTAATCCAGGAAACTTTTCTAAGATTTCATTATTAATTTTAAACTTCATATAGTTTAGAAAATTATTTGTATTTATAAATATTATTAAAACTATTTGGTGACGAAACTAAATTAATATGAAAATTGCCTAAATCTTTATATATTATCGCAAATTTCTTTTTACTTATAACTATTGTTTAATAGGTATTAAGGAGGAGATTTATTATGAGTAGTGAAGATAAAACAATTTTTGATATTTTAGTTGATAATTTAGATGATGAATTATTTAATCTTGGGAATACAGGAAATCTTGATGTAGTTAATACATGGAGAACGGGTAGACAAACAAGATTAGAAACAGTTGATGATTTAACTGCTGACACAGATGCATTTCTTAATGAAGTTAGGTATGGTACTGGTGGTAGAAATGGAACAACTCAATTGGAGGTATCAAGATATCAACATGCAATATCAATAGCTATTGAATTAGTTGGCTTAGTTAGATCTGGTAGAGTTCCAGGTTCATGGCAATTAGTTAATCATGGAACAGATTGGAGTCCTACTTATGAAAAAGAACAAGTAACTAAAGGAATTGGTTTCAATTCACCATGGTCACAAGGAAAAACAAGAACAGCTCCACATATTGAAACATTATTAAGACAAAGAACAGCTCTTCATGAACTTAGAGAAGAAGTCAGAAAAGTAGATGAAATATGGGAAACAAGAAGTAGTCAATATGTAGGAAGAGCAAAAGATTCTATGGGTAGAAGAGAGGCAGAATTAACTTCTACATTAAGCAGTGCACAAGAACTTATTGGGTCTCTTGATCAAGCTGTTAGATCTAATTATAATGATGATGGTTGGCTAGATACTCCAGCTAGAACTTTAAGATTACGTGAAGGTTTTAATTATGGTTTACTTTTTGCTGCATTAGGAAGAAGAGATGTAGAATTAGCAAGAGAGGTAAGATCTAGAGCAGGATATGGAGCAAGAACATTAGAAAGAATTGAAGCTGACAAAGGAACAGAGTATAAAATAATTAATGTAGAAATAGAAAAAGGAATTTCTAGTTTAAGACAAAGAGCAACTACAATGGAAGAAAAAGCAAATAGAGCTTTAGAAGGAGATAAATTATTTAATGGTGGATTAACAGATGAGACAGATGTTAATAAAACAATATTGTCTTCATTAGAAGCAGTAATGGGTTTAAGAAAAGTCTTTGAACCAGTTAATGCTTATGCTACTGCATTAACAACTCTTAATAGACATTTAAGTAATGCTAAATTTGGTCAAGCAGGTACTTTATTTGAAAGAACAACAACTGTTGATATTGCTGCTCGTCAAGAACAAGCTAGAGAATTAATTACAGGTATTGATGGAACAAGATATCATCAAGCATATGTTCATTTTTCAGAAAAATTAGATAATTTAGATACTTTTGAAGGAAAAACAAGAGCAGTTGCAACAACATATTCTTCTAAATGTGGATCATATCAAAGAGAAGTTGCAGGATATTTAGATCTTACAAGAATTAGTAGAGTAAGTGATCTTCAATCAAAAGCAAAGGGAGTTAGAACATTATTGACCAATATAGATGGAGCAAGAACATTTGGTGCAAGATGTAGTTTAGTTGATGTTCCTGTTGTTGAAGCACAAGAAGTGCCAGAGGGTTTATTGGTTGAATCTACTTCTAATGCAATAATCTCTGCAGTACAATATTCACAATTAGAAGAACTTGCTTCTGTCCTAGAAGATGCACATAGTTTATTATCAGTTGCTTCTTCAATGACAGATATGCAATTAAAAAGATATCAAGCTACTTTTGAGGGAAAGATGGAAGGTGCTGAGAGAAGTTTATCAAGATGGAGTCATAAGGATAGAGATTTTAAATATAAAATTGGAGTAGCTAAAGAAGCATATGATAAAATACAAGCTACAAACACTGCTGCGGGTGCATTAGCAGTATTAGAACCGGATAGAAAAGATGCAAGAGTTAGACATTTATTTGAAGCAGCAAAACAACAACAAACAGAAGCTGTTGCATTAGACGAAACACAAGTTGCAAGATATCAAATATTGATTGGATACAAAGAAAATCCAAGTTCTTATCCACAAGATAAAGAACTAGCTGCAGAATTTAATCAAGAAGTTAGTAGAGCAAGAGATGCAATTAATCAAAGGAAAAGTCCTACAGATGGTGCATTTAGAAGAGCAGTTGATCAAGCACAAAGATATTTTGATGAAACCAGAACATTAATGCAACAAGATAGAACAGATCTTCCAAGTGGACTTGAAGCATCAGTTACTGATCATCTTAGGTTTGCAAACTACAGTGCAAGACCAAGTACTTATCCAGATGGTCCTGAACTAATGCCAACTTTAGAGAAAGATGTAGTTGAAGCAGAACAAAAATTAGGACATTTTAGTCCAAGACATCATTATTTCACACAAGTTGTTGAAAGGATTGGAGCATACCTTCCAAGAGCAAGAGCATTATTAGAACAAGGAGATAATGGTGTTAATGTTGAAGATCTTAGAGCACTAGTTGATAAAGTAGAAACACTTGAAGGATATATTAGAGATCCTGGTACTTATGTAAAACCAGCGAGTAGTAGGGAAATAGTTCAATTTAGACAACAAATGAGGATGGTAGGGAATGAATTAGAAGGTTATGGTCCAAATGATGAATTATTTCAAAGAAAATTAATTAGTGCAGAAGCTATGATTGAGAGTGCTGGACCAGGATTACCTGAAGATCTTGTTGCTAAATGTAGACAATACAGAGAATTTGTAAGTGAACCAGACAAATATGTAGAATCAGAAGTATTTCCAAATGCAAGACCTGGTTGGTAATTTCTTTTTTATTTTATTCTTATTCCATTTCCCCAAATGTCTGTTACTTCAATTAAATCAAAGTCTTCAATATCAAATTCAAATACAATCTCATATCTTCTTGTTTCAGAATTAAATTGTGCTGGACTAATTACAACACCATTATAATCATTATTATCAATATTAGAAGAATCAATACCTTCTCGAGTATTAAAATCAATTATTTTATCATCAATCTTTATCTTATTAAAATCTAATTCTCTTGCTCTACTACTTATTTTAACAACAACAGGATCTTTTTGAACTAAAGCAACCCTTATTCTGTTTCTATCTCTATATCCTAAGAACATCAATGGATTTATATGTGGATCTGTTGGAGTATCATAATATGTTGTTGTACAACTTCCACTGGATTGAGTTTCTTTTGAACAAGTACTTCCAACTCTTATCTCAAAATGTAAATGTTCAAAATCAGTATCTCCACTATCACCCATTGTTCCAATTAAATCTCCTTTATTAACATTAACATATTCACCATAAGATGCAATCTTATCAAAATTAATTTCATCTAAATGCATATATATTGAATAATATTTAGTAAATTCATCTCCATGAAACTCAATCTCTTCATCAGCTTCATGTCTAACAATAATAACATTCCCTCCACTTGGATATGGATTTCCTTCTTCACCTTCAAAATATGTTCTAAACACTTCACCATCAGCAATAGCATAAACATTATCTCCTACTACACCAGGAATATCTATTCCTCTATGAAAATCATATCTATAATCATCAGAAGCCTTTAGTCTTGGACCAAATGGAGATGATAATATTTTACTATCTGTTGGCCATGTTGTATCATCATATATTGTAGGTTGATTAAAACTTAATCTTTCTATTGAATATGCAGATACACTTAAACTACACATAATAATTATAACTAGTACTACTAAAAAGTACTTCCCTCTTTTTATAGAATTAAACATACTATTATAATATATAAAAAAACTAATATAAAAATGTTTTGATATAAAGTTTAACACCACCGCCTTGGCTCACTATCTAATTTAAGTTATAACAACGCAAGAATACGGGACGAACAGTAGATAATAACATAGAATCAGAGCCGCTGTGGTGTTAATTACTAAATTTGACCTAATTAATTAATTTCAGTTCTCCAGTGACTGCATCAATATCTTCATTTTCTGCAGGTCCAATTGCACAGCATGTTACTGTTCCTGGTTTTACACATGTTAAACCAGCATCACTTATCATTGCAGTAATTAAACCATTATCTTTAGCTATTTGATTATATTTATGTAGTTCTCTAAGATTCTTTACTTTCAAAACTACTTTCTTCATACCTTCATTACGCCAATTCTTTATATTACTATCTTTAGACTTAAGTACTGCCTCAACACATGCATGTCCTACTTGAACAGCCATTTTACCTTTTGTTAATTTAATATCTTCTCTAACTAATATTACTTGTTTATAATCAAATTCTTTCATCCCAATCATCCTCAATATTTTCTTTATCATTTTTTAAGTATTAGAGCCAGCGCCTTGAGTCACTATTGAATAACTCATAACATTGCTCTAAAATCGCGTTACATTAATCTTATTGTACTTAGAGTCAGACTCGCTCTGGCTCTAATATTTTCTTTATCATTTTTTCTCATTCAAAAACTTTATAATTGAAAATGCTGCTTTTACTCCTTCACCTACTGCAACACCTATTTGTTTATATTTATTACAGCAATCTCCTGCAGCAAATATTCCTTTAATATTTGTCTTTTGATCATTATCAACTCTGATTAATTCATAATTAATATTTAATCCTAACCTCAATGCAAGATCAATAGCAGATGCATGTCCTATTGCAATAAAAATCCCATCTATTTTTTCTGCGTTATTACCTTTCAACACAATTTCTTCAACAAATTTATTTCCTCTTATTTCAATGACTTTTTCATTAATAGTTTTAATATTATTCTTCTCTAATTTTTTCTTTATGTCAGCAGAAAATTCATCTTTTATTCCATTTGTATAAATATTAATATTCTTGGTATAACTTAACATATCTAATGCTTCATTTGCTGCAAAGTCCTTATTACCAAGTATAATAACTTTTTTATTTTTGTATGCATATCCATCACATGGAACACAATAATGTACTCCTTTTCCTTCAAACTCTTTTTCTCCTTTAATGTTTGCATTTTTTATATTTGTTCCTACTGCTAATAATATTGTTTTTGTTAGGTATTTATCACTTGATGTTTTTACACAATAGCCTTCTTCACAAACTTCTACATCAATTACTTCTCTATCAATAATCATTGCATTAAATCTTTCTGCTTGTTTTATTGATCTACTATACAATTTATCTCCTTTCACTCCTTTTTCAAAACCAAGATAATTATCAAACTGATGTTGTGCTGCCCACATTGGTTTTTTACCAATTACTAATGTTTTTAATCCTGCTCTACTTGTATATAGTGCACAGCTTAATCCTGCAGCACCCTTTCCTATTATAATTACATCATTCATTCTTATCACCATTTCTATTTTTTACTAATTTACTGTTTTATATAAATATTTCTTTAATTGTCTTTTTTCCCATCCAGCACCTGCCAGTACTTTCTCTATTTTTTCATCTGCTATTCCTTTTTTCTGCATATATTTTATATATCTTCTTAAATCTTCATGTGGATCTAAGAACCAATAAACTATCTTTGGACTCCATCCTGCTTTTAACAGTGTTTCTCTGATTTGATGGTTTTTATATCCTCTTGATCTTTCTTTTTCAATGTATCTCTTTATTAATTCTACTCTAATGATTTTTTCTTGTTTTTTACTTTTTTTATCTGATATTATTGAATATTTCTTTTTATGGTCTCTTATCTTAACCATCCTACTCTCTTTTCTTACTGGAAGTTGAATATTTACATATTTTTCATCCCATCCTGCATTCAATAAGACTCTTCTAATTTGTTTATCACTAAATCCTTTTTGTCTTTGTGTATCTATATAAGTAACTAATTGTTTCTCAATCAATTTTTTATTCATATCAACAAAGAATACATGTTTGTATCTTTTCCTAAGTTCTGGATTAATTCTCTTTGTTGTTAATATTCTTGGTATTATTTTTCTGTTTGATGACATTATTAAACTAGCTAATTCTACATCAACTCCATATTTTTTTATTATAAAATTCAATTCATTTTGTTGATGTGTTGTTAATTTTACTGACCTTAAATTTTGTACTGTTTCATAAATCTGCTTTGTTTTTTGTGTTACAAATATTCTATTATAAACATGTAAACTCTTTTCTTGTATCATCTTTCTAATACTACTCTCATCAGCAAATGTGCTTATACTTAAGAACATTAATAATATTGGTAGTATGGAAACCACTAATAACAACTTATATGATGTTGAAACTATGGCTTGTGTTTCTCTTAATATTTTCTGTCTTTTTAATAATTGTTGTTGAGTATATTCCTTTTCAAGAATAACATTTACTGTAGATTTTGTTTCTATTTCATTAGCAATTACATGAATAATAAATCTAAATGGATCTTTAAGTTCGCCTGAGGTTAATAAAATCTTTGCACTAGTACCATCTCCTTCTGTAATTGTGCTTGAACTAAAATCAATTACTTCATAACTAACTTCATGAGGAAGATCTGAAATACTAATCTCTAATCCAGTAATATCACCAACACCCCCATTTTCTACAACTAATTCTAATTCAACACTTTTATTATCTTTAAATATTAAACTTTCAATTTGTTTTCCATCTTTGTATATACTTGACCATCCTTTACTAATTTCAGATACTACAATACTATAATTACCTGAGATTCTTACGATTTCTGTCTCACCAAGTTCATCTGATCCTCCACCAGATCCATCAGAACTATCTGTTCCATCATCAGAACCATCTGCTGTATCATCTTCACCATCTTCACTTTCTTCTCCTTCATCAGCTTCCTCACTCTCATCTGTTTCCTCTGTTTCTTCTTTACTTTCTTCTTCTCCTTCATCTACATCTCCGGCGTCATCTACTCCATCATCTGTCCCCTCTTCACTTTTTTCTCCTGTTTCCTCTCCCACATCATCATCTTCACTTCCACCTCCACCTCCTCCGCCCCCACTACTTGAACTACAACTTGTTGTAACAAAACTATCACAACTAGAACTACAACTTAATGTTCCTGAATCATAACCTTGTGTTGTACAAGATTGTCCATTTAAATCTGTACCATCACATTGTTCTATTCCATTGATTTTATTATCACCACATTCAATTATATCATAATCAAATTCATCATAACTAATATTGATCTCTTCAATTCCTTGAAGTGTTGTTCCTGTAGTTAATGATCCTATTAACCTGGCATTATAATCATATACATTTGTTATATCACCCTGTACATTTGAAATTGCATTTCCAGAGATATTACAATGAACAGTACCTGTTGTATAGTAAGTCATATTATAAACAGTAGATATTGTTCCATTATTTTCAGAAGCAAGATCTGAAACCCCAGTACAATTAGCATTTCCTGTTGAATTTAATGCACATAACTCATATGTTCCATTTGCATATAATCTAATTATACAACCAACATGATCACTAGAATCACCTAATACCATCCTTGCATTAATTCTATCATCATTAAGTGTGGATGATGTATTTGTGAAATTTACAACACTATTTAATGAAATATTCTGACTTAGATTTACAATTTCTCTTGTTGCTATTCTTCCTCTATCTGTTGCTACACCATTTCTTGAAGTACCATTAATTAATAATGCTTCAAAAACTGTATTAACATCTATGTTTGCAGACTCAGCAGAATCATAAAATGATCCATTTAATGATGATGTGAAATTATCAGTGAATTCACTTAATATTCCTCCCATTATACTATAATTACTAAATCCGGTTACATTAAACCAATAACTATTATTTCCTGGTACTGTTCCACTACTTAAATTATATATTTCACTACATATTGTACTAGGACAAGGCACACCATCTTTATGTACGGCTGGATTTAAACTATTTGAAACATTGTAAAGTGTTAAATTAGCTGAATAATTTGTAAACACATCTGTTGATATTAAGTTATTCTCAATTACAATATCTAAATTAAGATTTGTTCCAGATTCATTTACTTCTTCTAAAAATTGAAGTACGCCATTGGCTGATTCATTTATAATAATTGTAGCATTCGAAATATCATAATCAAATATATCTTGATTTTGAAATATGGTTCCATTTGAATCTGCAATAGATAATCCCAAACCACTGTCAATAATTGTATTATTTATGAATGTATTATTTTCAGATGTTCCATCTCCTGGATCAAGCTGTAACCAGAATTGAGTTGTTTGTAATATGTTATTATCTCTTATTATGTTGTTATTTGCTTCATCTCCAATACTAAATACAGTACCAGCTGATGCATTAATTGTATTATTAGTTACATTAGTTAATGCTCCTCTATCAAACATTATTGCAGTAGATCCTGTTGTGATTGTATTATTTTCTATTGTTGTATTTTCTGTGTAAAATAAATATATTCCAAATGAATCAGATTGTACATTTATTATATTGTTAGTTATTTGTATGTCTTGGCTTTCAGTATTTGAAAGATATAATCCATTTGAACCTGCTTGATCAATACCTGTCATTGTGTTATTATCTATTGTTATGTTTCCAACATCTCCGTCTGCATAAATACAATGATATCTCATTATTCCACTATAATTATATCCTGGACCACATGTAAAATTATTATCAACTATATCAAATCCCTGCGATTCTTCTATGATTATACTACTATTAATTGTATTGGCTGTAAAATTAATATCTAAACTATTTGTAGTAATGATCTGTTCTGCATATATGGTGTTATTATCAAATGTTAAATTATTACAATCAGAATCCATTGTTATGTTCTGATAGAAATAATTATCTTCAAAAGTACTGTTAGCAATTGAAATATTTGTTACATTTGTCATATTATTTGAAGATAACGATATATTTGTACCTGATGTTAAAATTAGATAGTCGTTGAATGTATTATTTTGTAATATAATATTTTGTGAATTGCTTGCTATTGTTGCATTAATTAGGAAGGTGTTATCTTGCATAGTAATACTATTAGATCCAATAGTAAATGAATTTAGGAAATTATTTGAAACAAATTGTGTGCCCCAACAAACAGGACCAAGGATAAATGAGGTTATATTATTATCTTTAAAATATGATTCTGAATGAGTACAATCAAGCATTTGTAATAAAGTACTGTTTGTAATATTTAAATTACTTCCACTTAACCAGAATGTAGAATTAATCCAACTCTCTCTTATAGATAAGTTATTTGTTCCAAGACTTCGGAGAGCTCTTTCATTATCATCATGGATTGTAACATTTTTTAGAATTGTATCATTTGCTAAATAGTTTTGTTCTCCACCAATTGCATAAGTAAAATTACTAATATTACAATTTTTAATTGTTACATTTTTAGGTCCAGCAGCAGTAGCAATTCCAATTCCTGTTCCATTTCCAATTATTGTTGAACCATTACAATCTAATTCAACATTTGATGCTCTTACTGCTAATCCAATAGCCCAACCATCTGTACCACTTAAATTAAATCCATAAGTTCCTGTACATAATGTAATATCAGAGGATATATTATTTATTGTTCCATTAAATAACTCTCCCCCAACAGTATCATTACATGCTGCATTAACATTTAATGCTAAGAAAACAAATAGTGATATAAAGATTAAAAACTGACTTTTTAATTTAATCTTTATCACCTCTCTTCTTCTTCTTCTTAGCTTTATTATACACAGTCCATATTGTTTTATAATCTCTTTCAAGAATCTCAGAAATCTTTTTATAGCCTAAATTTAATTCATCTTTAAGATATAAAACAATATTTTCTTGTACACTTAATTTAGAGAGAATAGGATCACAAAAGATATTTGTAGAAATATAATTATCAGAAACAATATTTACAAATTTGTTAGGATGTTTTTTCTTAGAATTTCTATAACTTATCCACATTGATTTAGAATTTCTATTTAATATTTTAGCAATTTCAACAAAACTAAATCCTTTGTTTTCTTTGAGATACTTAACCATGGTTTCTAAACAACCCAGGTCTTTGTTAAATACATCTACAGGAATTTGTTCTGTGTTTTTGTCCTGTTTTTCTTTTAAATCCTTATCACTAATATTCAAAAGATTCATTAATGATTTAATTGATTCAACTTGTTTTTCTTTAGAACTAGAGATTAATCTATTTAGAAACGGATCATTACTTATTTCTTCATTAATATTCTTCATATTTAATTAGGCCTGTATCTAATTAAATAAGAACTAATTTATAAATATTTCGGATTTAACTCTATTTAATTAAGAAAAAATATAATTAAATAAGAAGAATTAATATCCTCTAAATTCCAGAACTTTCTGCATTCTCTTAATAGCATAGATATAAGCTGCAGTTCTCATGTCTGTTTTATATTCTTTTGCAGTTTCTTCAATTGAACAGAATGACTTTAGAATTTTCTTTTTTAACTCTCTTTGTACTGTTTCAAGTGTCCAAGAAAATGCTATCTTATTTTGCACCCATTCAAAATAACTAACACAAACTCCACCTGAATTAGAAAGTATATCTGGAATCACATTAATTCCTTTTTTATGGAGTATTTCATCAGCCTCAAAATCAATTGGTCCATTTGCTAACTCAACAATATACTTTGCTTTAACATTCTCTGCATTTTTCTTTGTTATAACATCTCCTAATGCTGCGGGTACAAGAATATCACATTTTAATTCTAATAATTCTTCATTTGTAATCTCTTTACTTCCTTTAAAACCAATTACTGATCCAGTATCTTGTTTATGTTTTACTAATTTTTCAACATCAATCCCGTCTTCATTAAGGATTCCACCTTTTGAATCAGATACAGCAATTATCTTATATTTTGCTTTTTGCATTAGTTTTGTCATAATTGAACCAGCATTTCCAAATCCTTGGATTACTACTTTTGGATCTTCTAATTTATTGTTTTTAACAATTTCATCAACAAGATATGCTCCTCCTTGTGCAGTTGCTGTATCTCTTCCTAATGAACCACCAACTTCAATAGGTTTCCCTGTAATCATTGCAAAAGCATTATATCCAGCAATCTTACTAAATTCATCAACCATCCATGCCATTGTTTGTGGATTTGTATAAACATCTGGAGCAGGAATATCTCTTTTAGGTCCAATAAATTGAGCTAGTGCATCAATATAACCTCTACTTAATCTCTCTAACTCTCCTTTTGAAAGATTTTTAGGATCACAAATAACCCCTCCTTTTCCTCCACCAAATGGAACATCAATTACTGTATTTTTCCATGTCATTAAAAATGCTAGTGTTTTAACATCATCAAGGTCAACAGTAGGATGATATCTAATTCCACCTTTTGCAGGACCTCTTAAGAAACTATGTTGTACTCTATATCCTTGAAAAACTTCCATAGAACCATCATCCATTCTTACGGGAATTGAAACATGTAATGTTCTTGTTGGATTAATTAATATACTTCTATGACTTTTACTTAACTTAACAATATTTGCTGCTTTATCAAATTGTTTTAAAGCAATCTCAAATAAAGAATCTTCACTCTTTTTTTCCACTTTAAACCCCTCCCAATATATAAATGATCTTAACTAAAAAAATAAATATTTATCTTGTTTATATGTATTTCGAAATTAACAAGATTTAAATATATTACATTTTAATTAAGCAATAGGTGATATTATGGCAAATATGATGGAAGCTTTACCAATATTAGCAATTTTATCTACATTTTTATTAGTATTCTTCTTGTTTTTTATAGCAATATATGCTTATGTAGCTATGGTTTTAATGACAATTGCTAAGAAAACAAAAACACCAAATGCATGGTTTGCATGGATACCAATAGCTAATCTATATTTAATGACTCAGATAGCTAAAGTACCATGGTGGACATTACTTATTGCAATCTTTGGAGGAGTTATACCTTTCTTTGGAGGATTAGCTGCTATGGGTATAATGTTATGGTGGTGGTGGAGAATCGCAGAAGAAAGAAACAAACCAGGTTGGTATGGAATCTTAATGCTAGTTCCAATTGTTAACTTTGTAATCATGGGAATAATTGCTTGGAAGGATTGATTTTCTTCTTTTTCTTTTCTTTTTCAAATACAAACTTTTAAATACTATTTTTAAAGTAATCTATCTTAATGAATCCATTAGTATTTATCCTAATATGTATTACTGTTTCTTATTTATTAGCAGAATTCTTAATTTTACTTAGACTTCCTAGGGTTTTAGCACCTATTGTTGTTGGGATTGGTTTAACAACACCTGTTATTCACGATTTATTTTTCACAACAGGAGATGCTAATCTTTCATTATTAGAAAGCTTTTCTCAATTGGGTTTAATATTCTTAATGTTCTATGTTGGATTAACCTTAGACTTTGAAGGAGCTAAGAAGAATAAAGAATCAATATACACTGGTTTACTTAGTGGTGTTGTTTCATTTGTCTTTGGCTTTATTGCAACAATCTTATTATTCAAATTTAATCTAATTCCACAAATAATTCCTAGTTTAGGTATTAAAGTTAATACGTGGCTTGCAGCAGTTGTTGTTGGAGGTTGTTTATCAATAACAGCAGAAGAAATTACATTAGATATTCTTGATGATCTTAAAATGCTCAATACAAAATTAGGAAAAACAATTCTTTCTGCAGGAATATTAGATGATATTTTTGAAATACTTTTAATCACAGGGTTATTAACATTATCATTTGTGACAGCAGCAGCACAAACAAGTTACGCTGTTTTAAGTATTGCATTTGGAATTGTGTTTTTCATTGCACTAATACTAATTGCAAAATTTATTTTTATTCCATTTATCTTAGGTTTTCTTAAAACAAATAAGAAAGAACTTGATTTATTTATTATTGCATTAATCTTTGGTTTATTTATGTCTGTTGCAGCAGAACATTTTCAACTTGGTCTTGTACTGGGTGCAATTTTAGCAGGATTAATGTTAGGTAATGCTTTGTCTAAGAAAAAGGAACTTCACAAATTAAAAAAGAAACTAAGTAGTGTTGTTTATTTATTTACATATGGTTTATTAGCACCATTTTTCTTTATTTGGGTTGGGATGAGTGCACCAATTTCAGTGATGTTTTCTGTTCCATTGCTTGCAATAGGAATAACTATTCTTGCCTTTGGCGGCAAGATATTTGGAGCAATGCTTGGTTCAAAGTTATCAAAAGACACATGGTCTAATGGAGCTTTAATTGGTTTGGGATTAAATGCTCGTGGTGCAATTGAATTAGTTGCAGCAAAGATTGCTTTAGATATTAACTTAATCACCCCTCAGCTTTTCTCAGCTTTAGTATTTATGGCAGTATTCACAACAATCTTGTCTCCTGTATTATTTACTATATTAGCTAAGAAATTAATTAAAAAAAATACTAAAAAACCTAAAAAGAGAAAAAGGAGAAAATAATGTGGACTGCAAAACTTAAATGGAAACATGATTGTATTATTGGCAACAGATGCAAAAAATTCAATGTAACTGCAATTGGTATTCCAATGGATGTCTATGAAGGGAATGGTTATTATCATTATTTACATTTTCAAAAACTAAGTGGTGATCAGAAAGATATCAATGCATTTATTAAAGACATTAAAAAAGATAATGAAGTTAATAATTTAGAATTTGAAGATAATAGTATATTCTTTATTGTTAAGAAGAAGATTAATGAAAAAATACCAACAACACATTATGATAAAAAAATATTCTTTTTAAAACCTGTTATTGTAGATACAAAAGGTTATGAACACTGGGAGATTGCTTCTTGGAAAAAAGAATTTCTTGCTGCATTCATAAATGGTACAAAAAAAGATACAATAGGTTTACAAAATTTTAAATTACTAAGTATTGAACAAAACAAACTAACTGAACTATACTTTCCACAATTATTACCTAAATTAACTAATCATCAAAAGAATGCTTTTGAATTAGCTGTTAAAGAAGGTTATTATGAGTTTCCTAGAAAGATTGAGTTATTACAGTTATCTAAAATCATGAATAAATCTCTTTCTACATACAGAGAACATTTACGTATTGCTGAAAAGAAAATAATGCCTGTGCTAGGAAAGAATATTGAGTGATTATTCAAAGTCTCTTCTTGCAAAGTTATATACATCTTCTTCTATTGTACCCATAAATGTATGAAGTTCTTTACACTCTCTCCATATATAAAATCTATCTGCTGGTGAATTATAATATTTAGCAAATCCTTCTGCAAAAAACTCTTTTGTACTTTTAGCAGCGTGCTCTCCTAATGTTGTTCTACATGCTTCAAATATTGGTTGAAACTCAAATCTTGAGGAGATTGGTTCTCCATAATATATTGGACCAAATATAAAATCAACACCATGTCCATCTTCATGTAATGTTGTATTTTCTGGATTTCCTTTATCTACTCTTGTATATGATTGATTTATCTCTTGATCAAATAATCCTATCGCATTATCATATAATCCACCATATTCATCCTTTTTACCTCTTAAGTCTTTTAGATCAGGAAGATCTGTTATTCTACCTTTAACAAAAAGGTGAAATCCACCATTATTATCTAATAATACTTTTTGATATACATCAGGTAGTTTTTCAACACCATAATCTTTATGATCAACTCCTTCTTCATAATCTGAGTATGGTGCTAATGACACTCTGTTAAATGTAATGTGTGGTGGAGAAAATAATATATCAGATATATCTTCAACAGGAACATTATTATCATATAATCTTGCTATTAAATGTGGGCTAATTTCTCCTTCATCATAACCAATTCTAAATCCTGCATTAAGAATATCAGCTACATATTCTCCTATTGATTCATCACCGTATTCATTAATGACTTGTTGTAATGATAATTCATTATCACTTATTACTGTTTCAAGATCTGTATCTGGTTTTGAATATGTAGAACTTTGTTGTTGGTCTGTAATTGTTGGTTGTGATAATAAAAACATCAAAGCTGGAGCTAATGTTAATAATCTAGTACCACTCTTTAATAGTCTTCTCATATTGTAAGGAATCAATATTTGCTATATAAATATGACTTATTTCATATTATATTTTGATTTATAACCGCACTATTGCGGGTAAACTTAATTATATTTCTTTGTTCATAGTTCTATTTAATGAGTTGAATTACTATGAAACAAACAAACACTGAGGTTAAAGTGCAGAGCACTGGTTGTATTCATCAAGAGCAAAATAGGAATACTTGGCGGAATGGGACCAGAAGCAACAGCAGAATTATATCTTAAGATAATTAGAATTCTACAAGAAGATTATGGAGCAAAATATGATTCAGATTATCCTGAAATCTTTATCTATAATCTTCCAATACCTGATGTAGTAGACAATCCTAAAGAACTTAATAACATTAGAAATATATTAATTCAAGGAGTAAAGAAACTAGAATCTCAAGCAGATTTTATTGCTATTCCTTGCAATACTGTTAATTATTTTCTTGAAGATATGAGAAAAGCAGTTTCTATACCTATTCTTAGTATTCCAGAAGAAACAGGGAAATATATTAAAAAAATAGGGTTAAAAAAAGTTGGATTACTTGCAACAGAATTAACTATTAATAAAAATGTTTATGCTAATGTAATAAATAATATTGAAATAATTAATCCTACATTAAATCAACAGAAAATATTAACTAAAATAATTATGAATATTCTTTCTGGAAATAAAACTAATGAAGATAAAAAACTTACACAAAAAATAATTAATGATTTTAAATCACAAGGTGCAGAAAAAGTTATTCTTGGTTGTACAGATTTACCTTTACTAATTAATTCAATTGATACTATTGATACAATAGGTGTTCTAGCAAGATCAGTTGTTAATAATTTGTTTGAAAATAAAAAAGGTGAGATTTTAAACAAATATTTTGGAGTTGATGAGAATGAGTGAATATGCATTAGATAGATTTGGATCTCAAGAAAAAGTTGAGTTATCTACATTAGATAGATTTGAATTTGGTTTAGCTGAATATGCTTGTTATGGTTCACCTTCTGGTGTTCCATATATAATTGAGTTGGATAAACAATTAAATGAAAAAGAACTTGCTTTAGCAAAACCAAGATTAGAACAACTTGCTTGTCCAGGTTGTTTAGATGAATTATGGATTAAAATTTGGTCAAGTCCTGCAAGTCAAAGAGAATACTTAAGGTGTGAAGGATGTAGGACTGAATATTCTTCTTCTCTTGACGAGAGAAGTGGACAAGATAATGTTACCACATTATTCCCTCAGATGTATGTTCCTGATGAAGTTAAAGAAAAGGGAATTACAATTGATTCAATTACAGAGCAGGGAATAGAAATTACAGGAGATGAAATAAAGACATTAATTAATGCTGCGTATGTTGGTAACATTGGAGTTGCAGATGGAGTTATCCAGGCAGTAATTGAAAGATATTCAGATGGAAGACAGTTAGAAGAAAAAGTAGTTCCAAAATTAATTGCATTATTTGATAAAGTAGCACAAACATATGTGGGTACATTAAATGGAAGTGAGAATAAACAATTAGGTCCAAATTTTTTAAGTTATGTAACTTTAGCAAGGTATGAAGCAGAAACAAGAGCAGGAAGTTATCAAGGTGCATTTGTTTTACCTGATCAAGTTCTTGCATTACTTCCTAATCAAGCAGTATATTTTGAAGCAGCAATGGGTCCTGGTAGTAATCTAAGAAGAATAAAGGAAATAAATAATCCAAGTGGAATTATAGGTATGGATTTCTCATCTGGAATGGTTAGAAGAGCTATTGCTGAATTTTCAAAAAATAATTCAATATTTCTCCGTGGTGATGCACAATCCATACCAGTTAAATCCAATTTAGCAGACGTGGCTATTATGTGCAATGCAATGGACAGAATACCTAGAACAAGAGCAGCTTTAGAACAATTAGTTAGGACCGTTAAACTAGGAGGTTATGTTGTGCTTGCACAATGTATGCCCTTTCAGAATGAAAAAATAGTAGCAGGAGGAACAGAATTAGTTTATGTTCCAGAAGATCAAAGATTTGAATCTGTTGAAGCAGCAGCAGATGCAATTGAACTAAGAGATCAAAGGTTATTCAAAGGTCTAGAGTGGAATATTTCAACAATTGCAGATGGTAATGAAACATTATCTGTCGACGTTATTGTTGGAAGAAAATGGAGGTAAATAAAAAATGACAGCAGTACCAATAAATGAAAAGATTCCTGTGTTAAAGGGATTAAGTATAACAAACAAACAGTTAAAAAAAGCTGAAGAAGCAAACAAGATGCTTTTGATAGATATTGAAACAAGCAATAAGTGTAATCTTAATTGTCAATATTGTTTTAGAGATATTTATGGAACACACGAAGCATTAAAAAAAGAATTGCAACTAGAAAAGAGACTTGAATTAATTAAGCAAGCAAAAGAATTAGGTTGTGAAACAATAAAAATTACAGGTGCAGGTGAACCTTTTGCAGATAAAGATGTTTGGCCAATGATTGAATATGCAAACAATCTAGGGATGTGGGTTATGATCTTCACAAACGGATCATTAATAGACAAAGAAACTGCAAAAAAACTTGCAAAAATGGATGTTTCGTTAATCTTAAAATGTAATTCTTTTGACGAAGAAACAGAAGATAAGATGGTTGGTGTTAAAGGCTATGCAAAGAAAAGAAACAAAGCATTTGAATATTTAGTTGAGGAAGGATTAAATAAAACAAATCCAACAAGATTAGGAAGAGATTTAGTAATTACAAAGATAAACAAAGAAGAGGTTTTTGATGCATTAAGATGGTGTAGAAAGAATAATGTTTTTCCTTTGATGAGACCTTTGATGCCAATTGGCGCAGCAAGAAATCTGACTGATTGGATGTTATCAAAAGAAGAAACAAAGGAAATGTATGAAATGGGAAGGCAGATAGATGCAGAAGAGTTTGATTTAAAATATAATTTAACATTGCCTTATATGGGTGGTGTTTGGTGTAGGCAATTACACTATGCAATCTATGTTAATATTTTAGGGAAAGCTTTTGCATGTACTGGATCAAGTAAGGTCTTAGGAGATTTCAAAGAACAATCTTTGGATGAAATTTGGAATAGTAAAGAAGCAAAGAAAATAAGAGATACACCATATGAAAGTTGTCCTTTAAGAGAATCCTTTTGGAGGGGAGATAAAGACTATGATTGTATTTAAGTTAATCAGAGCCGCTGTGGCATTATTACTAGATTTGCTCTGGCTCTATTTTTTTATTTTTTTCATAAATTATTTAAACAATAACAAACAGTGTGGTAATCATGGCTAGGATTCAATTATTAAATGCAAAAGGAACAAGAGATTTTCCACCTGAGGAAAAGATAATTAGACAGAAAGTTATTGATCAACTTAGAGAAATCTTTGAATTATACGGGTTTTCACCATTAGAAACACCTGTTTTAGAAAGATTTGATGTTCTTTCAGCAAAATATACAGGCGGAGCAGAGATTCTTAAAGAAACATTTACACTTAAAGATCAAGGTAAGAGGCAATTAGCTTTAAGATATGATTTAACAGTTCCTTTTTGTAGGTTTGTAGGTATGAACCAAAATATGAAAATGCCTTTTAAAAGATATCAGATTGGAAGAGTATTTAGAGATGGTCCAATCAAATTAGGGAGATATAGAGAATTCTGGCAGTGTGATGTTGATACTGTTGGAACTAAAAATATGTTAGCAGATGCTGAAATTGTTATGGTTACACAAGATTTCTTTAAGAAAATTGGTTTTGATGTTATTATTGAAGTTAACAACAGAAAAGTATTAGATGGTATAATGGAATCATTAAACATTTCTGAGAAAAAAAGAATTGATGTTATTTTGGCAATTGATAAAATAAAGAAAGTTCCTTTGAAAGATATAGAAAAAGAACTTGATAAAAAAGGTATTAAAAAAAATAAAGTTGATGAATTATTAAAAGTTTTCAAAACATCTGGTTCAAATAAAGAAAAACTAGAAAAATTAAGAAAGATAATTAAAACAGAAAAAGGCATTGAAGGATTGGATGAGATAGAAAAATGTTTATCTTATGTTAATGAAAAAAATGTTGAATTCTCTGTAAGTCTTTGTCGTGGTCTAGCTTATTATACTGGAACAGTCTTTGAAGCTTTCTTGAAAGATGGTTCATTTAAATCTTCATTATGTGGTGGAGGAAGATATGATAATATGATTGGTGGCTTCCTTGGTTCTGGTGATTATCCTTCTGTTGGAATCAGTTTTGGTATTGAACCAATAACAGAGGTTTTAAAATTAAAAAAATCTGTTGATTCTAAAAAAACAGTAACAGATGTCTTCATTGTTCCAATTGGCACAACAAAAGAATGTGTTAAAATTGCTTCTAAATTAAGAAAAGTTGGAATTAAAACAGATATGGATCTTTGTGAAAGAGGAATAAGTAAGAATCTTAAATATGTAAATACTATGAATATCCCTTATACTTTGTTTGTTGGTGAAGAAGAACTTAAGAAAAAGAAACTTAAACTCAAAAACATGAAAACAGGCAAAGAACAACTTCTTTCTGTTGTTGATATCTCTAAAAACCTGAAAAAATAGGGTTTTCTTTTCAAAACCTTTATATATGATTATCACTTGTGTTAATCAGGGGTGGTCCTATGAAGATAAGGAATGTAATGCATTCTCATACTAGTGTGCCAGTTAGGATGAATGTGGCTAGTGCTTCTGTTACAATGGATTTGAAGAATATTGGTTCTGTTTTGGTTGAAGATGATGATGGTGAAATTCTAGGTATTGTTACAGAAAGAGATATTCTAAGAAAAGTGGTTGCAAGATGTAAAGATCCGGCAACAACAAGAGTTATTGACATAATGAGTTCACCTGTTGTAATGATAGATGAACATGAACACATTGAATCAGCAAGTACAATTATGAGGGATAATAACATAAGAAGGTTAGCAGTAACGTCTAGTGGAAAAATATCTGGTATGATAACAACAAGGTCTGTTGCAAATAATCTAAAGTTTACAATAGCAAAGAAGTTGGCTGAGGATAAGAGGTTTTAATTTTTTTAAGTAATATTTTTAAATAAACTTAAATTACCTTAATTAATGACAAATTATATTTATGTAAACCCAGCACACGGTAATGAACCCTTTATATTGGGTGCATTAATTGCAGATAGGATTAGAACTAATGAAACAATTGTTATGCCTCATTTATATGGTCAACGTCAAGAAAGAATTCTAAAAGAAGAAGGGGTATCAGGGGAAGTCATACTTGACTCTAATCTGGCAGAGATAGTAAGGCCTTTGGTTTTTAGTGGTGGTGATTTTCATTCTCATTTATCTGCCTTAGTTGAAAAAAGAGAGTGTGTAGAACAAGAAGTTAGAAGATATCTTGGAAATAAATATGGTCTTCCTGATGTTGAAATAAACACTGGTTCAAGATTTTCTGCAGGCCATAATGTATATTATGCTTTTCCTTATTTATTTTCAGAACTAATGGGATATCTTCAAGAAGAGGGGCATAATTTTAATGATGATCATATTAGGAAAGCCGAAGAAGATGCACTTAGGTGGGAAAGTAATTTTGATATTGTTTTTATTCCAGGATATCATACTTTTTCATTTAATACAAGAAGAACACCAGGAAGAAGAGAAATAAGTACACCACCTTTAAAACCAATCCTTGTTGCTCCAAATAGAGTAATTCCTCCAAATTCTGTGTATTGTATGTTAAGTGGAACAGATTCAGAAATAGAAACCATGTTGGATGTTGCGAGATCAAAAGGAACAAATGAAACTGTTTATGTGCCTCCTTGGGTTCCTGTTGAAGGATTATTAATGGAGAGGCCAGATGTAATTGCTCATCCTAATGTTAATTTGGTGATTGGTAGAGCTGGTTGGGGGGTTATTTGGATGTGTCAAGCAACAAATACTCCTTTTCAACATTTAGCTTATTCAGAAGGAGATGATCCTGAAATTATGTTTAATGTTAGAACATTGGATGCTTTGCCTGTTATGGATGTTACTAGAAAACAAAGAGAAGAATTTGAAGATATGGATGGAATTGATTTTATAGCAAGAAGAATATTAGAACATTTGAAATAATTTTACTTCTTCAATTCAGTCAAAACTTTTACTTCATCATCTATTAATAAAGTATGCTCTGCTTGAGTAACCATTCCTTTGTTAACTTCAACTAAAGGTGGATAATCTTTTATATTTTGATTAACAACTAAATTTCTTAATCCAAACAAAACTTTATTTACAGGAATTTTGTCTGTAACTAACCATCTTGATGCAAAAGGTAATTCAGAAAAGTCTTCAATTTCTCTCAACAACTTTCTTGCATTCATATCTCTAATTGGTTTATTTTTTAACATTTCACAGAAAATCATTGCATTTGAACTATCTTTTATTTTTCCAACACCATCTGTTGCAAAAGGTTCTATTGCAATTATCTGTCCTTTTTCTAATTTTGTTTTGTCTCCTGTATCATAATTAGGAATAGAAGGTGCAGTATGTACATCATAAAGATCTAATCCATGTCCACTTAAATTACATACTGGTTGAAATCCATAACTTTTGATGGTATCCTCAATAACTTTACCCATTTCACCTAATGTAACTCCTATTTTAACAATTTTAATTGCATTCTCTAGAGCCTTTTCAGAAGCTTCAACTAATTTTCCATACTTTCCACTTAAATCAACAGTATAGGCAGTATCACCAATTGCACCTTTAACATGTACACCTATATCAATTTTTAAAACCTGGTCTTTTAGAACAATGTCATCATTAGGTCTTGGTGTGTAATGTGCTGCAACTTCATTTAAGGATAAATTAACAGGAAATGCAGGTAATCCTCCTAATTGAATTATCTTTGATTCAATCTGATTAGCAAGGTCTAATAATTTAACTCCTGGTTTAACCCATTCTTTAGATGCTTCTCTAACTTCAGCAGCAATCTGCCCTGCTTTTATCCAATCATTAATATTTTCAACCATGAGAATTTGTTTATAGTTTTATTATATAAATATGATGTTTTTAGAAATTAAATAATATACACAGGCCAGCTATGCCCCCCAAGAACATTTGCTGACCTGTGCATGTAGTTGCTGTGAATTTAAGGAGTTTAATAGATAATTGCTACAACAATTCCTCTAACTTGATTGAATCTTACTTTCTCCTCATCTTCAACAGGGTTGTTGTCACCTTTGACTGTGAAATAAATTCCTTGTGAATCTGTTTGAATGTCAATAACTCTATGAACTACCACACTTCCTTCTATAGTTTCATAAGAAATAATGTCTCCAATCTCAATCTCATCTCCTGTTTCAGGTACAATTTCAATACCATTTGCACTTGCATCCATTATTGGATCCATTGAATTAGTATCTGTAAATCCTGTCCAGATTGCATCTTCTATATCTAGAACAATATATTCATCATAAACATTGATCTGATCTTCTTCAATATGATCAGATGGAGAAGCTAATTCTAGTGGTTTTTCAATAAAAACACCAGATAAAGAAGCTAAAAAAGCATCATTTTCACTATCATAAGCATAATTATTCTCATTTGATGGAATATAAGCATCAGGTGAGTTTAATAGTGGAAAATTGATTGTGTATAAGCTATAAACACTATTAGAAAGCCATCCTAGTGTAAAAACAATACAAATGATCAATATCCATGTTAGTTTCTTGCTTATCATGTTAGTATTAAGAAGTAGTCAAAGTACTAATATATAAATGTTTTGATATTAATTACTGAGTGGTTGTAAAAATAGAAATATATATAAATGACAACAAATTCTAAGATAAATATGAGAAACTTACTATTTTCAACGATTTTAGCACTTGGTTGTACAGATATTGAACCTGCGGTTGAGACTGCACAAGAGCCAGTTGTAGATACTGTTACATTAGAAGAATTTATTGAAAATCCTGATATGGTTTGGAGTGGTTTTGCTAGAAGGCTTTCAGATAAAGATAGATATCAAATATTGGCAAATTCTGCTAGAGATCAACCATTAACAGAGGAATTATTAAATCATTTATCAACTAATTATTCTTTAATTTATGATTCTGCATCAAACAGTTTAATTCCTCCACAAGAAGTAACATCTCCTCAAACTGTTGTTGATAATTTTTTATTTAGAGAATATCCAAAAATTCTTGGCTATTCAGAACCATTAGATAATACTAAACCACTTGTTGTTTTATTTGGAGAAGAACACCAAATTGATGGAGTTAATGAATCAAATAAATTAAAACTTCAAGAAGAGGATAAAGATTATGCTAAAAGATTTTCAGCTGCAACAGCTACTGGTAATGAAGGATTAATTTCCCCTTATGTTGGAGATCCAATTAAATCTCCTTTAGAATTTGAACTATTTGATCGTACTCTACCTTTTAATGGAGAGTCTCAATTTAGATCTGCTGTAGGCGGTGCTGTTAATTTATTAAATTCATTTTCTTATGATAAAATGGTTCACCATGTTGATGCTGATATTGATGAATATGGTATTGAGTCTGCAGACCTTGCTTTATATGATCCATTTGCCTTTGTTTCATATGGTATGATGTCTATTGATATTTTTACCCGTGTTGTTCGGGGTACTAATTCAGAATTTCTTCGTGATTATGCACAAGCTGCAATTGATCACTACTCACCTGTACTTGAATTTGCTGAAAATTATGTTGTTCAAAAATATAATGAAGAACATCCTGATGATAAGATTAATGTTAGACAATTAAGAGAATTAGTTCATGATACTAAATTTGTTAATGAACATTTGGGTCCTCAAAGAGATAATGATTTTGCAAGAAATTTTCCATATTGTTTAGAAAAAGATAGTCATCATGTTGGTTTTCTTGTTGTTGGCTTAATGCATTTATCTGGAACAGTTAGAGAATTAGATGATTTAGGTTATAATTGGTTGGTTGTAGATAATTCTGAATCAGAAAAAGATAATGAACATATGGCAGAATTAGGATTATAATTTTATTCTTTCATACTCTTCTAAAAACAACTCAACTACTTCATCATCATCTACTATCATAATATTTTCATCATTTCTTTCATTTGCTGCTTTGGTTGGATTATAACTACCAAAAATAACAACAGAATCATCTATAATAAACACTTTGTGGTGCATATTAAATGAATTAGAATCAAACTTAACATTTAAGCCTGCATCAAACAACTTATCGTACTTACACCATTTATTATTTTGAAACTTTTCAAAAACTCCTTCTACAATTATTCCTTCATCAAACTTCTCAATTAATTTATCAGAAATTTTTTCAGATGTAAATGTAAATATCATAAATTTTATTGATTGATTTGCTTTATCTAACTCTTTGATCACATTCTCTTCACAATCATCTTCAGGACAAAATAATGTTTTAATTGTAAAATTATTAAATCTTATTTCATTATAAACAACTTCATCACCTTTTCCAAATTCACCACTCCACATTTCATTAAATTCATTATTATAATTCTTAACTAAATACTTTGATTTAATAACAACAAAGTTATTGTTGTTCTTATATGCTCCTCTTTCTGTTGGATTAAAACTTCCAGTTGTAATTATCTTATCATCAATTATACAAAACTTATTATGCATCAATGCTTGCCTATTGTCTGTTCTAATAAAATCAAGATATAATTTGTTATCATTCTCAAGAACAACCTTAACATCTATCTCTTCATTCTTTTCTTCTAAAATGTTAATAACTTCTTCCAATTCTAAATCATAAAATGCACAATGTATTGATTCATTACTGTTCTCTAAGATATTATATAATTCATCTGCACATTCTGGACAAAAATATACATTAAATGATCCTTCTTCTGTTGGTATTGATGAACATGAAGTGAGTAATATAACAACAAAATATATAATAATCAAAGACTTTTTCGTATTATCATGAATGTTTTGTTTATTTGCAACCAAAACCAGAATAGGAGTAAGACAGCAGAACAAATATTTAAAGATAGATTTAATACTAATTCTGCAGGTCTTTATAATAAAAAACCAGTTAGTAATAAACAACTTTCTTGGGCAGACCTTGTTATTGTAATGGAAGATATTCAAAGATCTGAAATAGCTAAACGTTTTCCTAAAGAATATATGCAAAAACGTATTCTTTCTCTTAATATTCCTGATATTTATCAATTTAATCAACCTGAGTTAATCCAAATATTAAAAGAAAAAATAGAACAATTATCTTAACCATTGATTTAATTGTTTCCTTGCTTCTTCTTTTTTTCTAAAAATTCTTGTTTCTGTAACAAGTAAATCTGGGATTCTTTTAGTTACTTTATACTTCTTTCCAATATCATTTTCTAGTTCAATAATAGTAACTTCCCATTTCTTGGATAACATAGATTAAATGCAATTAACTTCTTTAATAACAATTACTCACAAAAACCCGGGAGTATTTTTTAAAATCCGGGAGAATTAACAATATCTTTGTAAAAATAAAATTAGAATTTAAAAATCAAAGAAAAATATTATGGAAAAATTAGAATCTATCCGGGCTTTTTTCCCTTCTTTATTTTTTCTTCTTCTTTTTCTCTTTCATCTTTTTTGTAACATCAATATTTGCACCACAATGTTCACATGTAAATCTTAGTGTTTGCACACCTTGTATACTTTTTCTTTTGAATGGAACAATACATTCTCCTTCTTTTTTACATTCAGGACAAACATAAATTGCACATGCTTCTAATGATCCTTCATGTTCTTTTTTCTCAACTGTGTAACCACATCCAGGACAAACATATTCTTTTGCTCTTATTTTTACTTTTCCTGTTTTTGCATCAACGGGTTTGCCCATTTTTGCTTTGCCACATTCTGGACATTCTTGTTTATTTACCCATACTGTGGCTTTTCCTTCACCTATTGACCTTCTTGTCCAATATATTAATTCATCCATTGACTCTGGTAATTTTAATGCCATGTTATCACCTATTTTGTTTACAATAATGCTGATATTAATGCTTTTCTATTTCTTTATTACCGTAACATTTAAATATTAGTTAAACTATATTGATTATCACAACTGTATATCTGGTTGGGGTGGTAATATGAAATTATATGGTGAAAATCAAGTTAGTGATATATATAATTTACAAAAGAATGGTGTAGATTATACTAAGAAAAGAAATGTTTTGGTTATTGATGATGAACCACATATAGTAAATTTAGTAAAACTTAGTTTAGGAACAAAGCAATATAACATATTTGGTGCATATTCTGGAAGAGAAGCTCTTAATTTGATTAGAAATCAAATTCCAGACATAGTAATACTAGACATAATGATGCCTGGCGTAAATGGTTATGAAGTATGTAATGCATTAAGAGAAAATCCAAAAACAAAAAGTGTTCCAATTATGATCTTGTCTGCAAAGAGTCAGATGGATGATAAATTACATGCAATTGACGTAGGTGCAGATGACTATATGTGCAAACCATTTGACCCTTCAGAACTAGCAAGAAGAATTAAATTAAATTTAAGTTTAGCTGGATAAGGTTAATACATTATGCATTTGGAATATACAATGGATGTAATGGAGGAGCTGAACTAACTTCTTGTTTTCTAGTTGCAATTAGATATGCCAGTTGATCAATAACTCTTCTTGTTTGATCGACATCTAATCGTGCATTATAGTTTTTTGAGTGAGAAAAATTTCCATCATGATTTTCATGAGTTGGTTGACCTAAGTTTTCTGACATTATCTCTCCCATAACTCCTTTATATTGAACAAAGTAATGACCTGATTGATCAGTTAAAGCAGCCACAGTAGAACCTTCTAAATCTACTACCATTCCAATATATTCTCTTGATATTCCTTTTGGTCCTCTATTAATACTATCTGTTAAATTAAGTACAATTAAGTATGTATCCTCACTTTGACCAATATAAAATCGTGTTTCATATTCCACTGGAACATTTGCTCTGCCAACTCTTCTATCTATTACAGTATCAAATAAGGTTTCATTACCATCATACGTAGTAACTTCGTCACCCTCTATATTAAATCTAACTGTTTTATCCTTTGGTATTCCTTCAGCCCGCTGAAATAAAGATTCACAAATATCAAATAATGTTTCTTCTGTCATCTTAATATTAGAATGAACAGGCTATATTTAAATGTTTGGTCTATTGTTACTGTCAAGTGGTATGTAACACAATTCTATACTCCTTCCAAGGTTAGCCCAAAAGCCATTAAATCAAAAGCTTTATATAGATATTTATAAATAAAGTAATAAAGAGGTGAATTATATGCGAAAACATCTTATCTTTGCATTAAATATAGTAGTTATCATTATTCTAGTTTCTATGGCAGTAGTATATGGTAGTGTAAGTAGTGATACAAGTTCTGAAAGAAAAGAATATGAAGTTACACTTTATCCACCAGAAGTTGTAGATTTTACAACAGTAGATTCATTAAATAAAGCAACTGTAGAAGAAAAATTTGGTGAAGTAGTTCTGGCTGATCTTACACTTGATTCAGAAAGATCACAATATAGTAACCTAGCTTCTGGAGATTTATGGTATGAAAATCTTGATGAATTAGAAAATGATGAGATTTATGAATTTTGGTTAGTAGATGTTGAAACAGGTTATAGTTTAAGTTTGGGTGTGTTTTCAATGACAACATCATCAGGAAATGGAAGGTTTAGCTTTTCATATAATGGGTACATAGATGAATATGATAAAGCAGTTGTTACTGTAGAACCATATCCTGATACAGACCCAAGTCCAAGCGGAGATGTAACATTAGTAGCAGATATTAATCTGGAACATCTATTGCATAGATCAGAACCAGTAATTTCAATCTATGAAAATAGTTATCAAGGATAAAATTACATTTTTTTAATTCTTATTTTTCCTTCTTCTATTTTAAGAACATAATCATCTTTATCATTAAATCTAGAAACCTTTGTTGCTAATTCAGGAAGTAATATTCTATTCCCTCTAAAATCAAGTGTTGAAACAATCTCTTTTATTGTTCCACTACTTGCATCTTCAATATCTAGTTCTTGTAAAATTTTATTAGCACTTACTTTTTTTTCCTTTTTATATTTAGGTTCTGTTTGTTTGTATAAATACCTAGCAATCTTGTCTGCAATATCAACTTTTGTTGCTTCAGTTATTCCTTGAAGGCCAGGAGATAAATTAATTTCAATAACCAGTGGTCCTCTTCCACTTAATAAAATATCAACTGCACAAATATCAACACCAATTGTCTGAGCAGCTTTGATTGCAATTTTTTTTGTTGTTGCATCAATAGTAATTGCTTTACCTTGTCCACCAGCATGAATATTTGCTCTTTTTTCACCTTTAACTGCTTCTCTTTGCATTGAAGCAACAACCTTATCACCTATTACAAGAACTCTTATATCTTTTCCTTCTGTCTCAACATATTCTTGAATGATAAATGGTTGTTTTAATGAATCGAGTGCATCAAGAATAGATGATGCTGATGCATATGAATCTGCAAACATGACTCCCTTACCTTGTGTCCCCTCAGGAAATTTCATGATAATAGGATAATTAATATTTTTTAATAATTCTTTACCTGCGTCTAATGTTGGTGTTAAATATGTTACAGGCATTGGTACACCTTCTCTTTGTAATTTTAATTGTGTCAATAACTTGTTGTGACCAATTGTAAATGATTTTGGTTTGATTGGCATATAACATTTTTCATGTAATAATTCTGAAACAGATCTTAATACAGAAGCATATCTAAATGAACCTTTTGCATAAATACAATCATATTTTTTTAATGGTTCACCTTTATACAAAATAGGATCTTTTTTAGAACCAAGATTAATTTCTATTTCTCTTAAATCTAATGCATCAACATCTGTAAAATAATTTTTCATAGCATCGTATGTCCATTTAGAAGATTTACTTCCTAAACTTATTAATGCTGCTTTGATTTTTTCCATTTTCTGCTTATTTTAAAGGATCGATAATAACTTTTGCTGATTTTAATATATTTTGTCCAACCAATACTTTGTATTTCATATGTGATCTATCTGCTAATGTGAACTCTTCTTCTAATTTTATCTTTGCCAATTCAACATTTACATTAATCATAGGTCTAACAGTACTACCATGTGCTGATTTAACAACTTTTGTTCTTGTTATTGGTCCTAATTTAAGCTTTTCAGCTAGTTTCTTATCAATTGAGCTCTTTGTAGCACCAGTATCAATCCTAGCTAATATGGTCATTTCCTTATTACTACCATAGAAGATTGTTATATCTTCATATAATCCAATAATAGTTCTTTTACCTGCCATTATGTGTGAAAATAGCATAGATATTTATAAAAGTTACTAAATACTTTCAAACAACTTAACTGCTTTATCTCCTAAACTAATGATAAATGACATTTTTAATTTGGACTAATTTTATATATATCTTTATATTTCTGATAATAATATGGATAATATTTTAATTTTAGGTTCACTTCCAAAAACTGAAGAAGAAGCGAAACTTTATAATTCAATTATTGAAATTGCTAAAGGATTTGCAATAATTATTAAATCACCAATCGATACTGCTAAGTTCAAAGGAACTGAACAAGAAAGATATGATAGAGCTTTTCAAACTGTTAAAGAAGCGAATCTAGTAATTGGTGAACAAAGTCAACCATCAACAGGTCAAGGTATGGAAATTAGAGAATGCGCAATTCTCAATAAACCTCTAATAGTTGTTGCAAAAGAAGGAAGTAAAGTTTCTGGATTAGTAAAAGCTTGTCCTGTAACAAGAGAAATATTATATTATCAAGATATTGATGACCTAAAATCAAAATTGAAGAATTCTATCTCAACTCGCCACTTTATTTAATCATCTAGTTATATTCAATTTACCTCAAAACCTTAATAGCAAACTTTTTATAGACTTCTAATTATTAAATATTATTATGAAGATATTTATTACTGGTAGTTCAGGATTTATCGGAAAAGAATTGATGCAATATCTTTCATCTAAATATGAAGTCGTTGGTTTTGCGCATGACAAAGGTTGTGATATTCTAAATTATGAACAGCTAAAATCAGCGATGAAAGGTTGTAATGTTGTAGTGCATTTAGCTGCGCATAGAAAACCATACGAAGACAAAACTTTCAAAGATTATTTTGAAACCAATTGTCAAGGAACTTTTAATGTGGCTCAAGCATGTATGGAAAATGGGATCAAAAAACTGATTTTTACAAGTTCAATGAGTTACTATGGAATGGAAAAAGGCATGCCCATAAAAGTTCCAGTCGTAGAAGATAGCACAGTTTTAACTCAAAGAGTAAAGACAGAAGATTTACCTTCAACTGTTAGAGATTGCGATGTTGCATATTCCACAAGTAAAGTCATTGGAGAACAAATCCTTGCAAACTATGGCATGAGAAAAAAGTTTGAAGTAATCATTCTTCGTTTAGGTCCAACAAGACCAAAAGGTGTTTACAAACCCTTTGGTGAGTTAAAACTGCATGTTAAAATTGAAAATGCACTACTAGCAGTTAAAAATGCAATCGAATCTGATAAAAAACTATGGTATGAGGCATTTTCTATTGTTGATGAAATAGAAGGTGTTGATATTTCTAAAGCTAAGAAGATCCTGAACTACAAATTGATTTAACAGCGATTAAGAAGTTATACACTTTCAAACAACTTAACTGCTTTTTCACCTAAACTAAGAATAAATGATGCTAACTTTGGTCCTCTGTCTCTTTTGATCAAAACATTGTATGCTGCTTTGAAGAAATCTTTAGGTTCAATTCCTACTTCTCTAGCATTATCATAGAAATAATTATGTAATTCTTTATCATCTATTCTTTTTTCTACTTTTAGAAAGTCTGCTACATTCTTCAAAGCTTTCTTTTGTCCATCAGATAATTTTGCTTTTGTTTCTTTGTCAACTTTTGTTTGTAATTTAAATTTATATTGTTCAGGAGCAAAGTTTTCTACCCATGATTTTGCAAACTTTAATCTGTCTCTTACATATTCAAGATCTTTTTTTGTTGCGTCTTTAGGAATATGTCCTGTTGATTTTAGAATTTCAATTGCACCATCTTCATTTAATCCAACTTGAATAACAATTGCTGCATTTGAAAATGAAACTTGTAAAGGAATTTTATCTGGAATTTTTCCAACATGACTTAGTTCATAGATTCTTTTGTGTTTTTGTTCTTCATGTTCATTGTTTAATTTTTCTTTTCCAAAATAAACTCTCTCTGTTTGATCATATCTTTCATAAAGTAAAATTAAATCATTTGTTCCGAATGGATCAAAGTCAACAACTGCATGTGGTCTTGATTTTACTAATAAATATCTTAACATTTGTGCAGGTGCATATTCTGTTGAGTCAACAAAACCCATGCCTTTTCCTTTTGATGTAGACATCTTTGCTCCGCCAATTGTAAAAAACTCATAACCTTTACCAGTCGAATACCTCTCAGAAGGGTATGGTGGTGGATAATTAAATACTTCAACACATATTGCATTTGCACATGTTCTTGACCCACCTTTTGTAAAATGATCTTTTCCTGCTATTTCATAAACTACTCCTTTTGTTGGCCATTTTGCTGCCCATTCAACTTTCCATGGGAATTTTCCTCCTCCATTGTAAGGAGATTTCCAATCAGAGTGACCACAACCTTTTGCCCATGTAACAAAATCTTCTCGACATTCATACTTAACTAATTCTTTTTCTTTATTCCATTCAACAGCAACAGTTGTTGCAATTTTCCCACACTTATCACAAACCATATTAAACGGAATTCTACTTGCACCGACTGTTTCTTCACCATATAATCTAACATAAATTTCTTGAATTTTCTTAGTGTTGTCCAGTGCAATCTTAATGTAAGGATTAAAAGCACCAGAATCATATAACTCACCTGTACTTTCAACTTCTGCTTGTATACCAAACTCTTCAAATTTTTCAACACATTGCATAAAATAATAATCAGCAAAACTTTTGTACCCTTTAACAGGAGATGGCATGTCTCTAAATGGCATACCAAGATATTTTTCATATTCTTTAGGAAGTTCCTTATTCATCTTATCAAAAGGATCAATATCATCAGAGCTTAGAACAAACTTTGCCTTCATTCCTTGGTCTCTCATTGCTTTTGCTATAATATCATGGATAATCCATCCTCTTCCTGAACCAATGTGAATACTACCTGATGGAGTTTTCTCGTCATAAACAAGATAACCTTGTTTTTTAACAATCTTCTTTAACCTTGGGTCTTTTTCTACTCTTGCTTTAACTAATTCTGCTATTTTATCTGCCCAATGTAATGAATTATCTTTCTTTCTTGACATTTAACTCCCTCACTCTATCTTCTTTGTTTTTCTCTTTACTTTTGAGAATTCTTTTTTTATAAAAATATTATTAGGAATAAAAAGAATATCCTTATTTCCTTTTTCAATCTTTACATCAATTAAGTTAAGATCAATAACTGTCCCTTCAATATTATCAAATTTAATATAATCGCCTTCTTTTAAGAAATCTTTTCTGTGCATTGCCATCCCTGCAAATAAATTAGGAATTAAATCTTTTATTCCTAATAATACTGATGCAATTATTACAATAATTATTCCTCCACTTAATATATACATTATAATTGATGATAAATTTAAAATTTCCATTACTAGTATGATTGTAATGAAATAAATAAAATAAGCACTAACATGGCTCATAAATTCTTCAAATCTTATTCTCATTCCAAATGTTCTTTTAATCAACTTATTTAATTCAATCTCATTCAAAACCTTATGAAAGAGTTTACTAACTATTTTTCCGATTATAAAGCCAATTAATAAAATAACAACAGCAACAACAATGTCTGAATAAATTGGTTTTAAAACATCTAGGATATACTCTAGTTTATTCGGTGCCTCAAATATAGACATTTCCACAATATCTGATTCATTTACCATATTATATAAGTTATTATTAGTCTATATATAAATATTACTCTTAAATTGGCTAATATGAAACCCTCGCCACTATGTGGCCAGTGAATTCGTTTGTCACTCGTAAGACTACGAGATTTAGCTCAATTTCTATAATTTATTATTGACTTTGAGCGTAATGAAAGAGAGGGTCTCATATTTGCCTCTTATTATCAAATAAATACTAAGAACCAAGTTTTACTAATACTAAATCAATCTTATTTTCTAATTTATCAACTTTGTGTTCTAATCTATCAATCCTTTTTTCTATTCTCTTCTCCATACTATGCATATCACTGAATATCTTTCTAAAAGTATTCTTTGAAACTGACATAAATTCTTCTGTTTTGCCTTTAAAACGAGTTAGTTCTGTAACTTGATACAAGATATAGATTATTAAACCAGTATTAAAGCCACTTATTAATTCAGCTAATGTTGGACTATGTCCTGTAAGTTTTAAGATAACCATGTATGCACAAATTAATATTAATGTAAATGATAATAATCCAAGTAATGTTCTTATTATCTTATGAATCTTATTTTTATTTATCATTTAAAAAATACCTCTTTGATAAATAAAATAATCATAAGTATAATTAAGATAGCAACTGACCAGTTTAGCACCTTTCCAATGACTTGATTTATTCTATCTAAACCAATTTTTTCATTATTTTTTCCTTCACACATAATACTAATAGATTGTATTAATTCTTAATATATTTTGTTGTGAATTTTTCGGTTAAATTAGTATTGAATTCGGACGTTTTACTGAGAATTCCGTAATATTTCCGAACATTATTATACAACAATACTTTTCTAAGACATCCTATCTATTATAATAAACAATATAAATTAACTCTTTCCTTAATTATTATCTGAGGTGGTAAGTTTGGCAGTATCAAATAATTTTAATGAAAGTCTTTCTAAGGTAGATCCTGAAATATATCAACTTGTTGAAGGAGAGAGAAAAAGATTAAATGAAAATTTAATAATGATTCCTAGTGAAAGTATGGCATCAAAGGCTATGCTTGAAGCAAATGGTTCTGTTCTTAATAATAAATATGCAGAAGGATATGTTGGAAAAAGATATTATACTGGTTTTGAATATGTTGATCCAGTTGAACAGATAGCAATTGAAAGAGCAAAAGAATTATTTGGAGCTGAACATGCAAATGTGCAACCAAATTCAGGTTCTTCAGCAAATCTTGAAGTATATTTTGCATTACTTAAACCAGGAGATACTGTAATGGGACTTAATTTAGCTCATGGTGGACATTTAACACATGGTCATCCAATTAATTTCACAGGAAAAACATATAATTTTGTTCAGTATGAGGTTGAGAAAGATACACATACTATTGATATGGACAAATTAAGAAAATTAGCATTAGAAGTTAAACCAAAATTAATCATAAGTGGTGCAACAGCTTATCCAAGAACATTTGATTTTAAGAGATTTCATGAAATTGCAGAGGAGGTTGGTGCATATTCTATGGCTGATATTTCACATATTGCTGGATTAGTTGCAGGAGGAGCACATCCATCACCTTTTCCATTTACAGATGTTGTAACAACAACAACACATAAAACCCTTTGTGGACCAAGATCAGCAATTATTTTATGTAAAAAAGAAGATAGACTTGCAGATGTTACTGGTCTCGACGAGAAAAAAGCAAAAAGAGCTAAAAATCTTGCAGCTAAAATTGATAGAGCAGTTTTCCCTGGATTACAAGGTGGACCCTTGGAACATACAATTGCAGCAAAAGCAGTTGCGTTTCAGGAAGCAATAAAACCAGAATTTAAATTATTTGCACAACAAGTTGTAAAAAATGCAAAAGCATTAGCACAAACATTGATGGAAAATGGAATAAAACTTGTTTCTAATGGTACAGACACACATCTTATGCTAATTGATTTAACACCCGTGGGTGTTGGATTAGGTTATAGTATTTCAGAAGCTTTAACAAAAGCAGGCATTTATACAAACAGAAACATGATTCCTTTTGATCCAAGTACACCTTTCAAACCTTCTGGAATTAGATTAGGAGTTCCTGTTCTAACTCAGAGAGGAATGAAAGAAACAGAGATGAAAATAGTTGGAGAAATGATTGCTAAAGGAATTAAAAATTGGGAAAATGATGAAGTCTTAGCTGGAATTAAAGCAGATGTAGTAGAATTAACCAAAGGTTTTCCTTTGTATGAGTAAGAATACCCCCACAATCTTTATAAATTAAATTTTGTTTCTTTATTATATTAATAAGGGGGAATGAAGTAATGTTAGAATTACAAAGAGATTATTTTACAATAGAGAATATATCTAAAACAGGAATTGAAGGTAGATTAATAGGTACAAGAGTAGATCTTAATACAACTTTATGTGGGGGAAGATTTATACTTAATGAAAGAATTCTTAGTTCTTTAAGAACAATTAAAGCTTTACAAGAATTAGGGGCAAGAGTTGTTATACTTGCCCATAATGGAAGAAGAAATAATCCTGATTATGTTAGTTTAGAAAGATTATTGAATGATTTAGATGATGATATTTCTGGAGTTAATTATGTTGGAGATACATTTGATTATAAAACACAGGGATTAAACTCTGTTGCAATTAGTGCTATTGAAACATTACAATCAGGACAAGCATTTTTATTAGAAAATATAAGATATTTAGGAGATGAAACAGTACAAAAATCACTAGAAGAACATCCACAAACTCCTTTAGTTAGAAAACTAATTGATGATCTAGGGATGTATGCTTATGTTTTAGATGCATTTTCTGTTGCACATAGACCGCATATGTCAATGTTAGGTTTTGCTGAACTACCTAATGTTGCTGGATTACAAATGGATAAAGAATTAGTTGCATTATTAGAAGTAAGAAGAAGATTTGTAGACGATAATGATTCTAATGTGTTTGTTTTTGGAGGGATTAAAATAAGTGATTATTTTGGCTTAATAGAAAAATCATTAGGAGAAAGAAGAGTTGGAAAAATTCTTACAGGAGGATATTTGGGAAATTTATGTTTACTTGCTTTAGGTCATAAATTAGGAGAAGAAACAAGAAAAGCATTAGAAAGAGAAAAAGATGAAAAAGGAAGATCTATGTTAGAGTATACTAGAAGATTAAAACAATTAATTGATCAATATCCCGGAAAGTTTGTTTTACCTACTGATGTTGCTTTCATTGTTGATGGTGAAAGAAAAGAATATGCAATTGGTCAGATTCCTGAAGATATAAGTAGAGAACATAGGTGTTGTGATATTGGAGGACATACTATTGAACAATATCAAAAGATTATTAGGAGAGCAGGATTATTATATCATAAAGGCCCTATTGGGTGGTATGATAGAGGAATATATTCTCTTGGTGCAATAGCTATTATGTCTGCATTTGTAGATTCTAGTGGTTATTCTATTATTGGAGGAGGAGATACTGTTTCAATGCTTAAACAACATAATCTAGATCCAAGAAAAATAGATCACATTAGTTTAGCAGGTGGCGCATTAGTTAAAGCTTTAGCAGGTGAAGAATTACCTGCAGTTAATGTTTTAAGACAAAGTTATGCTAATCAAGAACATAGACAGCTGTTGGGAATGTAACTCAATGCGTTAACTTAAATATAACATTAAATGTCTTTTGTAAATCTTTTTCATTTACAATTATTATATGTTCTGAGTAACAAATCATGGAATCAACTATGCTAGTGTTATTTGTAGCTAATTCATTAGATAATGTAGCAAACAAACCAGGCGTTTTAGTAATATCAACAACATAGTCAATAGAAACCTCTCCTAATTTTATTGTTATTTCAACTATCTCTTTGTTATTAAATAATTTTTTAACTAATTTTACTGTCTTTTCATCTATAATTATTTTAATATATTTAGAAACTTCAAATATTCTAAGTGTGTCTCCTGCTTCAAAATCTATTTCTGAATAAAGTTTTGCTAACTTTTGTCTTATCTCTGAGTTTTTCTTAAACAAAATTGAAGCAAGTTTTGTTCTTGTTGATAATTTTGCTTTTTTTAATAATGAATAGATTTTTGATGTATTTTCTTTTTTCTCTATACTACCTTCATATCTTCTAATAGCACTTATAACTGCATCAATATTATTTTGAAGATTATGTTCATTAGCAATTTTTCTAGCTAATGCACTTATGTTAATTAATTTCAATAATAAATTCTTTTTTAGTGCAGCATCATTATCAATAATACGCCATACTTCTTTATTAATATTGGTCATATATTATAAAAATTAGTCATTATTTATATATTTTACTAATTATTGTCAATAATCTTAAATGAAATAAGTGTCTACTTCTGTTTGAGGTGTTTAATAACAAAGGTGAAAACAATGGCAGATGAAAAAGAAGGATTAGTAGAAAAAATAAGAGAGGCTAAAAAGGGCCTTGCAGAACACAGGTTTGAAATATTTAGTGGATTAAATATTTTGGATGATGTATGTACTTTAGCTGAGACTATGCAACAAGCAGGAGAACATAAGAAAGCATTTCATGTTATGGGGTTGCCATTAGAAATGGTTTACCAATATGGAGAAATGGATTATTGTAGAACATTTGGTATGTCTACACCTGCAGAGAGATTTAATAAAACAAAAGATAGAGTAGTAAAATTAGGAATAGATCTTGCATTGCATCTTGGTGATCTTGAACAAGTCCTTGAAATTTATGAAAGAGGCGCAGATAAATATAGACTTACACAACAAGATTGTACGCTTGTTTATAGGATTGCTGTTGAGGAATTAAAACAACCTGAGAGAGCAATAGGTATGTTTAAAGATCACAGATCAATGTGGGCTGCAAGAATCTTAGCTGAAACTGGACAACATCAAGAAGCAGCAGAACTCTATAAAGACAAGAGATATGTACTCAATAGAGAAGAAGTTGAATTCTTTGCTGAATTTTTTAGAGACAAGATAGATGATTTAGAGATGGTAGTTGATGTTTATTTACATCAACAAGATAAAAAGGGATATAATGATGCAGCAAAAATTTGTGAGACTGAATTAGGAGATTCAGTTAGAGCAGCAGTAATTTATCATCAAGCTAAGAATTTTGGTGAATATAGACGTATCTTAACTGGTTTTCAGACACAAAAGGATTATGATGCAGAGTTTAAAGTATACATGATGACAGAAGAGTATGATTTAGGATTAAACTGGGCTCTTGAGGTTGGTAGTTTAGAAAGAGCACAAGAGTTTAAACAAATGAAGGAAAAAGCTCTTGCTGCTAAAGAACGACAAAGAAGACCAACACAAACTCTAGCAGAGGCGCAAGGACTAAGGTGGAGGTTATATAGACAAACACCGTGTGGTTAATTTTTTTCTTTTTATTTAAATTCATTAGCACCAGGGGTCATACTAACGAATGATGCAATAAACATCATTATAAAGACTAAACAGAATGTAAATCCCCAAGTAATATTAAATCTACCTGATAATGTAAATCCCGCACTGATTATAAATCCAATGATACTAATAAAGAAAAATGATTGTGGTAAAGGATGCTTACCTGGTTGTTTTGGTAGATATTTCTTTGACATACTATGTTTTTTAGTTAGTTAGTATAAATAACTTTTGTATTACTTTAAAGTAGTTTAGTTATCTAAAGTAAAAATAGTATTAATGTTGATATTCTTTTTTTAATTTCTTTTGCTATTGAAAATAGTTTTTCTCTTTTTTCGTTATTTAAATAATATTTCCATCCATGTTTATGCTTTTTCTTTTTGACTAAGCCTTGTTTTATTAAACCATTAATTACATGTTCAACCAATTGTATTTCATTATCTTTAAAACCAGATCTTTTTATATTATTAAGATACATTGATCCCTTGCCCCAACAAGTTTCTCTTAATAAGAGTCTTATTATTTTCTTTGATATAATTATGTATTCGCTCTTCCTTATTTTAACCATAAGAAAAGGGAATATTACTTATATAAAAAACATAGGCTAAATAATTAGCCGTCAATGGCTAAAATAATAACATTTAAATAATAGTATAAATTACCTTTAATAAAATGGTATCTGCATTTATCAAATATGAAGGAAATACTCCAAAAAATAGAATCATGGAATTTCTAGTAACATTTGCTGTTGAAGATGATTATTCAATGATGGACATTGCAAGACATAGTAAAGTTTCTTATGCAACAATAAAGAATATATGGAAAGAATTCATAAAAGAAAAAAGAGTTGTTTTTACAAGAAATGTTGGTAAAGCTAAAATGTATAAACTAAATGTTACTAATCCTATTATAAAGAAATTCATTGAATATTATTGGAAAATAATTGAACAAGAATCAGAAGAAAAAATAAAGAAAAGTCATACTAATGTTCATTCAATTGGAGCAATATCAGCACATCATTTATAGATAAACTTATCAATCTTTGTTCTTGCTTTTTCTCTCTCTTGTTGATGTTTTTTTAAGAATTTATTCAACTTATCAACTAGTATCTGTTTTAATTCTCCTGTCAACATTTTGCCTGACTTGTAATCAGCATAAATTTGATTAAGTTTATCATCATCTTCCTCTAAGAAGGTTAACCATTGATATGAAACATCTATTTCTGGTTCTCCACCTTTTTTTCTATGTTCTTCAACAGTAACTTGTCCACCAGAGAATGCATACTTCATTATTTTTTTCCTTACTGTTTTCTCATTATCTGTTGTAAATATTGTTGCATTGTCTCCTGAAGAAGAAGACATCTTTCCATCACTATGCATCCCGCCTAAGCCAGGTAAAAATCTACATTGAATTGATGCAGGTTTATAATGACCTAATTTAGGTATAACATCTCTTGAAACTCTAAAATGTGGATCTTGATCAACAGCATGAGGTATTAAACAAGGAATTTCTTTATTTTTAATAACAGAAGGTAAGAATGAAGGTACTGCTTGCATTGATGTATAAAAGATAGCTCCAATGTTTTGATCATTTGTAAAACCAAATGCAGACTTTGCAGTTGAAAATGTAATCTTCTTTGCAACTTTAAGTGCTTCTTTATACATTAAGTGTGCATGTAATGTGTCAACAATGAAATGTGTTTTTTTAGGATCAAAACCTAAAGCAATAATATCTAACATATTTTCATAGGTGTATTTTTCTGTATCTTCTAATGTTAATTTTTCATTAAATAAGAACTTTTCTTCATCTGGAAATTGAAACCAAAGTTCAACATCAAATTTATCTTGTAACCATTTTGTAAACATCCATGGAATTAGATGTCCAATATGTGTGTGGCCAGATGGTGCTCTTCCTGTGTATAGGAAAAATTTGTTATCTTTTTCATATTCATCTAATATAAACTTTAAATCTCTGTGTGCGAAAAAGATCTGTCTTTTTAAGAAATGATGTAAATCACCTGTATGTTTCTCTATTCTTTTCAATAGTTTAGAATCTATATCCTTTATTCCAAACTCTTTAATCAATCGTTTATAATCAATATCTCCATGAACTTCCCATGGTGTTACTACATATTTATGTGTCATTGTATTTCAAGTATGATAACAGTATATAAAATTTATTGTTTTTTAAGTTCTTTAAGCAAAACAATAAACTATAGTTCTTTTTCTTTACTTTGACATATAATACCCCAATAACATTTAAAAATAAACTTGCATTTCTCTATATATTATGCAACCAGGTCAAATAGCAAGTCTAATCGAAGCAAGTAATAGTAAGAGGATTATGGCTTTAGTTGGTGGAACACAACCACCTGTATCTTCATATAGTTTATCTAGAGTTATGTGGGATGCTGCATTTGCTTATTTTGATATTGATGCTGAATATATTCCATTAGATGTTCATTGTGATTTATTAGAGGAAACATTAGATATGTTATTAAGTTATGAACAGATTGTTGGATTGAATATAACAAGCCCACATAAAGAAGGAACAGCACAACACAGACTAGTTACAATTGGTGCTTTAGAAAGAATAATTGGTATTAATACTGTAGTTAGAACAGAAGATGAAACAAATGGTTATTCTACAGATGGTTCAGGTGTTAGATTAGCTTTAGAAGAAGCAGGAGTTGAATTAAAGGATAAAAGTATTGTAATATTAGGTGCAGGTGGTGCAGCAGCGTCAATTGCTTTAGAACTAGCAAAATATGGTAATGTTACTGTAGCAAACAGAACATTAGAAAAAGCACAAGCCTTAGAACAAAGAGCAACAAGTCAATTTGATAAGATTAGATTAACTGCTATTCCATTATATCAAGAAGATGAAGAAAGATATTCTTCACAATTATTAAGAGCATTAAGAGAAGCAGATGTTGTTATAAATACAATTCCTATTGAAAGAACAGGACAAAGATTACTTAGAGGTTATGAGTTAGCTAGTGGTCGAAAAACATGTATGGATATTGTTTATGGACACAAAAGTTTATTTTTAAATGTTGCAAGAAAACAAGGACATAAAGCAATAGATGGAAGAGCAATGTTATTACATCAAGCTGTTCAAGGATTTTATCTTGCATTTGGTGCTTGTTGTAGAAATAAAGATTTAGATCCAGAAGAAGTCATTGCTCCAATGAGATATGCATTAAAACATTTTAGACATGACACACCTTATGAACAAATTATAGCAGAAGTTCAGGGAAAGAAACAACAAATATTAAGAGATTATAGTGCACCTTAATCTTTGTCATTTAATTCTTCAATATGAATTTTAATTGAATCCAATAATAATCTTACTGTATCTGTTTCATCTTCAATATCAATTGGTTTAAGCAAAGGCATCAAAGCTAAAACATTACCTTTCTTATTTATTATTCCTGCAATTTCTTCTTCAGCAAAACCATCTTCATCACAATACATAAAGATAATCTGATCATTTTCTTTTAATAATCTCTTTGTTTTATTCTCTTTAAAGTAAAATCTAGTACTAGCATTTGGCATATGCATGACTAGCATTTCTTCTTCATCAATACATACATTAAATGAATTTCTATTAATAGAAATATTAACTATATTAATAGAATCATGAGTTTCATCAGGAAGAAGAGCATTTGCTTCTGGTCTTTCTTCAACAACAACTTTATCTTTGATTTCTGAGATAAAATTATTATCAATTAAAACCTTTGCACCATATTTTATTCCTATTACTGGCTTACCCTTGGTTGATTCAAATTTGATTGTTTTGAGGATGTCTTTATCTTCAAAATCATGTAAAAAGAAATATGCATCAAACTCAGCAAAATCGAATTCTTCTGAATTAACGATTAGTATTGGTTGCATATCTAGTTTTTCAATAGAATTGATTAATTCACTAGTGTTGATATTCTGTGTTCCATTGAAGATGGCTATTTTAATCATTGTTAATATGATTATTATTTGGATATATAAATTTTACCCGGACAGATTCCGGAAATACCGTAATATTTTCTTACATTCATTGATTTTTAAAGATTTTTTCCAAAGATATTGTTAATTCTTCCGGATTATAGAAAAAACGATTGGTTTATCCTCAATAATTCTTATAAAAACAATCTAATTAATAATAGAAAAATATAAATAGTATAAGATATCCATAAGGTGATAAAGATATCCACAAATGAATTACATTGGAATGGAAAAATAATAGTATTTACATGGCACTTTAAAAAAGAGTTTGAGAAATTAAAAAAGCCATTAGAATTTGTATTAGATATTTTAGAATATGGTGAACATAAGTTAATTTCAAAAAAACAGCAAAAATATAATGTTTTTTATAGATATAAAATAGGATATCTTTGTTTATCATATGTAATTCAAGAAAATATAATCTTGATTCATATCAAACCGAAAAGAAGATGAAACAATTCATAAAAACCTGTTATAAATGTGGAGAGAAAGTAAAACCATCAACAGTAACTAAAGATAATGTTAAATTAAAATGTATGAAGTGTAGTAATTGTGGTGAAGAATATTTTACATCTAGTGAATTAATCAAATATGATATAATGACTGGAAAAAGAGCAATGATTAGAAAGTTTGGTTCTTTAGGTAATTCTCGGATGATAAGATTACCAACAAAAATAGTTGATGACTTTAGAATTAAAGAAGGAGACTATGGCGTATTTGAAGAAAGGCAGGATGGTTTTCTAATAAAGCCAGTAAGTTCTAGACAATTAAAATAGTCCGGACAGATTCCGGAAATACCGTAATATTTTCTTACATTCATTGATTTTTAAAGATTTTTTCCAAAGATATTGTTAATTCTTCCGGATTATAGAAAAAACATCCGGAAAATTGTAGATAACTCTTATTAAAGAAAATACCTGACTGAAGATCAGGTTAACATAGTAACCCTATGTTACGTGGGTTCAATTGAAAATGTAAAGTACTTGAACATTGTTCAAAAAATCTTTGATTTTTCAGAACAAATATGTTAATAAGGGGACCTTGAAAGTCCCACCTCTAGCGCACTAATTATTATTTTGAATTAACTTAGGTGATATAAATGTCAAATGGATTAACATTAGTGGAATTAATGCTTTACCCACCAAAGCCAGAAAGAGTACCATTAATAAAAATTGTTGGAAAAGAATATTTAGGAAGAACATTTAATGATCTTATCCAGTATTTATTAGATCCTTCTCCAGATAAGAATAATAGAGATAAATACACACGACAACAAATGCAACATGTTACTGATATTGGTGATATTCTAGAATATGCATCACAAGAAAACAATAGTAGATTAACTTTATATGGTATTGGTCCTAATAAACAAGACACAACATATCTTGACACAACTCATGTTGTTGGCGAATATTCTGATCAATTATTCAAGACAAAAAGAATAAGAGATACTAATGGTAATGAAATTAGATGTAATTCTTTAGAACTTGTTCTTTTAAATGATATAGCTGGAGGTTAAGATGGGATTAAGGTTAACTCCAACTTTTGTCTCTGACTTTAATCATACTACAGAACCATTAGTAATTCTAAATTCAAGGATGTATACTGTTCATAGATGTTCCAAACAAAAAAGAGATAATTATCTTTCAATGGGTGGACTTAAATTTAGATTAGAAGAAGCAGTAGAACTTACTATACTTGAAAAAAGATTTTTATTAGATAATTCTTGTGCTATTTCAAGTCATCTTGATAATTTAACAAATAATATTATTATACCAAATTTACGAGGGAGATTAGGAAATATAAAAAGATTACAAGGAATTTTATTAAGATTAAAAGAATTTTCTATGCAGCGTTTTATTTTAGAAGATGTTTTTGAAAAATATTTTGAACTAGTTAAAAGAAAAAGAGGGATGACAAGAGAAACAGATATTTCTGTTAATGGATTAAGTTCATCAAATGATTTTCAAATTCCATCAATAGAAGAGATCTTAGGATCTAGCTCTATCTTTGAATCACAATTAGAAAGAAAATATAATTGTAGTGGTTTTGTTTTGTTGAGGGGGAGAGTTTATGCTTTAGATAGGAATAATGGAACAACACCAAAATCTCATGTTTGTGTTTCTGGGAGAAGATATACTGTTAGACATATTGGTCATACATCTAAATTTGAACAAGAATATAAACAGGTTATTGGGGATTACATAACAAAAAGATTAATTGGTCGAGGGAGTAAATATGTAAGTTCATTAACTAATCTTGAGAAAACTGTTGCTAAGTTAAGAAAAGAAGTTGATAGAAGATCAGCTATTAATCGTAGAACATATGGTTCAGATGGAGAGGTTGGTTTTAAAAATATAGATAATAATAATTATGAAATTTTCTTGAATCTTCCAAAGTATATTATTGAATTCAAAGGAGAATATTATTTATTTCCTGCTGTAAGAATTGGGACCAGGATTATAGTAGGACAAAATATATTGAGTATCAAAGATTATTGTAGTGTTTTAGAAGGAAAAAGATATCATCATCCTTTTGTTTATTCTGATAATATCATATGTCATGGAGATAATTTAAGATGGAATAAATTAGGTGTAAATTTTGGGGATTATAATTTTAGTGAACTCAAACAACATAATATTGCTGGACAGATAGCATTAATTCTTAATGAAGGAAAAAGAGTCCTTACTTCAAGTTATTTTGGAAATTTTGTCTCTCCTGTTCAAAGACTTTCTCCTAGTACATTCTCTTCAGAGAGGTTGCTTAATGGAGAATGGGAAGCAAAGAGACTAGCAAAACAAGGAGTTATGATTTATTATGAAAATGGAAATGTATTTTGGGGTGGATGATTATTTCATACATTGATCAACAATTTCAAAGGCAATCTTTGATTAAAGGATGGAGTCAAGCAAGACAAAGAAATATTGAACGAGCAAGAGTTGCAATTGTTGGTTCTGATTATTTATCTCAAATGGTTTTGATTGGTTTAGCAGGTATGGGTTTTTTAAATCTTGCTGTAATAGATAATGGTAGAATTTCTCGACAGAATAGAGATCCTTTATGTATTGGAAGTAAAAATCCAGGTAGAGAAAAAGTATATGAAGTATGTAAAACTTTAGAATTAATTAATGCCCAAATTACAACAACACCAATCTATGCAAAATATGCTGAAGCATTTCTTTATAGATTTAATCCTGATGTTGTTGTTCATGCTGATAATGATTCTGTTATCAAACAATCTTGTTTTGCCTATGCACAAAAGCATTCAAAGGTTTACATAGGTGCATCAGCATCTGGAACAAGATGTGATATAGTTAGTTGGAGACCAAAAACACTAATTGATTTAGAGAAACTTATACAAAAACAGTTTGATGCTCATAAACAAGGTATCTCTTCAACTTGTATTGCAGCAGGTATTGTTGTTGATGAAATAAGAAGAACAAGATTTAAATTAAAGAGGGGAGAAATTGATTTATCTTCTTCTAATCCTATCACATATAATCTTAATTCTATATCTAGAACCTCAACAAGAGATAATTTAGCAGATGTAAGTTCAGTAAAATATGCTAATTCAAGAGTTCTTGTGGTAGGTGCCGGTGCAATTGGCACTTATCTTGCATTGAATTTAGCTGTTCTTGGTTTTGGTGAGATTGATATTATGGACTATGATGATATTGATATTACTAATCTTAATAGACAGTTTTTATTTTATAAAAGAATTGGAGAAAAAAAAGCAAAAGTAATGGCAGAAAGATTAAGAAGAATTAATCCAAGCATTAGAATTGGTTATTATCATAAGAAATTTAATAGATCTACTAAAGCTTATTTAAGAAAAAGAAAATATGATTTAATTTTTAGTTGTGTTGATAATCATATAACAAGAAAAGAAATAAATGACTTAGCTATTAAACTAAGAATTCCTGTTGTTAATGGAGCAACAAATGCTTATTCTGGTAATGCAAATATTTATCTTCCTGGTTTAACAAAATGTTTAGATTGTCAGCTTGATTTATATTCTGGTGCAAGAAGGGAGAGACAACAACAGACAAATAATTCTTGTTTGGTTCAAGAACCTAGTGTGGTTGTTCCAAATATGGTTATTGGTGGGTTAATGGCAGGTGAAGCACAAAGAATTCTTTCCTCTAAACGAAAATATGATTTAAGAGGAATTCTTAATTATAGTTCAGGCGATACTTCTCCGCTGTTTAAATCGAAATATATCCCTTTTAGGAGAAGGTGTAGTTGTGGGGTGTAAGTATGAATACAAGAACAGATGATAAAAAAAGATTAGATGCTTATCTTGCAAGTGATGAATACAAACAGCATAGAGTTGAACAGGATGAAAGAAATAAAAGACTTATTTTTAATTTTTATAATTATCAATTAAAAGACAAAATAAAAGAAATGCTAGAACATGATAAATTAAAATTTACTAGAGAAGCATTTGAAAAAACAAGAAGTATTTGTTCAAGAGTAAGATCTATTTTAGGTTTGGACTATGAAGTCTCTTTGTATTTATTAAATACAAAAGAAAAACATGAACCAGAAGATTTGGTTGTAAGAGATGTTTATATTAATAAAGGACAAACAGTTGGAGATGCAGATGTTTATGTTCCGTCCTTAGGTGTATTTGAATCATGTCAAGATGTAAAACAAGATCATTATATTGTTGGATGGGCTCATTCACATGGTTCATTGCCTATTTTTCATTCAGGAATAGATGATTTAAATATGCAAATGATGACTTTGTACCAAGGATTGGATCGTGATATTGAATTAGATTTAATTCCAGAAGCCGCTATTACTAGAAGTGTTAAAATATCTTATAGCGTTGTATTTAATGCAGAAAATGATGATGAAATTGCTTACCTTAGTTTATTTTATAGGCCTTTTGGTGTTAAAAAGATAAATAATGATTGTTTCTCTTTACATGATATTGACATTGAAATAATTGATGAGGTAAATGGAATTATTAATGATCAAGATAATATTGATAAACAAATTAGAGATAGGGTTAGTCCAAATAAAAGATGAAAAGTCTAGTAGAGAGAGTTAGAACTATATTTGCAAATTCTTCTTTTAGAAATAGAAATATTGATGAATGTAGTCAGTTATCTCCTGAACATTATCTTCTTTTAGATTATATTGTTGAGAAAATAGATAATAGTTATGTAACCAAACAATTAAAGAGAGGGAGAGGTGTAAGAGATATTATTCTTGAAGATTTTTATCGAATACAAAGACCAAGAGATAATCCCAGAAAATTTGTGGGTTTAAGAAGATTAAAAGATAGAATAAAATATTATTGTAATAAATTAAATGACAGAACACCCCTTAATCTAAGAACAAAAAAATTAAAACCTGTTTTTGATAATAATCCTGAACTTGATATTTTAGCACAAACATATTATGGATTTATTTCTAGTAGAGCTAGACCTTTGTTAGTTAGTGCTACATCAATCTCTGAACTAAAAGCAGTTTTGTTTGTTAGTGAAGTTATAAAATTATATTCTACTAAAGAATTATTGGTGTCATGTAGGGAGAAGAAACCAATTAATTATGTAGTTAAACAAGCTGCAAAAATCTATGCAAGAAAATTATATTTTAATGGGAAAATAGTTAATCTAAATGAACAGGTTAGAGAAGCAGAAAGATGGAAAACAAAATTAGAACAATACAAACAACAAGTTGCAAGGACAGGGGTTCTAGATTCACAAAAAAGAGAAGACATTGCAAGAGCAAGAAGATTAATTATAAGAAGAAGAAGTGATTATACACGCTTAGGAAAATATGTTGAGTTAAAAAGGTATGTTCATAGAAATTCAAGACTTTATAATGGTGTTGAAAGGGAACTAAATTCATTAGTTAATTCTGGTGTTGGTGTTATTAATTCTAGATTACAAAGTGTTATTTCCAGAATTAGTTCTATAAAAAGAGGTGTAAACATATTCTCAGCAACTTCATCAAGAGACCAATTATCTTTACTACAACAAGAAGTTCAAGAGTATAGGTTAACTTATTCATGTTTGGTTGGAGCTTAAAATGAAGATTAGTAAAAAAGATTATTTGAGGATAAGGTGCTGGATAATTAAGAAATTGTATAGGGCAAACAAGTGGAAATCTAATCATATCCTAGTTGAGAATATAATTTCAGGTTATTCAAAACATGAATTACATAAACTAAGACTTGTATTAATTATTTTAGTTAAGCAAGAGTATTTAATTTTAAATAAAAGTTTGCATGGTGATAATGTTGCACTTAATCCTGCAAAAATTAAAGAAATAAATAATATAATTGTGGCTAATAAATAGCCTTATGGAGCTAAAAATGGAAAAGTATATAAACAAACAAACCAAATCTTTTTACATGAAAGAAGAACAATCTATATTTTTGGATGTATTTGGAGCAAGTCCTAAATTAAAGGTAATGGATTTTTTAATCATTGCAATTGACATAGAATATTCAATGAAAGAAATAGCTGAGAAATCAGGAGTTGGTTATTCTACATTAAAACTATTTTGGCAAGATATGATAGATAATAAGATTGTTGTTCATACAAGAAAAATTGGGAATGCAAAGATGTTTAAGATAAATATGAAGAATCCAATTGTTAAAGATTTTGATACCTTTTATTGGAAAGTAACTAAGCGTTTATCTAAATATTAATTTTTTATCTATATAAATAATCTAATATATAGAAACTTTTATATATAAGAAATCTAGTTAGTTTCTATTGAGCTCATTGAAAAGAGGTTAATTAATGAAAAATAAGCGTTTATTACTATTGACATATATCGGAATCTTTCTATCTAGCATATTTACAGTTTCTGCTGCTAATAGTACTTTATCTAAGGCTGCAGGCTCTTTTCAAAATGTTTTATCAATATTAACAACATATTATATTGCTGCTCCACCTATTTTTAATTCAATTATTTATATATTAATTTTAGGTCTTGCATTTAGAGAAGGAGGGAAAAAGGTAGCTGGATTAGGTGATAGTGGAACAAAGGTTGGTTCAATTGTTGGAGCTGTAATGGGTATTATGTTAGCTGTTACAGAGTATCAATTTGATTTTAACTTAGTTCTTGATTTCGGACCTTATGTTTTTGTAGTAATTATGCTTTTAATGGGAATATTCTTATTCCATTTCTTAAAAGGACAAGATGTTAAAGCAGCATATGCTTTTGGCTTTGTTTATTTTATTATTTTTTCATTTGCAGAAACAGCTGCACCTAAATATTTTGAATGGATCGCAACAGAAGCACCTTTCATATATTTCTTTATGGTTTTATTTTATTTAATCTCAATTATATTAATGATCTTTGGAATAGTTGCATTGTTTTCAGGACCAATGGAAGCGGGAGCAAAAAAAGCGAGTAGTTGGAGAAAACCAAAAGCAGCAGCTTCTGGAACTGCACCACCTGGGGGAGCAACACCACCTGGAGGAGCAACACCGCCTGGGGGAGCAGCACCTGGCGGCGGTGGAGGAAGTGGAGCACCAGCAATAAAAACTGCAATCCAAGAAGCAAAAGACAAACTTAAAGCCTTTAGAAAAAAGGCAATTTTAGATAGTCCTAACTTTTTAGCACAAGCAACAGATATATTAAATGATAATGCAGGAGGAGCAGCACCAGATCCTGCAAAATATTCAACATTGTTTGATATTACTAGAGAATTAAGAGAATTAAGAAATGGTTTTAATTTTGATATTGGTATTATTAGAAGAGATGCGAGGGTTCTTTCTGAACTTAATGCAGCAGAAAGGACTGATTTTGCAAACTTAATTTCAAAAGCAACAGATCTATTTGATGAATTTGACATAATGTTTACAGATTATACATCACAATTATCAGCAGGTACTAATACTGGATTACCTACTATTACAACCACGGTATAAAAAAATGACAGATCCAAAAAAAGAACATGTAAAAAATTTATTGGGTGTTTATCCTATTGGAGTTAGAGAGGAACATTGTTTAATTATTAAATGGCTCCATTTATTGGAAGAGATCCAACAAGGTATTAGTTCTTTTAGATTAGAAGGTATGGAGGTTATTATTTCAAAATTAGATGAATCTATTTCTAAAATAGAAACTCGAAGAGAAGAAACTCAACAAGCGATGCAGAATATTGTAGTTCCATGGGTATTTGGACAAGACGATGATCCTAATCAACCAGATCCGAATGACCCTAATGCCCCAGATCCAAATGACCCTAATGCTCAAAGAACAGCAGAAGCTGCTGAATTAACAACTGAACAAATTAGAGATAAAATTAATGCTATTATTGAAATTATAAAAAGAGATCAAGAGTATCTTAAAGCCATCCATGGGTATACAACAATAGAAGAGGGAGAGGAACATAAAATGGTTCCTTTGATTGGTAGATTAGTAAGTGAGATTGAAATAATAAAAGATAATCATGGTGCAGGTGCACCTTTTGATAGGAATAGAGGAAATGCTATTCGTGATATTAAATTAATTATTAATGAAATGAGAGATTTATTAAAAATTGACGAAAGTACATTATCAAGAAGAGAAGCAAGGATGGATAGAGGATTGTTAGGACAAAATACAAAACTAGAATCTCTTGAATTAGAATTAACAGAAAATATAGAAAAACTATCTGAATTACTTGGGAAACTTTTACCTAAATTTACAGGAGCAGATGATGTACAACATCCAATTGCATCAATAATAAGAGATAAGATTGGACCTTTACTTCAAGAGATTACTGGGAAATTGACAGCAATTAATACAAAAATTAAGGGAACTGAAAATGTAGAAAGAGCTTTAGTAGTATATACAAAAGATGTATTTAAACATGATGCAGTACTTGTTAAAGAATTAAAAGAAATCGAAGAAAAAATAGATGAAATGGAAAGGAATGCACAAAATAGAGCTTTAATTACTGCTGAACTTACTTATATTACTAGTTTAATAGCAGGTGATACTACAAAACCTGGACTTAAAGATCACTTAGAAGGGAGACAGCAAAAATTAGTGGGAAAACTTAGAGCAATAAAGCAAGCTGAAGAAGAATTAAGTGAATTATTTGAGCTCTTAAATAAAGAAGCAAGAGCTGATAAAGGATTACATCAACTATTAAGAGAATTAATTACTGAAATACAACGAGAAATAGATAATTCACAACCTCCTCAACCAGAACCTGCTCAACAATAACATTTTAATACTACTTCTTAATCTAACTTAATATGAAAAAGAGTCTATTATTAATTTTAATCATAACAATAATCTTATTACCTACTTGTCTAGCACAAAAAGGACATTTAACATTGTTAGCTGTTACTTCTGATGAACATGGTGTTACTGCTGATTTATATCTAGAAATTATTCCTGGTTCTGGAAGAGTATTTATCGACACTTTTCCTTTTACAAAATTAGATACTCAATTATCAACAAGATTAGGTAGAGATATTGCATGTAATTTTTTAGACATTGATTGTAGTAATTATGATTTTTTATACACAATTCGAGCAGAGTCTCCTATTATTGGTGGACCTAGTGCAGGTATATCAATTGCAGCACTTACTGTAGCATTGTTAGATGATTTAGAGGTTGATGAATCTGTTTCAATGACAGGAACAATTAATGCAGGAGGATTTGTTGGAACTGTTGCAGGTGTTAAAGAAAAGATTGAGGCGGCAAAGGGCCAAGGTATAAAAAAAGTTTTAATTCCAAAAGGTACAAGATTTGTAACAGAAGAAAATTTACATTATGATGGAATTATTTTATCTGAAAATATTTCTAAAGGCTATGTTGATGATGTTTATATTGAAAATGAAACAAATGAAACAAAGAATATAACTCTTGATTTATTTCAATATGGTAGGGGCATTGGAATTGAGGTTATTGAAGTTTCTTCTTTGTATGAGGTTATGGAGGAGTTAACAGGAGAAGAATATGAATTATTAGAAGGAAACATTGAACCAGATGAGTGGTATACAAATACAATGAGATCTGTTGCAATTGAATTATGTAATAGGACTGCAGTATTCAAATCACAAATTAATCATACTATGATTAATAACTCAGATTATTTAATGGCTCTTAACCTATCAAAGCAAGCAACTGAAGCCTTTAATTCTTCGGATTATTATGCAACAGCTAGTTTTTGCTTTGGTGCAAATATTAAATACAATTACCTTTATCTTCTAGAGACAAACACAACAAAAGAAGATTTTATTAAAATAATCAACGAGCTTAATAAGTCAGTTGTTGAGACAGAAAATAAATTAAATGAAAAAGAAATTAATTCATTGACTAATTTTCAGACTTATATTGTTGTTAAGGAGAGAGTTATTGAAACAGAGAATATATTAGATGATCTATTTGAGCTAAATGAATCTGAAATTAATTGGACCAATGATTCTAATTCTTTATTATATACTTTATCTTATGCAACTGAAAGATATTATAGTGCATATGCTTGGAGTGATTTCTTTGATGCAACTAATGATGAGATTGGGTTAAACAAAGAAATATTACAGGATTCTTGTATCAGAAAACTCTCTGAGATAGATGAACATTATAATTATCTTTCCTTAATTTCAATGATACCTTTTGATAATATTCAAGAAGAGATTGACCAGGCAAATCAAGAATATGAAAATGAAGATTATATTATGTGTTTGTTTAAAGCAAGTAAAGCAAAAGCAGAAATGGACATGGTAATTAGTTCATTAGGTTTAGAGCAAGATAAATTATTAGATGTTGTTGATGGAAGATTAAAATTAGCTAATTCATTAATTCTAAAACAACAACAAAAAGGTACATTCCCTATTTTAGGATATAGTTATTTTGAATATGCAAATGTTTTAAAAAACTCAGACTTGAGTTCTTCATTAATTTATTCACATTATGCTCTTGAATTAGGCAATTTGGATTTATATTTTGAAGAAAAAGAAGTAAGATCTTTTATTGAGTTAAAAACTAGTACAACTATTACATTTATTGTAGGTCTTATTTTAGGTATAATAGTAACTGCATTTATTCATAAAGGTTATTCTAATTTATATCTTAAAAAGAAATAATTCTACTATGTGAGTATAAAACCCACGCAAATCCCCCGAAAGGAACTTGCGCAGGAAAAAGAGGTGATTATGATCTTATCTTGTTTAGATAAGGATTAAAACCCCCGCAAACTCTCCCGAAAGAGAGCCTACGCGGGAAAAAGAGGTGATTATGAATATAATCCATTTATATTGGTAAATTAGTGTAATTTTACCCCCTTTAATGTCTGTTTCCTATACTAATACTATGATCTAACTTATATATAAATCTTTCGATTTATTAAGTATTCTCCAGTAGTAACAACCTTTGCTTTGGGGTTTGAGCACTTATTCTATGGCTTAGATCACAGCAACATTTAAATACTATCATAAATCAGCCAGAGGATAATGGATGAAATAAAGTTTTGCCCGTATTGTAGCACAAGTGGACATAAGATCATGAATATCTGTTCTGCACATTATTGTAAAGATTGTTCTCATTTCTTTAGTGTCAGAGAAATTGAGTTAAAATGTCCAAGGTGTGACAAAAAAAGATTATCTATTTCTGATTTTCCAATGCCTGATGGAAGTATCGTATTCCAATGTGCTGGTTGTAAAAAAATGTTTTCTTTAAAAGATGTTTGTGAACATAATAAAGAAATATTAAGTAAAGGATAATACTATTTCTTAGTATTCGAAACATGTCAAAAAAGGAAATTTCTTTTTTGAGCACGCCAGAATTCCACTTTTCTTTAAATAGTGGAATTCTCAGCGTTTAAACAAAAAAATCAAAAGATTTTTAAGTTTAAATGTCCGGAAATGCAAGGCATTTTCGATACGTTTAAACGAGATAAAAAGCTAGTTTTTAAGTTTAAATGTCCGGAAATGCAAGGCATTTTCGATACATTTAAATAGCTTAAAAGCAGGAATTTATATATGCCAATCTTAAAAGAGACAGAAGCAACATTAGCATTAGTTATTAAATATAAGGGAATTATAGATATTCCTGCACTTTATAGTGTTGTTCATGAATGGTTAATCTCTCGTGGTTATCAGGTTCATGAATCTAAATTTAAAACAATTAATAATCCTGTTGGAAGAGATAAACAGTTTGATTGGTCTGCTTTTAGAAAGGTTACTGAGTTTGTTATGTTATGGATGTATGTACATTGGCAATTTAGTGATGTTGTTGAATTTGAAGTTGTTAAAGATGGAAAAAAGAAAACTTTGTCTAAATGTATTCTTTTTATGAGAATAAGGCATGAGTTAGAGTATGATTATGGACATATGTTTAATCAATCTGAATTAGGACAACATATTATGATGTTTTTTAGAAATTGGATGTATAGAAAAAAGATTGATACATTATGGGAAGATAAATGTAGATTTAAGTTATATGAATTACAAGATGCAATAAAACAGGCATTAGATTCACAAATAGCTGGAAATGAACATTATGATGTGTGGTAATAATTTTGTAAACAGAATTATTAGGTTAATAATATAAAAATGGTAGAAAGAAGAATTGTTGCTGATACTTTAAGATTAAATTATCAAGGTATTTTGGTAGTCGATGATTTTTATAAAGAAGTAAATTCTTGGTTAACTCAAAGAGGATATGATAGATTTTTAAAAAGTTCTGCTGAGAGAGTTAAAAAAGATTCTCGTCAGATTGAGATTGAGATGGAACCTTGGAAAAAAATTAATGAGTATACTAAAACTGTTTTACATCTAAGATTTCTTTTTACTGAAATAAAAGATGTTGTTATAACAAAGGATAGAAAAAGAAAAAAGATGAATCAAGCAAAAGTTCTAATAGTAATACAAGGGATAACAGAAACAGATTGGGAAAATAAATGGGAAAGTAAACCTGTTGTATACTTTTTAAGAATGCTTGTTGATCAGTTTTTGTACAAAATTCATACAGATAAATATTATGGTTTAGCTGCAGAAGATGCAGGAGCATTATATTTAATGATGAAATCATATTTAAACATTCAAAGGTATTAATTATGGCTGAAAGAAGAATTGTTGTTGATAATCTACAACTTGAATATGAAGGGTTATTTGTAGTTAATGAACTATATAGAATCATGGATAAGTACTTTAGAGAAAAAGGCTTTGATAAGTTTGAGAAGAGATCTTCTGATAGAATATTCAAAGATGGGAAAGAACTTGAGTTTGAATGGGAACCTTGGAAAAAGATTAGTGATTATGCTAAAGAGGTTATGAAAATTAATTTCTTATTTACTGAGATGAAAGATGTTGAGGTTATTAAAAATAATCACAAAGTGAAAATGCAACAAGGCAAGGTGTTAATAATATTCTTTAGTTATCTTGAAACAGATTGGGAACATAAATGGGAAGCTATCCCTATTCTATATTTTATAAGAACATTGTTTGATCAATATGTCTATAAATCTCATTTAGATCATTTCTATACACTTACAGCAGATGATACAATGCATTTATACAATATAGCACAGACATATTTGAATATGCAGAAAGTTTAAATAGGAACATTTAAATATCGTTTATTGATTCTAAGAACAAATAAACCCTTATGTGGGGGTAGCAAAGTCTGGTCAAATGCGCAGGAGAGTTTTTTAACTCTGCGAAACTTAAGACCAGAAAAACACTATGGACCGCAACCTGCGCTGGTTGTTAAATCCGACTGTTTGGATATCCTGTCACTTAGTGTGTTCCGGAGTTCGAATCTCCGCCCCCACATTTTTCTTTATTTTTTCCACTGGACAACCTTATTTTAAAGAATTCTTGTAGCTTAAGGCTTCTTCTTACTAAATTTAACACCACTGGACACAGGACATTTAGCTGTGAAATATATAAACTAATTCATTATATCAATTCAATAATAGATATAAATCTCCTAACAAAAACTTTTCCCTTTTAAAGGTTAGATTTACATCCTAAAAGTTTTTTGTGAGATATACTAATCTTAAAGAAATCCATGCCATAATTTATTAAATGACATGGAGGTGAAATAATGAAATGTAATGAAAATAACAACATTGCAGAATTTTTAGGATGGCATATGGGTGATGGTTGTATTAGTATAACTAAGAGATACTCAGAATATACATTAACTGGAGATATTAAAGAAGAAAGACAATTTTATGAAGATATCATAATTCCAACATTCAATAAGATATTTAAAGACATATTAAAAAAACCAGTTATTCTGAAACATTATAAGTCAGTAGGAGTATGTGGTATATACATATTTGATAGGGAATTTGTATCTGTATTACAAGAAAGATTTAATATAAAACATGGAAAGAAATTGAATGTTGGTATTCCTATTAAATTTAAATCTAACACAGAGAAAAAGAACTTTTTAAGAGGGATATTTGATACAGATGGAAGTATTTATTTTTGTAAGAGTAATATTAAAACTAGGAAAGAATCATTAAATAGTATCTTTCATTATAAACCAAAAATTAAACTTGCAACAATTTCAAAAAAATTAATTGATGATGTATATAAGTTATTAGTTGAATTAGGATATGGTCCAAGATTATATAAACCTAGAAAACAAAGAAAAAATGAAAAGTTTATGCATGCTATTGTGTTAGATACTAAAAGAGATACAATGAAGTGGATTAAAGAAATTGGATTTAAGAATATGAAACATACATCAAAAATAAATGTTTGGAAGAAATATGGTTTCTGCCCACCACATACTACTTTAAAAGAAAGGTGTGATATATTAGATAATAAATTAAATCCACTTAAATTTTATCCAAAACACAGATCTATGTCTCTTAGACATATTAAAGAAAATCTTAATTGTTGGTGGAAATAGGCTTAAATAAATATAAATACAGAAAAATATTTAATAACTAGTAAAATTATATTAATATTATAAAAGATGAAACTATCACTAAACTTCAACAAATCAATAGAAGAGAATGCTTCTGTCTATTTTGAGAAAGCTAAGAAAGCAAAGAGAAAGATAGATGGAGCTAAAGAAGCTGTTGAATTATACAAGAAAAAGCTGGAAAAAGCTCAACAAAAGCATTCTGAAGAGATAGAAGAACATGAAGAGATGGTAAAAGAGATCAAGAATCAACCAAAGAAGGAATGGTATGAAAAGTTCAGATGGTTTATTAGTTCAGAAGGTTTTTTAGTTATTGGTGGAAGAGATGCAACAACTAATGAGATTGTTGTAAAAAAACATACTATTAAAGAAGATTTAGTCTTTCATACAGATATGGCTGGTTCTCCTTTTTTTATTGTTAAAAATGATAGTGTAAAAAACAAAGAGATAGGAGAAAAAACAATTCATGAAACCGCAAATGCAACAGCATGTTATTCAAGAGCATGGAAACTAGGATTATCAACATTAGATGTGTTCAATGTAAAACCAGAACAAGTTTCAAAAGAAGCAAATGCAGGTGAGTTCTTAACAAAAGGTTCTTTTATGATAAGAGGAAAAACAAACTATGTTTCTCCTATTGAAATGAGATTAGGATTTGGAATTAGAAAAGACGGTAAATTAATCGCAGGACCTGTTGCTGCTATTAAAAAACATGCAGAAGACTATGTTATTATAGTTCAAGGTAAGGATAAACCAAGTGATATTGCTAAAAAACTTAAAAAGAAATTTGGTTCTGGAACATTAGATGATATAATTAGATTATTACCTTCTGGTGGTTGTGAGATAAAGAAATAATTATATTTATTTGCAATAGTACCACCGCCTTGGCTCCATATTTAATTTAATCTGCGATAGCGTCAGGATACGAATCGTACATAAATTCTAATCTAGAATCAGAGCCGCAGTGGTACTATTGATATATTATATTAAAGAATACAGAAAAAAGAAGAAAAAAATAAAATTATCTACTAAATTCTCTAACTAATTCACCATCTTGATAGACTCTTACTAAATCACCATTGTATACAGATAATCTTGTATCTTTTCTATTAAGTCTATCTCTTTTTATTGTTTGATCATCTTGATCTTCAAATGGTGTTAGTGTTTCAGTATCTCCATTCATATATCTAATCTCTACTTGTGTTTTATCTGAAGATATTGTATAGAATCTAATCTTTCTAGGTGGATGATCTGCTGCATCTAATGGATCTGTTTCAAATTGTTCAACCTCTTTGCCATCACTGATCCCATCACCATCTGTATCTTTTTCATTAGGATCTGTTCCTAATTCTGCTTCTCTACTATTTAACAATCCATCTCCGTCTGCATCAACATCTGGTTCATCAACTGCAACATCATATCTAAATAATCCACAATCGTCTTCTGCAATAAACACAGAATTATCATGTATGGCAACACCTTCTTGATTATCTCCTTGTAAATCAATTGAACCAAGTGTAATCCATGTTCCTGCAATATTTTGCATTGCATATCCTTTGTTATATGCATCATAGATTGCAACTAATGTATTTGTTTCTTCATGATAATCTAATCCTGAAAGTTCTTTAGATTTTGGCATTGTAATTTCTCCTTGTGAAATGACTTCATTTCCATTAATTTCAACAAGATATGCTGGTTTTTCTGCTTGCATACCAATTAGAAATCCTAACTCTGGAATAAAAGTCAGTGCTTCAGGTCCTGCATTACCATGATCACCAACAATAGGTCTTAAGTCCCATGTTTGGACAACTTCTTTTGTTTCTAAAGAAAACTTTCCTAGTGTTGCTGGATTCTCAATAACAAAATATCCTTCATCATTTGCAAATGTGATTCCTTCTAAATCACCGCCAACATAAAATGTTTCCATATTGTTTCCATTTTCATCCATTGAACTAATATATCCTTCATCACTTACAATATATAATAAACCATCATGCCATACTGCACCACTTGGTTCATAATTAGAAGGTAGATTTTGTCCAATATCAACTGGATCCATAACTTCATACAAATCATTTGCTGAAACAGCAAAAGAAAGCATAATTATACATACTATTGCTAAAAATATTCTTTTCATAATATCACCTTTTAAAATTAGTAAATATATGTGTATATTAGAGGTTTATATGTTTTGTGTTATATAATTTGGTCATAATGAGGTAACCTTTTTAAATGCCTTTAGATTCCTTTAATCAAGATGGATGTTAATGATTTAGAACAACGTTTGAATAGGTTATTTGTAGATTGTTGTGTTGGAGAAGTAAGTTTCTCGTATTTTCCTTCTAGTGAAAGATATGCTTTTGAAAGAGAGAGATTTTTAGCTCGGTATGATAAAATGCAGGCAATTCTTGATAGAGGTGATGGTCTGAAACTAAGTGATTTTGAAGATGGTCCTTGTATTAGAGAAGCTTTTCCATTTAAACATACATGTTCTTCTCCTAATTATACTAGGAAAAAAGATCAACAAGGTTTTCTTCTTTATTTAGGAGATGATGATAATGTCAATGCAATTGGTTATAGTACTCCTCCTGCTGAAGAGCATATACCAAATGCGACAATGATAACTGACACATCTTCTATTTTAGAATCAATGAGAACATTTGTAGATATGAATAGAAAAAGAGCTGAAATGCTTAGAAGTGAACAATTATCTTCTGAACAATACAGAGCAGAGGTTGGTGAATTTAATGAATTATATGGAGAGCATGTTAAGATAGAAATAAACAGATTAGGAATTCCTTATGTTTTATTGATTGATACAAATCAACAAGATGCATTAAATACAATTGATAAACAGAATAAAAGAACAAAAGCCGGATGGAAAACATCTATTAGAGAAGGAATTTACTATGATATTTCTGGTGCTTCAGATAAGCGTGATTTTGTATATTTGAGAACAACTAGGCTTCACAGTGATGATGTAATCATTGGTTTTTTCCCTTCAGAATACAAACGTAAATTTGATACTACTGAAAGGTCTTTTGCGGTAACCATTGCTAAAGCCTATGTTGAACAGAGATTGCATGAAGCAAAGTAATTCTAATATTAAATTAACTAGTTCTATTCATTTATACTGAACATTTCATTCAATAATAACAAACATTATATTCAAATAAAACAAACATATCATTCATTATTAAAAAACAAAAAGTTTATAAATAATAAACATTCTAAATATAAATTATGTTATATCAGTTATTTACAAAAAAAAATATTGAGATACTAAAAATAATCTCAAAAAAACAACTTTGTATTAGAGATATTGCTGCTTCTATTAAATGTTCACCTGGTAAAGTACATGGTGCTGTTCAAGTATTTCAACAACATAACATCATAAATCAAAAACACCACAAAAACATGATTTTAATTAGCTTAAACAATAGTAAACTAGCTAAACTTATCCTTAAATTAATTAAATTGGAGGAAAACATATGATTTCAATTAAAAATATGAAAATTTTAGAAGATAACTCAGAATACTTTGGAGTTAGTAAATCACAATTAATGGAAAATGCAGGAAGAGCAGTAGCAAATTACATAGAAAAGAAAGTCAAATACAAAAGAGCATTAATAATTTCTGGGCATGGAAATAATGGAGGAGACGGTTTTGTTACTGCAAGACATCTTTATTGTAATGTATTATTCATAAGTCAAATGGAAAAATTAAAACAAGAAACATTTAGTAATTATGTTAAATTAAGTAGATCACGAATTATTCAAGACATAAATCTAATTGATTGGAAAGAATATGATTTAATTATTGATGCAATATTAGGGTATGGGATTAAAGGGGCAGTTAAAGAACCTTACAAAAGTTTAATACAAAAAATAAACAAACTAAAGAAAGATGTGATAAGTATAGACATCCCATCAGGTCTTGATCCAGATGAAGGAAAAAATAAAGTTTTTATCAAACCAAAACTTGTTTTAACTTTTCACGAAGAAAAACCAGCATTAAAAAAACATAAATTAAAAACAGTAAAATTGGATATTGGTATTCCAGAAAAAGCATTAACAGATGTTGGACCTGGAGAAGTTAAAGCAGTGATTAAAGAAAGAAAAATAGAAAGTAAGAAAGGAGATCATGGTAAGGTGTTAATCATTGGTGGATGCACAGATTACACTGGTGCTCCATTGTTAGCTGCAAAAGCTATTGCTTCATTAAGAACAGGTACAGACTGGGTTACAATAGCTGCTCCAAAAAAGGTTGCGTGGGCAATAAATAAAATTACACCAGATATTATAACAAAGAAATTCAAATGCAATTTCTTCTCAGAAGAACATGTTAAAGAAATCTTAGATTTATCTAAAAAATTTAACTGTATTTTAATTGGTCCAGGATTAGGAAATGAATCTGGTGAATTTGTTAATATTGTAATTAAAAAATTAATTAAAATGAAAAAAACTATTGTTATTGACGCTGATGCAATTAATGAAATAAATTTAAAAGAGGTAACCAATTGCATAATTACTCCTCATAAAACTGAGTTTACAAAATTATTAAGAAATAGTAAGATAAAAAAAGAAAATCTTAAAAGGAACCTTAATAATAACATAATATTATTAAAAGGTTCAAAAGATCAGATCATTTCAAAAAACAAAACAAAAATAAACAGTACAGGTAATCCTGGCATGACTGTTGCAGGTACAGGTGATGTATTATCTGGATTATGTGCAGGGATTGTTGTACAAAATAATGATTTATTTAATTCAGCGTGTGCTGCTGCATTCATTAATGGAAAAGCAGGGGATGAATTAGAAAAAGAAATGGGCAATGGATTTATTGCATCAGATTTAACAAATAAAATACCTTATGTTATAAAAAACGTGGTGAAAAATGAGTAATGGAATTTTTTTGGACATCGGAATTATTATTATTATTGCATCAGTGGTAGCTATTGTTGCTAAGAAATACAGACAACCAATTATTCCTGCGTATATATTAGCTGGGTTAATACTTGGTCCTGGGTTAGTTTGGTTATTAGATCAAACAGTTATACAAAGTATGTTTCATATAACTAGTTCATTTGATTTAATATCTAATAAAGAATTAATCTTCACATTATCAGAAGTAGGGATTGCCTTCTTATTATTTATCGTTGGTTTAGAGATTGATCTAAAAAGATTAAAAGATGTAGAATTTGTGAGTTCAGTGGGTGGATTATCACAAATGATTATTTTATTCCCTCTTGGATTTTTATTTGCAATTATACTAGGTTTTACAAGAGTTGAATCTATTTATTTAGGTATTCTTCTTGTATTTAGTAGTACTATGGTTGTACTGAAAATGTTTTCTGATAAAAAAGAACTTGATACATTACATGGTAAAATTGTAATTGGAACCTTACTTATTCAGGACGTTTTAGCAATATTTGTTTTATTAGCATTATCTCTTGTAGGAAAATTTTCAGTTATTTTCTTTATTTTATCAATATTAAAAGGAGTATTAATTATAATTGCAGCTGTTTTGATTGGAAATTATTTATTACCTAAAATATTCAAATTTGCAGCGAAATATAGAGAAATTTTATTTTTATCGTCATTATCAGTATGTTTCTTATTTGCATTAGTATTTGAATGGGCTGGTTTTTCATTAGCTGTAGGATCATTTATTGGTGGAGTTATATTAGGGAATATGCCATATAATTTAGAAGTGATTGGTAGAGTAAGATCATTAAGAGATTTCTTTGCAACATTATTCTTTGTTTCACTGGGTATGCAAATTAGTTTTATTGGTTTTGAAAACATAATTACCCCATTATTCATAATTTTATTATTTGTAATATTCATAAAACCTTTTGTTATTATGTTAATTGTTTCATTGTTTGGTTATAGGATAAAGACTGCATTATTAACAGGAAATTCACTTGGACAAGTAAGTGAGTTTTCATTAATTATTGTTGCACACGGATTAGCAATGTCTCATATAGGTAATAATATCCTTTCATTAACAATATTAGCAACAATAATTAGTATAATAACTACAACATATTATATTAAGTATCAAAATGAGATTTTTAATTTATTAAAAAGAGATCTTGCTTTTTTTGATAAATTAGGTATAAAAAAGCAAAATCATTTAGAATATCTACCTGAGAAAGCTAAGAAAGATGTTGTTTTATGCGGTTATGATAGAACAGGTTATAGTATATTGGGTAAATTAATTAAATTAAAGAAAGATATCTTAGTTGTTGATTATAATCCACATATTATTAAATCAATGATTAAAAAGAAAATTCCATGTATTTATGGAGATTGTAGTAATCCTGATATTATTGAAGAGATGAATTTAAGAGATGTGAATCTCTTAATCTCAACTATTCCAGATGATAATGCTACATTAATATTGATTAGAAAGGCAAAAAAAGAAAATCCTAATATTAATATTATTGTAACTGGTACACATATTGAGGAAGCATTAGAATTTTATGATAGTGGTGCTGATTATGTTATTTTACCTCACTTATTGGGTGGAGAACACGCATCTTTATTACTTGAAGATATATCCACTGATATAAAAAGATTGGTTAAAACAAAAATTAAGCATATTAAAGAGTTAAACAAAAGAGTTGAATTAGGACACCAAAAAGCACTACGATTAGAACATAATAGAAGAGAACATTAAGGTTGATAAAACATGGAAGACAAGAATCAAATTACAAAAATTGAATTAGAAGAATTAAAGAGAAAAGCACAAACTCTTAAACCATTAGTTAGGATTGGGAAGAATGGTATTAATGAGTCAGTTATAACTGAGATAAAAAAGCAAGTGAAGAAGCATAAATTGATAAAGATAAAGGTTTTAAAATCATTGATTGATAAAGAGAGTAAAAAAGAAGTAATTAATAAGATAATTGATAATACTGGAGCAGTACTTATACAGGCAACAGGCTTTACTGTGTGTGTATATGCTAAAAAAATAAGCTGAAGCCCTTGCCGTTTACGGCCAGTGAGTCCTTTATTTTTTGCTTGCACAACAAGGTTTTAGCACATATTCAAGATTTCATAAACATGTGCGTAACGAACGAAAGGGCTTTAGACTTGCTAAAAAAATATAAATATCATATATCATTATAAGAATAAGAATTTAAAAAAGGTGAAAAATTGGTTGATAGTGAATTATTAAAAAAATATGGTTTTGAGGAGCAGGAGTATGAAGCAGGTAATGATGTAAAGGGTCAAACTGTTTTTGCTAAATCTGGCTTTCCAGTTCCTAATCATGCATATATTCTTGTTCATCAGATCTATAATCAATCAATTGAAGAAAATTACTTTTGGATCTTAGAGTTTTTAAGACAACATGAAGGTTATTATGATATAATTAAGATAACTGATTTATTTACTGCATCTGAACATTCAGCCTTTTTTGGAAATGCTCAACAAAGATTAGGATTACAACAAGATAAAGTAAGTCAATTCTTAGCAACAATTGGAAAGATGGTAAAAGAATTATTTCAATTAGTTAGGGAATTAAGAATTCTTGATGAAAGATTAGGTTATTATGAAGATAGTATGAATCCAGTTAGTAAAAGTAGGGAGAGTGCAGAGATTACATTGAAAGGGATTTGGATTGATATGGTTGAACAGGGAGCTAAAAACCCAGCATCTGTCTATGGTATGTCCAGAGAGTTACAATTCACAACATTACCTGATCTTTTCTTCTCTATTCATCCTAAAACCATTGCAGATATTGATGATGATATAAGAAATCTAGATTTTAATAGAAAAGTTAAGGAAGTATTAAATCGGAAATTAAGAACTTTTATGGAATGGAAAAAGTCTACTCACAAAGAAATGGCTAACAGAAGATTGTTTACTTTAAAATATTTAAGACAACATTTTGACATAATAAAAATGTATATGAATTGGGTTAAACCTTATCTGAGAAATATCCAGAGACTTCAAATGCAGGATGAAACTAAATCTCCAGATTTAATTGGTGCTTTTGAAGGTTCATTAATTGAGATAGAAATTTTTGCTAAGAAACTTCCACAATTTAGACCACTTGATAGAGAGGTATTACAGAATAAACATTATTATAGTTGTGTTAATTGCCACTTTTCATATAGGTCTATACCGCAGATGGCATATCATCAAGAATATCAAAAAGGCCCATTACATATTGGAAAGACAGACTTTAGAATGAGAGGATATGCATGGACTGAAAAAGAAATAAAAAATTATATTGAGATGAAAGGTGAAGAAGATTTTAGGTTGTTAGAATCAGTAGATGGTTCAGTTAAAGCAGCAATGGAGGCTCTTGGAGATGAATTACTCTCATATCTTAAAGAAGCAGGAGAAAAGGTTAATTTATTCAAAGAAGAAAAATCTGAAGTTATAAATAGAAAAAAACCACAAACTGTATTTGATCCCTTCCTATCAATAGGTAAAGGATTTGGTGAAATTGTTGGTATGGATTTCAGTAATAAAAAGAAAAAGAAGAAAAAACCTCCTAAATTATTATTAGCTCAAGAAAAAAAGTTAGCAAGTAGTACATTAAAGAAATGTATGTATCAAACTTATAAAGAATTCAAGAAAAAGTGTGGAATAATACACTGGTAAACTTAAAATGAATTTTAATAAAGATGAATTAGCAAAACTTTCTCCATCTGAAAGAATTAAAAGACTTAGAGAGATTGAAGAACAAAGTAAAAGAGAGATGGAAAATGCTAAAAAATTATTAGATGAATCTCAAAAAATGATTGATGAGTCTCAGCTTGAGATGGCAAGAAGAGCAATTAAAGGTGAAAGAGATCTTCCCCCTGATCAACGAATAGATATTACAAATATGGTAAGACCTGATCAAGATAATATTGAAGGTATGGTTGAACTAGCACCAGGAAAAGAAGAGAATGATCAAAACATTACTGATCTTTATTCTAGAATAACTGCAATAGCAGATACTGGTGTTGATTATAATGCAAAAAATGAATTAGCTGAATTATATGATGAAGTTAACAGAACAGAAACCTATGTTACAGCAAAATATGGATCTGCAAGTGAAGAGTTCGAATCAATTGCCAGTAGTTCAAAAAGAATGATCAAAGATCTATTAGGAGACTTTTATAATGATAGTAATAAATATCATCCTGCGTAAAATAAAAATTAATAAAAAATAAAAATTAACAATCAATTAACTTTATCTTAAAGTTCAAAACTTTTCCAGCTAATGGATGATTTAAATCTAATTTCAATTTATCATCTGTAATTTCTAAGACTTTAGCCATTAGTTTGTGTCCATCTTGACTTTGTAATCCTAATACCATTCCAATCTTAACTTCTTGTCCTGGTGGAACCATTGTCTTTGGAACTTCCTTAACTAATTGTTCATGTCTAGGACCATAAGCATCTTCTGGTTGTATTTTGATTTCTTTCTCTTGGTCTTTTTCCATGCCAATAACAGCATTTTCAAAGCCTTTTACAACTTTATGTTCTCCAACTGTAAATTCAATTGGATCTTTGCCTTCACTGCTATCAAATACAGATCCATCTTCAAATGTTCCTGTATAGTGGACTTTTACTTTGTTTCCTTCAGCAACTGCCATTTTATCAACTCCAAAATATTTGTTACACCATCAAGGAAAATGTATCGTTTATAAAGGTTATGGATTGAAATTATTCAAAAACAATATAAATACAAGTATATAAAGAGATATTATGATACTTTCATTAATGGAAATAATTGATATTTTAATTATGACTCTAGCTCTTGGCTTTATATTCAAAGATTTCTTTAGACCACATGTTAGAGTTAGTGATAATTATGATCCATTAGAATATTATAAATCTAAAAAGTCAATGTTTGATTGGCAAAATATGAAATTTGCTATTATTGTAACAGCACCTGCTATAATTTTGCATGAGTTTGGACATAAATTTGTTGCAATAATGTTTGGAGCAACAGCAACATTCCATGCAGCTTATATGTGGCTTGGAGTAGGTATTGTATTGAAATTAATTGGCTCTAGTTTTTTATTCTTTGTACCTGCATATGTATCCCATACTGCAGTTGCTACACCATTACACTCAGCAGCAATTGCTTTTGCAGGACCAGCTGTTAATCTTGTTTTATGGGTTTGTGCATGGGGTGTATTGAAAGCAGGAATTAAAGTTAATCAAAGAACTGGATCAATATTACATTTAACTTCAAGAATTAATATGTTTTTATTCTTCTTCAACATGATCCCTATTGGATTCTTTGATGGTGCACATGTGTTGAAAGGTTTGTTGGCTGCGTTTGGTTAACTTTAATCTAAACTAAAACCATCCTAACATTTATATAATATCTGACTTATCTATATTTTTATGAGAAAGAATTATATTATAATATCATTAATCCTGATATTATCAATCTTATTAACAACCAATGTTTTTGCAGACATGGGACCAAAGCCAACTGCAGATTTCTATGTTACTTTTGATGGTGAAGAGGTTAATGATTTCTTTTATTCAAATATGTTAACATGTAGTTATGATATGGATTATGAAGAATTAGTTGAAGAATTATCTCAATATGAGGATATAAATAGAACCGCTTGGTATGAAAAATGTTATGAAATTGCACCAGATTATGGCTTTGAAATAGATGATTGTAAATATGGCAATATTAGGTCACAAACAGCATGGTTAAACGACTCATTATATGAAGATTGTAAAATCATGGCTACACAAAATTATAAGGAAAATGGAACTTATGTTAGAGAAATTAATGAAACTAAACAAAAAATCTGTGAAAAACTAATCTTTAAAATTCCTGATGATGGTTGTTATTGGGTTGATGCACCATTAGCTTGGGGTGGTGAATGTGAAAATTCAACATGTCATTTTTTCTATTTTTTACCTGATGAGTTCAAACTAGCAATTTACATACCAAGTCAAGATCAAGTTTATATCTCAAATTTAGTTACAAGAACAGCTTTCTATAGTACATTTGATGTAAATATTGTATCAGATGGAACAATGGGTGTTACAGAAACTAGTGTTTTTACTAATCCCCCTTATGTATATGAAAATTGGAAATATATAACATATGAATTTATTATAGCATTACTTATTACATTATCTATTGAACTAGGAATAATTTTCTTATATCTAAGATTTGTTAAAAAGAAAAAGAAGAAAAAGTATAGATTATTATTATATGCCTTAATTGCAAATTTAATTACAATTCCAATTGTTTGGTTATTATTTATAAATGGAAATATTTTCAATAGTTTTATTATGGCTTTTATATTTGCAGAAATATTTGCAATAGTATTTGAGTCATTCTTTATCTATCATTTCAATAAAAAACTAGTTTCATTAAAAGAGTCTTTTGTTTTATGTACTGTTACAAATGCAATTAGTTTTATCTTAGGTACATTCTTAACTGTAATAGGTAGTTGGTTATTGTTGGATCTGCTCCATTATCTATAGATTATATTTCCACATTTAAGTCAAAACTTTTATAAACCTCTTCTTTACTACCATTCTTTTAACATGATGAAGATTTCAAGGACTATGTCCACACAGCACCCAGACAACGTAAGATCTCCTTTCTTCTCTGAAAATAAAATAATTGGTGGAGATGAAGAAATAAAAGAAGCATTCTATGCATATTCTCACTTAGGTATAAGAGAACAATTATGGGATTTTGAAGGAAAAGATGTTGATAATTCTGTTGTAAAGAAACTATTAACAAGGTATGAAACCTTTTTTAGAAAAAACCAATTAGGACAAGATGTTTTTTTAACATATCGTGTTCCTAATCCAGATATAGAAAAAAACGAAGGAAAAATATTATTAGAAACCTTAGAAAGTATTCCTAGAAGTTTTGATGCTGCAAATGTTTTTTATCAAAATAATACTCCTCCTGTTTTTGAAGTATATGTACCAATGGTTACAAATGCAAAGTGTTTAATAAGAATTGCAGAATATTATAAAAAATATGTTTCTGGAAAAGGAAGTTCTGTTTTATTCAATAATGATCAACCTTTGTCGTCGTGGGTTGGAGACTTTTCACCAAAAAAAGTCAGAGTAACTCCTTTAATAGAGGATAAAGATTCAATGCTTAATGCAGCAAAGATTACAGAGGAATATATTAGAAGTCAAAAAGTTCAAGATTACATGAGGGTCTGGTTAGCAAGAAGCGACCCTGCTCTTAATTATAGTTCATTTGCAACAGTTTTAATAGAAAAAATAGCATTGCAAAGATTAGAACAATTATCTGAAAAACTTTCCCTAGACATATTTCCATTATTAGGTTGTGGTTCTGCTCCATTTAGAGGAAATTTTAAACCAACAAATGTTAAAGAAAATTTAAAAGCATACCCTTCTATTCAAACATTTACTTTACAGTCTGCTTTTAAATATGATTATGAATTAGACCAAGTTAAAAATGCTATTGATATATTAGAATCAACTAAGGCAAAAAAAGCACTTGTTGTAGACGAAGAAACACTATTGCCTATCATAGAAAAAGTAGCAGCAGCCTATAATGAACAGATTGAATTATTAGCACCAATAATAAATGATTTCTCTAGATTCGTACCAAGTAGAAGAAATAGAAAATTACATATTGGTTTATTTGGTTATTCACGTTGTTCAAATGGTGGAATAAGTTTACCAAGAGCAATTAAATTCTGTGCTTCATTATACTCCTTAGGTCTTCCACCTGAATTATTAGGATTACATGTTCTTAGTGAACAGGACATTGATAAAGTACTACATGCTTATCCTAATTTTGAGAGTGATTTAAAGGATGCAGTACAATTCTTTAATAAAGATAATATGCATATATTCCCAGAAAAAATACAAGAACAAGTTAAATTAGCATTAAGATTAGTAAATGTTGAATTTAATAGAGAACACCAAGTAATTAGTAATATTATTCTTAACGACTTTAAAAAGAATAGACCGGAATTGTCTGAGAACATTGAAAGAGCAGCATCAATAAGACAATTTCTTGGATAGATTGAATAGCTATCTTTAGATATACATAAACAGCACCAATAATCTTTAAATATAACCTTGATCCAATCTAAATAATGCACACAAATATTTTAAACATTATTTCTAATAGACATTTAATAGGGGTGACTAGCTATGTCTGATGCTAAAGAATTAATTGACAGTACATCTGCTGTATCTGGAGATCAAGAATTATTTACTCAGTATCCTGACGGATATGAGAAAGGAAAAACAAAATATATAGTAATTACTGGCTCAGTTATTTCTGGTGTTGGAAAAGGAACCTTTAGTTCTTGTCTTGGTACAATGCTTCAATTACATCATGGATTTAATACTGTTCCTCTTAAGTTTGAATGTTATGTAAATTATGATTCTGGAACTTTAAACCCTTTTAGACATGGAGAAGTATTTGTTCTTGATGATGGTACTGAAACAGATCTTGATTTAGGAACCTATGAGAGAATGCTTAACAAAAAATTGGATAATAAAAGTTTTGTTACAATGGGTAAAGTGTTTAAGACTATTATAGACAAGGAAAGACAAGGTTTTTATCTTGGAAGGGATGTTGAGTTTATTCCACATGTAACAGGACAAATAAAATATTTTGCAAGAAAATTAGCTAAAGAATCACAATCAGATATAGTTCTTATTGAAATTGGTGGAACAGTAGGTGAAATACAAAATTCACTTTATTTAGAAGCAATGAGAGAACTTGCATATGAAGAAGGAAAAGAAAATGTTTGTTTTGTTAATGTCACATATGTTTTAGATCTTGGTTCACTTGGTGAACAAAAAAGTAAAGCTGCACAATTAGGAATTAGAACATTAATGAGTGCAGGTATTCAACCTAATATTATAATTTGTAGATCAGAAAAACCAATTTCTAATAAGATAAAAGAAAAGATAAGTATTGCATCTAATGTTCCCATCTCAAGAACGATTGGGTTTCATAATACAAATAACATATATAAATTTCCTCTTGAACTTAAAGAAAAGGAATTAGATAAGGCTATTTTTGAAATATTAAAATTAAATCAAGGTCAACCTGTTGCAGAATTAGATCAATGGAAAAATTTTGAACATAAAGTAAGAAACACTGATAAAATAATAAAAATAGGTATAACTGGAAAATACACCAAAGTTTTTGATTCTTATATTTCAATAATTAAAGCATTAGAACATACTACTCCATTGTTTGGAGCAAGAGCAGAAATTGTTTGGATTGATACTACAGAGATTGAGAATGGAAATATAAGGGTAGAAGATGCACTTAGAGATATTGATGGAATCATTGTACCTGGTGGTTTTGGAAAGAGAGGAGCAGAAGGTAAAATTCAGTGTATAAAATATATTAGAGAGAATAAAATTCCTTATCTAGGATTATGTTATGGTTTTCAAATGGCTTTAATTGAGTTTGCAAGAAATGTTTGTGGTATTTCTGATGCTAATTCAACTGAAATTAATCCTAATACAAATAGTCCTGTAATTATTTATTTACCTGAACAATTGAAAATTGAAGGACTTGGTGGAAACATGAGATTGGGTGGACGTAATATTGAAATTAAACCAGGAACAAAAGCTTTTGAAATGTATGGTAATAAAACTTTAGTCAGAGAAAGATTTAGACATAGGTGGGAATGTAACCCGGATTATATTAAAATATTTGAGGAAAAAGGAATAATCTTTAGTGGTAAAGCACCAGACCAACCAATTATGCAGATATTAGAACTGAATAATCATCCTTTCTTTGTCGGAACACAAGCACATCCAGAATTCACATCTAGACCTTTAGATCCCAATCCTTTCTATAGAGAGTTTGTTAGGGCAGTGGTTAAGAAAAAAGAAATAAAATAAAAATAATTCTATTCAACAATTAATCTTCCTTTTACTGTTAATGTTGAGTCATCACCATAATCAAATGTACCTGGCATATTAAGTTCTACAGTTACGTCAACTGCTTGACCCATATCAATCCATTCATCAACATTAAATTCTTCAATAAGGAATCTTACGTGTCTATCATAAACATCATTGTCTGCATCAGCATAATCATCTAATTCATTCAGATCATTATCATATCCACCTTGCATATCATAACCATCATACATATTAACTATTTCTAGTATTAATGTATCTCCAACATTTGCTTTAATTGTTGCAGGTTCAGGTCCCTCAGATGTTAATACTATATTATAGAATACTGTTTCACCTTCTATTGTTTCTTCAACCTCTTCATCAACATATTGTTCATATTCTATTGTAACAGGTTGTTCTGTTGTAACTACTTCTTCTACTGTTTCAGTTGTACTGCAAGCTGATAACATAACAGCAATAACCAATATTAACGTAATTATTATTCTTTTCATTAATATCCCTCCCTAATTATAATATAAACAGCAAGGATGAGGTTATATATAAAATTATATATTCAATAATTCTTTTACTTTTTCCTGTAATTCAAATGGTTTAAATGGCTTAGTTATATAAGATATTGCACCTTTATCAATTCCAGTTAATATGTCCTGATCTTCCTTTTTAGCAGATATCATTGCTATAACAATGTCTTTGTTAATTGGATCATTCTTAAGTCTTCTACATACCTCATATCCATCTAATCCTGGCATCATTATATCCAATAGGATTAAGTCTGGCTTTGTTTTTTCAACTAGTTTAAGTGCTTCATAACCATCCTTTGCTTCCATATATTCATATTCATCTTCACCAAGGCTCATTCTAATTAATTCTAGAATATGTGGTTCATCATCAACAATAAGTATTAATTTCTTTGACATAAAAAAATTAAGAAATAAGAATTATAAAAAGATTTCTATTTGTTTTCTTCGGTTTTAGGAGTTTCTTCCTTTTTCTCTACTGGTTTAGCTTCAATTGTTTTTTCTTCAACCTTTTTCTCTGCTTTTGTTTGTTCTTTTACTGGTTCTTCTTTTTCTACTACTTTATCTAATTTAGGTTTTTTCTCTTCTTTAGTCTCCACTGTTTTCTCTGTCTTTACTTCTTCCTTCTTAACCTTTTCTTCTGTCTTACCTAAAGCATCTTCTAGTTTATTTGATTTTTCAGTAGTTTCTTCTTTTGTTTCATTAAATTTTAATGATTTTCCAAATAATTCAGTAAAAACTTTACCATCTTTTCTAACTGCATTTACTTTAACATGATGTGGTGGATTTTTAATTCCATCTTTCCATAAAAATGTGTTTAAATGAGGACCTATTTTAATGTCTTCACATTTCATATGTTTAACTAAGAATTCTCTTAGTGCTGAAACAGCTTTATTTGTTCTTTTATACCTTGGAACTTTAAGGAATTTTTTTCTTAATGGAACATTGTATGTTCTTTCTAATTTGTCTTTGTCAGCCATGATTATCACTTTTATGCATTTGTTTTAGTTCTTCTCCAGTGTCTTTTAACAAATGTATGTCTTCCTGGATGAACTCTTCTTCCTACACCGTATACTTTTGGAACTGTCCAAAATGGTGCCCATCTTGTTCTTCTACCTAATTTAGCTAATCTTAATTTTCTACTTAAATGTTTGAATCTTGCCATTTTTCTTACTCTTTTTTATCCTCTTTTTGAGGTGTTTCTTTTTTAATTTCAGCCTTTGGTTGTTCTTCCACTTTAGGGGTTTCTTTAACTTCTGGCTTAGCTTCAACCTTTTCTTGTTTAACTTCCGCCTTTTTTTCAACCTTAACTTCTTCTTTTACTTCAACTTTTTTAGCTGGAGCTTTTATTTTTATTAATGATCTTGCACATTGATCTAATAATTTTTGTGCTTTTGGTGTAATTAGTCTTCCTCTTCGTAATTCTTTCTCTTCTTTCTTTAAATGTCCTGCTTTTTCTAATTGTTGTAATACCTTTCTAATAATTGAACCTGAACCTTTTCTAAATTGTGCTGGTTTATGTCCTCTTCTTTTTTTCCCACCATACTTGGTTCTTAATTTACATACACCAACAGGTCCTAATAATGCAACTGATCTTAAAATAGCAGCAGCTCTCACATACCACCAATCTTCTCTTTGGGGTGGTCTTTGTTTATGAGTTCCAGTTTTGACAAAAGATGCCCATTCTGGTGCTACAATTGTTTCTTCTTTTCTTAATTCTAAGGCCAAAGACTCGACTAATTCTCTTTGTGAAACGTTATAAATCTTTACCATTATGATTCCTCCATTAAAATATGTTTTTTGTGAATTTAAAGTGTTTTTTGTTCTCTTTTTGTTTTTTTATTAGCTATAACTCCGCCATTGAGCTAAAATACATGAATTTAACAAAAAGGAGGCTATTTATAAATTTTACGCAGTAAAGTCTTATAATGTCGACTTTAGCTCGGCATTATATTTAGTTTACGAAGTAAACCTTTATAATTTCGATCTTCAGTCGGAATTATACTTGGTTTACGCAGAATTAAAGAAAAATCAATAATAATCTAATAAATAAATCTAAGAAATTATTATTTTGGTACATATCTTTCTTTTATAGAAGTCTTACCTTGTGGATGGACATACAAGATATCTCCTCTATGTAGTGTTTCATTTGGTCTATCAAATCTGCATCCAGGTAATGTACATAGACTTTTATGACCTACTCTGTCATATGCATCTGGAAAAAATGCTTCAGACTTAACACAAGCATTAAATTTAGCTGCAACAACTGACTTATTATCCCCTCTTTTAACAGTATATGTAAAATATTCTCCATTTTTTCTATCAAATTGTTTTGTAAAATCTCTTTGACATTCTCTAACTTTGTTTCCTTTTGTTCCTGTCAATGTTGCTTTGTATGCATCAATTCCTGCTTGTTCTCTTGCTTTTTGTCTTTCTGCTTCAGCTTCTCTTTCAGCTTGTTGTAGTCGGTATTCTTGTGCTTTTCTTTCTCCAACTTTTCCTTGAGCCACAGTTAGTTCTTCTACTATTGTATCAATTTGTTGAGAAGATAAATCTGTTTTTCTAAGGATATCTAGTGTATCAAAATTAGGCCAACCATCAAATGGTCCTCCTGCTGTCCATACTTTCATACCATAAACTAAACTAATATTTTCTCCACCTGGAACTAATTCTCCGTTATAAAAAACATCAAATTTAACATAACCTGGACATCCAACTATACTTAATGCACCACTATTGTAAAATTTTGTCCCTTTTTGATGTCCTCTTTTTTTAATCTTTAATTCTAATAAACTTCCATCTTCTGGGACTGTGCTTCCTAAAATTACTCTATCTGCTACATCTGCTCTTTCAAAGCTCCAATCTAATTCAGCATCAGCTATGCCTTTTCCAAGATATGGGATTAATTCATCACTTATTCCATCAGACCCATCCATACTACATAATACATATCTAGCAGTAACTCTATCTGCTACTGTGTTTGGTACTGGTAATATACATTGTTCTGCAAAAAGAGCTCCCAATCCTAAAAAAGCTACTTTTCCTAATCTTGTATCCCAAATATCAGAAATAATTTCTTTTAATCTTTCTCCTCTACTTTGTCCTTTAAATCTCATTTTATCGCAAAGTATGAAGAATTAGTTTATAAATGTTTCTATTGTTAACTACTTGTTGGTGGTTATTTCTTATGTTTTCCATAGTATAACATAGTTATAAGGATAAATGGTACTATTACAATGGGAATCAAATAAAACAAATAACTTTTATTATTATCTGATGAAGTAATTGTCATAACATTTTCATCATGTCCTTCTGCTACAGCCATTGCAGTTATTTCTTCAATTCCTTCTCCAGAAACATGTTCATTCACATGATATGTTATTTCTTTTGTTCCAGACAATTCAGCAAAGTTCCACATAATTAATGGGTCTGGGTCTAGAACATTAAATGCTTCTGTTAATATTAAATCATTAACATGTTCAACAATATATTTTGGAATTAAATTATATAAAGTAACATCTGTTGTGTCAACCAGTGGTTGAACATTTATTGTAATCTGTGTGTGATTTTCTAATCTTCCTGTGACTCTATCTCTAACTTGTAAATATGTTGCTTTTTTTGTGATTGTAAAATAATCTGTAGATTCTTGATATAATTCTTGAGTCACATCAATATTAGCAAGATCTTCTTCACTTACTGCTAATTCTGACATAAACTCTTCGTCAGCGTCGAGAATTTCAAAATAATCTTCAATATTAACTGATAAATAAAATACAGAAGAATCATTTTGTATGCTGTTATTATTTATATCAAATGCTTCAACAGTGAAATTATTTAATGTAAATAAATTTCCAACAAAATCAATTGGTTGAGTATCATCTGGTCTAAAATCCATTACTTCATCATCTGCAAAATAATCATCCATTGGCATTCCACCAACATAGCTTATTGGTTCACCATTTCTATAAATTCTATAAGCAACAACATTATCTTGATCTATTGATAGGTTTAATCTGATGTGATGTAGTGTTGTATTTAACCTTTCTGAGAAATAATATGTATCACTCCATGGACCATATGTAACTCCATCTTCAGGAAATACAATATCAATATATTGTGCATATGCTAGAGAAGGAAGTGCAAACAATATTATTGTTAATAGTAATAAACCTCTTTTCATAACAAATTCCTATTGTAGTAGGTATAAATAGTTTTTGTTTTTCTTTCCATTGTATTATTTAACTTTTTATTATATATTTTCTATAATATTATAAGGTTTATATAAAGTTTAAGCTAAAATTATATAAAGAGGAAGTATTTACTGGATCGTAGTAAACAATTATGATGAGGTAATGAAATGGTAGAAAGGAATGATTTACTAATAATAGCACATTTAAGAAAAGATGCAAGGATGTCACTTACAAAATTAAGTAAGAAAACTAATATCCCTGCTTCAACAGTGTATGATAAGATAAAGGAATTTAAAGATGGCCATATCAAAAAACACACAGCATTTGTTGATTTTCAAAAACTTGGTTATCAAATAACTGCTTTTTTAATGATTCAAACAATTAAGGACAAGAAACATGTAACTAAAGATCATCTTGAAAAACATGTAAATGTTAATTCTTTGTTTAAGATAAACAATAATTATGATTTTTTTGTTGAAGCAATTTTTAGAGACATAAATGAACTAGAAGAATTTAAAGAGGAATTAGAAATAAAGTTTAAAACAAGAAAAATTGTTGTTTATCATTTGATTAAAGAAATAAAAAAAGAATCTTTTTTGAGTAATCCTGAAGTAATTGATTTATTTTGTACAATTTAGTTATTATACAAGTCATTAACATACTTATATTGGTCATGACTACCAATGTCAAACCATTTTTCAGAAAAAACAAATCCATAAACTGATTTTTCTAAAGACAAATGTTTGATAAAGTCACCACTGTTGTCAGGTTTATTATTTTCATCAATACATTTTTTTAATTCAACAAGATCATCAGAAGTAAAAAGATAACAGGCAGTTGCAACCAAGGAAGTAGAAGGAATGGAAGGTTTTTCATCAAATTTTAAAATTTTAAATTCAGAATCTAACTCAACAACACCAAACTTATTGGCAGCTTTAGATTTATCTTTAATATCATATATTCCTAAGACTGTTGACTTTTTCTTTATAAAAAAACCACAAAGTTCTTTTAAACTAAACTCAAATAAATTATCTCCTGCAATAACTAATAAATCTTCAGAAACATTTTTGTTTCTTACAACAAAATCAATATCACCTACAGCTCCTAACCTAGTTTCATTGCTTAATGTTTTGTCATTAATAATTGTAACTGGTTTTTCTTCATTATACTTAGATTTCCACTCAGTAAAATTATTAAAAAATTTGTTATTTGTTACAATGAACACTTCATTGATTTCATCAACTTCATTAATTTTTTCAAGAATATATTCAATCATTGGTTTATTTGCTATAGGTAAAAGTGGTTTTGGGGTGTTAAGTGATAATGGATACAACCTAGTTGCATAACCTGCTGCTAATATTAATGCTTTCATTTTCAAAACATAATATTGTACTTATATTTAAACCTTATTTAAACAATCAGGACTATATTAGCAAACATTTAAAAAAGAAAACAATACCCTCTATATGTATAGATAAAGCTATATTTATATTAGATGGGGAAAAACTTGTAAAATGTTTGGTGGAGATAATACTACAAATGGTGGTGGTCCTAGGGGTTTTGAGGCACTTAGGGGAATGAAAGGATTATTTGTTGGTGGAGATAGACACCAAGAATTTGGAAGAAAATTAGAGGAATTGTTAGGGGAGTTAGATGATTCTTTTTCTATTGAAACAAAAAGTCCTGGTTGTTTAGAAAGGGATTTAACAAACCTTGCAGGTTTTGATGTTGTTCTTGTTGATTATGGAACATTAGAAGAATATGTTAGAGTTTCTTCTTGTCTTTCAGAAGGAGCAAGAGTATCTGGAGAAAGAATTATAGAATCTGTTCAAGACCTTAGACATGGATTAAGTGGATCTATACATCTTTCTGAAAATAGAGAAATAAATCCTCCTCATATTGTTGTTCTTGAATATGCTACTCACCCCCATCACTCTGTGCTTAGACAACTTGAAAGAGCTGAGGGAGTAATCTATGCTGAAGCAAATCCAGATGCAGATCTTGGTTCAATAAGGGCTGCAATTATGGAAATTGGAAGAGGGATTACTAGGTCCCTTGCTACATTTATTGAACATGATACAATTGCTCTACAGGTATTACATAGAGGATTAGAAGAGATGATGGATTATTATAGGGGTGGTAGTTTAGATAGTGAAAAATTAGAAACAGCTCGAAGAACAATTGAACACGCGCTTAAACATGCTCCACCTAAACATGATTTATATGGTATGATTGATGAAGAAAGAGCAACAAATGAATTATTTAAAGCATTTACTGAATATATTGTTAAGGTTTTTGAAGGAACTCATCAAAGAGGTAAAGCTGCTAGAGTTAAATTGATTGCAGAACATATTGCAACAAATCCTTATTGTAGAACCTCTGAACCATACTTAAATGGAGAATATAATAGGGGTAGTTTTTTAGTATTAAGAAGAATCCAAGGTCCAAGATTATTTAATATTTTACCTGATGTTAATAATGCTATTAGTAGAAAAGATAATGATGCAAGGAGATTTAGAGATCTAGTCTTCTATAAAAGTGCAGAGTATACTGCATGGGCACAGGAAAATCCTTCTTCTCCTGATTTAATTGTTGGGCAGGTTGATATGGCTGCAAGAGTTAGAACTGGCTATGTTAATGTTGCACAATATTGTGATACATTAGGTTCTAGAAAAGTAAAACAGGAAGAAAAAAGAACATTAGAAGAATGTATTGATTTATTTGATATTACACCAACAGAAGGACATGTACAATATGTTGATACTAATTGGGGGAATGTTATGTTTGATCTTGATGATGAAGCAGCAGATTTTGCTGAAATTACGAGAAGATGTTCTGAAGATGATATTCCTGAGGCTGCTAAGAGAAGAGCAAAATCAAGTATGGTTGGTAGTATAGATCCTAGGGAAGCATGTCTTGATGCTATCTTTGTAGCAATTGATCATGATAAAATGGATCTTTTGGCACATCCTGGAGAGGATATTGCTCATAATCAATGTAGAAGATCAGGACAGAGTGCTGAAGAAGACGAAATGACAAGATGGTATTTTGCATTAGCTAAACAAAGATTAAGAACAGAAAGAGATGAAGGTGATTTAGAAGCAATAACAAATGCAATGCTTCAAATAAAAAGAGATGATTATAGAGAAGGAAATAATGTAAATATAAACAGATTAAGAACTGATGCTCGTTCACTTATTGGAGATGGATTATATGAATCTGTATTTGGTTTAGAAGCTGATATTGTTACTGCATATAGAAATATTAGATGGGGAGAGCATATTTTATTAGAATATATTAAAGAAGATATTACTACTTTGCACAAAGTTGAAGAAACAAAGAGAACATATACAAAAGAAGGGAGACGAATTCAGTTTTCTGTATTATATAGACAGCACCAAAGAGAAGCATTGTATAAAAAACATAATGGTAATATCTCAGTGACAGATAAAGGATTAAATATATTAAATGAGAGGGTAAAAGGAAATTATATTCCTCTATTGGAAGCATTTGATGAATGGATTACAACACAACAACAATTAGAAAGACGACAAAAAGATTTAGCATATCATTTTACACAAGCAGCAGAAGCATTATGTAGAGTTAGTGAGAAATATAGAGATGATATTGTTTTAGATGATTTACCTGAAGAATTAAGATCAATTTATAATTTTGTTAATTTAAGATATGAACAACCTACAGATTTCCGAGAAATTAGTTATAAAGCCTTTGAAACCATTAAAAAACATGAAGATAATTCTGAAGCAAGGAAATTATTAAGATTTACACAAGCAACATATTTACGAGGATCATTATTAGGTAAATTAGATAGGACAAGTAGAAGAAAGGTAGTAGTTAAGAGTCAATTAAGATCTTATAAGGGGTAAATAATGGCAGCTCGTAAAAGAAAGAATAAGGGAAGTCCTCATGATGATATGATGGCAAGAACTAAACAGATTTTCGCCACAGTAAAAGAACTTATGGTTCCTTTGTATGAAGATAAGGACCCTGAACCAGAAGGAAGACGTAGACAACGAACAAATGAAAGATTTCTACATCCTCACATGGTTGATTGTGTTGATAGATTAGTAGAAGATGTTAATCCTGAAGCAGATTTAGCAACAAGATTAGCTTGTTTATTACATGATTGTGATAGGGCATTTCCAGATGAAACAGTAAGATTAAATTATAACCCTAGTAGTATTGAAGATTATGATGCTCAATATAGGCAATATAAAGCAGAACATTCAAGAAGATCAGCAACAATTGCTAGAGCTATTTTAGGTGATAAAATAGAATTAAGTGATTTGAGGAGTGCAACACAATCAGTAATTAGAGCAATAAGAGGTATAAGGGAATTAAATGTTTCTGATGATATATTAAGAAAAGTTGAGTATATTATTTTGTGGCATGATGAAAAAGATAGAGATAATATTGAGGATAGTTTATTGAATGTTTCTGAACCTCAAAGAGATGAATATAGAACTGCTTTACAAGAAATGCAAGAAGCAGATTCAATTAGTTTTTTCAGAGTACATTCTATTCGTTATTTACAAAAATATCTTGTTAGGGCCAGGGGAGAAACAAGAAAGAAAGGATATAATAAAGAATATGGTCCTCATAGATATGATAGTAAGAGAAGATTTATGCTTGAGAAATGTGGAGATAGAGTAAGAGAAATGATTCTAGAAAATTATCCTCTTGCAGGAGAAGAATGGTGTGAACATATATTAGATACACCTGAAGATAGAGATCAATTATACTCACAGCAAATTAGAGTATTAGATAAATATTGCAGAGAGAGACATGGAGAAGAATAAAATAAAAAATTTATAATTTTATTTCTAGTATAAATGATAATATGTTTGCTAATAGTTGGCATATTGTAACAGAATAATGTAAAAATTTTGTATCTTTTACTGTTATTGACCTTGATTTGTACAATTTATTTGATTTGTCAATAATATCTTTTCTATGTGCAAACAAATTACTTAATTTTTCGATATCATATTTATAAAATACAGAATGTGTATCTTTTATGAATTTATTTAGTTCCTTAAATAATTGTGGAATATCTTTATTGATCTTTTTCAATGCATCTGGATTATTCTTAATATAATCACAAAGATATTTGTATTCATCTGCTACTTTTTCAAGTTCTTCAACTAAACAATAAATAAATGAAATGTATTTATGGTCTTGATTTCCATATTTATTTAAAACTCTTCTACAAAAACCAGTTGTTCTATTGTTTATTGTTTCCATGTATCTAATTGTATCTAGTCCTGAACTATTTTTTTCATTTAAAACTCTGGAGATCTCTTCTGAAAATGATTCTAAAATTAGGAAGGTTCTTCTTAACATTGTATTGAATTCATCACCAGAAGTTCCTGCTATACTTTTAATAACACATTTGTTATGATGCTGAGAAACCATTTCATAACCTATTACATCATCTCTCAACATATCTTGTACAGATTTTAATTGTGATATGTCATTAAAATTAAGATCAATTTGATCATAACCTTTTTTATATAATGCATGGATTATTCTTGGGACAATATGTGGGGTCTTACTTAAATCAAAAGAAATACTATCTATTTCAATTGCTTTGCTTGTTGTAATCTCAATCTTACTTCCAACTTCTTCAACATTTAGTTCTTCCCCTTTTTTTATGTCAAACTGTTTACACCAAGCTCTTGGTAATGAAACAAGTTGTGTTGAATTTGCAATTTGAATAACCTTTCTTCTCATTTTATTGCCTCCAATATTCTTTTTGTTATTATCTAAATTATATGAAAAACGTCCATATTTATATATTTTATCTTATTTTTATATAAATTATAAGATCTATAAGGCAAATTAATAAATACACACTAAAACACCCTAAACATATGAAAGAAAAAAGAGAAAACCAACCAGAGTATGTGTTCAAAAGCTTTGAGGAATATGATCGAATGCTTAATGAATGGATAGGTTATGAGAGGAGATATTACCTCGAGGTTTACAGAAAAAGAAGAGCGATGGAAAGATGATTAAAACAGGGAATAGAGGGGGAGTGGTAGTAATGAGAATGGATGTATTAGAAGAAGGACATGAGGAAATATTCGATATAGAGGCAGGCGAAGAAGAATGTATTTACTCTGATGATTTTAGAGTTAGTCTTGTTGATAATGATGAGATTAGCCCTGAAGAAGAAGGATTTATGAAAGGATATGGCGAAGAAATAGAAGAATAAGTCAGTTACTTTTTCTTATTATATATAGCTATGTGGCACTATTACATATTAAGTACTCGCTCTAGCTCTAATAACAATGATATAATATGTATTTAAGGCAAACTTTTAAATAGGAGTAATTTAATCCCCTAATTTAAATAATATTATACGAGGTATTAAAATCGAATATACAAAATACGAAAAAGCAAGAATTATTGGTGCTAGGGCCTTACAAATTGCAATGGGTGCTCCTTTTAATGTTAAAATTAGTAAAAAAGATCTTGAAAGGATGAAATATAACCCTGTAGAAATTGCTAAGATGGAGTTTGAAAAAGATCTAATTCCAATAAGTGTAAATAGAAAATCTCCACAAGAGAGAGCAGCAAAACAAGACGCAAAAGTTTAATTTTTATATCCATTTTTTCTTTTTAAAATATATTAACATACATACACCTAATAATAACATAAATAATAATGTTAAAGGATAGGCATATTTCCAAGTGAGTTCTGGCATATATCTAAAGTTCATCCCATAAATACCTGTTATTAATGTTAGTGGCATCATGATTGTTGCTATAATTGTTAATACTTGCATTACTTCATTCATTTTATTTGATGTTAGAGAAAAGTGAACTTCTAATGCATTTGACAAAATTCCTCTATAATCTTCTATTAAATTATTTATTGAAATAAGATGGTCAAAAACATCTCTAAAATAAGCTTCAACTCTTAGAGAAATAAATGGAATATTTCTTTTTGTTAATAATGATATAACATCTTTTAATGCCATTGTTGTTCTTCTTATATTAAGAAGTTCTCTTTTAAGGATAAATAGATTATTTAATAAATTTGGATCTGATTTTTTAAATAATTGATCTTCTATTTTCAATACTTTTTTATCAATATTACTTAACACTGGAAAATAGTTGTCGACCTCTAGATCTACCAAATGATGTAATAAAAAATCAGAACCTTTCTTCATTGTATCTGTTAATATTCCTTTATCTTTGATAAGTTTTTCAAACAACTCATTTGGTTCTTTATGTGAGGTTATAACAATATTCTTTGATTGGATTATATCAATCTCTCTTAATTTAATTTTACTATTTTTATACTTAATTCCTTTAATTACAACAAAATTATAATTTTCAAAATGTTCTAACTTAATTGAGGCATCTCTCTTCAAACAGTCTTCAATTGTAAGTTTATGTATGTGTATATGTTTGTTTATCTTATCAAAATCAGCTTTTTTTGGACTAGTAATATCTATCCAGACTTGAAGATACTTACTTTTCTTTAAATCTGTTAGATTTATCTTTTTTATCTTACTATTCTCAGTTAAAATAAAGCACTTTATCATTTATACTACTTTATTAAAGATTAAATATATAAATCTTTGTGAGTATTGGTTAGTAAGATGATTATGGCCTGCTAATAGCTAGGCCTTAAGGTGAGTGAAGCGTTTGTCATTGCTTTGCGTAGCAAATGTCTAATAATCTCGATGCAGTCGGGATTATTTATACTTTACACAACTAGGAACAAAAAACTAAAGAATTATATTCAAGTTTTTTGTGGAGTGAACGGCCAGCTATTAGCTAGGCCTTAAGTTGAAAGATGAAAATAGCAATAATTGTTTCAAAGAAAGACCCCGCTGGTATGAATATTAAACAATGTTTATTAGAATTATATTCATTTAAAGAAACAGAGGATAAATTTGATGATAATCCTGTGTTTGAATTGGACAATACTAAATTATATACTGTTAATAATGGTTCTGTTCATTGCGAAAATATAGATCAAAAGATCAATGCTGATTTATTTATATTTGCAACTAAGCACCAGAGTGTATCTGGGATTCATTCATTATGTGTGCATTCTCCTGGGAATTGGAGCAAAGCTGATTTTGGTGGAGAAGATAATAAACTTTGTGTTTCTCCTGCTTTATATTTAGCAGAAGGTTTGATTAAATTAAAGGAATTAAACCAAAATCTTGATTATGAAATAATCCAAGAATGTACTCATCATGGTCCATCTTTAGAAAAACCAGTTATGTTTATTGAGATTGGATCAAAAAAAGAACAATGGATTAAGAAAAAAGCTGGATTGATTATTGCAAAAACAATCAAATATTTGTTAACAATTAAACCAAAACAAAGAAAAGTTGCACTTGGTCTTGGTGGACCACATCATTGTCCTAATTTTATGAAATTAATCTATAAAGAAGATTTAGCATTCTCTCATGTGTGTCCAAAATATAATATTAATAATTTCAATAATGATTTATTAGATCAAGCTATAACTAAATCAGAACCAAAAGTAGAATTAATTGTTCTCGACTGGAAAGGTTTAGGTAATGCTGAATCCAGGAATAGAATTTTTAATTTGGTTGAGAATAAAAATATAAAAATTAAGAAGATAAAATAATTACTTCTTAGCTGCTGCATCTTCTTTCTTTTCTTCAGGTGCAAGTTCATTGATAATTGGCATTGGAATCTTTGCTTCATTTAATTTTGCTCTAATGTCTTTGTTAGATTTTCCTTCCATGGATTTTAAGATACTATTTGCTTTTGTTTCATAGTCTTTTCTCATACTTTCCATTTCTGCTTGCAGTTTCTTCTTTTCTTCTTCCAATGTTTTTAATTCATCAGCTGTTAATTCTGTTTTACCAGATTCAATCTTTTCTTTAAACTGACCTTTATTAATATCATCAATTGTATCATGAGCTGCTTTTCCTTCAACCATGACACCCATTGCTTGGCATGTACCAATTATTTCTTTAACTCTTGAAACATTATCTTTACCTAGCAAAGAATCTTTTTTCATATTAGAAATCTTAATTATTTGTTCAATCTTAAGGTCTGCAACCTTTTCAGTTCTTGGGTTAGAGGCACCTTTTTGTATATTAGCTTCTTTTTTGATTAAAGCAGAAGCTGGTGGTGTTCCAACAGTAATATCATATTCTTTAGAATCTGTATCTACAATAACTTTGACTGGAACTTTCATTCCTTTAAAATCAGCTGTTTTTTTATTGATTTCAGCTACAACTTGTCCAATATTCACTCCCAAAGGTCCTAACGCAGGTCCTAATGGTGGAGCTGCTGAAGCCTTTCCGCCTTCAACTAATGCGTCAACTGTTTCTTTTGCCATAATGGTTTGAGAATTAAGTGGAGATTTATAAAGCTTTCTGATTTTCCCATAAGTTTGAATATACACTAAATTTTACGATAACTTTAAAAATAGGTTCCGAATCTTACCTTAAATGTTAGGTATTTATATAATAAACAGTTTATATAAATACTTAACAAAGTAAAGTCTTATAATGCCAGACGAGTTTCGAGTCGGCATTATATATAAAAGAAGGGGCTGTAGGGTAGTTTGGTCTATCCTTTCTGGTTTGGGTCATTTAAAGGCTTAAACCTAGAATGAAAAATACCAGGTGACCCCGGTTCAAAACATTATTAGGTCCCTAATGGTGGGAATGTCCGGGCAGCCCCATTTTGATGATTAAAGAATATAAAAGGTGTATAATATGGCTGCAGAAAAAAAATTTGGATCAGCAAAGAGATTTGGATCAAGATATGGTAGAAAGATTAGAGATAAAGTAGCAATGGTTGAGAAGGAGAGGAAAAAGAAACATAAATGTCCTTATTGCCATAAAATAGGTGGAATTAAAAGAATTGCTGTAGGAATTTGGAATTGCACAAAGTGTGAATCAAAGTTTACTGCAAAAGCATATACAATATCCAAAAAGAGAACAAAGAAACCTGTTGCAGATAAGAAAAAAGTAGTTGAAGAAGAGGATATTGATGAAGAACTTCCAGAGGAAGATTTACAAGATTCAAAGAATCTTGAAAAAGACTTAGATCGAGAAGAATCTAATGAGGAATAAAAATGGTAGAATATAAATGCTTTTTTTGTAATAAGACTGTTGGAGAAGATTATCTGAGAAAAAAGATAAGATGTCCTTATTGCGGATCAAAGATGTTGTTTAAGCCAAGAACAACTACAACAAAAGTTAAGGCAAGATGAAATTAACGGCAACATTAATTGCAAAGGACAAAGGAGATTTATTTAAGGCACTAAAGCCTGAAATAAAACAACTTAACACAAAAAGAAGTAAAATTGTTTGCTTACAAAAAAAAGATAATGTTGAATTTAACATTGAATGTGAAGATTCAACTGCAATGAGAGCAACACTTAATGGTATAACAAAACTAATTACAGTTTATGAGAAGGTTGATAAAAATGTCTGAAGAAGAAATTAAACAAAAAATTAATCAATTACAAATGATTGAACAAAACTTACAACAAATTCTAGCACAGAAACAACAAATACAAATGCAGCAGATGGAAATAGATTCTGCTTTAACAGAATTAAAAAAAACAGAGACAGCATATAAAATTGTTGGAAACATAATGGTAGCTTCTCCAAAAGAAGATTTAATGAAAGATCTTGAGTCAAAAAAAGAAGTTGTTGATATTAAAATTAAGACCATTGAAAAACAAGAAGAAAAATTAAAAGAAAAGGCATCTAATTTTAGAACAGAAGTTATGGAAGGAATGGAAAAGAAATAGTGAGGAAATAAAGATGTCACAACAAGAAAAGATTGATAATATTGTAGATTCATTAAAAGAACTTGAAGATGATAATACTGTTCCTAAAAATATTAAAACAATGATTGGTAATGTCATTAATACCTTAGGTAATGAAGATGAAGTTTCTATTAAAGTAAATAAAGCATTAAATTTTCTAGATGAAGTTATAGACGATAACAACATGGAACCATACACAAGAACACAACTATGGAACATTGTTGCTGCGTTGGAAATGGTTTGTTGATCTTTCTCTTCTTAAGTAAAAAGGAACTTTCAACCTATACATTTGACAAAGAGTAGTTATTGGTTGTTCTGGGCCACCATTTCTTTTTAATTGTTCTACAATAGGCACTAATCTTTTATTAATTGTGCTATAATATTCAAGAACCTCAATAACTGATGCTCTTCTTTTTGGATCTGATAATGGTTCAACTAAATATTTAATTGTTAATCTGCTTGGTCCATATATTTTCATTAACTCAACTGCAGGCTCTCTACATCCAGGATAAGATGATACTGCTCTTACCAATGCTTTTACTGTAGTGTTGGTAGGACCAAATGTTTCTAATATATCATAGGCATGTGGTCTTAATTCATCATATTCTAAAACACCAGCTAATAAGTTAACTACAACAGGTCTTGGACCATAAATATTAAACATACTTTTTACTAAATCTATTCTTTTTGGATCTTTTAAAGCTGTAGTAAGAAGTCTTCCAGAGATTTCAGGCTCAACATTTCTTAATAATCCACTTGCTTGAGCAGGAAATCGATGAATATTTCTAACACTATATTGAACCAATGCTTCTAATTCATCCTGATCTTTTGGAAGTGAATCTGCAGTTGTAAATTTATAACGACGAAAATCCTCATAAATTCTTCCATCTATCCCCATATAATAAAGAAACAAAGGTGCATTTATAAAGATTAATAAGAAATAAAATAAAAAATAAATTACATCATACCTGGCATTCCACCCATTGGAGGCATTGAAGGTTCTTTCTTCTCTTCAGGATTGTCTGTTACTAATGCATCTGTTGTTAATAACATACCTGCTATTGATGCAGCATTCTGTAATGCACTTCTTGTAACTTTTGCTGGGTCTATAACACCTGCCTCAAACATATCCATATATTTGTCTGTTTTTGCATTATATCCAACATTACCTTGTTCTCTCTTTAATCTTTCAACAATCACTGCACCATCTTTGCCTGCATTTTGTGCAATTTGTCTAACAGGATCTTCGATTGCTCTCTTTACAATTGCAACTCCTGTTTTTTCATCATTTGTTAAACCATTTTCCATTGTTTCTAAATGATTAATTGCTCTTAGTAATGTTACTCCACCACCTGCAACAACACCTTCTTCAACTGCTGCTCTTGTTGCATGTAGTGCATCGTCAACTCTCATCTTCTTTTCTTTCATCTCTGTTTCTGTTGCAGCTCCAACATTAATAACTGCAACACCACCAGATAATTTAGCTAATCTATTTTGTAGATCTTTTTTATCATACTCTGAATCTGTTGCACTTATCTGTGCTTTGATCATATTAACTCTTTCCTGAACTTTTAATTTATCTCCTGCACCTTCAACAATCACTGTTTTTTCTTTGTCAACATTAATCTTCTTTGCTTGTCCTAAATCTTGAATTGTTGTTGTTTCAAGTTTCATTCCTTTTTCTTCACTAATAACTTTTGCTCCAGATAAAACTGCAATATCTTCAAGTATTAGTTTACTATCATCTCCAAATCCAGGAATTTTAACTGCAACAACTTTTAATGCTCCTCTTATTACATTTAATACAATTGCTGCTAATGCTTCTCCTTCGAGGTCTTCACAAACTATTAACAAGGGCTTTCCTTGTTGTGATACTGCTTCTAATAAAGGAACAAGATCTTTCATTGCAGTAATCTTTTTATCACATAATAAAATAAATGCGTTTTCTAGTTCTGCAATCATCTTCTCTGTATCTGTTACCATGTATGGTGATAAGTATCCTCTCTCGAATTGCATTCCTTCAACAACATCTAAATTTGTTTCCATTGACTTTGCTTCTTCAACTGTGATTACTCCATCATGTCCAACTTTTTCCATTGCATTTGCAATTAAGTTGCCAACTTCCTCGTCGTTATTTGCTGAGATAGTTGCTACTTGTGCAATCTTTTCTTTAGCTTTAACTTCTTGACTTTGTGACTTTATAATTTCAACAACTTTTTTAGTTGCTTTATCAATTCCTTTTTTTACTTCAATTGGATTTGCTCCTGCAACAATATTCTTAAAACCTTCTCTAATAATTCCTTGTGCTAGTAAACAACCTGTTGTAGTTCCATCACCTGCAACATCTTGTGTTTTTGTTGCAACCTCTTTAACTAATTGTGCTCCCATGTTTTCAAACTTATCTTCTAAATCAATTTCTTTTGCAATTGTAACACCATCATTAGTTATTATTGGTGAACCAAAACTTTTGTCTAATACAACATTTCTTCCTTTTGGTCCTAATGTGATTTTAACAGTATCAGCTAATTTGTTAACTCCTTTTAATAAAGCAGCTCTTGCTTTTTCATTATAAACTATCATCTTTGCCATTTATATCCCCTCAATAATTGCTAAAATATCTTTATATTCCATAATTAGATGTTTTTCATTGTTTACCTTAACTTCAGTTCCTGCATATGATTCAAAAAGAACTCTATCTCCTATTTTTAAAGGATTGTTTTCAATAGTTCCTATAGCTATTACTTTTCCTTCTTGTGTTTTTTCTTTAGCAGAATCAGGTATATAAATACCACCTTTAGTCTTTTCCTCTTCTTGCTTTGGTTTGATTAATACTCTATCTTTTAATGGTTTTATCATTCTATCCCTCCTTATGATTAAGTATAATTGGGAGAAAAAGGTGATTTATAAATATTACTTTATAATCCAAGTGCAGCTTTGAGTTCATTAGTTTCTAATCCATAATGAGCTCCTATTTTAACTAGTGCTTCTCCTTGATATCTTCTTCTCACACATTCGTGAGTACAACCAAGTTCTTTCCCTAATGAAGCTAGTGTTCTTCCTTCTCCATCTTCTGTACCTATTCCTATCCTTTGCATTAGTACATAACCTTCTCTTCTATCAAGAATATATAATGTTCTTGCTTTTACTTTATCTGCATCCCTTCTATTTGTAACTCTATCCTGTAATAGTCTATCAGCAACTTTTTCATGTAAATTTGTACCATCGGCATATATAGGTGAATCTAAACTTACTGTAGATCCTCTTATACCTATCTTATAAGCAATACTTTCAACATATTCTGGTGTTTTCCCTGTGGCTTCTGCAACTTCAATAATTAATCTATCATAAGGTATTTCTTCATGAAATTCTTGTCCATAATCTCTTGCTACTTTTCTTAATGAAGTATATATTGGTGTTCCATCTGAACCTAATACAACCCCTGTATTTCTTTCTAATGTTGTTATTGCTTCTCTTTTTATCCACCATTTTGCATATGTTTCAAAAAGATTTCCTTTGGATGGATCAAATCTACCTGCTGCAAGTAACACTCCCTCCCATGCTGCTTGGTGTGCTTCTTCTTCAGGTAAACAAAGAGTTTGATAAAATCTTGCTTGTCTTCTTAAGTAAGTAACATGTCCTTCTGTTAATATATTTCTAGCCTGTAATGATAATTCTTGTACTCTTTGATATCTTTGTAGTAATAATGCACTTTCTTTTCCTTTATTAGTTATATCACTTAATAATACAGGTCTACCTTGTGCTTGTAATTCTTTTGTATTTCCTCCTTTGTTTTCTATATGACCTATTCTTTTATCTAATTCTCCAGCCATTGTTCTCCATTTTGGTTCTTGATATTTTCCTGTAATTTCTCCTAAAGATTGTGCAACTACAGCAACATACCCTCTTCTTAATCTTGGAATTTTATCAAAAATATCAATAAGACTTTCTTCAGAAGGAGATATTAGATGAGCTTCATAGCTTTCAACAAATCTATCAATTCTTCCTTTCTCTTCTGCTAATTGTTTTGCATCTTTATCAACAACATTATTAGCTAATGGCCAAATACATTTTCCAACTTTTATATTGTTATATATTCTAAGTAAATACTTTTCTGCAGTACTTCTTAGTTCTCCTGTAACTAGTATTGGAAATGTTGTATCAGCAGAAATTATGTGGGCTAAAGAAAATTGATGTTCTTTCCTCTCTCCTATGGGTTTCTTTGTTGATTCAAGATCACCGTATGTTCTACATTCTGTAAATGTTCTTTGAACTCTTTGTTCTAATTCATGTAAATCAATAGAAGAATATTGTAATGATTCATTCATTCTAGCGCCAGCATATCTTAATCCTTGATAATCGGCATGATGGATTTCAGGTAATTCTCCTGAGCTAGATTCAGCAACTAAAACAGGTCCATAACAAGAAGGATCTGGTCTAAAGTTTCTATGAAATAATTTTTCTTGTCCTCTCTGTACAATAAGATGTAAACTCTTTCTTGCACCCCTAAAAAACATAAAACCTTTTTTCTTTGCATATGCTAAACTCAATTTTACTGATTCTCTTGTTGGTTTATATCCATTATCATAATGCATCATCTCAGCTAAATTTTTACTATTTACTATAACTGCATCTTCAACTACAAAAACAGATTTAGAAGATTTTTCAATATTATAAGAAATCCTACTTACTAAACCTAATACTGTATCTAATTCCTCTTTTAAACAAATTTCACCAAAAATTGGATGTGATATTCTTGAAACTAGTTCAGGTATTGAATCAGGTAAAGAAACATTGTGCCTTCTGGCATATTCTTCTATAAATCTAGAATCTAAACGAACAAATCTTACATCTGTGTACTCTTGATCATTTAATCTTAATTTTTTATGAATTAAATGTTCTTTATTTCTTGGAATTAAAAAAACACTCCTACGACGACTAGTAGAACCCAATCTATGTGTATATTCTAGTAGATTATACTTTTTTTGTCTATTCTTTAATAATTCTGAAGCAGCAGTATGTCTTACATACCCAACTTTCTTCTGGACTAATCTAGAATCTAATGTTGCAACATCTTTATAACAAACAACAGTTCCTTCTTCTTCTAAAGCAATATCATACATATCATCAACAATACTAGCTAAATCACTTTTTATTGATGCTTCTAAGAGATGTCTACTTGATATACCTGCTGTTCCATCTTCTGCTGCCATCTCTATACACCCAATCTCTCCCTAAACGCAGGAACTTCTTCAGGAGCATAACCAAAATGTCCAGCTACTTTTGTAACTGCTTGTGCAAATATTTGTCTTGCTCTTTCTCTTGTTCTTCCCATTCCTCTTCCAATCTCTGTAAGTGTTCTAGCAGGAGCATATCCATTAAAACCTAATTTTTTCCCAAATACTTTTAATTCAGTTGGTGTAAGAACTCCAGTTAATCCTTCAAAATAATATTCTGCATCATAAATTATACAAGCTAAATCCTGGTCTAATGGCCCATTTTCTCCAACTTTTTCATGATTTAAACCATTACCATCTTCATATGAATGGGAATCAAGTGGTATTGTGTTTTTTCTTACCTGACCTTTTTTTCCAATATAATCAACATAAGCAACATCTTTTCTAGTTGTTCTAGCAACTTCTAAACATAATTTTGCATAAGGAATTTTTCCCCCATAAGTTTTTCTATAGTCATTTGCAACATCTCTTAATGCACAATATACTTTTAATCCTTGTGATCCTAGTGGGATTCCAATATTACTCTCTAATGTTCGAAGTGCTCTAGTTTTAACAACTTTATCTGCATATGAAATAAATATAAATCCAAAAAGTGGATCATAATTCCCTAAAGCATTCCATACACCAATACGACATGCTTGGACAGCTTCATTATATGGCATAACAGGGAAAGTATAATTTCTTGCTTTTGCAGAAATATAATTAAATAGTTTATCAATAAAAATAGATTTTGCTGTTTTTGATAATTCTTGTACTCTTTGATATCTTGATTTTAATAATTCTACTTTTTCTTTTCCAAATACATCTCCAAATCTTCTATCAAATAATACAGGTCTTCCTTGTGCTTGTAGAGCTCTTGTATTTTCTTTTGGTGATTTATAATTAGTTATTCTTCTATCTAACTCATTTCTTAATTGCCTAAATTCACTTGGATTATTTAGAGATTCTCCAACAACAGCAACATATGCTCTTCTTAGTCTTGGAATTTTGTTAAAAATTTCAAATAAATTTTCTTCAGAAGGATCTGCAATATATGTTTCACATAATTCTGTAAACTGTTCTATTCTTCTTTGTTCTTCTGCTAATTGATTTGCATCTTTATCAACAACATTATCTGCTAAAGGCCAAATGCATTTTCCTTCTTTTACATTAAAATAAAGCTCATTTAAATATCTCTCAGCAACATGTTGTAATCCTCCTGCAATTAACATTGGAAATGTTGTGTCTGCAGCAATAATATGTCCTAAGTCATATTGTTCTTGTCTTGTTGATGAATATCTTAATGTTTCTACACTACTACATCTTGCAAATGTTTCTTGGACTTTGCCTTCTAATGCTTGTAAATCAAAGCTAGAATCTTGTGTTAAAGAAGGACTATCAACAACACCAGCATATCTTAATCCTTCTAATTCAGGATGATGTAATTCAAGTAATGGTTCATCATGCCTATCAGTAACCCCAACAGTAACATAATCAAAAGGTCTTGGTTTGAAATGTTTATGAACATCTTCTTCATGACCTTTTGGAACAATAAGATTTAATTTAAGTCCAGGAGAACGAAAATACATAAATCCTCTTTTTATTGCTCTCCTCATTGTTGCATTTAGAGAATTATAATTTGGTTTTTTCCCTGTTTCTCTTTGAATATAAGAACATAATTGGTTTATATCAATGACAGTAACACCACTAATTAAGCATTTTCCATCCACTTTATTCATTTCGTAGGGTACAGTTTCTTTTCTAATCCCAAGTTTAAAATCAAGATCATGTTTGATAAAATAATTTTCCCCATTAATTGTGATGGGATCTAAGTCTATTTCATTTACTCCTACAACACCATGTTCTCTTTTATATGCTTCAATAACAGAATTCTCAGCTTCAACTAAAACATGATCAGAGTAAGCTGCTTCTGGAATTGTAAACCAAGGTATTATTTTTCCAGCTCGACTTCTTGGAACAATAGTTGTATTTCTTCTAGTTCCTCTATGTAATCCTATAGTTCTATTCTCACCAGTAATCCATCTAGAAAAACTAACTAATCCTTCTTTGTTTTTATTTATCCATAATAATGCATTAACTGTACTAATTCCTGAATATTCTGCTAGGTTATTAAGATCAATAAGTGCAACATCTCTTAACACAGGATACCCATCAACTTCTTCTATTACATATTCTGGTTTATCTTCTTCTACTAATCCTAATTCTCTATCAATATCTTCACGAAAATATACCTCACCAAGACCAGGAAAGATAGTTGAAACAAGATCATCTAAATTAGGACCAGATATTCCATGAGATTCTGCATACCTAATTACATCGCTCCTATGTATTACTTCGAAATCAGAATAATCTTTATCTTCTAATTCTAGATTTTGATGTAATAATTTTTCACTCCTTTCTGGAACAAGTACAGTAGTTCTTTTTCTTTTCCCCATAGAAGATTGGGAACACTGAGAATAAGAAGCATAACAAGCAAATCCTTTTTTTCTAGCTTTACTAAGTATTCTTTTATAAGAAGACGGGGCGAATCTAACACTTAATCGTTCTTTAAGTAAAGATGTATCAACCTTTGCAACATCTCTAACAACATGAACAAATTCAGAAGATCCTCTTTGAATATCATAAATACTTTTTATACCTAATACAGTATCTAATTCATCCTGTAAACACATTTCACCAAAAACAGAATGAGACGTTCTTGATAATAACCTTGGTAATTTCCTTGGTAATTCAACGCCATGGTTACTTACATATCTTTCTAAGAATTCTTGTTCTAATCTAACAAACCTTACTTCTTCAAGATCTGAACTACTTAATGAAAATCTAGAGTGAATTGTACTAGCATGTTCTTCTGGTACAAGAGCTACTCTTTTCATTCTTGCATGAGCTTTTTCTTGATAAAAAATTAGATTTAAATTTAAAATGGCTCTATATAGTTTTGTTGATGCTGTTCCTGAAGAAATTTCCGCTCTATCTCTTACTAAAGGAGAATCAACCCTTGCAACATCTTTATAACAAACAACTGTACCTTCTTCTTCTAAAGCAATATCATACATGTCATCAGAAATAGTCTTACTTTGCCTTACTCTATCTATTAATCCTTCTAATCCTACACTATCTCCCCTACCATCAAATGCTACTACCATTGTTACCTCTATTTAGTGAGGTTTAGATATTTATATATAAATATTATTAAAACACCTTTATAAATAAACTACAATTACCTTAATAAATGCCAACAATAACACTTGAAGCAGCAATTGAATCTTTTGATGATATTGATATTGGTCTACCTTTAATGAACTTAAGTAATCTAAGAAATAAGGTTAGAGCACTTACTGGCTTTGATTTAGATGTAATTACTTATTTTGGATTATTATCAAGGCATGGTGGAGGGAGGCTTACAGGTGTAGACTACAAAACATTAGCTTCTTGGTTTGATCTTCTTAATAGAAAAGGTATACCTGTAGGGATTGCATTAAATGGTGGATTAACTTTTGCTAGTGATGAAAAATTAGATTATGAAGAATTAAAAACATTAACAAGATTAGATGATAACGCACAATATTTTGAAGTAGATAACTTGGTTGTTGTTACAAAAGATTATCTAAGAAGAGAAATAAGAAAAAGATTTCATCATCTAAAAATTGTAAGTTCTTGTATACAACATCTTGATCCAGTAAATAATGGAGAAATAGAAACATATGATAGGTTATTTAGAGATTATGATTTTGTTGTTCCATTGAACCAACACACCACTTATGATTTTTTACAAAGATTTTCTCAACACGCAGAAAAAATGCTTGCATTGTTAAATCTAGCTTGCCCAAAGGCTGATACTTTTCGTTGTTATAATGATTATGTTGGTGTTGAATTAGAACTTGCAGAAGAAGTAGAAGATAGATCTCATATCGCGGGTGAACGAGTTGTTATAGAATCTCCCGATTATGATGGTGTTCCAAGTATGTTACCCGATGAATCTTTAAAATGTTTTGAAGATGGAAAATTAATTCAAAGACCTAATGATGTTATAAGATTATTACAGATGGGTGTAAGACACTTCAAAATTCCTAGAAGAATAAAACTAGAACCACATGAATTTACAACATTTTTATCTTGTTTAAGATATTGTTCTGAAACAGATCAACAATTACTAAATCCAGATCAAACAGAAAGATATAAAACTTGTTTAGCTTATTGTCGAGAAAACCTAAGTTTCAAAAAACCATATTTCTCCAGAAACTAAGTAAAATGCATATAACTTTCCATCAGAATAAGCAAATCTAGCATTTACATACTGGTCCTTGTCCATCTCTATTTCATCTAATAACTCTCCTTCTAAAGATAATGCGTATAATGTTTCTTGATTTTTCTTATCTTCTGAAGCAGTTAACATTATGTTATCAACAGCAACAACAGAATCTCCATAACTTAAACTACCCATTGTTTCAAATGTTATTGCATCAATAATTGTATTGCCCATGTAAATTCTATCATTGTGATTATCAACATATAATGAGTATGGATAATTTCTTATGTCTGAACCAAGTGGAACATCTACTGCTTCATATAATTCAAAGTCATTTAATCCATCATAAACATAAAGTTTTTCTGGCTTTTGAGCATAAACTAATAGTTTTGCAGTAGGCTCATAAACACCAATAGTTAATGTACCTGCTCCAGACAATTCTTCATATTCCATTCCATAATCTTCAACAAAAATATCATATAAAACTAGTCCAGAATCAACATCAAGAGCAACAACTCTATTTTGTTCAGGCAATGCTGAATAAATAACATGTCTTGTTAAGTCATAAGCCATATCTCCTATTCCATCTGTGTTTCCATCTGGAATCATTAAATCATAATGTTCAATGATTTCATCATTATCAATTACAGAAATTGATGAGTCTAAAAAATCAAATGTAAATACTTTATCTAATTCAGAATCATAAGCAATACCAACTGGCCAATCATTTGTTTCAATCTCTGATAATAATTCATTGTTTTCAAAATTAATATGCATAAGTGTGCTACCACCTAATCTATTTCTAACATAAACAGTTCCATCATCTAAAACAACTCCTCCTTCAGCAGCATTTCCAATATTAATTGTATAATATTCTCCTGTTTCTAAATCAATTCTTGAGATAGAACCACCATCATTATTAGATAAATAAAGCATTTTATTATTTTCATCAATTTCCATGTTTGAATGTTTTGATGGTATTGCAATATTATGTAAAACTTCTTTTGTTTCTGCATCAATGATTGAAACACCACCTAGAAAACCTCCTGTAGTTCCATCATCATAACCATTGTCTGTATTAACTACAACATAATCTACACCACTTACAATACGTACTGGTTCAGGAACAATATCTTCAATAGCAATAGGATTTTCATTAGGATTATCTAAATCATAAATAAGTAATCTTTCCCTTACAGTATCAATAAACCACAATTCATTATAAACATCAATTAAATGTCCTAATACAGAAGGTATTGATAATGTTAATGAAGAAGTTACTTTTAAATCATCATCATAATATTTTACATCGTAACCATCATTATTAAATTCTGCTGTGATTATATCTCCATTTTCTGTAAATAGAATTGGTGTTTTACTAACATCAAGTTCAGCTATTTTTTCCATAGAAGAAATTTCATAAATAAAAACTTGATTAAGGTCAGGAATTGGAACAGTTAAATAATTTTCATGTATTGACATTGATTGTACAAAGATTGTCTCTTCAAATTCAATTGATTCAATTATTTCACCTGTTTCTCCATTCATTTTTATAATATTATTTTCATTAGTAACAAATAAGTTTCCATCTTCACAATTAATATATTTTAGTCCATAACCTGATTCTAATTCTGGATCAAAATATTCAATTACTTTATCATCTTCAATAACAGCAACATCTGTACTCATAATACCAACAGCATAAGCTCTTTCTAAAGAATTGTCAAAACAAACATCATGTATTTTCATAACATTACCTTCTGGAAAACCAAGAAAGTCATTTACATTATAGATAGCTTCTAATGAAAGAGAAACATCATTATTTGTTTCACTAGGTTCATAAATGTCATTCTCAACAAATAAACTATTTCTTATTTTTTTAGCTTCTTCAGTTATCTCAACCTTTTCTAATATTGTTTCTTTACTTTGTTGTTCTTTATCTTGTACTTTTTTATCTGGTTTTTCAACTAAATCTTTATCTATTAATTCATCATCATCTTTACATGCAGTTGTCATTAATAATAACACAATTAGAACAATACCTAATACTATTTTTAATTTCATAAGGAATTTATTAGAATAATAGTATATAAGCTTTGTTGTATATTTTACATAATAAATGTCTAATAATGTCAATAAAATCGGTATCATTTATAAATAAACTAAAATAATAACAAAATCCATTAGCAACCTTTATAAACACCTCTCTATTTCATATATATAATTAAGCTGAGGCGCTCTATTTGAGTAATTTTCAAGCAGGAAATGTGGCCTCGGGGAGTGATTAAAATGGTTGAATTTAAATTAGTAATTTCTGACCCTAAAACAGGGAAAAGTACACAACAAGATGTTAAAGATGCTAATGCTGATAGATTAGTCGGTCTAAAAATAGGCGATAAGATCAAAGGAGAAACATTAGATTTAACTGGTTATGAATTTGAAATAACTGGTGGATCAGATAATACTGGATTTCCTATGAGAAAAGATATTTCTGGACCAATCAGAAAAAGAATTCTTGCAGTTAAGGGAACAGGATTAAAGCCAATTAAAAAGAAAAGAAGAAAGAATAAAGTTTTCCAAAAGTACCCTGGTACAAGGATTAGAAAAACTGTTTGTGGAAACACAATCCATGCAGATATTTCACAGATTAATTTAAAGATTCTAAAAGCAGGTTCAAAATCATTATTTGAAGAAGCAAAGCCTGAACAAAAAACAGAAGAAAAGAAACAAGAAGCTCCTAAAGAAGCACCTAAGGCTGAAGCAAAGCCAGAAGTAAAGGAAGCACCTAAGGTAGAAGAAAAGAAACAAGAAACACCGAAAGAAGAAAATAAAAAGGAATAAAATGCCAAAAAAGAAAACTGAAACAAAGGCAACTAAGAAGAAAACAGCTAAACCAAAGGCTACTACTAAAAAGAAAACTACAACTAAGGCAAAGACTACTAAACCAAAGACTAAAAAAACAACCAAATCAAAGACTACTAAAAAAACAACAACTAAGAAAACCACTAAAAAACAAGAAGTTCAACAACCAGAATTAAATATTGGTTTATTTGGACATGTTGATCATGGTAAAACAACATTAACTGAAAGATTAAGTGGAAAATGGACAGATACTCATTCTGAAGAAATGAAGAGAGGAATCACAATTAGATTGGGTTATGCTGATACTGTTTTTAGAAAATGTAAAAAATGTCCAGAGCCTGATTGTTACACTGTAAAAGATAAATGTCCTAAATGTAAGGGTGGAACTGAATTTTTAAGAAAAGTAAGTTTTGTTGATGCGCCAGGACACGAAAGTCTGATGGCAACAATGTTAGCTGGTGCAACAATTATTGATGGTGCAATATTATTAGTTTCTGCAAATGAAACTTGTCCACAACCTCAAACTAGAGAACATTTACAAGCATTGAATATAATGGGTATAAAGAATCTTGTTGTTGTACAAAATAAGATGGATTTGGTTGATAATGAAAGAACATTAAAGAATTTTAAACAAATCAAAGATTTTCTAAAGGGAACTCCTTATGAAAATGCACCAATTATTCCAGTCTCAGCAATGCATGGAATAAATATTGATGCTTTAATTCAAGCAATCCAAGAAATTATTCCTACACCTAAAAGAAATCCAGACTTAGATCCAATGATGTATGTTGCAAGAAGTTTTGATATTAATAAACCAGGATGTGAAATTAAGGATTTAAAAGGAGGAATTCTAGGTGGAAGTTTAATTCAAGGAAAATTAAAACTTGATGAAGAAATTGAGATTAGACCGGGTTATCCTGTTGAAGAACAAAACAAAAGAATATACAAACCAATCAAGACAAAGATTGTTTCGATTGTCACTGGTGGTAAACCTATTAAAGAAGTTATTCCTGGTGGCTCAATTGCAGTTATGACTTTACTTGATCCATCAATTGTTAAATCAGATACATTTACTGGTGCAGTTGTGGGTATTCCTGGGAAATTACCTGATACTAGATATGATCTTGAATTAGAAGTTAATCTTCTTGATAGAGTTGTTGGAAGTAAGGAAGATCTTACTGTTGAACTTATTAAATTAAAAGAAGTTCTTATGTTGAATGTTAACTCAGCAGCTACAGTGGGTTTTGTTACAGATCTTTCAAAGAACACTGTTAAATGTAATCTAAAGATACCTGTTTGTTGTGATATAGGTGCAAGAGTTACAATCTCAAGAAGAATCAAGAACAGATTTAGATTAATTGGTTTTGGAATATTGAAGTAAACCTATTTAAATTACACTTCATTTCTTTATTTTATGAATGGGGGAGTTTATAGACTAGCAGAAAGTGCCACACCTGATCTATTGTATATTCCACCAGAGGTTGATTTTAATAGATATGATGGTCCTTTTTATCTCTTTAAAAACACTAATTTTAGATATATGCCAACAGAAGGAAGTCCTTATCTTGAACTTTCTCATGCAAGAGAATTTAGAAGATTAGAAAGTATTAGACAACTAGGGACTATCACAACAACAAGATCTAATACATTCCAAGATCAAACTCGAGCATTACATTCTATGGTTACAGGAATGATGGCAGATTTAGTATTAACTGCAAATGGATTTGATGAACATCAAAGGAGGGTAGGAATTGCTGCAGGAATGCTTCATGATATTGCAATGATGCCTTATTCTGATCAAGGAAAGTTATTAGAACCAGGAAAATATGAAGAAGAAGATTTTGTCAGATATGTATTAGAAAGATCTCATTATCTCCAAGAAACTCTTCAAGGATTTGGTGTAGCTATTGATGAAGTTGTTGCTGCTGTACAAGGACATGGATTAATAGGAACATTAATTAATTCTCGACGAGGAATTGATGTTGATAATTTATCATATCTTGCAATTGATCAATCAAAATTAGTTGAAGGAAGAATGGATGAAATACAACAACTAGTTGATACTCAAGGAATCTTTGATCAATATAATAATCTAAGATTTGTCGACGGAGAATTGGCGTTTGATGATCCACAATTATTATTAAAATTAGTAAAATTTAGAGCATTAATGTATGCAAATGTTTATCAATTTCATGAGAACAGAGCAAAAGAAGCTTTTTTACAAAGAAGACTTAATGGACATCATATTGAATTAGATGATTTACTTTCTTGGGGAGATATACAATTTGGAGTATGGTTTCATCAGACTTTTGGTGAAAGAGATTATCTTGACTTTTTTTCTATTGGTGGCAGTCCATTTAAAGAAGTAGATAGAGAATATGATCTATCCAAATTAGAGGAAATAAAACAAGGACTAGAAACACAAGATGGAAATGTTGTTGTTGCAAGATTAAAACCAGCAAGACCTGCTGTAAGAAATAGAGTTATCCATGAAGGAGAAGTTGTATGGTTAGATGAAATTCCTGAATTCAGAGAAGAAGTTGAAGACATAAGAAGAATAATTCATAGTTTAGATTACATTGGTGTTTATAGAAGAACTGCTTGATTTATTATAATCTTTTCACTTTTATATGTCTTACTTTCTATACATCTCTACATGTTCATCGTATAATTCAAGATAATCTTTATTATTTGGATCATATTCAACAAATAATCCTTTATTCCAATGAAATGCAACCCTTCTCCATAATTCATTTGTTTCATTATTATTTAACAAAAGAAATAGGTTATTCTCTTCTAATGGAGTAATGTCTTCTAGGAATGGTTGTATTCTAAAATAATAATATAATGGAAGAGCATAACCGGTAATAAATCTGTCAACACTTTGTACTGGATCAAAAGGGTCATCAAGTCTACTAACTTGATCCATTTTTATCCATTCACCAAAAGGACCATTTTCTCCAATTATTCTCATTGCTTCTCTATAATCATGGTGATTATTATCTGGTCTATCAAGACAAAATGGATAAGGAGAACCCTGATAATGCCATCCAGTTAATTGATATAATCCTGTACCATGAGGATAATCATCTGTTGTAAATGCACAATTATCTCTTCTAGTATTCCAGTTTTCTTCACCTTCTCCTATCATTTCAATTCCATCATCCATATTAATTAAACAATTGTTTAATGATGATTCACGATGAGCAACACCTTTAAGAAACCAAGGAGGAATATTATATTCTTCTGCTTTTTGATCTAAGATTTGTAATATATCTTCTTCAGTATATTGTTCACACTGGGTTGAATTATCTGCGGCATTTACATTACTAATAATTATTTTTAATACTAATATCCCTATTCCAGACATATACATTATGCTCCTCTTATATAAAGAAATGAGTTGGGATTTATAAAATTTCTATCCTTTCAATCTTTTCTTATCTAGTTTTTCACTTAAGTAAAGCAAGATTCCACCAATAACCACATAAACACATAATATTAAAAGACTTATTCCTCCTGATGTAATATCTCTTTGGAATATTATAAGATATCTCAGAACAGTTTCAGCTAATACAAATGGATTATATGCAGCAATCATTCCAACTGTCTCAGACAAACTCTCAATAGGAATCAAAAACGATGAAAATAATAAGAATACACTTATCATTGAGATCGCAGCTAATGTTGATGTTTCTTCTGAAACAAAAATATATCCAATTATCATTCCTATTATAATAAAGACCGATGAAATTATTGTTATAGCCAATAAAATAGAAGGTAAATTACTAAATATATCAACACCAAAGACAAACTGTGCAATTACTATTAAAATCATTGATTGTATTAATACAACAATTAAATTTGTTATATAAATACTTAACAAGAATATGTAATCTTTGATTGGTGTGATATAATTCCTAAAATATGCTCTTGAATGTTTTTCAGTTAAAACTATTGTAGATGATAAAAGAATACTCATTGACATTATTACTAAAACTAATAATGCAGGAAGTGTATAGTCTAAATAAGATTTCTCTTCAATTATTGGTTTTATTCTTGTTAAAATAGGATTAACTATTTTTTCTGCTTGATTTACTTCAACTTCTTCTAAACTTGTTCCAAGATCATTTATACTTGCTTGAATCTCTTCAAGTGTTCCAATATTATCATCTAATGTTGTATATATCTCTTGAATTTCTGTTGATATTCCTTCTTTTGTACTCTTCAACTCATCAATCTTTGCATTAGTGGTTTCTAATTGTGTTGTCATTGAATCAAGACCAGATGAAGCATTTGATGTCATTGATTCTTGGTCTGTTTGTGTTGATTCTAATGTATCTCTAACACTATCGATCTCTGTTTTAATATCATCAAAACTATCACCAACTGATGCAGCATCTGTTACTGCAGAATCTAGTGCAGTTTGAATAGAAGTTATTTCAGTGCATGGATCAAGATCATCAAGATATTCTTCATATCCACTGAAATCTAATAAACAAACAACACCTGCATATGTATCAACTTCATCTTTATAACCTTCTAAACTAGTAAGCTGTTCACTTAACATGTTTTCAAAATCATCAATATATGTTTCAACAGTACTAAGCATTGATAATCCTTCATCTATTGCATCAGTTCCCATTGATGAAAACTCTTCAAGTTGTGCTTGGCTTTCTGCAATATAATCTTCCATGCTATCTAACCCAAATTCAGAAGAGTCAATAACTATACTATCCATATCAGTTTGTATTTCTGTAACTTTATTTTTCATTTCATGGGCATTATCTGTTAAATCTCCTAGCATTACACCTTTACTTTTTATTTCATAACTAGTTTCATTAATCTTTTCTAATAATAATGTTGTATATTCTATACTTAAATCTGATGAAATATCTTCTACTTCTTTATTAATTACATTTAAAATTGTGAATACTAGGTTAATTCTTGAATAATCAACATGGAAAAACATCTCACGCGTTGATTCAGTGTCTTCTAAATCATCAGGTAACACAATACATAATTGTGTTCCACCATTTTTAACCATCTCAATACAATCATCTTCTGAAGCAGTTTTTTCAACAATAAATTCATTATCTCTTAGATCTTCAATTAAATCTTCACTTAGGTCAGTGTATGTATTTGCAAAAACACCAATTCTAACATTGTGTAACCCTGTTGTATTAAATGCAGTTCCAATTAAAAAGATTATAAATAAAGGTCCAACTAAAATGATTAATGCTGAAGTCTTAGATCTAATCAAAAGCTTGAAATTCTTCAATACCATCTCAATCATTGCAGTTATATTTCCCATTTTAATTCCTATGATAATTTAATCATTGCACTATTAATTATTTCTTCTGGCCATTTTTGTTTTAATAATATTTCTCTAATCTGATCTTTTTTATATCCTTTTGCCAAAGATGCTTTAATATATTCGCTTAATTTGTCCTCATCAAGTCCTTTTATCCTTTGCTTCTCAGTTAGTGCTTCAAACACCTCACTTAATGTCGGTTTGTCGACGTCAACATCAAGTAATCTTTCATTCATTTGTTCAAGTAAGTGTAATGTTGCATGCATAACCTGTTCTGCTCTTGGTGTATATATTACCATTTTATGTCCATGGTTAGAAATATAATTTATAGGTAAATTCATATTCTTTAGATTGGATGCAATCACATCATATTTCCCAGGAAAAGTTTCAAGATGAATCTCTGCATCTTTTGAATATAATCCTTTTAGAAAATCAGGTGTTCCAATCTTTAACATTTCTCCTTTGTTAATAATTCCTACACGTGTACATAAATGTTCAATTTCACTCAACAGATGACTTGATAAAACAATTGTTGTTCCTGATTTGTTTATTTTAGCAATTAATTCCCACATGTGTCTCCTTAATGAAGGATCAAGACCTGCTCCTGGTTCATCAAGAATTAATATTTTTGGTCCATGCATTAAACTACATGCTAAATCTAATCTTCTTTTCATACCACCAGACAAACTACTAGCTTTTAATTTCTCAATACCTTCTAACTCAACAAGTCTAAGAAGATTCTTTGCAGTAATTTCTCTTGTCTTTTTTGAAATACTATATAATTTCCCAAAATACATTAGGTTTTCCCAAACAGTTAATTTTTCATAAAAACAATTATCTTGTGTAGCAAAACCAAATATTCTTCTTATCTTTAATTCTTCATTAGATATATCTTTGTCTTGAAATTGAATCATTCCTTGGTTTATTTTATAGAATCCAATCATACATCTAAGTAATGTAGTTTTTCCAGCACCACTAACTCCAATAACACCAAATATCTCTCCTGGATATATTTGAATATTAATATTTTTGAGAATTAATTTTTTATCTAGTTTTTTATATACATTTTTAAAATTAATAAGTGGGGTTTTTACTGCTTGTCCCTTATTTACTTTATTCTGGACAGGTTTTTGTTGAACAACAGGTTTCTGTATATTTGCTTGCTTTTGAACTACTTGTGTTTGTTTAGGTTGAGAAATAGGCTTACTAGATTTCTTCTCATCTTTTCCCCCTTTTTTCCCATCAAACTTATTCAATAGACTAAAATCTACCATTATCTACATATTTTAATATAGTATATTATTAAACTTTCTTTTTCATTCAAAAGGAGTAATAAATAATTAAGTAAATTACATTATAAAAAGACTTAAATATAAGTAATATCAGATATATCTCATAATGAATAAAAAAGAGGACTTAGAACAACTAATAAAGAAGTACAGTGGGAAAAAACACAAAAGAAAAGAATCCCATAAAAAATTAACATTTGTTATGTTAATGATTGTAGTATTTTCACTTACATTATTTCTATCTATAGATTTTACAAAGAATGAACTTCCAAATATTCAAGGCTTTGTTGCAGCTGAAGTAACAAACTCAGCAAGTGATGTTACAGATTCTGTTGGTCATGCATTTAGTTCATTAGGTGACTTTAGAAACAATATTAGAACAAATGATAACTTAATTAAAATAAAACTATTCTTCTACAGTATTTGGGCAGTTGTTGTATTGGTCGGATCTGCAGTTTATTATGAAATGAAAAGGTAGATTAAAACAAGAATGCTTTTACTAATTTAGATAAGTTACTATAAGGATGATAAAAGAATTTATCAAAGTTTCTTCTTAATATTTCAGAGTTTTCATGTATTTCTCTCTTTGATAGATTAAAAGCATATCTCTCATTGATTTTAGACCATGCTTTAGCCATCTCAATTTTATTCTCTGGTCCAATTATTTCCTTTCTTTCTTTTGCTCTAAATATGCTATGGTTTATTGATAACCATAATGAAGTAATTCTAGCACCTAAAAACTCTTCTTTTTTAGAATTAATAATAGAAGGTATCATAAGCTTAGAAAAAATCATATCTAAATCATTAAGGTTTCCAAGTATAAATGCCATATTCCATGTTAAATAGAGACTAACCCAATCTTGACTAACATCAATAATTGGATACAAGTTACTTTTCTTCTTCTTAAATCTTACTTTAGGTGTGTTTTTCTTAAGATTTTCTGATAATTCATAAGCACAGAGAGCATTTTTCTCAAATCCATTATGAAACTCAGTTATTCCTGCTTCATAAATATTAATTCTAACTAATTCAGTAATATGTTCATGTTCATTCTTATGTATTGGTGATAATAATTTATATTCAATATAATTTATTTCTTTATTATTATATAATTTTTTTAGTTCTTTTTTATTTATCTTAGAATTAGGTAATCCTTTCTGTATTCGAAAATAAATCATTAACGGGTCAAGTGAGAATGCTTTAGCAATCTTAAATAAATCAGGAGAGATCTTTAATGCATGTAAAAATGTTTTAAATGTATGTAATGTATCTAATCCTAATTTTCTTTCTTTTTCTTTGTAATGGTTTTGTACTTCAATAAAGAAATTATGGTTATTACTCATATTAACAGTTAATTCATCTAATATATATGCTACATGTAATGATCTTTGAACATTTTTGGATTTTTTTAACCATTTTTTTTTAAGTGCCAATTCTAAAAACTCAACTACTGCAGGATGTTTATTCACTATTCCTTGTTTTATACTATTTAACATAGGTTTTAGTGTTTTCGGTTTAATTAATATTTCAGAAAAAAATCTTTTCATAGGAAGGGATGTTGTCTTTAAATCATCCAATTTCATCTCATTTAGTATATTTTTAACAATTTTGGGATCTGTTTTTAGATTACTTTTAATACCTAATTCATTCATTGATCTTTTAATTATAATTTCAGCTTGCTTTTTACTTCTAACCATTTCTATCTATAGTTATTCTATTAAATAATTAATATAAATTTTTCTTTTTTTTCAATAAAATTCACTTCTTTTTAACAGAAATCAAATCACCTATTGTTAATACTGTCCTTTTTGATTTATACTTGTGATTATCTTCTTTTCCTAGTTCATGTTGTTCAATGATTTTAATTCTAAGTTGTCTCTCTAATTTTCTTGCTAAATTTAAACTTGGTTCAATATTTCCAGATTCTAATTTATGAATAACTGACTCTTTCTCTGCAAGCATTTTAGCAAGTTCTTTCTGCTTTAAACCCATTTTCTCTCTTTTTTCTTTTATTAACTTAGAAAATTCAGGTATAAACACTAGAATTCTTTCTTTTTTAGGTTTTATCTCAAACTTAACATTTCTTGGTTTATCATTCTTCTTCTGAGTATTGGGTCTAACTGATCTTAGAATCTTACCATGTTTAGCACAAACCTTACAAACCTTTAATTCACATCCTTCAACACTAGCTAAGAATAAATTTGTATCTTTACCACACATCTCACAACCCAATTTGATTCACCCAATAAGTTAAAATATAAGGAGATTTATAAAATTTATGGATCTATCTCTTAATTTCTTCTGCTTTATCCCATAGAGAATAGAAAAATGTTGCCATTGAATTTGCATAATCTTTATTTTTTGAATATAAAAATAATGGAGAACCAAGGTTAGAAATCTCTACAATGACCTCTTCTTTATCCTTGATAGCCATTGTAAATCCTTTTAGATTATACTTTTTTATTTTAACACCAAGATCTAAAAGTTTTTTTATCTTTTTTTTATTTTCTTCTGTAACTTCCTTAATCAAAACTAATTGTTTTATCTTTTTTTTAACTTTTCTCTCTCTTAATGCATCTGACATCATTCTTGGTTTAAAACTTTGTGGCATTGATAAGAATTCTTTTTTACAGTTCTCTTTCATTCTGTTTCTAATTTGATAAGCTTTTGTTGATCCAGAAATAACAACAACATCTTGATAATCTTGTTTTTTAAAAAGAGCTTTTGGAGGAATTTCAAGATTATTTATGTCTTTTTTTAATTTGTTTAATTTTTCTTCTTCTGTGCTTAATAGATTTTTTAATGCTATTTCTGGCTCTATTGCTTTATACTTTTTAGGATTACTTGGAATAACAGATACAAATCCCTTCTTTTCTAATGATGTTAATACTTCATAAATCCTACCATGAGAAACATTTGAATTCTTTGCAATTTCATTAGCACTAGATATGTCAAATTTGACTAGTTCAATATAAACTGCTTTCTCATACTGAGATAAATTAATCATTCCTAAATATTCTTTGAGTTCCACAACACCTAGAGGGTGTTGTAAACTTTAAAATACTTGCTAACAACCACTTAGTAGTAAAATGTTTGAGAGGTATAAATCATGACAATAAACAAAAGATATGATACAAAATTAGGGATTGTTCCTTGTAGTTTTGATGAAGTTAGACATAGGATTAAGAAGGTATATGGAAAAAAGGAAGCAAGAGATGAAGGTGTTATTGAATTAAATAATGATTTAGAAGAATATATTTTTCTAGACTATGCTTTAAAACGTGGTGGAGAAAAGATTAGATTCTATGCAATTGTAATTGCTTCTGAAGTTTTGCCTTATTTGCATGATAGTGCAAAAATTATTGCAACTGGATATGGAGATTTTTTCATTGCAACTGGATATGGAGAATGTATCAAGATAAGTCCAGTAAGAACAGCATTTAATTCAAAATCTAGAGATGAAGATGATTTTTAGAAGATTAGATAGAAATTATCAAGTACAAAACAGAGAACTTGAACAATTAGTTAATGATGAATCTCCTGTTCAGAAGAAAAGATGTTTCTTAGTTAGACCTATCTATGCTCTTAATGATTATTTGTGTAAATCAAGTACTAAGGCGATTATTGATTACTTTAGTAGAGGATAAGAATAATGGATGAAAATACATACGAGGATTTAAGTGATGCATTTGATAAAGGAAATTATGGTTTTTTGGATGGAAAAGGAAATGAGATATTAAAATATTCTTACCTACTAGGAGAAATTTTACTTCATCTTAATGCTCAGAATCTTTGTAATGTTTTTCTTGTGGGTGATGTAAGAAATGCATTAGATCTTGGGTTGGAAACTCTCTATCAAAGAATGGATGGGACTTCTCAAGATTATAGTCATATGTTAAATTTTTTAGATGGATTAAAAAAAAGATTTCCTAAATACAAGGGGTGGATTAATAAAAAAAGAGAAGTTGGATATCAGTGGGCTCTTAGAAGTGCTAATGGGTCCTTAGATCGTTGTTATATTAATCTAATGCATGGAGATATAGATGAGGCTGAAGAGAATTTTAATGATTATATTGTGAGAATGGATTTATCTAAAAACTCTCTTGATTTTATTAATTTTAGTCGTTTATGTAATTCACTTAAAGAAGAATATGAAACACCCGAGATTACTGAAAGAGCTAAGGAATTATATAGACAAAGAGCCTATAGAGACATAGACAGAAGATTAGAAGACCTTTGAAATATTCCTACCCAAACATTGCTTTAACTACAATTGTAGCATAACTTGCTTTTGGTAAAAAGAATTTTAGAACATATCCATCATCAGTTTCTTCAACCTCTAGATCTTCAATTTCAACAACCATATCTCTTTTAGAACCAGCTAGACTTAATTCAGGCATTGATCTCATTATAAAATCTCTTAAACCAACACCTTCTTTCATCAATATTTCATCACACTTCTCTGAATCAAAGCCAATCAATGGTAATTCTTTATTATCTATCTTTTCAGTAAAGAACAATTTTCCAAGATTATAATCAACTTCATAATATTCTTTTTTCTTAACTTCTTGTTTACACATTTCATTAAATAAATAACCTTGATATGCACCAATATATATTGTTAAAATTCTTCTATTTATTGTTCTAATTGCTCCAATATAATCTGTTTCTTTCTCTAGGAGATAATTTCTCACACAAGGTTCTGTTTCCTTTAATATTTTACAAGCTTGCTTAAACTCTTTTTTTATTAACAATTTTCCAATAATATGATTATTTTTATTTAAACCAAATCTTTGATTATCAAAATAATTAACTACTTTACTAATCATTTTTGGTTCATTTTCAGTTATTACTTTGATTTCAAACTCATTACCTTCTAAATCACCTAATGATATTCTTTCTTTTCCTCTTCCTAAATAATTTAATTTAATATTATCATGGATTATATCTATTTTTTTACCATTCAAAACAGAAATAAATTGTTCAGTTATTGCTCTTTTATCCTTTGTTCCTGCAAAATTAATATATTTTTCTTGAACATTTAATATTCTAGCAACTTGTTTTAATGCTTCAAATTGAGTATTATTATTTTTCCATAGTTTATAATAACTGTATTTTCCACTTTCATCTAGTTCTAAGTTTAATCTTTCTTTTACAATAAAATCCTCTGGTCTTTCTTTAATTTTAATCATAAGATTTATATAAGAATATTTGATACTTTATTAATGTTATTAATGGACCTGTAGCGCAGCCTGGATGTCCTTAAGACAGGGCAAATAGCGCGGCAGCCTCCTATCTTTATCGGAAGATAGCTGTAGGTCGGGGGTTCGAATTAATCCTTTCGCCGATTAGGAGCGACGGGCGACATGCGCATCACTACGTTCGCTTAGTCCCCCTTGTAAAGAAAGGATGACGAAAGTCCCCTCAGGTCCGTTATTAAATACAATAAGTACAGCCTTGTGCTGTACGACCTTTTCCCAGGTTTTGTTAAAAGCTGGTTCGAATCCCCTCAGGTCCGTTATTCGTACTACTGAACATAGTGAAGTAGTACTTAATTTCTTTTTTCCATTTTAGAAAAAATTATAAATAAGTATGTATGCTATGTTCTAAAAAGGTGATATTAAATGAACAATAGTTTCTTATGTACAAGATGTAATTATAAGTTTAGTTTTGACTTTAATAAAAAGAAGAATACATCATTTAGATGTCCATATTGTGGCAAAGATGATAAAATTGTTGGAAAAAGACCAGCAGGTGTTTAAATAGAATGTTAAATAAGCAGCATCTAAAACAAGCAAAATTAATGATAAAGCGAAGATTAAGGTCTAATAGGCCAGTTTCTCGTTTTTTTAGAGGTAATGCAGAAAAGATTTGTCAGGATATAGTTAAAAATTGTTATAATAAAAAATATTTTCAAACTAGTCTAGGACATTTCTCAAGCTTTTGGATGCGGGATTTTGGTATTTGTGTTGAAGCATTGCTAAAATTAGGTTATGATAAAGAGGTATACAAAACATTAGAGTATGCTTTATCTGTTTATAGTAGAAATAATATATTAACAACAACAATCTCTAATGAAGATGAACCTTTTAATGCATTTTCCTATTCACCAGATACTTTACCATTGTTATTGAGATCATTGAGACTTGCAAAAGCCAATGATTTAATTGATATATACAAACCATTCTTAAATCAGGAAATATTAAATTATTTTGAAATTGTTATTGATAAATCAACAGGTCTTGTGAAAAAGTCTAATTTTTCTTCAATGAAAGATAATGCAAAGAGACAATCTTCTTGTTATAATAATTGTATGGCAGCAATGCTTAAGAATGAAGTTAAATTATTAAATTTAGTTAATCCTTTAGAAGATTATAATTATGAAAAATTAATTATAGATAACTTTTGGCAAGGATACTACTTTTATGATGATCTTTATAGTAACTATGTTGCAGGAGACGCTAATGTCTTTCCTTTTTGGTGTGGGGTTATAAAAGATAAAGAAAAATTAAAAAAAGTAATAGGGATAATAAAAGAAAGTAAATTAGATGATCCGTTTCCATTAAAATACACAGAAAAGAAAGATCATGATTTTAAATATCCAATGAAATTATTTGCTAAAAATTATCAAGGTGATTCTATTTGGATGAATATTGGATTATGTTATCTTGATGTTGTTGCAAGTTATGATAAAAAGTTATTAAAGAAATATCTTTCAAAGTATTCTGAAATCATTGAGAATAATAAGAACTTCTTAGAACTATTCACCCCAGAAGGTTTGCCATACAAAACATTATTCTATAAAGCAGATGAAGGTATGTTATGGTCATGTAAATATTTGGATTTGTTGAAGAAGTGTTAATAACATTTTTATATCCAAACCTATTACATTATTTTATGGAATCTAGATTTATAAATGCTTATGATAATAAGAGAATACATTATATCTATAACAAACCTAATAATAAAGAATTCTTATTCTTTATACATGGTGCTGGGTCTAATCATAGTATCTATAAGCCATTCTTTAAAGCATTCAAAGATCATAACTTTATAGCTATTGATATAAGAAGTCATGGTTATTCACAAAGATCTAAACCCACTTTCTCAAGAATAATTGATGATATGTTGTTAATAATAAGAAAAGAAAAGATAAATAAAATTACATTAATAGGAAATTCATTAGGAGCATCAATAGCTTTAGAATTCTATAAATGCTATCCTAGATTAGTTAAAAACATGATATTGTTTACATTATTTTCAAAAGAATACATTAGATTTTCAAGCATATTTCATTCTTTTGCTTCTTCAATACATTCTTTCTTAAGATTATTCAAATCAAAGAGAAAGTTAAAGTTTATGGATTATCATAAATATAAAAAGAGACCTGTTTGGTATTATCCTTATTTAGATGTTAGGGGATCTTCATCTACATTTTTATTTTACTTAGTTAAAGTATTACTAGAATATAAAATTAATTTAACATGTATTAAAATTCCTACTTTAATTATTGTTGCAAGAAAGGATTATATTACAAAAAATAAATTAATAATTAATGATATAAATAAAAACAATAATCTAGAATACAAAATAATAAATTCTAATCATGTTTTGTTAACAAGAGAATTTGATAAAGCAATTAAACTTGTTAGAGGTTTTCTTAACAAATGATTTCAATTATTATTCCTGCACATAATGAAGAATTATTTATCAAACATTGTATTAATTCAATAATTCAACAAAAATTTAAAGATTATGAGATAATTGTTGTATGTGATTATTGTAATGATAATACAAAAAAAATAGCAAAAAAATATACAAAAAGAGTTTATTCTGTTAATTTCATGAATGTTTCTAAAACAAAGAATTATGGTGCAAAAAAAGCAAAAGGAAATATTCTTGTTTTCTTAGATGCAGATTCTATAATTAGTAAAAATTTGCTTTTTGAAATTAACAAATACACTAATAAAGGTTATATTGGTGGTGTAACAAAAACATTGAGTTTAGAGAATAAATTAAAAGCACATATTATCTGGTTTATAGGTAATTTAGGAAGATATTTCTTTATTGCAGCTTCTGGCATGTTATTCTGTAAAAAGGACAAGTTTTCAGGGTTTGACGAGGACAAAAAGATTGCAGAAGACACTTATTTAATTCTGAAATTAAAAAAAAGAGGCAAACTAAAATACTTAACTAATTGTTTTATTAAAACCTCTGCAAGAAGAATGGAAAAATTAGGTTATATTAAAACAATTTACACTCAATTTAAAGGGTTTTTTATTAAAAGTTTTAATCAGTATTAAGTTAAATAGGAAGTTATTTAAATCACCTCATTGTTGAAATCGTTATGATTACCCCCCAAAAATTAACCTTTGCTAGAATTCAAAGTCCATCTTCTATGAATTTATACAAACAGTGTCCTAGGAGATATTATTACCAATACATAGAGAAATTACCTGGTTCTCCAAGTATTCATTTAACAAGGGGAAGAATTGCACATTCTGTACTTGAAGATTTTTTTAAGTTAGAACCTGAAAAACTATCTAAAGAAAACTTTGATTTTGTTTTAAAGATCTTTCTTCATGATTTGTTATCACAACATTGGAAAAAAGGAGAGAATGAGTTTAGACAATTAAAAATGGATAAAGCATTGCTTGATTTTTATCATATTGAAACAAAAGGAATGATAAGTAAATGGGCTAATCTTTTCTTAGAGAAGGTAGGTCATGAAATGAAACAAGGTTTTAACTTATCTCAGGCATTTAAACGACTTACACCTATCACAGAGAAACAATATAAATCAGAGAAATATGGTGTTAGAGGATTTATTGATGCAATCCATGAAAAAGATGGAGAGATAGTATTAGTTGATTATAAAACATCAAAACATGCTAAGATCAGTGATGCATATAGATTACAATTAGCATTATATGCAATGATGTATTTAGAAAAACATGATGAAATGCCAACAAAAGTAGGTATTGATTTCTTAAAACATGGTGAAATGTATTTAGATGTAAATAAAGAATTAGTTGACCTAGCTAAATTAGAGTGTGAATTAATACACATGAACACAAGAACAACAGAGATAGAAGATTATCCTAAAAAGAAAACACCTTTGTGTAAGTGGCGTACTGGTCAATGCGATTTCTATGATCTTTGTAATGGTTGTAAATAAAAAAGAAAGAAAAAATTAATCTATACATGAACTCCATGTACTATCCCAAGTACAACCTAAGGCTAAACAGTCTGATTCTATTGTTTCTTCCCAACATGGAAATTAATCTTCACACCAACCATCAGTACTGTCATAAGCATACCATACACAACCATCTTCTGCTGTACAATTTGTTTCATCCATAAAATTCCAACAATCACGTGGTCCACATGTGCCTCCTGTACCCCAGTCTGTCCAGTAACAACCACCTGCAAGGCAAGGTATTCTACCTGGAATATCCCAGCAAACAGATTCATTTTCAAGAACCATCATCCTTAATTTATAATATCCTTGTCCAGCTAGATCTTCATCACTTAAACTTGTTGTTCCTGTATTTGATACCAAAACAAACAATGCAACAATTGCAACGCATGCAACCATTCCTAACAAATATAAACTAGCATAATTTTTAGAACTCTTTTTTACTGTTTTCTTAACAGTTTTTCTCTTTTTTGCCATAATAACACCTCTATTAATATTATTATGTATATTATTATAAATATCATTTATATAATTTTTGAAAATAATAGATAAAAAACCATATAAATAATAAGGAAATGCTTGTTTTTATGGATATTAAAGCTAAATTATATTATTTCTTCCTAATATCTAATTATCATTCAATTTTATATCTGTTTAGTAATTATTACTATCAAAAAATGATTTTCTTCACTGGACACACTGCTGTCTAGTACCCCAAACCCCTAAATTCTTGCTGTAAAGAGATCCTAGAACCTGTTGTTTTCACTGGACATTGTGACGTCAGACTTATAAAGAAAATCAATTATATAGTAATAAACGAGGAAGATTTTGTGATATAAAATGAATTCAAAAAATAATTATTTAAGAGAATTAAATATATTAGAATTAGATGGGAAATCACTTTCTATTTCTTTAGATAAAAATTATTTAAGGAAAATAAGGGCGATCATTGAAGAGCAAGGTGGTTTTTCTAATGTAGGAAATACAATCAATATAGATTATAAAAAAATACACCAAGCGATTAGTATAAATAGCTTTCCACTTTATTTATTTAAGAAACTTTGTAAAATAATAAATAAGGATAATATTGTACAAGGAATTTCTTCATATAAATCATATGGTGGAAAAAGAATGATAAAAAATCCTGAAATTCTAATTAGAGAATCAAAAGAATTAGCTGAAATTGCAGGACATATGTTAGGAGATGGCTATCTAACAATGGAGAAGGGTGCCACCTCTAGTTATGTAAATCTATCTGACTCGCTTATTGATGGATTTATTTTATTAAATAAGATAGTATTTGGAATTATTAATTATCATGTCTATCTGGATAAACGTTTCAATGCAAAAGAAGTAAGAATCCCTAGAATAATCTCATTAATATTAAGTGATTTTTATCCAGAATTACTTAAGAAAGAAGTACCAAAAAGAATATTTCAATTACCTAATAATTTTATTAGATCGTTTATTAGAGCTTTTGCTGATGATGAATCTTGTGTCACAACTTCTGCAATAGTTTATGTGCAAAAAGAAAAACAAGTATTGGAAGACATAAGAAACCTTCATATTATGGTTGGTTTTAAAGAAGAATGGTTAACATCAGTAAAGATTAAAAGGAATTTACATGTTTTCTCAATAATTGGGAAAGGTTTAATTTACTTTCATAAAAACATTGGTTTTAAGAATATTGAGAAAAAAAGAGATTTAATAGCAGAGGTAAGAAGAAAAACAAGTGTTAGGATATTAACTACAAATGATATGACTAAAAAGGAAATTACAGATTTATTGGAACAACCTAAAACAACAAAGGAATTATCTGCACTAATTGGAGTTCAACAAACAAGAATAAGAAAGCATATTAAATATCTCCAAAAAAGAGGTTATGTAAGAATAATTGGACATAAAAAATATAAAGTACCTCTGTGGAGTAGGATAAAATCATATAAGCTCCTTACCTTTAAAAGAAAAGAAGCAATTATTAAATATTTGGCTAATGGTAAACAATCTACATTAAATATATCAAGAAAGATAGGTAAAAGTAAAGATATGATATTATTATCATTACATGAGTTAAAGAAAGAAGACAAAATAAATTATTTGATTAAAGGTAGAACTTATTTTTGGTATTTAAAATGAAATTTGAAGATTTAAGTGATAAAGGAATTCCTCGGGTTTTAATAGACAAATTTAAGGAAAAAAATATTACTCTATTAAACTCAGCACAAAAAAAAGCTGTTAAACAAGGATTATTAGAATATAAGAACTTATTAGTTTGTACTCCAACAGGGAGTGGTAAAACAGCTATAGCAACATTAGCAATTACAAAAAGTTTAGTTGAACATAAAGGAAAGGCTGTTTATCTTGTGCCTTTAAAAGCATTAGCTAATGAAAAGTATAAAGATTATAAACAACTTTTTGAAGGAACAAATATAAAGGTAGGAATTAGTACAGGAGACCCAGAATCAAAAGATAGTTGGCTTAGTGAATGTGATCTCCTACTTCTAACTGTAGAGAAAATGGACTCACTCATTCGTCATCATGCACCTTGGCTTAAGGATGTTAAAGTTGTGGTTATTGATGAAGTCCATTTGCTTAATGATCCTGGGAGAGGACCAACATTAGAAGTTTTGATTATTATTTTAAAAGAGATTCTTAAGAATATACAATTGATAGCATTATCAGCAACAATAGGTAATCCAGAAGAACTAGCGGAATGGTTAAATGCAGAACTAGTTATAGATTCCTGGAGACCAGTTGAATTACACAAAGGTATTTATCTTGATGGAGAAGTAAAGTTTTATTAACAATAATGCCACCACCTTGGCTCGGCATCATATTAAAACATAACATGGTGACAGGACACGGTTCGTACTGCAGATATATTCATTGCAGCAGAGCCGCTGTGGCATTATGCCAGGCAGTAATCTCCTATTTTATTAGTTAACTTTATATATCTCTTCAACCAAAATCCTTTCTACAATGAAAAATAAAATAATAATTGCGGTTTTATTAATATTTTCTATTTTTTTATTAGGTTGTGGAACAAGTGAAGAGATTGATGAGAAACAGGTAACATCAGGCATTAAGGATGTTACTTTAACAACATCTGATAATATAAACATAGCTAGTACATATTTTTATAATACTGGTGACAAATCAGTTATCTTATTACATATGTTAGGTCAAGATAGATCAACATATACAGATTTTGCATTACAATTACAAGCTAATGGTTATAGTGTTTTAGCTATTGATTTTAGAGGTCACGGTGAAAGTGATCTGGATTATCTTGAATTTTCATCAAATGACTGGCAAAATCTTAAATTAGATGTAAAAGCTGCAAAAGAATATTTAGTTAATAATAACAAAAATACAGTTTCTATTGTTGGAGCAAGTATTGGAGCAAATGCTGCATTAATCTTTGCTGCTGAAGATATGAATGTTTTAGGATTAGTATTATTATCACCTGGAGAAGAATATCAAAGTGTTAATGTAATGAGTGCAGCTTCTATCTATTCAAGACCAGTTTATTTAGCAGCAGGATTAGCTGACAGTTATTCAGCAATATCAACAACAAAGATCTATAATGAATTAAGTGGACAAAAAGAAATAAAAATGTATGATTCTGATAAACACGGCACTGACTTGTTAGGTTCAGAATTAAACATGTTAATTGTTGGTTGGTTAGATAGATTGGGTTAATTTTTTTATTTTCTTAATTGTTAATTAATCACTTCTGTAATTTAGTTGCAGCGTAATTTATGTAATTCTATAGCAGTATATCTTGCCATTTTATACATTTTTGGCATACCTTCTTTTTTAGCTTTAGGAATAAATCCTATTTCTTCTAATCCTCTAACTTTTCCTATTGCTAAACAAAATGCACCTGTTCTCACATCTTTTCCTAATCTTTCTCTATATTGTTGCTCTAATTTAAATAATCTCGCAGCTTCCATTTCTGAAACTAAATACCCTCGACCTGCTTTTATTGATTTGTTTAGTGCCACATATAATTGTGCAGCCAATTTTCCAAATAGCATAAATTCATCTAGATATAATTCAAGTTTTGAATACATTGGACCTTGAACTATTTGAATATTATCTCCAATTTTTCTTTGTTCCTTCTCTAATATTCTTCCTGCTCTTTGCATTGCTAATAAAAGAAGAGGATTTGGTTTGTATCTTTTTCCAGGTCTACTCTTTAATCCGATTGCTTCTAAATATCCATATGAAGCAGAATCTGCAATAACAATATCTCCTGCATTAAGTTTTTCACTCATAGAACCAGATGTTCCTACTCTAATGACTGCTCCGAGATTTGCTTCAATAGCTGCTTCTATTCCAGATATTTCAGTGTTAGGTATGCCCATTTGGCTTGGCATAGAAGCAACAGGGATAACTCCTCCATCATATTCAATTTCTCCAACATAAAGATAAAAAGCCCTTCCATTATCTGTATATTCAGCAGTTGTTCTAGTGAAAACTTCTCTAGAAATTTCTTCTGCTCTATCTGGTGAGCCTGGTAAAAATAATATTGTTCCTTCAGGTAAATTTTTTAATTCCTCTGGAATATGATTTGGTCCTTCTTCTGTTGATGTAACTCTTCTGGCATATTCTTCTGGATCTTTTCTTTGTTCTACAATTTCTCTTAGATTTCTTCTTAATGTACTTGTAAATGCTCTTATATCAAACATATTATCACCTATAGAACCTCTTTTTATAAAGAAACTAACGTATGTTTATAAGCTTTATCTTAATAACCTTGTCATTGTGTCTATTCTTTCTCTAGCTATTACTTTCAATGCTTCTGCAGATGTATCTCCTTTATTTAATAATCTTTGTCTAGCTAAGAATGTTTCTGTTGCTTGTCCTTCTAATTGATCTGGAACATTTTGCCATCTTTCTCTTATTCTTTCTATATATTCTACTCCATCACTACATCCACTCGTAGGCATTCGTTCTAATAATGCTTCTCTTAATGTAAATCCTTGATCAGCTAATCCTTCAACTCCTCCCCAATATTCAATTACATCATCAACATGAATTTTAACATCAAATGCTCTTGAACCTGCATCATAGATAGTACATCTTTCTAACACATTACTTTTTCTTTCACCTTGACTTATCTCAAATTCAGGAGCTAATAAACTTGTTTCATCTGTTCTGACAAAATCAGTGCCAGGTATCCCTATTCTTAAATTATGTCCTTCTTCAACCAAACCAAATCTTCCTTCAAAATAAACAACATAAACATTAGGTCTTTGTCCTTGTTGAGCTAAATTATCTGCAAATCTTTCAAGCATTCTTTCTGTATTATCTCCACCAATTGTAAAGAAAACAACATTACTAATACTACCTTCACTTTGAGATAATTGTTCAACAATTCCATTTAATCCATGTTCACATGTTGTTCCTGTTGCAACAACATCACCTAGAACTAATGTACTATTTTCAGGAATTGTTATTGGTTTTCTATATTTATCTTCAAAAACTCCCCATTTTCCATCTTGACAAGCTCTTTGTGAACTTTGATATGCAGTTAAATGACGGTTATATCCATAAGCATCATGAAGTGCTTCTCTAATTCCAAAATTAAGGCCACCTCTTAAAAAAATATGTTCCCATGTTTTATTATCTCTAGTGAAAACATCTACTACTGGAAATCCTTTTAATGCTAAAGTTACAGCTTGTTGTAATCTTCTTGTATATTTAACACCTATAATCTCAGGTTGATTACATATATCTCTTGTTTGTTTTGTAGAAGCAACATATCTATTTATTCTAGAATCATCACCTTCAATACGATATAAAGCACAACCTTGTGTAGAAACGTTTTGTCTAACTAAATATACCATGTTAGAATTATAGGAAACCTACTATGTTTTATATATTTTTCTGGTAATGGTTACAACCATATATAAACTACTTTCCATCCACTGTAAATAACACATTATCATTTCCAACATCAAATAACCGCGTTTGGGGTTGGTGGGAGGATCTCTATTTGATGTTAATCCACAGTGAATAATTCATTGTCGTGATTAACATCAAATAACCCTAATCTAGCACCTGCATCTAACCAACCATGTGCATAATTAAGAGCAGCAAATGCTGTAACTATTTCACCTTTTTCTTCGAAATGCTTTGCATCAGAATAATAACGTTGAGCCATGTCTAAGAAATCTTCAGCAGATTCTTTCCAATTAATCTCTTTCTCTTTAGCTATTTTAACCTTTTTAAGGGCTCTGCCTGTAACATCAAAGTATTTAGCTAATTTCTCTTTAGTTACTTTATTCATTTTCTACTATAATTTATATAGGATATAAAAATTTTCCGTTAATTATTTATATATAAAAAGCAAAAAACCTCTATTATGATTAAAAAACACCTTACTCATGGACAAAAGATCTTTATTGGTGTTATGCTCTTTATAATTAGTTTAATTCTAGGGGCATATTCAAAGGTGATGTTATTTGTTCATATAACTAACCCTACAATGTGGTGGCTAAATCTCGCACTATATTTAGTAAGTTGGTTAATATTATTTGTTGCAGCATATATTGTTGGTAAAGAAATAATGCAAATGATTGATGAATATCTTAAAAATAAAGTTAAAGAAACATATGATGTAACAATTGAAATACATAAAAAAGGAGCAAAGCATGTACATAAACATGTTAAAAAGAATGTAAAAACAGGAGTTCGACATGTTAAAAAGAATGTTCATAAAGGAGTCCATCATGTAAAAAAAGGTGTAAAGAAAATAAAAAAGATAACAAAAAATGCAAATAAAAAAAATAAACGAAAATAAATATGAAGTAGAAAGTGCTTCTTCTAAAGGAAAGTTTTACAATGTTGATCCAAATAAACCATTTTGTAGTTGTCCTGGTTATATTTTTAGGTATAGAAAATCAGGAGACATATGTAAACATATTAAAGCTGTCAAAGAAATGTTGAATAAAAAAAATGAAACAGGAACAGATGAAATCCTAGCATACATCAGAGAAAAAGAGACTGTTGATTCTATAGAATTAATTGAAAAGTTTGGAGAGGATAAACTTAATTATTTAATTGAAAAAGGTGATATTCTTGAAGAAAGAGGAATTATCAGACTATTAAAATGATAAATAAACAAGACCTAATTAAAGAACAGATTAAATTATCAGAAAAAGTTATTACTCATGATAACTTTGAGAAATTAAAATTTATTGCATCTTGTGAATTATTTTCTATTAATGATAAAATTATTGCAGTAATTGCTGTTGTCGACTACAATACAATGGAATTAATTGAATATAAATTTGCAGAAGACATTCCTAAACTCAAATATATTTCTGGATTACAAGCTTATAGAGAAATGCCAGCAATAACTAAAGCATTTGCATTATTAAAACAAAAACCAGATTTATTAATTTGTTTAGGTAATGGGATTTTGCATCCAAGAAGATTTGGTATTGCTTCTCATTTAGGTATTGTTTTAGATATCCCTGTTATTGGTGTTGCTAGGAAATTATTAATGGGTGATTTAAGAGATGATAGGGTTTATGTTGATAAGGAAGCAAGAGCAGTTATGTTTACTACAAAAAAACATGCTAAACCAATATTTGTAAGTCCAGGACATAAAATTTCATTAAAATCTTCTATTGAAATTATTAAACATTGTATGAAAGGACATAAATTTCCAGAACCATTACATATTGCACACAGAGTAGCTGTTAAAATAAAACATCAAATTAAATAAACCTTTGGCTTTCCTTTTATTTCTTCATTTAACTTTATTCCAACTTTTTCTCCTTTTTTAGCTTTTTTTACTGGTTTCTTATTAATTTCCATAGATATTATTTCCTGCTCAAAAGGATCATCAGTTTCAATAAATATTTTATCTCCTATTTTTACATTTACACAAAGTTCTATAACACATACATTCGCTTTTTCAAAATAATGGGTTATTTTACCAATTAATTTTTTATTCATTATTTTTAAAGAAAGATTAGTTATATTTATATATTACTAATAATAAATTATATTTATGATAACCAAATCAAAGTTAGCAATTACATTGTCTAAATTAAAGGTATTTGATTCTGCTAAAGTTAAATTAGAACAATATCCTACAGATTCAGAGGTTGCAGCTGACGTGTTATGGAATGCATTTATGCAAGGAGATATTGGTAATAAGATTATTGCAGACCTAGGAGCAGGAACAGGTGTTTTGGGCATTGGTGCATTGATTTTAGGTGCAAAAAAAGTTTATTTTGTTGAGAAGGATAAAGATGTAATCAAATTATTAAAAGAGAATTTACAAGATATTGATAATTATGAGATAATTAATTCTGACATTAGTGAGTTTAATAAAAAAGTTGATGTTGTTATTCAAAATCCTCCTTTCGGAACAAAAGAAAAACATGCAGATAAGTTATTCTTAGAAAAAGCTTTTTCAATTTCTGATGTTGTTTATAGTTTTCATAAAACTGTAACTAAAAATTTTGTTAGGGCAGTTGCTGATGACTTTAACTTTAAGATTAAAGAAGAAATCTTGTTTGCTTTCCCATTGAAAGCTGCAATGAAATATCATAAAAAAAGAATTGAAAGAATAGAAGTTAGCTGTTTTCGATTAAAAAAATCATAAATGTTTTATATCATTTCCATATAGAAATAAAATATGTCACGAGGAAGACCTGTTGGATCTCAAATTAGGAGTAATTTGATAGAATTATTATATTTCTTAGGAGAAGGTTATGGTTATGAATTACATAAACATTATAACAAAATATTTCCACAATGTACTATGCGTAGTATTCATTTTCAACTAAAAAAAGGAGTTCTAACAAGAGAATTTAAAGTTAAAAAGATAAAGAAAGAACAAGGAGAATATTCTTGGGGTCAGACTGTTGAAAAGGTTTATTATGAACTTGGACCTATGGCTATGCCTAAAGGTGATGAAAGAGTTAAGAAAGGTTTAGGTAAGTAAGTTATTGGGCGCCAAGGGTGGGAATTTCATGTTCCCCCAGTCAATTTGAACCCACGTAACATTGGGTCAATGTTAACTTGATCTTCAGTCAAGCATCTTAAGCCAGACTCGATCACCTTGGCTCTACCCAAACATTTATATATCATCTTATGTATACTTATTATGGGTCAATGTTAACTTGATTTTTAGTCAAGTTTTTTTTATTAGGTATTTTTTCTTTATACTTTACGAAGTAAATGTTTAATAATATTGATCTTTAGTCGACATTATTTATAAGAATTATTCATAATTTTCCGGGAGAATTTTCTAAATTCCGGAAGAATTAACTTTATTTCTAGAAAAAATAATTAAAATAAGACTAATTTCAAAAAATATTACGAGAATTTCGTAAAACATCTGGGAAGTAATCACTTCAACAACTTCTTCAATAAACCAAAAACAACAAAACCTTCTCTTTTTGTTAACATTGCTTTTCCAAGTATTCTTTTCCAAGCAATCTTTTGAGTTTCTCTTTTTTCTTCTGTGGAAAACTTAAGTGTATCAAACAAGTTATCAAACTTCTTCAGAATATGTTCTTTCTCTTTTTTATTAATTGGAGTATACTTTTCTATAAATTGTTTTTTACCTTTTGTTTTAAACAATTCATAAAATAAAATAGCACATGCATGACTAATATTTAATGTATTATATTTTGAGCCAGGAATTGTAACAACAAAATCACATTTTCTAATCTCTTCATTTGTTAATCCAGGTCCTTCTCTTCCAATTATTAATCCTACTTTTCTTCTACCTATCTTCTCAATTTTTTCAGCCATCTGCTCTGGTGTTAATGGACTTCTAGGTAAATTATAATATGTACCTAGTTTTGCTGTAGTCCCAATCAAATAATCATATTTATCTATAGAATCAACAATTTTAGCTTTTTCTAATATCTTCTGAGCATGCTTTGCTCTACATTTTGCATCATGATGATCTATACTACATTTTGGATTAACCAGCACTAAATTTTTTAAGCCAAAGTTAGCCATTGCTCTAGCAATAGCACCTAAATTTCCAGGATTTTCTATTTCAATAACTATAATGTCTGTCATAAATAAGAAAGAAAAAAAGAGAGTATAAAAAACTTACTCTATTACTAGGCTAAAACTCTTAGCACTCTTCTCTATATCATATCCACTTGTTTCTATTGATGATTCCAAAATCTTTGCACTAAATGAGTGAGTTCCACTCACATATGTGTTATCTTCATCATAATCACCATATGTTGGACCTATCTTTAAAATAACAGGAATATCAAAATATTTATCATCTGTTATAGTAATTGGTCCCATTGTGTAAACATCTTTAGATGTTTCATCAGCATTCTGTATCCATTGTAGTGAATTACTTCTTAAACTAATCTTAAAGTAATGTTCTCTTCCTACATATTTGTTTTTAACTCTCAATACATAAACTGCATAATCACCGATTGAAGCTGTTTGTACTGCTGGTTGAATTGCAAGATACGAATATTCAAAGTCTTCCTCATTATCAAATGCTGCTTTGTAAACATTAATTTGTTCTTCAAAAACATCTTCTAATGTTAAATATGATGTTAATGTTGTAACTTCTTCTGTTTCTTCCTCAACTATTTCTTCTTCTGGTTCATCAGCTAAAACTTCCTCTTCTTCTATTGGTTCTTCAATCACAACTTCTTCTTCTTGTTCATCAGCTACCACTTCTTCAACTACAGAAGGTTCCTCAACAACCTCTATTTCAATAAAGTTAGCTATACTTAATCCTTCGTAATCATCACATACTGCACTATTATCCATGTCTAAACAACATCTACTACCATGTAACATGTATGGATTATTACATTCTATCTCAGGAGCAACTTCATAATCATATAAACCTGTTCTGTATGCACTTATTAAATAACATGTTACTATTGTTGACAAAAACAATAATACTACTCCTATGATTAATGCAGAATAAGCAAGACCTCTTAATGGTTTATTTTTTAGAGAACCAATTATTCCTAGAATAACAACAATCAAACTAATTACAATACCAACAAACGGCATCCAAAATAAAAACACTGCTAATATTGCCAGTACAAATGCAATTATTGCAATATAATTAGTTGGCACATTTGGAGTTGTTACTTTTACTTTTTTTAACGGTTTAACATTATCTTTTGATTTATTGCTTCTCCTTCTCTTTTTTTTCTTCCCCATTTTTCAACCTCTTTAATTTACAGTTAAACTTAATGTTTTTGTATCACCATGTGATTTATAACCATAGTCTTCATAAAAACTATAGCTAAAGTCAAAAATATAATCATATGTATTTCCAGATGATCTTGATCCCATATTATCATAATCTTCTGGAATAAAATATATTACTATGTCTTGATATTCTTCTGTTATTAAAGTATATGGACCAAAGGTCATTGTTTTAACAGATTCAAAATCAGATTCTTTCATCCATGATGCTGCTCTTGTTGATGTTACTCTTACTTTATAATATACTTCTTTTTCATAATCATTTGTATATTCATTTTTTAATCTTGCAACAGCAACACCTGTTTCACCTACATCTAATGATAATGTTGATGTACTTAGTTTTGCAGTTAAATAAGAAAAGTCAACATCATCAAGATATGCTATTTGTGTTTCAAGCATTGATGTTAATTCATCTGTTTCTTCTTGATTTGTTTCTTCAACAACTAAGATTAAATCATCAGGAATAACTTCTTCTTCTGGTTCCTCTTCAACAACAATTTCTACTGGTTCATCAGCTATCACTTCTTCTGTTTCAATTGGTTCCTCTTCAACAATTTCTTCTTCAGTTACTTCCTCAACAACTGGTTCTTCAGTTATAACAATTACTTCATCAGTATCACAAATATTATTAGAATTCTCATCTAAGCAACAATCTGTACCAACTAAAATATAAGGTGTATTACAAACAACATCTTGTTGATATGGTTCACCAAATAAGTATTCCATATTATCTATTGTACAATATTTTTGAAATGGTTCACTTGTATAAACCATTGTACCAATCGCAATTAATGCCAGTACTAATCCAATAATAGCTAACCATCTTCCTTTAAATTTCTCAGGTTTAGTTGAACACTTAACTATTGCAATGGTTCCTAGTAATACAGCAGCAACTGCTAATACTAATCCAAAACCTTTAACCCAAAACAATGCAAGACTCAATATACCTAGAAATAACACATTCATTGAAAAAACTTGTTTAGACTTCATAATATACACCTCTTTTAAAATGATATATACTTTTTAGATATATGAATATATAAAGGTTTCTTTTTAAATAAATAAAAATATGTCAATAAATATTAATATGACTTATTTTTTCTACTATATAATAATTATAATTTAGGGGAAATTATGGCTAGAGCAGGTTCACAAGGGATTGATTATAAAGTTACTTATTCAGATGGTCAAAATGGAGTAACATTAGATCTAGGAAGATTAGTAACTGGTCCGTATAAATTAAGAGAATATTTACCAAGAGTAGTTTGTCCTAAAAGACTTGCTCAAAGAAGATTTTTAGAATTATTTGGAACTAAACCAAGTCCCTTTAGAAGATTTAAAAATAGGGCTTCACCAGATTATACAGCAAATGAAATGGCCCAAATTATGTATAAAAGTGGTGTTGTTAGTGATTTAGAACAGGGATTATTGGCAGTTGATGTACTTGATCAAGGAGATGTTTCTTCTCCAACACTAGTAGATAAAAGTAGAGCATTTTTAACAGGAATAGTGATTGCTCCAGAAATGCCTGGTGATAAAGGATATTGTTTATCTAGTGGGGTAAGTATTTCAAGAGGTGGCTTTAAAGCCTATCGTTTTGGTTATTTTCAGTGGGCGATATAATTCTTTCTCATACTTCTTTTTAGAAAGCTTTTTAAATACCTGGTTTTATCTATCTGCACATGAAAGCAGTTTTAGTAAATTTTAGACAAGGAAGACATCATCAAACATGTAATCAGATGGTATTAAATGTTGAAGGTGTTGAAGACAAAAAGAAAGCTGAGTCCTTAATGGGCAAATCAGTAGTTTGGACTTCTCCTGCTAAGAAAGAAATCAAAGGTAAGGTAACTGCATTACATGGCAATAAAGGCTGTGTTAGAGTTCTATTTGAAAAAGGCATGCCAGGACAAAGTGTTGGTAGTGCAGTTAAGGTAGAGTAAAACATTAAATTTATATCATAATATTCATTTCTTTAGAATTAGTGAAATTATATGATTAAGGTAATTACAAATCAATCATTTGCTGGAGCAGGGGGAAGAGAAGTTTATCCTGATTTAGAATATAGATGTATGGTTGAAGTTAGAAATTCAGCTGCTGATCATTGGAAATCATTAGATGAAGTAAATAATGCTTTGTATAAGGCAGCACAAGCACTTGATGGTGTTGAAAAACCACATTTATTTGGTGTAGAATACATATATGATAGTAAGAATAATGTATATCATAGGGTATATGGTAATGTATATGCTAGAAAAGAATAATTCTTTATAACCAAAAAATTTATATATAAAACATGTTTTAATATTAAAATACGTTTTAATTATTAAACTGGAGGTTCAAAATGGAAGCAGAGTCACTAGCGTTCGTAGCTTCCATTTTTCACTCGGAGGTTCAAAATGGAAGTTTCAATAACAAAAATGTCCCCAAATGGACAGATTGTCATTCCTTCTGAAATAAGAAGAGATGCAAATATTAAAACAGCAACAAAGTTTATTGTTTATAATAGAGATGGAAACATACTCCTTAAACAAATAAGAAAAGAAAGATTAGATAAGGATATGGAATTAATGGAAAGAGTGTTAAAGAGTGAAAACCAAATTAAAAAAGGTAAGTGTGTTAAAGTAGATTCTTCTATGTCTGACGAGGATATTGATGAAATATTGACAAGTTAAAATGGAAATTATATTCTCTGATGAGTTCAGAAAAGACTTTAAGAAAATTAAAGACAAAGCAATTAGAATTAAAATAATTAAACAACTAAAAAAACTTGCATTAAGACCAGAAGCAGGAAAACCACTAAAATATGATCTAAAAAATCATAGAAGTCTAAGAATTAAACCATATAGAATCATTTATAGAGTAGATAAAAATAGAATTATAGTAAATTGCTTTGATCACAGAGGAGATGTGTATAAGTAACTCTTTCTTTTGTCCCACTATTATCTTCTCAAAAACAACAATCTTTAAATATAACTTAGTTCATCTTACATCATTGTGGTTGATCTAAGATCAACGAAAAACAAAACGTTTATAAAGAAAGTAAAATTTCGGAGGAATTAAGATGAGAGACATATATAATGAAAGAAGAAGGTTACAAGAAGAAATGGATAGAATGATAGTAAATGCTTTTGGACATAGACCAGCTATAGCAATTAAACCAAAAGGTAGATGCTGTCCTACTAAGAAAGATCCAAAATTTAGAACACCATTAACTAATATGTATGAAACAGAAAAAAAGGTTATTGCATGTATTGAATTACCTGGTGTAGAAAAGAAAGATATTCAATTAGACATCAACGAAGGAGCAATCGAAGTAAAGGTTGAAACAAAAGTTGAAAAAAAGAAAGACAAAGAGGGAGAATATTATTATGCATCATCTTCACAAAGTTTTTACAGAAGAATGCCAATACCAAAATATGTTGATTCAGAAAAAGCAGAAGCAGAATACAAAAATGGAATGTTAAAAATAGAAATTCCAAAGAAATCAATAAAAGATAATAAACCAAAAAGGCTAAACATAAAATGAGCAAAAAAAAAGAGGGCAAACTAGATAAGTTGGTTAAAGAGCAACCACAAGATAAAACAAGAGAGTTAACAGATTCATTACAAAGACTACAAGCAGAATTTGAGAATTACAAAAAAAGAACAGAAAAAGAAAAACTAGAATTAACTAAATATGTTGAAAAGAACTTTACAGGTGACTTGTTAAACATTATTGACAACTTTGAACTTGCATTAAAAAATAAATGCTGCAATCAAGAAGATTTCATTAAAGGTATGGAATTAATTTATGCACAATTATTTGAGCTACTAGAAAAAAAAGGATTAAAGAGTATAAACACACTTAATCAAAAATTTGATCCTTATAAACATGAAGCAATGATGCAAGAAGAGTCTAATTTAGAACCAGGAACAATAACAGAGGAATTACAAAAAGGGTACACATATAATGAAAAAGTCTTAAGACATTCAAAAGTTAAAGTAAGTAAGGGGTGTAATAAATGAGGAAAAATTTAATTCCAGAGGGTAAATTATATGATAATCTATCAATAACAAAATTAACACCATTAGATAATATCTTAAAACATGGTGAAGAATGTGATAAATGTGGACATTGTTGTAAACATGATTCAGGAATTGTTTTACAAGAAGAAATAACAAGAATTGCTGATTTTATGGGTATGCCAAGGGATGATTTTGAAAAAGAATTTCTTGTAGAACATGAAAAGTTCAACACAAAGTGTTTCAAAATTAAGCAAATCAAAGAAAACAACAAAGCTTATGGTAAATGTATATTTTACAAAGATGAAGTTGGTTGTATTATTCACGACGAGAAACCATTACATTGTAAAGTTGGAAGTACAAAAAGTGAACATGGTGAACAATTATCAACATGGTTTACATTAAATTATTTTGTTAATCCTGAAGATCCAGAATCAATTAGACAATGGGCTTCTTACTTAAAATCTCATCCAACAATTCCTGGTGGACAATTACATGAATTAATACCTGATGAAGAAAGATTAAAAAAAATATTAAATTATGAGGAGATGAAATAGGATGCCAAAAAAGAAAACAACAAAGAAGAAAACAACAAAAAAAATAGATATTAATGAACATCGTATAAATGATAAAAATTTAACCTATAGTATTGAAGAAGGAGATGCATTTTTAGGACATGAATTGTCTGTAAATTTTAATCCTTTTCAATTTATCTTAGATTTTAAGTGTGTTACACCTAGAATTGATGTAAGGTCAAAAGATAATGGTCCAGTATTAAACATTAAACATAATGTTGTGGTTGTTGATCCATTTCATGCAAAACAATTTCTTGCATTATATGCAAGAGCTATTAAAAGATTTGAAGATGAATTTGGAACAATAGAAAAACCAAAAGCAATAGTGGCTGCAGAGAAAAAGATGAAGAAACTTAAGAAAAAAGAATCAAAGAAATCTTTGCCAACACCATCATATTTTGGATAAAAAAGAGAGTCAGATTAAAAATAAACCAATGGAGGATATATAAAATGTCAAAAGTAATAGGAATTGATTTAGGAACAACATTTTCAGCTGTTGCTGTTATGGAAGGGGGAAAACCTACAATAATTACAAATGCAGAAGGTTCAAGAACAACACCAAGTGTTGTGTCTGTAACTAAAGATGGAGAAAGATTAGTGGGTCAAGTTGCTAGAAATCAAGCAATATCAAATCCAGAACACACTGTTAGATCTATAAAGAGACATATGGGTACAGATTTTAAAGTTAAAATTTGGGATAAGGATTACAGTTCTCAGGAAGTCTCAGCAATGGTATTGCAAAAACTAAAAGCTGATGCTGAAGCATATCTTGGACAAAAAGTAACAAAAGCAGTTATTACTGTTCCAGCTTATTTTACAGATTCACAAAGACAAGCTACAAAAGACGCAGGAAAGATTGCTGGACTTGAGGTTTTAAGAATAATTAATGAACCAACCGCAGCATCTCTTTCATATGGATTAGATAAAGGAAAAGATCATACCATTTTAGTCTTTGATTTTGGAGGAGGTACATTTGATGTATCTATTCTTGAATTAGGAGATGGTGTTTTTGAAGTAAAAGCTACATCTGGAAATAATAATCTTGGTGGAGATGATGTTGATGAATTAATCATTGATTGGATTGCAGAAGAGTTCAAAAAACAAAACAGCATTGATCTTAAAGAAGACAAAACTGCTTTACAAAGATTAAAAGAAGCAGCAGAGAAAGCTAAGATTGAGTTATCTACAAAGATGAGTTCAACAATTAACATTCCATTCATTACAGCAGACCAGAATGGACCAAAACACTTGAATCTTGAATTAACAAGATCAAAGTTTGAACAAATGATTGCTGATATTTTAGAAAAATTAGCAGGACCAACAAAACAAGCAATGAAAGATGCAAAAATGGGTGCAGATGATATCCATAAAGTTATTTTTGTTGGAGGATCTACAAGAATTCCTGCTGTTCAAAAAATTGTTAAGGAAATTACACATAAAGAAGGAGATAAATCTGTTAATCCTGATGAAGCAGTTGCTTTAGGTGCAGCTATTCAAGCAGGTGTTTTAGCAGGAGATGTTAAAGATGTATTATTATTAGACGTGACACCTCTTAGTTTAGGGATTGAGACATTAGGTGGAGTGTTTACTCAAATAATTGAAAAAAACACAACAATTCCAACAAAGAAATCTCAAGTATTTAGTACTGCAGCAGACAATCAGCCAGCTGTAACAATTAGGGCTGGTCAAGGAGAAAGATCAATGTTTGCAGATAATAAATTACTTGGACAATTTGATTTAGTTGGAATTCCACCTGCACCAAGAGGTGTTCCTCAGATTGAGGTTACATTTGATATTGATGCAAACGGAATTGTACATGTTTCAGCTAAGGACTTAGGAACAGGCAAAGAACAAAAGATTACATTAACAGCTTCAACAAATCTGAATGAAGCAGACATTGAAAAGATGAGAAAAGATGCAGAATCTCATGCAGAAGAAGATAAAAAGAGAAAAGAAGAAGTTGAAGTAATTAACAATGCAGATAGTTTAATCTATACAACAGAAAAATCAATGAAAGACATGGAAGGTAAAGTTGATAAAGCAAAGCTTGAACCTATACAAAAGCATGTTGATGAATTGAAAGAATTGATGAAACCAGAGAAGAAAGATATAGAAGCAATTAAGAAGAAACTTGAAGAAGTACAGAAATTTGCACAGGAAGCAGCTACAGAAATGTATCAAAAAGCTGCAGCAGAACAAAAGGCAAAACAAGAAAAAGAAGGAGATAACAAAGACAAAGAAGAGAATGTTGTTGATGCAGACTTCAAAGTAGAAGACGAAGAAAAAGAAAAGAAGAAAGAGAAGAAGAAAGAAGAAAAAGACGATAAAAAGGAAAAGAAAGAAAAAAAGTAATCTTTTCTAATTTATTATTATTAAAGAGATTAACATGAACTTACCAAGTAGAGAAGAATCATTTAAAATATTGGAAGATTTAAGAACACCAAAGCATGTAATTAGCCATAGCCTTATGGTTAATAAGGTAGCTGTATTCTTAGCAAAGCGTTTAAGGCAGAAAGGAGAAAAGATTAATTTAAAATTAGTTGATCGTGCTTCTTTATTACATGATTGTTTAAGAGTATGTGATTTTAATAATTTTAATCAAGAATATTTTGAAGAAGAGATTACTGAAGAAGACAAAGTACTTTGGAATAAAATTAAAAAGAAATATTCTGAAAAAAACCATGGTCAAGCAGCTTGTGAATTTTTCAAAGAAAAATATCCCGAAATGGCTGAAGTTATTAGAAAACATGAATACAGTATTATTCTTACTGAAGGCTTTAATAATTGGGAAGAAAAACTTGTAAATTTTGCTGATAAAAGAGTAAAACATGATAAAATTGTTTCTTTAAAAACACGGTTTGAAGATGGACATAAAAGATATTCTGACGACAATTTTATGATGAAGGAGAAAAGGAAACAAGGAGTAGATATAGAAAAAGTAGATGCTTTAAATTTCGAACTTGAAAAAGAAATCTTTTCTAAATTAGATATTGAACCTGATTATTTAAAACAATTACAACCATTACCAACAAAACTAATTATCTTTGATTTTGATGGGGTTATTGAGGACTCATTCAATGTAACATGTGAAGTTTATAAAAAATATCATGAAATATTTAATATAAAATTAAAGAAAGATGATCCTGATTATTTTAGAGAAATCTTTGAATCTGACTGGAAAATAACACTTAGAAGAGTAGGTATTAAAGAAGAAGATATTCCTAAATGTGTAGATATTTATATGGATCATGTAACAAAAAATAATGATCGAATAGTTATGTATCCTAAGATAAAAGAAGTAATAAAAGAATTATCAAAGAAATATAAATTAGCAATTGCAACTAATAATCATAATGAAATAGTATTACCAAAACTAAAAAAATATGGTTTAGAGAGATATTTTGATTTAGTATTAGATACTAAAGATGGATATAAACCAGAAATTACACAGATAAAGAAGTGTTTTAAACATTTTAATGTTAAACCAGGAGAAACAATCATCATTGGAGATATGGATGGTGACATTGTTGTTGGGAAAAGAGCAGGATTAAAACAATCCATTGCTGTTACTTATGGTTATCATTCTAAACATAAATTAGAATTAGCAGATGTTATTGTAAATAAACCAGAACATTTACTGGATGTCATTGATTAAGGTGAGAACATGTCAAAAAAAGATTATTATAATGTTTTAGGTGTAAAAAAAGGAGCATCTAAAGAAGAGATTAAAAAAGCTTATAAAAAATTAGCTAAGAAATATCATCCTGATGTTAATAAAACAGATGATGGTGCTGCTGATAGGTTTAAAGAGATTAATGAAGCTGCATCTGTTCTTGGTGATGATAAAAAAAGAGAACAATATGATAGATTTGGAACTGCAGACCCTGGTTTTGGTGGCCAAGGTGCTCATGGATTTGATTTTGGTGGTAGTTTTGATTTTGGAGATATTTTTGATACTTTCTTTGGTGGAGGAGGTAGTTCTTTTGGTGGAAGAAGAAGATCAAGACGTGGAGCAGATCTTCAATATGACATGGAGATTGACTTAGAAGAGGCAGCATTTGGTGCTACAAAGCATATTATTATTCCTAAATTAGAAACTTGTGATAAATGTAAAGGAACAGGAGCAAAATCTGAGTCAAGTATTAAGACATGTGACCAATGTCGTGGAAGTGGTAAGGTTACAAGACAACAAAGAACACCTTTTGGGATATTTCAAACAACAACTACTTGTAGAAGATGTAATGGTTCTGGTAAGATGATTAAAGATTTTTGTCCTTTATGTGATGGACAAGGCAGAGTTAAAAAAAGTAGAAAGATAGAAATTAAGATTCCAAAAGGAGTTACAAATGGTTCAAGATTAAGAATAAGTGGAGAAGGTGAAGCAGGAGAAGCTGGTTCACAATCAGGTGATCTTTATATTGTACTTCACATTAGACCACATGATATTTTTGACAGATCTGGTAATGATCTTTATACTCAAGCAAAAATTAGTTTTGTTTTAGCTGCTCTTGGTGGGGAAATAGAAGCACCAACTATTGAAGGAAAGAATGCAATTATTAAGATCCCAGCAGGAACACAACCTGGAACTATATTTAGATTAAGTGGAAAAGGAATGCCTTCATTACATGGTTATGGTACTGGTGATCTAAAAGTTAAAGTAGACATTGAAGTTCCTAAAAAGCTAGGTAAGAAACAAAAAGAATTGTTAAAAGAATTTGATAAAGATATGAAAAAGAATAAAACATTATTTGAAAGGATAAAGGATGCTCTTTAACCAACATAAGATAAATTCTTTTTCTTCATTTGATCTTGTGCCATTTTACCTTTTTCTAACATACCTTTAAGTTTTTCTTCAAACTTCTCAGCTGTTTGTAACAATGGTTTAGGATCAATCTTTAATCCAATATAATCATCTAATATTTCAATCATTCTTGCAGCTGCCTTACTATCTGGAAGATCTGAATGTGTGTCTGCAAATAATGCTGTTAGTGGTGTTTTTGTTTTTAATAATAATGATGCAGTTATACCAATTATTATTCCTTCTGCTAGTGGTTTTAATCCAATTTTATCTAGTTTTTTAGTAGGTTTAGTTGAATGATAGAATGCTTGTGGTTGTTCTGTTTGTGCAGATGAGCCAACTCCTTCAATGCAAACTATTTCTTTAGCTTTTAATTTTGTAGCTAATGCATCAAGATAATCAGCAATTTTCCATTCAACTCCATTTATTGCAGTTATTGCATGGATAATCACTAGATTGTATTTTTTATTATAGAAAACACCAATTGGATGCACTAATTTTTTTTCATGTATAACAACTGTTGGTTGTAATTCTTCTAACCAGAATTTACCAATTAATTCACAATCTAGATGTTGTATTAAATATTCTGTTGTAATTGTTCCCACTAGGCCAAAACCAGGAAAACCTTCGATAATTGTAACATTTTTTGGACTTTTAGAAAGTTTGATATTCATAAGATCACCTCAATATAGAAATCTCAGTTATATTAATATATAAAGGTTATTATTATTTAGAATTAGCTTCTTTCTCAACTTTTTCTATGGTTTTACACTTAGGATATCCTGAGCATCCCCAGAATTGACCATAAACAGATTTTCTTAGAATCATTGGTTTCCCACATTTACTACATTTTTTCTCTTGTTTTTCTAACTCTTTAATTTCTTCTGCACTAACCCCTTCTGGATGTTTACTCTTACAATCAGGATTAATACATACATCTTTTGCTGATCTTGTTTTGATGATCTTTATCATTGGATGATTACACTGCTCACATACTTTGTCTGTAGGTTTAATCATTCCTCCTGCAGGTAATTTAAATGTAGTTTTACAATCAGGATATTTGTTACATGCAATAAATCTTCCAAATTTACCAAACCTAATCATTAGTGTTCCTTCTTTACAAGCAGGGCATTTTCCAACTGTGTTTGCAATTGCTTCAGCTTCATTACTTGCATCAATAAGTTCTTTACCTATTTCAACTTCTTTTTTCTTGAACTCAGTCAGTGTTTTTGTCAGAACCTTTTTAGCTTCTTCTAAAACATCTTTTCCTTCTTTCTTTTTTTCTCTGATCTTATTCATTTCTGATTCAAAATGTTTGGTTAATTCCTCGTCGACAATCATAGGAGAATATTTTTCTAATGTGTCTATTGTATGTATTCCTAATTTTGTTGCTTCTATTGGCTGTCCAGTTACATATCCTCTATTATATAATGTATCTATGATTGCAGCTCTTGTTGCTTTTGTACCAAGTCCTCTTTTTTCAAGTTCTTTAAGAATAGAAGCTTGTGAATATCTTCTTGGAGGTTTTGTTTCTTTTTCTAATTGTGAAATCTTCTTAATCTTAACTACATCTCCTATATTTACTTCAGGTAATGTTTGTTCTTCTAATTTAATATAAGGTGCATAGTATTCATGCCATCCTTTTTCAATTGTTCTTGTACCTTTTGTAATAAAGATTTCTTTATTAACATCAATATCAATTGTTGCAGTTTCTCTTTTTGCAGGATCTGAGAATGTTGCAATAAATCTTTTTACAATTAAATCATATAATTTAAGTTCTCTTTCTTCAGCTTTTGGAATTATTCCTGTTGGATAAATAGCAGGATGTGCTGGATCTTTCTTTTTTCCATTATTTGGTTTCAATACTGATTTTTTCAAAATCTTTTCCACAAGTACTCTATATATTTCATTTTTCTTAAGACCTTCAAGTAATTTTTTATATCCTAATGCTTTTGGTAATTCTTGAGAAGATGTTCTTGGATATGAAATTGCTCCAGCAAGATAAAGATTCTGTGCAAGTTCTAATGTTCTTTTTGGTGGAATCTTAAAAACTCTGAATGCTTCTGTTTGTAATGTTGTTAAATCAAATGGTGTTGGTTGTGCTTGATTAAATTGTTTTTTCTTAGCATCTACAATAACACCTTCTTTTTTATTTTTTGTATTTTGAATAATCTTATCTGCTTTTTCTTTTTCAAAGATCTTTCCTTTTTTATGCCATGCTTCAATCTCTTCTGTTTTTATTTTTCCTAGTAATTGAATTTCCCAGAATGGTTCTGGTTTAAATTTTTGAATCTCTTTTTCTTTATCAACAACTATCTTTAAAGCAGGTCCTTGAACTCTTCCAGAACTTAAAACCTTAAATCTTCCAGTTGTTTTAATTGCTAAACTTAATGCTCTTGATAAATTAATTCCATAATACCAATCCAGTTCATGTCTTGTTAATCCTGCATTTGCTTGCCCCCATTCAATATGTGGAGAGGCATTTGCATAACTTTTTCTTAATTCACCTTTTGTTAAGGTAGAATATTTCATTCTTTTTGCATCTTTTTGTTTACATGCATATTTTAAAACATTAAATCCAATAACCTCTCCTTCAATATCAAAATCAGTTGCAACTGTGAATACATTTGCGCCTTTTGCTAACTTTTTTATTGCTGTGACATATTTAGATGTAAATTTGCTTGCCTTATTAATTTTAGAACTCTGTTCCCATTTAACTTCAAATACTGGATATGTCCATCCTTTCTTCTCTTTCTCAGTAACAGTATAAAGATGACCAACTGCGGATGTAAGTACAATATCTTTTTTTCCATGTGTAACTTCATAATATGCAATTCCATTGATATTCTTCTTTAAAGCTTTACCATCAGCGAGAGCATCTGCTATCTTTTTCATAGCTGCTGGTTTTTCAGTAATTATTAATTCATAAGGCATGAATCTTAGAAAATCCAGTTCTTATATAAAAAGCTTAGGTTTTTTAGCACTTTTCTTATAATTAGTAGCAGTCTTAGGTCAAAATTCCTTAGAATAGTATCATAAAGCTCGTCGCGGGGGTTGTCCCTTACGGGGGAGCAGAGCCTAAGGAAAATATTTAGAGAATTTTGAAGCTGCTATTAATTATATATTTAGTACTATTCTTCACTAAAATCTAAAGAAAAATCTATTGCTTTTGAAGATAATGTTAATGCTGTTCCTATTGAAACAAAATTAACACCTATTTTAGCAAATTCTTCAATATTATTAATATTAATTCCACCTGATGCTTCTGTTTTAATCTTATTATTTGCTTTTTTAATTAAACTAACTGCAATCTCTATTTCATCAAAACTCATGTTATCTAACATGATTACATCAATATCATGCATTAATGCTTCTTTGACTTCATCAATATTTTTTGTTTCAACTTCAATTTTTGTTTTCTTTATTTTTTTATCTTTGATTGCTTTAGTTATTGCTTTACCTATACTTCCACAACTTTTAATATGATTATCTTTAATTAAATACATGTCATATAAACCAATTCTATGATTAACTCCTCCTCCTGTTTTTACTGCATATTTCTCTAATAGTCTATAGCAAGGAATTGTTTTTCTTGTGTCAAGTAATTTTGTTTTATATTGTTTAAGAATTTCAGTATATTGTTTTGTTGTCGTCGCAACTCCACTTAATCTTTGTAAAAAGTTTAATGCAATTCTTTCACAACTTAATATTGATCTTGCATTACCTTCAACTTTAGCAACAATATCTCCTTTTTCTAATATGTCTCCATCATTCTTTGTTTTTGTAAATTTTATTTTTTTATCATGCTCCTTGAAAACTTGTTCTGCAACTTCAATCCCACAAAGCACACCTTGTTCTTTTATTCTGATTAGTGCTTTAGCCTTTGCAGTTTTTTTAATAGTAGAATTAGTAGTTATATCTCCTTTACCAATATCTTCTTCTAGTGCTATTTTTATTATTGCTTTTACTGATTTTAAGAGTTTTTTATCCATTCTTTTAAGTTTATTATATTCTGTATTTAAGCTTTACGCAGTAAAGTCTAATAATTAGTTTTTTGGCTAATTCCGTCACCAAGTGGTTATGGCATACTTTTATATATTAGTATAGTTATAGGTATATTGTTATACATAAAAAGAGGTGTAATAATGAAAGAGTTTATTCAATTTAAAGAATCAATTGATGGATGGATTAAAGATGTTGATGGAAAAATGAGTAAGATCGAGCATCTAGCTCCAGCAATCCAAGAGAATGCAGAGAATTGCAATCATAATTATGAATTAATTTCAGAGATGATGAAGACAATGAATGAGTTAAAGAATGATATGAAAATAGTTAAGAAAACTCAATTACTATTAACAAAAGGACTTCTAGAATCAAAAGGTAGGAATGTAGAGAGAGAAGTGGTAGTGTAAAATGGGCCTGCTGTGATTTGAACACAGGACCACACGATTTCTTTCACTGACGTTCGGAACATTGCCTTACGCCAATGTATCAGTCGTGCGCACCAACCGGACTATGCTACAGGCCCATAGTACGAT
>CAYVNN010000004.1:0-241 GCA_964453185.1 uncultured Methanosarcinales archaeon
ACAACTAAGATTATAAAAACAAAAATTATAAAAGCAACAAATAATAAATTAACAAAGAAGCGAAAAGTTTCTAAGAAGCGAAAAACAACAAAGAGAAAAGTAACTAAGAAGAAGAAAACAACAAAGCGAAAAGTTGCTAAGAAGCGAAAAACAACAAAGAGAAAAGTAACAAAGAATATAAAAATTAATAAGAATATAAAAAAAACAAATATAAAAAAAAATAAAATAATAAGAAGAAAAA
>CAYVNN010000004.1:251-193356 GCA_964453185.1 uncultured Methanosarcinales archaeon
TTAGAAATACAAAAAAGATAAAATTAACAAATAAGAGAAAAGTTTCTAAGAAGCGAAAAACAAACAAAAGAAAATTAACTAAAAAACGAAAAACAACAAAGCGAAAGGTTGCTAAGCGAAAAACAACAAAGAAGAAAGTAACAAAAAAGCGAAAAACAACTAAACGAAAAGTTACTAAGAAGCGAAAAACAACTAAGAGAAGAAAAAGATAAATTTTGAGGAGTTTTTATTTTTACTCCTTTTCTTTTTATTATATATATTATTTATTAAGAATTCTATACTATCTTAATGACAGAATCAAGAATGTCTAATGCAATATCTATTTCTCTGCTTCTTATATTTAAAGGAGGGAGTATTCTTATTGTTTTATATCCACAACCTAGGACAATAAGGCCTTTACTTAAACATCCTTTCACTACTTTATCTCTTGTTTTTTGAGTATCAAACTCAATTGCATCCATAAGTCCAATTCCTCTTGTGTTTACAACAGATTTGTGTCTTTCTTCTATGGTTCTTAAGCGTTTTAGTATATAATTACCCATTATTCTTACATTATCCAATAATTTGTTCTTTTGTATAATTTCAATAGTTTTGTAGCCAATTGCAGAAGCAATAGCATTACCTTCTCCCCATGTTGATGATATTCTTGCTTTTTCTTTAGGGAAATACTTTTCTTTTCCAATTGTTGCACCAATTCTCAATGCTTTTGCTGCAGTTATTATGTCAGGTTTAACATCAAAGTGTTCAAAGCTCCACCATTTACCTGTTCTTCCTAATCCTGCTTGAATTTCATCACATATTACTGGTATGTCATATTTTTTTGCTGTTTCAAATATATCTTTAATGAAATGTTTATTTCCTAATCTATAACCGCCTTCTCCTTGGAAAGGTTCAATTATAATATATGCTACTTCTTCTGGTTTAATTATTCCATATTTTGGATTTAGGTATTGTTCAATTTGATTTTCAATATGTCCTCCTCTACATCCAGATCTCCAACCACATCTGCATATATTTTTACAATTACAGAAAGGAAATGTAATTATTTTTGGAATTTGAGGATAATGTGCTCTATGGACCCATTTACTTCTGTTTAAACTTAAAGCACCTAATGTTCTACCATGAAATGCACCTATAAAATTAAATCCGTATCCATCTCTTTTTCTATGGTCATAACAAATTTTTATTGCATTTTCAACTGCTTCTGCTCCTGAATTTGTAAAATATGATTTATTAAAACCAAATTTTTTAGTTATCTCAACTAATTTATGGTGTAAATGTGATGGTGTTGGTATTAGTGACTTACTTGGATCTTCACCATACCCTGTAATAAAATCACTTCCTGCGTATTTATCTGGATCAGTAAGTTTCATGTGATGCATTAATGCAAGTAGTTCAGGATGATTATAACCTAGAGGATTAGATGCAACATGACTAGCAAAATCTATTAGAATATTATTATCAACATCTGTAAAGAATGGACCTGAGGCAGGCTTAGATCTGTCCCAAACAATACCTTCAACATAAGTAGCTTTTGCAGAATGTTTTAGATGAAATTTAGTCCATTTTATGGCATTTTTACCTGGTATTTTATTTACCTTAGGAATTGCAGTGTTCCTATTTAGCTCTCTAAAAATCTATATTCACCCCTTTTAGAGTAATTTTAGGAAAAATAGTATATTAATGTTGTGGTTTTTGTTAATATCAGATAGCTTGAATTTTAACTTATCCGATACATCATGATTTCCATCTTAACATTGTTCTTGGAAATGCTATTGCATCCAGCTTTTAGGCAAGCTAAAACTTGGGAAAATACCAGCTAATACAACATTGCTCATTACATTCGCAAGTTGTATAAACTTTGTCTATGGTTTCCATCTTAACATTGTTCTTGGAAATGCTATTGCATCCAGCTTTTAGGCAAGCTAAAACTTGGGAAAATACCAGCTAATACAACATTGCTCATTACATTCGCAAGTTGTATAAACTTTGTCTATGGTTTCCATCTTAACATTGTTCTTGGAAATGCTATTGCATCTTTAACATTGTCAAGTTTACAAATCCATGTAAGTACTCTCTCAACACCAACACCATATCCTGAATGCGGAACTGAACCATATCTTCTTAGGTCAAAGTACCAATCATAATCTTTTGGATCTTCTCCTTCTGCTCTTAATCTCTTTTCCATGTCCTTTATGTCAGTACTTCTTTGACTTCCACCAACAATTTCACCGTATCCTTCAGGTGCTAACATGTCAAAACATAATGCTTCATCATCATTTGCCGGATCTGCAGGTTTATAGAATGCCATTACCTCTCTTGGATAATGTGTAACAACAACAGGTGTGTCAAAGTGTTCCATTACTTTTTCTTCTTCTATTGTTCTTAAATCTTTACCAAATTGTATGTCCATGTTTTCTTTTTCTTGTAAAATTTTTATAACTTCTCTGTACTTAATTGTTGGCCATTGATCTTTTACAACTTTCTTTAATACTTCAGGATCTCTTCCTAAATATTTTAAATCTTCTTCATGTTTTTCAACTACTTTTTTAATGCAATACTTTAATTCTTCTTTTGCAAATTCTGTTACATCATGAAGATCCATCCATGCTGCTTCCATTTCAACCATCCAGAATTCTGATAAATGTCGAGAGGTTTTTGATTTTTCTGCTCTGAATGTTGGTGCATTATCATATATTTTTTCTAATGCAAAAACAGCAGCTTCTGCGTATAATTGCCATGATTGACTTAAGAATGTTTTTTCTTTGTAATATTTTACTTCAAATAATGTAGAGCCACCTTCACACTGACTTGGTTGGAGAATTGGTGGATCAAATCTGAAAAATCCTTTTTTTTGGAAAAATTCTTCCCTTGCAAAAAGATATGTACTTCTTATTCTTAATATTGTTGACATTTTTTTTGATCTTAGCCATAAATGTCTTTTATCTAATAAGAATTCAGTACTTTGATCTTTTGTTATGGGAAATTTGTCACATTCTCCAATTACTTTAAAATCTTCTACATTAATTTCATATCCTGTTGGAGCTCTTTCATCTTTTTTAATTTCCCCTGTGATTGTCATACTAGCTTCAACTTGGAGTTTATCAGCTATTTTGAACTTTTCTTCGCCAAGTTTAGATTTTTCAATAACACATTGTATTGTAGACTCAGCATCTCTTAAAACAATGAATTTTAGCTTAGAACTACCTCTCTCTCTATAGACCCAACCTCTGATTGAGACTTTTCCTGAGCCTTTTTTCATTGCTTCTTTGATTGATAAGTATTTAATGTTTTTTGTCATAATAATCACCTAAGAAAAGAGAGAAATAATAAATTTAAAAATGTTTTGGAGTAAAGAAGAAATTATAATAAAATAACTCCTTTATCTTCAAATTCTTTCTCAACTTCTTCTGGCCATACACTTGATTGTACTTCACCTATGTGTACTTTATGTAGCAACAACATGCACAGTCTTGATTGTCCAATTCCACCACCTATTGTTAAAGGAAGTTTGTCTTCTAATAATTTTTTATGGAAATCCATTTCTTTTCTATGTTCTAGGTCATGGTGTTTTAGTTGTTTTAGTAATGATTCTTTATCAACTCTGATTCCCATTGATGAGAGTTCTAATGCATGTTTTAGCATTGGGTGCCAAATCATTATATCTCCGTTTAATCCTTTTGTTTTTTCACTTGTTTCTGTTATCCAATCATCATAATCAGCTGCTCTTATGTCGTGAGGTTTTCCTGATTTTAGGTCTGCACCAATTCCAATAATAAAAACAGCTTTATGTTTTTCAGTGATTTTATCTTCTCTTTCTTTTGCTGTTAGCTTTGGATATAATTCTTCAAGTTCTTCAGTATGGATGAATACTATGTCTTCTGGTAAGAATGGTTCTAATTCAGTATGTTTTTTACAAATTATTTTTTCTGTTTCTTTTAATGCAATGTAAATTTTTCTTACAATGTATTTTAGATATTCTAATGATCTTTCTTTTTTAGAGATAATTCTTTCCCAATCCCATTGATCAACATAGATTGAATGGATATGAGATGTTTCTTCATCTGCTCTAATTGCATCCATGTCTGTGTATAATCCTGTGCCATGTTTAAATCCATATTTGCTTAAAGCATACCTTTTCCATTTAGCTAAACTATGTACTATTTCTACATACTTATCTTCAACATGTTTTAGTTTGAAACCCACTGGTTTTTGTGTTCCTGCTAAATCATCTTGGATTCCTGTTCCTGTTTTAACAAACAATGGAGCAGAAACTCTCTTTAAACATAGTTCTTTAGCTAGTTCTCGTTGGAAGATGTCTCTTACATCCTTAATTGCCTCTTCTGTTTTGAAAAAATCTAGTTTTGGGATGTAAGTTTCTGGTATTGTTCGTTTTATTGTTAATAGTTTTGTTTTCATTTAATTCACCTTTATATTTTGATTATGTGTAAGGTATAGTATGTCTGATGTTGTATATTAATCTATTTCATGTTTTTTGGGAAATTATTCAGTTTTTTATCAAAAACTTTATATATTTGGAAAATATTTCCAATTATATGTCATTGGATGAAAAAGACTTGATTATCTTAGAAGAGCTTAGGACTAATTCTAAACAGAGAACAAGTAGAATTTCTAAGAAAACAGGAATTCCTATAACAACAGTACATAATAGAATCAAAAAGCTTGAAAAAGAAGGTATAATTAAGAATTATACTGTAAATATTGATTATGAAAAGTTGGGGAAGAATATTTTTGCGAGAATATTGGTAAGTGTTGAATACAAGACAAGAGATGGAAAAAGATTACATCAATTAGATATTGCAAGAAAGATTAGGGCTTTAATAGGTGTTGAACTAGTTGAGATTGTGACAGGAACAACAGATATGGTTGTAAGAGTTAGAGCAACAGATATTAAGGAATTAAATGATTTTGTTATTAACAAATTAAGAGAAATAGATGGTGTTGATAAGACTCAAACAATGATTGTTCTGAATTGTGTTTGATTTATTTGTTAAAATTTTATTAGTTTATTTTTTTGATTTGACGTAAAATATTATGTTAATCTTTATAAATTGTAATTCATTACCTTAATAATATAATGACAAGAAATTTATTAATGGTATTCCCATTATTGATAGGATGTAGTCCGGATTATAATCCTAATGAAATAGATGAACCTGCAACAGAACTACCATATGTTGAAGGAGATGGTTCAGATGATACATCTAAGGCAGATTTCTTAGAGCTTTGTTATTCTTCAAATCCTTGTGCTAAAAGATGGAATCCTGATGAAGGAGATTATGATATTGATCCAGGGTGTAATGGTGTTGTTGAAGAACCATTAGAAGCAATTGGTGTTGCAGCTGAAGGTTCTATATTAACTCTAGAGAATCTTTTGAGTGGGGGGATTGATTTTACTGTTCTTGCTGTTAGAGCTTATAAGTACTCTCTAGATGATTATGGTTTGTTGGAAATAGATAGTACGAGTTTTTTTATAGCTGCTGAGAGTTATAATGAAGATTGGTCATTTGCAGATGCAGTTGATAGTTGGGTTAATTCAAAAGTTGATAGTCATTTTTTGTATGGTGTATTATCTAGTTTTCCTACAGATAATATTAATTGTCAGGCAAAAGATGCAAGAGGGACTTTTGACGAAGGTGGTGTTGGTATGCGTTTAGAAACAGGATTTGCATATGCACATGCTTCTGATTATTGTTCATTATTGGGGGGTGTTGATCCTGCAGATTGTATGTATGTAGGGGGATATATGCCACATGAAAATGACAATTATTCTGATTATTTGATTAAGATATCTGCTTCAGGTGAAACAACACATGGATCAATGGAATATACAGAAGATGATATTGATTATCCTGTACAGGATACTGTTATTACACCATTTGAAGATGCATTTGATTCATTATTGAGAACAGGAACAACATATGCATATTCTGGAAAGATAATACGTTCAAGTGCATATGATCATCCTGATGGAGATTTTAGTTATACTCTCTCCGTGTCTGTTCATGAGGATAGATTTGAACCAGAATCTTAATTATCATAACATTAATATATGCATCTTAATTCTTTTATATTATGTTTAAATTAATAGCTAAGGATGGAAAAGCAAGATATGGTAAATTAAAAACTAAATCAAGCACAGTTGAAACTCCTTGTTTTTTACCTGTTGCAACTAAAGCAGCAGTTAAACATGCAACATCTGATGATTTAGTTAATATGAATGCACAGGCAATAATATGTAATTCTTTGATACTTGCTTTAACTTATGGATACAAAGAGTTAGCTAAAAAGGGAGGGATTCATAAATTTATGAATTTTAATAAAACAATATTTACTGATTCTGGTGGTTTTCAGATGATTAGAAAAACATTTCATATTAAAACATTAGAATCTGGTGTTTATTTTAAAGATATGTTTAATAATAGAAATATTCTTGTTAAACCTGAAGATGTCGTCGAGATCCAAGAGGATATTGGCAGTGATGTTGCAATGGTTTTAGATGATCATAATGATTCTTCAAAGTCAAAAAAGTATCATGCTTTAGCAGTTGATAGAACATTTGAATGGGCAAAACGTTGTTTGGAAGCAAAGAAAGATAAAAAACAACAGATGTGGGGAATTGTTCAAGGTGGAACTTATTTAAATCTTAGAAAGAAAAGTGCAGAATTAATTACTTCTCTTGATTTTGATGGATTTGCATTAGGTGGATTAGCAATAGGTGAACCTCCTGAAGTAATGCATAAAATAATTAATTCTACTGTTGATTATTTACCTGAAGATAAACCAAGATATGTCATGGGTCTTGGTGAACCTGCACAATTGTTGAGAGCGATTAGTGAGGGTATTGATTTTTTTGACAGCACTTATCCAACACAAAATGCAAGACATAGTACAATGTTTACAAGAAAAGGCAAAATTGATTTAGAAAAAGCTAAATATAAAGATGATGATAATCCTATTGATAAAGAATGTGATTGTTATGTTTGTAAGAATTATTCTAGATCATATGTACATTATCTTTGTAGAATGAATGAACCAATTGCATTGAGATATAAAACATTTCATAATTTGAGATTTATGCATAAATTGTTAGAAGATGCTCGTTTAGCTATTAAAGAAAAAAGATTTGATAAGTTTAGAAAGAAGTTTGAGAAAGGTTGGAAATAATTAATTATTTTATTCTTTAGGTGTGTAGTCTGGATGTTGGTATAATGGATATACTCTTTCTGTTAAAGAAGAGATATCTGCTGATAATAAAGTTCTTTCATTATTTAGGTCAAATGGATGAGACTTTGAAATTCTACAATCTATTGGACAAGAAAAATACTGTTTTAATAAATCTTCAATTCGAATTTCAATAACACTTCTTCCTACATCTAAACAATCTTTTTTAATCCAATATTTTTCTTTTTCCTTACCTGATACATTCTTACTAATCCAAATATGTATATCAACATCTTTAATTTCTCCACGATAGTGGGTTTTATCTTTGGTCTTTTCAACTGAACCAAATAAGTAAATACCATTGACTCTATATTCTCCTTCTCTTACATCTAATTCATCAAGAATTTGATCAATTCCTGCTTTAATTTCATCTTCATGAGTTAGTCTTCTATCTAATGTATTGTATTCTGTTACATAATCTGTCCAATATTCATTTTCTACTATTGGTTGGGTTAAAAGAGCCCATAATGTTCCTAAAACTGGAAATTTCATATTATATACTAAGAAATAGTTTATTTATAAATGTTTCGTTTATTTACTCTCACTTAGTGGTAAATCACTTCTTCAAGCTAATATTCAATTCATCTAACTGCTTCTTATCAACTACATTAGGTGATTCATCTAAAGGACTGAATGCTGCTTTATTCTTAGGAAATGCGATTACTTCTCTAATATCACTTAATCCTAGCATTAATGCAACAACTCTATCTAGTCCTATTCCCATTCCACCATGTACTGGACCGCCATATTTGTATGCATCTAGTAAGAATCCAAACTTCTCATGAGCTTCTTTTTTACTCATACCAATGAAATTCATTATTCTTTCTTGAATCTTTGGATTTGATACTCTTATTGATCCTGAAGCAAGTTCAACACCATTTAATGTTAAATCCCATAAATCTCCTAATACTTCCTCTGGTCTTTTTTCAAAGTCATCTATGAATTCAGTTTTTGGCATAGAAAACATATGATGTTCAGGTTCCCATCTTTTTTCATCTTCATTGTAAGAAAATAAAGGGAAATCATTAACCCAACAAAATTTGAAATCATCAGGTTTAACTAGTTCTAATTTATCTCTTAATTCATTTCTTAATTGTCCTAAAACTGTTTGAGCTGTTTTCTTTTTATCAGCAACAAATAATAATGTTTGTTCGTTTTTTAATTTTAAATTTTTAACAAGTTCTTCTTGTACTGATCCATCCAAGAACTTTGCAATTCCTTCATCTAATTTTTTATCTTTAGATTTTACATAAGCTAAACCTTTTGCTTTGTATATTTTTGCTGTTTCTGTTAATTTATCAATTTCTTTTCTTGAGAGATTTTTATCAACTATTAAACATCCAACATATTCAGCTTGTTTGAAAATATTAAAGTCAGTTTTTTTTGCTGTTTCTGTTATATTGTTTAATTCTAAAGCAAATCTGATATCTGGTTTATCAATACCAAATCTGTCCATTGCTTCTTGATAAGAAAAGACAGGGAAATCATTTAATTTAATTTTTAATACTTCTTTAAAAATATGTTTGAATAAACCTTCTACAATTTTTCTCACACCATCAGCGTCGACAAAACTAATTTCGAGATCTATCTGAGTATGTTCTGGTTGTCTATCTGCTCTTAAGTCTTCATCTCTTAAACATCTTGCAATTTGGAAATATCTGTCACAACCAGAAATCATTAATAGTTGTTTATATAATTGTGGACTTTGTGGTAAAGCATAAAATGTTCCTTTGTTTACTCTTGATGGAACAAGATAATCACGTGCACCTTCAGGTGTTGATCTTGCAAGCATTGGTGTTTCGATTTCTAAAAAATTAAGTTTATCAAAATAATCTCTAGCTGCTTTTGTTACTTTATGTCTAATTAAAAGATTCTTTTGCATAGTATCTCTTCTTAAATCAAGGTATCTATATTTTAATCTTGTATCTTCGTTTGCATTAATTTCATCACCTTCAATATCAAGAGGTAATGGTTCTGCTTTTGAGATTAAGTTTATTGTATCAATAAGTACTTCTATTTCTCCTGTTTTTAATTTTTTGTTTGTAAAGCCTTCTGCTCTAGGTCTAACTTTTCCATTAATGCTTAATACATCTTCTTTGTTAAGTTTTTCAGCTATTTTGTATGTATCTTTATTATGAGAACTGTCAAAGACGAGCTGTGTTAAACCATACCTGTCTCTAAGATCTATAAATATTATTCCACCATGAATCCTCTTGGCATGCATCCAACCTGCTAGTTTGACTTCATTTCCTTTATTTTTAAGTGTTAATTCACCACATGTGTTTGATCGTAAGTTTGTTTGTGTCATTTTAAAATAAGAAGAAATAAGAAATATAAAAAGGTTGCCATCTTTAAAAAGATGGTTTTTTATTATTTAACCTTCTAATTCAACAAATGCATCATACATCTCTGGTATTGTTTTCCATTCAACTAATCCTTGTTCAACATATGGTTGTACTGTTTCTAGCCACTTAGCTAACATTTCTGTGTTTTCACTTGATCCAATGCTTGTAGATAAGTATAAAATATTAACTTCATCTTCTGTTGAATACTCTAATGATTCTTCCATTACATCTAAATAAGCTTGAATATCATCAAGTGTAAATAAATGTTCACTGCATTCTCCTGATGCTTCTGCTAAACAACTTACTCTTCCATCTGATGAGAAAAACACTAATCCTCCTTCTGGATCTGGTGTTACCCAATTTGTTCCAGTAGACATTCTCCAAGGATGTACTCTATCTTCTACTTCTAATGGGATTAATCCATGACATAATGCAGGTGAGACACAATCTTTGTATTCATCTGGTCTTTCTTCTTCAGGTAATGACATTGCACAATATCCTACTCCACCTGTTGTGAATTCGTATCCAGATTCTACAGCAGCTTTAACCCAATCTAGTTCTGAGCAGATTCCTGAAACATGTCTAACTTCATGTCCAAGTAATTCTTCTGTGCTTATTTTTAATTCAGTCAGACCATCAACAAATTCTTCTTGAGTATATCCTTTTTCAATAGCTTTTCCACCTAAATCTGCATGAACACCAATTCCATGTCCTCTTTCGTATAATTGCAAGAGAACATTATCATCCCAGTTTTCACATGCTTCTACAAATTCTGGTCGAGCTTCAAATGTAGCTTTTGCTCCATATTGTTCAAATATTTCTGCAAATTCTAAAGCTGATTCTTTTTGAGTATTGAATGCTGATTCTTTTGTTGGTGCATTATCCCATCCTTCTAGATGTACCATCATTCCAAGATATAAAACTCCTTGTCCTTGTTTTTTTGTTAGTTCTGGAAGTTCTAATTCTGTTATTGTTTTTTCTTCAATACAGTCTTCTGGACATGCTCCACTTTTTTCTTCTACAGGATCACAGACATTATTACCACAATTTGTTTCTGTTATTGGTGTTTTTTGTTCATCTTCTTTACATCCAACAATTACGAATATAAATAAGCAAATAATTGTTATTGTTAGTATTTGTTTTATTATTTTGTTTTTCATTTATTTCACCTTTTAATTGGTTTATCTGTTTTACAATAATCTTCTGCTTGTTCTTTTACTTCTTCGTAAAAACTGAATGATTCTAAGCTTAATTGCCATGGAACTTCATTGTATTCTGTTGACCAAATCTCTGCAGCTGTTTCAAAATTAACATAGATTATATCTCCTGCGATTTCATATGGATTAAGAATATCAAGAAATTCTTGCATTGCTTCTTTTGTTATAATTGGAGTGTTACTTTCTCTTACTATTCCTTTATCTCGGAAATGCACTGAAGCAGTGTACATAAACTTTTTACCATCAGTAGTTCCTGTAGGAACTTCTTTATTTTTTATTTTTGCTACTAGTTCTCTTATATATTCTGCATTTTCTGCATGAACAACTGCACCACTACTATGTGCTTCGCCAATATTTAAAGCATCATGAGGGTAACCTTCTCCAATGTAAACTATATCACTTGCTGGAAAGTGTGTATAAAAGTCATCCTCTTTTCCTGGTTTCCAAACACCTGTTGTCCAATCATCAAACCAATGACCTCCCATTCCTGGATCAGATAATATGGTTGGTTTCCATTTTGCATTTGGATAATCACTACCATAGATATATCCATCAGATTGTAAATCAATTTCATTATACCAATTTACATAGTTTAAGAATTCAAGATGTTCACTTCCACATTCCTCCATAATTAATCCACCTATTACACTTGAAGGTGTTGCTCCTTGTTCTTCCATTAGATAGGCTATATCAGCATAATTATTTGTATGTGCATGTGGATCTAGTTGTGCACCAAGGGATTCAAGATATAGAAGTATGTTCATTTCATTTGTTCTTTCTAAAAGTTCTTCGTCATCTTCATATTCAATCATTGCTTCAATTACTGGTTGATCTGACTGCCAGTTCCAAGGAATATTATTTTCAGCAAGAACTTCTGCTCTTTCAATAAGATCAGTTCTATAACTAACATATTTTTCTTTTGTATTAACTACTGATTTCCATGAATCTTCATTATGTGAATAAATTGTAACATAGACTGGTGCATTTCCTTCATAAACATAATTATCATATTCAATTAGATTGTATGTAGATTCTTTAATTATTTCTTTTTCTTGTGTCTCTTCTTTACAACCTAATGAAGATAGGAGTAATATAATAATTGATATAATTAATATTTTTTTCATTTATTTCACCTCTTATTCTATCTTGTAATAAGTAATAAGTTGTACGAATAACATTTATTATACTTCTTCAACCATGTCTTTTAGATCATTACAATCTATTGATGTAAATATTTTTTCATTGTTTGCAACATATTTAACTGCTTCTTCATACCACTCCCACATTGAATCAGTATATTCTTGATCTCTGATTGGAACTATTTCGGACGCTGATAAGTTATATGGTGGTTCTAAAGCTTGAGATTTATCTGAGTCTGTCCAATAAGTTGGCCAAAATGCAGTTCCTTCTGTGTAATAATTATTTTCATGCATTTTAATGTTTATGAAAACTTTTCCTTTTTCCTTAAATTCTAACATTTCTTCTCTTAATACTTCTTCAGCTGAACTAACAAGACCAGCCATATATCTATTATTGTATTCATACCATTTTAATTCAATCTGTTCAGGACGAATAAATAAATCACCTTGTTTTTCTCCTAGTTCTATTTCTCTATTATGTACCACAACAAAACTTGCACCTTTCTCTGCATATAATGATTTTAGTACATTACTCACTTTAGGGATAGGTGTTGCAATTCCTAAACATATTGGTGCATAACCAAAAGTGTCTTTCATTAATTGATAATCACCTTCTTCATCTTCAATGTATTCTCCTGTTTCAAGATCAAGTTTATGTTCAGTGTATCCAAGAAGAGTTTCATATAATTCTTCTTCATCCATTTCATCTAATCCTAAGTAATCAAATCCACTATACATTGGTGTTGGTGGTCTAAAATGATATGAAACAACTACAACTTCTGATGTTTTTAATTGCTCTAATAATTCAGGTGCACTTTCTAAATAATTTTGAAAAGTTGGATCATTTAGATATATATCGACAGGGATATTATACTTTTCATGTATTTCAATTGTTTTTTCAACAGCTTCAATACTCATTTCAGGATTAACCCAATCATGAACATTAAGTGTAAATAAAACATAGTTTATGTTTTCTTTATCTGCTATTGTTTCTTCTTTGGTTGTTGTGTCATTATCTTCATTTGTTGATTCTTTACAACCAATTATAGTAAATAATAACATGATTGTTAATATTATTGAAATAATTTTTATTGTTTTTTTCATTGTTCTTCCTCAATAATTTCTACATTACATTCACATAATTCTTTAAATCTTTTAGCATCATTTTCTGTTCCAATTATATCTCCATAGTGTATTGGGACAGCAGTTTTAGGATTAAATTGTTTGGTTGCATCAGCTGCTTCTTCTGCAGTCATTACATATGTGCCAGAAATAGGTAGAAGTGCAATATCAATATCATTTAGATTAGACATTTCTTGTATTTTATCTGTATCACCAGCATGATATATTCTTTTTCCATTTATATTAATAATGTATCCTATCCAATCATTATCTTTTGGATGAAACTTTTTGTCTGTGTTATATGCTTTGACAGATTCTATTTTTATCCCATGTGATTCAAATTCTTTACTTGGTTCAACTAGTTTAACTTTTCCCATTATGTCTGTTAATTTACTTTGACAATCAGGTGGAATAAATATATCTGTTTCTGATGTTGAGATCTTTCTTATGTCTTCAACACTGCAATGATCAAAATGTTCATGTGTTATTAAAATTATATCTGCTTTTTCAGAATTATTGTTTATTTTCCATGGATCTATGTAAATTATTTTTTCTCCGTCGATTTTTATGGATGCATGTCCTAACCAATGTATATTTTTCATTATATTTACCTCATCTTTTTTTGTTTTTAATTTTTTTGATATAATATTAAAATTCAATAAGGAAGTTTCCGTTTTCCATTATTCTTTTTCCATCAATTTCTATTGTTGGTTTTTGAATTATGAAATCTACATGGTATTGTACTTCTGTTTTTCCACCAAAACCAATATTATTACCAAGGGCTATATGGCAGGTACTCAATACTTTTTCATCTTCAAGTATACATCCTGTAATGATTGCTTTATCATTTGTTCCAATGCCAAATTCTGCAATATTTCTTGCTTTTTCTCCTATTGATTCAAGTTGTTCATTTAATTTATCATAAGATGTGTCTATTGCAATTCCATCTTTTACAATTATTTCTACTGTTTCATCTGTTTTAATACCTTCTATTGATGGTCCATCTGTAGCAAAGATACCATTTGCACTTCCTTCAATAGGTGCAATGAATGTTTCTCCTTCTGGGAGATTTCCCCAGTACCCTTTTTCATTATAAATTCCTGCTTTTCTTCCATGGGCTTTTCTTTCTTTTATTGAGAATTCAATATCTGTTCCTGTGTTTGATGTAATCCTTACACTGTTTCCTTTGTCTAATATGTCAGCAAGAATATTTGTTCTTTTTTTCATGAGGTCATAATCAATATCAATTGCTCTTTCAATTATTTCTTTTGTTATTCCTGGCATTGATGCAATTCTTGTTCCTTTTTCTGTTGCATTTTTTCTTGCATTTGTATGACTTAATGATTTCTTAGTCACAATTATGATTACATCTTGTTTTATCATTTCTTCTGCAACATTTTCTGCTGGTTCTGTACCATTGACAGGAGGAACTGAAGTTTTTATTAACTTAATTTTGTTTGTGATGTTTTTTGTTTTAAAGAAAAATTCTTCTGCAAGTTCTATTTTATTGTTGTCAGTGATGATTAAAACTTTCTCGTCTTTTTTTATTTCTAAGCATTTGTTTAAAATTATTTTTATTGCTTTTTTTAGTTTGTTTTCTTCCATTTTTTTAATAATTTATCTTTCCACTTTTTTTAAACTCATATACCAGCTATCATGTTCTTCATTTTTTATTATATCTAAAACCTTTTTTGCTGATTCTGTTTTTAAGAGATTAGTTACATTATCAATCCAATTTTGACAATCTTTATGTCCTATATCTAAATATTCTTTTGCTTGTATTGCACATTCTAAAAGGTCAGCATCTCTTGCTATTATTCCTTCTTTTGATTTATCACTGTGATATTCATCAAATGATTTTAACATATCATCTTTTGTTTCTTTGTTTAATTCTGTTAACGATGCAACTTGTTCAACCCAAGATTTTTTTTCAGCTTCTTTAAAATTAATATATCTTTGTCCTGTTTTATGTAAATCATTTAACCTTGTTTCAGGGATGTCTTGAAATAAACACATCAATGCAACTTTTTCTGCATTTATTTTATTGTTTGTATCTTGTTCATTGTTTGTATTTTGATTTTCAAGTTTTGCTAAAATGTAACCTATCATTGCAGCCCTAAAACTATGATCTGCAACAGACTCCGGGTCTTTTATTCCAACTGTCCACCATCCAGATCTTTTTACTCTTTTTAATTGTCCAAGTTCAATAAAGAATTTAGCTATGTCTTTCATAAATATCAACCTCTCTGATTATTTTAATTTGTGTTAAGTCTTTTTTTATGTTTTCTAATCAAGACCTTTTGTTTTAATGTCATAAACAATATCTTCTATCTTTTTTAAGTTCCATTTAATAGAATCATACTTTTTTCTTAATTCACCATTTCTTAGGTTTAATGTTAGAAAGAACTTATGGATACTATTGACAAATTCTCTTATTTCATAAACTTCTTTATAATCTCCAGCAATTGTTTTATGTACTGCTCTTCTACCTAATTCTCCTGTTAAATCACAAACACCCAACAGATAATTTACTCCACCAATTTTTAGTTTTGATGAAGGTAATAGTTTTTTGTCTTTAATATATGAAAGGTATAACATTGCTTCAGCATATTCTTGTAATGATGCAGAAAATGCATTTACTGATGCTAATTTGTTATTTTTGCCAATTATCTTTTTGATATCTTTAATTTTTTTATTGGCATTTAAAAGAAGATTGTTTGCTTTTTTTATGTTGTTTTGATGTAATGAGGAGATTGCTTGCTTTGAAGATCTCAATACATCTCTTGAATCCTTAATTATTGATTCTCTTTTGTTGTCATTTGTCTCTAATTCTTTTTTTATTTTTATTAAATCTTTATTATTAAACATTTTATTTATGATTATCTGCTTCTGTATTTAAATTTATTGGGTAAATGTGTTGTTGGTGATACATTTATAATGATTAAATATTATTATATGGTTTATTATTTTGTGAAGTTTAAAATATATTTTGTATATATTTATTATATTATTATATTTAAACAAAAATCGAAAGCTTTAAATACTACACAACCCATTTTTTATTTAAAAAAGGTGAACCAATGAGTTATTATAATCCTAGTTATGGTAGTAGTTATTATACAACACATACTTATGGTACTTCTACATTTAGTCAAGTTATAGTTTTTTTTGAAAAATTAGGACTTTATGATATTATTTTACCATTCTTACTTGTCTTTACTATTGTTTTTGCAGTATTTGAAAGAACAAGAGTTTTAGGTACTGAAAAAATTGATGGGGAAGATTATCCTAAAAAGAGCTTGAATGCAATGGTATCTTTTGTTATTGCATTTTTAGTTATTGCATCGTCTAGGATGGTTGCAATAATTAATGAATCTTTACCAAAGATTGTTATATTGATATTTTTATGTGTATTTTTCCTATTACTTGTTGGAATATTTTATTCAGAAAAAGAAGAAGTTGTTTTATCAGAAAGATGGAGAATATTTTTCATGGTTATTTTATTTATAGCTATTGTTTTGATATTTATGCATTCAATTCCTACACATTCGGGTCAACCATTCCTTTATTGGTTGTTGGAATATGTATATTATAATTTCAGGTCAACTGTTGTTAGTTCAGTAGTAATGATGCTTGTTGTGTTTGGAATAATGGCTTATATTGTTATGACAGATAGAGATGGTACAAGTAAAAAAAGTAGTGACGATTAATTATTAAAATTTAAGAAAAGCAAGAGTAAATGCTTATGAGGTGAATGAAGATGGCTAGTGAATTTGTATATTTTTTTCAAACATTGGAGAGTTATGGTTTAACAGATGCGTTGTTACCTTTTGTATTAATATTTACAATTATGTTTGCAATGCTGCAAAAAACACAGATTTTGGGAGCAGGCAAGAAAAACTTTAATTTTGTTATTGCTCTTGTTGTGTCTTTACTCGTGGTTATTCCACATATAACAGGATCTTATCCTCCTGGAGCAGATGTTGTAGAAATACTAAATAGTGCCTTACCTAATGTTTCAATTATTGTTGTAGCAATATTAATGGCTTTATTATTATTAGGATTACTAGGTGGAGAAGCAAATTGGATGGGTGGAAGCTTATCTGGATGGATTGCTATTATTGCATTTTTGGCTGTAATTTATCTATTTGGTGGTGCAGCAGGATGGTGGCAAGATCTTACACTGAATTGGTGGGATAGAGATGTAACTGTTCTTGTTGTTGTATTACTTGTATTTGCAATGGTAATATGGTATGTAACTAAGGAAGATGATTCAGCTGATAAAGCTGCTAAATTACAAACTTATGTAGGTGAATTAGGTGACTTTTTTGGAGGAGGAAAAAAATAAATGGCAGTACCAACACTTGATTTGTCTGTATTAGAATACTTTTCACCTATTCTTACTTTTATTTTAGTGTGGGTTTTTGTATTTGGTATTTTCCAATTTTCTAAAGTTTTTGGAGAGAATCGGGTGTTACATGGTATAATTGCTTTTGTTATTGGAATTATTTTTATGTTTAGTGCAGATGTAACTACTATTGTTATGTTTATTACACCTTGGTTTACTGTATTTTTTATATTTGCAATGTTTGTCTTAATATTCTTTAAGATATTTGGAGCTACTGATTCACAGATTCATAATGTAATAAGTCATCATGGTGGGCTCAGGTGGACTATGATAATAATTTGTATAGTTCTTTTATTAGTGGGGGGATCAATGGCATTTGGTCAAAAATGGTTAGGGTATACTCAAGATAATACAATGGATGGTCTTCCAGCTAATCAAAATACTGGGGTAGATTCTTCTGCAACAACAGATTATAATGCTAATGCTGCAGCTGTATTCTTTAATCCAAAAGTTCTTGGTATGTTATTAATTTTAATAATTGCGGTGTTTACGATTAAGACATTGGGAGATCCAATGGGTAAGATCTGGCCACCACAAGGTTAATATTAATTAATTCTTATTTATTTTTCATTTTAGTTATAGACAAAAGAAAAGTAGCAGCATTTCATGCTACTAAGTACCACAGCGGCTCTGGTTACAATCACATTTGTACTAGAGCGACTCTGACACAATGAGTTATTCGCTTATGCAAACGCCTTTTAACACCATCTTTGTTTTTTTCAATAGTGAGTCAAGGCGCTAGTACAAATGCTAACCAAGGCGGTGGTGCTATAATATATTTAAGAATCCTATTTCTTTTCTTTCATTTTATCTGTTATTCTAGAAAGTTCACTTATGTTCTCAGTCATTGTTGGAAGAACCTTTTGGAAAACCTTTTCCATTGCTTTAATTTCTGTTCCAATATTATTAAGGTTTTTATCATATTCATTTACTTTTCCAAGAACACCTTTATGTAATGATTCAAAGTTTTTATTCATATCATCTAATCTTTGTTCCATCTTTGTTATTCTTGATTCGACTCTGTCTTTCCAATCAATTATTTTATTTATACTTTTAACTATCTCATTCCATTTTTCATCAATAATTGCTTCTGCTAATTCTTCAATCCTTTCTCTGTTTCCAGATCCACCCATTGGCATTGGTTGTTCCATAGGACTTGGTCCCATTGTTGGAGGTCCCATAGGTCCAGGGTTACCCATTGGCGTTGGTTGTGGTTCTGGCATAGGTTGTTGTTGATTAGGTGGAATATTCTGTTGTACTGGTCCGCCTGTTAAAGGTCCTGGTTGTTGTAATGATTGTCCTTGATCATTTTCCATTGGTTGTGCATAAAATGGCATTTGTGAATCATCTCCTGAAGGGTTCATTTGCATTGGGTTTTGTAATCCCGCTGGTTGTTGAGGTTGTGAATTCTCAACATTAGCTTTCATATCAGCTTGACTTAATGCATTAAAAATATCTGGTGTTTCATGTCCATCTTTTTGTAATACACCTATTATTTGATTATTACTTAATCCTTGTTGTCTCATTGCAATAACTTTATCTGTAGGAGTTGCTGATGAAATATTCTCTTCTACTGGGGTTTGATCTGCCATTGCAGCAGGATTTTGTGTTTGATCATCATTATTTCCAAATATAGGCATTAATTTCACCACATTTATTTTATTATTTTGTTCAGTTGTTATATTTTTATAAAATTTTCGGAATTAAAATTATTATTCTGTATTATCTTTTTCTTCATTAAGTATTCTTCTAACTATTTTTTCAACTTCATTTCTTGATACGAAATTTACAGGTTCCCATAAACTAATATATTTTTCAAGTACTGCAACATCATCTTTTTTAGCACTTTCTTTTAATTCTTTAATAATTATGTCTGATCTTTCATTAATTAAATCTATTTCCTTTTTTAAATCATCAATTTCTGATGTTAATATGCTCATCTCATCTTTTAGTTTTTTATTATGTCCTAATGTATTATGTTCAGTAATTTGAGTGTTTTTTCTTAAACCATTGTATCTTTCTTCAATTGTTCTAACTCTTCTAGACATTTCTCGCATATGTTCAACTAATTCTTGACTATTGTCTGGTGCTTTTTGTGCTGCTGGGCTTTGTTTTATTAATCCTAATCCTGTTTTAGAAGCTTTTTTCTCTAAATTTTGTAAAAAACTTGGTTGACCTGTTGCCATAGTTGATGAAAGGTAAAGCTATGTAATAAATGTTGTGTTAGTATCTAGTGGTGGTATGCTTAATTTTGACATTATATTTTATATTATAAAATATATTTTATAATATAAAATAATAGAAAATAATATAAATACCTGGTGTTTAAATTTGAATAATTAGTTGATAAACTATGAAAAAACCAATTAGTGCGACAATTGAACAGGATCTTATCAAATGGATTAATAAAGAATCAAAAGATAAGAGAAAGTATAGGAATAAGTCTCATCTTATAGAGATGGCTCTTGAGAAACTAAGAGAAGAGAGTAGATAATGAGGTAAATATAAATGGGTATATTTGGTAGAGGAAAAAAGGATTGGGATTTTGAAGTTGTTGAAGAAGGAGAAGATAATACATTATATATCTACGCTGAAAATCTAAGTGTGATTCCTTCAATTGAGGATAGTAGTATTTGTATGTCTCATACTGTTGATGTTCTAACCAAGGTTGATAAAGTTACTAAGATTATTTTTACACAGAAAAGAGATTATGAGTATGATTTTAATCAAACTCAGATGATTTATGAAATTGCATCTATATATAAAAAATTTGTAAGACAAAAAGGTTTATTTTCATATAATACATTGGGGTTATCTTCTCTTGAAATAAGAGCTTTAAATCAAAAGTATGCACACATTCAATCCACTGTTTTTAAATTACTTAAACAAGATCCAATCGGTGCATATGTTGAACTTAAAAGAGCAGTTAGACGAGAAAAGATTTATCTTGAAAGAGAACTTAATCAAAAGAGAATTGCTTTATCTAAAAATTATATTTCTGTTTTAAATTATGTTATTAATATTCTTGAACAAACAAAATTAGTTACTGCCTCTAAATCTTATATTTCTGGATATAGTGTGGGTGATAGGTCTATTTATAGAAATATTTTTGCACCAACAATTAAACCTGATTTTATGTTTACAAAATTAATGGCTGATTTTCCTGTTGATGGAGAAGAGATTGATAGTTATAAAATTGGTGAAGATTTAGGTGGTATGGCAACGGATGTTACCATCTTTAATTTTCCTGAGTCAATTGATACATTGTATCATATGGTTCCACCTGAGTTTAAATTATCTGAAGAAAAATATGAATTATTAGATATGGCAAGAAGAGTTATGGCTGAACATAAGCCAAGAGAAGAAGAATTTACTGATCCACATAGGATGAGACAAGTATTTTTTAATGTTGGAAGAGATTTGATTGAAGAATTAGCTGAGCATAAACATATTAAAGTAAGACAAAAAGAAATTGACATGTTAACTAATATATTAGTTAGATATACTGTTGGTTTTGGTTTGATTGAAGTGTTACTTCAAGATGAGAAAGTACAAGATATCTCTGTTAATAGTCCAATGGGTAAAATGCCTATGTTTATTGTGCATGGTGATTATTTTGATTGTATAACAAATATTGTTCCAACAAATCATGAAGCAGAAAGTTGGGCATCAAAATTAAGAATGATTTCTGGAAGACCATTGGATGAAGCAGATCCTATTTTAGATACTGAGCTTGAATTACCTGGTGCTTCAACAAGAGTTTCAACAATTACAAAACCATTAGATCCAACTGGGCTGGCATTTTCTTTTAGAAGACACAGGGATAAACCTTGGACACTTCCTTTGTTTATTAAAGTAGGAATGATTAATTCTATTGGTTCTGGTCTTCTTAGTTTTTTAATTGATGGAACAAGATCAATGTTAATTGCAGGAACAAGAAGTTCTGGTAAAAGTTCATTTCTGTCATCAATATTAGTAGAGATGATGAGACGTTATAGAATAATTACAATTGAAGACACTTTAGAAATTCCAGCAAAGTCTTTGCGTGATCTAGGTTATAATATTCAACAGATGAAGGTTGCAAGTGCATTAGCAAAAGATTCAACAGAGATGACTGCTGCTGATGGAATTAGAGCAACATTAAGGTTAGGTGATTCTGCTTTAATAGTAGGGGAGGTTAGAAGTTCTTTAAGGGGGGATCAAGAAGTTGTTGTGGTTGATAATGGAGTGACTAGAAGAGTGCCTATAAAATCCTTTGATGGTAAGCATTTAAAATCAGTTTTTGTCCCAACATTGGACGAGGAACAAAAAATGATTTTAAAAAAACTTACTGGATTTGTAAAGCACCCTAAACGTAGTCAATTAATTAAACTTACAACAAAAACAGGCAGAGAAATTATAGTTACTCCTGATCATAGTGTATTTACACATGTTAATTTTGATATTGCAGCAATAAATACAGATCAATTAAAGATAGGTGATCCGATTATAATTCCATCTAAATTACCTTGTGGATATAATGATATTAATTATATTAATTTATTAGAAATCTTAAAAGAAGATTATCGACTAGAAAATGCTGAACCTTATATTCGTAAAGCAATTAAAAAAATTGGATGGAGAAAAGCAAGTGCTATTTGTAATGTTGTTGATATTTATAGGTACTTGTTATCTACTCAGAAAACAAGAATTCCAATTAAGTATTTCTTGAAACTTATGGAGAAAGCGAAAGTAAAGTATAATTTAGAAGATTTAAGAATTAAAAGAGGAACCTCAAATAGTATTCCTGCTAAGTTTCCTATTAATGAATCAACTCTTAGGTTTATTGGATATTATTTAGCAGAAGGAAATATTGGAAGAGGGAATGTTCAGATTACTAATTCCAAACCCAAAATTATTTCTGATGTTATTAACATAGCAGAAAATGAATTTGGATTGAAAGTCTATAAAAGAAGAGTTTATGGTAGAGGAACTTCTGTTCAAATGCATTTTACTTGTAAACCTCTTGCAGATTTATTATTATATTTGGGCTGTGGTAAGACTTCTTTTCATAAGAGAATGCCTGACTTTATCTTTGGATTGAATAAAAAGAAAATTTGTGCTCTTTTAAGAGGAATGTATAGTGGTGATGGATCCATTACCTCATCAAAAAAAGCAGGGAATATGATAAGATATTTTTCAACATCAAAAAAACTAGTTGAAGACGTAGGATACGCATTGCTTTCATTAGGTATTGTTTGTAGATTTCATGATAGGAGATTAGAAAGTGGAAAGAAATGTTATACAGCTGAGATAAAACAGAGAAAGTACGTAACTAAATTTTTAGAGATGGTAGGGTTTACACATAAAAAGCCAAAATTATTAATGAAATCTTTTTCACATAGCAAAGATGATTCTGTTTCATTTGATCCTATTGAATTGGAAAAGAACTTAAGATTACCTAGAAAATATAGGCACTTAAGAAGAACTAAGTGTTGTTCAAAAGATTATCTTAAAAGAATTACTGAAGAAGTCAAGTGTAGTGATAAGTTGTATGATTTTACACATGGTGATTTTTTTATTGATAAAGTAAAATCAATTAAAATTCTAAAATTAAATAAACCAGAATATGTTTATGATTTGAGTGTGAAATCAACACAGAGGTTTATTGGGGGCTTTGGTGGAATTTTATTACATAATACTGAAGCTGTTGCACTTTACGAAGCAATGAGAGTTGGTGCAGCTGCTAATGTTGTTGCAGGTACTATTCATGGTGATAGTCCATATGGTATTTATGATAGGGTTGTTAATGATATTGGTATTCCAAAAACATCTTTTAAAGCAACAGATGTTATTATTGTTGCAAATCCAGTTAGAAGTGCAGATGGTTTACATAAATTTAGAAGAATAACACAAATTACAGAAGTAGGAAAATTATGGGAAAATGATCCAATGTTAGAAGGTGGATTTAATGATTTACTTAAATATGATGCTAAACAAGATAAATTATTAGTTTCAGATAATTTACAAAATGGTGAATCTGAAATATTAAAAACTATTGCAGGAAATATTAAAGAATTTGCAGGGGACTGGGATGCTGTATGGGATAATATACAATTAAGGTCTGATCTTAAACAAAAGCAGGTTGATGTTGCAGCAAAATTAAAGAATGATGATATGTTAGAAGCTCCTTTTACAATTAAATGTAATGATAGATTCCATATACTTTGTGATAATGTAAAAGAAGAAGTTGGAGCAATTGATACAAAAAGAGTTAAGTTTGAATGGGAGCAATGGTTAAAGAGAGAGTGTAAAAGACAGGGGTTATTGTAAATTTATTAAATATGCCGTCAGAAGATGAAGAAAAAATCATGAATGATATCTTATCTAAATATAAGAAAAGATTAGATGGAAGTACAGGAAATGAAGTAGATGAGAATCCAGCAAGTGATATTAATTTTGATGTTTCTAAAGTTGATGCAGGTGATATTGCTTCAGGTGAGTATGAAAAATTTAAATTAGAATTGTTACCAAAACATATGGGTTATTATGAAAAAGCTTGTAATTTTGCTGAATCAATATTTAAAATTGCTCCTGATAAGAAAAAATTACCAGAATTACAAGAAGCAATTGAAGTTTCACATTTAAGAGTTACACCAACTGGTGTTTATAGTTTTTCTTTACTAGCTCCAATTGTAATTATAATTTCAGGGATGTTACTAAGTATGGTTATACCTATGCTTGTTGGTAAAGAAATGTCTTCATTCTTTATTGTGTTTTCATTAATTGCAGGAGCAGCTATTATGTTTCCTTTGCAGAAATTACCTTCACTTATGGCAAATACTTGGAGATTGAATGCAAGTAATCAGATGGTACTTTGTATTTTTTATGTTGTAACATATATGAGGCATACTTCTAATTTAGAAAGAGCAATTAGGTTTTCATCTGATCATCTAACTGGGCCGTTATCTTTAGATTTAAAGAAAGTATTGTGGGATGTTGAAACACAGAAATATAGTAATATAAAAGAATCATTGGATGCTTATCTTGGAACTTGGAGAAAATGGAATATGGAATTTATTGAAGCATTTCATTTGATTGAGTCATCATTGTTTGAGTCATCTGAAGCAAGAAGATTATCAATGTTAGATAAGTCATTAGATGTTATATTAGATGAAACATATGAAAAAATGTTGCATTATGCACAAAATCTAAAAGGACCAATTACTTCATTACATATGCTTGGAGTTATTTTACCTATACTTGGTCTGGTGTTGTTGCCTTTAATTGTTAGTTTTATGGGAGGTGTTGGTTGGTATCATATTTCTGCGATTTATAATGTTACAATTCCCATTGCAGTTTACTTATTAGGAAGATCAATTTTATCAAGTCGTCCTTCAGGATACGGTGCAGCTGATATAACTGATTCTCATCCTGAGTTAAAAAGATTTAAGAAAATTAATCTTGATTTTTTTGGACAGAAAATTGATGTATCACCTCTTTATCTTTGTTTAGGATTAGGATTATTATTTGTTTTTATAGGTTTGTTACCTTTAATTATGCATTTTGTTGGAATGCCTGATATTGGTTTTGGTGGAGAAGATTTTACAACTGGTTGTGGTTATGAATATTGTTTAATGGATTATAGAGAACCTTTAGATGGAAGTTCTGGTGTGGTTGGTCCATATAGTTTGATAGCTGCTTTGTTTAGTTTTTGTTTTCCAATTTCAATGTCAGTTGGAATAGGATTATATTTTAAGTTAAAGTCTAAAGATATTATTAAATTAAGAGAAAAAGCAAAAGAGTTAGAGAAAGAGTTTGCATCTGGATTGTTTCAATTAGGTAATAGGCTAGGAGATGGGATTCCGGCAGAGATTGCATTTAGTAAAGTTGCAGATGTCATGACTGGAACTAGGACAGGAACATTTTTTGAAAAAATTTCTTCAAATATAAATGAATTAGGTATGAGTGTTGAAGAAGCAATTTTTGATAGAAGTAAAGGAGCAATTGCAGACTTTCCATCTAATATGATTAAAAGTTCAATGAAGGTTTTAACAGAATCTTCTAAAAAAGGACCAAAGATTGCAGCACAGGCATTAGTTAATGTTTCAAGATATATTAAAGAAATGCATAGAGTAGATGAAAGATTAAAAGATTTATTAGCTGATATTATTTCTTCTATGAAATCACAGATTTCAATGTTGACTCCAGCAATTGCTGGAATTGTTATTGGGATTACTTCAATGATTACAAATATTTTAGGAAAGTTAGGTCCAATGTTAGCTGATCAAGGATCTGGGGCAGATGCAATGGGTGCAGGTTCTTCTGTTACACAAATGTTTGGTTTGGGTGTTCCTTCATATTTTTTCCAAGCTGTAGTTGGAATCTATGTTGCACAATTAATTTTTGTTTTAACAATATTAACAAATGGTATTGAGAATGGTTTTGATCAATTAAATCAAGAATATTTGTTAGGAAAGAATATGTTAAGAAGTGTTTTAATGTATGCAGGATTAGGATTTGTTATAATGTTAGCATTTAATTTGATTGCTTCAATAGTATTAGCAGGAGTATTACAGGTTTAAGATTAATTTAATGGCGTTGCTTCTTGTGATGCTAATATTAGGATTTGTTCACTTAATGAATGAGATACTTCTCTTGCAAGTTGACTTAAACCATTTCCTGGGCCAACATATGCAATCATGGTTCTCTCTTCTTCTTGAATTGGAAAAATTCTTACTTCATGATCTAGATTAAATAATGGAAATTTTTGTCTAATTTGTTCTACTACATCTTGTTCGGTATAAGTTGCTTGCATTTCGTAGATAACAGGTTCGTATGCCATTGCATCTGATCCTTGATCTAATCCAATGTATAATTGTGCATTTGTTGGATATCCTACTTCTACTCCATATGTTTTATCAATCTCTGTTCTGTATAGTGTTATTGAACCTAAAGTTATTTCTATTCCTTCTATTTCTTTATGTTTTCCTATAATGTAAACACTTTCAATTATATATTTCCCTTCTTCATCTTCTCCACGAGATCTATGAACAAATGCTTTTCTGTTATCTCTTGTTGATTGTTGATGAATATATAAGAATGTGCTTATAATTGAAGTATCTCCTGGTTGTTCTAGAGCAATTGATTCTGCTTGTTTTGTTGGAACTACAATCCCAAATTCTAATGCAGTATCTTCTTTTCTTTTATATTCTAATAACTGCTGTACATATTCAGAAGGTTCAAATGTTCCTAATTCAACTTCTTCAGCAATTTCATCTAAATCAAAATGAACACCGTCAGTACCTAATTCTTCTAGTATGGTATTAATGTTATCAGGAACAGATGCTAAAATTTCTATATATTCTTCTCTTCCAATTCTCTGTTCAACCATTGCCATTGCTTCTTTATCAGTAATTTCTGCTACTCCTGCTGCTAAACAATTATCAAGATCATTATCTGTTGTTGATGTTTCTAATCTATTAAATATTTGCATTGCTCTATATGCGGCAATAACTCTTAATGATGATTCATTTATTACATAAAGTTCTCCACCTTCTATGTCTTCAGAAATGATTCCTAATGCAATCCCTCTGTCTGTTATTGCAGCTATTGGTTGACATTCTATTGCTTGCATATTGTGTACTCTTGTTTCAAGATTTCCATGAGAAATATCATGTATCTCTACTTCTATATTATCCATTTTCATAAGGTAATCTAACTTGTTTTATAAATATTATGAGAATTAGCTTACTTCTCTTAATTGCTCTAAAGAAGATCTATATATGTTTGCTGATTTGACTACTCCTCTTAATCTGTGGTTAAATAATGAGCTTATTTCTCTTCCTAATGGTCCAGGAGTAAGTATTGCATCATGTTCTGCATTGTATAATCTAAATTTAACTTGTGGGTTTAGTGTTGGGGCTGTAATTGGAGATGGCTTTTCATTTGTAAAAAATCTTTCATCACTTTCAAAATATTCAATCCATTTTCTTTCTCTATCAATTCCAATGTAAATTTCAATTGCTCCATCATTTATCTCATTACCTTTAGGTCCGATTAGTACTTTTGTTTTATATTTAATTGCAAGTATTAATTCAACGTCTGGGTCTTCTCTAAATTTTCCAATGAAATAGTATCCGCCAATATCTTCAATTGTATCTTGTAACTCTGTTGATGTCCTGAATACTCTGTGTCTTAGTGCCATTACATTTCTTGTTATAGCTTCATATGATGTTAATAATGGAATAAGAATTCTTCCTTTTCTAGATCTACATAAATAATCTGCTGCTATACTTGGATCAACATCTTTTCCGTATTCTAATAATTCAGAGTATCCTTTAATGGTTGTTTGAAGATGTTCTGGTAATTCAAGTCCTCTCAACATCATTTCATCAACAATTCTATCTAGGTCAAGTGGTATTCCTGCTTTTCTTGTTTCATCTAATAATCTACCTAGATTTTCTGGTCTTGCTTTAGATACTTCCATTAATCTTCCAGCTCCTATTGATTCTAGTGCAGACATTACTCCTGGTTTTTCTGCTTGTCTTGTTACTAGACCTAATGCTCTTCTTCTTGCATTTTCTCCTAGTATCATACATCCATGAAGTGTTTCAGGTGTTATATATCTTAAATGTAAACTAATTAGCATTGCTCTATAAGCAGTTAATGGGTCTATACATCCAGGGGAATCAACAACAAGACCATGTCTGTCTGATAATGATCTAAATCCTAGGCTTGTACCTTTTCTTGATATTGTTGCTTCTGCAATGTATGATATTGGTTTACCATTTTGATCTAGGACTACTCTAATTATGCCATTATCTAGGCTAGTTGCTATGCTTAATCTTTCTTCAAACATTTTATATTAAAGAAGTCGATTCTGGTTTATAAATTTAATTGGTTTTTTACTATTATAAGGTTAGAAAAAGTGGCGTTGGGGTGTTTAAACCCCAAGGAATTCGTTAGGTTTACAAGGTGCCTTTTCAAGCAGAGTAAATCAGAAAACAACTACGCCAGAGATGTTGGGGAGTAATGAGCTGCTAGAAGCATTAAGCAAAAAAAATCAAAAATCTTGATTTTTAAGTGCCAAGATAACCTAACATAAAGCCTTGTTCTGCTGCTGTTATTGAGTCATTGTTTAGATAATTATTAATTCCTTTATTAGTGTAAATGTCTTCTTCTTTGTTTTCATATTGTTTTAATAGGGTTTTTAATCTTTTAATTTCTCTTAAATGTTTGTTCATTTTTTCACCTCTTTTAATAATTTAAGTTTAAGCATGATTTTGATTTTGTTTCTAAAGATAGATTTTTTATTTGTTCAAAGAACAGATTTTGTATTGTTTTTGTATCGAGTTTTGCAGTCATTTTGTATCACCTCTGATAGTAATATGTAAATTAAAGTTATTTATATAGCTCACAGCAGAATGTCTAGTGGAGTTGGATTGCTATGTGTTAAGGTTAGAGAATTCTTTAGGTATAGACGTTTTAGAGCACTGGACATGTACTAGTCAAGTGGTGTTAAAATTAATAATTTATTCGTTGATTTAGATAATTATTGTCTTGTTGGGCATATATTTAAAAACCTAGGTCTATTTCTTTGCTAATATGTTAGATATATTTTATGTTCATAATTGTTTAGGATTAGATGGTAAACCCATTGATGTTTATAAATTAAGGACTATGGATGTTGATGCAAGTGATAGATTGGAAGAGGTTGTAAGGGATTCTGAATTAGATGGGTATGGTAAAATAAAGGATGATCCTAGAATAACTCCTATTGGAAGACGTCTGAGAAGATATTGGATAGATGAATTACCACAGTTATATAATATAGTGAGAAGAGATTTAAAATTAGTTGGTATTAGAGCTAAAAGTGAACAAGATTGGAAAGAGTATCCTTTGAAATTAAAAGAACGAGTATTAAGACAAAAACCAGGTCTAATGGCAATTCAGTATGCTTATCCTGGAATAGGTAGTTTTGACGAAAATTTATCTCATATAGATACTTATTTGAGAGAATGGGAAGAAAGTCCTATAAAAACTGACATAAAATATTTCTGTCGAATAGTTTGGAGCATTATTTTTAAAGGAGTTAAAAGTCATTAGGTTTAATTCTTTTTTTTTTATAAAATTAAGAAAAGTGGGGACGCCGAGACTTTCAAAACAATAGGTTTGAACCTTTTTGTTATTTGAACTCGGGACACCTACGTTTCACAGTAAGCGAAGCTTCCTGGACGTTTGCTTCGCAAACACTTCAGCGTAGTGCTCTCCCAGTCTGAGCTACGTCCCCATTGAAATATAAAGCAGAGGTAGTTTATTTAAAAACTTTTTCTTTAAATCTCTTCCTCTTCTATCTTTGGATTATTGTTTTTTTCAGAATCTTTTGGATTCTGTAAACCTTCCTGTGGAAGTTTTTCATCATCTGTAAGGATGTGTTCTCCTTTGTCTGATTTGTAACCGTCTTCATTAAGAACATCTGCTTCTGTCTTTTCATCGTTTGTTAAGATATGTTCACCTTCATCAGATTTAAGTTCTTTTGTTCCACTTGCTTTTTCGACTAATTCAATGCTTCCGAACTTTCCAGCAGATAATTGTAATTCTCCTTGCCATTCATTAACATATCCTTTAGAAACTTTAACAACGTCTCCAACATTAAACATATCAACATGTTCATTCCATAGTGTAAGTTTGATTACACCTGAAGTGTCTTTTAGCTTTGCATCACAAACTTTTCCTGTGAAATTCTCTTTTTGAATTTGTCTTGCTTCGCCTTTTTCCACTATTTCTCCAATTAGTGTTACATTTCCTTGTTTTGGTTGTAATTCTGAAATACTCATATTATATCACCTTTTGTTGTTGTGATTTTTGTTTCTTTTTATATTTTTACTTATATTTTAGCAAAATTTATATAGTTCTTTATTAATGATTATTTAAAAAAAGAGGTCATTAATGGTATTAGAGCAAGTATTTAAGGAGAATTGGATTGAGAAAAAGCCAAGACATGCTTTTTTATTAGGATTAATATATTCTATTGTTGGTATTATATCTGCTAGGTTAATCTTTGGTTCAAGTCCTGGATTAATGGCAGTAGCGTTTACATCAATATTATTGATTCCTTCTTTGAACAAATTATTATTGCATGAAGAAAATGTGGAGATAAGAGAAAAGAAATTTCATTTTATTCAATTATTTAGAGATCACAAAGATATTTTTGAAATTTATGTCTTTTTATTTTTAGGTGTATTTATGACTTTTGCATTGGTTAGTGTATTTTTTCCAATGTCAACTGTAGAACATTTGTTTGCACCTCAATTAAAGATTATTGGAATTGTTGGGCAAGCAACAGGTACTGGGACTGTTATGTCAATTTTGTTAAATAATTTATTGATCTTATTAGTTTGTTTAATTTTGTCTTTAGTTTATGGTGCAGGTTCTATTTTATTTATTGTTTGGAATGCAACTGTTTGGGGTGTTGTGTTTGGTTATGTTGCAAAGTATTCAGCAGCTTCAGCAGGAGGTAACCCTTTCCTTGTTTTTGGATTATGTTTATTACCTTTTTTACCACACATGATAACAGAAGCATTAGCTTATTTTACTGCAGCAATATCTGGTGGTGTATTGTCTAAAGCTGTTTTAAGAGAAGATTTGTTCTCAGAAAAGTTTCATCATGTTATGACAGATGCATTAATTATTTTAGGAATTGGGTTATTGATTGTGATAATCGCAGCAGTTATTGAAGTTGATCTTTATCCTTTATTAGCTAGTTTTTCAAGTATGTGTTGATTACTTAGTATTATTTTTTTCTCATTTGTGTCATAAGGTATATAAAGAAATCATCTTATCTTGTATTATATGGCAATTAAGATTTTAGTTACTGGCGGAACTATTGATAAAGAATATGATCCTAGGGAACAATCTTTTCAGTTAAAAAAAACTAATGTTGGTGATATGTTAGAGATTGGTAGATATCCTGGTGAAGTTGTTGTTGAAGAATTAATGTTAAAAGATAGTAGAGATATGACTGATGAAGATAGGGTAACTGTTTTATTTGCTTGTGAAAATTCTAATGAAGATAAGATTGTTATAACTCATGGTACAGATACAATGCCTGATACTGCTAAATTGTTAGGGCAGAAAATTAATGATAAAACAATTGTTTTGACAGGTGCAATGGAACCTGCATCATTGGATAAGACTGATGCATTATTTAATCTTGGTGCAGCTATTGTTGGAGTTAAGTCTTTAGAAAAAGGAGTATATATTGTTATGAATGGCAGGATCTTTCCGTGGTATAATGTCCAGAAGAATGTTGATAAGGTTGTGTTTGAGGAAGTAAGTGTTCAATAGTTGGGGGTTGTGTAGTATATATTCTATTTTGTCCTGTTATTTCTAATCTTCCTTCTTCATATGGAATACCTAATTCTTCAAAACATTTTCTTAATGTTTCATTTATTCTGCCTCTTATTGGGTCTACTAATCTGCCATCCCAATGATTACAACAAGGAACTATAATTGTTGGTCTTTTTAATGCTGAATATGCTAATTCTTCTGTTGCTCCATCAGAATGCATTCCAACAATTAAATCATAATCTGTTGCCATGTCTGCATGATATTTGGTTGCTATGCCTTGTAAGTCAACCCATTCTTTTTCTCCTACTCGACATGGTCTTCTGGGATCAAATATTGGATCAATTGTTGTTACATCAAAACCAACCAAGGTTAAGCATCTATTTAAATGTCCATGTCTTCCACCTGCAACATCTGCAATTTTTAATGGTGGACTATATAGGTCTATTATGTGTCTTGTTAGTAACCAAAATCGTTTGTTATCTCCCATTTTTTTAAGGGTTTGTTATATATTTAAAAGCCTTGCGGGTTATACTTTTAAATCAAAATCAATTTCTTTCTGATTATGAGTGATATTAGTGATCAAGTAAGGGTAATATTAAAAGAAATAGAATTTCATCCAGATTTTAAAGAGAAGAAAGAGCAAGAATTGGTTGAAGCTAGGCAAAGATTTTATGGTGCAGTAGATGGTGGTAGGAATATGCCTATATGGCAAATAATAGGTTTAGCTAAAACAGGGAATGAATTGGCTGCTGATCTTCTTAGGCTTGCTTTTGAGTCAATTTATATTGGTAAGTATTTTGAAGCAAGGGTTAGGTTTTTAACACGTGTTGTTGGTTATATTAATCAGAGAAGGGGGATTGTTCATGCAATGGATGATGGATGTGGAACTGGTGTTGATTTATATTGTTTAGATAAGTTGTTGAGTGATGATGTTGTTTTGTGTGGTGCTGATCCAAATCCTTATGTCTTATCAATTGCTCGTCAGAGAAATCCTTCTCTTGGATTAAGATCTTCTTTAGTTGGGGGAAGTTATGATGTTGTTTATTCTGATTTTTTTTCAATTGATGATAATGATGCGTTTGCTTTTCTTAAAAAATCAAGAGAATGTCATGCTGCTTTAAATGAAGGAGGGGTAGTTATACAAAATGTTGATGTTAGTTATTCTGATAGAATATTTAGTCAACAATTTTTTGGTGGTTCTTATTTTAGGTTGGTAAGGGATGAGTTGATTTCTGAGATAGAAGGAAACCATCCTTGTTATCTTCAAGTTTGGGAGAAAATATAGTTCGTTAATCAGTTCTGTTAATCAAAAGCGAAACATTTAAATATAAGCTTTACTCTTGTAATTGATGGGGGAGCCAGAGTAGACTATCGACTCTATTTTATACTTGCAGATGACTTCTGACTATCTTTCAGCCCTTTTTTACTCCTACTAATTACTACTCGGCTTCTCTAACAACCATTTGAGGTGAAATATGACACATGTTATGTCTGGAATGCAGCTTAGTTTTAGTGAGCGTAAGAGAATAAATGCATCTGTAGCAAAAGGTAAGGAATATTTGTATTTAGTTAACACTGTCTTTATTTTATTGGCTTTTTTAATATTGTTTGCACCAGGAGATTTTATGTTAATGCTATGGTCTGTTTTATTAGTTGCATATCTGTTTATTAGGTTTAAATAAAGAAGTAATAAAAAATTAATTTAGATATTTTGCTATTTCATTCTTGAGATCTTTGATCTTTACTCTTTCTTGTTTTGTTGTATTACGATCTCGAAGTGTAACACAGTCATCTTTTTCAATGGTTTCAAAATCTATTGTAACACAGACGGGATAACCTCGTTCATCAGCTCTGGAGTAACGACGTCCCACAGAACCACCTTGGTCATATATACAAACATAATCTTTCTTTAACATGTTATAAATTTCTCTAGCTTTTCCACTTAGTTTTTTTACTAATGGAAATATTCCAACTTTAACTGGGGCTAGTTTTGGATGTAATTTTAAAACAATATTTCCTCTTTTTTTATCGTCATTATATGCATCAAACATAAATGCTAAGAATGCTCTGTCAACTCCTTGTGATGGTTCAGATGCAACATATGGTAAGACTTTTTTCTTTGATTCCTCGTCGTAAATACTAACATCTTTCCCACTAACTTTTATATGTTGGGATAAATCATATTGTGTTCTGTCTGCATTTCCTTGTATCTCTTTCCATCCAAATGGAAAATTATAATCGAGATCAAAACATGCACCTGCATAATGTGCTAATTCTTTTTTCAAATGTTCTCTTATTCTAAGATTTTTTGGATTAATTCCTAGTTCTAAAAACCATTCGTAATTTTTAGCAATCCAATATGCGTGCCATTTACTTGTTAATTTTGCTAAATCTTTTACTTTGATTATTTTATGTTTTGATTCATTCTTGTCTTGCATCTTTGTAGTCATAATATTCACTTTCATATCCTTGACTTCATCAAAAAATTCACAATCATTAATTTTATCTGGGTGAGTAAAGAATTCCATTTCCATTTGTTCAAATTCTCGTGATCTAAATAAAAAGTCTCTCGGAGAAATTTCATTTCTGAATGCTTTTCCTATCTGAGCAATACCACATGGTAATTTTAATCTTGCATTTTCCATAACTAAATGAAAGTCTGCAAAAATTAATTGTGCTGTTTCTGGTCTTAGGTATGCAATATTTGATTTTTCTTTCATTGGACCAACAAATGTTTCAAACATTAAATTAAAATCATTAACTTTTGCAAAATCTCCTTTACATTTTAAACATTTTAATTTATTTTTTTTAACATGTTTGTTAACTTCTTCAGCTTTCATACCATCTGCTGGAATTTTTAATTGATCTTCAATAAATTGATCTGCTCTTAGTTTATTTTTACATTTTGAGCATGTTATAACTAAATCAGCAAAACATGATACATGACCTGATGCTTCCCATATTTTTCTGTGGGTTATGATTGAACCGTCAATTCCTACTACATCTTCTCTATTTTGAACAAAAGTTTTCCACCAGTTTTGTTTGATGTTGTTTTTAAGTTCTACACCTAATGGACCAAAGTCCCAGAATCCTGCTAATGATCCATATATCTCACTATCTTGATATACAAACCCTTTTTCTTTACAAAATCTTGCCATATCTTCAATATTTATTGCCATAGTGGTTTGAATACATGTATCTTATATATATTTATTTGGGTTTGGTTTGTTTTGTCATTTTCTAGTGGTTATAATTAGTAAGCTTTATAAAGACAATTGCATTCCTTTCATAACTAGGCAGTCATAACAATGGTTGCATTGGAGGGATTTATTATGAGTAGAATGAGTATTATTGGAGCTTTAATGCTCTCAGGTTGTGCAGGTAAACAACTAGATGGTATATTAGAAGATATTCAAGCAACAGGTAGTCAGAGGTTAGTACCTGCTGTTGCACAAGAATGTGGTAATGCTGACTATGGGAAAGCATATACAGAATCATTAGTTGTTCCAGAAGGAGCTTATGTTGTCGACGGAGAACAAGTTACTTCATTAGATGTTACAATATTTTCTTTTGGTAATGGAGATCATGCAGCTACAATGGGTAAAATTGGAACTCCACATCATAGAGCAGAGTTTAGAGCTTATGGTGCAGATGGAGAAGAATTAATTGGTGTTGTAGATTGTGGACCTGATTATAAGATTGGAGAAACTGATACTTGTTGCCAAGAGGAAGTTAGGATGTCTGGTATTCCTGCAAGTATGAAATTATGGAGTCCAGATACTTATAGACATGTTAATGAACAATATGCTGATTTACAACATGTTGTTAGAACACACACATCTAATTAATTATTTCTTTATTTTTTAGTTTATTTACTACTATTATGTAGTTAAATATAGAAACATTTATAAATAAGTATATATAGATATTATATACTATGTTAGATGGTGGGCCTAATAATGATGATTTGAAGGGTAGAAGCCCTGTATGTGCAGAATCTGTTAATCAATTTGCTCTAATTGATCAATATATGGAACTTCCTGTTGCTGAATATTTGGCAGTTTCTGTTGATGATTTATCTACTATTAGATTCTTTGATTCTCAAGAAGAGGAGATTGCTAGAGATATAGCATCATTGGTTAATGCTGGTTATTTGAATGCAATGAGCTTTAGAGATTTAACAAAAGATATGGAAGTTATGCTTGGTTCAATTCCTGTTCCTGATTTTATATCAAAGGATGATTTTGTTGTTGAATATAATAAAAATACTTATCCTGAACCTAAAGTTGATTTACCTGTTTTTGAAAAAGGAAGTGCTCATTTTACAAATGTTATAAATGTTTTTATGAGATATCTTACTGAACATAAAGGAGAAAAAATTAAATGTGTTAGGTTAAGTGAAGCTCCTGTTAATGGTGATGTTTATGTTCCTGAAGGTGTTGTTAACTGTGACTTATCTCAAACAAATGTTGATAGTGGTTTTTTAGGTCCAAGAAGTTTAAAATCTTTGTGGGTTAGTGGATCACATCTTGTTGAGGAAAGAATGGTTGATAGTTCAATTGATCTTAGTCATTATGATGATCTACAAGAGTTTTCTGCATATTCTACTCAAATTGATGATACTTTTGTTCCACCAACTTCTTTAAAAAAACTTTATCTTAGTAATTGTCCTTGTGGAGATGCTGTTCCACTTCATGAAGGATTAGAAGATTATTCTCCTGGGAGATTGATTACTTCAAAGAAATATTATCCTAGAAGTTTACGTGGTTTGAGGTTACAATCTTGTGAAAATTTAGATGGTCCTTTAGAAGATCTTCCTAAATTGAAATTATTCGTAGCACAAGGTAAAACTAAATTAGATCCAAGAACTAGATTTAGATATGGGTTAAGAGAATTAGATCTCTCTTTTCTTGGCTATGATATTTCTGAATTAAGAATTCCTGAATCTGTTGAAGAATTTTCTTTTACTCCAGATACAATTGAACAACCAGAAGTGTTTTATGAAAGACTACCTGAACATCTTAGACGAGGTTTCAATAGTAAAATGTGTGATTATCTTCTTAAAGCTATGCCTGATGAATTAATTAGATGGGGTTGTTTAGATCTAAGTGATTTTCCAGATGATCCTAGGGCATGTCGTTTTCCTATGACTGAATTAGATACTTCTTTTTTTGAGGCTTGTGGTGGTTTTGTTGGTAAAAGTGAACATGCAGAAAGTACTAAATATGAAGTTCGTGGTGATGCTCCTGTTGGAAAAGAAGATAGGTTTGAGTCATTAAGAAATAGGTTATTGAATTTGGGTGTTCCTGAAGCAAGAATAAATGCAATGCTTCCTGTTCTAGATAGTGGTTGTCCTTCTGATATTGGTATTACAACAAAAACTTCAACAGGTCTTGTATTTAGTGTTGATGACAGAGATGGAAAAAGAATTTATGGAAAAACAGGTTTAAATCGAGGTGCATTAGAAAGAGAGGCAGAATACCTTACAGATGCATGGACTGTTCCTTTATTGAGACCAATAAATGCAAAACTAATTGGGATTGTTGATGCTGGATTATATGCAACTTTGTTAACTTATGGAACAGAAAATTCAGGGATTGTTCCTGCTAATAATTTAAAAGAATATTTGGAATTACGAGGACAAATGTTTGAAGAATTAGCAGAAAGAATGAATTGTAATCCAAGTTTATTATTACAAGATCCATTTTTAGTTGATACATTTAATAGAGCTCTTGCACATACTTATATGAGGGATTTTGCTGGGAAAAAAGTTTATCAAGGTGAAACAAGATCAATGGTTTTATCTTTTGAACAGATTCTTGAGCGTGCACAACACACTTCTGTTAGAGGTTTGTTTGATTTATTAAAAACATTTAAACCAGATTATAATAGGGCAGTTAGGATGGTTAATGATTGTGAAGTAGAACATGCTGTTCCTTTACTTATTCATGGAGATGCTTTACAAGTTAATGTTTTTTCAAGTCCTAGTGGTGTTTATACAAGACCAATGGGTGATCCAACTGCAACAATTGGTTATTCAGAACATGTTCTTGCAAGGTTAGAATCACCTAATGATGGCTCTTATGTTAGTCCTTATGTCTTTTTTAGAAATGGGTTAGAACAAGGAAGAGATAAAAATTTTGAATTAACTGGAAGAGATACTATTTCATTAAGAAGAAAAACTGTTGGGTTGGGTTTAACTAATGCAGCTAGAACTTTATCTTATTGGTTGGATAAAGATCGTGTTAATGAGGCAACTAAATATGCTAACTTAGCTTTTCAGAACAGGATGCATCTGCAATACGCTAGTTAATGATGGTAAAAGAATTCAAAGAAGATAATATGTGATTTTTATAGAGGTTTATTATGTTATATTTCTGTATTTATTTTACTACTATTGTGTGGTTAATTATAAAAACATTTATAAATAGGTATATATTATTTATATAGTATATGACAGCAGATCCAGCTTTTGATGTTACTGATATTAGTGCCTTAGTAGACAGTGATATGGCTAGATCTTTTTATTTAGGATTATGTCCTTTACAAGAACAAGGTTTTTTTGAAATGGAGACTAATTTTCCTAGACAATCAATACCTCATATTTTTGGAGTATTAGATCAATTATTACAATTAGATCATAGAACTATTCTTACTTCATATTGGTTAACTAATAGACATTGTGAACATGCAGAATTGCTTGGAGGAGGATTATTAGAAGATCTTCTTGAAAGAGTAATACTAGGAGATAATATGGCTTTTGTTCTTCTTCCTTATTTTCATTCAGATAATCCTGATATTAGGGTATTTTATGATATGCTTTCCTATGATGAAGGAATTTTAGGTAGTTCTAGAGATGAACCTGAGATAGAACTTGAAAGACAAAGATTAATGAAAGAAATATTAGCGAGAGATCCACAACCTAAATCAGATTATCTTTTGGCTTTTGAAGATAATTTTCAAAGGACAGGAAGAGTTTTTGATTCAATTGATGCAATGTTTGCTCATAGTCTTGCTTATATGATAATGACTAGACATTTTCGTGTATCTCGTGATGATGATGGGGATTGTGGAGTTGTGATAAGACCTGAAAAACCAATTTATAGATGTAATGATGATAGTCTTGATGATCAACAGAGACATTTATTAAAATGTGGTGCAATTCATCATCCACACTATTTAACAACATTATTAAATTTTTATTTTGATTATATTGAATCAAAAGGACATAAGATTACATCAGTTGATTTGAGTGGAACAAATGTCTTGGATAATTTACGATTACCAGATTCTGTTGAACATGTTAATCTTCGTGATTGTAGATTTATTACAGGAGAAATTGATTTAGATAAACCGAGATTAAGAGAAATAGATTATACAAAAGCATTGCAACCACAAGGTTTTTCTAGGTTGCCTTCTAAACTTAGAAGACGACAAGATGTTTATGAAGTTGCTGCTGCAGATGATTCAATTGTTGAAATAATTAGAGGATTATTACCAGATACATCTTCTTCAGGTGCAGATGAAGAATTAAGAGAATTACCTGTTCAATTTTTACTTGGTGTTATTGATTCATTTGATCCTATGGTAAGAGGTTTTGTTCAATATGTTTATTCAGATCCTGCGCTAGTAGAAGCTTTAGGTCAGGGTCAGGCGTGGAGACAAAACAAAAGATTAAAGGAACAGTGGGATCATTGGGGTTATACTGTATTAGAAAATCCTCCTGAGATCAGTAGGTTGTTTAATATTATTAATCTTGCACAATCAGGAAGTATTGTTGCTTATGGACGTGCTTTAGATGGTTCTCTGAGAGAAAACTTACGAGCATTAGGTGTTCCTGAACAAAGAATAAGTGCAATGTTACCTGTTTTAGATAATGGTTTTTCTAATCTTGGTATTACAACAAGAACATCAACTGGTTTAGTTTTTGGTTTGGATATAGATGGAACTAGGATTTATGGTAAATCAAGTGCAAATAGTAGTGCATTAGAAAGGGAAGCAGAATATTTAGGAGATGCTCATAGTATTCCATTATTAAGACCAATAACAGCAAAACCTATTGGAGTTGTTGAGAATGAAGGTTATTCTACTTTACTTACTCTCGGAACACAAAATTCAGGTGTTATTTCTGAAGATGATTTAAGAGATTATTTCTCTTTGAGAAATAGATTATTTTCAGAATGGGCAGAGAAACAAAGTTGTAGTCCTGATCAATTATTACAAGATCCTTTTATTGTAGATGTTTTTAACAGAGCTCTGACTCATACTTATATGAGGGGTTTTGTAGGTAAACAAATTTATGCAGGAGAGTCAAGACCAATGGTTATGTCATTTGATGAAATTCTTGAACGTGCTCATTCAACTAAAGCACAAGATCTATTTGGTTTTTTAAGATCATTAAAAAGAGATTATGATAAAGCAGTTAATCAATTTGGAGACTGTGGTGTTGATGGTGCTGTTCCTTTACTTATTCATGGTGATGCAATGCAGTGTAATGTTTTTTCTGGTCCAGAGGGAATTTATACTAGACCAATGGGTGATCCAACTGCAACAATTGGATTGTCTGAACATGTACTTGCAAGATTAGAATCACCTAATGATGGAGCTTATGTTGCTCCTTATGTTTATTTTAGAAATAGACTTGAACAAGAAAGAAAACAAGATTTTGAACTTGGGGAAAAAGATAGTGAAATGTTATCAAGAAGAACAGTTTTACTTGGTTTTCCTAATGCTGTTAGAACTTTATCTTATTGGTTAAATAAAAACTCATTACCAGAAGCAAGAAAATATGCTGGTTTAGCTAGACTTAAAAGATCTCAATTGCAATACACCAGTTAATGGGCTGTTTGCTAAATAAATAACTCTTGCAATTATGTAAATGTGATGTAAATATAATGCATCTTTGTTATTATTTAATTTTTTTCTTTCATTTCTGACAATCTCTTGTTCCATGTTGTGTAATTTATGAAGTTGAGATGTATCTCTTTTTAGATAAGATATTTTTAGGATATTAATCATTTCTTCTAGTCTTTTTATTAGATTTTTTATTTTTTTATTTTTTTTATTTGTAATGTCTTTATGAAAATGAAAACATGCTCTTGAGATTTGTGTAAGATTACTTAGAAATTGCCATAAGAATGGTTTTGTGTTTGTATTAAATATTTCTTTAGATAAACATCTTTTCAAAAAGTTATCATATTTTTGTACTTTGTGAACATATTGTTCTATTTCTGTGTCACCTATTTTTTGTATTATTAGTTCTAATAAATAAAATTGTCTTTGAATAATATTTTCAAAATTATCATAACTTGGTTCACTAATACTTTCAATTATATATTCATCTTTATTTGTTTTTGTCACATCAAATCCAATCAAGAAATTATTTACAATTTGGTTTATATCTTTTTCTTTGCCAGTGTATTTTATTGATATTTGATCAAAACCTGCTCTGTATGCAATTACAATCAATGTTCTGATTGAACTTTCTCTAGATTCTTTTATTTCTATGTTAATTGTTTTTTTTTGTTTTTTTGTTTTTTCAGGTTCAATAATTAATTTGTTGTTATCTTCTGTTACATTTATTTCATCACCTGGTTTTAATCCTTTTTTATCTAGCCATTTCTTAGGAACATAGAAGGTCATTCCTCCTCCTCCTTGTTTGATTAGTTTACGCTTCATGTGTTAAGGTAATGGTTCTTTATATATAAATGTATTGTTTTTGATATCACTGATATCATTAATATCAGTTAGATATTAATAACACTAATATGTTCCTTTGTAGTAATAACATTATAAAATGGGGTGTAAAGAAATAATTAAATGGTGAAATGAGAATGAGTGAAATAAAATTAGAAAGAATATTAGGATTATTCAAAACATTACATAGTCATAGGAATAAGTGTAATGGTTTATATAATGATTTGGAAGAAGTGGCTGGTAGAGTGAATGAGAATATGGCTTTTGTGAATCAATCACAACCATATGTTGTTGAACCTGTTGTTACAAGTTCTGCACAATTTAATTTGTTTGGTGCAGAAGAAACAGTTTATGAAGGAATGCCTATTGCTCCACAAAGTCAAGGAGATGGTTCAGCATTTTCTCAAGCTGTTAGTTTACTTTATAATGGTGTTTCTGGACAAGAAGCTCAAGTACCAGAACAAAGTATTGCAATGGTTCCAGCTCAGAGAAGAGTGCAACCAGTTCAAGAACCTGTTGAAAGAGTTCCTGAAGAAAGAAGAATTGAAACAGCAGATTATGAAGGACCAAGACAGATAACTGCAGAACCAACTGAAGTTGCAAGACCAAGAGGATTCTGGGGAACTGTTTTGAGTGCACTTGGAGTTAAAACAGCAGATTCAACAGAAGTTGCAATTTATGAAGAACCTGTTCAAGAACCTGTTTATCAAGAAGCACCTAGAGAAGAACCAAGACAAGAACAACGAAGACAAGAACAACCTAGAGAAGAACCAAGAGTAACAACACAGAGATGTAATAGACTTCCTATTAGAGAAATTAAATTAGGTTTTAAGGAAAAGAAAGAACAAGGTGTAAGATATTCTTATGCTGGTAAGTCTTATAATTGTTTAACTCTGGATGCAACTGCTGATTTACCTGTTAGACCTGAAGTTAAGGATCATCCTGATCTTGGAAAGAAAAGATTTCTTGTTTTGTATAGAGGAACACAATCTGTTGATAGAGATGGTCTTAATTTAGTTATTTCTAGTCAAGATTCTAAAGTAAGAGATAAACAATTAGAAGTAGTTTTAGTAAATTATGTTGATAATGCTAAACAAGTTGAAGGATCATCAGTTTATCGTTGTACTAGAGTTTCAGTTAATAGTGTTGGATATGATTTTGTTTCTATAGGATTGCATAAAGAAAAGCCTGTTAAATTTAAACATGGTTCTGGTCGTCATGCTCTATATAATCAAGGTTTTGTTGTGAATGTTGAACATGGAGAAGTTACTTTTTCAGACTCAGAAACAATTTCTGATATTACTTTTGAACATGGTGTAAAAGTTGAATGGGGTAGATATACAGATTATCATAAGCAGAATTACTTGGCTACAACAATTACACCGATGGAAGGAACACAACCTAATATTGCAAATGCACTTGCAGCAACAGCTTATAGAACATTAGGTGTAGTTGTTAATAAAACATTACCTGATGAGATCTGTAGATTAGGTGAGGTTCTTGATGAATTAAAAGCACAGGATGAAAAAATTCAACAAGGAATAACAGATTGTGGTGAAGTTTATTTTGATTTATAATTTTTTTATTTTTTAAATTATTTGGAGGGAGGAGAATGAGAACTAAAGTTGATGATTTTGGAGTTGTTCAACAAAGACTAGAAGATTTAGTTGATAATAGAAGTATTTTTGAAATAGTAGATGAAACTACTGTTCTTCCTATTAGTCCATCTGGAATTAGAGTCTTAGTTGGCAGTGATGAAGAGTTTGAAGAATCAGATTCTATTTATAGAATAAGAGATCAATTAAGGGATAATTATGGTGTTGATTTTACACAAAAGCCAGATATGCTATTAGTAAATCCAACAAATCCTGAAGAAGTTTTTTTCTATTATCAAACTAGTGTTGATCAAGATATTTTTGTTGTAGTTAAAGTAGATGAAAGATATGGTGAGAGAGAATCTTCTATGTATGTAGAATCAAAGTCAATGAAAGAACATTGGGTTGAATTAGCAGAAGAGAAAGAGGGAGATTTAAGTGATAGTTTGTATAAAGCAGAACTAGAGCTAATGAGTTTTGTTGAATATATGAGTAAACCAAGTGAGTTTAGACTTACAAGATTTAGGAGATGAGTTATAATTATTATGGGGGATAAAAAATGAGTGAAGAAGAACAAACAGAAAGTTTAACAGATAGAGTTAGTAGATTAGTTATTAATAGAGATCTTTCAGAATTGGGAAGAGCGCATTTAGTTAGTTCATTGGTTAATGCAGGAGCAGATTATTCTACATTTGGTAATTCAGGTTATGTTCTAGATCATGCTTTGAATACTTTTAGACGTCATGATATGTCAGATTTAGGAAGACAACTTGCTGAATCATTAGAAAAACATCGAAAAGTTCTTGGTTTTATTTCAGATGATTTAGAAGCTGCAAGATATGCTGAAGAAAAAGGCCTTGTTTTAGATGCTGCAAGAAAATATAAAGCTGTTTTTGAAGCTGCAATTCCTGAAGGAGAAGGTAGAGATAATAATTTAGATTTAGATAGAGCTGCTTTTGCTGCTTTAGGTATGGCAAGGTTAACTATTTTAGAAGATGTTTCAGGTTTAGTTAAAACATTAGGCTTAGGTGATATTGATTATAATCCAGATAAACCTTATGGTTCAGATGAAACTGTTGGGTCTATTGTTGGTGATCCTGATATTTATCTTGGAAATGTTATGGATGAATTAAATAGGCAAGATAGACCTGTTGCAATGTTGGATTTGTTTAAAGATCGTTTTGAAATAAGAAAGAATTTTAGTCTTTTGCTTTTAGGAACACAGCTTTGTGATGGAGTTCTTAGTACTCAAAATTTAGGTAGTTATCGTGATTGTCCTGTTGGTGCAGAATCATTGAGAAGATTATCTAGACTAATGGATTTAAGATATGGTAGTATTATAAATAATTCTCCTCGACAAGATTCAATAGAAACAGAATTAGATAATCCATTAACATTAGCTGGACAAGTTAATCTTGCTATGCAAGCTTGTGTTGCAATTTCTGATGGAGGTGTTAGAGATGGTTTTCATGGTTTTGTTAGAAGAGATGAATCACTTTATTCTGCATCAGCATTAGCAGGAGTGCTTGGATTAAATGAAAAAAGGAGAGAATTAATTGGAGAAATGAGAAGTTCAGATGAATTACTTCCTATTGGTCATGCTTATGCTCGAGAAGGTAATACTGAGAAAGCTCTTGAATTTTATAGAAAAACTCTTGAATATGAAGGCTGGCCAATGCGTAGAGCAGCAATTGCTAGAGATCTTTTAAAAGATTCAGATCTTGCAATTGAATGCTATGAAGAAGCAATAGCTAGTGCTTCAGCAGCTAATGCATTAAGTCAAATGCAAGTGCCATTTAATATGGTTAGTAGTATTTGTGAGGCATTAAATAGTGCACTTAGAGATAAAAGAAGTGCGTTGTATGAGATTATTAAGTTATCTGTAGAAAAATTAGCAGAAGAATTAGGTGAAGTTCAAATAATTGGTGAATATGGTTCAGCTGAGTACGAACTTTCATTTGCTAAAAATCATTTTGTTTCAGTGGCTAGGGATATTAAAACAACTAGTTTTATGTCTCAATCTAGGTATGTTTATAGAGCAGCAAGAATAGCAGTAGATAATGGATTTGGTGAAGATATTAATGACTTATTTGAAAGAAGAGATAAGTTATTAAGTTTAAAAGAGTTAGATCTTGCTGATGATGAACAAGTTGAGATATATATTAATACTTTTGTTGATGCAGGATTGCATGATTATGCAGGAGTTATTGCGCATCTTAAAGCACGTGAAAGAGCAGATGTTAGAGATTTAGAAGGAAGTAGAAATTATTTTCATCAAGCAATTGATTTATTTGTTCAAGCAGATTGGCCATTACAAGCAGTAGTTGCAGCAGAAGATGCAGGTTTTAATTTTATTCCATTTATAAAACAAGGAATTGATAGATTAAGAAAATCAGATAGTCTTAATAGTTATAGGGCTGCAATTAGATTAGCAGGAGAACATGGTTTAATTGATTTAGAAAGAGATGTATGTCTTGAAGCAATTGCTCTTGCAGAAGAAAGAGAAGAACATTCTTTTGCAGGTTTTTATGCTGCAAAAGTTGGTCAATTAGGAAGATCAATGCAAAGTTATTGGAAACTTCCAGCAAATGGAGACAGGGATCAAGGAAGAGAATATGCATTACAAGTCTTTGCTGTAGAATTTATGGATGCTAATGATAAACCTAGTTTAACATTTGATGGGTATTTTTATGGTAATTTTCCTATTTTTGATGTTGTTAGAGAGAGAATAGTTGCTGAGTATGGTGAAAGAGAAGGAAGAGATGAAGTAACACAACAGAGAATGGATGAAGATAGAAATAATCCTGATACAGTAATTGGTCAGGTTTCATTAGCAATAGAATATTATTTAGAGTTAGGAGATAATAGAGTAGAAATTCCACAAATAGGAGTAGAAGTACAAACATGTAGATTTGCAGGAAGACTTGCATTAGAGATTGAAGATGAAGAAAGAGCATTTACAATTTGGAGAGAACATTTGAGTCCAATTCAAGCAGGTGTTTTGATTTATCGAAATGGTGGACAAGAAGAAGGATTGCAATTATTAGAACAAAGAGTAGAAAGTTCTACTACAGCAGATGAATATGCGCATTTAGGGAGTGCTTTTAAAGAGATTGGGAATGAGGAAAGAGCTGAACATTATTCTAGAAAAGCAATGGATGCTTATAGGGAGGAAGGTGATTTTTTTTGGTATGCAATTCATGCTAGAGAATTAGGTGAACAAGAAGCAGTAATTTATGGAAGAGTGCATGATACTAAACGTGATTATGATGGGGATAAATTTAGTAAAACTGTTGGTCTTGCAGAGCAACATGGATTCAAGAATCATTTAGTAGATGTATGTAGAGAAGCAATTCCTACTTTGGTTGATCGAGGAGAATTTAAGAGAGCAAAAGAATGTGCTGAACACATTGGAGATGAAAGAGCTGTATTGTATGGTAATGTGTTAGGTGTAATTAAAGCTGTAAGAGAAGATAATAGATCAGGACAAGAAACTTTAGGAGAAGAAGTTTGGGAAGACGGGTTTAGGTAATTAATGGTGGAATGAATGAACCATATTGAGGAAGATGTTAGAAGAGTATGGGAAAGACTTCCTGAAGATGTTAGGGAACTTCTTGATGATAGGTTAGCTAGTTTAGAACCAGATAAGGCCCAAGTAGGTGAATCTATTAAAGGTTTAGTTGTTAGAACTTGTAATGAAGTTTTTGATGTGTCTGGAGATGTAGAACCTCTTGTTCTTTATGAACCTCTTTATTCAGCAATAGGTAATTTTGCTAGAGGTCATGCTGGTGATAAAGTTTTAGGTCCTGTATATAGAGATATTAAGGAATCATTTGATAGGTTAAATGGACTTGTTTATTATGGGCCTATTAGTGGTTTTTGTAGTCCACCAGATCTAAAAGAATATTTAGATCATCATCCAGGGGTTGAAGGAAGATATCGTACTCATTATACAGAAGGGGAAGAAAGAAGAAGAGAAGAACATCCATATTTATGGATTGGAGTACCAAAAAGAAGTGTTCATGGGTTTTATTATGATGTTGATAAATTAGATGTTATTATTGATTGTGAAACATGGGTGTCTCGTGAAGGGAGTAATTTAGTGGATTATGTTTGTGTTAGTGTTAAGCCTTTGAAACCTGAAGGAAAAGAAAATGTTGGGAAAGTTGTTGATATTCTTAGAAAAGCTAAAGATTATGTTGCAAAGACTGATAGGTATTAGAAGATTAAGAGAAACATTGGATGGATTATAATCCTAAATATTTAATTCTTGTTTTCTTTCTGAGATTGATAAGTTGAATTCTTTTATGTATTCTAATATTTCCTTTTTTTTGTTTGTATTTATTTTCCACATTTTAAGTCCGCCAAAATGTACTTTGAATGATAACATTTATAAACTTAGGATGTTTACTATTATTGATGAAAGAAAAAAGTTTATTCCTTAATTTTATTGGAGATACACCTTTATTTAGAATCATTGATTTTTTAATAGAACATATGGGTATGGACTTTTCTAAGACAGAGATTGCTAATGGAGCAGATATTTCGAGGACATCTCTTTTTAAGTATTGGACAGTTATTGAGAAGAATGGAATTGCTAAAGTTACAAGATGTTTTGGAAAGACAAAGTTATATACTCTTGATTCAAAAAATCCTTTAGTGAAGACTCTTTTACAGTTAGAAATACAATTGATTGAACAGAGTTTGAATAATTGCTCTAAGAAAGAGAAGAAACAATTACAAGAAAAGAAGATTTTACTTGCAAGAACCTGATTTTTTTGGTTTATATACATAATCCTAAATAATAAATTATTCTTTAAATGTGTTTCTAAGCTTTTTCCGGACGTTTTAAGCCTAAATACGGACATTTTGGGCTTTTTTCCGGAATTTAGTTAGGTGTAATTTGTCTTTTTACCACTCTTTTGTGACAAATAATGGAAACATTTATATAGTAGTTATTTCATAGTAGTTAATAGTTGGTTTATTAATTAAATAGGAAGTTGGTAACTATGGGTAAAAAGTCTAATAAAGGTAAAAAGGATAGTTCTAGTAAAAAGAAGGATAAAAAAGGTAAAAATAAGTCTAATAAGGATAAAAAGAAGAAATTACTTCAGGATCCGAATTTAGCTCAGTATAAGGCTATTAATAAGAATGGTGGAGGATCAAATCCAGAGAAGTGGATGAAGGAATATAGTGATACTAAAGCTAAGGCTGAAGCTAAAGGTAATAAAGAGATTCATTCTTATATAGCAAAGAATAAGGCTAGTCATTGGGTTAGAAAAAAAGGTCCAGGTCATAGAACTCTTGAGTCAGTGATTAAACATGATAATAAAGTTAGAGAAGCTGAAAGAGCAAAGAGTATTGATTCAACTATTGAAGGATGTAAACAATTAAGAAGTGATGCAGCTGCAAGATATAAGGCAGATGGTGCACCAAGACCAGGTATACAACAAAGAGTGCAATCTTTTTTAGAAAATATTCCTAGATTTTTCAAAAATGCAATTGATGGATATTTAAGAAGTGGTGTTGTTAGAAGAAAAAATAATGAGTATTTGACAAGTTTAAAAGATGGAGATAAGGTTGTTTTATGGGTACATGGTTTACAACAAAAGATTGGAAATGGTTATGAATTACAAAAACAAGCTGAAAAAGATGGGAAAAAGTTAATTTGTTTAGATATTGATGTTGACAGAATGGATCCTTGGGATGCTGTTAGAGTTATGGGAGAAGAAGCTAATAAAATTTATTCTCAAACTGGAGTTAAAGTTGATTATATTGGTCATAGTACTGGTGCAAACTTTGTTGATCTTGCAGCAAGGTCTAATGCAGATTTTGCTAATTATGTTGATTCTGTTCATTGTGTTGAAGGTACAAGAAATGGTGGAGAAATGAATAATGTAATGGTTGCATTATTTAGTTTATTAGGTTCAACAAATGTAAAATATGATGATTCAAGAAGAAAAGAAGCAAGAGAATTAATGATTGCTATGAATCAACCTTCAAGAGTTAGAACAGTTCATTATATGGGGACATGTAGTATGTTGAGTCCAAAAGATGGTTTAGATATTTCAGGAGATAATAGATATATGGTTGGAGAAACACATTTTAGTACATCTGGTCAAGGAAAAGGATTTAATAATTATTTATTAGGTAATATCAGTATGGGTGGAAGAGAAGAAAGAGCAGCAACAGGACTTTATTTATCAGGTAAGTATGGACCAGGAAAACTACATGATATGATGGGAAGTGGTTGTAGAACAAATGAAGTCTTTGATAAAAGAAAACCTTATGTTATTGCAGATACAAGAGCAGCAACACCTCCACTAAGAAGAATGACTTATAATTATGCAAGGTAATATTTACCAACTTCCTGGAGGACGGGGTGGTCTTAGGATTGCCTTGTTCTCCAACTTTAATGATTAAAAATGCAAAGAGAAGAATTAAGAAGAAAAGAATTAAGAAAACTTTATTTAGATAGATTTTCTGATGATGCTATTGATATTTTTGGAGAGAACTATAGATATGGTGTGGTTGGTTTTGATTTAGGTACAACTCTTTATGATCATATTTGTCGAGAGGCAGGTGATTTTGTAAGTAAGGTAAGGATTTCTTCTGATTTTTTCGATGAAGAAAAAACTTTGGATGACTTATTTAATAGATTTGGTAGAGCTTCTTGGAGTGTAGCTAACTTTTTAAGAGATAGAGTTTGGGATTTAGATGAAGAAGATCAAAATACAATAAGAAAAAATACTGAAATATTTAACATCACTCATGTTCAAAGATATTTTGTTGGAGCTTATTTAGGATGTTTAAATTTTGATCAAGATCTAGATTTATCATTATTAGAACAAAATTTAAAGAATTGGAAGGATCCTAATAAAGAAAAACCAGTAGCTGTTTTTGTTTTAAATCAAAATGATCATCATTTTGGATATGCTGAAGCTTATAAACAAATAGTTGAGTTAAAAGATTCACATAATGTTTATGTTTTTGAAGCAGATAATTCTTATTTAGCTCAAGGACAAATTGCAGAATTAAATTCACATTTAGGTAGACTGATTGATGTTTTAGTTGTTGGTGGACATGGTAGTGATAAAGGTATTTTAATGGGTAATTCTTATTATTCATCTTCTCCTTATATTACTGGTGCATGGTTTGATGATATTAGTTATGCTCTTGCGGATGATGCTATTGTTGTTGCAGATGCATGTAATATTGCTAAAGATGAAGATAACATGTTTAGTAATAGAAACGATGAAAGGACATATTTTGCAGCTAAAGGAATTTCACATGGTTTTGAATGGGTTAAAGAAGATGGTTTAGTTACTGGTGTTGAATTTAATTGTGAAGAAGGGACTGCTTGTTATGGTGGAGAGGTTAGTAGATAAAAATTGAGCTTATTAAAAACAATTCAAAAATTAATGTTGACATTACCATTGTTTTCATTAGAGGCAACACTAAGTACAGGTTGTGATTGTTCATCTGAATCTTTTGTAGATAATGCTGTTGAGGAGGAAGCAGAGCCAGTTATTGAGCCTAAGTCTTCTGTTGATTCTAATCTCTCTAATAGATATACTGTTGAGAGAGATGGAGACTCAAGTATTGGAACAATTTATTATTATAGACAAATACATGCTGGAGGAAAAGTACGTGCAATTGATCAATTAAGACAGCTTGATGGTTTTTTACCTCAAACATATGAACAAATATTATATCATATGGATATGTATAATGAGATTCATAGGTTACGTAAAGAAGAAGGAGTTGAGATTAATGTTGTTTTTTCTGAAAGTATATCTCAAAGAGTTTTAGATAGAATTTTTGATCCAAGTAAAAAAAATGATTATGATACGGCACATGAACTTCTACCAGATGGTGAGATATCAAAGGAGAATACAAAAATGCTAGGAGCAGCATTTCTTCATTATTTAGGTGCAGGTATTGTATATGCATTAAGACATGATATTCCAATTAAGGTTGATGTTTTAACTGATGATGAAGCAGAACAAGATGAAATATATCGTATAAAGGCAAAGTCTGAGTTTATGAAGCAGGAATTTAGTTGTGAAATTGTTAGATATGCTCATGATTATAGAGAATCAAGAATGATGAGTGCTGTTGAACATTATCTAAAAGAGAATCCTGGTGATGTTGTCTTAGTTGTTTATGGTTATAATCATGATTTACATGATAACCTATCTGCAGGTTTTAATCCACGAATGTTAAGTACTGATTTTTTTACAGATGAAAGAAGAGCCGATCAGGATTATAAGTCTGAAATTGTTCAGGAAGCAATGGATGGATGTAAAGAATATTAGCTTATTCTTCCAATATCTATTTATATAAGTATATCTTCTCTTTATATATTATTATATATAATTTATTAGTTAGGGGGGATATATATGAATGACATTAAAAGGCAAGTTAGAGAGTTTCTTAATGATAAATCTAAAAAAAAGATTGAAATTGATGTACCTAATAACTTTAAAGTTAGAGGTGTTGTTAATCCTATAAAACTTTTATATAGAAAGTCTGTATTCTTTATACAACAATGGATCATACCATGTCATTTTAAGAATTGGTTAGTAGGTACTGCTGGTGTTGATATGGGTTATGATGTTTGTTTACCTCATTATATTCAATTTGATCCTTATTTTCCTGAATTAATTACAATTGGTAAAGGTAGTTTAATTGGTGGATTAACTACATTTAATACACATGAATTAAAAGATGGTAAATTTATTTTAGGAAGGATTGATATTAAAGAAAAGGTTTTAACAGCAGGTTATTCAACTATTTATCCTGGTGTTACTGTAAATAAATATGTTATTACAGGTATGAGATGTGAGATTAGAAAAGATTGTCCAGAAAAATCTTTTGTGGTTTCTAAGGATAGGGTTGTTAAAGAATGGAATAAAGAGGAATTAGAAAAATATTTTGCAGATCCAACAAATGACCCTAATTATTACAATGAATTAAAACAAAAGACAAAAGAGTTTAGAAAAAATCAAGATATGATGAAAATTTCTTTTAAGAATGGTGGTAAAAGATTAAATCCAGGTGATGAATGGTACTTGTCAAGGCCATGGCCTAGAATTTTTTATAATGCTGCTTTTGTTGAGTTAGCAAGATTTACACCAACAAACTTCTTAAGAAAGTTATTAATGAGATGTATTGGAGTAAAGTTTGGGAAGAATGTTTATATGGGAAAAAATGTTGTATTTGATCATATTTACGGTGATTTGGTTACTGTTGGGAATAATGTTTATTTAGATGATGGTGCTTATCTGGATGGACATTCATATACAATTGCAGAAACTGTTTTTGGAAGAGTGCATATTGGTGATAATACTAAACTTGGTAAAGATGTGCATGTTATGTGTGGTGTTAAGATAGGTAAGAATTGTACTATTTTAGATAATTCTTCTGTTTTAAGAGACATTCCTGACGGAGAAACATGGGGAGGAATACCTGCAAAGAAAAAGGGGGGAGAAGGTAATGGTTGAATTAAAATGGGATATTGATGAAGTCGAATCTGTTAAATTTATTGGTTATCCTACTATTAAAACTCAGTTAGAAAACTTCTGGAGTGTTTATGGATATGGATATACTGAACATTTTAGTTCTTTTGATAATAATGGTGTGATGAAATGGTGTTTGCTTGTTGAGGAGTTGAGAAAAGTAGGTAATAAATTAATTGATGATATGATTAATAAAGATTGTTTGAATAAAATTTTGAATGGGTTTAATATTGAATGGGATCAGGTTTTTGCATTGGCAGGTGAGATGGATAATCTGGATATTTCTAAATTAAGTGATAAGGAAGTTTTTGCACTGTTTAGAAAAGCATATGGAATTTATTCTAATTCATGGAATAATGGTTTGACTGTTGAAGCAGTTGATATGGTACTTGGAGATAGGTTTAAGAAAGTTTTAGATAAGTATGAATTGACTACAGAAGAATTTTCTAAGTTATCTGAAATTCCTGAACAGAGTTTTATTAATGAGAGGAAGAAAGAGTTAATGCAAATTGCTTTAAATAATGATAAAGATAAATTGGATATTGTCAGAGAAAGATATAAATGGATTAACACAGGGCATGCAGGCAGAGATGATTATACATATGAACAAGTTTTAGAATTGTTTAATGATATTTGTAAGAAAGATATTGATTATGCTAGTGAGATTAAGAAGATTGATGATTTTAAACAAGATGTTCTTGATAAGAAAAATGATTTAATTAAGAAGTATGATTTTAATAAAGATGTTTTAAGTATCTTGAAAATAATTGATGAATGGGGACCTATGCATGATAAACGTAAAAGATTGTTTATGAATATTGTTTATTATGTTGATACTATTATTATTGAAATTAGTAAAAGATTGAAGATAGATTTAGATGATATTCATCAGTATATTGGTGAAGAGATAATTGAATTAGAGAATGGAACTTTTGTAAATAAAGATGAAGTTGAAGAGAGAAAGAAGGCTTTTATCTATTATGGAAAAAGAATTAATGGAGAAATTGAATATACAATTAAATCAGGAAATGATGCAGAGAAATTTGAAGAAAAATTATTAGGATTGAGTAGGATAAAGGAAACAGATGTAATTGAAGGAAAATGTGGGAGTTCTGGTAATGTTAAGGGTATTGTTAAAGTTGTGGTTAAAAAAGATGATATGGTTAAGATGAATAGAGGAGATATTTTAGTTTCAACAATGACTCGGCCAGAATTAGTACCTGCGATGCATAAAGCTGGAGCTATTGTAACAGATGAAGGTGGACTAACATGTCATGCTGCAGTTGTTAGTAGAGAGATGGGTATTCCTTGTTTAATTGGAACAATAATTGGAACAAGAGTATTGAAAGATGGGGATCTTGTTGAAGTTGATGCTGATAAGGGAATAGTGAGGAAGATACAAAAATAATATGATCTTTAATCTATTTATAAATAACTTTGTTTTTCCCAACATTTCTTTTGAAATAACTAAGTTATTTTTGATAAAATCATAAAATTTATAAATATGGGGGTTTATCTTATTATCATGAAATATATCAATAGAGACATTGAAAAAGATGTAATTAAGTGGCTTGATTCAAGAGAGATTATTGCAATTAGAGGTCCTAGACAAAGTGGAAAGACAACACTAATTAAGTGGATAGCTAAAAGTCTGTCAAATAAAGGAATAAATGAGAGTCAATTACATTACATAAATTTTGAAGATGATCTTTTAAGGATAAAATTTCAGGAATCCCCAAATGAATTTATTAAATCTTATATCTCAGATAAAAAAGACTATTTCTTATTGGATGAAGTACAGTATGTTGAGAATGCAGGCAAATTGCTTAAACTAATCTTTGATTCTTATGATGATATTAAAATAATTATAACTGGATCATCTTCTTTTGATTTAACAAATCTTGGAAAATATTTAGTTGGTAGAATTATTTTTTTTAATCTTTATCCATTCAGCTTTAAAGAATTTTTAAGAGCAAAAAATGAAAGGTATGAAAGATTATATAATGAAAATAAAATATTTTTAAAAAACAATATAAGTAGTATGAAAATTAAAAAATCGATTATTATTGAAGAGTTAAATGAATTATTGCATGAATATTTAACATATGGTTCATATCCACGAGTTGTTATGGAACCAGATACAGAAAAGAAGAAAGAATTAATTAAAAATTTGTTTATTACATATGTTGAGAAGGATATTGTGTCATTATATGGTAAGAGGTATAGAGATAATTCTGTTAAATTACTGAAAGCATTAGCTTCTATGTTATCTGGGACCATAAAATATGAAACATTATCAATTAACTCTGGTTTAAAATTTCATGAAGTTACTGAGTTGTTACCCTTGTTAGAAGATTCATTTGTAATTGGAATTATGAAACCATTTTATAAAAATTTAATAAATGAACTTAGAAAAAACCCAAAAATATACTTTATTGATTATGGTTTTAGAAACTATTTGCTTAGTAGATTTAATAATCTTGAGTATGGGCAGCTTTATGAAAACTTTGTTTATAATCAATTGATGAGAGACCATATTGTTAAATTTTGGCGTACTACTGCTAAAACAGAGGTAGATTTTATTGTGAATGAAGAGATTCCAATTGAAGCAAAATCAAGCGGAAAAGTAACAAGGGCATTAAGAAGTTTTATATCAACTTACCAACCAAGGACAGCTTTTGTTGCTAATATAAATATAGTTAATACAATTAGGGTTGATTCAATTAATCTACACATTGTACCTTTTGTGTATTTTTAAAATTGGTGTTAATTATAAAAATTTTAGGAGAATAAAAAATGAGTAAACCAGTTTGGGAGAGGACATTTGCAAGAGAGTATAGTGTACAATATGTTGAGAATGCTTGGAAATGTATTGCTATGGATGTTAATGGATTTTTCCCTGGTGTAAAAAAACAACTTTATATTCCAGATGGGAAAAATATTGTTGGTTATGTTTCTAAAAAAGAAATGGATAAATTAAGAGAAGCATTGGTTAAAATTATTTTTGATAATGATAAATACCAGGGCATGGTCAATAAGTTTTTCAGGACAGCAGGTGAATATCTTGCTTATTCTAAACAGTTTAAGAGACTAGATCTTAAATCATTAAATAATCATCAATTAATTAGCTTGTATAATGAATATCAAAGGATAGTTGTGCTCTATACAAATGGAATTTGGGCATTTCATATCTCTAATGAGATGATAGGAGAAAAGGCTAATGAAATATTTGAAAAGTATGTTAAGTTAGATGATCCAGATAGAAATATGTATTTACAAGTCTTGTTTAGGGCTGTTAAGGATAGTTTTATTATTGAATTTCATAAAAAGGTATTGGCTTTATCTTTTAATGATAATTCTGCATTAAAAGGATTGTTTGAGGAATATAAATGGATGCCTTGTTTAGATATACATAATTCTCCATGGAGTTTAAGAGAATTTGTTGATTATATTAAGAACATTAAACCTAATGATGATGTTGGATTGATTAGTTATGATGATGCAATTACTAAGTTAAATATTAATAAGGATGATAAAAAAATGTTTGATGCTATTAAACATCTTGCTTATATGAAGGATACAAGAGATTTTTATAGAAGAAGAAGTGTATGTTTGGCTAGATCATTATTTGTAGAAATTGCAAGAAGATTACATTTAAGAGTTGAAGAATTGGCTTATCTTATGGAGGATGAATTAATTAATGCATTAAATGGTAAGAAAGTAAAGAGGTCTATTATTCATAATAGAATGAATGGTTTTATGTTTTATATTGAAGATGGAAAAAGTTATTGTTTGGTTGATGATGTTGAGAAAATAGCAAAAGAAAAGTTTGGATTTGAATTATTGGATAAAGAGGTTAATGAGTTGAAAGGAATCAGTGCTTCAACTGGTGTTGTTAAAGGTAAAGTTAGAATAATTGAAGGTGTTAGTGATATTTCTAAGGTTCAAGAAGGAGATGTTATGATAGCTGTTACTACTCATCCTGATTTTGTTTCTGCAATGCATAGAACTGTTGCAATTGTAACAGAAGAAGGTGGAATGACTTGTCATGCTGCAATTGTTTCAAGAGAAATGGGAAAACCTTGTGTAGTTGGAACACAAATAGCAACAAAGGTGTTTAAAGATGGTGATTTAGTAGAGGTTAATGCTGATAAAGGAGTAGTGAGGAAAGTATGAAAAAATGGGTTTATTTACAAAGTAAACATAATATGTATTTGAGTCCTTGGTCTATTCTTATTTGTAAATCATTTACAGAAGATGCAAATAAATTACTTGTGAATGATGGATTTCAAGAAGTTGCTTTGTCTTTTATTGATGGAAGAATTACATGGTATGGTATTAAAAATATTATTGATCAAGTTGTTAAAGAAAACACTAGTTTTATTATTAAGAATCCAGATTATATGAAGAAAGTTAAGAAGAGATTCTTAAAGAAACTTGAGAAATTAAATGATTTTTTAAAGAAAATTAAAAAAATTGATTATTCTTCGTTGTCTAATAAAGGATTGTGGAAGTTATATTTTGATTATATTAAATTGTATAGGTCCTCTTATTTGTGGAGTGAACCATTGCCTTTTTTAGTTAAAGAAACATTATCTGATTATATTAAAGAAGTTTTAGTAAAAAAAGGAGTTAGTGATGTAAATGAATATGTTTCTTTACTTGTTTCTCCTAATAAAATGAGTTTTATGATGAGAGAAGAATATGATTTGTTGAAGATAGCATGTAAACCTAAATTATTTAATTCAATGATTAATAAGCATGTTAATGATTATAACTGGTTAGTTTATGATTATGGTGTTAAAGTATTGAAAGAATCATATTTTGTTCAAAGATTAAAGAAAATGAATGATCCTTCTGTTCAGTTGAATAATATTGAATGTAAATTTAAGGATCTTAAAAAGAAACAAGTTTTGTTAAAGAAAAAGTTAAAATTAGATAGAAATTTAATTAAGATTATAGAGGTTGTTAAGATTTGTTCTTTTTTAATGGATCATAAAAAAGAAGTTTTTACTAAATCTCATTTAATATTTAGGCCTGTTTTGAAAGAAATTGCAAAACGATTAAAATTAAATCTTAAATTAGTACAATATTTGACAATAGAAGAGATTAGGCAAGGATTATTGTTTGATAAAAAGTATTGTAAAGAAGACATTAATAAAAGAGATGATTATTCTATATTTATTTTTAAAAATAATGGAATTAAAATGCTTGTTGGTAAGGAAGCAAAACAATTTTTTAATGAAAAGTTAAAAACAAAATCTGTTAATTCAGATGTTAAAGTTTTGAAAGGAACTTCTGCTTCATTAGGTAAGGTGAGAGGACAAGTTAAAGTTATTGTAAATACAAAACAGTTGAACAAATTAAGAAAAGGTGATGTTCTTGTAGCTGTGATGACTTCTCCAGATTATATAGTTGCAATGAGGAAAGCTTCTGCAATAATTACAGACGAAGGTGGAATGACCTGTCATGCAGCTATTGTTTCAAGAGAATTAGGTATTCCATGTATTGTTAATACTAAAATAGCTACTAAATTGTTAAAAGATGGAGATTTAGTTGAAGTTGATGCAAATAAAGGAGTGGTGAGGAAAGTATGAAATCAAATATTGATCCAATGGTTGAATTGTTTAAATGGGGGCCTATTGATGCTAGACCTATCTATACAGACACTTTTGTACAAGCTTTTGTTGATTTTCCTAATTTATATGATTCTTCATGGCCTGATGTAATAGGACATTATAGTAATGAGATGATATTATTTATTGTTGATTATACTAAATTAAGGAAAAATGGGAGGATTTTGTTTGATAAGTATGTCATGGATGAAGATAAATTAAAAGAATGTTATGATAAATGGTATGGTGTTGTTAAAAGATTATTAATTTTTGAGGGAAAAGTCAATGATGGATTAAGTTGTATGAATGATTCTGATCTAATCAAATCTCTTATTGAGTTAAGAACAGTTATAATTGATTTTTGGCATCATGGTTTCATGCCTGAATTATCTAATTGGGGTGGAGAGGAATTATTAAAGCAAAAGATACTTGAATTTAATAAAGTTAATTTTATTGAAATCTTTGAAAAGTTAAGTGCTCCAGAAGAATATTCTTTTTTTCAGGTTGAAGAGATGGAATTGTTGAAAATAAAGTTATTAGATGGAAATGAACAAGAAGAAGCTTTGATGGAACATCAGAAGAAATATTATTGGCTAAGGAATAATTATGGTTTTACAGAGGTTTTAGCTGTAGATTATTTTAGAAAAGAGATTGAAAATATGAGTAGAGATGAAGCAGAGAAGAAATTGAATGAGATAAAAGAATATCCTGGTAAAGTTAAGGATGAAAAGAAAAGAATAATTGAGAAGTATGGAATATCAAAGGAGATTGTTAATATTGCTTCTAAAGTAACATATTGTGTTTGTTGGCAGGATTTAAGAAAGAAATATATTTTTATTATGAGTCATGTTTTGACTTGTTTTGTTAAGGAGATAAGTAAAAGGAAAAGTATTGAGTTTAATGAGTTATCTTATTATCAAATGCAAGAAATTATTGATTTTTTGAAGAATGATGTTAAGTTAGATATGAAAGATAGATTTAATGGTTTTGTACAATATTATTATGAAAGAGAAGGAGTTAAGATAATTGAAGGTGATGAGGCTAATAAATTTATTAAACCTTATGTAGATATTGAAATTGATGAAGATCAAAAGGAGATAAAAGGTATGGTTGTTAGTAGTGGAAGGGTTGTTAAAGGATTAGTTAAGATCATTAAAACACCAAGAAACATGAATGGATTTGAGGATGGTAATGTTTTAGTTGCTGCAATGACTTCACCTGATTTTATAGTTGCAATGAGGAAAGCTTCTGCAATAGTTACAGATGAAGGTGGAATGACTTGCCATGCAGCAATTGTTTCACGTGAGTTAGGTATTCCATGTATTGTTAATACTAGGATAGCTACTAAACTGTTAAAAGATAATGACTTAGTTGAAGTTGATGCAGATAAAGGAGTTGTGAGGAAGTTAAATTAGTAATCTTTATATAGTATTAGTACTTACTGGTTCGTATTGAGGCGTATTGATGATTACAAAGAAAGATATTTTGGTTACAAAGCATGCACAAGATAAGATGCATATTGAGGGGATTTCACTAAATCAGATTATTGAAGCTCTTGAAAGAGGTTCAAAATTTAAGCAAACAGATGGTTTATTGGCTATTTATTCATATTATTCTGTTGCTTATAAGAAATTAGGTTCAAAATATTTAATAAAGACAGTGTTTTTGAATAGGTGAGAAATATGAAATGTTTTAGTTGTGAGAAAGGGAAAATGATGAAGAAAAAGGTAGAATATAAACAATATGATATCTCTTTGGGTAAATTTGATGCTTTAGTTTGTCCAAAATGTAATGAAATTGTTTTTGAAGGAGATGTTAGTGAACAGATTGAGGTAAAAGCTAAAAAACTTGGTATTTGGGGATTAGCAAGAAAAACCAAGATTGGAACTTCTGGTTCTTCTTTAGATGTAAAACTTCCAAAACATATTGTAGATTTTTTAAAATTAAGAAAAGGACAAGAAGTAATAATAGAACCTGTTGCTACAAATAGGATTGGAATTACTCTTGTTTAATTTTTTTAATAAAAATGAATAGCTTTATTCCTTTTAATCTAAAATATGTTTGTGATATTGATCTAAGTAAAGAAAAGAATATTAATTGGATTTTAGGAAGAGAAAGTTCTGTTTCTCGAGAGGAAGTTTGGATAAAGTATTTGTTTGATCTTGGTTGTAATTGTATTGTCCAAGTCCCTAATGGTATTGTATCTGATACTTATATTGATGAGCCTTCATATATGGATGCGCTAAAGAAGTTTGAACTAATTCTTAAGAATAAGTGGGATAATCATATGAATGAATATCTTAAATTGAAGAAAAGAATGATAGATTGTGCAAAAGAAGTTTCAACCTTAACAAAATCTAATGATAATAATTTGATTCTTAAGAAATATAAAGTATTTTTAGATACATCATATGAGTTTTGTGAATATATTTGGGCAGCATGGGTTGTTGTGTTTCATGTTGAAAAGTCTGTTATTAAACATTTTTCTAATAAGATTGATTTAATTATGGCTTTAGATGAACCTATTGAGTATTTGAATATGTTAAATGACCTGTTTTATTTAAACAACAAAGAACTTGTTAAAAAACATGGTTGGCAGAAAGCATATAACAGTTTTGATGAAATATTTACTGAACAAGATTTTGAAAAATTGAGAAAAGAGACAGATAAAGAGGAAATAGAAAAACAGTTTGAGGGTTTCAAGATTATGAAGATGAAGTTTAATAATTTCTTAGATACAATTGAAGATGAGAATCTTAGATTGGACATAGAAATGGTTCATAAATATGCTTTTCTAAAAACAGATAGGATTGATGCATGGAAAAAGTCAATGTTTTATTTAAGAGAATTTCATAATTATGTTGCTAGGTTGGCTAATCTTGGTGTAAAAGATGCAGCAAATATGTTTTCTTCTGAAATCATTGATTTTCTTAATACTGGGAATATTCCAAATAATCTGAATTACAGGTCACAGAATAGAGTCTTGTATTATTATCGAAATAATTGTGTTAAAATATTGTATGAGCAAAGTAATGTTAATAAAATAATTAAAGAATTGAAAGGAAAAGAAGAAGTTAATGAGTTAAAGGGAATGACTGCTTGTAAAGGTAAAGTAAGGGGGGTTGTTAAGGTTGTTTATGATTCAAATGAGTTAGATAAGGTTAATGAAGGAGATATATTTATTGCAAAGTTTACTTATCCAACATACACTCCTAAAATGATTAAATCTCTTGCTATTATAACAGATGAAGGAGGAATTACAACACATGCGGCAATTATTGCTAGAGAATATAATATTCCTTGTGTGATTGGTACGAAAATAGCTACTTCTGTTCTTAAAGATGGAGATTTAGTAGAAGTAGATGCAGATAAAGGAGTTGTGAGGAAGATATCTTAGGGACTACGTGTTTTCTAAATATTACTTTTAGGGCTTACATTAACCCCATTTAGAGAATATTGTTTCATATGTTCTTAATAATTCTTTGTAGAAATATTTAACAATTGGTTTATACTGTATTGTTTTTATTGAATCTAAGTCTACTTCATGTCCTTTAGAGAGAACTTCATAATACTTTTTTCTTTTTTTATTTTCAATGATTAAAGGAGGAAAATTACTTTGAATTAATATTAAATTAGATATCATTCTTCCTGTTCTTCCATTTCCATCATAGAAAGGATGGATTTTTTCAAATTTTTCATGAAATAATGCAGATAAGATAATGGGATGTAATTTATTTCTGTTTCTATTATACCATCTTAATAGTATTTTCATATCTGCTTCAATATATTGTGGAGGGGTTGTTTCAAATGTAGCGCCAAATACTCTTACTTTGTGAGTTCTAAAATATCCTATTCTTTTATCTATGTTTTTTAAAAGTCTTGAATGTATATCTATGATTAACTCTTTGTTTATCTTTGGTTTATTCTTTAATAAATAATCAAAACAATCTTTTGCATTAATATGGTCATATATTTCTCTTAAATCTCTTCCAGAAGGGGTTTTATTTTCATTTAATAATAAATTTGTTTCTTGTAATGTGATTGTATTTCCTTCTATTGAATTTGTGTTATAAATATAGTAAGTTTTGAAGTCTTTAAACATATCATTCAATAATTCTTTGTTTAGATTCTTGATTTTTTTAGAAAAGTCCTTTTTTATTGTGTTTAATTCTTTTATTTGTTCTTTCTTTAGAAATTCTTGGTTAAAATCTTTCTTTAGTTCTTCTATCTTTGATTTTGGGATTTTAGCTATCTTTTTTTCTATTTCTTTTTTACTCATTGGTTCTTTACCTAGATAAGCAATGGTTTTTGTTTTAACTTTATTGTTTACTCTAAATGAAGCTTTTAAGTAATTATATACTCTTTTCCCAATTTTCTTTTTTTCAATATACATATATTTATTTAGGGACTACATATATTTAAATGTTTTGCTTTTAGGGCTTACATATAGTAATTATTGTGTTCTTTTAATAATATTTATATATGCATATATAATACATTTATTTTAGGTGATTATTATGACAGATATTATGAAATTATTTAAGGAAAAAGCTAGGGAAAAGAGAAGAAAGATGCTTATATGTGAAGCATGGGATGGAAGACCATTGAAAGCTATAAATTCTCTAAAAGATGACGATCTTATGGATTTTGTTCTTCTTGACAATGGCGATATTAAGAAAAAAGCAGATGAATTAGGAATAGATATTTCTAATTATAAGTTAATTGATTATAAAAATTCTGAGTTAAGAGAAGAATTAGCACAAGCAATGTTTAAATTAAGGCAACATAAAGGAATGACCTTAGAATATGCTAAAGAATTATTAGATGATGTTAATTATTTTGGTTGTATGATGGTTCTTCAAGGATATGCAGATGCAGTCTGTAGTTCATGTATATGTCCAACTTCAGACATTATGAGACCTGCATTACAATTGATAAAAACAAAAGAAGGGTCAAGGACTGTTTCTGAGGTTTCAGCAATGATTGATAAAAAGAATAATAATAGGGTATTGTTTTTAACAGATGGTTCTGTTGTTATTGCGCCAACACCTGAACAAAGAGCAGATATTGTTTTTAATGCTGTTGATATTGTTAAAGGATTAGGTATTGAACCAAAGGTTGCATTATTATCTCATTCAACACATGGTTCAGGTGAACATCCAGTATTAGAACCAATTAGAGAAACATTAAAGATTTGTAAAGAAAGAGATCCTAATTTAGTGATAGATGGAGAAATGCAAGCTGATGCTGCTATTAACCCAGATGCTGCAGCAAAGAAAGCAGATGATTTAGTGATTAAGGGAGATGCTAATATTCTTGTCTTTCCAGAGATCATGAGTGGGAATATTACTGGGCATTTGTTATTACAACTTACAGACAATGAGATGTATATCTTTGTTGCAGGTATGAAGATGCCAGTTGGTGTGTTTGGAAGAAGTACATCATGGGAACATCATGCATTAACAATGATAACAACAATAGCACAGTGTAATATGTAGGATTTTTAAAATGACTTTATTTGATAATGCTAAAAATATAATTAATGATGTTGAATGGTTTAGGCAGGCTGCTGCTTCAAGGGCTTTCTTTTTATTAACACCTGCGTTGGGGGTTACAAGAGAATTTAATCCTCCTGCGTTCTTTTCATGTGTTGGATTGAATTTTGAAGGGTTTTATCCTCGACAACAATTGATAAAACAAGCACAAGATTTCTTAGATAAAAGTAAGAGTGATAATAGGTTAATTGATGATTATTTGGCTAAATTATATGTTATTTTAAAAAAACTTGATAAAATCTTTGATGAAATTGATTCATTAGATTTAAAATCATTAGATAATAAAGAATTACTTGCATCTTTGAAAAAGTTTGATGATCTTAATTATGAATTCTGGTTTAATAATTGGTTATGTGATAAATATGATCCGACAGGACATGATATGTTGTTAAAAGAGATTAATCTTGAGTTAAGTTCAGATGAGATTGCTTTGTTAACTTCACCAACAAAACTTAATTTTTTAGAATTGTCTGAGTTAGATCTTTATAATTTAGCTTTGGAATTATATGATCAAGGATTGGATGATAATGTTTTATTAAAAAAATTAAATCCTTATGCAAAAAAATATTATTATGTGCAAAATTCTTGGCTTGTTGTTAAAGTTTTGAAGTCTGAAGATTTTTTAGATGGTTTAAAGCAAGTATTGAGTTATGATAAAGTAAGAATTATTGAGAGGATTGAACAGATAGGGAATAAACAAAATAATTTAAGCAATAATATTAACCATCTGCTTAAGGATAAGGAAATTAAAAAGGAATTAAGTAATGTATTTTACTTGTTTAGAAGATTGGCAGAATTAAGAGATATAAGAAAATTATATGTTTTAAAAATTAATTATTATAACTATTTGTATGCTGAAGAGATTGCAAAACGATATGATATTTCAATAGATCATATGTTAAATGCAGTTCCTTTTGATTTGACTCATGAAAAGTTAAGTTCTCAAGAATATAAAGATTCTTTGGCTGGAGATAAACAAGTATTGTTTATATTTGATGATGGTTATACTATCTTTAGAGGAGAAGAAGCTGAAAAAGTAATTAATAATCTTCACTCTAAGTTATTAACTAAGTTTACTGAGATTAAGGGAAGGTGTGCTTGTCAAGGTAAGGTTAAAGGTGTTGTTAGAGTTGTGATGAATGAGGTACATTTTTCTAAGTTTAATAATGGGGAAATATTAGTTGCACCAATGACAAGGCCAGAATATGTTCCCTTAATGAAAAAAGCAGCGGCAATAATAACAGATGAAGGTGGGATTACTAGTCATGCAGCTGTTGTTTCTCGTGAGTTAGGTGTTCCTTGTGTGATTGGAACGCAAGTAGCAACAAAGAAGTTAGTGGATGGTGATATTGTTGAAGTTGATGCTGATAATGGTGTTGTGAGGATTGTTGAATGAGTGTTAAGGAAGATATTAAAAAGTTAAAATGGGAAAGATGGTTGCAGAGAGAGTTTTCTCCTTTTATGTGGTCTTTATTTGGTGATGGTATTAAAAAGAAATATTTTGATATGCTTGGTTTTAATGGTGTTTATTTTAAAGCACAACTTGCACAGAATAATTATTGGTATGAAAGTCCAGATGTATGGGATCATATGGTTAAATTACTTAATGTTTATTTAATAGATCATTCTATTTTTGATATTACAGACAGATTAAATGTATTTTATAAAGAAAAAAAGCAAAGAATTCTTGAAATAAGAAAAAGTGATGGTGATGTTAAAGAACAGTTATCTGAAATATATGAAATATTTTCACAATGTGTTGCATTTATTTGGATAACACATGGTTTAGAGGAATATTATAATATTAAATTAAAAAAAGAGGTTCCAAAATATGTTAAGGAAGATATTGATACTTTTATCTTAGATGCTAGTTTTCCTACTAAAAAAAATAAGCATGCTTTAATGGAGGATGCAATTAGAGAAGGTGTTGATCCAAAGAAAATAGTTGAGGATTTTGGTTGGATTAAGGTGAGAGATAATTTGTATGCTGAGCCTTTTTCTGTTGATGATATTAGGAAAATGGCTAAAAAATTGAAACCTAAGAAAGAACATAATGTTAATATTCCTGAAATATTAAAACAATTATTTTTAGAAGTACAAGAATTAGTGTTTTTTAGAACAGAGAGGACAGATGTTCTTTATGAATTTATATTTTTGTCAAGGCCTTTGTTTAAGAAAGTAGCAAAGTATTATAGTATTCCTTATCTAAATATTAAATATTATACAATACAAAGTTTGATTAGTGGAAAACCCAAAAAATATATTGGAGATTTTTGTATGGCTTCTTATGAAAATGATACTTATTTAGGAAAAGAATTTATTTTAGAAAAAAATGATAATGTTGTTGATAATAAAATTAAAGGCATGATTGCTTATAAAGGAGATGTTAAAGGAAAAGTAAAAATTGTGTTTAGTGTTTCTGATATTGATAAGGTTGAAGAAGGAGATATATTGGTTACACAGATGACTTTTCCATCTTATATCTCTGCAATGTATAAAGCTGCAGCTTTTGTTACAGATGAAGGTGGTATAACTTGTCATGCAGCTATTGTTGCTAGAGAGATGAAGAAACCTTGTATAATTGGTACAAAGAATGCTACTTCTCTTCTTAAAGATGGAGATCTTGTTGAAGTAGATGCTGATAATGGTGTTGTGAGGATTGTTGAATGAAATGGAAAAAGGTTGCTACTAGAGAAGGTGTTGATTTACCTACTGTTTCAGATGTTGATGTTATTTTTTATGATTATATGTGGCAAATGACTGGAAAGAAAGAAGAGTTATTATTTACAGTTCTTAATAATAAAACATTTACTCATTATTTTAAATTAGATTTTCAAGAATTAGGAAGATATTTGTATAAAAGATTTCTAAATAATAAGGATCAAATAATAAAATATTATGAAGATGGCGAGGGATTGTTAGAAGAGATTAGAGAAGTTACTGGTAACTTCGAGAAAGAGTTAGGTATTGATTCTAATAAACTTAAATTGTTAAAAGCTTTTGATACTTTTCGAGAACAATTTAGGATTATTAATTATAATTATAGTATTATGCCATTTATTGCAATTGAAGCATGGCAGAATGATTTTGAGAAATTTATTTCTGATTTAATTAAAAAAAGAGGATTAGAAGAAAAACAAGATGAGATTTTAAGAGCTGTTTATAATCCTTGGAAGAAAACAGCTTTAATTGAGATCCAAGAAAAACTTAAACAAGGTGTTGATGTTGATCAATTACTTGAAGAATATCAATTTTTAAGAAGTTGGTCTATTATTTGGTATAAATCAATTACAAAAGAATGGATTGAAAGTCTTGGTGTTGTTGATGATAATAAAGGAGATATTTTATCTATGGATGAAGTTGTTAATTTGTTAAAACCAGAAAATGAGAGTTTTTTAAGAATTGCTCCTTATATGATATTTTTTAAGGATTGGAGAGATGATTTAAGAAGAAAACATATTTATCAATGGAATTTCTTTTTTGAGTTGATAGCGAAAAGATTGGGAGTTGATTATGATTGTTTAGCCTATCTTACTTTAGATGAGATTAGAGATTGTTTGGATGGTGAAGTTGTAGATTTAGAATTAATTAATAATAGAAAGAAAGGAGTTATTATTACAGTTGATGGTAAAAACTTAAAGATGAAAGTTTTGGATGGTATTCCTGATAAATATAATGAGGTTATTAATAGTATCAAAGTTTGTTCTAGTTGTGTTGATATTAATGGGTTAGTTGCATATAAAGGAAAAGTTAGAGGAAAAGTTGTTATTGTAAAAAGTTATCATGATATTAAAAAGGTTGAACATGGAGATATTCTTGTTGCTAATACAACTCATCCAAATTATCTACCTGCAATGCATAAAGCAGCAGCTTTTGTTACAGATGAGGGTGGGATAGCAAGTCATGCTGCAATTGTTGCAAGGGAAATGAAAAAACCTTGTATTGTTGCAACAAAAAATGCAAGTAAAGTCTTAAACATAGGGGATTTTGTTGAAGTTGATGCTGATAATGGTATTGTGAGAAAGGTTGAATAACTAAGAATTGTTCTATTATTATAAAATAAACAACAATCTTTAAAAATCACTAATCTATACAAATTTTATGTTTAAAAAGGTAGGTAAAGTTTTATGGGATTGTAATTGTTGTAAGTATTGTAATCTGTGTGTAGAATTCTGTCCTAAAAAGGTTCTTTCTTTTGAAAATAATGATCTCAAACAGCATGATGGTTGTATTAAGTGTAAATTATGTGAACAATATTGTCCAGATTTAGCAATTAAAGTAGGCCAAGGTGAAAAATAGATGGCTAAAACATTATTACAAGGTAATGAAGCAGTTGCATTAGCAGCTGTTGATGCTGGAATGACTTTTTTTGGAGGATATCCAATTACACCCGCGTCTGAAATAATGCATTATATTACAAAGATTAATGTAAAAAATAAAAATGTTAAATATATTCAGTTTGAAGATGAGATTGCTTCTATCCATTCAATAATTGGGGCTTCATTAGCAGGTGCAAAGGCAATGACTGCTACATCTGGTCCTGGTTTTAGTTTAATGCAAGAAGCATTAGGATTAGCACATATGACTGAGATGCCAATTGTTGTAGTAAATGTAATGAGGGTTGGTCCTAGTACAGGGATGCCAACATTACCAGCCCAAGGTGATATTATGCAGTCAATATATGGTACACATGGAGATGTTTTTCCAATTATATTCTATCCAAATAGTGTTGATGAAATATATAAAACCACAATTGATGCTTTTAATTGTGCAGAGGAACTTATGTCACCAGTTATTTTATTATTAGATGGGTATGTTGCACAATTGTATGAGACTGTCCAGGTTGGAAATTATAATAATTTAGATAGAAAAAGAAAGCCCCTTGGTAATGGAAAGAGACATTTTACAGGATTATTGAGTAAAGATAATATTCCAAAAACTGTTGATTTGGATTTGTTAAAAGAAAAATTATTGGGTTTTAAGAAAAAACAAGAATTGACTGCTAAGAAATATAACTTGTATGAATATATTGAGAATAAAGAAGCAGATACATTACTTATTTCCTTTGGTTTTGTTTCAAGGGCTTTACATGCTTTTAAAGATAAATATTCTTTGTTTAGACCAGTACGAATGTTTCCTGTAATTGAAGATCTCAAAAATATTGCTAAAAATTATAAGAAAATAATTGTAGTGGAAATGAATGTTGGTAGATATTCAAGTCTTGTTGAAAGTTTGTTAAAAAGAGATATAATTTCCTTACCTTTATATGGTGGAAAAATTGATTTTGATTATATTAATGAGAAACTGAAAAATGAATTATAAAGATTATTTGAAAGAAGAAAGATTGCCTTCATCTTGGTGTGGTGGTTGTGGTAATGGATTAGTATTAAAAACAGTTACACAAGTATTTGAAGAACTGAATTATAAAGGTGATGAGGTTGTGGTTGTTTCAGGAATCGGATGTAGTGGTAGAAGTGCAGGATATTTTAATCTTGATACTGTCCATGGATGTCATGGTAGAGCTATTCCATTAGCTGAAGGAATTAAGGCAGTTAATGATAATCTTAAAGTTGTTGTGGTTTCAGGAGATGGAGATCTATTGAGCATTGGAGGAAATCATCTTTTACATTCTGCAAGAAGGAATACAGATTTGTGTGTTATTTGTATTGATAATGAAATTTATGGAATGACTGGTGGTCAGAAGTCTTGTATGACTAAAAAGGATGTTGTTACAATAACTTGTCCAGAGGGAAATAGAGATATTCCTATGGATGTCCAGGCAATAATAAGATCACATGGAAATTTTTACGCAAGAACAACTGTTTTTCATGTTAAACATATGAAGAAATGTATAACAGAAGCATTAAATCACAAAGGTTTTGCATTTGTTGATATAAAAAGTGTTTGTCCAACAAATGATGGAAGAAGAAGAGGTTTTAAAACTCCTTTTGATATGTTTGTTTATCTTAAAGAAAATTTTAAGATTAAAGAAGGATTAGAATTAGAAAAGAATGAAATTGGAATTTTAAAATGATAATTAAATTATTAGAAAAAGAAGAAATTAAGCAAACTAAAGAATTATTTGATAAAGTAATTGATGAAATCCATAGTGATATTTCTATGCAAGAAAGAGCTTCTTATAAAAATAAATATACTGAAGAAATCTTAGGAAAATTAATTGATAATGATAATAATTATTTTATTATAGCAAAATCTCAAGACAAGGTTGTTGGTTTTGTTTTTGCGTTAACATTTTCAGGGATTGGTAAGGTTCATTGGATTGGTATTGATAAGGAATATAGGAAGAATGGTTATGCTTCAGCTTTGCTTAAAAATGTTATTGACTATTTTAGTAAAACTTGTTATAAGGTTGAGCTTTATACTTATATGCATCAAGGTACTATTTCTTTTTTTGAAAAGCATGGGTTTAAAAAAGGATTTTTGATAGATAAAAATTTTTGTAAGATGCAGTTGCTGAACATGTATGTTAATTTCAGAACTCCTACAGATGAAGAGGTTACTAAGTGCATTATTATAACAGGGGAAGCAGGACAAGGAATTAAATTAATGGGGAAGGTTTTGGCAGAAATATTAACAAAACTTAATAAGGAGGTTAGTTTAAGTATTGTATATGGACCAGATGTAAGAAGTGGTGGTATGCATGCAGAGTTAGTATATTCAAATAATAAGATCATGGTTCCATTTATTAAAGAAGCAGACATATTACTTGAGCTTTGTCCTAATAATAATTATTGTACTGGCACTGCTTTTTGTGTTAAAGAACAGATTAATGAAAATATTGTAGTAAATAAATTTGGAAAAAAAGTTTTTGTTAATATGTTTGCACTAGGTAGGGTTTTAAAATTAATTGGTATAGATCTTGAAAAGATTAATATTGAACAAAATTTACCTAAGCGATTTATTGAAAAAAATATTGAAGCAATAAGTTATGGTTTTTCATATAGGGAGTTTTTAGAATGAAATTAAAAGAATATGAAGGAAAAAATATTTTTCAGAAAAATAATATCATAATTCCTAAGGGGTTTGTAGTTAGTTCAATTGAAGAAATTGATAATCTTCTTGATTTACCTTCTGATATTGTGGTTAAGAGTCAGATATTAGTTGGAGGGAGGGGAAAGTCAGGAGGAATTAAGTTTGCTACAAAAGATAATGTTAAAGAAGTATGTAGTGAGTTATTAGGTAGTAAGATTAAGGATACCTTGGTTGATGAATTATTAATTGAAGAAAAATTAAATATTGAGAAAGAGATTTATGTTGCATTAACAATTGATAGAGCTGCTAAATCTATTAAATTATTGTTATCTTTGGAGGGTGGAGTTGAGATTGAAGAGTTGTCCTTGTCAATGCCAGAGAAAATATTTAAAACTGATATTAATAGTTTAGATAGAGACTTATTAGATAATTTTCTTGGTGAATTTAATTATAATGATAAGTTAATTGAAATAATTGGTTCTATGAAAAATATAATGATTAATTTAGATGCTGAGTTAGTTGAGATAAATCCTTTGGTTATTCATAATAATATGCTTGTTGCTGCTGATTCAAAGATAATATTGGATGATAATGCATTGTATAGACATCTTGAGTTTAAAAAAGGAAAAAAATCTCAACTTACAGATATAGAGAAGAAAGCTGATGATAATGGGTTACAGTATGTTGAACTTGACGGAGATGTGGGTGTTATTGGTAATGGTGCGGGATTGGTAATGGCAACATTAGATGTATTAAAATATTTTAATTTGAATGCAGCAAACTTTCTTGATGTTGGTGGTGGTGCATCAGTTGATGTAATGGAAAAAGCCTTAGAAATTGTGTTAATAAAGAATGGATTAAAAGCAGTTATTATTAATATTTTTGGTGGCATTACAAAATGTGATGAAATCGCTCTTGGAATTGTTAATTATAAACAAAAAAATAGTTTAGATATTCCAGTTGTTATTAGGATGATTGGTACTAATGAGGGTAAAGCTAAACAAATCTTGAATGAAAATAATATTCTTACAGAAGATTCAATGGAAGAAGCTGCAAAAAAAGTTAATGAGATTGTTAATAAGGGGGTTAAATGATGAGTGTACTTCTTAATAAAAACACGAAAGTAATTGTTCAAGGGATTACTGGTAATCAAGGTGGGTTTCATACAAAATTAATGAAAGAATATGGGACTAATATTGTTGCTGGTGTTACACCTGGAAAAGGTGGGGAGGTTGTAGAAGGCATTCCTGTTTTTAATTCTGTAAAAGGTGCGATGGCTTGTCATGAGGTTGAATGGAGTTGTATTTTTGTACCTGCTAGATTTGCAAAAAATGCAGCATTTGAAGCATTTGAAAATAATCTTAATGTTGTTTTAATTACTGAGAATATTCCAGTGCATGACACTATTGCTATTATGGATGTTGCTAAGGAAAAAAATCTAGTAATTATTGGACCTAATTGTCCTGGTATTATCACACCAGGAGAAAGCAAGTTAGGTATTATGCCAGGACATATTTTTATGAAAGGAAATGTTGGAATGATTTCAAGAAGTGGAACATTAACATATGAAATAATTAATGAATTGACTCGGAATGGGATTGGTCAAAGTACAGCAATTGGTATTGGTGGTGATCCTGTGATTGGATTGGGTTTTATAGATGCATTAAAATTATTTCAACAGGATGATGAGACTGAAAAGATTGTTTTAATTGGAGAGATCGGCGGTGATTTAGAAGAAAAGGCTGCTGAGTTTATTAATAAAAATATTTCTAAACCTGTTGTTGCATATATTGCTGGTAGGACTGCGCCAAAAGGTAAACGAATGGGTCATGCTGGTGCAGTTATAATGGGAAAGGCAGGAAGTGCAGAACATAAGATTAATGTTTTAAAAGAAAACTCTGTTAAGGTTGCAGAATTACCTTCTGAAATAGTTAGGTTGATTAAGGAGTTTTAAGATTATCTATTTTTTTCTGTTTGAAGAAGGTTTATTTAAGCTGTTCCTTGTATCCTATATATGTCTATGTTATACTCTTTTCTTATTTCGGTTTCTAATCTATCAACATCTTTAGGCTGACTGATTAGTGCAGCGTGTTCTTTAATTAAAGAAATATCCTTATCAATTATTTCTTGAGCTTGAGTTAATCCATACTGTTTTGCATGTTCATAAACAAATCTTGTATGTTTTAATGAAGTATGAATTACTGCAGCATGGAATGCATTAACATATTCATCTACATCATTAATTCCTTTTTTCTGTGCACCTTTTCTAACATATTCTAATCTCTGTTCCATACTTAATCCCATATTTCTATGTGCATAAACTCTTGCTTCATCAATTTGTGCAGCTCCTAATCTAGAATATTCAAAGTCGAGGAATACAACTTCTCCTTCATCACTTACTACAATATTTTTTGGATGACAATCACCATGTGTTAATGCTGTATACTTTTGTGCACTTGTATTTAATCTTTCAGCAATTCCCATTTCAGAATAAATTGTTTCTAGTCCTGATTGTTTTCTTATAAATCTATGACTTTCTTCTCTGTAATTTTCTACTGTTAAATACTTTAATGCATTTCTATCAGGTAATGATAATTCATTGATTCTTCCAAGATTTTCAACACCTTTTGTATGAAACTCAATCAATGCATCTTGAACTCTTTGAATTGTTTCATCTTTTTCACTAGGTCTTTCACCTAAGTATTCTGATAATGTTGTTATATTAACAAAAGGTGTAACTAATGCATATGATGCTTCTTCTGCACCTCTTTTTGGTTCACTTGATTTAAACACAGTTGTGAATCCATCAGAATTGTCATAATCAAAACTAAGTGCAGCACCTAATGTAACAGATCTTGCCCTTCCAACAGATGGTAAACCCACAACAGTATGTAAATAATTAGCAATAGCAATTTCATGAGCAATTATTGCTTTATCTTCTTGAGAATAAAATTTAACAAATGAATCTAATGTTGCATTAGATGTAACTTCTTGATTAGAAGCTAAAAACATTCTCATTCTATAATTAGGATTTTTTGTACCTTTATCTACAACCTCTTCAATTGTTGCAACATTTGGTATCTGTCTTGTTCTTAGGTACTGAATAACTTCTGATCCTTCTTCTTCTAATGCTTCTACTAAAAATTCTTCATCTCCAAATACTTCACAAATAAATGTGTTGTAATCATCCATTGGTATGGATCTTCCATTTTCATCTCTTGCAAGTTTTATAACATGCATCCTATCAATTTCAGGGATGATATCATCTATTCTACTTCTTTGTCTTGGATGTATTTCAATAACATCTGCTAATTCATTATTACTTCTTCTCGCTCTAATATAATCTTGTTGTGATTCTGGCACAATAGCAATTGCTTGTGCATAATATGATTTAGATAAACTATTAAATCCTTGACCAAATTCATTAACAATAATTCTTCTTATTTCTTGTTGACTATGGTCTGCTCTTACTATTTCTCTTAATTTAGAAATTCTCCATTCTAATGTTGATGTATTTCCAAGATCATCTATTAAATCAAAATTAAATTCAGGTAAACTATCTTGTATTGCTCTATATCTTGAACCACCAAATGCAGTACAATGTGCACGCAAACCAGCAGATGCAATTTTAATATTTGCAAAATATGGATTAATTCCACCTGCTTCTTCAATTTTTGTTTTTAATAATTCGGCTGCTTCTTCTTTATTTGCAACTGGATCTGCTTCTAATGCTTTTAATTCAGGAATATCATGGAATAATGCTTCTCTAACATTTGCTTTAGCTTTATCTGGATTTGCCCACCCTTGAAAATCAAGTCCTAAATCAAATACTGGGTGTAAATCAAAATCTAAATGTTGTGTTACAACATCATATCCTCTTTTTTCACCATAAATATTTCTAGCTGCAGATCTAAGTCCTGTTTTAGCTAAATATCTATTTACTCCTCTTGCTTCTTCAATTCTTCCTCTTAATAATTCAGCAGCTCTTTCTTTGTTTGCAATTGGATTTGCTTCTAATGCTTTTAATTCAGGAATATCACGGAAAAGTGCATGTCTAATATTTGCTCTTCTTTGTTTGGGTTTCCTCCATCCTGTATATTCTGATCCTAAATCAAATACAACATCAAAATTAAATTTATCTAAACTTTGTCTAATTGCTTCATATGTTGATCCTTCAAAATGTGGACAATGTTTCGCTGTTTCTAATGTCCTTATTCCCAAATGTGCAGCATAGTCTTTTGTTCCATTTGATTCTTCAATTCTTCCTCTTATTAATTCAGCAGCTCTTTCTTTGTTTGCAACTGGATCTGCTTCTAATACTTCTAATTCTGGAATATCATGGAATAATGCATGTCTAACATTTGCAATAGCTTGATCTCTTTTTTTCCATCCTCTATATTCATCTCCTAGATCAATAACTCTATCTATTTTTAATTCAGGTAAACTTACTCTTATTGCCTCATATTTTGAACCATTAAATACTTTACATTTTGCTTTTTCTCTAATAAAATTAAGCCTTAATATTTTAAACATATAATGAGTAATGTTTTGTTCATCAATTCTTCCTCTTATTAATGCAATTGCTTCTTCTCTATTTGCATCTGGATCTTCTAATAGTTGTTCTAATTCAGGAATATCATGAAATAATGCATGTCTAACGTGTCCAATTGGAACATCTCTATTTTCTGGTGTAGGTCCTTGTCTGTATTTTCCATTAATGTCAAGAACATAATTTAATCTTAATTCAGGTAATGCATTTTCAATAGCCTGGTGTTTGTTTCCAGAGGGATTAATCTTTAATTTTGTAAAATATCTGCTAATTCCTTTTCCAGCTCCTCTTTCTTTAATCCTTGCTTTGATTAGTTCAGCTGCTTCGTATTTTTTTGCTTCACCTTCTCTCATTAGTCTTCCTAATTCTGGCGCATCGTTTAGCATAGCTCGTCTTACTTCTTTTATTTCAGCTGCTAATTTTTGTTCTAATGTTTGAGTCATTCTTTTTTCACCTCAAACATCTTTTTTAGAGCAAATTCTACTGCATGGGATTTGTTTCTAAATACACCAGATCTCATGCTATCTTGAATCTTAACAAGAATTTCTTCATCAACAGTAATACTTAGTTTACATTTCATTTAGTACTACTGAGTAGTATCCATATATAAATGTTTTGGTTTTTACTACTATTTGATTACAGTTGGTGCCTATTTTTGTGTTTAATTTTTAACTAATTAGAATTGTCATCATTGGTGTTGTTGCTAGATAAATTGTTCTTGATAATTCTCCTAGATAATATAAAATGACGGTTTCAATTCCTTCTGATTTTTGTATTTGTTTGAGGATATTATTAAGTAGTTTTTTGAGTTCTGTATTTGCTTCTTTAATTTGTCTTAAATCTTTTTTATAGAATCCATTGTATATGTTATCATATTCTTTAAGAATAGAATTTAATAATATATTGATATTTTTTGAAAGCTTGTATTTTTTATTGTCTAATTTCTCATATAAATGTAATGTACTGTGCTGAATTACTAATAATCTTGCATATAGTCCCCAATGAAAATATATTTCTTCATCACTAAATCTCTTTTTTGAAATTGATCGACGACAAAAATTATTATATTGATTCATTTTTTTATTTATTTCTTTGATTTTGTTTATGTTATTAAGATTATTTTCTTTTAAATCATTGTATATTAAATTGATTGACTCTTTAATTAATAGAAACATCCTTCTTACAAGGATATCTGTTTTTTCTTCACTTGGTTCTGCAATATTTTCAATAACACAATAATTATTTTTTTCTTCTGTTATCTCAAAACCCATAAAATAGTTATTGATGATGTTTTTTATTGTTTGAATTTGTTCTTCTGTTTTTGTATTTACTTTTATTTTGTTATAATCTAATCTATATAATCCATTTAATTTTAATCTGATTAATGATTTAGTTTCTGTGCTTATGTTAATTTCGGTTTCTTTTTCTTTTGATTGTGTTTCTGTTGATATTAGAAGATTGTTTGATATGATTGTTATATCTATCTCATTTCCTCCTTTAAGTCCATTTTTATCTACCCATTTTTTTGGGACATAAAGTGTTAGTCCTCCTCCCCCTCCTTGTTTGATTAGTTTTCTTTTCATGTGTTATGACCTTATTTCTTTATATAAATAATGCCGACTTCATCGACATTATTAGACATTGGCTGCGCCAAGTATATAAATCTTATGTTTTTCATATCCTGCATATCTTTCATATCGAAAAGATATTAATAATAAATAGGCGTCTCTGTATAGTAATAACTGGTTGGGTGGTAATATATGAGAAGGAGTTTATTAGCATTATTAATTGCAGGTTGTTCAGGAGAACAAGAAGAACAACCAGTGGAAGAAGTTAAAGAAGTTAAAAAAGTTAATTATTGTAATGAATCACCATTTAATAGTGTGGTTGATTCGATTTTCCTGCCAGAAACTAAGGAAGATAAAGAAGATGGTTTAAAGATTACAGAGGTTTCTTTGGTTCAACTTTTGGATGGTTCAAGATCTCCATTGGGTTTAGAAGTTACTGTGTCTGGTAATGATGTTTCTGGATCAAAATTAATTATTGATTATGGAAATGATAGAAGACATAATGAAGCATTAGTTGAACCTTGTTCTGCTGAGACATGGGATAGAGAATATAATCGTTTTAGTGATACTAGATCTAATATTACTAATGTTGATATTGTATATAGATTAGAACCTGATGATTTAACAGGAGCTCAGATGACTTTGTCTGTCATGGATGGAGATAGAAATGTTCATGGTTCTGTTGAATTATATGTTAAAGATAGAAGTTTAGGATTAATTGAATATGATCAAATGGCACCAGAGATTGTTGGTGTTTATAATTTTGAATTTAAGGTTACGTATACAAGAGATGGAGAGTTTGAAGATGGTGATTGGAAAAATACTTTGACAGTTATTGTTAAAGATGACTGTGAAGCTAGTAATTTACATTGGACTATTGATGAAGATGATCCTTGTCAGGGGACAGATGTTACTTTGTTAGCAAATTCAAGAGCGCATGAATTATTTCCTTATTTTGTAGATACAGAATCAGGGGAAACACTCTATGGTTTAGATAGAACTCCTCCATATGGTGGAATACCCACTATGGATATGAGTGCAGAACATATTTCTGGAGAATTTGTAGTACAAGCAGAAGATAAAGCAGGAAATGTTTCTGAATTATTTTTAGGGAATATTGATGATTTAAAATATCATGGTGGAGAATATACGATTGAGAGGAATGAAAAATGAGAAAAGAAATAGGTTTAGCGTTATTAATTGCAGGTTGTTCAGGAGAACAAGAAAAAGTTGTACCTGAAGAAGTTGTTGAAAGAGAAGAGTTTTGTGATGATATTATGCTTTATGGTAGTTGGGGTAATGATGTTGATTTCTTAAACAGAGAAGATGTCTTGCCTTGGATTGGTGATGTTACTTTAGACTATACATCAAAAGAACGAGATGAAAATAGATTAGTTGTTTATGTTGAGACAGATGATTTTGATAATATAAAATTGAATGTTGGAATGGATGGTGAAGAGAGAACAATAGATGAAATTTGTACAGGTTCTGAGTTAAGAAGAAGGAATTCAAGATCCACTTATACTTCTGAAGGTGAATCATTTATTGTTTACAGGGCAATCTTTACTGTGCCATTAGATTCTTCGTATATTGCAGAAGGCGGAGTTGTTTCATTAGAAACAGTTAGTGAAGAAGGAACAGATGAAAGACAAGTTTATGTTACACCAAAAAAGGTTATTGAATATAATGTTGAGAACCAAGCACCAACTATTAGAGTAGTTAGGCATGTAGGTGAATTTGGAACATGGTCAAATGGAATCAATACATTGTCTGCAGTTGTCGAGGATGATTATGAAATTTCTGCAAGAGGAAGAGGAGCTCATTATGAAGGTTTAGATGTTAGTTTGCATGTAGAAGGTGAGGGGGAATTAGCTGGAGGTAAGTTTCAACTTGAACCTTATGCTTCAGAACTACATCCTGAAGGTGGATTTGCATATACTTTAAGGTGTATGGATCCAGGACCAGGTACTAGAGTTTTAGAAAGAACAGCTTGTGTAGAGTATAATGGGATTATGGCTGATGATACAATTACTGTACAAGCTACTGATGTTTATGGAGTAAAATCAAAAGAAGTTACAATGCAAGTTAGTGAATTACCAATTGAAATATTTTAATGGAGGAAATGAAAATGAATACAAGATTATTAGGATTAATGGCATTGAGTTTAAGTGCTTGTGCACATAGAAATACTGGTTTAGAAAGTGCAGTGGAATTACCTTATGAATCTAGATCTGATGTGAGTGAATTTGATGCTACATCAAGTGATTTTGGGAGGTCTATAGATGAAACAGGTTATTTGATTGATGAATTATTTGGTAATAATCCTGAATTTCGTCCTGCTGTTACACATTTAGTTGGACAAAAGTATGATGTCCTTTTAGATTATTTTGCCTCTTCAAGTTGTTGTGGTGAAGATTTTTATAATGTTACAGATTCTACTAGTGGAGTTTCTTTAGGGCAATTTGATGTTTCAATGAGTGCGGATTATAAAGAATTTGAACAAACATTTAGTGAATGGATGAGTGCAGGTAAAGATGTTCTTGCTGAATTGTCTAATGCCCAAAATCAATTAACATCTGATTTAATGTATTTAAGAAATGAAACAGGGGTAACATTTTACCAGCCAAATGTTTTTCCAGTAGAGGAGAGAACAGTTGATAATGGTAGAAAGCAAATTGTGTATGTTGTTATGTTTCATTGCATTGAATCAAATTATAGTAATTCAGCAGCAGTGGTTGCTGATGGTATGCTTGAGGTTCCAATTAGTGAACATATTCCAGGTAGAACTAATTATGGCGGTGTTGAATTTTATCAATCAGGAGATTTTGTTAAAGCTTTTCAACAAGATCAAGGCATGGTTGATGATCTAAAAGATAAATTAAGTGATAATTCTCTTAATGGTTGTAATAATTATGGGTTTAATGATTGGGAAAATTCAGCTAATTATTTATTAGGGCCAGAGGGAAGAGAATGAATCGATTATTATCAGGATTAACTGCTTTATTAATTGGAGCAGGAGATGTTAATGCACAAGAATGTACTGCAGATGAACCAAATGTAGTAATTAATAATATGAGATATTGTGCAGGAACATATTTACCTGATGATGTTCTTGAGAGAGCAGGATGGAGAAACAGAGCTTCATTTAATCCAGTACTTTCAGACTCAAGGTTTCCTCTTTCTAGTGGATTAGTTAGTTGGATGAATCCAAAAACAGGGGAATATGTAATTAAAAATAATAGAACAGATTTCATTGACAGATTTCATTTGCCTAAAAAAGCAGTTAGAGTAGAAACAACACAACAACCAGATGAAGTAATTGAAACACAACAACCAGATGGATCTTATGTTGTTATTAATAATTTTGAAATCAGAGTTGATTCATTTGTTAGGGAAGATCATTTAGAAAGAGATGGATGGAGAAGAAGATGGAGTCCTTCTCATTCTGGTAATACTTATCTTTATCAAAATTCTAAAACCGGCGAATCTATTCAAAGAAATTCAAGAACAGGTTATGTTACAAAAGTTTCTATCCCTGAAAAGACTGGAGTAATTGAAACAGGAGCTTATTTTGATTTTAATGCATCAGAAGAATGGAGAAGTCTTCGTAGTGGTTATAGGAGTGTTTGTGCAGGTAGATATTGGCATTTGCATGAAGGAACAATTGCTTGTATTTCTACACACACAGGGTTTATTGCAGGACTTAATGAACCTAGTGCAATAATTGATTCACCTGACGACCAATTAGTTGAAAATGCGTATCTTGCACCAGGTCATGGGATTGAATTTACACAGTTATGTAATGATTATAGTGGACATGCAATGGAAGGAACTAGGATTGCATTCAGAGCTGAGAATGGAGTTAACCAAGGCAAAGTTGTGTTAGCAAATAGTGATCTTAGGGTTTCAGAGGTTCTTGAACAATATCAATGTAAAGAATACTAGGGGGAATGAAAAATGGGATGTAGAAATTTATTAATTGCAGGTGGTTTGGGTTTACTTGTAGTTAGTGATGTTGTAGCAAAAGAAAGAACACTAGAAGTAGATCCTTCTTCAGAACATCAAGTTATAACTAGATCAAGAGAATCAGGGGAAAGAGATTTATTACAGATAGCTCGAGGAGAAAGTTCTTTATTAGAAGCATGGATCTATACTAAAAAAAGTAATGGTGAAGAGGTTTGGTATGAAGCAGGAAAAAATGAATCTAGAGATTCTGTTGAATTAGATGGTATGGTAATTCCTTCATCAGGATTAGAACTTAGTGTGCCAAAGAAGGGAAAATATAGTTTACAAGAATCAAGTCAAGCAGATTTCGTTGGACATAGTGATAATCCTTTATTAGGAATACCTGTTACTGATCAAGATGGAGAAACAAGTTATATTGGATATTTTGTATTTGTTATTCCTGAAGGAAATGAGTCTGAACAATTAGCTAGAGATGTATATGAATCAAATCAGTTTCAGGATTTAGTATTTTATATTGGTGAATTGAGGGATTCTCCAATTAGTAATTTTACAGCTAATTGTGATTTACCAGGGTATGCAGTGAATTTTAATAAAGAAGTATTAGAAGAAATGTTTGCAGCTGCAGTTGATTCGTTGTATGACATGCATTCTGGTCCTGTTGAATTAGATCCATTAAGGTTTACATTAGATCATAATACATTAGATGCATTAGATGATCTTTCTTATAATGGTGATCTGATAGTATTTGTGGATCAGGTTGATAAGTATATGCATGATTCTGGTGTACAATCTTATCAACGAAGTGGTTTTTATATGAGTCCGGTGGTAGAATAAAATGAAAAGAAAAAATAGAAAAGTACATGTTGAAGCATTATATTTAGGTGAAGAAGGTCAAGTTAAAAATGGACATCTTTATGTTGATACAATTGGATTAGACTCAAAAGTTTTTAATCCAAAAACAGGTTTTTTAGGATCACAAAAATACTTAGCTAAAACATATGTTCCTGTTGATGGAGATAGAGTTTTTGTTGAAACAGATAATAATGTTAGTGATACTGTTAAGAGTATGGATCAGTTTCTTAATCAAAATGCAGATTCACCTTTAGTTGATTTATTAGATGATAATGTTGTTAAAGAAGCATTCCAAGAAAATCCAGAATATGTTACAGAGAGATTGATGTTAGAAGCAGTTGCAAGAGAATTAACTACAGGAAAATTTGATCATAAAACAATGCCGAGAGGAAGATGGGATGGTAATAAACGATCAAGAATTTCACAAGGACATACTAGGTTTTTGCAAGGTATGTTAAGAGCAATGGAGAAAAAGTATTTCAAAGATGCATATGAAGGAGATCCTGATGTTTATCGTGTAAAAAAGAAAGAAGTTGTTGTTCCAAATGATTTCTTTATTGCATTAAAATCATTACATGATGGACGAGAAGTAGAATTCTATGAGGGAAGTGAGCCATTGGGACAAAAAGCAGGGCTTAGACCAACTGGACAATATGGTCCATTAAATGGGTAAGATGAATAAAACATTATTAACATTAGCATTACTTACTGCTTGTGTTCCAAAGGTTGAACCTGTAGCTATGGTTGAAGAACCAGCACCTAGAAGTCCTATGTATTCTAGTAATGATTGGAATGAAATGCAACAAACATTTGAATGGGATATGAGTAAAGGTATTCCTGATAAACATAGAGATCTTGCTGATAGATATTTTTATATATCTGATACAGTAGGTGGGGAGTATCCTGTTACAAGAACAATAGGTTATATGTATGCTAATATTGCTGAAGCTTTTTCTGCAATTGCATTAGAACAAGAACCAAATATTGATGTACATTTCTTAATGTCTTCATTTATTAAAAGTCAGATTGAAAAATCAGATTATCTTCCAAATGGAATTAATTGTAATAATTTGGCTTCTTATTCTGACTCAATAGCCTTTGTATTTAATCCTTTGTTTGCAGATGAAGATGGAGAAGTGCTTTTTGATTGTAGGTATGAAAGAGTTCAAGTGCGTGGAAGTTTAATATATAAACCAAATGACGATTGCCAAACGTTAGAAAGTATTCGATACTACGATGGAGAACTCTTTTTAGGTAGGTTAGTTGAATTATATACTTTATCAAAATTATATGGTGGTTGTGATACTGAGTGTGAAGATATGGCTATGGCTTATTCTAATGAAGCAAGGTTATTATCTGATTCGTATGCAGAATTGGTTAGATTAAGACTTGAGTATGTTGATGCTCATGGTCATGATATGGAAGAAGCAAATAGAATATTTGATATTGCTAGAGAAAATGAAGATTATCATAGACAATATGCTAGAGAATTAAGAGGAATAGAATAGTTTATTCTTTTGCAAATTCCCACATAAACTTAAAGTGTTTTCTGTAACCGTCTGCAATGTGTTTGTTTTTAATAACTATTGCCATTATATCATTCGTTGATAATAATTGTACAACTAAATCTCCACAGATATCAATCATAACTGGACTCTTGAATTCATCTGGAAGAAATCTAATAAACCAAGTATCATCACCTAATTTTTTGCCTCGCAATGATTCATAATATAGGCCATAAATCTTAACTCCTTTTTTTCTTCTTTCATTATCAAATTTAATATGTCTATGTTTTAGATATTTTCTGTTTGAACCTTGACCGCCAATTGCATACAAGTCTTTTCTTTCTTTGATCATCATATCATATGCTGTTGCAACTCCATCAACACCTTTGAAAACAAATACATCTTGTTTATCTTTTCGCATTTGAAAATCTAACATTAATTCAGGCATTACTTGATTAACTTCTTCTTGTTTTCTTTGAAGTATTGTTAATATTCTATCTGGAGAAGCAGGTTCATAAAATTTCTTTGCGCCTTTAACAACAGAACTAACTAATCCTTTTTGTACTAATCTTTCAATAATATCATAAGTGTTAACTCTATGTACTTCTGCTTTTCTTGATATTGAATTAACACTTGAAGATCCTAGATTAAGCATAGCTAGGTATACTTTTGCTTCATTTTGTGTTAATCCTGCTTCTATTAGTGCTTCGAATTTTGAGCTCATATAGCTTAGAAAGCTGATTTTATATATAAATCTTATGTTTGTAGTAATAAATACTGCTACAATCTTTTATATGGGGTGGGTGTTACTTATTGTAGGTAGAGAAAAGAGGTTGTATTATAGGGTGGTTTTAAATGAGTATTGATAATATAGTTGGGTTATTTGATCTAGGAAATACATTGGTTACAATGGAACATAAAGAGTATGTTCTAAGTACTGAAGAAGGTAGGGCTATTATTGAAGATTATGATGCAGGTGATTCAGAAGCTAATGATAGATATGAAGTTATATTGGAACAGGGTTTAGAGCAAGGATTAGTTAGAGTTGCTGCTTTAGATGGTGTTGAAGATAAATTAAGAGAAATGAAAGAAGCAGGCTTAAAATTAGCTGTTTTTTCAACATGTACTGCAAATGCAGTTAGATATGCATTAGAACAGACAAGATTAGCAGAATATGTTGATGATGTTTATTCAACATTTGATTATAATTTACCTGTACAAGATAAGAATATGAAAACCTTTATGGGTTATTGTAATGTTTCGAGGGATCTTAGAGAAAAAGGTATGGATGTTTGTTTTTTTGTTGATGATAAGCTATCTGAATTAGAGGAAGCAAAAGGTGCTTTTTGGAGAGATGTAGATTTGTATTGTGTGACTCAAGAGGGGGTTGATGATCAAAGGATTGTTCCAATTAGATCTATTGCAGATATTAACCCTCAACAGTATCTAACTGAATAACAAAGATTATATAGTTAAGCATGCATGGTGCATAATAATGAAGTATGTTAAAGGAATATTACAAAAGGAATTACCAGTATTAAAAGGTAAACAATGGTATCATCAAAGGTTTGATGGTTGTCCTTTACTGATACATTCAATTGCACATTCTGAAATAAGGGATGAAAAGAAGAAAAGAGGGTGTGGTAAAGGAATAAGGGTTTGTTTTTTTCATAATCATAGAGCAGATTGGTATATTGATATGGAAGATATCAAAAGAATTTCTGGAATTATTATGGGATTAGGTAAAACAAATCCAAATATTAGTAAAGAATTAATTGCTGATTGGAAAGAAAGTTATGATACATTCTATCCAAAGTGTTTAGAGATTGGAAGTACTGATCTAACTGGATTAAGTAAAGAAGAGTTAATTAAATTATTTGATGAGTTTAAAGAAATTGGTTATAATAAATTTAGTTCTAGTTCAATTATTGATGGCTTTGCATTAGGTACTGATGAAATTATTGCTAATATGATTAAAGAAGTGTTAGAATCAAAAGGAATGGTTGATAAATTTCCTGAATTGTTTTCAAAACTCTCTGCTCCTGTTCATCAATCATTTATTAATGTGGCAGAGGTTTCATTATTAAGGATTGCATTAATTATTAGTAATAATGAAGAATTAAGGAACTTTGTTCTTGAACATACAACAGATGAAGTGATTTCTTATTTAAAAGAAAATAATCCTGATATTTATTTATTACTTGAAAAACATGTTGAAGATTATTTTTGGTCAAGAAATAATTATGTTATGGCATATAATTTAAACATGAATTTTTTTCTTAAGGAAATAAAAGAAACATTAGAAAATGGACATGATATAAATGAAGAAATAAGAAAGATCACAACAACTCCTGAAGTTAATAGGAAAGTAAAAGAAGAATTAGTTAAGGGATTGAGATTAGATCCATATCTTGTTACTTTGTTAACTATATCAGAAGATTTTACTTATTGGCAAGATGAAAGAAAGAAAGCAACATATTGGAATGCTCATTATATGTTAATGTTGGTTAAGGAGATTGGAAAAAGATTTGGTTTTACACTAGATGAAATGAAGTACATGAGTCATCCAGAGGTTTCTAGTTTATTAGTTGATTTACCAACAAAGCAAGATATGCAGGATAGAATAAAACTCTGTGCAGAGTATTGGTCTGATAATGGAGTAGAAATAATAACCTACAATAATAATATTGAAGACTTAAAATTATTAATTCTTGGTATGCAAGACTATTCACATATTAAGGAGTTTAATGGACTATGTGCTTCTGTTGGAAAGGTTGTTGGTAAGGTAAAAGTTTGTAGAAGTGCAACAGAAGTTGGAAAAGTACAAAAAGGAGAGATTCTTGTTGCAATCATGACTCGACCTGATTATGTTGTTGGTATGAAAAAAGCAGCTGCTATTGTAACAAATGAAGGAGGAATTACTTCACATGCTGCTATTGTTTCTAGAGAATTAGGAATCCCTTGTGTGATTGGGACAAAGTTTGCCACAAAAGTTTTAAATGATGGTGACTTAATAGAAGTAGATGCTGACAGAGGCATTGTTAAGGTTTTAGATAGGGCTTGATTATGTTTTATGGTTATGGAGATTATAAAAATGAAATTATTTAATTTAATAAACAATTCAAATAAATTTATGCATTTAATTGATGAAAAATGGCACGTCCAAGGAATAAATGGTGTACCATTGTTTATTCACTCTGGACCATATTCAGGTCTAATTGGAATAAAGAAATCTTTGGGTTTTAATTATAAACGGTTTATGATGGTCTATAAAAAAGATTTTTGTGAAATGTATTATAATAGAAAGGATGTTCACTTTGTATGTGATAAATTTATTGAAAAATACAAGAATGATAATAATTATACTCAAATGGTTTGGGATAAAAGTCAAAAAGAGTTTAAACAATTTATAGATTTAACAGAAGGTAAGCCGAATAAGAAGAGATTTGAAGAGATGAGTAAAAAAGATTTTCTTGATGAAACAAAAAAAGTGTTTGTATCGTATTATAATTGTTTTGCTACCTCTCATCTACTTGAAGGATTTTCATTATCAACTGATGTCCTAATTAAAGATATGTTTTTAAAAGAATTAGCAAAATTAGGAAAAGAAAAAGAGTATACAAAATATTTTTCACAGTTATTTTTACCAACAAAAAAATCATTTAATATGGAAATGAATAATCAATTACATTTTATATTGAAATTAATCAGGCAAAATTCTGAATTGGATATTTTATTTAAATCAAATAATGTTGAGGATGTTAAAGTAAAGATTAAAGATAAATTAGAATTAATGAAATTATTAAATAAATTTGTTAGTGATTTTTATTGGATCAAAGGGACATGGGGTAAGTGTCCTGATTATAGTATTAATGAATTAATTAAAGATTTGAAAGAGTATGTTATTAAAGATGATCATTTTGATTTTACAAGTAAAGAAGATCTAGAAAATAATAAGGAAAAAATAAAAAAGCTAAAAGATGAACTTAATCTTTCTGAAGAATTAAGAATGTATCTTGATTTAACTGAGTTTGTTTCCTATTGGCAGGATGATAGAAAAGTAAAGATCTTAAAAGGAGCATGGATTGTTGATAAATATGCATATGCACTTGCAAATAAGTTGAACATGAAAGTTGAGAATGTGAAATATCTTGTTCCAGAAGAGTTTGATAATCTTAATAATATTTCTGAAGATGAACTTTCTAAAAGGAGAGAAGCAAGTGTTTATCTTTTTAATGATCAGGATTTGTGTATATTATCTGGTTCTGATTTTAATAAATTTGAAATGGAGTTAGAGAAACACAAACATGATGATGATATGAAAGAATTTAGTGGTATGTGTGCTTCAATTGGAAAGACAATAGGGAGAGTTCATGTTTGTTTGACTCCTGATAAAATCGCTGAAGTGCAAGATGGTGATATTTTGGTTACAACAATGACTAGGCCTGAATTTTTGCCTGCAATGAAAAAATCTTCAGCTGTTATTACAGATGAAGGTGGTTTAACATGTCATGCTGCTATTGTTTCAAGAGAATTAAAGATACCGTGTGTGATCGGAACAAAGATTGCAACAAAAGTCTTGAAAACAGGAGATCTTGTTGAGGTAAACGCAAGTCACGGGTTAGTTAAGATATTAAAATGAAATCAAAACAAGAAGTTAAAGATATTTTGGAAAAAGTTAAGATTTGGAGAGAAGAAGCTCCATCTTCTTTGCAGTTGTTTAATTATATCATGCAATGCTTTGTTGGGCAAGAACCAATTGTTGGAAAACCAACCCTTCAATTTACATTTACTGCTTATAAAGATGGTTTGGGATCAGAGCTTACACCTTACCAAGAAAAATCTGATCTTTTTAAACAGTTTTATGATAAACTTAAGGATGATAAAAATTATTTTGATAATTTTGTTAAACCAAGTTTTTTGATTAGAAAAAAATTAATTGACTTTTCTCATAAAATTTCTTTTATGGATTTAACAAACTTGTCAGATAATGATTTAGCTGATTTATATAAGCAATTACATAAATTAATGATGGACTTTGTTGTTTATGGAACTTATTGGGAAATAATTGATCCCTTTACAGAGGAGTTGCCAGAATTAATGCAAAAAAAATATGGGTTAGATAACAAAGAGTTTAGTAATATGGTTGTTTTAATGTCAACACCTGAAAGAAGGAGTTTTTTAACACAGGAAAAAATTGATTTTCTAAATTTGTGTCTTGATAAAATGAGTATTGAACATTTTCATGAAAGATATTATTGGATTGATTCTAATTATAAACATGTGGATGAATTGACTGTTGAGGAGATTAAAAAAAGAGTTGGGATGGAATTAGAAAAGAAAACTAAAGATGAGCTTTTAGAAGAGATTAGGAAAACAGAGAGAGCAGAGAAGAATCTATTTAAAGAAAAAGAGGAGATGGCAGAATCGGTTGGAATAGACGGAGATGATTTGTTATTATTTTCTTTAATTTCAAGGTTTGGAGAATTAATTGATTTGAGAAAAGAAGGAATGATTAGAAGTAATTATGCAAAATTTCAGATAATTGATGAGATTGCTAAAAGAAAAAATATTTCTGTTGAAGATTTTATGTATTTTACAGAGGAAGAAGCAATTAATTATCTTACTGGGAAAAATGTGGATGTTAATGATATTATGAAAAGAAAAAATTTATGCTTTATTTATTATTATCCTGGTGGTGAACATATATTTGTTGGGAATGATGCAGAAGAATTGTATGATGTATATATGAAAAAAATATTATCTAGTGAATTTAAAGGAGTTGTTTCTTATGATCCTAGTGAAGTTGTTAAAGGTAAAGTGTGTAAAGTAATTGATACTAAAAAAGATGCTTTTGAAGAAGGTAATATTTTAGTTACAACAATGACTCGGCCAGAATTTATGCCATTAATGAGAAAATCGAAAGCAGTGATAACTGATGAAGGTGGAATTACATGTCATGCTGCTATTGTTTCAAGAGAACTAAAGATTCCTTGTATTATTGGAGCAAAGATTGCAACTAAAATGTTGGATAATGGTGATGAAATAGAAATGGACTTTGCAAATGGTACTGTTAAAGTGTTGAGTAAAGGCTAAGGCATTGATAATCTTTATATATTAATCTAGTTATTCTAATCTAAGGTGATAATTATGACTTCAAGACATATAATGTGGTTTAAAGATATAGGAAAAGAAGATATTGCTCAAGTTGGTGGGAAAGGAGCTAATCTTGGAGAGCTTTATAATAATAATATTCCTGTTCCAAATGGTTTTTGTGTGACAGCACAAGCATATGAACGATTTATTGAAGAAATTGGAATAAGGAAAGAAATGAATTTAATTTTAGCAGAGACTGATATTGAAAATACTGAACAACTTGATCAAGCTTCAAAAAAGATTCAAAAATTAATTTTAAGTACAGTAATGCCTGATGATTTGAAGGATGAGATTAGTGCAGCATATAATGTATTGATTGAAGATGGTAATATTTTTGTTGCAGTAAGAAGTTCTGCAACTGCTGAAGATTTACCTGATGCAAGCTTTGCAGGTCAACAAGATACATATCTTAATGTTCATAAGGTTGAGATTGTATTAAGAGATGTTCAAAGATGTTGGGCTTCATTGTTTACTTCAAGAGCAATTTATTATAGAGAAAAGAATAATTTTGAACATGAAGGTGTTTTAATATCTGTTGTTGTTCAAAAAATGGTTGATTCTAAAAAAGCGGGAGTTATGTTTTGTGTGAATCCAATTACTAATAATAGAGAAGAGATGGTAATTGAAGGAGCTTTTGGATTAGGTGAGAGTGTTGTTTCAGGATCATTAACTCCAGATACTTATATGGTGAATAAAAAAACTGCAGAGATAAATCAAAAACATATTTCTACACAGGAATGGGGTCTTTTTAAGCATCCTGAAACCGGTGAAAATGAGAAGAGAAATATTACAAATGGTGCAGAGGAAGTATTAACACCTGATGAAATTGGTGAATTGGTTGCTTTAGGAAGGAATATTGAAGAACACTATGAATTTCCACAGGATATTGAATGGGCAATTGAGGATAAGGTATATATTGTTCAATCAAGGCCAATAACTACCTTGAAATAAAAGGGTAATACTTAAATATAACATCTTTATTCGTTCTTTATATTATATTTATAATAATATAATGGAGGGAATAAAAATGCCATTTGATAAAAGTTTAGATAAGCAGTTATTTACAGAAGCAGTTGAGTTTGAGAATACAAAGTTAACAGTTAGTGTATTCTCATATAATGAAGGTACTCCTAAACTACAGATTTCAAGAGAAAATAAGGTTGGTGGAGAATATAAATTTAGTAAAATGGGAAGATTGACTAAGGAAGAAGTTCAAGCAATCTTACCATTTGTTACAAAAGCAGTTGAAAGTATGTAATATTTTCTTTATTTTTATTTTCTTTTTTATCTTTTTTCTATAGAAAACTATTTATATATGTAAATTTAAATTTATTTAAAAAGAGGTATGTTTGATATGGTTAAAAGTAGGTTAGATAATACTATTCAATTGTTAATCCCCCCTTCTTTAGTTTTATTGCTTGTTGTAACTATTATAGAACTTTTTTTTAGTGTTGGAAGATTTATGTCTTTATTTATAGACTTCTTTGATATTTATGTTGTGATTATTTTTGCTATTGACTTATATTTTAGGTGGTTTGAGACTCCACGTTTATTACCTTATGTGAAAAAACATATACTTGATATTATTGCTACAATTCCTTTTGGGTTGATTTTTTGGGGAGTTCAAGGACTTGCAATGATTAGATCATTAAGAGGTATTCGTATTATTGCAAATATTGCAAGATTATCAAGATTTGCTCGTTATGGTCGTTTACTTAGATTATTAAGATTTGGAGCACGAGCTCCTCGGTTTTTAAGATTTAGAAAACATGTTAAAAGAGCAAAGATTCGTAAGGTGCAACCTCATGAAAAACAGATGAAGAAAACATTAAGTTTTCGAGTTATTCTTTTAATTACAATTAATTCAATAATGGGTACAGGAATTTGGTTCCTTACTTCATCAGGAGCAAAGCATGCAGGTCCTGCCTCTTTAATTTCATGGGGAGTTCTTTCTTTAATCTCTGTTTATATTGCAATGTGTTTTGGAGAATTAACTTCAATGTTTCCTAAAGCAGGTGGTGTTTATGAGTTTGCTAAGCAATCTTATGGAAGGTTTTGGTCTTTTGTGATTGGTTGGACAACTTCAATTGCTGGAAGTGTTACTATTGCTATGCTTTTATTAGGGGCGTTGCAATACCTAATCCCAATTAAATACTCTTTTACTTATATTCCTCTTGCAATATTTTTAATAATCTTATTTAGCTTTGTGGCATTTCGAGGAATGCAAACCTCTACAGTTGTGTTAGTTACATTTGCCTTAATAACTTTAACAGCAGTTATTGCTATTATTATTCCTGGGTTTATTAGTTTTGATTCTGGTAATCTTGATCCTTTCTTTGTTTTTCCTTCAATGAGTATTATTTTGGCAATATTTTTTATTGCTGAGACTTTTTTTGGATGGGAAAGCGCAATATTTTTATCAGCTGAAACAAAGAATCCTACTAAAATTATGCCAAAAGCATTAATATATGGGACATTAGTTATAGCTGTTCTTTCATTTTTCTTAGCAATGACTGCAATGGGAAGTATTCCTTGGGCAGAATTTTCTGAATCAGTTGCTCCTTTGCGAGACTTAGGTGAAGTTCATTTTGGATTAGCAGGAAGAATTATTTTTACTGTTTTAATTTTTGTTTCTGTTATTGGTGCTACTGCCGGTTGGATTGTAACAGCTCCTAGATTATTAATGTCAATTGCAGAAGATAAGTTATTCTTTACTCAATTTGCTAAGATCCATCCTAAACATAAGAGTCCTTATGTTTCAATTCTTTTCCAAGTTTTGGTTGTTTCCGCTCTAGTCATTGTTGGGGCAGGATCGTATGAAACTTTGTTACATTTATTGATTCCTTTAATTTTAGTAGTTTATTCATCAGTATTGTTAAGTTTGGTTATCTTACGTTTCAAAAAACCTAATTTAAAGAGGCCGTATAAAGTTAAATTTGGTAAGATTGGGCCACTTCTTACAATATTATTTATGATTTTCTTGTTAGTTATGTTTGTTAAAGAAACTCATAGTGCATGGGATTTACTTCGTATTTCAGGAGGATTAGTGGCCTTTGGTATTCCTGCATATTTTGCAATTGAATTGTTTTATGATCAGAAATATGTTGTCTTACGTAGGAACATGATGGCAAGATTGTCACATTATTATCATAAGGTTCCATTACCAAAGCCAACAATTAATAAAGCAATTTCATTAGTTGGGCCATTTACAAATAAATCCGTGATCAAGGCTTATAATTTTCCTATGGGTGCACTTACACAGAAAATAATTAATGGACATATTAATTTTAATAAGATTCATATTGCTAATCAGTCAAAAGAAGAGATTAAGATATTTAAAGAGAATATTCCAGCAAAGCATAGGAGGAATGTTGTAGTACATTTATTAAGAAAATTAAGTATTCCTAAGAAAGTTAAAAACGTTGATGCTTTTATTTCTTATAATGATTTAGGATATGTTAAGGATGTGCCTACTTTTGTTAGAGATGTTAAAAAAATATTGAGTAAGAATGGTAAGTTTTGTTTTTATGTTAATTTTCATCTTCTTGATATGGTTCCAAATGCAATATTAATTGAAGATAAGAAGAAAATTGTTTCAATCTTTAAGAAAGAAAAATTAAAAGTAACTTATTTAATTAATAAAAAGTTGTTTAATACTGATATTTATGTTCATGGAGAAAATTCTAAAATAGTGAAGAAGAAAGTTAAGAAAAAGAGTGTTAAGAAAACTGTTAAAAGAAAGGTTAAGAAAAGAGTTGTAAAGAAGAAAACAACAAAGAGAAGAGTTGTTAGAAAGAAAAAACCTGTGAAGAAAAAAGTAATTAAGAAGAAGCCTGTTAAGAAGAGAGTAACAAAGAATAAAGTAGTAAGAAGGAAAAAAGTTAGAAAGAGATCAACTCGGAGAACTACTAGAAGAAAGAAGAAGAGCTAATTTCTTTATTTGTTTGGTTTTTAGTGTTTTTAAATAAAAAGTTTTATATAATATTATTTAAATTATTATTATTATTATTTAAATGAGGTGTTATGAATGGATAGGTTATGTGTGTTATTTATTGTTCTTTTAGTTGCATTTGTTGCAGTTTTTGGTATAGGATTGAATGGTTGTTCAGAAGATCTGGCTGGGCAAGCAGTTGGGAAATTAATAGAATCTCCTTCTGAGGAAATTTGTTATGATAGTGATGGTGGGATAATTCCTGATGAAGGGGGAGTACTTTTAATGGGAAATGGTTCATTAGAATTTATAGATGAATGTGTTGATAAAAATACACTTAAGGAATATCATTGTGCAAAATTAATCTCTAATAATTTTAAAATAGTTGATTGTGCAGAATATGGTTTGAATAATTTTGGATTGGAATATGTTTGTGATGACAACGAGTGTGCAATTTCTTCTACTGAATCAGATTGTACTGATGAAGTAGATAATGATGGAGATGGAGATTTAGATTGTGAGGATAATGATTGTTATGAATCTGTTGATTTTTGCATGCCGGATTTTGTTATTTCAGATGTTTCTTTTGTAAGTTCATCTTCAGAATATAATTCTGCTGCTGGCGCATATTTATTTACTGTAGAATATGAATTAGAATATACAAATACTGGTGATGGAGATTATAGTCGTTCTGTATATATTGATGGAAGTTCTTATCCCCAAATTGTACCATCTTATGATAGTTCGATTTTTGTGGATGTTTCAGTTACTGATGTTTATTATGATCTTTTATCAGGAGGTTCTAATTCAGGTTCTCTTGAATTAAAATATTATGAAGAAGATATTGAAGGGATTAGTAGTACAGATGTCTTACTTTATATTGATAATAACAATGATGTGCTTGAATCTGATGAAACAAATAATGGGTACAATTTGACTTATATTCCATAAGTCTTTTTTTCTTTCTTTTTTTAATTGTATTTCTATAAAAAGATAACTATCTTCTTAACCAACTAACTTCTTCATTATCTAATTCAAAATATTCTGCTAATTCATTTCCCATCTCTTTATTCTTTTGGAATATTGGTTGAATGAATGGTAATGTGTTTTTTATAACTTCTTTTTTTGAGGAATGTGTTTTTAGTGCAATCTTTTCTGCTATTGCATTTCTTTTCATATACTTCATCTTAGCTTTCCATAATTTAAGAATTCTATTTGTTGGTTTATAGCTTGTAAAACCCGAATATTTCTTTTTTTTACTTAATGCAATGCCTGCAGTAATGTGATTTTTAATGTAAACAATAAATCTCCAGTGTTGCCATCTTCTAATTCTGCCTTTGTAAACATCAGCTTTACTTAACCATTGGTATGCTTCAGCAAGATCTTTAGGATCAGTATATTCATAAGGAAGATTTTCATCTATCCATAGCATTGTTTGATCAAAATTTTCATTAACATTGTCTAATGCTTTTAATGCAATCATTGGTTCTTTTACTTTGAATATTTTAACTAATGCTTTTAATATTGATTCTGTTTGATTTCTTTGAGGTAAGCTGTCAATATCTTCTCTTTTAATTGAGTTTTTAGCTGAAGAGATTGTTTGTAAATCATTAATTGCTGCTCTTGCATCTCCACCACTTGTTCTAGAAAGGATTTTTAAATCCATGTCATTATGTTCAATATTTTCACTTCTACATATTCTTTTTAATATATTGTAGATAGACATATAGTCTAGTGGTTCATATTGAATTATTTCTGACTTTGATCTTATTTTATTTAATTTTTTATCATAAGCATTCTGTGCAGTCATTATTATTGGAAATGCTGTCTGAGGGATTAGACTAATTAGTTGTTGTATTCCACCTCTATCTTTTGTACCTGAAACTGCATCAATCTCATCAACAAGAATTATTTTTCCTTTAGCAAACAATGACATTTGTTTACCAACTTGGTTAATTATTGTTCCTAAAGCTGCTTTGTTTCTAACATCTGATGCATTAATTTCAACTATTTCTAGATTAAGATTTTTAGCTATTGTATGAACAGATACTGTCTTACCACAACCACTTGGACCATGGATTAATGCTGCTTTCTTTCTTTGTGTTTTGAAGTTTGTTATAAAGTTCTTTAATGTTCTTAAAGATTCTTTTTGTGCTTCAAACTCTTCTAATGAAGAAGGCATATACTTATATATCCAAGGTTGAACTGTTTTTTGCATTGAATTTGATATAGATAGATGATTTATTAAGGTTTAGATTAATAATAATGAGTAATGTTTTTGTTATTAGCACCACAGCGGCTCTGGTACTATGATGTTAATTGATGTACGAACCCTTATTCTGACGCTATCGTAGATTAATTTTATAGTGATCCAAGGTGGTGGTGCTAATTCTAAACATGTTCTTCACATTCAATCATTGTATAAACTTTATGTTTGCTTAGTTTTTCTTTTCCTTTTAGTTCAGGTAATTCGATCACTGCAGCGCATTCATGAATATTAGCGTTTAATGATTCAATTAATTTACACGCTGCTTCCATTGTTCCCGCGGTAGCAATTAAATCGTCTATAATAAGAACATTGTCTCCTGGTTTAACATCTTCAGTGTGTATTTCTATTACATCTGTACCATATTCTAATGCATATTCCATCTTTGCTGTTTTTCCTGGTAGCTTTCCCTTCTTTCTTATTGGAACAAATCTTTTATTTAACATAAATGCTAGAACAGAACCAAAGATAAATCCTCTACTTTCAATACCAGCAACAACATCAATATTTGAATCTTTATATCTATTATAGAATTTATCCATTGTTTGTTTAAATGCTTCTGGATTATTTAATAAAGATGTTATGTCCCAAAATAAAATTCCTTGTTTAGGAAAATGTGGTATTGTTCTTAATGTTGCTTTTAAATCAAATTCTTCCATTGTTTTTTCACCTTCTTTATTTGTTTCAATTGTATTTTTTACTGTTGTTTGTGTTCCTGCAACTTTTGGTAATGTGTTTATAATTAATTTTTTTACATTATCAGAGTTTTGTTTGAACACTTCTAGGATTTCTTCCCATTTTGCTGGTGGTTCATCTTCTTTCCAACAATCATAATCTGTACTCATTGCAACAGCTGCATAAGGTATACCTGCTTCTTGTGCTAATGAAACTTCTGTTGAAACAGTCATATTAATTACATCTGCAAATTGTCTAAACATATGAGATTCTGCTCGTGTTGAGAATCTTGGACCTTCGATTGTTATAACTGTTCCTTTTGCATGATATTTTAATTTTAATTCTTTAGATGTTTGAATAAATGCTTGTCTTAAATTTTCATCAAATGGATCTGGCATTGCTGTGTGATTTATGCCTTTTTTAAAATCATCATGGAATGAAAATTTTCTGTGTTTTGTGTGATCTATAAACTGGCTAAGAATAATAAAATCTCCTCTTCCTATCTCTTGCTTTAAAGATCCACATGCGGTTGTTGCTAAAATATGTGTAACTCCTTCATTTTTTAGTGCCATAATATTAGCTCTATAATTAACATGTGTTGGTGTGATTGTATGGCCTTTACCATGTCTTGCTAATAGAACAACATCAATATCATTGATTTTACCAATTGTTAATTTTGAACTAGGTTCACCATATTTTGTTAAAACATTCTTTTCTTGAAAATCTTGCAATAGTTTTGGATCATCTAATCCAGAACCTCCTATAATTCCTATTTTTACCATAATATACACCCCATTATTAATGGATTTGGAATTGTTTGGTTATATATTAAGTTTGTTTTTCTTTTTCTTTGAAATTCATTAACTTTATAAATAATATATGCTCTCTTTTTAAACCATGGCAGATAACAAAAAAAAAGATAATTATGATTTTACAGTAGAAGAACCTAATCTTCAACAATTCTGGGAAATGAATGGTGTTTTTAAGTTTGATGAGAACAGTAAAAAACCAGTCTATTCTGTAGATACACCACCTCCAACAGTTTCTGGAGAAATGCATATGGGTCATGCTTTTAGCTATGCTCAGCAAGATTTTGTTATTCGATATAAAAGAATGAAAGGTTTTAATGTTTTCTATCCATTTGGTACTGATAATAATGGTTTAGCAACTGAAAGATTAGTTGAAAAAATGAACAAAGTTAAGTCAAAGAAGATGGAGAGAGAAGATTTCAGAAAACTTTGCATGAAAACAGTTGAAGGTTTAAAATTAAAATATATCCAAGATTGGAAAAATATTGGAATTAGTTGTGATTTTGATATTTATTATTCAACAATTGATGATCATTCAATTAAAATTTCACAAAGATCATTTTTAGATCTATACAAAAAGGGAAGGGAATATAGAAAAGAAGCACCAACAATGTGGTGTCCTTTATGTCAAACAGCAATTGCTCAAGTTGAATTAGAAGATAAAGAGTTAGCAAGTAATTTTAATGATATTATTTTTAAGGGAGAAAATGATGAAGATTTAATCATAGCAACGACTAGGCCAGAATTATTACCAAGTTGTGTTGCAATGTTTGCTCATCCTAATGATGAACGTTATAAAAATCTGTTTGGTAAGGAAGCACGAGTTCCATTATTTGATAGAAAAGTTCCAATCTTAGCTGATAAAAGAGCAGATCCTGAGAAAGGAACTGGATTAGTAATGTGTTGTACTTTTGGTGATCAAACAGATATTGAGTGGTACAAAGCACATAAATTACCATTGATAATGTCAATTACTGAAGATGGTAAGATGAATTCTAATGCTGATAAATATGAAGGAATGACAATTAAAGAAGCAAGAAAAGCTATTGTTGAAGATTTAAAAGAAAACAAGTTATTAATTAAAGAAAAACCAATTACTCATCCAGTTAATGTTCATGAAAGATGTGGAACAGAGGTTGAGATTCTTAATACAAAACAATGGTTTATCAAATATCTTGATCTTAAAGATCACTTTTTAGAATGTGGTAAGCAAATGGATTGGTTCCCACAATATATGAGAGTTAGACTTGATCATTGGATAAAAGGTCTTCAGTGGGATTGGTGTATTTCAAGACAAAGATATTTTGGAGTTCCATTTCCTGTATGGTATTGTAAAGATTGTGGAGAGGTTATTGTTGCAGAAGAAAAAGATCTGCCTGTTGATCCATTAAAAGATAAACCTAATAAAAAATGTGGTTGTGGATGTAATGAATTTGTACCAGAACAAGATGTTATGGATACTTGGGCAACATCATCATTAACTCCTCAATTAGCAGTTGAATTATTAAAAGGTAAACCCATTTATAAAAAATTGTTTCCAATGGATTTAAGACCGCAGGCACATGATATTATTACATTCTGGTTGTTTAATACAATGGTTAAATCACAGTTACACGAGAACAAGAATCCTTGGAAGAATATTATGATTTCAGGTTTTGCACTTGATCCAAAAGGTAAAAAGATGAGCAAATCAAAAGGAAATGTTGTAAGACCTCAAGATATTACAGAAAAATATGGTGCAGATTCATTAAGATTCTGGGCAGCTGGTTCAAAATTAGGAGAAGATTTGCCGTATCAAGAAAAAGATATTCTTACTGGGAAAAAGATGGTTACAAAATTATGGAATGCATCAAAGTTTGCATTAATGCACTTAGAGGATTTTGATTTAAAGAAATGTAAAAATATTGAATTAGAAGAAGTAGATAAATGGATGTTGTCAAAATTAAATAGAATGATTGTTGATTCAACAGATAGTTTTGAAGAATACGAATATGCAAAAACTAAATCATTAGTTGAAAGATTTTTTTGGCATACTCTTTGTGATAATTATTTAGAGATTGTTAAAGATAGGTTATATAATCCTGATAAACGAGGAGAAAAAGCAAGATTAAGTGGGCAATATACATTGTATGTAGCTGTATCAAGTTGTTTGAAATTATTTGCTCCTATTATGCCATATGTTACTGAAGCTGTTTATCAGAAGTATTTTGCTAAGATTGAAGATTGTGTAAGTATACATAATAGTAAATGGCCTGAATCTGATGTTAAGTTAATTAATGAAGGATTAGATAAATTAGGTGATGCTGTTATTGAAGTTATTACACAAGTTAGAAAAGCAAAATCTGAAGCAAGTGTTTCATTAAAGACTGAAGTTAAGGTTTTGAAAGTTAGCTGTAGTGATGAAGTTGAGGAAATGCTTGAAAAAGCAATGGATGATCTAAAAGCAACAACAAAAGCATTAGAAGTTGAGTTTTCTAAAGGAAAAGAGATAGAAGTTGAGATGGAGTTGTGAGAAATAAATAATTAAAATGAAATATGTCCATACAAATATCATTAGTAAAGATTGGAGAAGATTGGCAGATTTTTACATTAAAGTTTTTAATTGTAAACCAACATTACCTGAAAGAGATTTGAAAGGTGAATGGCTTGAGAAAGGAACTGGTGTAAAAAATGCGACACTTAAAGGTATGCATTTACTTCTTCCTGGATGTGGAAAAGAAGGACCAACCCTTGAAATATTCCAATATTCAGAAAATTTGAATAAGGCTTTACCTGCTGCTGCAAATAGAGAAGGATTAGGTCATCTAGCATTTAAAGTTGATGATGTTGACAAAATACTTAGTGAAATACTTGAAAATGGTGGAAAGAAACTAGGTGAAGTTGTTTCAAAGGAATTTAAAACAGGAACTTTGGTTTTTACATATGCTGCTGATCCTGAAGATAATATTATTGAAATTCAAAGTTGGATTTCTAAGTAAAATAAGTTTTACTCCTTTACTTTTGTTTCTAAACTATTAGTTTCTTAGAGATCCTTAGTCATTAAATTATCTGTTTGTTGACATAGTTAAAAGATGTTTCGAAAATAAAAATGATGTATGGCGTAATGATATATGTCACTGCAGAACACAATTTTTATTCACAATAAAATTTAAAAGTAAATTGGGATACCTAAATATTATATGACTCTTAATCATATTGTTCAAAACGAAATACCCCACAGTGTGGTAGAAGATTATGATCATTATAAAGCAAGACAATCTATGTTTCATCCAAGAAAAGTTGAATGGCGTTTATTAGAATTTGGATATAAACTTATGAGAGAAGCTTGGAGACCTTGCTTAGATGACTGTGATCAATACGCTGTAGGATTCGCTGTAGGACTAAGATACCAGGGACGAGCAAATATTTTTGGACTTATGATGAGTTCCCTCAGTACTCAACAAAAAAGAGTTGTTCTTGATGGTTTATTTCCAATTAGGGAATATGATGGACTTGTAAGTGATAATATGGGGATTGGAATTGATTATAGAAATGGTTCATTCTTGACAGGATACTTCTCACCGGGTGGAATTCCTAGAGTGAATGTATCTGAGCTATTAGGAATTTTGAATAGAGATGCAGTTAATGTATTCCAATATTATTTAACATGGTCAAATATGGTTGGATTACCATTTGATCAAACATTAAAGTTATACTTAGTACAGGAAAAGCTCCTTGATTATGAACATAAACTTGATAAGCTTATGGCTAGATCAATACGAAGAGCAACAAAGAGAAAAGTACCAGATTCCTTAACAGATATTGACACAGTTTTTAGTAGTGCATTTCGAACTGCGGTTAGAAAACTTGGAGGTATTGATAAGTACATGGCAATCAGGGAAAAGGTATATAAAGCATACCAAGAAGTTGTTCAACATACGCCTTCAATTCTTGTGTCTGTTCACCCTGATATTACTCTTGGACACTTTAGAAGACTAAATGATAGAAAATTAGAACTGTTAAAATAAATCTATAGCTACACACATTTCCCATAAGGGTGAGTAGAATATCCATTATTTCTATATATTTTCTACATTGCTCTAATCTAATAAATGTTTTTCTTCAACTCTAGATAATAATGCACATATTATAATTGCAACACCAACAAAGATTATTGCTACGTTCAATGATTTCTCAACAATTAAACCTATTACAGGATATAATATAGCAATACTCATTCTGTCTACCATTGATATTGTTGATAAGACTGTGGCTCTGTTATGTGATTTAATATATTTATTAAAATAACTTTGAAATAAAACTTGTCTTGATAATCCTAATCCTGCAATGATTAATAATAATGGAATTGTAATAATTATGTATGGATTTATTCCTAAAAATATAAATGCAATTCCTGGAATTAAAGCACTCCAAAATAAATATCTTTTCTTTGAACCAAATAACTTTTCCATGAACTCAAAATTGTTTAAAATAATTACTTGTATTCCAGTTATTCCTGCTGCAACAAAACCAAAATAAAATATTGGAATTTCTAATTGTGTTAATAATGGTTGGTAAAGCCAGATTACCATGAAAACAAGTATTGCAACTGATATTTTATCAAATGCTAAAGTTTGTAAAATTTTATGTTTTTTGAAATATTTGAATCCACTAAGAACGGTTTTCATGTAATTTTGTTTTTTTCTTTTCTTTTTTGTTTTGACTTCTTTTAAGGAGATGGCAATGAATAATGCAAAAAAGAAAGGTACACTCATTAATATTACTGGAAATTTTAAACCATATTTTGCTGCTAATATACTTCCAATTGGAGAAGCAATCATAAGTGCTGCTAATTCAAAGCTATGAAACCTTCCAAATATTTTTTTAGAATATTTTTCTTTTTTTATCTTTTTAAGACTATCATATATTAATGCTTCATCTGCGCCTGACATTAGTGCAAAACAAGTTGCCCATAAAAATTCACCTAAGGCAAATATCCAGAAATTAGGGGCTAATGTATATATGATTGGTACAAACACAATAATAATTGAGCCTATTATTAATGATGTCTTTCTTCCAAAATGATCAGCTATTGCTCCGGTTGGAACTTCCATTAAAAATATTGAGAATACAAAGATAGATTGTAATGTCATTATCTGTGTAAAGGTGATTTTACCCCAATCCAAAAAAAATGGAACTAGAATTCCAGAAAAGAACATTAAACTAAGTAGGAACTTGTAAATATACATCTTCCATATGTTTGATTTGTATGATGACATAGTAGTTAAAATGGCTGTTGTTCTATATAAACTTTATTAATTATGTAGTTCTTTCCAAAAGCTTTAAAAATACTAATAAATTCTAGGTCAGGTATGGGTAAAAGAAGAGAGAGAAGACAAAGGCATAGACCAAAAGAGGAAGAAAACATACTTAATGTGGAAGAGAAAGAAGAAGTTGTTAAATCTAAATCTATTAAGCATGAGATTTCTAGGACTGGCTTTGTAGGTAAGTTAGAAAATATTTATGTTAATCATTATAAAAAATTATTACTTATTCCAATTATATTATTAGTTTTAGCATTAGCTCAAATAGGAGGGCAATATGCATTAACAGGAGATTTTCTTCATAAAGGTGTTAGTTTGCAAGGTGGTGTTACAGTAACAATACCTACTATAGATATTATTGATCTTGATGAATTAAATACATTTCTTTTAACGAATTTACCTGAGTATGATGTAAGTGTTAGAAAACTAGCTACTGCGACTGGTGCGCAGAGCGGTGTTATTATTGAAGCAGATATTACTGATAATGATGTTGTTGACTCACTTAATTTATTATTAGAAGAAAGGTTAGGTGTTGATAAATCAGAATTTAGTGTTGAAATGATGGGTTCTAGTTTAGGAAGTAGTTTTTTTAAACAAACAATGATTGCATTATTATTAGCATTTTTATTTATGGGGATTGTTGTATTCCTTTATTTTAGAATTCCAATTCCAAGTTTAGCAGTTATATTAGCTGCATTTAGTGATATTGTTGTAACATTAGCAATTGTTAATGTTCTTGGAATTAAATTATCAACTGCTGGAATCGCAGCATTCTTAATGTTAATAGGTTATAGTGTAGATACTGATATGTTATTAACAATTAGGGTATTGAAGAAAAAAGAAGGAACTATAATGGATAGGGTTTATGATGCACTGAAGACAGGTATTGTTATGAATTTAACAACAATGGCTGCAGTTGTTGTTGCATTAGTTTTGTCTCAGTCAGATGTTCTAACACAAATTATGACAATTCTTTTAATTGGTTTATTTGTTGATATTATTAATACTTGGATCCAAAATGTTGGTATCCTTAGGTTATATCTTGAATGGAAAGAAGGAAGAGAAAAATGAAAAAGAAATTAATGAGTATGTTAAAAAATTGGAGAGTAATTGTTTTGTTAGTCTTCTTAGTTTGCTCATTAATTATGATTAGACCTGTTCTTGATTCAGAGGGTGTTGCGATAAGATCTATTGAAAAAGATAGTGCAGCGTATCTTGCAGACATGCAAAGTCCAAATGCAAGAGATAAACCAATGATGAGAGAGATAATTACAAAGGTTAATGGAATTAAAGTGATTGATACTCAACATTATTCTGAATTAACATCAGACTTAGCAATTGGAGATATAGTTAGGATTGAAACATTAAGTAATTATGAAAAAACAGAATATGGAAGAGATCATTCTTTCTTTAAACAACCTAAGGTTTATACTTTAACTGTGATTCCTGAAACAATAACTATTATGTTAAATGAAACTGAAGATATTATTGTTCAAGAGATTGTTCCTGTTAATGAAACTATTAATGGAACAGTTGTTGAGGTTAATGAAACTATTAATAAAACAGTTACTGTAAATAAAACTGTTGAAGAAATTATTGGTATACAAGATTTAGGTATTAAAATTTATGATACTCCAACTTCAAATATTAAGAAAGGACTTGATTTAGAAGGTGGAACAAGAGTTATGTTGAAACCAGAAGAAGAGGTTTCTGAAGCTGATATGGATATTGTGATTGAAAATCTTAAACAAAGATTAAATGTTTATGGGTTAAGTGATATTGTTGTAAGAATATCATCAGATTTAGAAGGTAATCAATATATTCTTATTGAGATTGCAGGTGCAACAGAAGATGAAGTTAAAGAGTTGATTGGTGGTCAAGGTAAGTTTGAAGCAAAGATTGGTGAAGATGTTGTTTTTGCAGGCGGTGAAGATGTTAAATTTGTATGTAGAAGTGCTGATTGTAGTTTTGCATCAGATCCAAGAAGACCATGTACTGGTGCAGGTGAAGAATATTATTGTACATTCTCATTTAGTATTACATTAAGTACAGATGCTGCTGAAGCACAAGCAGAACAAACAATGGATTTAATGGTAATTGATGAAAATGGTTATCAATATTTGAACGAATCATTAGATTTATACTTAGATGATGAACTTGTTGATTCATTAAGAATTGGTGCAGATCTAAAAGGAAAAGCTTCAACACAAATTTCTATTTCAGGACCAGGATATGGTAGATCTTATCAAGAGGCATTAATGAATAGTGCATTGAATATGAAACAATTACAGACTGTTTTAATTACTGGAAGTTTACCTGTTAAATTAGAAACAGTGAAGATTGATACAATCTCTCCATTATTAGGACAAGAGTTTATTAAAAATATTTTATTTGTTGGTGCTTTTGCTATTTTAGCAGTTGCAATTGTTATTTATATTAGATTTAGAACTTTATTTATTTCATTACCTGTTATGTTTACTATGTTATGTGAGATTTTATTATTATTAGGTTTAGCTGCATTGATTGGCTGGAATCTTGATTTAGCAGCTATTGCAGGAATATTAATTGCAGTAGGTACTGGTGTAGATCATCAGATTGTTATTGCTGACGAAGTTTTAAGAAAAGGAAAAGCTTCAGCTTCACTTAATTGGAAAGATAAGATTAAGAGTGCATTCTTTATTATTATGGCTGCATATTTCACAACATGTGTTGCAATGATTCCATTATTATGGGCTGGTGCAGGATTAGTTAAAGGATTTGCAATCACAACAATACTGGGAGTTACAATTGGTGTATTTGTTACAAGACCAGCATTCGCAGCAATCGTTGAGATCTTGTTAAGAGATTAGAAAAAAGAGAGATAATTTGTTAGAATGAAAACAGAACCGTGGGCAATATTCTTAGTGGTTATTTGTACTTTTATTACAGCAAGTGCACAGTTATTCTATAAATTTGGAGTTAATACTTTTGGCTCTGATATTTATTCTGTTATATTTAATTTAAATATTTGGATTGGTTTATGTTTATATGGCGTTGGTGCTGTTATGTTAGTTGCAGCATTAAAATATGGTGAATTATCAATTCTTTATCCAATAATTGCTTTGGGTTTTGTCTGGGTTAATTTACTTTCATTAAGATTTTTAGGAGAATCAATTGGATTAATTCAATGGGCAGGTATTGTTTTTATTATGTTTGGAGTTAGTTTTATTGGATTTGGTAGTAGACATAAGAAGAAACCAGAGCTTGAGGTGACTCCAGTTGTCGACTAGTTTATCTGCTATTGGGTTGGTGGTGTTTGCTACTTTTATTGGTGCGGTTGGTGCTGTTTATTTTAAATTTGGTGCTAAAAAATTGAGTTTTATTGTTTTTGACCAGTTAAAAAATTGGGAATTAATGTTAGGTGTTTTATTTTATGGTTTAAGTACTGTTTTTTTTATTTGGGGATTAAAAGGTGGAGAGTTAACTGTACTGTATCCTTTTGTAGCATTAACTTATGTATGGGTTATTATATTTTCGGTTTATTGGTTAAAAGAAATAATGAATATGTATAAATGGTTAGGAATTGCTGGTATACTTATTGGTGTTATTTTAATTGGATTAGGTGGTGGTTAAAAAATGAAAACAACTATTATTTCACTGGGCGGATCAATTATTGTTCCGGATAAAGTTGATGTTGTATTTTTGAAAGAGTTTAAAAAATTAGTTTTAGATTTAATTGCAAAGGATGAAAGAATTGTTTTAGTTACAGGTGGTGGAAAGACTTGTAGGAATTATCAGAATGCAGCAAATGAAATATCAGAGATTAAAAAAGATGATCTTGATTGGGTAGGGATAATTAGTTCAAGATTGAATGGTGAATTGATTAGATCAATATTTGGAAAAGATGCATATGAAGATGTCATTTATGATCCTACACAATATATTGATACTGATAAAAAAATTATTGTTGCAGCAGGTTGGAAACCAGGTTTTAGTACAGATACTGATGCTGTATTAATGGCTAAGAACCTTAATGCAGAAAAAGTTCTCAATTTAACAAATGTTGATTATGTTTATGATAAAGATCCAAGAAAACATGAAGATGCAGAACCGATTAAGGAGATTTCTTGGGTTGATTTTAAAAAGATTGTTGGTGGTGAATGGATCCCTGGTTTGAATCTTCCTTTTGATCCAAATGCTTCAAAATTAGCTGAGGAGGCTGGAATAAAAGTTATAATTATTAATGGAACTGATATTGATAATTTAAAAGATTGTTTAAGTGGGAATGAGTTTAAAGGAACAATTATTGAGTAATCCGGAAATTATTTGGGAATATTTATTAATCAAAAATTCTTTCGGAAAAATTACGATGGATTGTTTGATAACTACACATGCTTTGTTTCGTATGAAGCAAAGAGGTATTACAAAACAGAATGTTTTAGATACTATTAAATATCCTGATTTTGTTTTAAAAAAGCATGGTAAGTTTTATGCACAAAAGAATATAGGTACAGGTATTCTTGAAGTACCTTATGAGAAAACAACAAAATATATAAAGATTATAACAGTATATTGGATTTAAGATGGAAATAAATTATGATAAGGAAGCAGATGCAATTTATATTAAGTTTGGTAATGGTAAATTTGCTAAGAATAAAAAGATAGATGATTTTACCATTGTTGATATGGATAAAGAGGAGAATATTTTAGGGATTGAACTTTTGGATGTAAGTAAGAGACTACCAAAAGAAGCATTATCACAGGTTATTGTTAAAAATATGAATATTGCAAATTAATTTTATTGAATAGTTTACTTTAAATAATATTAATTATTTCTTTATCTTATGGGTTTAGAGAAATTATTAGAAAGATGTAGAGTCGGTGAAAGAATAGTTACAGCTGCTTTTAAGAGAAAAAGAGAGAATTATAAAGCTAATGATTGGATTGCTGTAAGAGATGGAATCTCAACAACAGATGTTTGTGATTTTCTTTTAGAAGCTGATTATGTTTTTAATGATTATGATGATAGTAAGATGGATGTTCCTGCTTTACAGTCTGTGTTTGAATTTTATATTAATAATGCTTATAAAATGTTTAATCCTTTTTCTAAAAGAGGAAGAAAAATGTGGAGATGGGGATTGAATACTGCTTATTCTTGTTTGAAGATGGGAATAGAGGAGTTAAGGAGTGAAGGTGCTGGTTCTAAGATAAATAGATTCAAAATTGGAGCAAAGAGAGCACAAAGTGTTGCTTGGTTTGCCTTTGTACATGATTTTGTTGGTTTAGAACCAGAAAAAGCTCAATCTTTGTATACTTTAGCATGGCAGCAGAGAATTTTTGGTTATTTACATGATTTAGATGCAGGTAATTCTTCAGTTGATCATGGTAAAGCAGATTCATTTAAGTGGTCAAGAGAAAGAGCAGAACAATTAGTTTATCCTGGTTCTCAAGAATTTTATTCTGTTTTGTTAGCTAGAAATGAAACAGCAAGGTTTGTTGTTGAAACAAGAGATATTCAAGAGATTGTTGAACCTGGTTTAGATGCATTGGGTATTCCAGATGATCGACTTCAAGCATCATATGCTGTTTTTGATAAAGCAAGAGATGTTCAAGATAAGGTTAATGATTTACAAAAAGGACAAAAGGTAGTTTATTTTTGGGATTCTGATGAAGATTTAGTGTGTATTGATTATCTTAAGGAGAAAGTTGGAGAAAAAAATGTTTTAACTGTTAAAATTGTTGCTAATAAAGATGAGATTGATGGAAGATCTGATGTTTATATTCAAAAGAATTACTCTGCTTTAGCTTCTTTAGTAAGGCAAGATGTAGTTTTTACTTATAAGAGAGATAAAGGTAGAAAAAAGATTAAATATGTTTTACCTACTTAGAAAACAGTTATTTTCATTGCGCTTAGATGTTTGATTCTTTCAAACTCTTTGTCGACGTGCTTTTGAACATCTCTTATTTCTTTGTCATTAAGATGTTTTAATCTTCCTTGCATTTTAAAGAAGTCTTCAACAGGTCTTTTATTGGAAGGTTCTCTGTTTAAGGTTATAACTCCATCTTCAATTTCAAAAAGAGGATAAATGTTTGTGTTGAATGCCATCTTTGAAATTTCAATTGTCATATCTGATGCAAATTTCCATCCAGTTGGACAAGGAGCATAAACTTGAATATATGATGGTCCATCATATGCTAATGCTTTCTTGACTTTTGCAACAAAATCTTGTGGAAATGCAATGTTTGCGGTTGCAACATAAACATTTTTGTGTGCTCCAATTATGAATGGCATTGGTTTTTTGAATTCTGTTTTACCATGGATTTTTTTCCCAGCAGGACTTGTAGTTGTTGCTGCATACTTAGGTGTTGATCCTGATCTTTGAATTCCTGTATTCATATAAGCTTCATTATCATAACAAATGTAAGTAAATTTATGTCCTCTTTCGATTGCTCCTGACAAAAATTGGAAACCTATGTCAAATGTTCCTCCATCTCCACCAAATACAAGAAGATTAAGTTTATCTCTTTTTCCTTGTTTGGTTAATGCTTTATCTATACCTGATGCAACTGATGCTGCATTTTCAAATGTAACATGTATCCATGGAACTTTCCATGCTGTTTCGGGATATGCAGTTGAGAATACTTCTAGACATCCTGTTGCATTACAAACTATTGTGTTTTTTCCAGCAGCTTTTAATGCATATCTTGGTACTAGTGCTGCACCACATCCTGCACATGCTTTATGTCCTGATGCGAAGTGTTCTTCTTTACTTAATCCACAAATTGTATCTTTTTGCATTTTTATCATCATTTTATAGTTTGTTTGAGGCTAATAATTTGTCAACAAAGTCAGACCTTTCAAAAAGTCGATCAACAGAGGTTTTCTGTGGATCTTGAATGACGTCTTCGAGTTTGACTTTATTTGTTATTTTGTTAGCTTCTCTTATTTCTTTTCGATTCATGACTTCTTCTTTAACCCATTCACAATGTTTCTGGTTTAGGAAATCAATTTTAATAACATGGTTTCTCCCACACTTACATGTTAGTTCTTTATAGTTTATTGCAGGACAGTGATTTGCATGCCAGTCTTTATCTTCAAGTTCTCTACTACAATATAGGCATTTTCCTTCTACATCTGATTCTTTTACTAAATGGTGTACAGGCACAATAGTTCACTTCACAATAACCATTCATTCTCTTTTTTATTGTTTATATTTTTTAATGCGTATTCTATATCACTTGGTTTGATATCTTTTCCACCAAGTCCAGCAATATAACCTTTTACTTTTATTGTTTTTTTACCTTGACATAGTGCGTTTCTTACTTCTGTTGAAAGTGCACCTTCATAACCATATGATACATCTTTATCAATAACAGCAATTTGTTTTATATTCTTTGTTGCATTTTGAAGTTCATTAACAGGGAATGGTCTATAACATTTTACTTTTAATAATCCAACTTTCTTTCCCTTTTTTCTTAAGTTATCTATAACAGTTCTTGCAGTACTACATACAGTTCCCATTGCTATTATTATTTCTTTAGCATCATTTGTTTTGTATGCTTCTAATAATCCATCACCATACTTTCTTTTGAATTGTTTACTAAACTGTGAATTTACTGTTTTGATAATTTTTGCTGAGTTCATTATTGCATTTTGTTGATCTTTCTTAAATAACATATATGTGTTTGGAAATGCAATTGGTCCAATAGTTACTGGTTTTTTTGTATCAAGGTAAATTTGTGGTACGTATTTTGGTAAAAATTTTCTTACTTGTGATTGTATTGGGATGTCTACCGGTTCATATACATGAGATAATGTAAATCCATCTAAACAAACCATTATAGGTAAAAGTACTTTTTTGTTTTCTGCAATTTTATAAGCCATTATTGTTGTGTCAAGTGCTTCTTGTGCACTTTCAACATATAATTGAATCCACCCTGTGTCTCTTGCAGAAATTGTATCTTGATGATCATTCCAAATATTAATCGGAGCACTTAATGCTCTGTTTGCAACTGCCATAACAATTGGCATTCTCATACCTGAAGCAGCATGTAAAACTTCATGCATTAATGCTACTCCTTGTGAAGCTGTTGCTGTGAATACTCTTGATCCTGTAGCACTTACACCCATTGCAGCGCTTAATGCAGCAAATTCACTTTCTAAATGAATCATAATACTATTTAATTCTCCATCATTTATGAAATCAGCAAGTCTTTCAACAATGTGAGTTTGTGGTGTGATTGGATACATAGGTACCACGTCAGGTTCACATAGTTTTGCTCCGATAGCAACTGCCATTGATGCTTCAATTACTTTTTTTACCATTTTTGTTTTCCTTTTGTTTGTTTTTTACTTTTTGATTCTGATGTTTTGTTTTATTTAACTTCTTTTTTTAACCAATTTTCATAGTTTTCTTCTGCATCAACTTTGAATTTTAGTATTGCTGGAACCTCATATGAATGAAGTTTTTTAACACAGTTTTTTATTTCTTCAAACTTGTGTTCAAATGTTTTTGCAATGATTGCATATTCACTTGCTTTCTCAACTTTTTCTTTCCACCAAAACATTGCTTTGATTGGAAACATATTAACACAACCAACTAATCTTTTGTTGATCAGTTCTGTTGAAATTTTTTCTGCTTCTTCTTTGTCTTTGCAGACGATATATGTGATAATCATGATATTATTTATATTAGTAAAGTTGTACGAATAACCTTTTTACTTCTCTTCCTTAACCATTTCGATTGCTTTGAATGGACAGACTTTTGCACAAATGCCACATCCTTTACAATAATCTAAGTTAGCAATAAATTTTTCATTAATGGCATTATCTGGACAAAACATCCAACAAAAACCACAGTTTGTACATTTTTTTGCATCTCTGACTGGACGAAATGATCTCCATCCTCCTGTTTTACTATTTACACTACTTCCTGGTTCATGGATAACTGCTGCAGTTGTTATCTTTATCTTTTTTTCTTTTATAGTGGTTTTCTTTTTTGCCATTTTTTATTTTGTACTATTATAAACTTGTTCAATTGCTTGTTTATTTAATTCTGCAGTCTTTTTTCCTTTTGTTTGTAAAAATACGTCATCAATTGCTTTTTTTAATGATTTCAATGTTATTTCATTAGTAATTGCAGAGAATGCACCTAATATTGCAGTATTTACAATTGGTTTTTTGAATATTTCTAATGCAATACTTGTTGCATCAATTGTATGAACATTAATGTTTTTTCCAAGTTTTAGTTGATCTTTTGTTTTATTTGTATTAACAATGATTAATGCATCTTTTTCAATACCTTCAAGAACATTTACTGCTTCGATTAATGAAGGTTCTAAAACAAGGACAACCTGTGGATTATAAACTTGAGATCTAATATTAATTGGTTTTTTTGAGATTCTAACAAATGCTTGAACTGGTGCTCCAGCTCTTTCTACTCCAAACATAGGGAATGTTTGACTTTGAAATCCATCATAGAATGCAGCTATTGCAAGAATTTGACCAGTAGTTACTGCTCCTTGTCCCCCTCTGCCATGTATTCTTATCTCTTTCAACAATTTTAACAATTAATTCATCCCCCTCTAACATGGAAAATGATTGTCTTATCATATATATAGTTTTCTTGCTACCTTTTGGTGGTATTGTTTTATTATTGTTGTTTATTTTTGGTTTTGTGTATATTGTTTTTAATGTATTTTGTTGGTATTTATAAACAAAACTATTTACTCTATTTACATAAAACTTTATAAAGGATGTGAGTTCTTGTTTTATATGGCTATAAATATATATAATACTGTTTTTGGATATATTATTTTTAAGAATAATAAACTTATCATGAAGGAGCTTTATATCGATTATTCAGCATATATAAAAGAGCAAAAAGATGGTTCTATTAAGAAAAAGCTATTAAGAAAATTTCCAAGAGCTGAATTTGGTAAGGTTCTACCTAATCTTTCTAATTTTATTGATGAATTTTATTCAAGGTTTTATAATTTTAATCTTGTAAATACAAAGCATATGATTAAGAAATCAATCTTACGAGAAAATTTAATTTCTCAAGTTGCTAATAATATTGATGATGTTGAAAAAGTGATTAATTTACTAATAAAGAGGCTTAGGGAATGGTATTCATTGTATTTACCTGAATTAAGTGAAACTTTTTCAGAGCATGAGAAATTTGTTGAGTTTGTTTTAAATAATGATAAAAAACAGTTAATTAAGAAACTTAATGTTTCGCATACAATGGGTGCTGATTTTGATAGGAAAGATGTTAATCAAATTATTAAATTGGCAGATGAATTAAAGAGATTGTATGATTTAAAACAATCACATACTAGTTATTTAGAAGATCTAATGAATGATTTATGTCCTAATCTAACTGTTGTTGCTGGTTCTGTGATTGGAGCAAAGTTAATTACTCATGCTGGTGGGATTAAGGATTTAGCAAGGATGCCTTCTTCAACTGTTCAATTGTTAGGAGCAGAAAAGGCATTGTTTAGGCATATTAAAACAAATGCAAGATGTCCACGACATGGGTTGATTGTAAATCATTCTTTACTTGCTAATGCAAAACAAAAAGATCATGGTAAAATTGCAAGGCATTTAGCTAGTGCAATCTCAAAAGCAGTAAGGATAGATTATTTTTCAGACAAAACTTTAAATATAACTACAAAAAAACATAAAAATATTGAAGGAAAAAAATTAAGAGAAAAGTTAGATTTGTTGTTTTCAACTAAAAGAAAATAAATTATTAGGAGGATGAATATTATGGATCAATCAAAAACAGGCGGAGTGGATGTTATTAAAAATTTGAAGAGTTATGAGGATAAATTAGCAAAAGGTATTGAATCATTCAAAGATCAGTCTGATAATGAAAAGGATAAGATTGTTAAAAATGCAAAGATTATTATTGGAAAGGAAGAAAAAGCTTTGCAAGAACAGAAAGAGAATGAATTAGCTAAATCAAAGGCTAAGGCATTGGATGATGCTAAAAAAATTGTTAATGATTATGAAAAAAAGATGAGTAAGCTTGATGCAAGCTTTAGGAATAATTCAAATAAGGCTGTTAAAGAGATTATTTCACAATTATTAAAAAAAAATTAATTAGTTAAAATAAATAGAAAAACAAAGTGATACAATATGTTTAGAAAATTATTTACACCAGCAAAGATGTTTCATGCGAAACTAGTTTTATCTAGAAAATATGTTACACCTTTAACAGAAGCTCTTCTTGAGAATGGTGTTTGTCAACTTAAAAAAGTAGGACAGTCTGAATTTATTACTATGTTTAAACAAGACTTGATTAAAGATTTTAATGGAATTATGTCAAGATATAAGTTTGTTAATGATACACTTAATGATTATAAAGAATTAGTACAACCTGAAAGTTTGATTAAATCTGTGTTTTTTCCAAAAGCACCTGAAAAATTTAATGTTGATATAAAAGGAAATGCAGAGATTATTAATGATGTTGAAAAGAGATTATTGAAAATTGAACCGAATGTTAAGCAATCACTAGATAAATTAAATGATTGTACTGACAAAATTAATAATAATAATGCATTAATTTCAAATCTTAAAATATTACCAAAGGTAAAGGCAGCAATTTATAATGAATCAGATAATTTGAAGGTATTAACAGGTATAAGTAATGCTTCAGATCTAAAAAAGATTGAAAGTAAATTAAAGAAGAATGCAATTGTTCTTAAATCAAAGATAGATAAATCAAGAGTGTTCTTGGCAATATTTAGTACACCTAATCTTTTATCTGTGGTTGAAAAGCTACTTCATGAGATTGGTTTTGATGATATTGTTTTCCCTTATGAAAATAAGAATCCTGTTGAAATTATTAAAAGATTAAAGATTGATAATAATAATTATGAAAAAGAAATAAGGAATATTAAGAAAGAACTTGCTTCTTATTATAATACATATGAAAAAGAACTAATTGTTTTAGGAGAGGAACTTGAAGTTGTTAGAAAAAGAACAGAGTCATTGAAGAACTTTAAGGTATCAGCTTCTTTTTCAATTTTAGAAGCATGGGTTCCTGCTAATAGGTTTGAAGATTTTAAAGAACTAGTTAATGATTCAGCAGGAAATTTTTATTTAGAAGTAGAAGAAAGAGAAGATGCACCAACAATATATAATAATAATCCTTTGTTTAAACCATTTGAAATTGTTACTAATCTTTATTCAGCTCCTAAATATAACAAATTCGATCCAACAACAATATTGGCTTTTACATTTACAATATTTTTTGGTTTAATGCTTACAGATTTTGTTTATGGTGTTTTGATGGCAGTACTTGCTTTCCTTGTTTATAGAGGAATGGGTAAGTATGATAAAACAGCTAAACATTTTAGTATGATACTTATTTATTTTGGTGTATCTGCAGCTATTTGGGGTATTATATTTGGTAGTTATTTTGGAGATATAATTCAAAGAACAGTTTATGCAGATATTTTAGCTACTGGTGGAAGTATAATGTTACCATTACAATTAATTGATCCTATGAAAGATATTATGATTGGATTAGGGCTTGCCATTGTAATTGGAGCAATTCATTTATTGATTGGGTTACTTGTTGGATTTACAGAAAATATGGCAGATAAAAAATATCTTAATGCTTTTATGGATCAAGGTGTTTGGATGGTTTTTATGTTAGGAAGTGTTGTTATTCTTGGAAGTTTTACAAGAATTAATTTTCCATTTTTAATTTTAGGATTAGTATTAATTGGTATTAGTGTTGTTATGCAGGTTGTATTGAAATTTATATCTGCTGGTCCTGTGCTAGCAGTTTTATCTGTTTTTGATTTTAGTGGATTTTTTGGTGATTTATTTTCATATGCAAGGTTAATTGCATTAGCATTAGGTACAAGTGGAATTGCACTTGGTGTTAATTTTATGTGTTTATTGATTTGGGATTTATTCCCAGAAAAAACAATTGTGTTATCAATTGTATTAATGATTCCAATATTAATTATATTTGTATTGGGACATTTATTTAACATACTCATGAATGGTCTTGGTGCATTTGTTCATACAACAAGGTTGCACTTTTTAGAACACTTTAGCAAATATTATGAAGGAGAGGGAATTGTTTATGAACCTTTCCATGCTGAAAGAAAGAAGACTATTATGACGAGGTGACATTTTGAGACAATTTGTCGAGGTGAATAAGAAATGGCAATAAGTTTAGGAACAGGATTGGCTGTTGTCGGTGCTGCATTGGCACTAGGAGTAGCGGGCGTAAGCAGCGCTATGGGTTTAAAGGCAGCAGGAGTCTCAGCAGCAGCAGCAGTTGCAGAAAAGAAAGAGCATTTTAAGAATGGGTTAATCCTTCAAGCTTTGCCACAGACACAAACCATTTATGGTTTCATTACTGCAATCTTAATTGTAGTTGGAGCAGGTTTGTTAGGTGGTGACAGAACATTAACAACATTCGAAGGATTATGTGCTCTTGGAGCAGGAGTTGTTGTAGCAGTGACTGGAATATCAGCAGTTGCACAAGGAATTGTAGCATCAGCGGGTATAACATCATGTACAAAAAACAGTGAAGCATTCGTTCCAAGTTTATTATTTTCAGGACAGTGTGAAACACCAGCGATTTTTGGTTTTATCATTGCTTTGATAATATTATTAGTTGGACTGGCATAGTTAAGTAAATCATTATGTTTTTGTTTTATTTATAATATAAATAAGGCATAATGAATACTTAATCTGTGTAATGCTTTAAATTTTTGTATATGTTTATGCTCATGCATAAATTAAATATATTAAGTATATTAAAGGTGGAAAGAATGGAAGTGTTTGGAAATGTTGAATTACTGAAAGAGGAAATCTCATCTGTAATGAATGAGAAGCTTAATACACTTAAGCAAGAACTTGAAGAATTTAAAGGTCAAGTTAGTGAAGAAAATGGAAGAAAGTTGACTGATCTTAGAGAACAGCATAAAACAACACTTAATCAAGATCTTAAAAAAGCATATTCACAAATAATTGGAGAAAAGACACTTGAAGCAAAAAAGGCATATGAAGAAAAAAGAGAACAATTAATTGATGAAGTTTTTGCAGAAGTGCTTAAAAAGTCAAAGAGTATTACAAATACTGCAAAATATGTGAGCTTTGTAAAGTCACAAGCACCAAAAGGCAAGAATGTTAAAGTATTTGGTGACTGTAATTATTATAAGAAAAGTTTTTCAAAGATGAAGCTTGATAAAAGTATATCTGGTTTAAGATTTGAAGAAGGCGATGTGTCATATGACTTTACAGTTGAAAGAATGATTAAGGTTAGAAAAGAAGAGTTAAGAAGACAAGTTAATGCAACGTTGTTTAAATAACTTGAATAATAATGAGGAATAAAATATGATAAATGTGGCAATAATTATAACTGTTTTAGTGGTTTTGTTAGTTTTGACAATATTACTATTTGTAGTTATGAGAGTAATGCCTGTTGTTGATTTTATTTATCCTGTTACAAGGATTCAAGCAAGATCTGGATTACTTATAGATGAGAAAAAGATTAAGTCATTATTTGATTTGAAGTCAAATACAGAGTTTGCAAATGCTTTGCTTACAACTGAATATGTTGATGAAGTACAAAAAGTACAGAATAAATCAGATATAACTGAAGTTCATAAAGCATTAGAAAAAGGTTATCTTAAATCTGTTGAAAATGTTAAAAAAGTAAGTCCAGAGAATGCTCAGGTAGTTATTGATGCATATCTTATGTTTCAAGAGGCTAGGGTATTAAAGACAATTTATAGAGCATTATTGACAAATACTAAAGTTGATGAATCAATTGTATTTCCAGTAGGAAATGTTGATTATAATTTATTAAGTCATTTGTTGAAAGCAGAAACCATAGCAGATTTGGGTGTTGTTATGGAATCAACTATTTATGGAAAGGTTTTTAGGGTAAAATATGAATCCTTAGAATCATTTGAAGTTGCAATTGATAATTTTGTTTATCATTATTTTTTGAATGTGTTAAATAAAATTAAATTTGTGGACAAAAATATTGTTAAAAATATGTTTAAACTTAAAATAGATATTCAAAATTATTTAGCATTAATAAGATTTCATGTTAGAAATGTTCCAGTAGATAAAAGAACTAATCTATTAATTGATAATGTAAATACTGATCTTTCAAAAATTATGAACAATCTTGTAAAAGCAGATGAGATTAATGATCTTGTTAAGTTATCATCTTCACTGCCTTATTCTGCAGAAATTGAGGATGCTAATAAATTATATAATGACAATGGTTTGTTGACTGCTTTTGAAGTAAATCTTAATCGGTATTTTAAGAATTATGTTCAAGATATGGCAAGAGCTAATTCAATGAGTTCAGTTGTTTTATTTTCATATTTGTTTAACAAAGAGATTGAAAAAAGAAATCTTTTTGTTGTAAGCAAAGGTATTGAAATGCGATCATCTTATGAAGATATGCAGGAGTTGATATTATGATTGTCTTAGGAAATAGTAATCTTGCATTAGGATTAAGATTAGCAGGATTTAAAGATAGCCATCATGTAAAAACAAGGGAAATAGGTATTAGTTTGCTTAGATCATTAGATGAATCAGAATTTATAATCGCCAATATTAGTGTTATTGAAATGCTTCCTGAATTAAAAAAGTTTAGGAATGTAGTTAGTGTACCTGATGATGCAAAGGTTTTTGATAGTATCGATGACTTAAAGGAAATTATCAGGACAGCTGTTGGTATAGATATTGTGATATAATTATCAAACAAAATTAAATTATAAATAGTCGAGGTGTATAATTATGGTAAGATCAAAAAAAACAAATACAACAAAAAAGAAAGGTGCAAGTAAGAGAACAAGTTTGAAGAAAGTTAAACAAGGTGGAAACATGGGTAAAATAATTAAAATTGCAGGACCAGTTGTAGTTGCATCAGGTATGAAAGGATCAAAGATGTATGATGTAGTTAGAGTAGGTAAGGAAAAATTGATTGGAGAAATCATTAAACTTATTGCTGATACAGCAACAATTCAGGTTTATGAAGAAACATCTGGTGTTAGACCAGGAGAACCAGTTATTTCAATAGGTATGCCTTTATCAGTAGAACTAGGACCGGGATTACTTGGTTCTATTTATGATGGAGTTGCAAGGCCATTAAAATCTATTGCAGAACAGTCAGGTGACTTTATTGCAAGAGGTATTGATGCTTCTGCTTTGGATCAAGAAAAAAAGTATGAGTTTAAAGCTAAAGTAAGTGTTGGAGAAGAAGTTAAACAAGGTCAAGTAATTGGTACTGTTAAAGAAACAGAATTAATTACACACAAGATCATGGTTCCAATTGGAATTAATGGTACTATTTCAAAGATTAATAAAGGTAAGTTTAAGATTAGTGATATTATTGCTGAAATTAAAACAAAAGGAGCAGTTAAAAAATTAACAATGGTTCAAAAGTGGCCAGTAAGAAAAGAAAGATTATGTAAAAATAAATTGGATCCAAATTCTCCATTAATTTCAGGTCAAAGAATATTTGATACATTTTTTCCACTAGCAAAAGGCGGAGCAGCTGCTATTCCTGGACCATTTGGTGCTGGTAAAACAGTTGCACAACAACAATTAGCTAAATGGGTAGATGCTGATATTATTGTTTATATTGGATGTGGAGAAAGAGGAAATGAAATGACTGAGGTATTACAAGAATTCCCAGAACTTATTGATCCTAAGTCAGGAAAACCTCTGATGGATAGAACAGTAATGATTGCTAATACATCAAACATGCCAGTTGCAGCAAGAGAAGCTTCAGTATATACTGGAATTACAATTGCTGAGTATTTTAGAGACATGGGATTTGATGTAGCTTTAATGGCTGATTCAACATCAAGATGGGCAGAAGCTATGAGAGAAATTTCATCAAGATTAGCAGAGATGCCTGGTGAAGAAGGATATCCAGCTTATCTTGCTTCTAGATTAGCTCAATTTTATGAAAGAGCAGGAAGAGTTGTTACATTAGATGGTAAAAATGGATCCGTTAGTATTATTGGAGCAGTAAGTCCTCCTGGTGGAGACTTTTCAGAACCAGTTACACAGAATACATTAAGAATGACAAAAGTATTTTGGGCATTAGATGCTCCATTAGCTTATAGTAGACACTTTCCGTCTATTAATTGGTTAACATCTTATTCATTGTATTCATCAAAACTTTCAGATTTTTTTGAAAAAAAATTATCTAAACAGTTTAACAAAGACAGAGCATATGCAATGGGATTACTACAAAAAGAAGCAGAACTTAAAGAGGTTGTGCAGTTAGTAGGTCCAGATGCATTACCTGCAGAGGATAAGATTATTTTAGAAACAACAAAATCTTTAAGAGAAGATTATCTTCAACAGAATGCGTTTCATGAAGTTGATACATATTGTGCTTTAGAAAAGCAAGCAATGATGTTGAGAACAATTTTGTACTTCCATGAAGTTTCAATGGATGCACTTAAGAAAGGAGCAGATGTTAAATTAATGTCTGGTTTAACAGTAAGAGAAAAAGTTGCTAGAATGAAATATGATAAGAATCTTGCAAAAGGAATAGATGGAATTAAAAAAGAAATTGATAAGCAAGTGAAGAGTACAATTGTTCAAAGTGAGGTTTAAGTTTTAAACATAAATGCAAAGGTGAGTAAAAAATGGTTATAAAAGAATACACATCAGTAAAAGAAGTATCAGGTCCTTTAATTATTGTCGAGAAAGTTAAAGGAGTATCTTATGGTGAACTTGTAGAAGTTACAACGTCATTAGGTGAAGAAAGACTTGGGCAGGTATTGGAAGTTACAGAAGATACTGCAGTTCTTCAGTTATTTGAAGGAACATCAGGTATTGATACTAAGAATACAAAAGTTAGATTTATTGGAGAAACAATGAAGTTAGGAGTTAATCCAGATATGCTTGGAAGAGTATTTAATGGTGTTGGTAAGCCAATTGATGGTGGTCCACAGGTTATTCCTGAAGAAAGAATTGATATTAATGGAGAACCAATTAATCCTTGTAGAAGAGATCATCCTGCAGAATTTATTCAAACTGGTGTTTCAACAATTGATTTAATGAATACATTAGTTAGAGGACAAAAATTACCTATTTTTTCAGGTAGTGGTTTGCCACATAATAAGTTAGCAGCGCAAATTGCAAAACAAGCCCAGGTATTAGGAGACAAAGAAAAGTTTGCAGTTGTATTCGCAGCAATGGGTATTACAAAAGAAGAATCATTATTTTTCCAGAATGAATTCCAAAAAACAGGATCATTAGGAAATGTAGTTATGTTCTTGAACTTGGCTAATGATCCAGCAATTGAAAGAATAATTACACCAAGGATTGCATTAACAACAGGAGAATATTTAGCATATAAAAAAGGTATGCAGGTATTAGTTATTTTAACAGATATGACAAATTATTGTGAAGCTCTGAGAGAGATTAGTGCAGCTAGAAGTGAAGTTCCTGGTAGAAGAGGGTATCCTGGATACATGTATACTGACTTATCTACAATCTATGAAAGAGCTGGAAGAATTCAAGGTGTGAAAGGAAGTTTAACACAGATGCCTATATTAACTATGCCAGATGATGATATTACACATCCAATTGCAGATTTAACAGGGTATATTACAGAAGGTCAGTTTGTTTTAAGTAGAGACTTAAATAGAAAAGGGTTGTATCCTCCGGTAAATGTACTTCCTTCATTATCAAGGCTGATGAAGAATGGTATTGGTCTAGGAAAAACAAGAGAAGATCATTCAAATGTTTCAGATCAGGTTTATGCAGCTTATGCTAAAGGAATTGAGATGAGAGATCTTGTAGCTGTAGTTGGTAGAGAATCGTTATCTGATCTAGATAATAAATATCTTGACTTTGCAGATAAGTTCGAAGATCTTTTTGTAAGACAAGGATATGATGATAATAGGTCTATCTTACAGACATTACAACTTAGTTGGGATTTATTAAAAGACATACCAACATCTGAATTAAAGAGAATTAGTAAAGAATTCATTGAGAAGTATGGGAAGAGAAAAGATAAGAAAGTAGAGAAAAAAGAAGCAAAGAAAAAATAAATAGATAAAAAATGGCAGCATCAAACTTAAAACCAACACGAATGGAATTATTGTTAGCAAAGAAAAAGCTTAAGCTAGCTAAAAAAGGACATAAATTGCTTAAACAGAAAAGGGATGTTTTAGTAATGGAGTTTTTTCAATTATTATTAGATATTAAAAATCTAAGACATCAGATTGCTAATAAAATGGAAAAAGCACAGAAAGCTCTTGAGAAGGCTCAAGCAATTGAAGGAGATGTTGCTGTTGAGAGAATAGCAATTGGTTTAGCAACAAGTTCTGATGTTGATGTTGGAAGTAGATCAATTATGGGTGTTGATGTTCCTGTAGTTAAAGATTTTAAATTAGGTGATAACTGGTTAGGTTATTATGAGCATTCAATTGAACTTGATAATGCTATTTCAAATTACAAAATTGTTTTTGATCCTTTTGTAAAGTTAGCAGAGAAACAATTAGTTTTGATGAGACTTGCTGATGAAATTCAAAAAACAAAAAGAAGAGTTAATTCATTAGAATATATAACAATGCCAAAGCTAAGTAAGAATATTAAAGTAATTGCTTTGAAGCTTGAGGAGTTGGAGAGAGAAAACTTTACAAGGTTAAAGAAAATAAAGGCAAATACTGCCAGAGAATAAGATGCGATTGCTTAAATTAATATTTAGGTCTAAACTTGATCAAAGAACTAAATTTTTACAACTTCTTTTTATATCAAGATATTATGCAGAAATTACCATGATTATTGGTATGTTTATCTTTTTAATATTATTAGTTAAGAAATATTTATAAAGTAATGAAGGTTATTTGTAAAAATTGAAGGATTTTACTGCCAGGCCAAGCCAGTAAAAGAGGATATAATGACAATATTAAACACAAGACATGATGGAATATTTATGGAGAAAAAGAAGAAAGGATTTTCTTTTTATACTAAGAATTTAGTTCCAGGTAAAGATGTTTATGGTGAAAAATTAGTTAGAGAAAAAGGTGTTGAGTATAGAGAATGGAACATAACTAGGTCAAAGTTAGGAGCAGGATTAGCAAAGAATTTGAATAAGTTGAAGTTAGGTAAAGGTGATTTAGTCTTGTATTTAGGTGCTTCAACAGGTACAACTGTTTCACATATTTCAGATATTGTTGGTAAGAGTGGGTTGGTGTTTGCTTTAGAGTTTGCTCCTAGAGTTTTAAGAGAGTTAGTGTTTTTAGCTGAAAAAAGGAAGAATATAGCACCAATATTAGCTGATTGTAATAGACCTGAGCAATATTATGATAAAGTGTGTGTTAGTGATTTTATGTTTATGGATATTGCTCAACGTAATCAAGTAGAGATCTTTCTTAAGAATTTTCAGTTTTTGAAAGATGGTGGGCAAGCTATACTATGTGTTAAAGCAAGGAGTATAGATGTTACAAAGAAGCCAGGTTTAATCTTTGATATGGTAAAGAAGGAATTAGTTAGGAATAAGATCAATATTATTGATTATAAGAACTTAGATCCATATGAGAAGGATCATTGTTTGTTTCTATGCTCAAAAATGTAATACATTTTTGGCATCCTAAAAATCTTTGATTTTTATGATGTGAGAAGTGAATTATTAAATGTTTTTCTATGTTTTTTTAAAATGTCTATTTATAAACACACTTTTTCGCTACTGGTGGGTGGTCACTAACAAAAGATTTATAAATGGTTGGTGATTAGCGGTTTTATGCTTGAAGAAAGAATTAGAATATATAATCGTTTTATGGGGGCTCCTGTAAGAGTAAAAGGAAGGAGTCGTGATGATGAATTTCATTTAAATAATGGTGATGTTAGTAGAGCAGACTTTCCTATTCCTCAATGCTTAGAAAGAGCATTAATAAGACAAATTCAGGGAAGAGGTTATACATATAGTCATCATCGAGGAAATGGAGGGGTTCTTATAAATCTAAATAAATATGAAACTGCTCTTTTTGGAAAAAAGAGATTTTATTTTGAAAATTTTTGTTTAACAGCAGGTGCGTTTCATGCTCTTAATGCTGTTTTTTATGCTCTTAATGGAGGAAATGTGGTTATGCCAGTTCCATCTTACCCTCTTTTTGAGCCAATTATTAGAAGATTTAATGGTTCTATTTCTAAAGTTCAAACAAGTTTTGAGAATGGTTTTTTACCAACAGTTGATAGATTGGAAGAGGCTATTACTGAGGATACAACTGCTGTTTTATTGGTTTCACCACACAATCCTACTGGTGCAGAGTATGCTGAAGAGGAAATGCAAGGTATTGTTGATTTATGTAAAAGAGAAGATGTTTATTTAATTATTGATGAAGTTTTTTCTGGTCTAATGTTAGATGGAAATGTTCATCCCACTCCTAAGTATGATGTGAATGAAGATAAAGTTATTAGAATAAAAGGTTGGTCTAAAGATAGAGGAGTTCCTGGTTTTAGAGTAGGATATGTTATAGCTCCAAAGGATATTGTAGCATTAGTTTCTGATTATGTCTGTTTGGATGTTGGTAATGCACCTACTGTTGCTAATGCTTTTATTTCAATGGACGCTATGATGAGATTATATATGATGGGGGCAAAGGATGTTCCAAGTAATCTAACTACTGATTTTGCAGAATATGAATCTGTTGTTAGAACAAACCTTGCACAATATGAAACAAACGATAGAATGATACATGAGATGTTGGGGGATGCTTCTAGAATTGAACATTTGACACAAACTCAAGGTGGATATTGTAAGTTTGTTAAGGTTGATGGTGTTAGGGATGAGGTGGGGTTTGCTACTGAATTATATAGAGATACTGGAGTAATACTTGTACCGGGGTCATTGTTTGATATATCTGAAACAGGTTGGTTTCGTCTAACTTTTTCTGTAAATCCAAATAAATTACAAAGAGGTTTAGAAGTAACTAGAGATTATTTACAGAGGTAATTTTAGTATCAACAAAATTCATATGAAAAAGATCATTGTTTGTTTCTATGCTCAAAAATGTAATACATTTTTGGCATCCTAAAAATCTTTGATTTTTATGATGTGAGAAGTGATTAGAATCCCAACTTTTCCATTTCTGTTTCATAATATTTATGTTTGTCTAGGAAGATAACTATAAAATATCCTTCTTTTTCTTTTGTTAATATTGTTCTTAGATTACTTCCTATTCTCTTTACGAAACCAATTAATCTTCTATCTTTTTTTGATTGTATTGGTGTTGTTTTATATTCTTTACAATCTTTAATCCATCTTATTAAATCATTTTGCTGTGTTTCTTTTAGTTGATCAAAACATTTATTGAAATGACCTTCAAATTTTACATTTGTTTCAAGAAGTTTTATTATTATTTCTCTTGCTTCTTTATGCTGCAATATCAATCACCTGTTTGTATGTTTTGATGTAAATGTTTAGATTTTTAGCTTGTTTATATTTTGATTTTAATGATTTGTAGTCTTTTATGTATTGATTAAGCCTTTGTTTTAATAATTCTTTTTTGTAGGTAAGCACTAATCCATTAATAAATATATTGGATATTATTTTTATTTGATCCTTTTTGTTTATTACTTTACTTAATTCATATAATTGTTTTGGGTTTAATATTACATTTTTAGATAAATATTCGATCTTTATTAATAAATCTCTTAATTCTTTTTTATATTCTTCTTTGTTTATTATGTGGCTAATTATAAGTTCGTAGTTTAGGAGAAGATCCTTGAAATCGATGTTGTATGTGTTGTTATCTTTGTATTTGAAATTACTAATACTAATCTTTGATAGAGATGAAATGAATAAAGAATTAATTGCTTCTTCAGGTAAGAAGTTCACATGGATATTATTTTTTCTATAGTCTTGTTTTTTGTATTTTGTGAAGATGAAAACATCAATATCATTGTATGTTTTATTAAATAAATAGGAGCCAGAGATTATTATCTTCTTTTTTTTGTGTTTTTTCTTTAGTTTATTTAAGATTTTTATTGCTTTTGGAATCCTTTCTTTTATTATGTATTCTTTTCCTTGAATATTAGTTAGATCTATATTACAGAATGCAAACATTGCTTTGATCTTGGGTTTTATATATTTGTAATAATATGTTCTTTCATTAGAATTTAATTCTTGTTTTTTTAGTCTTTTTTTAAGGATTTTTAGTTGTAATTCTGTAAAAATACGGCTTTTTAGGAGATTTTCATTGTTTTCAATCATTTCTAAATTTATTGAATTTTCCACTTTATGATAATGAGTTATCATATATTTATATATAAATGTTTCTATTTAATTAATTGTTTATTTTTAATAGTTATGTATTATGTGGTGGTCCTATACAATCTTTTTTAGAGAGGTATGACTTGCCCTTTTTAGGTAGGAAGTGATTTATTTTGCTAATCAAATAATCTTCAACACTTTCTCCCTACTTCTCATACCAATCTTTATCTCAACTTTTTTCTTCAATAATTTAGAAAAGAACTTAATTATTTCTTTATTTGCTTTATCTTTGTCAGGTGCAGCGGCAACTTCTATTTGTAATGCTTCTTTATTAGTATCCCAATTAATTATCTTTGTTTTAGGAGAATTAGGTTTAACAATAATTCTAATTAAACTGTTCTTAAAATACTTCTCAATGTCCATTCTAAGAACTCATTGTTTTTTCTAGCTTCTTAAGTACAGAATCTACTCCTATCAGAAGATTTCTTTCTTCAATTGAAGTATTATATTCTTTATCTGCAGTTAGGTGTGCTTTTAGTTCATATATTTCAGATTTTTCTCTTTCATGGACTGTTTTCATTGTTAATGTTAATCTCTGAAATTTATCATTAACTTCTGAAAATCCTTTTACATAATTGCCTACTATTTTTTTGACAATTATCATTGTAGCTGGATCCATCTCTTTAAATCCAGAAAGAGTAATGTTTCCCCCAAGTTCAAGCATATTAGCCACCTCGTATTGTCTCTATATAGAGTTTATACTGTTTTAATGAACTATGGATTCATTATTATATAAATTTTTTCTATATTAATCAGAATATTTAAAAATGGTCTTTAGTTCTTCTATCCTATGGATACAGTATATATTAAGACATTTGGATGTAGTAATAATTTTCATGAATCTGAAGTAATGGTAGGACTATTGAAAAAGGAAGGTTATAAAGTAATATATGATCATGATAAAGTAGTTGAAGCTGGCTGTATTATTCTAAATATATGTACTGTTAAGGGAGATAATGTTGCATTAAAAGAGATAAGAAAGGTTAATGATTTATATCCAGCAAAAGCTTTGATTATAGCAGGTTGTGTACCAAAAGAAACTCAGCAAGAAATATTGAAATTATTTCCTAATGCTAGTTTTATTTCCACACATAATATTAAACATATTTCTGAAGTAGTTAATGAAGCATTAGGTGGTGGAAGTACAGAAATGCTTGATTTTAATCAAGAAGTAAAGATTTGTTTACCAAAGGTAAGAATGAATCCTGTAATAAGTATTATTCCTATTGCTTCAGGATGTATGTCAAGTTGTAATTATTGTTCTGTTAAATTAATTAAAGGAGAGTTAATGTCATTTCCAAAAGAAATGATTCTTGAAGAAGTTAATAAAAGTGTAAGACAGGGATGTAAAGAAATATTTTTAACTGCACAAGATACAGCTGTATATGGTCAAGATATTGGTTGTACATTACCTGATTTGTTAAAAGATATTGTTAAAATTGAAGGTAATTATTTAATTAGATTAGGGATGGCTAATCCTGCTTATGTTTTAAAGTATTTAGATGAATTAATTGAAGTTTTTAAGAATAAACATATGTATAAATTTATTCATATCCCTGTTCAGTCTGGTAATAATGAGATTTTAGCTAAGATGAATAGAAAATATACTGTTACACAGTTTAAGAAAATTGTTAATAAATTTAGGAAAGAGATTCCAATGATAACAATTGCTACAGATATTATTTGTGGGTATCCAGGTGAGACAAAGAAACAATTTGAAGATTCTGTTAAATTAGTTGAATACATTAAACCAGATGTTCTTAATATATCTAGATATGTTAAACGGAATGGTACTGTTGCTGGTAAATTAAGATCCTTGAAAAATAAAACTGTTAAAGAAAGATCACAATTATTAACAGAAAAGTTTCATTTCTTTGCTTTTGAACAAAATATGAAGTGGAAGAATTGGGAAGGTAATGTTCTTATTGATGAAGTTGGAAAAGAAGGTACTGGAACAATGATTGGTAGAAATTATGGGTATAGGCCGGTTATTGTTGAAGGAGAATATAAATTAGGAGAAATTCTTAGAGTTAAAGTTTTGAAAATAACTAAGTTTGATTTAAGGGCTGTAATAATAAAATAAATAAAACTAAAATTTAACTTTAACGTCTTTCTTTTGTTCTGCTGTTGCTTTTCTCTTTTTTTCTTTCTCTTATTATTCTCCATTACCATTCAATCCTAAGCTTTCATTAGTCATTCTAATACTTTCTTCAGCGTTTGGATAACCCATTGCTGCTCGGATTGCATCGATGTTTTCAGGGACAACATCACTTTCTTGATGTATTGCTTGCATAAAAAAGATTTCATCTCCATGTACACCAACACCTTCTTCCCATATACAAACATCCATCATGTCTCCTCTTTCATGACCAAGGTCTTTTGCATATTCCATTATTTCTGCAGTTGAATTTATTTTCTCTGCTCCTCTAACAATTCTTACTCTTGTTGTATGTTTAAGTACTTCTAAGATTTCTTCAGTTGTTACTTTTATCCCATCTTTTAATCTAATACTCAAGTTATGCATGTGCATTAATGTTGTTGGAACAATTACTGCTGTTGAAAATACTTCAACTGTTGGCAGAACAGTTCTAACATCTGGTCCATGGTGGCTAGGTAATTCAAGAGCAGGTTTAATTGAATTGATTGGTCCTTTTTTTGTGTCAGCAGGATCTCCTGCCCTTCTTATTAATGTTGCTCTTGCTCTATGGATTGGCCATCTTCTGTTTATTGCATGGATTGTTCTTGATAATCCTGTTGTATTACAACTAACAACTCTTATGTAACTCTTTCCAATGCAGTCATTATAATTACATTGTGCAACAAAGCTAACTTCTGCCACATCAGCTTTTTCTCCACCTTGGAATAATGCTTTTATTCCATGTTCCATATACTTTTGTTTATTGTTTGCTCCTATGACTTTTGGACAGCAGTCGACGACAATATCAACTTGTTTTAATAAATCATCAAATGTTCCTGCTGGTGTAATGCCATTACTAAGGTATTTAGAATTATCTCCTACTGTAAATATTTTAATTCCTTTTGCATTTGCAATTTCCATTTTGTAATTGTAACTATTACCTGTAACTCCAATAAGTTCCATGTCTTTTTGTTTTAAGACTGCATCTGCAACTCTCTTTCCAATTGTTCCGTATCCTACTACTCCTACTTTATACATTCTTAATCACCTTTTTTAGTTTAATGTTTTGAATCTTGGTTCAAGTTCTCCTAGTATCTTAGTTATTCCACCATATTCTAGTTCGCTCATGCCAAGCATTGCATTCCCAAAGAATCCTTGTTGTCGGATTTCAATTGCTTTTCTTGAACAATTATCTCTAACATGATCCCAGAATGCATGATCAAATAAATCAGCAGGTTCTGTTAGTTTTCCATTCTGTACACAAAATGCTTGTGCAGTTACAATTGGTGGTCCATCAAAGAATGAAATTGTTGAACATTTTTTAACAGGCATTAGTGGTCCTTGATGACTTCCTCTCATAAAACCTGCAACATAATGACAGATTGCATAAGGTGTTATTAATTCTCCTGTTGCAGGGAAACTTCCTTGTGCTCTTACTAATGCAATTGGGTCGTCTTTACCTGTGTATTTTCCTGCTATATTATGTAATCTTGTTGTACTTATTGAAACTGCTTGTTCACCTGTTGTTTTTGAATAAATTTCACTAATAACATACTTGTCTGTTTCTCTAAGTAATGCTGCAATGTGATATAATTCTTCAGGTGCATTTAAATCAATAACTTTGTCTGCTTCTGTGTTTGAAACATCCATGATTCTAAATTTAAATCCTTTGCTAATTGCTGGGCTTAACATTAATCCTGAACAATGCATTGGATCTGCAAAACTTAAATAAAATGGTAAGTTGTATGCTCCTGGATCTGTTTTGTCTGCTGCAAATACAACAAATGGTTCATTTGGTCTTTCTTCAAATTCAAGTTCTGCAACTGCCGGTCCCATTCCTTTAACATTTCCAGAGAATGAATCTTTAAGTAAATCTTGTCCTGCTCCATATAATCCTTGTGCTTTTGCAACTTGTGTTCCTGCCATAAGTGCATCCCATGCTAATTTGTGGATTTGTTCATTGTCTTTTCCTAATGTGTGTGTCATTAATATTGCAACGTCATCACCAGTGTAAAAAATATAAGAATCAATAACAATACTGGAACTTTTTACATGTGTTTTAACTGCTTCAACTACTTCTTTTGTTGGTGTTATGTGTCCACCAATACTTCCTATATCTGCCTTAATAAGACTAAGTGTTATTCTCATTTAAATCCCTCCAAGAATTCTGTTTTTTTAGAATGAAATAATTTCAATTCTCATACACCTTTTTCTTTATAATATCAATAACCATGTGCATATTATTAAGATAACTATGATGAATAATAGCATCTTCATATAATCTGGTTTTTCCTTACCTTTTTCCTTATATCTGGGTATTCCGACTCTGCTATAGTTTAACATTTCGTTCTCCTTCGCACATTGTATGACATTGTCTTACAGCGTATGATGGTTGTTTTTATATTTTGTTGTTTTTTGGAATATGTTTTTATAAATAAAAAGTTTTTGACATATTTATTAGCAATAGTACTGCTGCCTTGGTTCACTATCCTATCAACCTGAGAATAGCTACAGGATAAGGTTTGTACATTATATTTTTAGTCTTTAAATTATTTTGTTGTTACTTATGAGAATATTTGATGTTTTCTTGACTATTTGTGGATGAATTTATAGTATTCCAAATATCTTTAATCCAATGAAAATTTGAACAATGTCTGCAAAAATGTGTACATACCAACAAGAAAATAGATCTTTAGTTTTGTAGAATATATAATTCATAATAATTGCATATACTGTTAAACCTAATGTTACAATTATAAAGAATGTTATGTTAAACCAATTATAATAAAACATTACATGATGAAAAGAGAACGCAATTCCTGTAGTGATATATGCAATGATTGGATTAATTTTGTTTAGTTTATTAAATAAAAACCCTCTCCAGAAGTATTCTTCTAATAAGGAATTTAAAATTATGATATATAATCCTATGAAAATAATATTTGTTGTATTAATTGAAGCTGTTTCTTGTAATTTGCTAACTATTGATTGTAGATCGATATAATTTTGAAATATGAAAAAGCTTATTAAGTATATTCCTGCTAGTGTAATTCCAATAAGTGTTAATAATAGTATATTTTTTTTGAATGTATTGAATGAAAAGTTTTCTGTTAATGATTTTTTTAATGTTTTTCTTTCTATGTAAACTGCATAAATTATTGGAAATAAAAAAATTAGTTTGTATATTGATGAGAATAAATAGTTTGCATTAAATAAATATCTGCTTAATAAAATAATGAATGGCGGTAAAATCATTAATGTGAAAAGTAATATTGTTTGTTTTGTATTTGGTTTCATTTTATTAAAAAAAGAATGGTCTTTTATAAATATATAGTGTTTTTAACAAAAGATTTATATATTTTGTAATAAATAAATTTTATATCTTATATTTAAAAAATAGGTGATAAAATGGCTAAAAAGAGGAAGACTGTTAAGAAAAGGACAGTAAAAAGAAAGAGTTCAAAGAAGAGAACTTGTAAAACAAAATCATTAGATATGAATAGAGGTGGATTATACATCTTAGCAATTGTTGCATGTGTTGCTGTTGTGTGTATGTTTTCTGTTTTAAATGTTGGTTGTACGACTGATTTAAGTGGACAAGCATATACAGGTGTTGCACCACATAATCTAGATCTTGATTTAAGTGAGTATCCAACAGATGTTGATGTTTGTATTGAATCAGATGATGGAGATGATCCTAGTGATAAAGGTTATGTTGCAGGAAGAGTTGCTAATGATCTAGAAGAATACAATTACGATGACTTTTGTATGGGCAATAATGGTTTTGAAGAATATTGTGAAGATTGTACTTTATTTGAATATTATTGTGAAGATGGTAATTTAGCATGGAATCTTTACAATGGTGTAGATTGTATGGATGGAAGACTTAATTAATTCTTTTATTTTTTAATTTATTATTTTGCTCTTATTTCTAATTGCGGTGAGTAAATCATTCCAGAATTTGGGTGGCTATTGTATAATTTAAATGCTCCTGATAATGTTTCTGCTTTTACACCCATTGTGTGTAAGTATTTTGTGAGATTTTGAACTAATTTTACTTCACTTGTAGTTGTTTGTGGTTGTACTACTGCATTTTTTAATGCAATTTCTTCTTCTGGTGATCTTGGTTTAATTCTAGAAGGATCATGTGCATTAACATAAACTACTTGGTTTGTTAATCCAAATTTTGTTTGATCAATTTCATAAGAAAGAAGATAACTATGTTCCCAAACTATTCCTTTTCCCATTTTATGTGTGGGTTTATAATCTACTTCAAGTCTTACTGTAACTTCTCCAATCCCATCTAGTTGATGATCAAATAATACATCATATGTTGAGGTTTTTCCTCTTGTTTGTCTAACTAATGATTTTGCAACAATTTCTCTAGCTAAAACAGTTTCTAAATCAGATTCATTCTGTGTTTTTATCATTACATTGTGGGGTTTTGTTTCTATTTAAAAGGCTTTTGTGTAAAAATTTAAAATAAAAACAGTAAGTTTTATATTCTTTAGTTATTAAAAATTAGTTATGAATAAAAAAATACAAATCCCTATCATTGCATTAGTTGTTTTAATTATAACTTTCTTTGCTTATTCTGCTTATGCACTTAATTCTGTGCAAGTGCAAGATTTTAATCTCAACAATATTGGAACAAATAAACAGATGGATTTTGTTATTGAAGGAGATGTTGTTGTTCATAATCCTAGTTTGTTGACTGCAAAGATTACTAGTATTAATTATACTGTTGTTTTAGAAAAAACAGATGAAATAATTTTTCAAGGAGATATTGATGGAAAAGATATTCCTGCAGGAGAAACAGTTAATTTAGAATTTGAATCTGTTTCAGATTGGGTTCCGAGTGCAACAACTGCTTCAGGTATGTTAAAATCAGAAAAGATTTACATTGTAATCATTGCAGATGTCAATGCTAAGTTAATATTCTTTGATGTATCTTCTCAAATGCAAACAAAGATGGACATTGCACCAATGGTTAAACCTTTGATACAACAACAAATACAAAATGTTTTGAGTACGCTAGGTGGATTGTTGAAGTAGTGTTTATTGCCTGGCCAGTTCACTACACCAAATTCTATTATATTTTATCTATGTAACTTGGTTCCTCTTTGTCTTACGACTGACAAATGAAAAAGGAGCGAGGCTTCACTAAGTTCAGCCAAGTCACGTTCACAACATGGGGCCTAGGCAATAACCTTGTCATCCTCTTACTTTATCATACAAATCAAAAGATTTATAAAGTTTTGATATTCTTTAAATATTCTTATATTACGGGGTGAATGATTAATGAAAGAAAGAGTTACTTTAACAATAGAAAATAGTATTCTTAATCAGGTTGATAGAAAAGTTGATGGATATAAAATAAAAAATAGGAGTCATGCAGTTGAATTATTATTATTAAAATCATTAGGTCAAAACAGGCCTAAGTTTGGTTTTATTCTTGCTGGTGGTCGAGGGACAAGGTTGAAACCAATCACAGATGAGATTCCAAAACCACTAGTTCCTTTACATGATAAACCAATCTTGGAACATACTTTGGATTTGTTTAAAAAGTTTGGAATAAATAAGGTATTGTTATCAATTGGTTACAAAGGAGATAAAATTAAAGAATATTTTGGAAATGGAAAACGGTTTGGATTAAATATTACTTATATTGAGGAGAAAGAACCAATGGGAACAGGAGGTCCTTTGAATATTGCAAAATCTTTTTTAACAGATACTTTTGTAATGTGTAATGCTGATGAACTTAAAGATATTGATCTTGATGAAATGTATTTATTTCATAAAGAAAATAATGCTGTTGCAACAATTGCATTAACAACAGTAGAAGATCCAAGTAAATATGGTGTTGCAAAATTAAGTGGAAATAAAATATTACAGTTTATTGAAAAACCACCTAAAGAAGAAGCACCATCTAAATTAATTAATGCTGGTTTATATATTTTAGAACCTTCTGTTTTGGATTATCTTCCAGAAGGGAAATGTTCAGTTGAAAGAGATGTTTTTCCAAAAATTGCAGCAGATGGTAAAATGTATGGATATCATTTTAGTGGTCAATGGTTTGATACAGGTAATCTAGAAAGATATGAGAAAGCAATAAAGGAGTGGAGAGATTTAGATTAATCTTTTCTTTTTTGAGGTGTTGTAAAAAATGGTATTTCTTGATAAAAGCATGTTTAGAGAATATGATATTAGGGGTATTGCAGATACCCAATTGAGTGATGAAGTTGTTGAATTAATTGGTAAGGCATATGGAACTTTTATTGGTGGCAAAGAAGTAATTATTGCAATGGATAATAGAAAAAGTTCTGAGAGAATTAAGAATGCTTTGATTAAAGGTTTAATTTCTTGTGGTTGTGAAATTATTGATATTGGTTTATCTATAGTTCCAATTCTTTATTTTGCAAGAAAACATTATGGGATTGATGGTGGTATAATGATTACTGCTTCCCATAATCCTAAAGAATATAATGGTTTCAAAATCTGTAAGGGTTTTGCAACTATTTTTGGGGATGATATTCAGAAATTAAGAAGGATTGCTGAAGAAGGTAAATTTTTAGAGAGATCTTGTGGACAAGTTAGATATGAAGATCCAAAAGAAGCATATTATGATTTATTAAAAGAAAAAATTAAATTAAATAAAAAGTTTAAAGTTGTAGTTGATTGTGGAAATGGAACCGCGAGTTTATTTGCAGCTGATGTTTTAAGAAATTGGGGCTGTGAAGTTGTTGAACTTTATTGTGATTCTGATCCTGATTTTCCAAATCATCAACCGGATCCTGTGAAACTTAGTTGTGTTCAAGATTTAATTAAACTAGTGAAAGAACATAATGCTGATCTTGGTGTGGGTTTTGATGGAGATGGTGATAGATTAGGTGTTGTTGATAATGAAGGAAATATGATTTGGGGAGATATGATGCTTGTTTTATTTTTTAGAGAATTGTTAGCTAAATATCCTGGTGAAGAATGTATTATTGAGGTTAAATGTTCACAGTCATTGGTTGATGATGTTAGAGCTCATGGTGGTAATCCTGTATTTTTTAAGACTGGACATTCATTAATTAAAGATAAGATGATTAAAGATGATGCAAAATTAGCAGGTGAAATGTCTGGGCATATGTTTTTTAGAGATGAATTCATTGGAACAGATGATGCATTCTATGCAGCAGGAAGATTGTTGAGAATTATGGATAAATCTAATAAAAAATTATCTGAATTATTTTTAGATGTTCCAAAATATTATTCAACACCAGAAATGAGATTGTATTGTCCAGATGAGTATAAATTTGATATTACAAAACAAATTGTTGAATATTTTAAAGATAATGATGTTGAAGGAAAGAAAGATGTTATTGATGTTGATGGAGTCAGAATTGTTTTTAATGATGGTTGGGCTTTAGTAAGAACATCAAATACACAACCTGCATTAATTTTTAGATGTGAAGGTGTTTCAGAAGAAGCAAAAGAAAGGATAAAGAAATTAATGTTTGCAAAGTTAAAAGATTATCCTGAGATTAGTTTGGAAGAGTAAACGTTTATATATTGTTAGATTCAGTTAATATAATAATACCACAGCGGCTCTGGTACAAGGCAAAAAACAATGCTTGTATCGTATATATAATGCCGACTTCATCGACATTATAAGACATTGACTGTGTCAAGTATCCTGACATAATATGATATAAAATTTTATAGTGAGCCAAGGCAGTGGTATTATTGCTATTGAAAACGCTGTTTGAGGTGAATATTATGAAAAAAAGTTTTGTTATTATGTTAATAAGTGTATTAGTTTTGGCTATGTTCTTAAGTGGATGTAAAGAAGAAAGTGCTGAAGATTGTTTAGCAGATTGTTTAAAAGAATCACAAGATAAGGCAACATGTAATCAACAATGTGGAATGGAGATGCTTGAAAAGCCAACAACACCACAAAAAGAACTTCCTCCCAAAGAAACAACTGAACCTGAACCAGAAGTTCCTGAGAAAGTTGAAATAGAATGTAGGATTAATTCAGATTGTGATCAAAAACAAATATGTGAAGAGAGTGAATGTGTAGATGTTGATTGTAGAGAAAGACCAGATTGTGATGATGGATATTATTGTGAAGAATATGTTTGTATTGAGATTCCAATGCAAGGACCAAGTGATGAAGTGATTGATGATTGGACTGATAAGATAATGGATCTTGAAGATTTGTTTGATGATATTTATGAAGATGCAGAAGATCTTTATGATTATTTATCTGATTCAGGTATTGAAGATGATGACACATATGAAGATTATGAAGAGGATATTGATGAATTACTTGATGAAATTCAGACATTATTAGATGAGATTGATGAAAAACAAGATAATTTGACTGCAGAATTAGGTTATGTTGAAACTTATGCTGATTTAGCAGATGTTAGAGATGAATATAATAGTTATCTGGATGAAATATCTGAATATAGAGAAGATTTTGTTGATGAAATGACTGATCAATTAGATAATATTGATGAAGCAGTTGGAGATTTAGAATGTACAAGTGATGATGATTGTACTGATGAATTTTGTGTTGATAATGTTTGTGTTGAATGTGAATCAGATGATGATTGTGATTCTGGATTTAGTTGTGATTCATACAGTTGTGTAGAAGATGCAACTGAAACAAATTGTTCAGATAGCACAGATGATGATTCAGATGGTTACACTGATTGTGCAGATTCTGATTGTGACGGAGTGGATGACTGTGAATACGATGAAGAGCTAACATGCGATGACAGTGTAGATAATGATTCAGATGGTTATACTGATTGTGCAGATGAAGACTGTGATGGAGCAGATGATTGTGAATATGGTACAGAAGCAACATGTGATGACAGTATAGACAATGATTCAGATGGAGATACTGATTGTGATGATTCAGACTGTGAGTCAGATACAAATTGTAGCTCATAAGTAATTAATTTCTTTTTTTCTTTATTTTTTACAAAAGATTTATATATTTTAAATATAAAAATTCTATTATAATTAAAACTTGAGGTGTTTATTCATGAACGATAAATTTAAGAAATTTATGGTGTTTAAAAGTTTTTCAAACTTTATAAACAATAAAAAGGTATTAGTTTCTGTATTGATTATAATTAGTTTAATGTTTTTAATGGGACAGGTTAGTTGTAGTCCTATGTCTTTAATATGTACTTCTGATGAAGAAGGTGGAACACAATGTGATGATGGTTATGTTTATGAATGTGTGTTTGAATCAGGTACATATGTATGGGAATCAACTGGTTCAACATGTGAATATGATACTGAATCTGATTGTACAAATTCAACAGATGACGACGACGACGGTTATACTGATTGTGCAGATCCTGACTGTGATGCATTAACTGGTCCAAGTGGAGAAACCTGTGAATATGGTGCAGAAACAACATGTACTGATACATATGATAATGATGCAGATGGTTCTGCAGATTGTGATGATACTGATTGTAGTACTGATAGTAGTTGTTGTACTGCAACAGAAACTACTGAAGCGACATGTGATGATTCAGTAGATAATGATTGTGATGGTACTACTGATTGTTCAGATAGTGATTGTTCAGCTGTTGATGTATGTTTAAGTGCAGAATGTACATTAGATTCCGAATGTGAAACATTATATGGAACTGGTTATATTTGTAATACTTCAGGTTATTGTGAATTAAGTACAACAGAGGATAATACAACAAATACAACAACTGAAGATTGTACCAATGGAGTAGATGATGATAATGATAGTTTAGTTGATTGTAATGATACAACTGATTGTCCATGTGATTCAGGATATAGTTGTAATACAACAAGCGCATTGTGTGAATTAGATTCAACTACAACTACAGAAAATTGTACTAATTCAACAGATGATGATGGAGATGGAGATATAGATTGTGCTGATTCTGATTGTAATGCGTCAACTGGTTCAAGTGGAGAAACATGTGAATATGGAACAGAGTTAACATGTAATGATGGTTATGATAATGATGGTGATGATTTAATTGATTGTTTTGACGATGATTGTAGTAGTTATACTACTTGTGATCTGATCAATGCTTTTGCTAATTATGAAGCAGTAAGTACTGATCCTGATAATAGTATTTTATCATGTGATGCTGCATGTGCAGAAGAAGGATTGATTTGTGTACAAACAGAAGCATATAAGGATACAAGTTCTTCTTATGATGCTACTGGTTTGTTAGGATCAAAAAATTTTAATTTGAATTGTAGTTATGAAGCTGAACATGGTTATACTTATAGATGTAAATGTGTTGATTTAAGTAGTTATTCAGATCTTGCAACAACACTTTCAGGTCATAGTTTATATGCTACTAATTCAAGTTGTAATTATGTTTGTGGAGCTAATTCAAAATTATGTGTTCATGCAGAAAAGGCTAGAATGAATGATAGTATTTATGATTATACTGGTGTTACAAGTAGTTGTTCATCATCAGGATCAACTAAAGTAACCATGGTTGATCTTCCGTTAATAACTGGTGCAGCGGTTGTAAATGATAGTGACTCACCAATTCCAGAAGCAGAAAAGATGGATACAACTTCACATAATTATACAAAGCATTGTAGTTGTGTAGATGAACTTTCAGATTATTCTGAGTTTTTAACTCTATTGAATGATTATGATTATGATCTTACAGATCCTAGTAATGCTGATGAAGATACTTGTGATGAGGTATGTAATGATATGGATAAATTCTGTATAGGGGTTGAAGCATATACCGATAGTAGCAATATAACATTTAGTTTTACTGGTGCATTGGGTTATAGGTCTAGAACTTGTGATTATGAATCATCAACTATAAATAGATGCAAGTGTATCTAATTTTTTCTTTTATTTTTCTTTTTTACAAAAGTTTTAAATAGTATAATATGTGTAAATTATATTTAAATAGTCATAATTATATATTAAATAAAAACTTTGAGGTGTTTAGATATGGATAAAAAGATTGTAATTTCTATTTTAGTTATAATTAGTTTAATGTTTTTAATGGGACAAGTGGGTTGTACAACTCCTTCGTTTTCATTGATTTGTACAGGTGATCAGGAAGGAGAAACTGATTGTTTAAGTGGGTATACATATGAATGTTCATTTGATGCATTTGGTAATTATGTATGGGAATCAACTGGTTCAACATGTGAAGCATTTGAGAATGAAACTTTAGATTTAAGTGTTGCAGATGTTGATTTTGATCCTGTAGATCCTATTATTAGTGAAAATATAAGTGTATGGGCTAATATTACTAATGATGGTAATACTTCTGTTACATATGATGAAATGACAATTGCTTTATATGATATTACTTCAACATCAACTTTATTACAAGAATTAATTGTATCTGATCAAACAGGAACAGGAGATTTTGCTTCAGGTGAATCTGTCTTAGTAACATTTGATGTATTTAGTTATAGTGCAAATGGTACATATGAATTACAAGTTTACTTAGATCCAACAAATCAACTTGGAGAAGCAATCAGGAGTGATAATTCATACAGATATATTTATGTTACAGTTGGAGATGGAGTGAGTGATAATACAACAACTGTTATTGAAACTTGTAGTGATGGAATACAAAATCAAGATGAAACTGGTGTTGATTGTGGAGGAAGCGTTTGTAGTGCATGTACAACTAGTACAAGTGCAGATCTTGGATCATTTAATGTGACTGATGTAACAAATCTTGCTTCATCAGATCCAACAGCAATTGAAAATAAATTGTATATATACACAAATGAAAGTACATCAACAATTGGTAATCTTGATTCGTCTAATGTGTATTCTGATTATGATACACATAATCCTAGTTCAGCATCACCATTGGTGTTCGGTGTTTCTTATCTTGGTGATTCTAGTCAACAAATTGTTTTAGTTCAAGCAGATGTTGGAAATCTTTATGTTTTTTTACCTGACATGGTTTATTCATCTGGTACATTAAAATTATTTGTTGCAGAGAATGGTTCAACATATTATGCAGATGATGCACATGATGGTTCAGGAACAGCTTTAGGTGTTGAAGAAGCATTAGTTTCAGATCATTTAGCAAGACAGGCAGAACAATCATATGAATGTTATAATGATGCATTTTGTGAAGCATTGTATGGAACTACTTATGATTGTAATACTACTAGTTATGTCTGTGAACCAGAAATAGTAGGTCCAGAGAATTGTACAAATTTAGTTGATGATGATAGTGATTTATTAGTTGATTGTGATGATAGTGATTGTAACAGTGAATGTTTAGAGGGAGTTTATAGTACATATATGGTTTCTAATACTGACCCAAGTAACTCTTCGTTAAACTCATGTAATGAGGTTTGTGATAATTTGGGAGGATTAACTTGTATGCATGTTGAAACCTATGTTGATAATTCTGGTGCTTATACAGATGGTACTGGTTTATTGGGTGGTGGAAATAGAGATTTAAATTGTAGTTTTGAACCTTCCTATGATTATACATATAGATGTGGGTGTTTAGAATTAAGTAGTTATTCTAATTTAAGTGTAGATACTTCAAATTTTGAATTAAAACAAGCAAGTACTTCTAGATCATGTGATGAAAGATGTGCAGATGTTGGAATGATATGTACACACGCAGAAATGGATAAATATGATGGTAATCTCTTAGATTATTCTGGTGTTATTATTAATTGTTCAGTAGTTGATACTGAATATAATAAACATTGTAAATGTGTTCAAGAAACAACAGGTTATGAGGATTTTTTAACTTTGTTAAATGGTTATAGTGTTGTTGTTTCTGATCCAAATAACACTAGTATGAATTCATGTGATGAAGCATGTACAACAATTGGAAAAGAGTGTATTGGTGTTGAGAATTATTTATCAACTTCTGGTGTGGTTATGAGTGAGACTGGTTTAGTTTACTATGCATCGTCACATCCAGATTATTGCTCTATGTCTTATTATTATTACTTTAATTGTAAGTGCATCTAAACTTTTTTTCTTTTCTTTTTTTCGTTAACTTTATATACTTCTTAGGTTGTTTTTGATTTTGATGAGAGAAGGAAGGAGTGGAAAAAAGAAACTTTCTTCTATGGAAATATGTTATATCAGAAGGTGAATATAAGCAAATGGGTAAATTAAAGCCATTATTGCCTAGTTTAAAGGAGAAAAAGCGTTATTTGGCTTTTAATGTTATAACAAAAGCTAAATCCCTTACATATGGTGCAATTTGTGATGCTATTAATAATAGTTTTAAGGAATTGTATGGTGAGGTAGGTTTAGCAGATGCAGGGCTTATATTTGTCAAAGACAAGTTTAATAAGAAAACAATGACTGGGATAGTAAGAGTGAATAATAAATTAGTCGATAAATTAAAATTATCATTATCAATGATAAAGAAAATTGATAACACTAATGTTGTTGTTAGAAGTGTTGGTGTTAGTGGAGTTTTGAAAAAAGCAGAGGAGAAATATTTAAAATAAATTTGTTAAAGCGAGGTGATTTACTATGCAACCTATGAACCATCAATTAATGGGATATGACAGGGCGATTACAATGTTTAGTCCTGACGGAAGGTTATTGCAAGTTGAATATGCAAAGAAAACAGTTAAACAAGGAAGTACAGCAATTGGAATGATTTGTTCTGATGGTGTTTTACTTGTTACAGATAAAAGAGTAGTAGATAGTTTAATTATTCCAGAGTCTGTAGAAAAAATTTTCAAAATAGATGAACATATTGCTGCTACAGCGTCAGGGATTTTGTCTGATGCAAGAGTCTTAATAGAAAGAGCTCAAGTAAAAGCACAACAATATAGAGTTACATTTGATAGTCCAACAGATGCTTTATCAATTGTTAAGGATTTATGTAATCTAAAACAACTTTGTACACAATCAGGTGGATTAAGACCTTTTGGTGTTTCAATTTTGTTAGCAGGTGTTGATGAAAAAGGGTTTAGTTTGTATCAAACAGATCCAACTGGTATTTATTTTCAATACAAAGCAACTGTTATTGGTGAGGGTGAAGCAGAGATTGAGGAAATCTTGCATAAAGAATACAAAGAAAGTCTTACTATTGAACAAGGTATGAAGTTAGCAATTAAATCATTAAGTAAGATTTTAGGTGAAAATTTTAGTCTGGAAAGAGTTGATTGTGTTTATATTAAGAAAAACACAAATAAATTCACACGAGCAACAAAACAAAAATTAGCTAGTGTTTATTCAGATGTAAAAAAGAAATAAGTGATTAAAATGGTAGATGTTGATAAAGCAATAATTGCAAGGTACAAAACACATGGTGCTGTTTTTGAAGTACTTGTTGATTGTGATAACGCTTTAAAACTAAAAAGTGGAGCAGAAATTGATTTGAAAGATATTTTAGCATCTGAAAAAATTTTTTCTGATTCAAAAAAAGGATTGTTAGCTTCAGAAAATCAACTGAAGCAAGTGTTTGGTACAGAGGATGTTTTAGAAATTGCAAAAAGTGTAATTTTAAAAGGAGATGTACAATTAACTGCTGATTATAAAGCAAAGTTAATGAATGAAAAAAGAAGTAGAATTTTAACTTTTATTCAGAGAAATGGGGTTGATCCAAAAACACATTTGCCTCATCCAATGAAACGTATTGAGTTAGCATTTGATGAAGCAAAGATTAAGATTGACGAATACAAGAATGAAGAACAACAGACATCAGATATACTTAATAAACTAAGACCAATTCTGCCAATTAAGTTTGAAAGAAAAGAAATTGCATTAAGAATCCCAGCAAATTTTGCAGGAAAAGCTTATTCTGTTATTCAAACTACAACAAAATTATTACAAGAAGAATGGCAGTCAGATGGATCATTAGTTTGTAAGGTAGATATTCCTGCTGGAGTACAGGCTGATTTAATGGATAAATTAAATAATCTTACTCATGGGGAAGTTGATGTTAAAGTTTTAAAGGTTAAAAATTAGATTAAATGGAGTGATGTAAAAATGGGAGAACTATTAGTAAAAAATAAGGAACTTGTAGTTCCAGGACAGCAAGTTGCAAAAGGTATGGACAACTTGCCAGGTAAAGGGACATATAGAAATGGAGATTTCATAATTGCCTCTAAACTGGGATTAATAAGTGTAGATGGAAGAGCAATTAAAATAATTTCCATGTCTGGAAGATATCTTCCAAAGGCAGGAGACACAATAATTGGGAAAGTTGTTGACATAACAATGAGTGGTTGGAGAGTAGAAATAAATTCAGCATACACTTCAATGTTGACATTAAAAGATGCAAGTTCTGATTTCATAGCAAGAAATGCAGACTTAACAAAATATTTTGCATTAGGTGATTATCTTGTAGCAAAAATTGTTAATGTTACATCTCAAAAATTAATTGATGTCACAACAAAAGGTCCAGGTTTAAGAAAATTACCTCGTGGAAGAATTGTGAAAGTTAATTGTAATAAAGTTCCAAGGATAATTGGTAAACAAGGATCAATGGTTACAATGATTAAAGATGCAACAGGTTGTAGAATTACTGTTGGTCAAAATGGTTTGATTTGGTTAGAAGGTGAACCTGAGAAAGAGATTCTTGCAGTTAATACAATAAAAATGATTGAAAGTCAATCACATGTTCCTGGGTTAACTGATAAAATTAAAGTGTTTTTAGAAAAAAGTACAAAAACAAAATTAAGTAATGGAACTAAAGTAGTTAAAGGTGAATAAAATGGGTTATTCAAAGAGATATGATGGAAGAAAATTTGATGAGTTAAGGCCAATTGAGGCTAAAGCTGGCGTAATTAAAAATGCAGATGGTTCTGCTTTTTTTAAGATTGGGAAAACAGTTGCATATGCTGCTGTTTATGGTCCAAGGGAACTTTATCCTAGATTTTTACAAAATCCTAAAACAGGAATCTTGAGATGTAATTATAATATGATGCCATTCTCTGGAATGGGTGATAGAGTTAGACCAGGGCCAAGTAGAAGATCTAAAGAGATTTCAATGGTTACACAAAAGGCTTTAAATCCTGTAATTAATTTGGAAGAATGGCCAAATGCAGTTGTTGATGTTTTTATTGAGTTAACACAAACTGATGCTGGGTCAAGATGTGCAGGAATTTGTGCAGCATCAATTGCTTTGGCAGATGCGGGAATTCCTATGAAGGATCTTGTTGCAGCGGTATCTGTTGGTTTAGTCGACGATAAAGTTGTTGTTGATCTTGATTATAAGGAAGAAGCTTATGAAGGTGGACCTGTTGCAGATATTCCTTTTGCATACATTCCTTCTTTAGGACAGTTTTCTCTTCTTCAGATGGATGGAGAGATTTCTAAGGAAAATTTGTTTAAGGCCTTAGAAAAAGCAAAGGTAATTAGTGAAAACCTGATTGAAATTCAAAGAAATGCTTTGAAAGAAAAATATAGTTTAGATGGTGATTCAAAATGAGTGATAATGACAAAGAACATTTATTGAAATTTCTCAATAAAAAGATAAGGTTTGATGGAAGGAAATTTGACCAATTTAGAGATGTTAATATTGAATATGACATTTCAGCTAATGCAGAAGGTTCAGCAAAGATTCAAATTGGTGAGACTGTTGTTGTTGCTGGTGTTAAAATGTTAGTTGGTGCACCGTTTCCAGATAGACCTGATGAAGGAGCAATTATGGTAAATGCTGAACTTTTACCTTTATCAAGTCCTGATTTTGAGTCAGGTCCTCCAAGTATTGATGCAATTGAGTTAGCAAGAGTTGTTGACAGAGGAATTAGGGAAAGTAAGGCAGTAGATCTTAAGAAATTATGCATTAAGAAAGGGGAAACATGTTGGATTGTTTCAATTGATATTTGTACCTTAAATGTTGCAGGTAATTTATTTGATGCATCTACATTAGCAGCAATGGCTGCATTGACAAAAGCAAAGTTTCCAAAGTATGAGGACGGAACTGTTGACTATAAAGAACATACTGATAAGGGATTGGATTTAGAAAAAGTTCCAATTGGTGTAACTGTTCTGAAAATTGGAGATGCGCTTTTGGTTGATCCATTAAATGAAGAAGAAATTCATTTAGATGCAAGATTAACAATAACATCAACAAAAGATGGTACTATCTGTGCCTTACAGAAAGGTGGATCTGAAACATTGTCTTTGGATGATATTAAGTCAATGGTTGAACTTGCATTAAAGAAATCAAGTGAATTAAGAAAAAAATTATAATTTTTTCTTTTGTTTTTTCTATTCTTTTTTAACTATTTTCTGTTTAGTTAACATCCACAAAAGTTAATATTTAATGGAATTACATTATAGAACATTAGGAATGCTAGAATTATTCCAATTACTAATCCAACTCCAAATCCCTTGAATACATCTGTCCATAGTCCGACAAATGCTTTTTTGTTTTTTATTATTTTCATCATATACACCTCATTGTATTATATTATATATCTTAAAAGATGTTGATTAAGCATATCTTCTGATCATATCAACCATTTTTATACTTCTTTTTGCTCCACTTTTGATATGTCCTTTTATTTCTTCAACTTCTTTTCCTATAGCTTTCATTTCTGCTTGCTTTGAATCTAATAATGGCTTTACTTGTGCCATCATTGTAGGGTCTTTATTGAATTTTTTAGCATGTGAATAAAGTCCTTCAATTTCTTTAGTTACTGTTTTCATAATAGCTTTATACTCTTCTTCTAATCTCATTAGTTTAATTTGCATAGTTTCTTCTACTTCCTCAAGAAGCCGTAATCTTGCTTTTATATGTCTAATTCTTTCATGATTACTTTTTGCAGTTTTTGTAGCTTCTTCATATCTATTAATTTCAGCGACCCAATTAATTACTGCTCTGTTTAAACCAGGGCCATGACCTTTATCAGTTACTACTATGAAAATCACCTTTTTTATGGAATATCATCCTTATAGATAATTCTGTGGTTTTGAATATTTAAACTTTTGCTATTTCAGTGTTTAATTATACTTGTTATGCACAAAAATGCAGAAAACTTTGGATAATAACCTAGTTGAATGCATTTAATATGTTAATTCAACAAGTTTTTGCATTTTTGGCATCCTAGAAATCCTATCAATATATAATATGGGGTAATAGGATTTCTATGATATCGATACCTTTATATATGGGGTGGCCATCTCAACAGATGTCTTATATATTTTATTTAATTTTTTGGAGGAAACAAAATGGAAACATCAAGACCATTAGATGCCTTAAACAAGGCTAGAAATAAAAGAGTAATTGTTGAACTTAAGAACGGTAAACAAATTGCAGGAGAATTAAAAGCATTTGATATTCATATTAATGTGGTATTAGATAATGCCGAAGAAAGAGCAGACGGTGAAGTTAAAAGAAAGATGGGAACTATCTTTTTAAGGGGAGATACAATTATTATAATTTCACCAGCAGAATAAATTTAAATTATTTATTCATTGTTTATTTTCATATGTTGATTTTAAATTAAAAGAGTTGAAATGATTAAAAATTATGTTATTAGGTGGTATTAATGAGTAAGGGAACAGCGTCACAAGGTAAGAAGTCAAGAGGTAAATGTCATATTATATGTAGAAGATGTGGTAAACATACTTATCATAAAACAAGAAATATTTGTAGTTCTTGTGGATTTGGTAGGACTGCAAAGCTAAGATCATATTCATGGCAGAAAAAGAAAAAAGTTGGGGCTAATCAGTGCTGATTGTGATTATTTTTAATTCTTAATTTTGTTTTTTTAATATTTAAATTGAAATAAGGATACAAATAGCAATTATTTTTAGAAATCTTTTAATAATTCTTCTTGTTTTTGTTTGTTATGGTATCATTAAGTTTGTGTATTATTGCTAAGAATGAAGAAGATTTTATTCAAAGTTGTATAAGTTGTGTTAAAGACATGATTGATGAGGTTATTCTTGTAGATACTGGAAGTATTGATAAAACAAAGGAAAAAGCAAGACAAATATGTTCTGATGTTAAGATATTTGATTTTGAATGGTGTGATGACTTTGCAGCTGCTAAAAATTTTGCAATTAGAAAAGCAACTTCTGATTGGATTTTTGTTTTAGATGCAGATGAAGTTGTTGAAAAACAAGATATTGAGAAGATTAAGGAAATAATTCAAGATACATCTTATGTTGCGTTTGCATTTACGTCAAGACATTATACAACAGAAAAGATACATGCAAACTGGCATATGATTAAAAATGCTGAGAGAAAAGATTTTATGCAAGGTTTTTTAGGGTATTACGATGTTAATCATATTACTCGTTTATTTTTGAATGATGAAAATCTTTATTTTCAAGGAAAGGTACATGAAGATATTAATCCTTCTATTTTTGAATATGATAAAAAAGTTGGAAATAAAAAGTGTAAGGTTTTAAAGATCCCTATTCATCATCTTCATATTAAGAAGAAAGGAAGTTTTATTGATGGAAAACAGAAATATTATTATAAACTGTCTAAGGAAAAATTACAAGAACATCCTGATTCAAAGATTGCATTAGATGTTGCGGTGGGTTCTGTTTTATTTGATAATGATGTTGAATCTTCTTTAAATTATCTTGTTAAGGTTCTTGAGATTGATGGGGTTGATGGTGTTCTTGTTGAGAAGATAATTAAGTTAATTGATGGTGGGGATTTTATTAATGCATTACGTTTAGTTTTTGATAATTTTGTTTTTAAAAAACATGACTTAAATTCTGTTTTAAATCTAGCAAAATCATTGAATAGAATTAATAAAGTAAAAGAAGCATTAGTTGTTTTGAAAAGAATTTATATGTTGAATCCACAGAACACAATTGTTCTTGAATATTTGGGTGTATGTTTATCAAGAATGGGTAAAATAAAAGAATCTATTATTGTTTTTGAAAGAGCATTAGAATTAGAATCTTTTGATAAAAAGAAAGCAATGTTTTGTTTTAATCTAGGAGCTCTTTATGAGAAGGTAAATGAACTGAATAGATCTATTAATTATTATGAAAAAGCAATTAATTTTGGTTTTAAGAATGGGGACCAATTAAAAGGAAGAATTAATTTATTAAGATTGGAATTAAGTAAGAAAGGTTAATATTAGTTTATTTTCGCAATACTTATAAATAAATACTTTTGATATATTTATGTGGTGTTTTTCTGGTGGTTAATGTAGGTAAAGTAGAGGATATTGAGTTAAATTGTAAGACTGCTTATTTAGCAGGAGTTATTATTGGCGATGGTCATATATCTAATTCAACTAAGTCAAAGTTAGATTTATTAAGGATTATAAAATTGTTATTGATATTGCAGATAAAAATTTTCTTTATTGTCTTTATAATATGATTAAAACTATGATTTTAACTAAAAGTATTCCAAGACCAACAAAAATTAGAGGAAATCGAAAAGAACGGTGGTGTTTTCAGTTTAGAAACAAATCATTTTACTTTTTCCTTACTGGATACTTAGGGATAATAGCTGGCTCAAAAAGTTCATTTGTTAGAATGCCTTTGAAAATTAAAAATGCAAATATTAGGTTAAAAAAATATTTCTTAGCAGGATTATTTGATACTGATGGTGGTTTTAGAGGTAATTCTCTTGGATTTACAACTGCAAGTAAAGACTTAAATAAGGATGTTCATGATTTATTGGATGAATTATTAATCAGACATAGTCTTGATAAATGGGAAAATAAAAAATATGGAAAATTTTATTATGGGATTAGAATTGCTAAGTCTGAAATAGATAATTTTTTAAATAAGGTGCCTATACAAAACAAAGAAAAGTTGAAAAGAATCCGTTCCAGATTCCCTTGAGGGGGTGCCGGAGTGGTCAAACGGGACAGATATTTTTATTTCAACTTTTTAGAATAAAATTAGTTTAAGCTTAGGCCACTTCACTGGTGTAAAGAGTTTACAGCTGTGATTGGAAGACACCTGTTGGCTTAGTGCCTACTAGGGTTCAAACATGCTCACTAGCGTTTGGAGCTTCCAACGTTAGGGCGTTGAAAGTCCCTACCCCCTCATTTTTGATTTCTTATTATGATTATGTGTTATATGTGGTATCTTTATATAATTTATATCTTTATTATAATAAATTATGTTAATCACTATTGGGGGGTATCGTAGTTAAACATGAGAATTCTGACCGTATGCTTCTTCTCGTGGTTTTTGTGTTTTTTAAGTATCTCTTCTCGACAAAAACTTTATAAACCTGAAAAATAATTTTAAGATTTAGTGAGCTTATGCTAACTAATGTTATGTCGACGACAAAATGTGGTTGTTGCACAGAGGCATTATCATATGCTGTATGACGACATAAACTTTATAAAGCACATGACTCACAAACACAGGAAAGATAGCACGGCAAGAGATGTGTGTCTTAAAATTTGTTAACACTTAGTAGCCTAGGAGAAAACAAAAAGAAAAACAAGTGTTAAAAAACTCGGAGGTGTCAAAATGCGAGTAAATAAAACAATTAAGAAGATTGCTTCTGTAGGAGTAGCAGTCGGAATGGTTGGCGCAACCTTAATGGGAGCGGCAATGGCAGCAGACCTCAGCGAATACCCGTATATGTTTATCGAAGACGGAAACTTTAATGGGTTATTGGTAGTAGGAGCTGATGCAAGAGCAGAAGATATTATTGGAATAACTAATATCGCAACAAGCTTACAGACAGTATCTGTTAAAACAACAGTAGTTAGTTCTGGTGCAGGAAGCAGTTCAGATAGAGTGACTGTGACTGATGGAGTAGAACTATGTGATAGAGATCTATTTGTAGGTCAAGCAATCTCTGGTTGTGAAGCAAGTGTCGATGATGCAGAATTACCTGATTTATTAGGTGATGATATTTATCATGACGCAGAAGGAGATAATGACAATGATGAAAGGTATACACAAGAAGTCTTGTTCCAAACAAACGTAACAGGTGTTTTTAAGTTTGATCAAGATGACGATGATGCACCAGTTGCAGATACATATGTCTTCATAGACGACTCAAATGCTTACTTCTATAATTATACATTGAAGTTTGATGATAGAGCAGACTATGATAATACATCTTCAACAACTGCAGCAGACGATATTGAAGGAACAACACTAACTATTCAAGGAAGAGAATACACAATTACAGATGTTAAGGTTTCATCAGGTCAGTTATCTGAAATTGAGATGCAGGCTGGAGAAACAGTTGTCTGGATGAGTGAAGGAGAAACAGTTGATAGAACAGTTGATGGTGTAAGTCATTCAATTGAAATGATTGACGTTACAGGCGATGCAACAGAAAGCACAGGTTCATGTGGTTTCAAAATTGATGGAACAACAGCATGGATTGATGTTGATGATACAGACACAATAAATGGTGTTACAATTGGTGTTATCGATGCAAAAGCTGTTAATATTGAAGCACAAGACCAGGATGTATGTAAGGTTGTAATCGGAGCTCATGAAATTAAGTTAGTTGATACAGACGAACTTGAAATTAATGATGAAGATGTAGATGGAACATACTGTGAAATTTCAGAAAAAACAACAGCATCTGAAGGAAGATGGAGTGGATTTAGTATTTCATTTGCCCCAGACTTAGATGAAGTATATTTAGGACCTGGAGATGAGTATATTGATCCAATCTTAGGAAACTTCAAATTTGTATTTGGTGGAGTTAACACAGGCGGAATTGAAACCTTTGAATGGGTAACAGGCAGTACAAGCGGTTATCTAAGATTCTCTAATGAGGATGGAAGAGAAGTTGAAATTCCACTATGTGCAGATGAAAATTCACCTGGATATGATAGTAGTGAAGCTTCAAATGAGCCAGTATATTTAGGTGACGATGCTCCAACAACAAGTGACAATAATGAAGACAAAGCATTATATCTTGAAGGTGAAGTTTGTAGTGGAAGTAGTTCAGATGTTTCAAATTGTGTAGGTGCAATGTTTTTAGTAATTACATCAACAACAAATGAAGCACACATAGTTGAAATTACAAACATTGATACAAATGACAACCAAATGGACTTTAGAGACTTAACATATGGAACAGAAGACAAAGATTTGGACTATACAAATGGAACAGATATGGGCTTTGCTTTAAGTGGTGGTGTTGGTACCATTAACTTGTCAGTTGATGAATCAGCAGGAATCATTAATTTTACAAGTACTGGAACAGCATCTGGTGCAACAATTGAAACACTTGAAGAAGCATCATTGGCTATTTTGAACTCAGATCTTGTTAACCAAACATATGAAGGATGGAACTTCTCTGAAGGAAATGATGGTGACATCAATGTATATCTATCTGATTATACTGTATATGCAGTCTATGATGATTCAGATGATAGTACCATTGAATTCAATCATACAACATTGAGTACAACAGATGGATATGGTTGGGCAGATGAAAGTTCTGACAATGATGACTTTGTAAAGTTCTATACATTGAAAGGTTCTTTGATTACATATGACCAAGAAGACAAACAAAGTTTAGTAATTGAACATCCACACGATGCAGTATATGCAGAAGTGTATATAGCTCCAACAGATGCTGATACACTTGAAGTTGCAGATGAAGGCGCTGTAAGTGAAGAAGTTCAAAAGATCAGTGTTAATGCAGTTAAGCTGGACTCCGAAGTAACAAGTGTTACAGATAAAAACATTGTTGCAGTAGGTGGACCATGTGCTAACTCAGTTGTTGCTGAATTAATGGGCAACCCAGCTGAATGTGAAACATCACTAGGCATTAGCAGTGGACAAGCTTTGATTAAGTTGTACGAAAACGGTGACTATGTAGCAGTTGTTATTGCAGGTCAAGACGCTATGGATACCAGATTAGCATGTCAGATTATGTCTAACTGGGATGACTACAGCTTGACAGGCGACGAAATGGTTGCAACCACAGTTAGTGAAAGCAGCTTAAGCGTAACAGCTCAATAGAACTGAAAGAATTTTTTCTTTCTTTTTTCTTTTTTTTTTGATAACAAAAACTAATTCTTAGAAATTTAATCATTTTTTATATTTGATATTGAGCCAATGCTGTGATTTCTATAAGCAATAGTAGCACAGCGGCTCTGCCACTAAGGATAATTATAAGTACGAACCGTGTTCTGACGTCATTCTATAGTATAGTTTGATAGTGAGCCAAGGCGGTGCTACTATTGTTATTTTAATTGTTAATGTTTAACCTTATAACATTGTAGCAACAATTATATTATGTTTTGTTCTAATTATCTTAGCTTTGACTGTGCCTTTATCTTTTTTACAGTTAATTACTGAGACTACTCTGCCTCTAGAAACAGCTAATTTCTCGTTAATAAATCTTCCAGGTGATATTATATCTAATTTTAATATTTCATCCTTTTTGAATGGATTCTTTAATTGCTTGCATTTCTTAATTTTAAAATCATCAGGACCAAGTATTAACTTGATTTTGTATTCTTTTTCATATTCTTTTAGTTCTGAATAAAATTCATCCCATGATTTCTGTTTTGCAGGTTTTCTTCCATTTTTATAATATAGGTAATTTTGTATTCCTATTTCTACTTTATTTTCTTTTGCAAATTTTATTATTTTTGAAATTTCATTATCATTTATTCCTGGAACCCATACTGGTGCAATAGTTATCTTAATAGGATTATTCTTAAGATATTTTACTAATTCAATTGAATGATTAATATTATAATGATTAGATCCTGCCATCTTCTTAGCAAGTTCTTTATCTATTGAATTAATTGAGATATTGATTCTTGTTAAACCTGCTTTAATAAGTTTATCTGCTATTGTTTTACTGATTAATTGTGCATTTGTGTCCATAGAAATTCGTTTAATTTCATTGATTTTGGATAGTTCTTCTATTAATGGAATTAATTCAGCATATAATAAGGGTTCTCCTTGTACTCCTATATGTACTTCAATGTCATTACATTCTTTTTCTTTTATTACTTTGATTAATTCTTGTATTAAATAATCTTTTTCAATTACAATGTCTATTGTTTTATTTGGGTTTGATTCATTGACAGAACAATAAATACAGTCAAGATTACATCCAGTAACAGGTTTAATTTCAATGATGTTGGAGCCTCTGTCTACTATTCCAAATGATCCACTTCCAACTAAAGGAATTCCTGAATTTTGATGGATATATAGTGTTTTTTTATTATTTAATGTATTTCTTAATTTAGTGAATCCAATGTCTATTAATCTCATAAATTTGTTATTAGCTGATTTTTCGCTTATTGATGGGAATTCGATTGAATTAGTATTTAATTTATGTTTTTCTATCTTGGTTAAGGCTTCTTTTTCTATATGAAAATAATAATTTTTAAGAAAAATAACCTTAATTCTATTAGCTTCATCTTTGAATTTTAGGGTTTTGAATTCTAATTTTGCCATTATTGTTGTATTTACATTGACCTTTATAAATGTAATTGTCTCTTGATTACTGTAATGAATAATTTTATATAGCTTTTTTATATCCTAAATTGATATGGAGGGGGAAAATTCACAGCAGGTTAATATTAGTATTACATATGAGACTCTTTTTGAGATGATTAGGTTAGAGAAAACTAAGAATGATTTACAGAAGTTGAGTCCTACTTTTTTTGCTGATTTTATTCAATATTTTAAAGAAAAAAATGCAATATTAAGAAGAAAGGAACAGGATTCTGACTTGTTTAATGCAGAAGAAATTAGAAAATTAAGGACCCAGATTGAGAATATTATTAAATTGTTTAATGAATTATATACTAGAAGAGAAAGAAAGATTGTTGATATGGCATTGAATAAGGTTAAGACTAATTCTGATCAAATTAACTTGTCTACTCTTTTGAAAGAAGAAAGGATTTTTTATGATATGTTAGTTGAAAGATTAAATTTACAAAGAAAAGAAGTCTTGAATAGAGTTGTTACTCTTAAAGAACCAGATGTTAGAAGACCAATTGTTAATAATGTTGTAGAGAATGAGGAAAAGAAAATTGTTGTTGATCAAGAAAAAGAAGTAGTTATTAATCAAGAAGTTCAAAATACAGTTTCTCAGAATACTGTTACTCAACAAGAAAAAATAGTTGAGAAGTTAGAAACTGATAAGAAGGAATCAGAAAAATTAGTTAGATTTATTAGTGCGATTCCTAAATTTTTAGGTCCTGAATTAGAAGTATTTGGACCTTTTTTTGAGGAAGATATGGTTACATTACCGACAAAGATTGCTGATATATTAATTAAAAAAGGAAGAGCAGAAGAAATAACTATGGCTTAATTGTTATTAGCACTACAGCGGCTCTGGTACGATGTTAATTATGAAGTACGTATCTTATCTTTACGCTATTATAAATTAAATAAGATAGTGAGCCAAGGCGGTAATGCTAATTTATTATTTAGTTATATTGTAAATATATATTGAATATCCTATATTATCTATTGGTTCATGTTCTTTGATCCAATCAATACATCCTTCTTGTGTGTTTGTTAAGTCTTGTAAAAAGTTTACACTTATTGCAATTAATCCTTCTCCATCATAACAAGGGATTTGTTCATAATTATTAATTCCTCTTAGTTCTGGTGGTTCATGTGTAAATACTGATAATTTAATTGATTCGTTTTCTAGGTTATGTTCTGAGACCCATTCACCTAATCCCTTTAGATCTTGGCCCCATGCAATATTTGAATCAAGTAAGTAATTATATCCTTGTTCTGGTCCACCTGTTGCCACATTGAAATATGCAAGATAATGTGGATAGATTAATATGTTAGATAATAAGTAACATATTCCAATGATTATTAAAAATATGTAAAAATATTTTTTATAGTTAATATCTATTTTTATGTTTATTATTTTACTTACAAATACAAATATGAAAGGAAATATTGGAAGAATATGTCTTAAACCTATGTTTATATTGTTGAGCATAAATGCAATAAGGTATAATACAATAGGAATGATTATGAATAATTCATTTTTAATACTTATGTCTTTAATTTTTTTAAAGATTGTTAGGGTTATCGTCGACAATATTAATAGTATTGTTGGAATTGGTGTTTTGAATAAGAATGCTAATGGGAAATAATACCACCAGCCTTGTGTAGAATGCATACCCATTAAAAATGAAGCATGTCCTTGTGTAGAATGGTTTATAACAAAGTTTAGTCCTTCAAAATAATAATGAAATTCTTTAAAACCATATGTTAATGAGAGGATGAATAAACCAATTAGTCCTATGATTATAATTAATATGAACATGTTAATTGAATATTTTGTTAGTTTATTTTTATCAAAGTTTTTGTCTTTTGTCTTTAGGTATATGTGTGTAAAAAATAATATTCCTATGATTGGAATTAAGAATATCCCTGTAAATTTTGCTGAGCATGCTAAGCCTAAGAAAATACCTGTTTTAATTAAATTTGATTTTGTTCTTTTTTTACAAAATTTCCAAAAATAATATACTGTAATGAATAGGAATGCTGTTATTCCCATATCTGTTTGAACAATTCTTGAATGGGTAAGTATGTTTGGACTAAATATGTATAAAAATAAAGCAATAAATCCTGCTTTTATTCCATATAATTCTTTTGACCATTTAAAGACATAGAATCCAAGGAGGAGTGCTGTTAAGACAATAGGAATTCTACTCCAGAATAATATTTGATCTGTATTATTGTTTGTTTCAAATAAAAATTCTTTTCCAAAGTTCCATTCATCTGTGTTCTTCCAGTATTGGCTATTTTTATTAAAGTTTAAGTCGAGAAATAATAATGGAATTCCTCCTGATAATTTCATTAATGGTGGATGTTCTGGATTCATTCTATAATCAAATGTTTTCCAATAAGAATATCCAGCAGGAATATGTGCTGTTTCATCAACTGTTGTTGATTTTTGTGCCATACTAGATGTTGCTAAGATAAACATTAATACTAACATTAATGCAACAATTATTTTAGTATAGGCCTTTCCAATCATTGACTTTCACCTTAAGTAAATCTAAGAACATGCTAATTGAATCTTTTATTGGATCTACTTTACTTCCTTCATCATTTATCCAAACAACAGGGAGTTCTTTTATATTTAATTTATATTTTCTTGCAATATATAATATCTCGACGTCAAATGCAAATCTTTCCATTGTTTGTTTTTCAAATATTTTTTTTGCTGCTTCTTTTTTAAATAATTTAAATCCACATTGTGTATCTTTTATTCCTTTAACAGCAATAAGTTTTACTAGTAATGGAAAAATTTTACCAAGTGTACTTCTTATTAAAGGTTGTTTTATTTTTATATCTGATTCTTTCATATTTCTAGATGCAATAATTATGTCATAATTATTTATATATTTAAGAAAATTATCTAATTCTTCTATTGGTGTTGAGTTGTCTGCATCTGTGAATAATATTAAATCTTTTTTAGCTTCAAGCATACCTCTTCTTACAGTATAACCTTTGCCTCTGTTAGGTATGTTTTTTAGAATTGTTAAGTTGTTTTCTTTTATCTGTGAAACTGTTTGTATTGTTTTATCTTTACTTCCATCGTCAACAACAACAATCTCATAATCAAATCCTCTTTTTTTAAGATATTTTAATATTAATTGGATTGTTTTATTTATTCTCTTTTCTTCATTATATGCAGGAATTACAATTGATATGCTTGTTTTTTTCACCATTTTATTATCTAAATATTCTTTTTTATTTAAATATTGTTTTATGATTATTCTTTACATATTTAAATATCCGATAATTTTATAAATACTTCATTTTAAATATGATTATCATAATAATGGGTGTTTAAACAATGAAATTACCAAAAACAACTAAAAGGCTTTGTCCATACTGTAAGAAGCACACAGAGCATAAGACTACTCAAACAAAGAGGAAAAAAGCGTCCTCATTATCATTGGGGTCTAAATACAGGGCTAAAAAGCGAGGATTAGCTAGGGGAACCGGTAATCTTGGAAGATATTCAAAACCAGCTATTACTAAGTTTAAATTAACTGGTAAGAAGCAGTCAAAGAAGACTGATTTAAGGTATGAATGTAGTGTGTGTAAAAAGACTCATGTTCAGAAAACTGGAATACGGGCAAAAAGAGTAGAATTAGTTTAATTTGATCCTGCAGAACCTTTTTTATTTATTCTATCTTTGTATTTTTGTGTTACAATTTTTAGTGCTTCTTCTAGATCTACATTAAAGTAATTAGCTATTGTTATTAATGAATAAAAGGTATCTCCTATTTCTAATCTTATCTTTTCATTTGGTATTAGTTTTTTTCTCCCATAATTACTCATTTTAAGAACTTCTTTTGAGATCTCTCCTGTTTCAGATACTAAGTCTAAAACTCGATGTTCAATAGGTGATTCAAGATTGTTTTCTTTGCAAAATTCTTTTATTTGTTTTTGTATCTTTTTCATTATATCAATAATCCCCACAATTGACTTCCTATTAATAACACTATTAAATATGCAGCTAAGAAGCTTGGTACAAATGGTATGCCATATTTGACCCATATTTTGTTTATCTTTTTTTGTTTTTTAAGTTTTAGAAGTTGTTGTATTTGTTCTTTTTCTATACCTAAATCTTTTGGTCCACAAATATATTTATTGTTAATTTTTACTTCTTTTGCTATCCAGTCACCTTCTGTAACTTTTTCTATAGCTATTTGTTTTATCATACAAACTTTTTCAACAACTTTGACCATTATTGATAAGTAAAATGTAATAACTGTTACTGTTATTAATCCAAAGATTAATATTAAGGTATTTGTGTTTTTTATAAAAAATAATGATAATAAACCAATGACTACAATTATTAACATAATTATTCTAATGTATATTATTTTCTTTTGTGAGAGGATCTTCTTAGCTTCTTTTAAAACTTGTTTCCATTTAATTAATGCAGATACAATTGTCCATATTAATCCATACAATGATCCTGCAACCAGACTAAAAATAAAGAATAATATCAATGTAGGAGGATTAGATAACCAATGTTGTATTATGTTTGTTAAAGGCCATGTTAATTCTAAGCCAATCAATGCTCCAAGTCCCATTAAAATCTTACTATCTCCTCCACCCCATTGTCCTGTGTAAAACATTATGTATGCAATTATGAACATTAATGTGAAACCAGCAAGACCTTCAAAGAAATATATCCATTCATTTGTGATAATGCTTTGTGCTAAATGAAGTGTAATCCCAATGAATATTAATGAATAGTTTAAGAAATTAGGTACCTCTCTTGTTTTAATGTCTGTTAGACTTGCAATGATTAAGGCAACCAATGCAATGATTGTAATTATTATGTTTAACATTTTCTCTTTTTTTTAATGATGGTTCTTTTGTAATAGTACCGCCGCCTTGGCTCACTATATTATTTATCTTATTATGACGTAAGGATACGGTACGTACATTGTAATATTTCATAGTACCAGAGCCGCTGCGGTACTATTATTGTAATCATAAAAATCCTAATGCTTCATCTATTGTTACAGCTTCTACTCCTGTGGTAGCTTCTCCAATAATGATGCCATTTGAATTAGTTAGTATTCCTGCTTTTACATAAGGACTACCAAAGTTAACTGTTGCTCTTATTGGTTTTAGTTTTAGTAATTTTTTGACTTGAGCAATGTTTTCTTCTGTAGCACATGAATGAATTACAACACCTTTTGAATTATGTGCACAACATGCACCAACAACTTCAATGTCTGCAATCATTCCAGGGTTTAATGGAACATTAAGTGCTGTTCTTATCTCTTTCTTTGTTTTTGCACTAAAATCTGGATTAACTAAACAACCATTATCATTACAAAGAATATTATTTCCAAATGCAGTTAGTTTTGTGTCAATTATTTTATATTCAATATTTAATTTTTCTATTACTTTTAATTCATTGTCTTCAATTATATTTGGTAATAATAAACAATTATTATTTCCTGTACATAATGCACCAATTAATGAGGTTTTTCCAATTGTAATTTGGTGAACAGGAACCTTTAGTATTTTTCCTATCTTTTGAGCTAATTTTTTTTGTACAGTTTTACCTAATAAACAGTATGAATCAGTACAATAACCGTATAGCCCTATATTAGGGTTTTTGTTTATGTTTGTTTTTAATATATGCATTTTATTTAAAATTCCTCACACAATTTTTAATTCCAAAAAACATATAGTATGTTTTTTGTTACTGTAAACTCGCCTCATCAACTTCTATGTTTTCATTTTCTAACATTGATTTTTTCATTAGAATATTAATCTCACTAAGATGTTCTTCTTGTTGTAATGCCAATTTTTGTTGGTTTTCTAAATGTAATAAAGGAATAAAAGTATAAATTTTTTCTTCTTTTGAATTTGATTTTAATAATTGGTTGAATGTCATCTTTTTTTCTTTTTCGTTTAGGAAGTATGATCTTACTTCATTGTATAAATTTTTAATAACATTTGTAATATCAATTTCTTTTTTAGGAATTTCAACATGGATTTCTTCTCTATGGTATTTTCTTCTTTTTTTAACATTCAATGCTTTTTGTAACGCATCAACAAGATCATAAACAGACACTTTTCTTTTTCTTGGTTGTGGGGTTCTTGGTATTAGTCTGTATTTATCATCATTTGGATCAAATGTTCTTCTTTCATCATAATCTCCTGCTTCAAGTTCATCATAAAAGTCATCTCCCATGTCTTCAGACATTGCAATTAATCGATCTAATTGACTTAAATCTTCTCCAACTAGTTTATTTGATTTTAATCTTAACATGATAGCAGCTGCTAAGATGATCTTTCCTGAAATCTTAAAATCCATATCTTTCAATTGTCTAATCATTTCTAGGAATCTTTGAGATAGTTGTGAAATATCAATGTCCCATGGATCCATCTGTTCAGATCTAACTGCCTCATGGATAATAGACTGCCATGTAACATCATCATCCTTAAACAACATCTCAAATATTTTTTCTTGCATACTTTAGAAAGGATTTATATATGTATATAAAGGTATCGGAGAGTAGTGTGTTAGGATAGAGATATGAGAATGAATGCACTGGGCAATAATGCGAAGCCACGCCATCTTTTAGGTAAGCTAAAAGCTGGATCAAAATCTATCGTAGTATCTCATATCTTCGATACTACTCAAATTCTAGAAATTAAATATGCACCGGGCGGGAATCGAACCCGCGCCTAAGCGTTGGCAACGCCCAATTGTACCATTCAACCACCGGTGCTTAGAACGTGTTTATTATTATTTAATACAAAAATAATGGTGGGCCCACCCGGAATTACGAAACAGGAGATAACTCCTTATTTTCTCGAACCGGGGATCAATGCCTTTCTTTGTGAAATAAATCACTTGTAAGGGCACTGTCATAGCTTCTAGCTGCGAGCAAAGTTTCACTTCGCAAGTCACTAGACCATGAGCCCATTATCTAAATCTTTGAATTAAATGCTGTTTTAAATAGTTTTCTGTTTAAAAAGTAAGAATTATCGACAACCCCACATTTCTGTATATTCAAATTCACCCCCTCTCATTGTTGTATAGCAGTCAGGTGGAGGACTAAATACAGCAGTGTCTATTCCTTCTCTACATGCTCTTTCATATTGTTCTCGTGTAATGCTTTTATCATCATAATGATGTCTTAGTGCAATTGCACTTAGAGCTATTGTATCAGTAGGTATTGTTGGATCTCTTCTTTTTGTAGCATTATAATATGAATCAAAACACTGTCTTGTTTCACTATCAAGAGCATTAACCATTTCTCTGTCTTTTTCTGGAACTTCACATACCTTCCCTTCTTTTGCATCTTGCATACAAACTAGTGTTTCTAATCTTGGAGTTAGTACTCTTGTTCCTTCTGGAATATTTTTACAGTCAGTTAAAGCACTATTTTGCATATTAAATTCACATAATTCATCATCATGTAGACTACCCATAATAGTGCCGTATGCAAAATGAGCATAATATAATATGCTTTTCTTGTATCTTTTTAGTATCTCTTGTACTTGTGGACTTGGTTGTTCTTGTGCATATGTTGGATTAACAGTTAATGGAATGACTAGTGCTGCAATACTTAGAATTCTTGAAAATCTCATATTATTATATAGTAAGATGTTAGGATATATTAATCTTATGTTTAAATATGGTTTTGTCATCAAAATCTTTATAAATCATATATAAACTTCTTTATGTTTAGGACTAAGTGACTTTATTTAATGTTTATATAAATAATGCCGACTCACAAGTTCATCGACATTATTAGACATTAAAAAACAAATTTAATCGACTAAAGTCGATGAAATTGCTTTATTTAATGGGCCTGTAGCTTAGTCTGGTTGGAGCGCTGGTCTTATATGGCTTCGTTTCATACAAGAAATTGGCTCTGAGTGAGCCAGTGGTCGTGAGAGGTCATCTTTTAGATGATTCACGAATTCAAATCTCATCAGGCCCATTATTTTTTTATATTTAGAGAAAGATTTAAAAAGGACTACAGAAAACAAGATTATACTTAAAGCTCCGTTGGTGTAGTCCGGCCAATCATCCAGGATTTTCGTGGCGATGAATCAAAGATTCATGAAGTTTTCGCTTTTCGCCGAAAACATCCTGGGACTCGGGTTCGAATATCAAAAAAGGGTTAAAACCTATTGATTTGAAAGTCCCGGACGGAGCATTTATTATAATATGGTGAAATCATAATGAAAAGAAGTTCAAGACGATGGAAAAAGAAAGGCCAAATGAGATGGAAATGGCAGCGAAAGAGAATGAAGAAGGAAAAGCGAAGAAGAGCTAAGAAATAAATAGATTAATCTCTCTTTCTATTCTTATTATATTCAGTTAAATTTATATAACAGATGAAATTCTAATTACTTTTATGCCAACGTGGCATACTCAAAAAAAGCAATTTTTTTGGTCGCCAAGTTGTCATTCATACATTCATGCCAACGTGGCACAATCTGGTACTGCGCGGATTCTGTGATGAGCAGAAGCGTAAGCCTTGAGTGTCTAATCACTTAGGATCAGGTTAGCCCGTTTCCTCACGGATATCCCGGTTCAAATAACAAAAAGGTTCAAACCTATTGTTTTGAAAGTCCGGGCGTTGGCGTCATTTTTAAATCAATAGTATTTCTAGAAAAGAAAATTAAGAATATTAGTTAAGAATTAATTTATTCTTTAACTTAGGATTACTCCATAAGTAACACTATTATCAAATGGATCACAAAATAAATCAACCTCATTACCATCCCATCTAACATAAGGGTCACAGCCGTAAACAGGATACCCGTTCACTAGATCACTAGAATAAGTAGTACTCGTCCCAACATAAGAGATATACTCAACATCATTAGATATTCTAGACACCTCATTACAAAATCCTTCAGGTTGATCTTCATGAGAAGCAATTTCTTCTCTAGAGTAACCCATCAATTGATTTCTGTTAAGGTCAACAAAATGAAATGCATTATCGTTAGGGAACAACACCGCTAACCAATTATGACCTGATGTTCCATCAGATGAAACAACTGACCATACACTATCAGAATCAAAACCCATTTTCCTTAACAAAGTTAAACCTGTCATACTTTTACCGATACAATTACCTGATTCCATAATATTAGACATTACATGAACTGGTTGAGGAGACATCCAACAATAATTTCTATCCATATTATAATCGTTAGTCCAGCCAGTACCACTGAAACAATCATTAATACCATTAAATAGATAACCTTCATAATCATTACTTTCCCTTACATCAGAACTATAGCAAGGGGGTGCTTTACATTCTAAACCTTCAGTGTAAGGACTGTTAGCACCTTCAGTACCACAATAACCATCAGTTTGACAATCATCTCCACCATAGTCATAACGCAAATACCTTCTTTCAGGGACAGGGTTAGAACTAGCTTTAATATAATATAATCCACGGCAAGCTGTTAAGTCACCACCATAATAATTGTCAGCTTCATCTCTTGCCCAATCACAAGTTGAATAATCAGATGATTCGTGGTCATTATTAAACAAGCCTAAACAACAATCAGACGCTTCTTCAACAATGTAATCTAACTCTTCAGAACAGATTTCCATAACGTCGCATTTTGGTGCACAGACATCATTACCAAAATAGATGAATGTACCATCACCATTTGGCCAAACATCAGTGCAACCAGAATCTGAAGGGGCATATTTGCTGTTAGTGTTACAAACAGTATTACACGGTGCACAAGAACCACCACAATCAATCCCTTCTTCATCTTGGTTCTGGATATTATCTGAACAAGATTCAAAGTCATTTATACTTAAACAATCACAGTTAGGGTCACATCTTAATCCTGATCCACAGATATCACCTGGTTGTTTATCATCACATTTATTATCAGCACCACAATCTTCAGAACAGACTGGCTGGCCAACCATTCCATCGACACGATCTTTTATCATTGCAGTGTCCCAAATACAAGTTGAAACAGGAGAATCAATTGAACTAGTAGTTTTAGCACCAGACATACTAGCATCTATTATGTCAAGGTACCATTGTCTTCCACCATCATCATCATAATAAACTAATCCAACTGAATCATAATTATTATGATTGATGTTTAATGTAACTTTTGAACCAATCACTTCAAAGGGGATATATTGAAATATCTCTCCATCTTTTACCAAAACAAAGTTAGATTCATCCCTATATGTTTTATAATTATCAAACTCAGAACTAGATAAACTGTGCTGGACATAATTACTTAATACTGTACTTTCATAACTAAGATCGCCTGTTGCAAGTTTTTTTTCTATATCATAATTATCGCTAGTTTCATGATCCATATCTGTTGCTAAATTATCATCAAAATCTTCCAAGCCAAACCCATCTACTTGGACTGATGTAGCTTCGCCAGCGATGTTTGAATCAGCATCAAAAAAGAATAAAAATAAAGTGCCAATTATCAGAACTGATATTACTAAAATAATTGAATAATATTTTTTTAAAGGGGATCTATCTATCATCTATCTATCATTAATAGGTTATTGTATTTAAATTTATCTGGATATTTAATAATATTTAAACTCAAGGTACTTCTAGCTTAGTAAAAATTAAATAGTTCAATTCCCTTACTTATGTAAACAAAAAAGAAATTCCTACACAGGTTTTAACCATTGGTTCTTTGTTGGGTTTTGGCGTCATTTTTTTGTATGTAATATTTACTTTATTAAAATTATTAGTACCACAGCGGCTCTGATTCTAAGTGAAATAATAGTGACGCAACATATTTTATTGCGAATTAATGAGTTATTAGAAAAGGAGTCAAGGTGGTGGTACTAATAACTTTTTCCATATTTTTTTCAAAAGCTTTAATAAGTTCTAATTATTTAATTGTCTTATGATAATATTAGAATATATCTTAATATCATTATTAGCTTTTTTAGGATTAATAATAGGGGCAATCCTATCTTTTATTGCACCTGAAGAATTAAAGCCATTAAAGAAGTATTTTAGATACTTCTATAAAGTTATTATTGCTTTGGTCTTGATTGTATTTATTGTTTTCAAAGGATTAAGTATTTTAACATCTGTTTTATTGTTATTATTATTTGCATTCTTATTATCAATTGAATCAATGAAACCTGTTATTTATTCAGTTATGCCTTTATTTCTTTATTCATTAGATAATAGACTTGTTTTGACTGAATCAATATTAGTTTTTATCTTAAGTATTGTTTTAGCAGCAGTGTTTATTGAACCTTTTGAAAAGAAACAACAGGTTAAGAATAAGTTAATGGTATTAAGAAAATTATTATGTAAATATTATTACTATGTTTTTGTTGTAATTATTCTTGTTGTTTTAAAGATATAGAAGATTATGTCTTTTAATTATTAGCACCACAGCGGCTCTGATATTATGTAATATTATTATGTACATTCCGTATCCTTGCGCTGTTGTAAATTAATTTAGATAGTGAGCCAAGGTGGGTACTTAATAAGTAATAGTGCCATGGCGACTCTGATTCTATGTGTATATATCTGCTCGTTTCTTATCCTGACGCAATCGTTGTGTAATACGAAGGTGAGTCAAGGCGATGGCACTATTGCTATTACTTTTCTTAATGCTAATAATTTATTACATGTCTTTTAAAATTAATTTAACATCTTTGTTTGTTATGTTAGAAGAAAGTTGTTCTATGTCCTTTTTTAATGTTTCAACACTATTTTTTTCTTTGAGTTTTTCTAATTTTTCAATATTTTCTTTAATTTTTTCAATCTTTGATAAGAAATGTTCTTCTCTATATTTTAATTCATTATACTCTTGCATTGCTGTGTCTCCCATAATGCTTCTTTCACATGAAACTCTTTGTTGTTTTATTTCAGAAATATTGTTTTTGTAATTAATTAAGTATTGTTTATTTAATTCTTCAATTGTTTTTAATGCTCTTTGTTTTTTATCTTCTTTTAGATCTAATGTATTATTACTTAATGCGTCTTTTAGTTTTAATAATATTTCATGTATCTTTAATTTATTATCATCTATTATTGCATTTACTGGGTTATTTATATATTGGATAATTAATTTTTCATCTAAACTATCTCTTGAATATTTTTTTAATGCTTTTTCTAAATTATTAAATAAAGAAAATAATTCATTTTCTCTCTGTTTTATCTCTTTTAATATATTCTTTTTCTCATTTAATTTTTTCTTTAATCTTAAATAACCTGGACTCTCTTCTGTTTTTCCTAATTTTTTATTATATTTCTCAATTCTTTCTGAGTATTCTTTTTCTGTTAATTTATTCGTTTTAATATCATGGTCAATCTCAGAAATAATTTTTAATTTTTCTTTAATTTCACTAGATTTTTCAATTATATTTTTTATTGCATTAATACTATTCTTATTTGTTAATCTGTTTAATTCATTTGCATGTTTGTCTATGTTTTTAATGTTTAATGCAATATTTTGAGATTCGTTTGCAAAGAATTGTTGTAAAACATAGTATGCTCTTGCAGTTGATTTATTATAATCTTCTATTTCTCTTGAATAATTTGTGTAAAATATTTTTGCAGATTCAAAGTCTGTTTTGTTTGATAGTAAGGAATCAAGTAACAAATTTGTTCTTTTTATATAAGCATCTCTATTGCCTTGCATCATGTGTTTTGCTTTTAATGGTATCTTTGAATTCCTTAATGATGCATTTTCTAGTAATGTTAGATTCTTTTTTGCAATGAAAACAATTTCACTTATTTTTTCAAACTGTTCTTTTATGCCTGTTTCAATATCTTCATCTGATTCAGGAGAATTTTGTTTTAACCAATCTTCAAGTTCTTTAAGTTTAACATAAACCTCTTCTAATGGTTCTTCTTCTTTTTTGAATAGGTTTTTAATGAATTCTAGCATGGGAATATAGAAATATAATTGATTTATATAGTTTATGTAGTAAATACACTAGTAGGCCGTTCACTACGCAGATTTCTCTATTTAATTTGTTTCTAAAGAAATCTGTTCCTCATTGTTTTAAAAATGACAAATGCTTCATTCACCTTAAGGCCAAGCTAGTGTATTTATTTTATACTCAAAGCATTAATTTATGCTTTTCGTAATAAACAGAAAGCAAAAAATAATTGAATTAATTTTTACTTTTGCTATATCTCCAAGTAACTTTTATTTCGTCTGTTCTGAGGTAAGGATCAATAATTGCTTTTTCAGGTTTAATGCCACCATTTGCTTTATACATCTTAATACCAAGCCATGCGATCATTAAGCCGTTATCTACGTTGTATTGATTTTCTAATGTGAAACATTTAGCTTTTCTCTCTTTACACATTATTTTTGCCATTTCTTGTAAACGTAGATTACAAGCTACACCTCCACCTAAGAGAAGTTCTTTTTTATTACAATGTGCTAATGCTCTCTCTGCAACTTCCATCATCATTGCATAAACTGTTTCTTGAGCTGAGAAGCATAGGTCTTCTTTTTTATATTTTGGAATTTTTTGTTTTAGGTTTGTGAGAATTCCGCCAAAACTTACATCCATTCCTTTTACTACATATGGAAGTTCAATGAAATTTTTACCTTTTAATGCTAGTTTGTATATTTTAGGTCCTCCTGGAAAACCTAATCCAAGTTCTCTTGCAAATGAGTCTAAGAAGTTTCCTAGTCCTATATCTAATGTTTCTCCAAATATTCTGTATCTATTACCTTCATATGCAATAACTTGAGTGTTTGCACCTGAGATGTATAATAAAACTGGATCTTTTGCTTTTGTTAGAAGTTTACCTATTTCTAAGTGTGCTATACAATGATTTACTCCAATTAATGGAATATTATGTTTTATTGCTAAACATCTTGCAAACATTGCACCTATTCTTAATGTATGTCCTATACCGGGTGATGATGAATAGCTGATTAAGTCGATGTCTTTTAAAGTTATGTTTGCTTGTTTTAATGCTTGCTTTAAGATTTTATCGCAGATGTTAACATGATGATCTGCAGCTTTTGCTGGGATTATTCCCCCTTTCTTTGTTGTGAAGAGAGATTTCTCATTAGCTAAGATTTTCTTATTTTTTATTATACCTATTCCAAAGGTATGTGCAGTGCTTTCTATGCCTAAACATATCATTTTATTACTAGATGTCTGTGAATGTATAAATAGTTTATTATTTATAAAATATTATTCTATGGATTGATAATAAATAAAAGTAAGTTATGTTTTTGCAATTATATAGTTAATTTTTTAGCTGTAGATTCTTAATTAAAGGAAAAGGTGATGTTTATGTCATTTATTGGCAGTGTTCTTACTCCTAATGATAGAGTTGTTGTTGCGAATAAGCCAGGAGCAGGTTTTGCCTTAGATTTAGCAAATATGCTGGGACAAAGAGAAAATCCTTTGTTATTATTAGATAATATTGTTTGGGATGATGGAGAATATTGTCCTGTTTTTTCAACAGATAGATTTGATAGATTTGCAAGAGAAAATGGTAAGTCACTTGAAGGTAAGGTTGTTTATATTGTGAGTGTTCCAAGTGGAACTTTTTCTAAACAAGATTTAGCAATGAGGAATTTGTTTATTGCATTTGGTGCAAAACATATTTGTGGTGCGGAAGGGGTGGTTTTAGTTTCTCCTGATTTATTTTATTCTGCTGAAGATCGTTCAGATAGAACTCCTTTATGGGTTGATGCTATATCTTCTGAACATAATTTAAGAAGGTTAAAAGATCCTGATGAATTAGCTAAAATGAAAGGTCATTGTCATACTTCTTTAGCATATGCTACTTTTTTAAAGGCTGCTGGTGTTGATAGGGTTATTAATCTTCATAATCATAGTTCTGAGATAATGAGAGCAATGTATCATCATGTTTTTGATGATTCAAGTGCTTTTGTAGATATATATGTCTCATCTCTTCTTGGTGCTTATGTTGCAGATACTCCTCTTCTTGATCAGTCTAATGATGGTGCAAATGTTTTATGGGTTTGTCCAGATGGTGGTGCTAGACCTTTTGTTGAAGCAGCAAGAAAAGATTCAGGGTTAACAAAGTCTGCTCTTGCAGTCATGGGAAAGAAGAGAGATAAGGCTGGGAAAATAATTGGTTACGAGCTTGTTGATGGAAATGATTACTTTGATCCGGATAGAGGGGTTAGGAATATGGATGTTGTTGAACCAGATGATAGGATAAGATCAGGTAAGACAATGGCATTGGGTTGTGGTTATTTTTGTGATAATGGTCAAAGGCCTAGGAAATGGATGTTGTATTCTTCTCACACGAATCTTGCTAAGGCTTTAGCAAATCTTGATCATCCTTCAATCACAGACATAGTTGTTTTAGGTGCAGATCCAACAATTAGGAATGGATCAAGATTAGCTCATAAATTAAGTCATATTGATGCTATTGCTCCAGTAGCTTATGGGATTGAACAATGTGTAGAAAGGGGATTACATCCTTCTGAAGCGTTTTCGTTGGCACAGGTAAGGGAGCATAGACTTTTATCATATGAACCTTCTCCTTTTCATTATAGTAACTTTTAATTTTTTTTACCATCACCAAAACCCTTAAATACATCCTTTTCTTATATTATTATGTATGGATATTGATAAATTATTGAATAGAATAAGAGAATATAATCCTAATGCAGACATTAAGTTAATTAAGAAATCATATGATGTTGCTTTGAAAGCGCATAAAGGACAGAAGAGGGAGTCAGGAGAGCCTTATATTTCTCATCCATTGAATGTTGCTAAGATTTTAACAGAACTTAAAGCAGATTCTGCTACAATCAGTGCAGCTTTATTACATGATGTTGTTGAAGATACTAATGTGTCTATGGATAAAATAAAAAAAGATTTTGGTGAAGAGGTTGCAACTATTGTAGAAGGGCTAACTAAGATTGATAAGATTCATTTTGAAACAAAAGAAGATTATAGTGCTGAAAATTTAAGAAAGGTTCTTTTGGCAACTACTAAAGATATTAGAGTTATGTTAGTTAAGTTAGCAGATAGATTACATAATATGTCTACATTAAAAAATTTTAGAACAGATAAACAAAAAAGAATTGCAACTGAAACTTTAGAGATTTATGCTCCTATTGCACATAAACTTGGAATGTGGAATATGAAAGGAGAATTAGAAGATTTATCTTTAAGATATCTTAAACCAGACGTATATAGATTTCTTGCAGATAACATTAGTGGGAAAAGGCAAGAAAGAGAAAAAACAACAAAAGAAATTATTAAATTAATTAACAAAAAATTAAAAGAAAAAAATATTACTGCAGAAATTTATGGAAGAGCAAAATATTTCTTAAGTATATATAAAAAAATGCAGAAAAAGAATCTTGATATTGATGAGATTTATGATTTAATTGCAGTAAGGATAATTACTCAAACAATTCCTGAATGTTATGGTGCACTAGGTGTTGTTCATGATTTATGGAGACCTTTACCACATAGGTTTAAAGATTATATCTCTGTTCCAAAAGCTAATGGTTACCAGAGTTTACATACTACTGTTATCACAAAAGATGGGAGAAAATTAGAAGTACAAATTAGGACAGAAGATATGCATCAGATGGCTGAAGTTGGTGTTGCAGCTCATTGGAAATATCAAGGTACTGAGAGAGATAAACAGTTTGATAAAAGAATTTCTTGGTTAAAGCAAGTTTTAGATTGGAAAAGAGGATCAGATGATGCAAAAGACTTTATTGAATCGTTTAAAATAGATTTATTCCACGACGAGATTGTTGTCTTTACACCAAAAGGAGATCCAATTTCATTACCTGTAGGATCATCACCTATTGATTTTGCTTATGCTGTTCATAGTAATGTAGGTAAACAATGTTCATCAACAAAGATTAATAATAAAATGGTTCCTTTGGATACTGAATTAAAGTCAGGGGATATTATTGAGATAATCACACAGAAAAATGCTAAACCTTCAAGACAATGGTTGAAATTTGTTAAGACAGGGAAAGCAAGAAATAAGATAAGAGCAGCATTAAATATAAAATCGGAATTAGATCCTAAAAAGGGAAGATTAAGAAAAGAAATGATACAGGCATCTGAAGAAAAGGTTGTTGATCAAATTATAATTGAAGGAAAGAAAAAAGGTCAGGTTAAATTTTCAAAATGTTGTAATCCAAGGTATGGGGAAGAAATTGTAGCATTTTTTACAAAAGATAAGAAAATTACTGTTCATAAAAAGACCTGTCCTAATATTTATACTTTAGATAAGAATAAAGAAATTAAAATTAAATGGAAAGTAAGAAGAACAAAGGAACAATATTTAATTGTTATTTCTATAGGAGATAGGTTAGGGTTAATGTCTGAGATATTGAATGTTTTTGTTAAGCATAGAATTAATTTAACTGCGATAAACACAAAGGCAAAGAAAGACCATGTTGTTATTAAGATTAATATTGATAAGATTGCTAGGAATGTGGTTGATGATTTAATTATTGATATTAAGAAGCTAAGTGATGTTATGGATGTTGCATTGAGCTAGTTTAGAATTTCAAGAACTTTGTTTGTATTTGTATAATCATCAAATAAGTAATCTGGTTTTGCTTTAATTAATTGTGCTTTTCTTTGATTATAACTATCTCCACCTGGTGAACTGTTTTGTGTATTTGAATTTTTAATTACTGCAATGCTTATGCAATTATTTTCTTTTGCCGCTTTAATATCAGATGGGGTGTCTCCAAAGACAAATATTTTAGCATTTTCTGTAATTATATTGTTTTCTTTTGCAGCTTTGATTGCATTTGATACAATTTCTGTTCTGTTTTTAACATTCTCTGCATAATTATTTATTCTTTTATCAAAATAATGTTCTAAATCCGTAGCTTTGATTATTGCTTCTCCTGCTTTTTTTATATTTCCTGTTACAATTCCCATTGGAATGTTTTTATTTTTTATTTCATCTAATAATTTACTTACACCAGGGAGTATAACATCATTGTTTGATTCTTTTATTCCTTTTAATAGGTTGTTTGAATATATTTTCCAGACTTTATTTAATCCTTGTTGGATTACTTCTTCTTTTATCCCTTTTTTTCTTAATGGAATTGCAATGACTTCATTAGATGGTTTTCCATAGTTTTTTTCAATTTCTTCAAGAGAAAGTGTTACATTAAAGACGGTTTCAATACCTTTTTGATAACTGGGGGTGTGAAATTTGTATACATTAACTAGGTTTCCATCAATATCCCATAATGTTAAGGTATCTTTCATGATTTTTGTTATTAATAATTACTATATATTTGTTTTGATAGATGGATTTTCATATTTTTCATGAATTTTTTGTGTAATATATGATATATGGTGGAAAATACTAAAATATCAGTATATTTTCCGATAGCTTTATAAATGGGTTCAAAGAAAACTATGCTATGATAATGTTGGCTGACAGTCGTTCTGGGGAGTGATTACGGTATTTATGTACTAGTTAGACCTCTAGAGCGTCAATTTAGGCTTGTTTAAGCCCATGCCCTGGTAGTGTAGCTCGGCCTATCATGAAGCCCTGTCGAGGCTTCGACTCGGGTTCGAATAAGGATTTCCTGTGTGGATATCCTCTGAAAGTCCCGGCCAGGGCGTTTTTCCATTCAATGGGCCGTTAGCTCAGCCTGGTACTTTGTAAGTATTCAAAGCTTTATCGGCAGGAAAGAGCACTGCACTTTTAACAAAGACTGGAACTTTCAACCAGTTGAAAGTGATGCAGGTGTCGCGAGTTCGAATCTCGTACGGCCCATTATTTAAATAAAAACAAACGGAGGAAGATTATAATATGGCTGCTAAAAAAAATAAAATTGATGTGTCTTCTCATTTTCTTGTTCCTAAGCATGTCCTTCTTAATGAAAAACAAAAAAAGGAATTGTTTGAAAAATACAGTATTACTGTTGTTGAACTTCCTAAAATTAATATGAAGGATCCTGCAATTATTGACTTAAAAGCAAAAGAAGGAGATGTTGTAAAAATCTTAAGAATTAGTCCAACTGCAGGTGAATCAACTTATTACAGGTGTGTTATTGATGGATAAAAACTCAGAAGTATTGATAAAAAAGTATTTTGAAGAACATTCTTTTGTAGCGTCAGATATTGAATCTTTTAACAATTTTGTTGATGTTTTATTACAAAAGATTATTGAAGAAAATAGGAATATTGAACCAACAATTATTCCACATAACATTGATGAATTTAAGATTAGATTTGATAGGATATGGGTTACTAAACCAGAGATTACAGAAGCAGACGGATCAAAAAGACCAATTTATCCTATGGAGGCAAGACTAAGAAAAATTAGTTATTCAGCTCCTGTTTATATTGAGGTTAGTGCACATATTAATGGTATTCAAAGAGAATCATTTACAACACAAATAGGTTGTTTACCAATTATGTTGAGATCTAAATATTGTCATCTTCATAATTTAACAAGAGAAGAATTAATTGAGAAAGGTGAAGATGCTGATGATTTAGGAGGATACTTTATTGTGAATGGTACTGAGAGAGTTTTGATTAATATTGAAGATCTTTCACCTAATAAGTTTTTAGTTAATAAACAAAAAACAGGACCAAGTCCTTTTATTGGTAAATTGTTCTCAGAAAGTGGATCTTATAAAATTCCTCATACAATTGAAAAATTGAAAGATGGATTGTTTTATTTAACTTTTACAAGAGTTAAAAGAATACCAATTATTCCAATAATTAAAGCATTAGGATTAACAAAAGATGAAGAGATTATGAAGACAATTTGTGGTGACATTGATTATGATACTGTATTGATTAATCTTTATGAGTTTGTTGATATTAAATCAGAGAACGAAGCATTAGATTATATTGCAAAGAAAATTGGAATCACACAGGCAAAAGATATTAGGATTGAAAGAATGAGAGAAATTTTAGACAGGTATTTATGTCCTCATCTTGGAACAGATGCAAAAGATAGAATCAACAAGGCACAAAACATTAGTAAGTTTGTTAAGAAATTTATTATGGTTGAAAAAGGAGATTTGCCATTAGATGATAAGGATCATTATTTGAATAAAAGATTAAAAATGAGTGGAGACTTATTAGGTGAACTTTTCCAGACAAATCTTAAAGTTTTGATTGGAGATATGTTGTATAATTTTCAGAGAATTGTAAAGAGAGGAAAGTTCCCTTCAATTAAAGTAGTAATTAGAGATAAATTGTTAACATCTAGACTTTATAGCTCAATGGCAACAGGTAATTGGGTTGGTGGAAGAAAGGGAGTTAGTCAGAGAATTCAAAGGATTAATTTCTTAGAAACATTAAGTCATTTACAAAGGGTTGTTTCACCATTGTCAGCTACTCAAGAAAACTTTGATGCAAGAGAACTTCATTGTACTCATTTAGGAAGATTATGTCCTATTGAAACACCAGAAGGAACAAATATTGGATTGAGAAAGAATCTTGCTTTATTATCAGAAGTTTCTTTTGAATCAGAAGAAGATGAAATTCTTAAGACCTTATTGTCTTTAGGATTAAATACATTAAAATAAAGGTAATGCAAAATGTCAGAAGTATATTTAAACGGAAAATTTGTAGGAAATGTCGAGAACCCAACAGAATTTGTGGATCATATTTTAGTTGAAAGAAGGAAAAATAAGGTTACAAATAATCTTAACATCTTTCATGATGAACAAACAAATCAAATATATGTTGAAGCAGGGAAAGGAAGATTAAGAAGACCATTGATTATAATTAAAGATGGTAAACCTTTGTTAACTGAAAAACATATTGCACAATTAGAAAAGAATGAAATTAATTGGTCAGATTTAATTAAGCAAGGAGTTATTGAATATATTGATGCTCTTGAAGAAGAAACAGCATTAGTAGCTTTTAGAGGTGAAGATGTTACACCAAAGCATACTCATTTGGAGATTGCACCATTAGCTATTCTTGGATTGTGTTCTTCACTTGTTCCATTTGGGAACTTTAATCAGTCAACAAGATTAAATGCAGGTAGTAAGAACCAAAAGCAATCATTAGGTTTGTATATTTCTAATTACTTAATCAGAATGGATATGGATGTTAATGTGTTAACATCACCACAAGTTCCAATTTGTAGATCAATGATGCATGATATTGTTGATTATGGAAAGCATCCTGCAGGACAAAATATTGTTGTTGCAATTATGAGTTATAAAGGGTATAACATGGAAGATGCAATTATATTGAATAAAGGTTCTGTCGAGAGAGGATTGGCAAGATCAACTTATTATAGACCTTGTTCTTCAGAAGAACTTAGATATTCTGGTGGATTGATTGATCAAGTTGGTGTTCCTGATAAAGAAGTTAAAGGTTATAAAAGTGAGAAAGATTATAGGTTATTAGAAGATGATGGGATTATTTATCCTGAAGCATCAGTTAGTGAAGAAGATGTTATTATTGGAAAAACATCACCTCCAAGATTCTTGAGCAGCCTTGATGAATATAATTTAACATCATCATTGAGAAGGGAATCATCTGTTGCATTAAAGCATGGTGAAAAAGGAGTGGTTGATTTTGTTTTAATTACAGAAAATGAAGAAGGAAATAAATTAGTTCAAGTTAGATTAAGAGATGCAAGAATTCCTGAAGTTGGAGATAAGTTTACTTCAAGGCATGGACAGAAAGGAGTAGTTGGATTAATTGTTAATCATACAGATATGCCATTTTCTTCAAAAGGAATTATGCCTGACATTATTTTTTCACCACATGGTATTCCATCAAGAATGACAATTTCACACCTAATTGAATTAGTTGGTGGAAAGGTTGGAGCATTATCTGGTAGACATATTGATGGTACTACTTTTGATACAGAACCAGAACCAGAATTAAGAAAAGAATTATTGTCCTTGGGTTTCAGAGAGAATGGAACTGAAACAATGTATAATGGATTAACTGGAGAACAACTTGAAGCTAAGATTTATGTTGGAAATATGTATTATTTGAAATTGAAGCATATGGTTGCAAACAAAATGCATTCAAGAGGTAGGGGTCCTGTTCAATTATTGACAAGACAACCAACAGAAGGAAGAGCTAAAGAGGGTGGATTAAGATTAGGAGAGATGGAGAAAGATACTCTTGTTGCTCACGGAGCAAGTCTATTATTAAAGGAAAGATTTGATTCTGATAAAACAATTCTTCCAGTATGTAGTGTATGTGGGATGGTTGCAATTAATGATGATTTTAGAAAGAAACTTTATTGTCCTGTTTGTGGTGATAATGTTGAGATTTTTAATGTTGAATTAGCTTATGCATTTAAGTTAATGATGGATGAATTAAAGAGTTTATGTGTTTATCCAAAATTAGATTTAAGAAATAAATACTAGGTATGAAGAGGATAAAAAATGGAAAATTACGTATACAAGCAAGTAAAAAACATTACATTTGGTGTGTTGAGTCCAAAAGTCTTGAAAAAGATGGCTACAGCGAAGATTGTTACACCTGAGTTGTATGATAAAGAAGGTTATCCTGTTGATGGTGGATTAATGGACATTAGACTTGGAGTTATTGATCCAGGTCTTACATGTAAAACATGTGGCTGTAAATTAAAAGAATGTCCTGGACATTTTGGTTATATTGAATTAGCTAGACCTGTTATTCATATTAAATTTATTGATCTAGTTTTAAATCTATTAAGATGTACATGTAGAGAATGTGGTAAAGTTTTAATTCCAAAAAATAAAATATCTAAATATACTGAATTACTTAATCAAATTGAAGATGATTCTGATTTGAAGTTAAGAAGAATGAAAGTTAAAGAGATTATTGCATCTCTTAAAACAATAAACAAATGTCCTCATTGTAAAAGTCGACAAATGAAGGTTGCTTTAGAAAAACCAACAACAATATTAGAGAATGAAAAAAGGATTACTCCAATTGAAATTAGGGCAAGACTTGAGAAAATTCCTGACGAGGATTGTGTTGTTTTTGGTATTAATCCTAAAGCAATGAGACCAGAGTGGTCAGTTCTTACAGTTCTGCCAATTCCTCCAGTAACCATGAGGCCAAGTATTACTTTGGAAAGTGGTGAAAGAAGTGAAGATGATCTTACTCATAAATTAGGGGATATTGTTAGAATTAATCAAAGATTATTTGAGAATATTAATGCAGGTGCGCCTGAAATTATTATTGAAGATTTGTGGGATTTATTACAATATCATGTTACAACATTTTTTGATAATGCTGTCGCACAACTACCTCCTGCAAGACATAGATCTGGTCAACCACTAAAGACAATTACTACTAGAATAAAAAGTAAAGAAGGGAGGATTAGACATAATCTAGCAGGTAAGAGAGTTAACTTTAGTGCAAGAACAGTTATTAGTCCAGATCCAATGTTAAGTATGAATGAAGTCGGAGTTCCACTTAAAATTGCAATGAATTTAACAGTCCCTGAGAAAGTTAGAGATTGGAATATTGAATATCTTAAGAAATTTATTGAGAATGGTTCTGTTACATATCCTGGAGCAAATTATGTTGTTAGACCAGATGGTAAAAAGAAAAAGATTACAGATGATATGAAAGAGCAGATTCTGGAAGAAATTCAACCAGGTTATACTGTTGAGAGACACTTGTTAAATGGTGATATTGCTTTATTTAACAGACAACCATCATTACACAGGATGTCAATGATGTCTCATTTAGTTAAAGTATTACCTAATAGGACATTAAGATTAAATCCTGCAGTATGTGCTCCTTATAATGCTGATTTTGATGGAGACGAGATGAATCTTCATATTCCACAAACAGAAGAAGCAAGAGCAGAAGCAGAAATTTTAATGCAAGTACAAACTCAAATTATTTCTCCTAGGTATGGGTTAAGTATTATTGGTTGTGTACAAGATTCGATTTCAGGTAATTATTTACTTACAAAATCTCTTGATATTCCAAGAGATGAAGCAGTTGAATTATTATTAGCAGCAAGAATCCCTCAAGCAGGAAAATTATCTAATAAGAAAACAGTTACAGGTAAAGAAATTTTTAGTGTAGTGTTACCAGATGACTTAAATTTTTTAGGTTATACTAAATCTTATTCAGGAGATAAGAAGAAAGATGATGCAAATGATGCGATTGTTGAGATTAAGAAAGGAAAATTAGTTAAAGGCATTATGGATAAAGCTAATCTTGGAAGTGGTTCAGGTATTTTATTAAGAGTTTTACATAAACAATATGGTGCTGAAAAAACAATTGATGTTTTAGGGCAAATATTTAGATTAGGTATTGAAGTTCTTTTAAAATTTGGATTTACTGTACCAATCTCAGATTCAGATCTTCCTAAATCAGCTAGAGAAAAAATAAGAGATGCATTAGATCAATCTTATAAAGAGGTTGATGAGTTAATTTCGTTGTATGATAAAGGAGAACTTGAAGCATTTCCAGGGAGGAGTGTAGAAGAAACATTAGAATTAAAGATCTTAGAAAGATTAAATCTTGCAAGAAATGAGACTGGTAAGATTGTTGCAGACTATTCAACTATAGAAACACATACTTTAGTTATGTCTAAATCTGGAGCAAAAGGTAGTCACCTTAATTTAGCTCAGATGGCAGCATGTGTAGGTCAGCAAGCGATGAGGGGAAATAGGATTAACAAAGGATATAAAAATAGAACATTGTCATCTTTTAATAAAGGCGATTTAAGTCCAGGTGCAAGAGGATTTATTAAGAATAGCTTTAAGTCAGGGATGACACCTACTGAGTTTTTCTTTGCAGCAATGACTGGAAGGGATTCACTGATGGATACAGCACTTAGAACACCTAAGTCTGGTTATCTTTATAGAAGACTTTCAAATGCTTTACAAGATTTAAAAGTTGAATATGATAATACTGTTAGAGATGCATCAAGAAGAATTGTACAGTTTGAGTATGGTGAAGATAAAATTGATGTATCAAAAAGTGAGAATGGTAAGCTGAATGTTAAATCAATAATTAATTCAGTATAATGAAATTTAATAAAATATTATGAGGGTATTAATAATGGCTGATATATACAAAGGATTTGAAAATAAATTGCCTAAGAAAGTAATTGAGGACATTAAAGAAGGAGCTAAAGGAAGTAAGCTTACTGACGCAAAACTTAAGAAGGTATTACAAAAGGCAGTTGAAGATTATGAATTTATGTTGATTCAACCAGGTGAATCTGTTGGTTTAGTTGCAGCAGAGTCAATTGGTGAACCAGGTACACAGATGACTTTGAATACATTCCATTTCGCAGGAGTTGCAGAGATGAATGTTACAACAGGGTTACCAAGAATTATTGAAATTCTTGACGGTTCTTCATCTTTGTCAACACCAATGATGGAGATTTATCTTAAAGATCCGTATCGTAAAGGAAAAGATATTAAGACTATTGCTGGGTTAATTAAAGAAACAAAACTTAATGAAGTTATTAATGAAATTTCTATTAATATTATGGAATCAAGAATTGAAATTACATTAAATAAAGAAAAGATTACCTCACTAAACTTAACTGTAGCAAAGGTATCAAAGATTGTTGATACTTCATTAAAAGGATTCACAGTAAAATTGAATGATGATATTATTTCAATTAAAGTGAGAGGGAAAGATGATAATATTAATGATATTTACAAATTAAAAGAAAAATTAAAAGCATTATATATTTCAGGAGTTAAGAAGATTGAACAGGTTTTACCTGTGAATAAAAAAGGAGAATATGTTATTATTTCTGCTGGAAATAATCTTAAGGATGTTCTTGCATTAGAATATGTTGATGCTTCAAGAACATTTAGTAATGATATTAAAGAAATCAGAGCAGTTTTAGGGGTTGAAGCAGCAAGACAACATATTATTAATGAAATTTTGAAAGTTATAAATTCACAAGGTTTAAACATTGATGTTAGGCATATTATGTTAGCAGCAGATACAATGTGTGTATCTGGAGAAATAAAAGGAATAACAAGATATGGTGTTGTTAATGATAAATCTAGTGTTTTAGCAAGGGCATCATTCGAAACACCAATAAGACATATTATTGCAGCTGCTCAAGTTGGTGAAGTTGATCCATTGAGTAGTGTTGTTGAAAATGTAATGTTGAATCAACCAGTACCTGTTGGGACAGGTTTACCAGGATTAATTACAAAGGTGAAAAAGTAAATGGCAAAGAAAACATTTGTTGATAAAGATATTGAAGAGATTAAAAAAGGGTTATTATCAAAAAAGATATTGTTGGGAGCAGATCTAACATTAAAAAATCTTAAGTTAGGTAATTTAAGTGTAGTTTACATGGCTTCAAACAGTCCGGTTGGACTAAAACAAGATATTATTAAATACGCAGAAATTAATAGTACTAAGGTTGTTGAATTAAATTATCCTAATGATGAATTAGGAACACTTTGTAAAAAACCTTTTTCTGTAGCAGTTTTAGGACAACTTAAATAGGTTAAAAAATGTCTCAACAACGAAGAAAACTTAATGTAGAATTGATTGGATATATGAATATTTTTGCAAAGATTACTAGAACTAATGTTAAAGATTGTTTTGTGGATAATAATGGTCTTTTAACTTTTATAGTAAATGAATTGGATATTGGTAAAGCAGTAGGAAAAAAAGCTTCTAATGTTAGGACAATTGAAAATAGATTAAAAAAGAGGATTAAGATAGTAGGATATAGTGAGAATTTACTTACTTTTATTAAGAATATAATTTATCCTTTAGCAGTAAGGGAGATAATTGAGGAAGAAGGAGTGGTTTCTATTACTCCTAATGATTCAAAAACAAAAAGTTTATTAATTGGGAGAAATGCCCAGAACTTACGGAATACTGAGACAATAGTCAAGAGATACTTCAGTATTAACGAAATTAAGGTCATATAGGCTTTTATAAGGGAAATAACAATGGCAAAGAAATCAAAAGGAATAAATGCGGCTAAAAAGCTTGATAATAGGAGAGCTAAATTTAAATGGAATTGTAAGAATTTTGTTAAGAGAATCTTAAATTTAAAGAAAAAATCAGATCCTTTGGGTGGATCTTCTCAAGCTAAAGGTATTGTTTTACAAAAGCTTCAATTAGAAGCTAAACAGCCAAATTCAGCAATGAGGAAGTGTGTTAGAGTACAGCTTATTAAGAATGGTAAGCAGGTAACTGCATTTTTACCTGGTGATGGAGCAACTAAGCTTGTTGATGAACACGATGAAGTTATGATTGAATGTATTGGCGGTAACAAAGGAAGATCTAAAGGAGACATTCCAGGGGTTAGATGGCAAGTTCTTAAAGTTAATGATCAATCATTAAATGCATTATTAAGAGGGAAATTAGAAAAAGCTAGAAAATAAGTTTTTAATTAATAGGTGATTAAATATAATGGCAGGATTAAAATTGTTTAATAAATGGTCAATGGATGGCATTGGTGTAGATGATCCAGGATTAAAGGGTTATGTTAATTTAAAACCAGTATTAGTACCAAAAACAGGTGCAAGATATGCAGGTAATAGATTTCATAAATCAAAGATTAATGTAGTTGAAAGATTAATTAATAAATTCATGGTTCCTGGGCACAAGTCTAAGAAACACTTTAAATCTTCAGGGCATTGTACTGGTAAGGCAAATAAGGCATGTGATGCAATTGAACAAACATTTGATCTTATTGAGAAAAGAACAAAGAAGAATCCTGTTGAAGTTTTTATTAAAGCACTTGAAAATGCTGCACCAAGAGAAGAAATAATTGCAATTGAATATGGTGGAGCAAGATATCCTAAAGCAGTTGAAGTTGCACCACAGAGAAGAATTGACATTGTATTAAGATATTTTGTACAGGGTGCATATCATAAAGCTTTTAATTCTAAGAAAAAAGAAGTTGATTGTTTAGCAGATGAAATTATTAATGCTTATAATTTAAGTCCAAACTCATTAGCAGTTTCTAAAAAGAATGAGTTGGAAAGACAAGCAGATTCAAGTCGATAATTATCTTAATTATTTTCTTATTATTCTCTCGACATTTTTCTTTTTAGTAAACTATATATAATGCCTACTCCAAAGTCGTCTGGCATTATAAGACTTTACTGCCGTAAAGTATATATACTATTAATTACTACTATGTTATTATGTGGGAGAATACTGTTGATTCGGATGACTTGCTTTGTCATGAAAGAAAGTTTAAGGAGTTTAATGTTAGGATTGAAGCAAGGAAAAATGTTGATTCTGAGAGTAAAAAATGGGAGATTTTTAGAACATATTATAATGATACTAGCTTAAATTATACTGAAGAATTCTTTACTACAACCAGAGATAAAGCAGAAGCATTAATTGAAACACTTATGAGAGATAAGTTATTAACGAATCATGAGTTAACAAAGATAAAACTTGAACAAAGGAAAGGCATCAAATTAAATATAAATAGGGTTTTTAAGGATTATAATGTTGAGAAGTGGATTGTATGTGTTAATCATGAAAAAGAGAAGAATGTTGTTTATATTAGGGATGCAGAGATGTTAGAGATTGACTTTATTATGAATGAGAAATATAAGCATATTATGAAAAAGGTATCTAAAGAATTTATTAAAATATTAGGATATAATAATAGTATTTTTGATAAGGCAACTAATGTGTATTATTTTAAAGAAAAAACAGAAAGATATTCAAAAGCATCTTCAAAAAACATTCTAGTTAGTAAGGTTGAGGTTGGACTAGACTATAACTCAGATGAGAATATTGATTGAATTTGTTCTTTTTCTCCGCAATACTTATAAATCTTGATTGAAATTTCTTTTATTAATACAAAAATGGCAAACTATTATGAGAAGATTAAGGAATTTGAAGATGAGCTGAAGAAGACTAAATATAATAAGAAAACACAGCATCATATTGGTTTAGTAAAGGCAAAGATTGCTCAGCTTAAAGATAAAGAGGTTAAACGGAGTTCTGGAAAGGGTAAACAAGAAGGTTATTCTGTTAGAAGGAGTGGAGATGCTACTGTTATAATGGTTGGTTTTCCATCTTCAGGTAAGTCTACTTTATTGAATGCAATCACTGGTGCAAATTCTCCAGTAGGTGCATATGAGTTTACTACATTAGATGTTGTTCCAGGTGTATTAGAACATAAAGAGTCTAAGATTCAAATTTTAGATGTTCCAGGTATTGTACATGGTGCAGCAATGGGAAGAGGAAGAGGAAAAGAAGTATTGTCTTGTTTATATAATGCTGATCTTATTATGTTTATGGTTGATGTTACAAGACCTGAAGCTTTGAGTGTTTTACAAAAAGAAGTTTATGATTCAAATGTTAGAGTTAATAAAAGAAAACCAGATGTTAGGATTAGGAAAACTGCAAGGGGTGGAGTAAGAGTTGGGAAAACAGTATTATTACCTGATTTGAAGGATGCAACTGTTAAATCTATACTTAAAGAATTTAGAATAAATAATGCTGATATAACAATTAGATCAAAGATAGATGCAGATGGATTAATTGATGTAATTGAAGGAAATAAGAGATATATTCCAGGTATGATCATATTAAATAAAATGGATCTTGTTGATGAAAAAAGGTTGGAAGAGTTAAAAAAGGAGATAAAACCAGATGTTTGTATCTCTGCAGATCAAGAAATTAATTTAGAAGAATTGAAAGATATGGTTTTTAATAAGTTAAGATTTATTAGAGTTTATTGTAAAGAAGTTAGGAAGAAAGCTGATATGGGTGTCCCTTTAATCTTACAGGAAGGAGCTACATTGAGAACAATGTGTGTTAAATTACATAAAGATTTTGTTACTAAGTTTAGGTTTGCAAGAATATGGGGTAAGTCTGTTAAGTTTGATGGTCAAAAATTGTTAAAATTAAAACATAGGTTGAAGGATAAGGATGTTGTTGAAATACATTTAAGGTAAGATGGCAGAAAGAGTAAATACTGGTGGGACAGTTGATTTTGAATATAGTAAAGAGGATATGGATAGAATCAGGAATACAGATACTGATTCTACAAGAGATTTTAAAGAAGGATTAAAGAAACATTATTCTGAACTTGAAGAGAGAAGAAAAAGAAATAAGATATTTCTTGAAATAATGGCTATTTTAGCTGTTGTAATAATTATTGGAATTGTTGTTTATTGGTACTTGTTATAAAGTCAAATATATTATAACAGGTAAAATCAAACATCCCATTGCATGATTCCTACCAACACCTAATTCTGCTGGTATTATTCCTATCATTGTTGATGTGAATAATATTATTAATCCAATCCAACTTGAGAAATAGAAAGTTAATCCTATTATTAATGAAAGGATACTTAATATTAATATTTGATAGTTTACTTTAACAATTATTTTTGCAAATATCTTTGTAATTTTTAGTGCAAGGAATGTTGCTATCCCTCCTGTGATTAATGCAGAACAGATAAAGATCATTAATATTACTCTATTTAACCCAATTGATTCAATAAGTTCACTAACTACAATAACTGCTCCATTCCTTGCTTTATCTATTGTGTAAAGTGTTATTAAACTAAGAACAAAGTTTACTGTATTTATACCTCCAACTAATATCATAAATCCATAATCACCAACCTCTTTTGTAAATTGTTGTGCAATCACAGCTCCTTGTGCTGCTCCAAGTCCAGGGAAAAAACCAGTTAAAGAACCAGCTAATGTACTTGCTAATAATGCTTTAAATGTTGTTTTTTTATCAACAATAATATTTTCTTCAAAACTTTGTTCTGGGATGTTTACCTTATCTTTAATACTAATTACTAACATACTTACTCCAAATAATCCACTTAACATTGCAAATAAAGGATTGTTTAAGTTTGGCATGTTAAGAACAATTAATCCTAAAACTCCACTTAATAAAAATACAACAAAGTTCCATTTTCTTTTTTTGTCTTTCAAGATCATAAATAACATAATGAAAATGAGTAAATAACCAATGTAATCTTTAAGTCTTAGATATATTAAAGGAAATATTGTGATTGTTATAGGTATCATTACTATTGCTAAAATAAGTGCACCTAAACTACCTATGACTGTTAATTTGATTGCTTCAAAGGCTTTTCCTTCTAATAATAATTTATGTCCTGGTAATATTGACAATGCAGTGTCTGCATCAGGGGCACCTAAGAATACAGATGGAATAAAGTCAAGGAATGAGTGAGTTGTTGACATTGATATAATAAATACAGATAAGATAATAGGATTGGTGTAATTTAATAGTATAGGAGATAATGATAGAAGAAGGAGTGATATTAGGTTTATATGTATTCCTGGTATTAAACCAGTTATGATTCCACAAAAAACACCGAAAATTATAGCAATAATTAATTCATATATCATATTTTTCTTAATGAAGAATTCTTTTTAAAGTTGATCTAAGAATATCCGGATGTTTTTTACTTATCTTTGTTACTATTCCCGAGTTTTTCCGGATGTTTTCTATAAACATATTTATTGCTAAAAAATAGTTAAAATACCGATAATTTTAAATATAGAGACCTCTAAAATATATATAATCCCGACTTTGTCGAGATTATAGGACTTTACTTTGTAAAGTATATATAATACTTTTTAGTAAGGTATTATGTTAACCATAAAAAAAAGATGGAGGGATAGTATGAAAAGAATATTAGCACTAATGGTGGTTATTGTTTTAATGTTTTCACTTACAGGATGCTGGGGAAGTGATGAAGAAGTTGTTGTAGAACCAGAACCAGTTGTGGTACCAGAGCCAGCACCAGTAGTAGAAGAACCAGAAGAAGTTTTTGAAGTGATGGAAGTAGAAGATCCTATTGCTGTTAAAGAAGAAGCTAAAGCATCTGGTAACTGTGTTGATACTGATGGTGGAGCAAACTATTATGTTAAAGGAGAAGCTTATAATCCAGAAGGTGGACATGATGATGACACTTGTAGTAGAAGTGATGTTTATGTAAACAGACTTTATGAAATGGTTTGTGAAGGCGATGAAAAAGTCAGGCTAACATTTGAATGTCCAAATGGATGTGAAGATGGAGCTTGTTTAGAATAAATTTATTTTATTTTTTTATTACTTTTTTCTTAATTTTTACAAAGATTTATATACCTGTTTTTAAATTAATTATTAAAATGAGGTGATTTTCATGTGTAAGTTTTTAAAATGGCATGAGAAATGTTTTAAAACTATGACTTATTGGAAAGTTATTTTAGCTATTTCTGGTAAGATGTTAATAATATTTGGATTAGGTATTTGGTTAGCAGAATACTTGTGTAAATTAATATGGGTATTTGTTGTTTTAGGATTGTTAATGACAATACCGGCTACATTAGAATTTTGTAAGATGAAATGTAGTTGCTGTAAAACTAAAAAAGCTCGACCAAAGGCAAGAAAAGTAACAAAAAAGAGAGTAGTTAAGAGAAAAGTAGCAAAGAAGAAGCCAAAAAGAAAAACAAAGAAAAGAAGATAAATATAATTTTGTTTTATTTCTTTATTTTTTATATTAACTATAAACATATATTTCTTTTCCTAACATATCATTATCTTCATATTCACTTAAATACTTTGCAGCTATTTCAGTGTATGTGCTATCACTACCTGAGACGATGATTATGTTTATATCTTCATATTGAGTAAGCATGATGATTCCACCAATTGTAAAATCTTCATATTCATTTAATTTTAATACTTCCATTATTAATGGATTATCACATGGTGTTCCAATTAATATTAGATTTTGATCATCAATATCATCATGTAATATCTGTTATAAATTTTTGTTCATTTATTGTTTCAGTATTTTCTCTTGTTTCTTTTTTACATGATATTAAAGTTAGGATTAATGTAATTATACATATTATTGTAAATATCTTTATTATCTTGTTTTTCAATGTTATCATCTTTATTATTTATTTAGTAGTCTAATAATTTCAGAAGGATGTTCTGCAACTTCTACTCTTGATTTTACTAATGCTTTTATCTTTGCTTCATATGTACCTTCTGTTCCTGATATAATGGCACCAGCATGTCCCATTCTTTTACCTTTTGGAGCACACTTTCCTGCGATATAAGCTACAACTTTCTTTTTAATATTCTTTTTAATGAATTTGGCAGCTTTTTCTTCTGCATCTCCACCAATTTCTCCAACCATAACAATTTGTTTTGTTTCTTTATCTTGTTCAAATTGTTTAAGAATATCAATAAAATCTGTGCCTAATATAGGATCACCACCAATACCAATGCACGTACTTTGACCATAACCTGCTTTTGTTAATTCATTTACTATTTCATATGTTAATGTTCCACTTCTTGAAACAACACCAATCTTTTTGTTTTCTTTATTTTTTGTAAATATTTTATGTGGCATAATTCCTAGTTTACATTCTCCAGGATTAATAAGACCAGGAGAGTTTGGACCAATTACGATCCTTTTCTTCTTTTTAGCATAATTTATGATCTCAAGAACATCGTAAATTGGAATATGTTCTGTTAAAATAATTATATTTAATCCATTTTGTAGTGCTTCATGTGCTGCTTCTTTTGCATTAAGGGCAGGAACAAATAGCATTGACCATTCAATCTTGTGTCCTTCTTTTTTGGAATACATTATTGCTTCATTAACACTTCCAAACACAGGTAGTCCATGTACTTTTAGTCCTCCTTTGTTTGGTGTAACTCCTGCAATTATTTTTGTTCCATAATCTAACATTACTTTAGTATGGAAACTACCATGGTGTCCAGTTATTCCTTGGATAATTGCTTTTGTGTTTTTGTTGATTATTATACTCATCTTATTTTTCCTTGATTTGTTTTTTTGATTATTGCTTTAACTGCTTTGTCCATTTCTTTATACACTGCAAACTTTTTTGTTTTTAACATTTTTCTAGCTATTTTTTCATTAGTACCAATGATTCTAGCTACAATAGGAATCTTGATCTTATTTTTCTTATTGTATTCTATTATTGCTTCTGCAACTTTGTCACACTTAGTTATTCCACCAAATATGTTAATTAATAATCCTTTAATTCCTTTTTTCTTTAATACTATTTCAAGTGATTTTTTCATGGCTTCTTTACTTGTCCCACCCGGCGCATCTAAGAAGTTTGCAGCTTTTCCTTTATAATAATTAATCATATCAATTGTTGACATTACAAGTCCTGCACCATTACCAATTATTCCAATATCACCTTCTAAATCTACATAGTGTAAATCATTAAAATATGCTTTTTTCTCAAGTTCAGTCATTCTATGGATTTTACTATTAGCTAAATCCTTATGTCTATACAATGAATTTTCATCAATTATTATTTTTGAATCTAAAGCAATTAATCCTTTATCTGTTAATGCTAATGGGTTTATTTCAACAAGTTCAGTATCATAACATATCATGATTTTATGTAATTTTTTTATTAATTGTATTATTTCTTTTTTATGGTGTATTCTTAATAATTTTGTATCTAATTTTATTAAGTCAATAGTTGTTATTGTGTTAATATCTTTTAAGTAAATTTTTTTTATTTCAGAAGGATGGTCTTTAGATAGTTTTTCAATATCTATTCCTCCTTTTCTTGAGAATAGGATTTCTAAACATGCTTTATCTTTATTGATAGTTAATGAGAGGTAATACTCTTGTTTTATATTAGTGTATTCTTCAATTAATATTTCTTTAACTTTAAATCCTCTTACTTCTCTTTTGAATAAATCTTTACAACATTTTTGTAGTTCTTCTTTCTTGCATATGAAAATTCCACCATATTTTTTTCTGCTTCCTACCATCACTTCTGCTTTTACTACTATTTTTTTGGTTTTGATGCTTTTTATGAATTTTTTTATTAATGGTTTGTTGAGATTAGTTAAACTATTAATAATAATTCCTTTAGGGATATTAATTTTATATTTTTTGAATATCTCTTTTCCTTCGTATTCTTTTAATCTCATTTTTCTTTCTTCTTTTTAATATAATGAGCATCGTCTCTATAGGTAAATCCTAGTTTGATTGCATCAAAGTCTTGTTTTCTAAACTTTTTAGGTAGGTGTTCTTTTAGATGGACATGATTTATGTCAATTCCAATAATGCTTAGTAATTTTCCTAATGCAACCATATTAGTCATGTTTTTTGTTTTAAAATTTTCTAGTGATAATTTTGTGAATGGAATCTCAATTTCTGTGTCATTCTTTCCACCTAATCCTTCATCACATACAATCCTTCTTGCAACATATTTATCTCCTTTTTCAGATAACCATAATAATATGTCTGCTTCTTCAACAATGGGATTTTTAATCTTTTTATCTGAATAGATTAACATTGCAACCATTTTTCCACCGTGGACAGCAGAGTCATAATCATAGTCAATAGAAACATTAAATCCCAATTCTACAAGCACTATTCCTAGGATATGTGTGATAAGTTTAATTCCTTGTCCTCCAATTCCACTTATAACAATTTTCTTTATCATTTTCTTGTTTTATTTTTTGTAATGGATACCTATTTCATTCTTTTTTAATCCATTATTCTTTTTTGATATTTTGTAATATTTTTTGTATGATTTTAACATTGCACTTGTATCTTTAAAACCAATTCTTCTTCCAAAGTTTGTAATGCATGGTGTGATTATATCAACAAAACTAAAACCTTTGTATTTTATTGCTTTTTTTATGCATTCTTTTAGATGATTAGGATGTGCAACTGTTGTTCTAGCATAATAAAAGTTTTTGTTTGAACTAATTAATCCTTGGATGTTGATTGGTTCAATATCTGAGCCTTTTGGTGATGTTAATGTGAATAAACCTTTTTTTGTTGTTGGTGATAATTGTCCACCTGTCATAGCATATACTGAATTATTACTACATATTGTTGTGATGTTTGTGTTTCTTCTTGATGTGTGAATTAAATGGTTTGTTCCAATTCCTGCTAAATCTCCATCACCACTTATTAAAATTACATTAAGTTTTTTATTTGCTGTTTTTATGCCTTCTGCAAGTGGAATTGCTCTTCCATGTAATCCATGTACTGTGTCCAAATCAAAATAAGCTGCAGTTCTTCCACCGCAACCAATTCCAGAAACAACAACAGTGTTGTCTTTTTTTAATTTTAATTCTTGAAGAGCTAAGTTTGTTTCACTAAGAATAACATAATTACCACAACCAACACACCATGTTGGTTTTATTTTGTTTAATCTTAGATAATTTTCTTTTTTCATCTTACTCTTTTTATTTGTTCTTTAATGTGATGTAGTGAATAATCTCCACCAAGTAATGGGATTGAGTGAACTTTTCTTTTTAATAATCTTTCAATTTCTTTTTTGTATTGTCCATCATTCATTTCAATAACAATTATTCTTTTGTAATTGTGTGCAATGTCTTGGATCTTTTTTATTATTGGAAATAATCTAATTGGTCTAAATATAGAATATTGTTCTTTAAGTGAAGAAATAATTCTCCCTATTGATCCATAACCAATTAATAATGTTGAAGATTTTTTATGTTTTTTATATTGGTATTTTTTAAATTTCTTTGCAGTTGTTAAGATCTGTTTTTTTCTTTTTTCAAACATTTCTCTGTAATATTTTCTTGCTCTAGTGCAGGGGATATTGTTTTTTGATAGTAATCCTGTAAAATGTCTTCTTCCTTTACCAAATTCAATTGTTTTTTTTTCAATTAGTCTTATTTTTATCTTGTCTATATCTATTGTTTCATATAAATGTGAGATTAATGCATCTGAAAGAAGAATAACTGGACTTTGTGAGATTTCAGAAGCATTGAATGCATCAATTGTGCAAGTATAACATTCTTCAACAGAAGAAGGAGCAAAGACAATAACTTGTTGATCACCATGTCTTCCATATGCTGCTTGTAATACATCTCCTTGTGAAGGTAATGTTGGCATTCCTGTACTTGGACCAACTCTTTGTGAATTAATGATTACAATAGGAATCTTTGTCATGTATGAATATCCAATTGATTCTTGCATTAGACTAAAACCTGGACCAGATGTTGCAGTCATAGACTTTTTCCCAGCTAAACTTGCTCCTATTATTTGATTTATTGCAGCTAGCTCATCTTCAGGTTGGATAAAATCAATCTTATGTTTCTTTTTATTGTTTGCAATATAATGTAGAATCTCAGATGCAGGAGTTATTGGATATGATGAATAAAAGCCAAGGCCTGCTTTAATCGCACCTAAAGCAATAGCTTCATTTCCTTGTAAAAGTCTAACTACCACAAATTCACCCCTTTTCTTATTTTGTTGATTTACTATAGTATATTTTTAAAGTTCTTATATATATACTTTGCGTAGCAAATGTCTAATAATGTCGATGACTTTGGAGTCGGCATTATTTATATTTATGGGTTGGAGGCTTTTTCATTAATTTTATATATACTTACTCTATTTGTTTAATATTATGGCTGAGATTAGTCCTGAACAGAAGGAAGCATTGGAAAAACAGAAGGAACAATGTCCTTTTTGTAAGATTATTAAGGGAGAAATACCTTCTCATAAGGTATATGAGGATGATTTGATTATTGCTGTTTTAGATATAAATCCTGCTACAAAAGGTCATATTCTTGTTATGCCAAAGGAACATTATCCAATTATGCCATTAATTCCACCTGAAACATTTGAACATTTATTTGCAAAGACAAAACATCTTTCACAGTGTTTGAAAGAAGGTATGCTTGTTTTTGGTGATACTATCTTTATTGCAAATGGTTATGCTGCTGGGCAGCAAAGTAATCATTTTATGCTTCATATTATTCCAAGAGATGAAGGAGATGGTCTAAGTAATTTTGAATTTAAGAAAGGTGAAATTGATTCTGCGAAATTTGATGAAGCTTTTAAGATGTTGTCTCATAATTTACCAATTATGTTGAGAAATAGGTCTGGTAAATTTGCAATGCCTGGGCAGAAAGGAGCACCGCAAGCAGTTGCATATGGTAAAGATGAAATAATAAAAATAATTGAACAAAATCCACAACTTAAAAAAATGATTCTTGATCAGCCTGATGCATTTAAACAGCAAGTATTGATGAATGATCAATTAAAGCAATTGTTTGAGAAAGTTGATGTTAATGAAATTATTAAACACTTTAATCCTGATGCAAAGATAAGTGAAGATAAAACAGAGCAACCACCAGCTTCTGAATCTACTGTTGGTAATGCAAAGCCTAGTGTGGATGAACTTATTGTTTTATTAAATCAAAATCCTAAATTAAAAGATATGATATTGACAGATACTATCTTGTTTAAAGAAAATGTTGCAAAAGTTCCTCAAATTAATGAACTATTTGGTCATGTTGATATTGATGAGTTAAAAAATAGATTAATTGAGGATTTAAGTAAAGAAGATCTTTTAGATGAGGATGAAAAGAAAGAGGAGAGAACTGTTAAAGATATGAGTAAAGATGAAGAAGAAGATGTTTTAGATGAATTATTTGGTAATGATTCAAGTGATGATGATAAAAAAGAAGATGATAATGAAGAAGAGAAAGATGAAGAGAAAAAAGATGATGATAGTAAAGCGGACAAACAGCAAGAAGATAAAGATGATAAAGGACATAGAGGTAATCCATCATTAGATGGGATAGCAGATTTGTTTTGATGCAACCCTTGTAAGACAAATCCTACTACGCTTACCAAAACCGTATACTTCGTATACGAACTTGGATAAGCTTCGTCGTACCAGTGCCATTGTTACTGCGTAACAAGGCACAAACAATGGCAACGACGGACTTGTCTATAAAGTAAATGTTGAAAATGGCATGTAAGATATGTGAAATAGTGGAAAAGAAGAATGTGAGTGTATTGTATGAAGATGCAGTAGCTATGGCTATATTGTTAAAAGATGAGGCAACTGCATTAGGTCATATCCAGGTTTTTCCAAAGAAACATGTTGAATTACTTGAACAATTAGATGATGAAGTTGTTGTTCAATTGTTTTATATTGCTAGTTATGCTGCAACTGGAGTATTTGAAGGACTCGGAGCACAAGGTACAAATATTATTCTTAATAATGGGAAGGGAAGCAATCCAAAACATAATCATGTTGTGATAAATGTTTTGCCGAGAAAAGAAGAAGATGGATTAAATTTTCAATGGACACCAAAGCAGTTAAAAGCAGAAGATTTTGAAGAACTTAAAAAGAAGATTAAAGATAAAACTGATTTTATTGGTGTAAAGAAAGATGATAAAAAGGCACCAATGGATATTTCCTCTCCCTCATCAGAAACAATAGGTGGAGATGATAAAGAGGAGAATTATCTGTTAAAGAGTATATATAGACTACCATAAGTTTTATATATTATTATTATTATTAGAAATATACTAGATTTTAATTATTGAGGTGTTATTTATGGAAAAGATGTATACATTATTTATTGTTCTTGCAGTTGCAATTGTTGCAATGTTTGGATTAAGTTTAAATGGTTGTTCAGAAGATTTAGCTGGAGAAGCAGTTGGTTTATTTGTAGAATCACCATCTGAAGAGATATGTGATGATTCAGATGGAGGAATTATTCCTGATGAAGCAGGGGTAGTTTTAATGAGAAATGGTTCAATTGAGTATGTGGATGTGTGTGCTAGTGAAGATACACTTAAAGAATATTATTGTGCAAAACCATCTGAAGATCAATTTAAAGTAATTGATTGTGGAGAATATGGTTTGAATAGTTTTGGTGTTGAATATGTTTGTGAAGATGGAGCATGTGTAGTTCCTTCTAGTGAATCAAACTGTAGTGATTTAGTAGATAATGATATGGATGGAGATAAAGATTGTGATGATAGTGATTGTGCAAGTGACAGTGCATGTGTAGTAAGTGCTGAATCAGACTGTGCAGATGGAGTAGATAACGATGTAGATGGAGATATAGATTGTTTAGATGAAGATTGCGATGGTGTTGATGATTGTGAATATAATACAGAATTGACATGTGATGATGGTTCTGATAATGATGACGATTGGGATACAGATTGTGATGATAGTGATTGTGATTTGTTAAGTTGTGATACTGCATCACTTTGTTATGATGGATCATGTGTT
>CAYVNN010000005.1:0-22665 GCA_964453185.1 uncultured Methanosarcinales archaeon
AAGCCTATCCTCATTTTACATCAAGAAAAATATTTTTTGAATTGCATATAACATCTATTAAACGTAGTTTTATTACGTTTAATTATGTTATATCTAGGAAATTGCGAAATCTTTAAATAGAATAGTTATTAAAAGAGATTTTATGATAAAATCTAAAGAAATTGAAGAATTAATTAGTCAAGAATGTAAGCTTAGAGGATATTCTCCAAAAACAATTAAGAGCTATCTTTATCATATCAATAATTTTATTGAGTCAAAGAAAACACCAAGAGAGTACCTTCTATTTCTGATAGAAAAACATAAATCTAATGAAACAGTAAGAATAGCTGGTTTTGCAATAAAATTTTATTTGAAAATCATAAAAAAAGATAATCTAAAATTAAATGATATTCTAAATAATCTGCCTAATGTAAAAAGAGAGAAAAAATTACCAATTATTCTTTCTAAAAAAGAAATAGAAGAATTATTATTGGCAACAAGGAATATAAATCATCGACTAATTATCCAGGTAGGATATTCTGCAGGATTAAGAGTAAGTGAAATAATTAATTTAAAATGGCAAGACATTGACCAAGATAGAAACTTAATCCATATAAAAAAAGCAAAAGGAAAGAAAGATAGAATTGTAATGCTTTCACAGAAAGTCAAAGAATCATTACAAACCATTAAACAAGAGAAAAAAGGTTTTGTTTTTATAACAAATCGTGGTGGAAAATATACACATAGAACTATACAAAAGATTATTGAAAATGCAACAAAAAAAGCTAAAATTAGAAAAAAAGTATCTCCTCATACTTTAAGACATTCCTTTGCAACACATCTTTTAGAAGCTGGCACAGATATAAGATATATTAAGGATTTGTTAGGACATTCTAATATAAGTACAACATTGATTTATACAAAGGTTTCAAATAAAGATATTTCTAATATAAAAAGCCCACTTGATGATATAAAATATTAATTCCCTCTTAAAATCAACAAACTTTATAAAGAAATAACCCCAAAAATGCATTATGAGAAGTGATGATGTTGATATTGTGGATGTTGAGGTAAGATATCATAGGTTTATTAAGACAGTTATAACCATGATGAGATCATTCAATCCATTCTTCTATAAGTCATTATCAAGAAAAAGGCTAAGTGATGCAATGACTTATTTCTTTGAAGTATTAATAATATGTTTTATATTATTAGTTATTGTTTCAATTCCTGTATTCTTAGCATTACCAGGTAATTTATCAACAGAATTATCTAAATTGGATAATTTCACAATTGATCCAAGCTTAGAAATGGATGAAACCATTGAATTCAATAGATTTGATATTACTATAACAGATACAAAAGATTATGAAGAAGAATTTGTTTTAATTACAAATGAAAGTGTTTATATGAAATCATTAATGTGTCAATTAGTAAAACCTACTTGTTTATTAACAGGAGAAACAAAAGTAATTAATTCTGAGAATGCATCTGAATTATTAGATCATAAAGAAGGATTAGGTAAATTAATTTCATTCATATTATTATTAATGATTCCAGGAATCTTAGTATTATTATTTGTTTATTATTTAATAAGTTATATCTTAATAATTTTAATAACAACATCAATTATTTACTTAATATGTAAATTAACAAAACATAGAATGCATTGGAGAAAACTATTGATTATTGGGATATATGCATGTCCTGTTATGCTATTATTAGATATTGTTCCATTACTATATTTTTCACTTTCAATACTTCCATTCATATTCTATATTGCAATATTTGGAACTGCTGTTTTCTTAATAATCCACAGCAAAAAAAAGAAATGGTAAAATGTTTGATATAATTAATCCAAGACAAAGTGTTTTAATAACAACACGAGGAAAGATTTCTTTATTAGGTAAAGAAGATATAAAAGATAATATTTCTGTGGTTGAATGGCATATGCCATGTTCGTATGAACCTATGCATTATGCTGTTGCATTAAATAAGAATAAATTAAGTTTAAAGTTGATAAGAGAATCGGGATTTTTTGTTGTAAATTTTATGCCCTATAACAAATCTAATGATATTGCTGTTATTGGAAAACATTCAGGTGAGGTTGTTGATAAATTTTCATTAGCAATGTTAAATAAAGATGAAGCAGATACAATTGATTGTCCAATTATAAAACAAGCATGTGCAACAATAGAATGCGAAGTTATTAATGAAATTGATTCTGGAGATCATGTTATAATTATTGCAAAGGCTAGTCATACAAGGATGATTAATAAAGAAAAGAGAGCATTCCATGTTAAAGGAGATGTTTTTACTACAACAGTTGATTAAACTTTACGGATATCTCGTAATATTTTTCTTCTATTTTTAAATTCTAATTGCATTTTTACGAGAACTCTGTTAATTCTTCCGGATTTTTAAAAATATTCCCGGGTTTTTATGGATAATACTTATTAAATTAAACAAATTTAAGATATCAATATATGAGGAAATGCCTACAAAAAGTCTTAGGAATAATAAGACAAGATGCTAAGATAAGTACATTAAAGATAAGTAAAGAAGTTAATATGCCAAAATCAACAGTATTTGATAGATTAAAGTATTTAGAACGAAATTACATAAAAAGATATGTAATGTTAGTTGACTTTCCAAAAATAGGATTCACAGGAAGAGCATTCATATTATTAAAAACAGGGAAAAAAGATAGGAAAAATATTGAAATGTTTCTTTCACATCATAAGAATATCAATAGATTATGTAAAATAAATGATGGATTTGATTTTTTTATTGATGTTGTTTTTAGAAATATCTCTAATGTTGATGAGTTTATAGAAAAGATTGAATCAAAATATTGTGTGAAAAAGAAAAAGGTAATTTATATTATAAATGAACTTAAACGAGAGGAATTTTTATGTGGTGGGAAGAATTGTATTTTTCAATTAAAAAATCAGAAAGATTAGAATATAAAGATTGGGGCAGAGTAATATTAACAATATTATCTCCTGATAAATGTATAAATAGAGAAGATCATTTTTCTTATATTAAGAAGTTTTCTGGATTTAGTCTAGATGTACATGTCTATAAATATGAGTCAACATTATATGTTAGGAGTGTGAAAAAGAATGGAAACTTGTCTGCAGTGTAATTTGAAAATGAAAAGTGCTGTTTTTAATATTGGTAGAAAAGTTTACATTAGAGGCAGACATTGTGAAAAGTGTGGATTTAATATAACTGATGATAAATACTTAGATAAAGCAATAAGATTGTTTGGTTATTATGAGGGAAAGATTTAAATATTAATTATACTTTTGTATAATTATGAAAAAGAAAAAAATGGTAATTACAGAAGGAAAAATATTGAATTGGGGAAATAGCATTGGAATTAGATTAAGTAAATCTGCTCTAAATGGCAGTGAATTAGGAGTAAACGACAAAGTTAGTGTTAAGATTGAGAAAAAGTACACAACTGTCGGAGATATTTTTGGAAAAAGAAAATCAGGTATTAATACACAGAAAGCCCTAGATGAAATAGATGAGATGTTTGGAGAATGGTAGAAGAATTATATTTTGATACTTATGCTATTATTGAAGTAATTGAAACTAATCCAGATTATGAAAAACTATTTTCAAGACCAATAATTACATCAAAACTTAACATGGGAGAACTTTACTTACATCATTTAAGAAAGTTTAACAAATTAACAGCAGATCATTGGCATAAGCAATTAAATATTAAATTACTTGATTTTGATATAGAAGATGTGTATGAAGCAATGATATTAAAATTTAATAATTCAAAATTAAAGTTATCAATGGTTGATTGTATTGGATATACATTAGCTAAGAAAAATAAAATGAAGTTCTTAACAGGAGATACTGGATTTAAAAAGATGAAGAATGTTTTGTTTATTAAATAATTCGTATCCAAGTTGTAATGAATTCTTTTGATTAATTAATTTTTAACGAAATCTTTATAATAAAGTTATTTGTTAAAATATTAAATAATTTTTATAAGGAGGAGATAGAAAATGGGAGAAGTAACAAGAGATCAAATTGTTGTGCAAGCAGCAGATTATGTAAGTTTTTGTTTAGGTTGTGGAGATGATAAACCACTATTAATTGGAGTAACAGATGAAAAAGCAGATATTGGGAGTATATTTCTTGATGCAAGAGGGCATGGAAGAGAAGATGTTGCTGTTAGAGAAAGTAGTGAAGGAGGAATATTACATCAACTTGTAGTAGATGCAAGTGAAAATCCATTGGCTATTTTATATAGAATAGATAGACAGGATTCGTTATTGGCTGAAGATGGTAATCTAACAGATGCTGGTCAATTTGCATTAGATGATTGGGAAGATTTAATTCAAACATATAATGTTGGTCATGCAGTTGCTGTTCTTGATGGACGTAATCCTGAAATCCCTTGGAGAATAAAGTTTATTGAATTTAATATAGAAGAAGGATTAATCTACGGCCATGGTCCTGGGACAACAATGGATCATATGAGAGGACATTTTATGATTGATTATAGAGAAGCTGCAAGATTAGGACAAAGTTTGATTGATAAATTATCTGCACCAGATGTTGTTGGATATAGAGTTACAGCTGAGAATGGAACAAGTTATGTTTCAATAAAAGATGGATTAACAACATGGCACAATGATTTAATGCCAAGATCATTTACTGATCCAGTAGATGGAGAAGAAAAAGGAGATGTTGGTAATGTTCCAGGCGGAGAGGTTTATGATGAATGTACTGATATGAGTAGAAGACCTGCATATGGTGTATTTAAAGCAGATTTAAGTGTGGGTGGAGCAGATAAAAGTTTAGATGGAAAATTAGCAACAATTTATGTTGGAGTTGACCCAGAAACAATGGAAATATTACCAGAAAAAGCAGGTGTAGTTACAAGATGGGAATGTGGAGATGATTATGTAGATGGAAAAGTTCAGGAAATGCTAAAAGCAAACAGTGATGAAAGTGATGTTTATATGCAAGAACCATTAGCATTTGGAATTAATAAAAAAGCAGACCCACGTACTCCTGATTTATTAGAAGGTGAGAAAGCATTTGCAATACATGTTGGTTTTGGAGGGGATGCAAGTCATATAGATATCCTATTATCTATGCCAGGAACAACTGTAGAAGTTATAACATATGCTGGAAAAGGAGATCTTGTTGCATTAGGAACAAATGATATTCAAGCACTAGTTAATGGAAATGCTCCAAGAGAAAACTATGAATTACAACCACTTGTTGCAAATGGACAATATGTTGTTTAATTTTTTCTTTTTTTCTTAAATTTTATAAATAGAAGCTAAATTCTAGATGATATGGAATTAGAAGATTTTGTTTTAGTAGAAGAAACAATAGAACAAGGTATAGGTAATGTACTTGCTAGTTTAATGGATTATGAGACAAGGCCACAAGAGATAAGAATATTAAGAGGGGATGAAACTTATTCTGTATATAGAAGAGAAAAAGGAAGAGTAAAGTCACCAGATGAAGAAGAGGGATTTACAAGAGCACATTTAACACCAGGATATAATAGTCTTCCACTAACCATACCTATGACAATGAAAATAGCAAAGAGACAAGGTGAAATTTCTGAAATTAGAATGATAAGAGAAAGAGAAAAAGATGTAACATATAGTATATTCTATAAACTTTAACTTAACCTTTTTAATTCAATCGACACTGCTTTCTCATTAACTCTTATGTATCTTGGGCAAAGAGTGAATTCATAATTATTATCTTTGCAATATTGTTTTATATCTTGTAATTGTTTGTTATACCTAACAACAACATTAATTCCTCTTTTATCTGGATGAAGAACTTCTAAGTTTAACATTGTTAGGTCTATCTTAACTTTCTTTGCTAGTTGATATAATTTATTTAATCTTTTGTTTGCTTTTTTTATATTTTTTAATAATTTATCAAAATTTAATTCAATAGGTTTAATGATTGATTTAATTTCTTTCTTAATTAATGATTTGTTTTTTACAGATATAAACCCACCATGATGATTATCAACAATTTTCCATTTTCCAAAACTACAAACAATTATATCAGATAATAAACCATTACATAGTTTGTCGTCAGAAAAACAAGGAGAAGCATCTTCTATTAATAAAAGATTATTCTTTTTACAGATCTTAGAAATTTGTTCTAGATCTTGCTCTGCAAAGTATCCTGCAATTGAAGGAAAGATTAATGCTTTGTTTTTATGCTTAGATAATTCTTTTATATCAATAAGTCCATAATCTGTTTTTAATTCTTTTAATTTTAGTCCAATAATTTGTGGATAATCTTTATAAGTTAACCAACCACCTTGATCAGGTATTAATAATTCTTTATAACCTGCTTGTTTTGCAAAGTATAGAGCTGCAAATATTGCTAGGTTTCCACTATTTGTAAGAATAACATTTTTATGTTTAGTGTATTCTTTTATTTGTAGAATACAGTGTTCTCTGGCAGATTCTTGTTGCATTTTATACCATGTTCCTCCAAGATTGGGATTAAATAATCCATAGGTAATAATCCCTGACCAACAAAATTTCCTAAAATCTGTTTAACAATATATCTATGATGAAAATCATATGCACATGCTTGTCGTAAAAAGTGTTCATTATTTTCTAAATGTTTTTTAATTTCATCATCTGTTTGATTATTAAGTTCAACAGCAAAGTTTGATAAAAACGACCACTTTTTATTATTTTCTGTGTTAACAATACACATTCCAGAATAAATATAATGAATCTTTCCAATGATTTCTTTTAATATTTTAAATGCATGATCAAAATCTCTTGGTTTTCCATATCCCTTATTATTACATATTGGAACAGAATCACAGCTAATAATTAATGCAGGATAATTTATCTTTTTCTTTAATGCTTCTGCTTTTGCTTCTGCTAGTTTAACACATAATTCTTTTGGATCAGAATATTTTTCTTTGTAAGGAGATTCATCTAATTCTGGAGATATCTGTTCATAATCTATCTTTAATACATCCATTATCTTCTTTCTAGGTAATGATTTTGATCCAAGTATAACTTTCATTAATATGTGGTTTGTATATAACACTATATAAAGATTATGATAATAAATATAAACAAGGTAGTGTTTCAAATAATTATGGGATTATTAGATTTTTTTAAACAAAAAGAGGAGATTAATCTAGATGAACCATTAGAACATGAAATAAAGATAAGGAAAAAACCAAAGTATGAGAAAGACATACAATTGGTTGGGAAAGCATTCAAAGAATTATATCCAAATAGAAAGTATAACTATAATATTTCTATTAAATATTCAGGAAGATTTAAAGGATATGGTGCAAATGTTGCAGCTAATTGGCATAAAATGGATTTTCATCTGTCAAAAAACTGGAGAGGGGTTTCTGAAGAAATCAAAATAGGACTATATCAAAGTTTATTATTAAAATTATATGGTGGGAAAAAGGTAAAAAAACAAGGAACAATTAATCTTGATATGTATGATAAATTTATCAAAAATATTCATATTGCTATTCCAAAAGATAAGACAGACGAGAGATTATTAGAAATATTTAATAAAGTAAATGATAAATATTTTTATGGATTATTAGATCCTCCAAATTTAGTGTGGGGAAGACATTCAAAAAGACAATTAGGTAGTTATGAATATGCTGCAGATACTATAATTATTTCTAGTATTTTAAAAGAAGCACCGCAAGATTTACTTGATTATGTAATGTATCATGAAATGTTACATAAAAAACATAAATTTAGATCTAAGAATGGCAAAAGTTATCATCATACTAGAGAATTTAAATTAGATGAAAGAAAATTTGAGAATTTTAGTGAGATTGAAAAAAGATTAAGTGCTTTCTTAGCTAAGTATAGAGTAAAGAAGTGGTTTTTTGGGTAAGAGCATGTATTAGAATTGCCTTTCGTTCGCTACGCACATATCTATATTAATTCTAACATGTGCTAGAACTAGTTGTACAAGTAAAAATTAATGTGCTCACTGGCCATTAATGGCAAAGCAATTCTACAGATTCTTTGGGTCATAATATTTAAAAAGACAGTTAGAACCCCTTAGTATATGGGTAGATTATATGTAAGTAGATTAGAGGGTGGAATTAGACAAACATTACAAGCAAGATCAGCTGAGTTTCAAAGATATTCTAGTTTTGCATGTAATGGATGTAAATATACTTGTTGTGAAAAACCAGATTTATCTGTTCCTGTTTCGTTAGTTGATGTTCTTATGATGGCAATGGTTGGGGAAAAACCCTTAAATGAAGTATATAGAGATAATGTTAGAATACAAAATGGACCAGGGGTATTGAGATTAGAATTAGTTAAACCATGTGAATTTCATTCCAATGGATGTTCTATATACTCTGCTGATGAAGGTTATCTTGTTGGTAGACCAATTGCTTGCGGGTTATTTCCTGAATATTCAGAGGATCAAGATCCAATAAATGTTTGTCCAAGTCCAAATATTGAGATACAAGATGAAAGATTTGATGTATTGGCTAAATTATTATTAAGACATGAATTAGAAAAAGTATTAACAAGTGTTCTATTATTTGGATCTTATCCAATATGTACACTAGATACAGTAACTCAAGAAAGAGCTCAAGCATATATCCAATATTTAGAAGGACAACAAGAAAGAGCAGCTGTAATTCTATTTAAAGGATTAGGCAAATTAGAATCATTATTAGGTCCAGAACAAACCCCAGATGAAGGACAAGTAATAAAATTACAAAATATTTCTTAATTATTCACAACCAATAGATGATGATATATAAGTATTAATACCATTGCGGCTCTGGTACTAATTACCTTTAAAATACAAATCTTTTTAAAGAAATAGATTCTTGCTATTTATGTGCTTGGGGATTGAATATGCTGGATGTATTTAGAAAGAAAAAGAGAGATGAACTTAATTCTTTACAAGTAGGTTTAAAAGATTCTTTTAAAAAAGTTAGAGAAGAATTTGAAGAACATAGAGAGAGTATTAATCAGAATACTAATGAAATTCAGACAAACTATGAATTACTGTGTAAAATGGATATGAAGATTGAAAAGCTAGCTGAAAGAATTGATCAAGTATGTATGGTTCTTAATCAATTAAGTAATAAAAAAGATGTTAAAGTTAAAGAAAAGAAAGAATATGATATTCCTTCATTAACATTAAGAGAACAAGAAGTATTCTTAGTATTATATGCATCAGATGATCCATTAGAGTATAAAGAGATTGCAAGAAGAACAGCATTAACTGAAAATCTAGTAAGTACTTATGTTCTAAATTTGATTACAAAAGGAGTACCAATGATTAAGAAGTTTAAAGGATCAAGCACATTGATTTCTATAGACAAAGAATTCAAACATCAACAAGCAAAAGAAAATATTTTGAAAATAAATGAATTTGTTAGTTCTAGTATAAATATATAAAAAAAAAGAAAAATTATTCAAATTCTCTTGAAAAAGCTCTTTTAACAGCTAAAACAAGCAATACAGGTATTGTAAAGACAACCACATAATTCAATGCTCCTGTTAAATATGTGCCCATTAAAGGAACTCTAAGTACAGCTTGACCACCAATCCATGCTGCTAATACTATTACTAATGATGTATACATCAATCCTTTGGTTTCTTCAAACATAGAGAATATTCCAGTAACTAAGCCAAGAACCATTAAAACACCAACCATTGCAGCAACTGCTGGATCAACAAATTGATTAGATAATGCTCCAAGTATTAATGCTAACACTACACCTATTAAAAACATAATAGAACCTGCTTTTCTTAAATTAGACATGATATCACCCAAGAATCTTAAAGATATACTAATATATAAAGATTTACAATCCGGAAGATTTATTGTTGTATTCGGAAAATGCTTGGGAAATTTTATATATAATCAGAATTTAAAACCATTCGGGGTGTTAATTATTAATGACTCAGATAAATCACTAATTGTATTTCAAGACAAGAAAATTAGGAGATTATGGTATAATGAAGAATGGTATTTCTCTGTAGTAGATGTAGTTAAAGCATTAACAGATAGCCCTGTGCCAAGGCAATATTGGGGAAAAGTTAAAGATAGAGAGTTTAAAGCATTTGAAGTGTCCCCAATTTGGGTACAGTTGAAATTACTAGCAGAAGATGGTAAAATGAGACTTACAGATTGTGCTAATACAGAGTCTATGTTTAGAATAATTCAGTCTATTCCTTCTAAAAGAGCAGAACCTTTCAAAAGATGGCTTGCCAAAGTAGGTTATGAAAGAACACAAGAAATAGAAAATCCAGAATTAGCACAAAAACGAATGAAAGAACTGTATAAATTAAAAGGATATTCTGATGATTGGATTGAGAAAAGAGTTAGAGGAATAGCAATAAGAGATGAATTAACTAATGAATGGAGTCAGAGAGGGGTAAAACAAGGAAAAGAATATTCTATATTGACAGCAGAAATTAGTAAAGCAACATTTGGGTTAACACCTGCCGAATATAAAAAATATAAAAGATTAAAAAGAGAAAATTTAAGAGATCATATGAATGATCTTGAATTAATATTTACAATGTTAGGAGAAGCTTCCACTACTAAAATTGCAAGAAATAAAGATGCACAAGGTTTTAATGAAAATAAGTCTGCTGCAAAAGAAGGAGGAATTGTTGCTGGCGTTGCAAGAAAGGAATTAGAAAAAAGAAGTGGAGAAAAAGTTGTAAGTTCTGAAAATTATTTAAATGGATTAAAATCAATAAAAAGAAAAAAGATTTCAAAAAGGTGATAATATGAGAAAACCAATGATAGCTGCTAATTGGAAGATGAATAAAACAATTAAGCAAGCATTAGAATTTATTAATCAATTTAAACCATTAGTTAAAGATGTTAATAATACAGAAATATTAATTTGTCCTAGTTATGTTGCATTGAGTGATGTAAAGAAAAGTGTAGAAGGAAGTAATATTAAATTAGGTGCACAAGATATTTATTATGAAGACAAAGGAGCATATACTTCTAAAATTTCTGCTGAAATGTTAAAGGACATTGTAGAATATGTTATAATCGGACATAGTGAGACAAGACAATATTTTAATGAAACAAATAAATCTGTAAATAAAAAAGTAAAGAAAGCAATTGAGAATGGATTAAAAGTTATTCTTTGTATTGGAGAAACACTTGAACAAAGAGAACAAGGTGAAACTAATGAAATAGTTAAAGAACAATTAATTAAGGGTTTAGAAGGAGTTAATCAAGAAGTAGTTGTTGCATATGAACCTGTTTGGGCAATTGGAACTGGTAAAGCAGCTAATCCTGAAATAGCTGAACAAGTTCATAAAATGATTAGAGAGATTGTCGGAGAGAATGTTAGAATTCTTTATGGTGGAAGTGTTAAGCCAGAAAATGTTGAATCTTATATGAATAAAGAAAACATTGATGGTGCATTAGTCGGCGGTGCAGCTTTAGATGTAGAAAAGTTTGCTTGTATGATAAATAAAATATAAGAGATCTATTTTGGTACTGTTATATACAACTTCTTTATTGTATCATAATCTGAACCAGAAGTTGAACATGAACTTCCTGTGCATACTTGGACATTATAGATATAATCTCCAGATAATGCATCACTTGGTATTAAGAAAAATAAACTAACTATTTCTTTCTCATTATTATCTAATGTAAATTCATCAATATCATAAGTCCAACCATCACAATTAACTTCTCCTGAAGATCCACATGTTGATCCTGCTTTTCTATCGCAAAGAACATCTTCATTTGAATCAATGGCTGCATCGCAATATACTTCTACATAAAAGGTTGCTTCTGAACCTAATTCATTCAACACACCTAAACCAATTGTTTTTGTTTCTTTTCTCTCAAGTTCATATCTATTTAATGGTAAACTAACAGGTGTACCTGGATCTAATGTTTGCATGATTTGTGATTCTGTTCTTTCATCAAGTGATTCTTTCATTGCATCTGCTTTTAAAAAAATACTTGTCACAAATTTCATACCAACACCAAACATAAGCATTGCTAGAACTAAGATCACTATAAAATTCATTGATAATTGCAGTGTTGCTTTTTTATTCATTTTTGTGTGCCCCATAAAGAAATAGAAAAAATAAAAAAACCTATTTAACTAATTCATATTCTCTTACAATCAAAATCATGAACAACAACAATATAATTGCTCCAATGATCATAAAAGATAATCCTTTGTAAATTGATTCTGTCGAGGTTATCATGAAAAACATTCCAAATGCCATGATTGCAAAACCAAGCCATAAGAACTTGTCTAAAACTAATTTCATGATCTCAAATTCTTGATCAAAAGTTAATTGTTTCTTTTTCTTAACAAAAATATTACATGCTGAACATGATGATTTTTTTGTTCTTTTCTTAGTTGTTTTTTTAACTGATTTCTTTCTTGTTGATTTTCTTGTTTTTCTTTTAGCCATAATTATCACCTCTTTATGATGTTATATCTAAGAAAAATGAATCAGATTCATATACAGGAGAAGGATTTTCTGACCTTGCCTCATATGCAGCAGATGCTGAAGTATAATCATCATTATTAAATACAAGCATTGTACATACATATGTATCTGGATCTAAATCTCCTGTTTCTTTAATAACTACACTATATCCATTAGAGTCACTTGGAGAAACATCTGCTGATAAAGATACAACAGTTGGAAGTTCCTCTGTTGTCACAAGAGTATTCTCAGAATTTAAACATTTAGCTATGCCCAAAGCTGCAGCCATAGCAGTATCTGAATTTGTATTATAATATCCTACTTGTAATTCTGTTTGTTTACCTCTCGGTAATTTAATCTTATTTGGTAATGTTATTGGTTCTGATGATGAAGGTTCATCAATAACTAATTCAGAAACATCAATAATATCAACACCTGCTTCTACCTTAGAACTTAATAAATTTGTTACTGTTAGTCCAACACCCAACATTGCGAATGCTAGAACGAAAACTATAATTGCATTTACAGAAAGTTGTAAAGCTGCTTTTTTATCCATAATGTACACCTCTTTTTCCTACGAATAATTATTATAATGTTTATAATTACTTAGTTACTAATAGTACTAGTATTTAAACATGTCTTCCTATTTTTAAGTAGTACCTTTATAAATACCAAAAGGAAATGTGATAAAGTATGATGAAGTATGACAATATTTAAATAGGAGAAGTTCTTAGTCAATTTATAATGCTTAAAGACCATGTATTAAAGGAATTAATATCTAAAGAAGATATTGAAAAAAGAATAATAGACATAGCCAAAGAAATTGATAACCATCATAGAGGTGAAGAGATAGTACTTCTTGTAACATTAAAAGGAGCATTTGTTTTTGCAACACATTTAATCCAAAAGATGAGTATCAAAGCAAATGTAGTTTTTATGCAAGTTGGTAGTTATTTAGGATTTGAAACAACAAAAGATGTTCAATTAAAAATGGAGATATCTGAGCCATTAGAAGGCAAAACAGTAATTCTTGTTGAAGATACTGTTGAAACAGGATACACACTTTCATTCTTAACAGATTATATAAAAAAACAATACAAGCCAAAAGATTTAAAGATTTGTTCCCTAATTGATAAACCAAAGAAAAGAAAAGTTAAGAATATGATTGTTGATTATGCATGTTTTATTCTTGAACAGAAAAAAATTGTTGGTTTTGGTCTAGATTATAATAATTATTATAGAAACCTAGATTATTTAGGAGAATTAGTAAAAATAAAAGAAGAAAATTCTATTCGAATGAATGATCCATTGACAATTGAAGTGTGAGTTTATTTCTGTAGAAAATATTGCTAAAGCAAGTTTTGTTATTTTACTGTCTTGCCATTCACTACGCTAATTTCCCTAAAATTAATTATAAGGAAATCAGTACCTTGTTTAGCTAACGCATGTAACGCTTTGTTCATCTTAAGGCATAGACAGTAAAATTGTTTATCCATAAGCATAATCAACAACAATAGTTACTGGAACAACATTATCACCATATTGAAAATTACCCATCCCTGCTCCATATAATCTTGTTGCATCATTATTTAATTCTGCCAATACATCCGGATTATTAGGTTCATTATTTATTATGTATGTGCTTTTTCCTGACGATGAACTTTCATAATAACCAAAAGGATCTGGTGTTGTAATTCCCCAAAAATCACATGTTCTAGAAAATTCTTTACTTAAACTATCATATAAAATCCATTCATAATCAGCACCACCAGCATGAAGTCTAACTTCATAAGCAGCAGGATTATCTTCAGAAGCTGATAATCTTGTGGGTGCACTACTTTGTCCAGGATAGTCATCATCAATCTCCCACTCACTATACGCTGCACCCAAAACTTTACTTCGATCTATCTCCCACTGCAATCCACAACTTCTTTCATAAGAAACACTTTGTTCATCTGCATAAAAATATGATATTACCTGGTCCTTAATTAGAAATTCATCATTATCTTCATCATAAATTAAAGTATCCCTTGAGAGCATATATCCTCGTTCATCATATGATGCAATACCTGCATCACCTGATAAAGTTAATTGTGAAATATCCATTGAATTAGAATAACCCCAATTATACATTGTATATCCACCCCATTCAGGATTACATTTCCCTCTTGTATCAACATCAAATTGAGTGAAAACTAAATTATCAAGATTAGAGTTTGCTATAAAAACAACAGCCATATCAATTTTTTCTGGTTCTCTTGTTCTACAAAATTTTAATTTTTTTGTTTCAGAAACATCTTGATAAAACCAATTTTCTCCAATTTTGTAAATAATTTGTGTAGCAAAATCCGGTTGTGCATCTGTATTGACTAAGGAAAAATCAAATTCAACCTTATCAATATCATCTCCAAAATAAAAATAATGATACATTATTCCTCCAGGGTTTAATGCAACATTTTGTGTATAATCTTCTTTGTTACTAAATATTTTTTTAGTCTTACTCTTTCCACTTGGTTTTCTTGTTGGTTTATTATTGTGATCATAATAAAACTTGAAAGGTTCTTTGTTATAATTGTATAATGCATAAAGTTTAAACTCTTCATATAAATTTGGTCTGTTTTTAATTGCATCTTTCATTCCTAAACTACCTGCCTCGTCTAGCATTTTCTTAACAACAACCCCATCTTTACCATACATATGAGACAAAAACCAAGGCCATAAATATGAACCATATTGATGATAAGTTATATTGTCTGAATCAAAAAAATCTTTGTAAAAATAAGGAAAAATGTTTGAATCAAAACCATGTTCTGTGTTTACATTAGGATATGTAAAATCTTCTGACCATGTTGCAGTTGATTCCCAGATCCATTCTTCTGTTGAATATGATTTTAATGGAATATATTGTTGAAAACAATGAAATAATTCATGAGCAGTTGAAGTCTTTAATGCCTCATCACTCTGACTATCACTAATCAAAATATGACATCTGTTTGCTCCTTCATGATCATCCATATATTGTTGTCCATCATCACCAAGTGATTGAATTTTAACATAAATCCAATCTGTGGGTTCTTTCATTCCAATATTAACATATTTATTATAAGAATAATTTAATGCAGCACTCACAATATCTGCTTTATCAGTTATCCAAGGATCATCATAATGAACTTCAAAATATTCTGATGTTGTTGGATGAGGATTATCCATTGCTTCTGCTGAAGGAATAATTTTTATAGAGTCAAGAAATTCTTCTGCCAAAGATTCATCCTCTTGGTTAATCTTATACCAATAACTATCTGGATTGTCAGGATTTGTTACAAATGGTCTTAAGATAGATTGTGTTTTAGGAGAGAAATCATCAATTCTATCCCTTATCATTAATAATAAGAAAGAACTATCTCTTCTTTCTGCTCTTTCTGATTTGTATTCATCTGGCAATGAATCATGATCAAATGCTTCCTGAACTTTTAATAAGAAATATTCTTCTTCTGTTATGTCTTCATTATCATAAGCTTTGTTAATTAATGTTAATGAATAAACCGGTTCTGGTTCTTCATCTTCTTCTTCAAAATCTTCTAATAACCAATCTTCAAAATCAGAAGTATCAACCTTACCTGCATCACCACCCAAGGAAATTGAATCACTGGAGCATCCTTTAAATACGAAATAAAATGATGCAATTAATAATAGAATAATAACTGAAAATATAATTAACTTTTTCCCACTCTTTTTTTTAGTCATAACAATCCCCCACGATTATAATGAAATAATCTTAGATTAAAATAATATATAAAGGGTTCGGTTTTGAAATTTAATCAAAATATTTTTAAACTCTAACTAAAATAAAATATATCAGGGTGATTAAATGAAATCAAAAGTATTGTTAGTTATTTGTTTGATGGTTATAGCATTAGTTATTGGATGTGGTGGAGAAAGTGATGATCAGTCAGCTCTTCAACAAAAGATGGAAGAAAAAACAATTGAATATGCAGAACAAGATGCAATTGATGCTGCTGAGGATGCTGCACAAGAAGCTTCACAAGAGTTAGTAAATTTTAAATGTATAATTGCTGATATGCAAACAATATATTTTCTGAAAGGAGATGCAAAAATTGTTAGTACTATGAGTGAAGGTTGGTTAATTGATGATCAATATTACATGAAAGCAGAGATTAATGAAGATGAATATCTTGTTGTATATCCAGGAGAAGAATCTGGAATGAATTATGATTCAATGATGACTGCTTATAGAGTTTCTAAAACAACAGATGGATATGAATGTTGGTTAGATGTTGTTACAGAAGATGATGTTACACTGCCTGATTTAGAACAGATAACACCTGATGAGATGGGAGATTTAATGTTAGGTGCAATGGCAGATGAATATGGATTAGACATGGGAGAATTTCAGTAAGTAAATTTTATTTTTTATTTTCTGGAAACAAAGATAAAACACTGTCTGCAGAACATATTCCTCTTTCTGTAATTAAAGCTTTAACTAGTCTTGAAGGTGTTACATCAAAAGCAAAGTTTGAAGCATTACTCATACTTGGAGTTAGTAAAACTTTTTTTATTTCTCCTTCACATAATCCCTGAATATATTTTACTTCTTCACCATCTCTCTGTTCAATAGGAATCTCCTTAATACCATCTTTCATTTCCCAATCAATTGTTGAAGAAGGTAAAGCCACATAAAAAGGAACATTGTTGTCTTTAGCTGCTAAAGCTTTTAAGTATGTTCCAATTTTATTGCACACATCTCCTGTATAAGTTGTTCTATCACTTCCAACAATAACAATATCAACCATACCATGTTGCATTAAATGTCCACCAGTATTATCTGGAATAACTGTATGAGCAACACCATGTTGACCAAGCTCCCAAGCAGTTAATCTTGCACCTTGATTTCTTGGTCTTGTTTCATCAACCCATACGTGGATTTTTATCCCTTTATCAAAAGCTGCATATATTGGAGCAGTAGCTGTACCATAGTCACCACAAGCTAACCACCCAGCATTACAATGAGTAAGTATATTTACAACTCCATCATTTTTCTTTTTACTTATCTCTTCAATAAGCTTAGAACCAAATTCTCCAATCTGTTTACAATTTTGTATTTCTTGTTCTGAAATAAGTTTTGCTGTAGAAAGTGAGATAGAGATTGCTTCTTGTTTTGTTTGTGCTTGATTTATTTTTTCTAACTGTTTATCAATCGCCCACATTAAATTAACTGCAGTTGGTCTTGTTGATCTTAACAATTCAGCAGATTTAATAATTGATTCTAGAAAGTTATTCTCTTCTGAATTTAAACAAGCAAGATACATACCATAAGCTGCTGTAATTCCAATAAGAGGAGCACCCCTAACATGCATATCTTTAATTGTTGTAGCAATATCTTTTACTGTCTTTAAATCTTCAATTATAAACCTATGAGGAAGATGTCTTTGATCAATTATTTGAACAATAGAATTATCATCTTCTTTTAACCAAATAGCTATAAAATGTTTACTATTAACTAACATAAAAAAAATGAAAAGGTAATGATTTATTTAGTTTTCCTTTGTCCAGCTAAAACCAATCAATGGAGTATATTTTTTCCATAGTTTATACCATGGAAGTTTTTCTTCTGTATCTCTTATTGTTAATAAACCTAATTGTAAAAATTTACCTTTTTTTGCAGAACAAAAAAGACCTGTTTGAAGACCATAACATTCTTTAGTAATATTAACTAAACCTGTCTGAAGACCATATAATTCATCTGTACTGTTAATAACACCTGTTTGAACACCATAAGCACTTTCTTTTGTTTCATTAATAAAACCAATCTGTGCACCATATTTGAGATGATCACAATAATTTAATCCTGGACTGTTTAATTGAATACCATATTCTACTGTATCTGCTCCATTTAACCAACCTACTTGTAAGCCAGTGATAGAATTAGCACCATTTCTAACACTTGCTTGTAAACCATAAACACTACCAAAATCATTAAGTGAAAGACCTGCCTGTAGTCCATAAAAAGCTCTATATCTATCAGAAAATCCTTCCTTTGTTTCAAATTCAGATAATCCTAATCTCATTCCCCATTCTTCAAATAATCCATCAATTCGATATTCCAATGTCATAATAGTAAGGAAATCCTTATTAATTTAAAAATATACTTAATTTCAATTCATTTTAGTATAAGAAACATTTATAAATAAGTGCAGGTTTCAAACACAGTATCTAAGTGTAAAACGGTTGAAAAATGGCAAGAATAAGAAAATTTAGTGCATATAGAAGGTTAGAACGGCCCTATACAAGGAAATCAAAGTATAGAAAGAAATCATATGTTAGAGCTACCCCTAACTCAAAAATCGTTAGATATGTTATGGGCAACCTAAAATCAGAATTTCCTGAATCAATAGATTTAATTTCTAAAGATAACATCCAAATTAGACATAATGCAATTGAATCTGCAAGATTGATCTGTAATAGAAGATTAGAATCAACAGTAGGTAAACTAAATTACAAATTTATAATCAGAATGTATCCACACCATATTTTAAGAGAAAATCCATTAGCTTCTGGTGCTGGTGCAGATAGAATGAGTACAGGAATGAAAAGCTCATTTGGTAAACCAATTGGTATTGCTGCTCAAGTTAAAAAAGGCAAGGTTTTAATGACAATTGAAACTTCAAAAACACATTTGCCTCTTGTAAAGAAAGCATTAAAACTTGCAGCTTACAAACTACCTTGTTCATGTTCTGTAACAATGAATGAAAGTAAAAAATAATATTCTTTATTTACTATTTCTAAATTACAATAAAAGTATATATACTTATATATTAAGAAATCTATAATATGAATATATTAGGGGAATTATGGGGGGCAATTGTTGTATTTTTATTAATAATTTTATTAGGATTAGTTATACTTATTGTTGCAAACCTATATCTCAAAAAGAATCATGCAAAAAAAAGATTAAAATTAACAAAGATAAATAATTCATTTCTTCTTGCATTTATTTCTCTTGGATTTTTTAAAGGATTAAATGTACTTTATTATGTTAACCCCGCATTTATCTTATTAGCAAGATCACTTAGTTTAATTGCTGGAACATATGCCCTTTATCTAATTTTAAATAAACTAATAAAATTATGGAAAGATTATTGGGGGAAAGATGAAAGATTAAAATTAAGATTAGAATCAATTGTAATTACATCAAGAGTTGTTAAAATAATTTTAATTGTTGGTTGTGCAATCCTTATATTAGAAACATGGTACATAAGCACATTTCCTTTTTTTATGAGTTTTATTGATTTTATTAATTACAATATATTTACAAAAACATTAATTATATTTGTTTTTTATGTTGTAATTGCAAGAACAATTCTTTATATATGTAAGACATATATCTCAGAAGCTATAAAAAAACATGAGGAAGGTTTTGGAGATATTATATTAGAAAACATTGAATATCCCATTTCATGGATTATCATCTTCTATGGAATAAAGATGTCATTAATTTATGTTAATTTTACAAGTTTATTTTTAATTCCAGTTATTAATTCCTTCATTATTGTAATGATAATGCATACCTTTGTCAAATTAACAGATATCACAGTTGAATTTTGGGATAAAAAATGGTTAAAGAGAACAAAATCAACATTTAATGATGAAGTAGTTATCATAATACATAATATATCTAAAGTAATAATTATTGTTGTTGGAACACTACTTGTTTTAGGTGTATGGGGTGTTCAGATAGAGTCTGTGTTAATAAGTTTAGGTGTATTAGGAGTCATTGTTGGTTTTGCTTTAAAAGATAGTCTTGATAATCTTGTTGGTGGAATTTCACTTATACTTGATAGATCATTTAAAACAGGAGACATTATTAAATTAAAAGAAGGAGAGATGGGAGAAGTAATTGATATTGGATTAAGAAGTACAAAGATTAGAACATTAGATAATGAACTTTTAGTTGTACCTAATTCACAATTGTCAAACACAGAATTTACCAATTATGCAAAACCAAACAACCATTTAAGAATAAAAATTCCAATAAATGTCCAATATGGTAGTGATGTTGATAAAGTAAAAAAGGTTTTAAAATCTTGTGTTAAAAAGATTGAAGAGATAAAAGATCAAACAAGAACAGAAGTAAGATTTATGGAAATGGGAGATTATGCTCTAGAATTCCAATTATTATTTTATATTGATAATTATAAAGATAGATTTAAAGTTAGAAATAAAGTAACAACAAAAGTATATAAGGAATTAAATAAGAAGAGGATAGTTGTTCCATTCCCAACAAGAATTATCCATATGCAAGAAGATGGAAAGAAAAGAGTTGTCAAAAAAGTATCAACAATTAATAAACCTAAAAGAAAAGTAATTAAGAAAAGAACAACTAAAAAGACTGTAAAAAGGAAGTCAAGAAAATAAATTCAGATTAAATCTATGACTTTATTAATATCTTTACTTTTTTCTGCTGAAATTTCAACTGTCTTAAATGATTTTAATTTTTTACTAACATCTGTTACCCATTCTTCTTTTAGATCTGATTTATTGATTAAAACAATAATAGGTTGTTTAAATTTAGTTTTAGTTCTCTTAAGAAGACTTATTTGTTTTTCAATAGTATAACCACAGATTTCAGTAGGATCAATAACAAACAAAATTTTTTCTGAGACATGTTTAAGAACTAATGCTGCATGTAATTCAATGTTATTCATTTTTTCAAATGATCTATCTAAGGCCCCAGGGGTATCTACTAACTGAATTTTTTCATGTCTTTTTATTAAATAACCGATATTAATTGTTTTTGTTGTAAATGGATATGCTTTAATTTCAGGTTCTGATGTTGTTAGTGCTTTAAGCAAAGTACTCTTCCCAACATTAGGATGACCTGCAATTGCTATTGTTCTTATTGAAGTTTTAATGTTTGGAAAACTTTTCATAATTTTCCTTGCCTCATCAATATAAATAAAATCTTTTTTAATTTGTTTAAGAAATGAAAATGCTCTTCCCATAAATTGTCTTCTATAAGCATTTACCTGATAAATATCTCTTGTCCTTTTAATAGAAATAACAGTACTTTCATGAACTGCATTTACCCTTGAAGCTGCCCATTTAACTGCACCAAGAGATTTTTTTAATTGCCCATAATCTAAACACGTCTTAACAAGCTCATTATAAAATGGAGGTAATTGATCTAAAGAAGGGAATGCGGTAATTATCCTTAAAAGATTTTTTGTCAATGATTTGTTAACTGCTTTAACCTTTTCAAGTTCAACATTTTTTGATTTATTTATCCTAGTGTGTTTCTTTAAAGTACCTGTATCTTTTACTCTTTTACTTGCATCAACTGCTTGTTTCATTGCCTGCTGAATATAATTATCTGCAGTCTCTACTTTCAATAAACTTTGAAAATTCATAACTACTAAAGAACTAATCTCGCTTTATAAAAGTTGTGATACTATCCATGAATAATAATAGCACCTGCAGAAAATCAAAACATTTATATATTACTGGATGTCGTTAATATTAACTAATTATTAGTATGATTATTTATTAATTACTAAGGGTGCTGGAGGGAGTAATATGAAAAGATTCATTTCAAATATGAAAAGAGCAATTGTTGGTGATGAAAGACCTGATCCTGATGAAATCGAAGATGAATATGTTGAAATTGATACAAGCATTTCAGAGGAAGCAACACCAAAAGTGACTGTAAGAACATTTATTATTGATGATTTTTCTGATGTAAAACCAATCTTAGATTCACTAAGAGCTGCTTATACAATCGCATTGATTAATATCAAACCATTGAAAGACAAAGATTTGGTTGAACTGAAAAGAGCAATCAATAAGTTAAAGAAAACATGCGATGCAATTGATGGAGACATTGCTGGCTTTGGAGATGATTATATTGTTGCAACACCAAGCTTTGCAAAGATCCATAGAACAAAAGAAACTGCTTCAGTTGAAGAACAGTAATTTGTTTTTTTATTTTAATTAATTCTTAGAAAGATTATTTCTAGATAGAAGAATAAGAGCCCACGAGGATTCACCACCAGCTTTTAGGCAAGCTAAAACCTGGGAAAAATACAGCTAGTACGACATTTGTAAACAAAGTCGTACGAACTAAGAAAAATAAATGAGCCCACGAGGATTCACCACCAGCTTTTAGGCAAGCTAAAACCTGGGAAAAATA
>CAYVNN010000005.1:22765-45322 GCA_964453185.1 uncultured Methanosarcinales archaeon
CATTTGTAAACAAAGTCGTACGAACTAAGAAAAATAAATGAGCCCACGAGGATTCGAACCCCGGTCAATCGGTATCTACATGTGAAGTAATAACTTCTCATTCCGAAGCCGACCGCACTATTTGACTTACGTCAAATCTCTCAATTAGAGATTTAATATATCCAGACTATGCTATGGGCCCATTGAATAATTGCAAAATATCGATGAAGTCGAGATTTTGTGATTTTCAATGCCTAATAATACCAGACGAGTTTACGAGTCGGTATTATTTATATATTATTGTTATATTCAAAATGTACATCATTGATCGACATTCTTTATATAAGACTTTTCTTATCTCATTTAGTATATAAAATTAACGTACTGATGTACTTAAATAATTTGTTATTTGTGAGTAGTTAAATATGACAACATTTATAAATAACATTGAATTCCTTAGTACAGTATAATCTTGGGAGGGATAATATGGCATTTGAAGATACAAACGTAAAAAATAGGGCTGAAATAGCTAATTTAGTTGATTCAGTAGATGAACAACCTACAACTGTAGATAATTCTTATATGTGGGAAAAATGTATGACCATAGAAGCACCTGAAGCAGTTACATTCATTAAAGAAGAAAGAGCAAGACAAGATGCAGCATTAGCTAAACAACATGCCATATATGATTTAATGATTGAAGATGAACCTCAAGATCCTAAAGCAGTTCATGAAGTAACTATTGATAGAAAAGTTCAACCAACATTATCTGCAAAACCAAAAGAAAAAAGAAGAATCTCTGCTACATTAGATATGAGATTCCACAGAGATGAAAATACAAGATATCAAGCTACAAGAGTCTGTACAGGAACAGTAGAAGAATTAACTGTTACAAGAAGAGCAAAAATTGTACCAGGTCAAACAGCTAAAGAATGGTATAGTAAACCAATTGTATCATATTCTGCAGAACCAACACCATGGTTACAACAAACATATATTGCACTAAGACAAGATTTAGCAAAAGCAAAAACAGCATTGTCTAGTTTAGTAAACAGAGCAAGAAATCTATTAGAAAGTTATATGCCGTCAACAAGACAATATGCTCATGTAAGAGGCAAATAAATTATTTTATTATTTTTATTAAAAAAGTTCTAAAGAGATTAATATGTCATATGAAATAAGAAGACCAAGAAGTGTTGCACAATCTCTTTTATATGAATATCCTTGTCATCAAGTTGTAGTTCATCCAACAAAGGATCTCCCTAAAGTGATTTGTCTTCCTAGAGGATCAAGGTGTATGGCTCTATATATAGCATTAAAAGCAAACCAAACTGCAACAAGACTTCAAATAAGAGGTCCACAAGCAATAATATACAGAAGATAAATAAAAAAAGAATTATTAAAATTGAAAATTTGTAATCCCAAAAAGTTACAACTTTTTGTTATTTCTTTCCTAATCTTATTTCGATTGTACTAACTCTAACTTCTTTTCCTTCCTTGTTTTGGAATTCTTCGCTGTCAATCTTTATGTCTTTTAATTCAATTTGGTCTTGTAAAAACCTTTTTGCAACTACTTCTGAAATGTCTACTGCTCTAGAAATAAACTTTCCTCTTGCTTTTATAATCACATCTTGTGCGTCTTTTGTTGTAAACTGCATTACTACTCCAGTCACATAGTTCATAAATGGTTTTGTCCCAACAAATATTGAGTTATCAGCTGTCATCTAACCCACCTCCAGGTTTTGTGTTGTTTCCTTGAATTTCCAAGAATATTAAATTTCCTTTGTTGTCCTTGCTAATCTAGTTACATAGCCTGTAATTGTATTTAAAATCTTTCTAGACTGTGTTTTAATTAGACTAGAGACTATCTTCTTGTTTTCATTAAAATCTTTCTTAAAAAGCTCTCTATTATCCTTAAAAAGCTCATTTGATGTTCTTTTCACCAACATAGTCTTTATTCTTCCCATAATATCACCATTAATACTTAATGGTACTATTACACAGACATTTATAAATGTTTGCTTGAAATGAGGTAAAGTTAGATTTAAACAATGAATTTAGATAAGGGTGTTCTATAATAAAATTAACAAACCACTCAAGAGTAGTTATAAATAACAAAATTTATATATGATGAAGAAGAAATAAATTAGGATGACTCAAAAATATCAACCAATATTTCTTAACCTAAGAGCACTAGGACTAGCTTATACTGTAATTAGTAGAAGATTTCCTTTACCTGAAGTAGAGCCAGGCGTAAGTAGATTAGCAAGTATTGTTCAACATGGATTATTAGGAACAGAAGACAAAACAGGAAGAAGTGACTTTGGCAAGAACACAACAAAGAAAGAATTTGATGAGGCCAGAGCAAGAGGAGAAAAATTAAGTTTATTCTTTCATATAATAGGTAGATTACACAGAGATTTTGGATATAATAATTTAATCCCAGATTATGATTTAGAAGGAGAAAGATATAAGAGAAGAGGCAGATATCGTACAATTGATAAATGTGGATTATTTGCTCCCCATACTGATAATGTCGGTGTTGTATTTGACATATCATCATTCACAGAGGGTTCTTCGTTAATCTCAGGTGATGAAGGACCAATAGGAGAAGAAGGAGTTTATAGAGCTTATAATCACAGAGCTAGATATCAACAAGGACAAGCACTTACATATGATGAATATGGGTTTGTGATGTCATCAATGGTCCCAAGAGAAGAAATATTAGCTATTGTTTTTAATATGACAAAAAGACTTCCTGATTGGAAAATTAGAAGCAAAATTCAAAAAGAAGCTCAAAGAAGAAAAGGTATTTATGGATGGGATTACAAAATTCCTGAGCAAGAAATTGAGAGAATGATGAGAGACCCTTGTATTACAAATTGTGAAGAAACAGATTCAGAAAAATTAATGCAAAGAGCAGAAGAGTTATGGGCATTATTTTATGAACACAATGATCTAAATACTGAACAAGTAATTCCAATATATGATACAAAAGGAAATATGTGGCTTCCAAGAGAAATAAGATATGAAAGAGTATTAGAAATAGCAAGACAAAAAGTATCAGAACGTCTTCGTAAAGGATTACCTGTGCGAACAGATTGGATTTAAACATAGATTTTTATACTATTTCTTATTTTCTTATATTATGTGTGGAATCGTAGGACATTTCAATAACAATGATGCTGTTAAAAATAGTGTTAAAGGATTAAAAATAATTAAGAATAGAGGCAAAGATGGCTTTGGCATAGCTATAGATTCAGCAGTATTATTTAATAAAAGTCTAAATAAATTAACAAAAGCTGTTTCTCACCTTAATTCAAATAATGCAATGGGACATTGTTTACATTCAGTTGTTGGATTTTTACCACAACCAATGATAAGTGATAAGACAAAAGCAAAGTTTGTTATTAATTGTGAAATATATAATTGGACAGAATTAAATGAGAAGTATAAATTTAATGCAAAGAATGATTCTGAGCTTGTGTTAAAATTAATAGAAAAAAATGGATTAAAAAACATAACTAAAACATTAAATGAATTAGATGGAGTATATTCATTTGCTTATTGGTATAAAAATAAAGTATATGTTGCAAGAGACATAATAGGTATAAAACCACTATGGTATTCATTAAGTGATGGATTTGCATTTTGTTCAGAGAAAAAAGCATTAATTAATAATGGGTTAAAGAATATTGAAGAACTTAACCCAAGAAAAGTTATGGTTTGTAATGTAAAAACTAGAAAAATTGAATTTATAACAAGAAAATATTTTACAGTTAAACCTGAAATAAAGAAATCAAAGAAACAAATAACTAAAGAGTTAACAGGATTAATAACTAAAGCAATAACCAAGAGAATACCTGATAAAGAGTTTGGTATTTTATTCTCAGGAGGGGTTGATTCTACAACAATTGCATTAATGTGTAAAAAATTAGGACTAAAGCCCATTTGTTATACTGCAGCTGTCGTCGACAAAAATATGCCAATAGCTGAAGATCTTGTTTATGCTAAAAAAGTTGCAAAAAAGTTTGGATTAAAGTTAAAAGTTAACAAAATTAGTTTAAAAGATGTTGAAAAATATTTGAAAAAAGTTCTTCCATTAATTGAAGATAATAATGTAGTTAAAGCAGGTGTTGCATTAACATTTTATGCTGCTTGTGAATTAGCAAAGAAAGATAATGTAAAAGTAATATTTTCTGGATTAGGAAATGAAGAAATCTTTGCAGGATATCAAAGACATAAAAATTCATTACATATAAACAAAGAATGTTTGTCTGGTTTAATAAAAATGTATGAACGAGATTTATATAGAGATGATGTTGTAACAATGAACAATAACATCGAGTTAAGACTTCCATTCTTAGATAAAGAATTAGTCAAGTATGCATTAAAAATACCTGCAAAGTACAAGTTAAATAAAGATAAAGACAAATTAATTTTTAGAGAAATTGCAGAGATTAATGGACTAGATAAAGAATTTGCTTATCGAGGGAAAAAGGCTGCACAATATGGAAGTAGAATAGACAAAGCATTTGAAAAACTTGCTAAAAAACAAGGATTTAGATTGAAATCAGAATATTTAAAACAGTTTTATATTGAACCAAATTTAAAACTAGGTGTGTTGTTTAGTTCTGGAAAAGATTCAACATATGCAATGGCTATTATGCAAAGGCAAAATTATGAAATTAGTTGTTTGATAACAATAAAGAGTAAGAATAAAGCATCTTATATGTTTCATACACCTAATATTGACTTAGCTAAGATGCAAGCAAAAGCAATGGGTTTACCTATAATTGAACAAACCACTGCCGGAGATAAAGAAAAAGAACTAGTTGATCTTAAGAAAGCACTTGAAAAAGCTAAGAAAAAGTTTGGTATTGAAGGTGTTGTGACTGGTGCATTATTTTCAAATTATCAAAGAGAAAGAGTTGAAAAAGTTTGTGATGAGTTAGGATTAAAAATATTTTCACCATTATGGCACATGGAACAAGAAACATTAATGAGAGAATTAATTAAAAATAATTTTGAAGTTATTATAAGTAGTATTGCTGGTGATGGCTTGAGTAAAAAATATTTAGGTGCTAAGATTGATGATAAGATGTTAAATAATTTAATTAAGTTGAATCAAAAGAATGGAATTAATGTTGCTTTTGAAGGTGGTGAAGCAGAAAGTCTAGTTTTAAATGCTCCAATGTTTAAAAAGAAAATTAAGATAGAAAAAGCAGATGTTAAAATGGAAAATGAATGTACTGGTTTCTATGTTGTTAAAAAAGCTAAATTAGTTAAGAAATGAGTAATATTTATATATAATGCCGACTAAAGATCGACATTATAAGACATTTGCTGCGCAAAGTATATATTATAATATTAATAATTAAATTATTATTAAATATAAAGGAGGGGTATTATGAAAAAGATATTATTTAGTATGTTAATTCTTGTTTTATTAGTTATGCAAATATCTGCTGTTAGTGCATCATCTAGTGAAGCAAGGCAAGCATGGTATGATGCTAAAGAAGCAAGATTAGATGCACAGATTGAACATGTGAGTGCAAAAGCAGATTATGCTGTTGATAAAACAGATGAAAATCTACAAGCTGTTATTGATACAGGTAAGGAAGTACTGAATCTTGCATTAGATGAAACACAAGCATGGCTTGAATGGAAAAAGATAGAAGCTGAAGAAAATCCAAATGTTCCTGAAGATATTGTTGAAGCAATACAACAAGATGTTGAGGATAATCTTGCTGTTCTTGATGAATTAAGAGAGGATGTTGATTCTGTTGAAACTCAATTAGAATTAGGTATAACATTCTTAAAAATAATTGGAAAGTACTTTGAATTATTAGCTGATGTTGCAAGAAATACAGGAAGTATGTGGGTTTATATTGGAGAAACATATAGTGAAAGAGTTTCTGCTTATGAAGAAACATTACGAGAAACAGCTGAATCAATGCAAGATAATGAAGAAATAATTGGATTATTAGATGAAGCATTAGATGAAATTGAAACAGCAAATGAAAACATTGAAAATGCAGCAGAAGCATATTCAGAAGTTGACTATCCTGGAACACCTTTTATAAAATTTGCAGAAGGTAATAGTTATTTGACAGCTGCAAAAGCTAATTTAATGGCTGCACAGGGTTATTTAGTAAATGCATATAATGCAATATTGCAGGGGTGAGAAAGATGAAGAAAATATTAGCAATAATTATGATAATGATTATGTTGTTTTTAATGGGTTGTGGAGAAACAGTAGAACAAAAAGAAGATTATGTTGAAGAAGTAGAAGACACTATTGAGGTTATAGAAGAATTACCTGTTGATGAAAATGCTGATTTAAAAGAAGATGTAAATTTAGATAATGTTGTCGAAGAACCAGTAGTTGAAGAGAAAGAATCAGTAGAAGAAACTACAGATGTTGAACTTGATTTGTCATTAGAAGAACTTGAAGAATTAGGAGCAAGTATTGATGCAATGGAATTCGATGACTTAGAAGCTCTTTCTGATGAATGAGTTTATTTTTTTATTTATTTTTATTTTAATTACCTTAGCCGCTCGTTACACTCACATCCTTTCTGGTGCTTCAATAGCTAAAAGATCTAATCCATTAGAAATAACTTGTTTTACACAGTCTATTAATAAGATTCTTGCTTTCTTTGTTTCTTCGTCTGCTTTTAGAACAGGACATGCATGATAGAACTCATTAAATTGTTGAGCAAGATCTAATAAATAACGGCAAACAATACTTGGTTTGTAATGTTTAGCTGAATCATCTACAACATCTGGAAATTGTTTTAGTTTCTTAGCTAATAAAAATCCTTTTTCTTCTAATTTTGAATAATCAACCTTTTTACTAGGTTTTTTACCATATCTTCTTAAAATACTACAAATTCTTGCATGTGTATATTGTAAATAAGGACCTGTTTCACCTTCGAAACTAATTGATTCTTTTGGATTAAATGTAAAACCCTTATTTGTATCAAATTTAAGAATAAAAAATTTCAATGCACCCAAACCAATAATTTCTGCTCTTTTTTCAACCTCTTTCTTAGAAATATCTTTATGCCTTTCCATAATTCCTTTTCTTGCTAATTCAATTGTTTCTGCTATTAATTCGTCTGCTTCTACAATTGTACCTTCTCTGCTTTTCATCTTTCCAGAGGGTAAGTCTATCATACCATAACTTAAATGATAACATTGTTTAGCCCATTTAAATTTAAGAATATTTAATATCTTAAAGAGTTGTTTAAAATGCATATCTTGTTCATTAGCTACAACATATATTGATTTATCTAATTTAAAATCATCAAACTTTTTCTTAGCTAAATAAAGATCTTGTGTCATGTAAAGAGCAGTACCATCAGATTTAATTAAAACCTTTTTTCCTAATTTAAAATCTTCTAAATCAGCAACTATAGCACCATCATCTTTTTTAAATATACCTTTTTTTAATCCGTTTAATACAATATCTTTTCCTTCTTTAAACACATTACTTTCATAATAAATTTTATCAAATTTACAACCTAATTTTTTATAGGTCTCATCATAACCTTGATACACCCACTTGTTCATTTTTCTCCAAAGTTTTACTGTTTCTTTATCACCAGATTCCCATTTTAATAGTAATTCTTTTGCTTGATCTTCAAGTTCTGGTTTTTCTTTAACCTTCTTTCCAAACATAGTATAAAATTCTGCTACAAATTTATCTGGCTTCTTATTTGGTTTCTTGTTTTTTCCCCAAAGTTTATATGCTAACATTGATTTTGAAACACCCATTCCTCTGTCATTCATTAAACAAGTTTTAATAACTTTAAAACCACTAAAATCTAAAAGATTAGAAACAGACAATCCAATTAAGTTATTTCTTATATGACCTAAGTGTTGTGCTTTGTTTGTATTTGGAGAAGAATACTCAACCATAACTTTTTCCTTTTTCTTTGGTTGTTTACCATATTTTCCTTTTTCTTTTTGTATTGCGTTAATTACTGATTCAGCTAACTTCTGTTTATTTACAAAGAAATTAACATAAGGACCTTTTACTTCGATCTTCACTATGTTTTGATCCAATGGAATCTTTTTTACTAGTTCTTCTGCTATTTGATTGGGTGCTTTTTTGAACTCTTTTGCCAATGCAAAGCATGGAAATGCAAAATCACCTAATTCAGGATTAGGGGGTATTTCTAAAATTATCTCTGATTTAGTATGTTTCCTAAGAATTTTCTTTATTTCTTTTTTAAAATCAATCATTTCTTTCTTCCTTTTGTGTTCTTCTTTGTTTTTACTGTATTTTTATTAATCTTATTATTTTGCTTTTTATTATTATCTAACTTATCCTCAATTTTTGAAATAATTTCTCTTGTTTTTATTAATTCTATTTTCATTACCTTAAGTGTCTTGTTAATACTTCTTGATTCCCACCATCTCATTATTAAAAGAAGGAGATAAATACCAAAAACACCACCTAATAATAGTTTTAATGCACTTACTAATGTGTTAATTGTTGTTATTAATGGTTCAAGTTGAGTAATACCATTAGTTAAAGTTGAGTTAATATCTACCATTTTATCACCAATTAAATTATTTCTTATTTAATAATTTTCATCTTCGTCTTCTTCATCTTTTTTTTTCTTTTCTTCATCCATGTCATCATCATATCCCTGCATAAAAGCTTGTTCTTCAGGGGTCATCTCATCATTATCAACCATGTCACTTCTGCCTTCTTCACCATATACATCTTCATCATATTCATTATACATAAAAACCACCTCATAGGTGAAATTAGCTATTTAATACTAATTAGAAGATTCTTTGTGTTATAAATTTATAAATTTTTCTTTGAATTTGGTTTGAAATACAGAAATAATGCCACAACAACTTAGTAATAATGCTGTAGCGGCTCTGATGCTATGCAGTAATCTGCTGTACGTTTCGTATCCTGACATATATCCTATGTTATGATATAATAGTGAGCCAAGGCGACAGCATCATTACTATCTAAGGTGCTAGTACAAATGTATTAGTCATAATCTCTCCATACATTCTCACATTTTTCACATTTGAAAAATTTAGTTTCTGGTTCATCGCTTGCTCTTGTTTGAACAGTCCAGAAATATGCCTTTTTATGCTTACATTTTGGACACTCAGCCTCAATCAAAGGATGAGGTTCTGGTTCTTTTTCAATTAATTCTATTTCATCTTTTTGTTTAACTTCTTCTTTGATTGTTGGATCCTTAACACTATTAATACTATAACCGCACTTACATGCTAAAACCCTTTTATTATTCTCTGTTTTTGGAACAAGTATTGAACCACATTTTGGACAAAACATTATTATCCCTCCGTATTATTTTATTATTTTATTTTACTGTATCTTTATTGTATTTCTATTGTTTTATATAATTTTACTATACAATATGTAGTAATTTTAATAATTCTACAAAACCAATCTTAATCCAGCCAAGAATTGGGATCCTAAACACTGCTTTCCCAATCAAATTATCCTCTGATATATCCATATCAATATTACCGGAATCATAATTATGATCTCCTTTTGTCTGAAAAACATAATTTTCTCCATCTTGCTTAATATCAACAACCCTGTGGATAATTGGATCTGATCTTGATATTGTTTGAAAAACAATAACATCACCAATATTAATATTTTTAGCTTCTTCACCCTTTAAGACCATAATATCGCCTTTATTAAATCCATTTTTAAAGCTAAAATCTTGAAAATAAGTTTTATCTATACTATTTAAAGCATACCACTGCTCTTGCGTACACTTAGTTCCATCACAGTATGCTAAAGACTCCCACCAGTCATCAAAGCTATCATCGTGCTCCATACTACCTGAAACAACAGCTACAACAGGATGAGATGTAGAAAATATAAGTCCTAAACCAGGGTATACTAGGAATTTAATAAGAATAAAGGCTAAAACAAGATTAACTATCCAACTCCATATACTTTCATCTTCCCATATAAAGTACCATAATTTTCCTAAATATTTCTTAATAGTCTTTGTAATACTCTTTAAATTCATTAATATTGGTATTTAAATAGATATATTAAAAATCTTTTGATTTTAGAGAAATATTGAGGAACTATAGGAATTAGAATAATATGTTATAGGTGTTATTTTTTGGACTTTTTCTTAATTGTCTTTTTCTTTGCTGTTTTCTTGGATTTCTTTTTGGTTTTTGGTTTTTTCTTGTGTTTTATTGATTTCTTTTTTGATTTATTCAATTTATTATGTTTTTTGTGTTTTCTACTTCTCTTTCTTTTAGGTTTCTTTGGTTTATTTCCTACAAGAGCTACATCTTCCTTATTTTCTAAACTACTTTGATTATCTTTATTAATTTCATTCTCATCCACTAATTTATTTTCTTTTTTTGAATGTTCTCTTACATAAGCTTGGAATAATACAACCAATGATGTTAATAATAATATTACAACAATAATTGCTTTAACTGCAGTTAATCTATCATAATAATTATAATCAAATGTTGTTGTTGTATCCATAACTTCTACATCTGACATCATAACTTGTCCATTATCAAGCAATAATGTAAATGAAATTCCTTGATAGATTTTTGGGTTGTTTGAATTAATAAGTAAATTAAATATGTACTTTCCTGATAAATTATTTAGATCAACTAATGGAATCAGTTTAATTTCTCTTGCTTCTCCTTGTAAAATTTGATAAACAAAAGATTCAGATAAAGCCAATATTTCTTCTCCTGAATCTGATTCAATTGAAGCATCAAGTCTATAAACAGTTCTATTTCCTGTATTATTTAATATTAATTTAAATTCATTAATATTTGATATGTTTAGATAAGCATCTGAATCAATACCCTCAAGTATAATATCTAAATCATGGTATTCTGTTTGTTTTGAAATGAATAAGGCCATAATTGCTTCTGAAATGTCACTAACTGTTTGTCTAGCTATTGAAATAATTCTTCCTCCTGCTCCTGCTGCACCAGAGGACGAAGTAGCAGTCCTTAAAACAGTTAATGTAGTTGAAGTATAGTTTGTATTACCAGATGAATCAGTACAATTTGCATATACTGTGTATGATCCTGAGCTTGCAAAACTCATTGAATAATTTGCTATATCTGTTGAATTATTGTAACTCATTGTTCCTTGTCGTGTATTATCTGAAAAGAATGAACAGTTAATTACTTCAATATTATCTGTTACAGTTACTGTAAAGTTTGTATTAGTATCTTCATTAATTGAGGCTGGAGTTACTGAACTTATGTATGGACCAGAAATGTCTGAAACATTAAATACATAAGAATCTTCATCACTTAGCCCTGCACTATCATTAATATATAAGGTTAAATTATATGATGCAATCTCTGTGAAATTTCTCTCAGGATTTGCACCAGTTAAATTTACAGAATCATTAAATTGCCATAGATAATTTGCAATTCCAACATTATCACTACAATTTGGACAACTTAATGTTATAGTAGCATTAAGATCATGTGTCTCAGGCATTCCTGTTAAATTTACAACAGGCGCATCATTGTCTGTTACAGTAATGGTATAGATTGATGTTGTGTTGGTGTTAACAGCTGAATCATAAACAGTCATGTTGTATAAAATATCAGCTGAACTATTTGAATGAACAGTGAAGTTGTAAGTATAAGTTATGCCTGTGCTTAAATTCATTTCATAGCTTACATTATCAGCAGTTAAATTTATTCCTGCAACACCAACATTATCAGCACCAGTAATATTCATTAAAACTGTCTCTCCTGTTGTTCCTGTTGTTGGTGCATCATTAACAGTAAAAGTAGGATTTGTTGCATCAGTTATTGTAATGTTTGTTGTAGAAGTTGTGTTTCTGTTTCCTGCAGCATCTGTACAATTTGCATACATGGTATAATTTCCAGGAGTTGTTATTGTTATTGATCTGTTTGCTTGTGTTGCAGAAATATCCATGGATCCATTTTCTACATCATCAAAATAAAGATCACAACCAGTTACTTCAACATTATCACTAATATTAACAGTATAATTATTTGCAATATCTTCTGCTGCTGAAGTTGGAGTTACTGTTGAAACAGATGGTGTGGTTGTATCATTAAGTAAAACAGTATCTGTCGCTGTTAATATGTCAAAGTTTGCTTTTGCACATGTTGCATTCCATTCAATAGTTCCTGTTGTATTGAATGTTCTATTGTAATTATAAAGTCTGGTTGAAGTGTTATAAGTCATTGAACTTGGACCAAGAGGGGTTACATTAAATGTAATATTACAATCTGCACTTTCAACTTCTAAGTTATTTGTTGCATTAGTATAATTTGCATAAAATTGAATTTGATTTCCTGCATTTGCTAAAATTGAACCGCCTTCTGTATCAACTTGATCATAATTTGTTAATTCTGTATTACTTCCATTTCCTCCTGCATATCCACTAAAGTCTGTTACAGTAAACCAAAAATGTGTTGCATTCTGACCAAAACCAGAATATGATGAAGCTGATGAAGCATCCCATGAAGAACAATTATCTGTTGCAGAATTCCAGTTTGTACAATGATAAATTTGAGTTATTGACATTCCATTTTTCTTAATACTTAAATTTGCTGAGCTGAAAGTAAATGTTGTGTCATTAACAGCAATCACATTTGTTACATCTGTTGCACCAGAAGGTAAATCTCCTGTATATCCTTCAACAAATTCGGGATTAATTGAAACATCTGCTGAGGAAAATGAAATTCCACTTATGTCTGTAGATTCTAAATCTACTGTTGAATATTTAATTCTATAACTATCTCCTTGAACAGTATTCAAAGAAACGTCTGTATTTGTAGCATTTATTGTTGTAGACTGTAATGTGAAACCAGCTGCATCATAAACCTCAATAGTTGTATTAATCAAAGGATTATCAGTTGAATTTGTTACTGAGACATTTAGAACTGCATCTGAATCAGAAACAGACCGATCTGAATGCGATGCTGTAGTGATATATTGGTTTGTATCATTAGCATAAACACACCAATGTATGTCATCAGTTGTGTTTAATACTGAAACAGAATAATAATTTCCTGTTGAAGATTTAATAATATCTCCAGGATATGTGTGGCTAAATAGTATTCCTCCAACAGATTGACATTCTGAACCAGTAGCTTTAACTTCAACCAAAATTGAATTTGGATCTTGAGCAATAGAATTATTTGTAATATTAATATCTAATACAGCAGCATCTCCTTTTTTATATGTTAATCCTGTTCTTGTATTCACTCCATCAAGATTTGTTGAGATATTTGATAATGTTATTGATGGTGTAGCATTGTTTAATGAAGCATGTGGTGTAAAACCTGCTGGTTGTGAAGTAAAGTTTGCTGTAAAGGTGTATGGACCATTTGTTAATGAAGTATGATCAAAAGCGAGTGAACAATCTCCATTTGAGTCTGTTGTATTTTGTCCAACCAATGTTGAATTCATATAAAAAGTACAAGTTGCACTTAAACCAATGCTTGAATTATCTGAATTATATACTCTAGCAGTTGCTGTTGTATAATTACTTACTAACTTAAAAACATCTTCATGTGGTAGAGAGGTTGTATCCTGACCTCTAATTATAAATAATCCACTTGTTGGTGCAGTTAGATTAATTGCTGCAACACTTGCATTAATTAAAAAGTCATCTTCAACACTTAAATCATCATAACTTGATGAAATACAACTTACATTAAATTGTTTAGTACCTGTTTCTCCAAAGGTCCTATTATATTCATATAATGTTGAGGTTGAATTGTAAGTCATATTATTATATGATGACCAACCTGCTGTCAAATTAAATTTAATTTCACAATAATCTGTTGATGAATTAGTTATTGCACCTGCACCTGTTGAATAATTTGCATAAAAATCTACTTGATCAGAAGCATATCTTATTAAACTACCTTCTTCTGAATCTGTTGAGTCCCAAGCACTTATATTTGTACCACCAACACCATAATAAACAGAGAATCCAAGATTAGTTGGGATCCTAACTGTTGAAGAAGTACTATTTGTTTCAACAATTACAATCTTATCTGTTACATCTACACAACTTTCTCCTGTAGAATTACATTTGTAAATAAGATTTGCTGCACCAACAGGAAGAACGAGATCTACATAATTAACAGCAAGATTCTGCATTAAATTTTGCCATTTATCCTCATCCATTCCAACAAAATCATTTCCTCCACTTGAAAAGTTAAGGAAAGTATCTGCATCAGACAAGTCTAATGAAGTGTTTTCTAAAGCAGATGCTCCTGCGAAAATAAATCTTGAACCACCCAATCTAAAGTCTAGGTTTGCATCAGTATAATGTGAGCTTTGTGCAACGCCAGAATCAATATCTGCAGCTGTATAAGTACCTGAACCAGACCAATCAGCATATGAATCTACACCCGCTGGTAAATCTATCTGGAAATTGTAATTAGTAAATGTATCTAAAGTAGAGAAACTTCCACATGAACTTAATGCACAATTATCATTTTCATCACAAATCTTTATTTTATAATAATAAGTTGAACCAGTTCCAGTTCCTGTATATAAGATATCTAAATTCTGTGAAGTTGATTGTTCTACATCATGAGTATCTTTACATGAAATATATTTGGTATAATTTACACTATTTGAAAGATCAGTTACAAGTATTTTGTGGTGTTGTGAATAATAACTATCTGGAAGTCCAGGAACAACCATTGAATCATTATAAATTGTATAATTTGATTCACATGTTGTATTTGTATTATAAAATTGTATTGTTGCATTTGTTCTTTCACTTGTCTTGAAATAAACCATTGCTCTGTCGTCAAGCTCTTCAACCCTTGAATAATCTATTTCTGGTGCGTCATTGTCTGAAGATGGTGCAGTATAATCATCAAGAAAATAACAATCAGGGTCAGAAGAATCACTTAGTCCATCACTATCATCATCTACCCCATTAAAACAATCTTCATAAACATTATCATATCCATTACTAACAACAGATGTACATGCAGAACTTGTATTATCATAATTACCATCACCATCATAATCAACTGTGTTATAACAATCAACAAACTCAAAATCAATTGTTCCATCAGTATAATATATAGGACCAAGTGCATCTGCTGCATCACCATTTGATTCATTTGTTTTTACATAAATTGTTATTGTCGATGAAGGATTACCAAGATAAGCCTGATCAATTCCCAAATAAATTAAATTATAATCACAACCAAATGAAGGATTAGATTCAACATATGAAGAACTTGATGAAGCAAAACTTGCATCCGAACAATTATACATTATTCTTGAACCTTGTGTATCATATTCAATTTTATAATCAATACCAGAATATGAACCTTCTGTACAACCAGTACCTGTACTAGAATCTGAGTCAAAGTATAATATGTATGTTGCATTATTAGTCCCAGAACATACACTTAATGTAGAGGCTTCTTCTACTTCGATTGCAAATGCATAATAACTACTACTTTCTCTTAATCTAAGTTGATAAATATCTGTCCAATCATTTGCATAATCTAAATCATCTGCATCACTAATAATTTCTGGAAGTCCTGATTCAAAATCATCCCAATCAACATATTGACCACCACAATAACCTGTTGAGTCACAACTTCCACCACCACAATAATCAAAATAACTACAGTCAGAGTCTGCACAATCTATTAATCCATCAGTATCATCATCAACACCATTAAAACATTGAACTGCAGATGTTCCTTCACCTGATCCTCCCCCACAGGTTGGTGAGTTTGAACAAGAAGAATCATCACAATCAATATCACCATCTCCATCATTATCTTTAGTATCAGCACACAATGTTTCACCATTTGGTTGACAATAAGTAGATGATTGACCTGTACTACGATCGCAGTCTGTATCTGCACAATCTGTATTACCATCACCATCATTATCATTACCATCATTACATGTATCTTCTGTACCAGAATTACATGTTATTCCACCTGGACCTGTTTCTCCATCACATTCTGTATCTGCACAATCTATATATCCATCATTATCATCATCAACACTATTAGTACATGTTTCACTACAGTAAGAATTCCCACTACAATCTGAATCAGCACAATCAATTAATAAATCATAATCATTATCAATATTATCATAACAATTATATTCACCATACCCTCCCCCTCCTTCATCTCCTTCAGAAAAAACATTACATGTTGCTTGCGTTCCATCTATTGTACATGATCTCCATGAAGAAATCGATGAATAATCCAGATCTGAATCAGACCACCTACAACTCATACTTGACTCTCCACTAATAATAATCGCCAAACTACTTCCTGAAGCAGAATATGGTGAACTACTATCACCACCAACACTCACAACTGATGTTGAAGGTGGTGTTGTATCAACTGTAATTGAAACATCTGTTAAACTTGTAGCATTTCTTTTACCTGCAAGATCTGTACAATTAGCAACCATTGAATATGCTCCTGCTGATGTAAAAGTATGAGATCTTGATGCTTGTCCTGCTGAAATTGTCATTGCCCCAAGATTTGTTCCATTTGAATAAAGATTACAACTTGACATTCCAATATCATCACTTACATCTACTGTATATACAATTGAATCAGTTGTATAACCAGATGTTGGAGTAATTGTTGAAACATTAGGATTAAAATCATCTAAAGAAGTATATGAAATTGTAATATTAAATAGTTCTGGTGTCGAACTTCCGTCTGCTTTATAATCTGCTTTATATTGAAAATATCGACTGTTATTAATAGATAATGATTGAACTCCAGGTGTTGTTAATGTTACATTCCATGCATCACCTGTACAACTAGCATCATCACAACTTCTAACAGTAATATTTAATGTGGAACTATCTGGAGTTGTATTACTCCAAGTAATATCATCCCAAGATGCATAACCTGCATCATAAATTCTTGAAAGATATGTTCCAACTGTTTTAAAACCTGAGCCACTTACATCAAGATGAAGTGTGTTTGATGTTGTGTTAAAAATAGTATCATTAAAAGTACCCAAGTCCCATGAACTAAAGGTATTGTTTGTATCAGCCCAGTCATTAAATCCAGAATTATCTTCTGCAAAACAATTCCATTTATATGTTGCATCTCTAAATTTTGATCCAATTGAATCTGTTAGAACTTTTGAAAATAATGTTGTTGAACTTCCTCCAGAAATACTTGTATTAGTATCCTTTATCCAAGAACCACCCCCATTTAAATTGTGATATAATGTTACACTATCAAGATTAGCATCAGCATCTAAAACTGAACAATTAAAATTAATACTATTTAAATTAACAGATAAATTATTATTATTTGGATAATTTATTGTTGTTGTTGGAGGTGCTTGAATAGTTAATGTTTGTGTTGATTGACCATATAATGAATTAGTTGTAATATTAACTAAAACAGTAAAATTACCCCCAACAGAAAGAGCAGTAATATTATAACTATAATCAGCAGATGAATTAGTATTAGTAGGCAGAATAAATGTACCATTATAATCTTGTGCAGGTATTGGTGTTCCAGTTAATGAATTGTAATCTAATCTAATTCTTCCACTAGAACCATCACCACCCAGTTCACTTGCAGTTACATCTCCTCCTTGTCCACCAATTGCACTAACTGTTCCTAAAGTCATATCATCTGCAATTAAATAAATAGTACCTCCAGCACCACCACCACCAGTACCCGCTGTATTACTTACATTATAACCATACTCTCCTCTTGAATATACATTAGCATTAATAATCTGATCAGCAAATATTATAATAATTCCACCACCTGCACCACCATTAGATGGACCTGAAGAGTCATCATCACCACCGCCACCACCGCCACCGCCGAAAAAAATAGTAGCTAAGGTTGCATTGCCTACTGCTTCTCCACCAGAGGAATTAAAATTTGTATTATAACCATCTGTACCAATAAATGCATGACCTCCACCACCTCCTGCAGAACCACTTATTCCATCTCTTCCTAATCCCCCACCACCACCACTACCAGATGTAGTTTCAACGTCCTGGTTTGAAGGGGAATTATCTAAAGCATTATCACCATATCCCAAATAACCTTCACCATGATCACCGCCTTTTGCTGTGGCTGTTGATCTGGTCTTACTTCCAGCACCTTTTCTAAAACCCTTATAACTTGCACTAACATTTCCAGTCATATTAACAATACCTGTAGCTCTAAATATAACAATACCTCCTTTAACTCCATCCCATGGAAGAGGAGCAATACCTTTTTCACTATCAATTGTAACAGTAGTGTATTGAGGAACCCTTACAATCTGTGTTACAGAAGAAGCTGTTGCATTAAATGTTCCTGAACCATATGAATGATTCAAAGCAGATGATAAAGTAATTGTATTCTCTGATTTTGAAGCAATATCTACAAATTCATACCTACCTGCAACACCTGTGCCAGTACCATTTTGAATTTGAATTATTAAAATTTCATCTCCTGCAGAGAAAGCCGTAGAATCATTTACAAGGATACTTGTGTCTCCTGAATCTTCATCACCCATTAAGAATGTATAATCATTAATAATAGTGTCTGTAGTAGAAACAGTTAATGCTTCATCAGTACCATCACCTGTATCTGCAGTAAATTGTTGTAGTGTTCCATTTAAGTAAATCTCTATGTCTGTATTTGTTATATCTGTGCCATTAGTATGATTAATATGGCCTGAGACAATTAGAGAATCAGACGTGTTAACTACTGAAGGTGTTAGTATAGCTGAAACTAAAATAAAACCAAACTGGGAAATAGAGGTACTATCATTTAAAGCACTACTATCAAAAGTTAAAGCACTATAATTATATTCCCCTATTTGATCAACTGTGAAAGCATTTGAATACCATAAATCTCCAGACTGTGTACCTACAAGATTATTAATCACAACAGTTCCTTCTGGATCTGTAACTGTAAAATTAACAGTTGAAATATCACCTTGGCCATTATTATCAGTTACATTAGCAACAATTTGAAATGATCCTCCATAATAAGCAGTTTCATTTAGTGTAACAGAATTAATAACAGGAGCAATATTTATTTCTTGTAATGAATAATTTGTAAATCCAGTTACATTAAAACTATGATTATTGCCACCAAGAAAGAGAACAGAGGTACAAATTGATGGATCACATGTTGCTCCATCTCTAATAGGTCCTGCTGGATAAACATTTGAAACTTCATAGAATTTTAGAATAGATGAAACATCAAAATCACTTAATAAAGTAGAATCAATTCCAGTTATATTATTTTCCAAATATACTTTCCCACTAGTATTATATTCTGAAGAAGTAAGATTTAATGAACGAAATTCAATACTTCCATTGTTATTAGAAATAGTAAAAGAAGTCATATTAACCTCTGTGTTATTAATATAAATATGATTTACATTATCAAAGGATGAATCACTCATTGAAATATTTCCCACATTACTATCAGTTAAAAATTTAAGCCCAATATCATAATTTTTAAAATTACAATTAGTTATTGAAATATTTGAAAAAACAGAATTCTTTAATAAACCAATACCAACACCACTTCCTTGAATTGTTGAATCATTACAATCAAAAGATTCTCCAGAAATATTAAAGATTAATGCACCATCCTTATCTGCATCTGTAACAGAGTAAGTCCCATTACATAATGTTACTGCACCTTGAATATAATAATCTCCATTAACATTAGTTATATTTTCATTTAAGGAATATGTATTAGAAAAGTTTACACACCCAGTATATAATGTTGTTAAGGGATAATTGTCTGTACTTGATGTTATTGCAAAGGTTGTTTCTCCAATTGTATCTCCTGTTGTGTCAACACCAGTATAATTATCCCAATAATTACCTCCAATTTGTGATCCTCCAATTATATTTGTTGCTAAGGATTTTGTAAAATTCCAAAAATTTTGGCCATCTTCATCCTTTGCATTAAGAGTATTGATAAAATAATTATTCCATATAATATTATTTTCACATTGAGTATTTGAAATATAAAGACCATACTCAGAAGCTGCATTACCATTATTTGAAATATTATTACCTGTAAAATTATTATTATCATTATTATTATTATTTAAGTGAATACCATGTTTAAATGAATTAAGAACAGTATTATTTTCAAAATGATTATTATGATTGTCAATATCCAAATAAATATTTTCATTAGTGCTTTTCTCAATAACATTATTTATAAAATAGGAATCATAAACAAATTCTAAACGCATACCCATATTAGAAGAGGAAGTAAAATTAGAATCATAGACCTTTATATCTGTTATTTTATTTGATGTAGAAGAACCATCTAAAAATAATCCAGAACCATAATCTTGCATAGTACAATTTCTAATTGTAACATTATCCACAGTATGTGGTAAATAAAAACCAAAATCAGTACTACCATTATCACCATCAAAAATTGAACCATTACAATCTAATTGAGAATGTGAGATAAACTCAACAGAACCACGAGAGGCTCCTGAGAAGTTGTTTTGAAGTGAAATTGTACACATTGTAGCATTACCAACAACATATAATGGTCGGGCATCATGGTCTTGAGTAAAAGGATAAGTTATATTTGCACAACCAGTGGTTTTATCATTAATAGAATAAAGATCATAATCATAAACAGGTGTCCCATCATTTGTAATTGTATAACCAAAATCATCACAAATACCATCACCAGCTACATTATAATAAGGACCAGGACCAAGACCATGGTCAACACAATCAACACCACCCCAATAATTACCACCTATCTTACTACCACCAAAAAAATTTGTAGCTGAATAAGGAGTCATGTAATAAGTATTACCACCAGCATTATCTCGAACATGATAATCATAATTACCACTAAAATAATTATCCCAAATTAAATTATTATCATCTGTTGTGCCTGAAAAATCTATACCATAATCACCATTAGCATCACCATTATCTGAAATATTGTTACCAGTAATATTATTAAACGCTGAACCACCAGTTGTAAATATACCTTCGTTAGAATTGTTAAAAAGAATACTATTATTAATAAGAGTATAATCAACATTATTAAAATGAATACCATTAGTACCGTCTTTAAAAGTACAGCCATCTACTGTAAAACCTGAAGCTGTTGCACCTCTTAAACCAGTATTATACCTAGTAAAAACACAGTTTTTAGCAACAACATTATCATAAGAACCACTAATTAAAATTCCATAATCTGTTCCATCATTACCATCAAAAATTGAACCATTACAATCAAGATCTACATTTGTATCATAAAAATAAATAGCACCTTCACCTGACTGGGGTTTTGATGTATAACTTGAAGTACACATTGTAGCATTACCAGTAACATACAAAGGCCACTCATAATGTGTTTCTGTAAATGGATAAGTTATATTTGCACAACCAGAGGTTTTATCATTAATAGAATAAAGATCATAATCATTAATATAAATACCATCATTTGTGATTGCATAACCAAAATCATCACAAATACCATCACCTGCTGTATTATAATATGGAGCGGGACCAAGACCATGGTCAACACAATCAACACCTTCCCAATAATTACCACCAATCTTACTACCACCAAAAAAATTCGTAGCTGAATAAGGAGTCATATAATAGGTATTACCACCAGCATTATCTCGAACATGATAATCATAATTACCACTAAAATAATTATCCCAAATTAAATTATTATCATCTGTTGTGCCTGAAAAATCTATACCATAATCACTATTAGCATCACCATTATTTGAAATATTGTTACCAGTAATATTATTAAACGCTGAACCACTAGTTGTAAATATACCTTCGTTAGAATTGTTAAAAATAATACTATTATTAATAAGAGTATAATCAACATTATTAAAATGAATACCATTACTTCCATCTTTAAAAGTACAGCCATCTACTGTAAAACCTGAAGCTGTTGCACCTCTTAAACCAGTATTATACCTAGTAAAAACACAGTTTTTAGCAACAACATTATCATAAGAACCACTAATTAAAATTCCATAATCTGTTCCATCACTACCATCAAAAATAGAACCATTACAATCAAGAGTTACACCAGTAACATTAAAATAAAAAACACCTTCACCTGACTGGGGTTTTGATGTATAACTCGAAGTACACATAGTAGCATTACCACTAACATACAAAGGCCACTCATAATGTGTATTTGTAAAAGGATAGGTTATATTTGCACAACCACTTGTTTTATCATTAATAGAATAAGGATCAAAATCACCAATATAATCTCCATCATTTGTAATAGCATAACCAAAATCATCACAAATACCATCACCTGCTGTATTATGATAAGGGCCAGGACCAAGACCATGGTCAACACAATCAACACCGCCCCAATAATTACCACCGATCTTACTACCACCAAAAAAATTCGTAGCTGAATAAGGGGTCATGTAATAGGTATTACCACCAGCATTATCTCGAACATGATAATCATAATTACCACTAAAATAATTATCCCAAATTAAATTATTATCATCTGTTGTGCCTGAAAAATCTATACCATAATCAC
>CAYVNN010000005.1:45422-112362 GCA_964453185.1 uncultured Methanosarcinales archaeon
GAATTGTTAAAAAGAATACTATTATTAATAAGAGTATAATCAACATTATTAAAATAAATACCAGCATTACCATTAGTAAAATTACATTGATCAATAATAGTACCTAGAACACCACTAACAGCACTAATACCTCTGTTAAATTCATTAAATTCACAATTTTGTACAGTAACAGCATTATCTCCTGTACCTGAGAAACTCACCCCATTACCAAAGATACTTGCTTGAGAATTTGTAAATGTTGAACCATTACAATCTAAAACAAAATTACTGCTAGTAATATCAAATTGATGTTGACCACTACCAACACTAAAAGTATAATCTGCTTTACATATAATTACATAACCAGAAACTTCGAATCTGTTTGCATCAACAGCTGAAATGTTTTCATTTGCTGTGATTGAATCAGAGTTTGTTAAATCAACACAAGCAACAGCATCATTATGTGCATATTCTGTTTCATTACCAAACTCAAACATTAAGTCATGAATTCCTGTTGTATGTACTTTGCTTGTTTCATATGCTGTTTCATTACACTCAAAATCTTCATAGAAAATTGATGTTGAATTATATAATGAAGTTGTTAAGAGATTATTTCCACATTTTAATTCTAAAAATTCAAGATCATTAGGTTTTCCTATACCAAATGTTGTTTCATTAATTGCTGTAATTGTTAGGTTAGCGGTTCCTGTTGTATTGAACATAACAGTCCAGTTGCCACCAACAAAAGGATAACTTTGAACGTTTATTATTTCCAACTCTGCTCCACCATAACCACTAAAATGATCTACTTCAAAGATTAATAAACCATCTTCAATTGTGAATGGAATGTCTGTTGCAAACCATTCTCCATAACATTCAAAATTAGTAAAATCAAATTCATCACATCTAACAATGGTATTAATATTAGAATTATCAACTATTGGAAGTTGGATTTCTGCATTATCAAATTCCTCAATATTGTCAACTGCAACAACTTGAGATTTAATATTTGTATTAACTGAAGAATTAGAATTAATATCATCAATCATTGATGTAATATTATTTTTTGAACCTTTTAGTCCTTTAATTTTTATTTCTGCTTTCTTTATTTTCTTTTTAGAAACAACATGTGAACCAATCAATCCTTTGTCTGATTTTTTATTTTTGTTATTATCCTTTGTTTCATCTTCAACTGTAAGAGTAATATCAAATTTATTATTAGCCTGTTTTATTATTTTATAATTTCCAACTCCTTTGCCTTTTTTATCTTTTAAATTTATTTTAGGTATAAGTGTTTCATTAATCACAACAGTTCCATTTATAATTGTCATTTCATTAGAATAATCATTATTATTTGATATGGCATTTAAATCAAGAGAATCAATATCAATAATTGCATCTCCTAGGATAAATGTTCCTGTAATTAAGGAGAATAATTGTGTGAAAGTTACTAAAAAAACAACAAAACCAATAGAAATAATTGATTTTTTAGAACATAATATAGAAGGAAGTAGGGAGATTAGTCTATTAAATATTCCTATGACTCTATCTTTACTAATACTCAACGTCACCCTCACCCTTTTTTATATTAATTGAATATTATATTTATAAAAACACTATATAAACCTTTCGGTTTTCTTTATATTAATTAATTATATATATAATAAAAACAATTAAATAGAAAGAACGTTTCTACTACTAGTATGGAAAAACCAATATTAATGCCAAACTTTGACAAAGTTGAATTTAAGGATAAGTTTGTTGAACGATACAAAGATTTAACTGATTTTGAAGAGTTTAAGAAATATTCATTAAGTTTTCCTAGAAGATGTATTAGAGTAAATACATTAAAGATGTCTATTAATGAGTTAAAAAAAAGAATTGAAAAAGATTGGTATCTTAAACCAATACCTTGGTGTAAGGAAGGGTTTTGGATAGAACATAAAGGTGTAGGTGAAAATAAAAGAAGAGATGTTGGAAATTTAATCGAACATACATTAGGATTTATCTATATCCAAGAGTCTGCTTCAATGATTCCACCCCTTGTCCTTGATCCAAAACCAGGTGAATTAGTATTAGATATGTGTGCTTCACCAGGAAGTAAATCTAGTCAAATTGGACAATATATGAAAAATCAAGGAATTCTTATTGCTAATGATTACAAAGGAGATAGGTTACAAGCATTAGGTATTAATCTACAAAGAATGGGATTAACAAATGATATAATTACATTAATGCATGGGCAATGGTTCAAAGAAATGGAATTTGATAAAATTCTTGTAGATGCACCTTGTTCAGGAACAGGTACAATTAATAAAAGCATTAAAACATTGAGAATATGGAATCCAAACATGGTAAAAAGATTAGCAGGTACACAGAAAGTGTTATTAGAGACTGCTTTTAAATGTTTGAAAAAAGGTGGTGTGTTGGTATATTCAACATGTACATTAGAACCACAAGAAGATGAAGGTGTTGTAAGTAGTTTATTAGAAAAATATGATAATGCTGAATGTGTTAAAATTAGTGAGAAAACTTTGCCAGGTTTAAAGAGATCAAAGCCTGTGATGGAGTTTAATGGGGAGAAGTATAACAAACAAGTTAAGAATGTTATAAGAATATGGCCACAAGATAACTATACAGAGGGATTTTTTGTTGCCAAAATAAAAAAACTATAAATTAGCAACAAACAAATCTCAAGGAACGAACAAAGTGAGTGACAGAGTTTTTTGTTGCCAAAATAAAGAAAAGATGATAAACACAATAATATTTGATTTAGCTGAAGTATATCTTAAAGGAGTTCTTGATGTTGAACATTATCTTGAACCCATCCTAAATATCAAACATAATGAAATTCTTGATGGTTTAGGAGGAGATGAACTAAATCAATTGTTTAAAGGAGAAATAAGTGAAGAAAAGTATTGGGAAGAGATTATTAAAAAGAATAATTGGGACATTAGTATAAATGACCTAAAGATAAATATTAGAAAGAACTTTCAGGAGATTAAAGGAACCAGAGAAATAATTGAAAATCTTAAAAATCAAGGATATAGATTAGGATTACTTTCTGTTCATTGTAAAGAATGGGTTGAACATTGTAATAAAAAATTTGATTATCATAAATTGTTCCATTCTACATTATATTCTTTTGAAATTGGATTATTAAAACCAGAGAAAAAAGTGTATCAAGAAATTTTAAATAAATTAGGAAAATCAGCTCTTGAATGTTTATTTATAGATGACAGTGAAAATAATATAAAAGCTGCAAAAGAATTAGGAATTAATACAATCCATTTTAGAAATGCAGAACAATTAAAAATAGATTTAGAGAAATATTCAATAAGTGTGGGTAAAGAAATAAAATGAAAGAAATATTATTACAAATCTTAATTTTTGCTTATGCAAGTGTTGGTATAATTGCTACAATTGCTTATTGGCCTACAATGAAAGATCTTTATCATCATAAGAAACCAAGTGCAAGCAATTACAATAGCTACACTCACCTTAAGGCCTAGACGACGACTGCTCAATTAATAAATTAATTTCTGCCTCTTTGATGTTCATAGAAATCTTCAATTAAATCAAGATTACTTGCGTCTTCTGCTGATCTGTCTTCTCTTAGTCTAACTACCCTAGGGAATCTAAGTGCATAACCTGAAGAATAACTTTGACTTTCTTGTATTTCTTCATAATGTATTTCAATAACTACTTTGGGTTTTACTTTAATTTGTCTACCTTTTTCTTGGATAATCAAAGGTTTGAGTAGTTCAGTAAGTTCTGCAAAAGTTAGTCCTTCTCCTTCTAACTCTTTAATACCTGTTCCAACTTTGCCTATCTCTAAAAAGTCACCATTATGATCAATACAAGCAATTGTAAAACTAGTTAACCATTGTGCTCTTTTACCTGTTCCCCACTCTGCACCAACAATAACTAAATCTAAAGATTCCATTACTGGCTTTAATTTAACACCATAGCCAACTCTTGCACCAGGTTTGTAGACAGCATTAAGATTTTTTGCCATTACACCTTCATTGCCTGCATCAAGTGATTCTTGGTAAAATTTATTTGCTTCTTCTTCTTTATCTGTAATCATAATTCTTGATAAAACAATTTCTCTTGGAATTGGTTCAACTACTTCTGAAATGATTGCTCTTCTTTCATTAAATGGCATAGAAATTGTACCTTTGTCCTTGTAAAACAACACATCAAAAACATTAACCTCAACAGGGAAATCTTCTGCTAACTCACTAATATTATATTTTCTTTTTATTCTTTGAGAAATTTTCTGGAATGGAAGATATTGTGTTGTTTTTTTGTCAAAACCAACTGCTTCAGAATCAAGAATGATTGAATCTGATTTAACATGTTCTCTAATTATTTCAACAACATCAGGAAATTGTGAAGTAACATCTTCAAGATTTCTTGTAAATATTTTTATTTTATCTTTAATCTTATTAATAATCATTCTAAAACCATCATATTTGTATTCAAATGCTGCTGGTTTACCAACAATATCAAAAGCATCTTTAAGATTCTTTGCTTTAGGATAAAGCATTACTTTAATTGGTCTGAAAGGAGTAATATCCATCTTCAGAAGTCCTTTTAATCCCTTACTTCTTAATGTTAAAATAACATCAGAATAATCATTGCTTAAACCATAAGATCTCTCGACAACTGTTAATAAATAATTATAAATTTTCCTTGCAGTTTCTTCGTCTTTTGTTGTTATTAATTCATATGATGTTAAATCATGAGTTAGTAACTCTTCTGGATTTTCTATTAATAATTCATTCTTTGCTTTAATATCTTTAATCTTTGTTTCAATCTTTGTCCCACATTCTAAACATTTATCTGTTTTTGGCATTAATGCATTACATTTTACACATTGGAAGAAAATATATTTTATTTTAGGGAAATAACTCCAAACAATTGCATCTCTAATTGACCCACTTCCTGCACCAATCCTTAAATCTTCAAGAACCGTTCTTACAATATATTTTGCTTCAATTGGTTCAGCACTTGTTAATAATTCTGCAATCAATTGTATCTTTCTATCAACAGTTCCTCTTCCTTCCATTGTTGCTAATTTTTGTAAGTTTGAGAAGACTTTTGCAACTGTTAACTTTTGTGAAAATAATGTTGATTGCTTCTTGTTTTTTACAAGTTTCTGGGCAACATCACCTAAATCACCAATGTTTTTCCATTCTTGTTCTACTCTGGTAGCAGGGATTCCTGTTGCTAAATTAATTGCTTTAAGGACAAGTTTAGAAGCTACACCAATCTTACTATCATCCCATGCAGGAAATACCCTTCCTTCTAATAATAGCATTATTTTAGGAATCTCTTTAGGATTTATTTTTTTAAGAAAATTAGCCAGATAGTATGTTTTATCCAATCTCTTTGTAGATGATACTAATTGCTCATAAACCCCCACTAATTTCAGATAATCCATAATATTTTGATTATTTAGTTGTTTTTATATGTTTCGGAAGAATAAATGAAATGATATGATCTTGCTACTTAAATGCTTCAACCATTAAGTTTTTAATTGCTCCAGGTTCTCCTCTAAGTGCAGCTTTGTAGAGTGCAGGAACCCAAAGACCACAACCAATCTTACCATATTGATCATGTTCTGTATTACAGGATACTTCTCCTCCAAATGAACAAGGATTTAATGGTCTCATTCTATGATCAAAAGAAAGAACATGTGTTGGTGTTGGACATGTTTCTAAGCTAAATGTTCTACTAAGATTATCTGGATGAAACATTCTTGCAACTTTAGGAGTCATACCTCTTGTAAAATAACCATAATTTTCTTGACTTAATACGTCGGCAATTTTATCTGATGCATTAGCTCGATGTTGTTCAGTCATTACATAATCTTCTAATCTATCACCTGCTCTTGGAACATAAGTATGGAAACTTACATAAGTTCTGTCAAATTCCATGTCTCTCAAATCATCAAGCATCTGATCAAATCTGTTATAATTTTTTGCATGAATAAATAAATTACCAGTAACCGGGACTCCTGCTTTAATTAATTTCTTTGCATTACCAATTGATAACTCATACCCTCCTTGTCGTCTTATTCTATCATGATGTTCTGCAACAGTATCTTCAAGTGAACATAGAAAAGTTACATTATAGGAAGGATCTTTTAGAACTTCAAGTAATCTCCCATAATTCTCATCTCTTTTTGCTTTTTCAACAATATCAATAGAAGAATTAGAACTAATTTTGACTGGTGAACCAGATTCTTTAGCAAGCTCCAATGCTCTAACAAGTCTTTTAGGTTCTAGTGTTGGTTCTCCACCCATAATAAAAGTTGGAACACCTGGAAAGGATTTATAAACATATTCTAATCTGTCTAAGAATAAATCATCTGAAATTTCTGGAGTTGCTTCACCATGTGTGTCTAAGACTTTTTTAAAACAATCACGACAAGCATAATTACATCTGGAAGTAAGATCAAAAGATAAAGCCATTGGTTTTCCTATTGTAGAAAAGGCATGTTTTACCATTTCTAAGTTTGAAACACCTGGTACTGTTTCTTTTTTTAATTTTCCATAATATCCTGGTTTTCTTTCACCTTTAACATATTTTTTTAGAATATTTATTGATCCTCGTACGAACATTTGCACTATATCAATTAGATTTTTTGCTTTATTGGAAAGACTAGAAAACCTATCTTGCCTTTCATTGACATAGTCTGATAATTCTTTTGGAACTGTTTGAGTAGACATATTTTTAAGAGAATTGATAAGAGTATAAAAAGTTTGTTGTTATTTAAAAATAGCAACATATTTATAAACTCAACAACCCACTTATCTTACCCTTTTTCCAGCTATTTTTCTTTCTTCTTGTTTAAGAATTCTATATCCTATTGGTTTATTCAGTTTTCTATTGTATAAAGCAAATGCCCAATATAGACTAGGTAGTCCAACCTTGCATCTTGTCTCTCTATCTTCTGGATATGAATCTTCTCTACAATATACTAACCTACCTCGATATGAAAAAACATTTGCAACATGATTTCTAAAGTCAAGCAAATTAATTCCTTCTGAATTAACTTGTTGACCTAATGCTTGTTGAAATTCTTTTCTAGTTTCATCAAGTTCTCTTTTTCCTCTTGCTTTCAGTAATCTAAAGCACATAGATGATAAAAGAGGCAAAAATGTCTCTCGAATAGGTAGTAATCCTAAATCATATTCAACATCTGAAGCTACAAAATAACAATCTTGACTATCCCAAGGATAAACAATATGATATTCAACACCCAATAAATCACTATCGCCTGATTGATGAAATAAATCTTCATCCAATAATTTTAGATGAGGTAATAATCTTTCAAACTTTTCTCTATCTCTTCCAAAGCTTAGTGTTTGATTAGTTGTTATACCAAATGGTGGTTGATATCTTCCTGGAATTACTTTTGTACCTAAACCAACTGCTTTAACTGCTTGAGAAATTAAGGCACGGTATGATCTTCCATCATAAACTTCTGTATCTTGGATAAAATCTATATCATGAAGATGATCAAGTGTAAATAATTCATCTACTTTTTCTACAAGTTTAACTAATAAATCAAGTGTTTCCTTGCCAGAGAGAGCTTTATGTCTTCTAATTCTTGGAACTCTAATTAATCCCCCCATATAAGAAGGGAATATGTTTTGATATTAAAGGATTATTAAACCACCACATTTAAATATAACTTCTTGTTATTATTATAACAAATGGTAACTGTATCACATTTAGTAGGGAAGATGATTGCTGAAAGGCCAATTATACAAGAATCTTTAGCTAGAGGTATAATTAATTATGGTGCATTAGCTGATATAATTAAACCTGATATTGAGAAAGAGTTAAACAAAGAAATCAAACATTCTGCTGTGATGATGGCATTAAGAAGACATGCTGAGAAATTAGAAAGAAAGTTTGAGAAAAAAATTAAATTCAATAAAGACACAGATATTACAATTAAATCAAATTTAGTTGAAATAACTGTTGAAAAGACACCAACAATATTTAAAGAATTGGAAAAATTATACAAGATTGTTGATTTTAGTAAAGGAGATATTTTAACAATCACACAAGGAAATCATGAAGTAACTATAATTTCTAATGATAAATACAAAGATAAGGTTCTAAAATCTTTAGGTAAAGAAAAAATAATTAGTAAAATTGATGATTTGGTTTCTTTAAGTATAAGCTTACCAGAAAATGCAATAAATGAGTATGGATTATTTTATTTAGTAGGAAGAGCATTAACATGGGAAAATATTTCTATTGTTGAAGTTGTTTCAACATTCAGAGAATTGACATTAATTCTAAAAGAAAAAGATACAACTAAGGCATTCAATGCAATGCAGAAGTTAATTAAAAGTTAATTACTTGTATCATATCTAAGAATTGCAGCTATCTGACCAATGTCTCTTAATTGAACACCTTCTCTTGTGTCTATAGAAATAATTTTAACTGTTGTTCCTAATTCCTTTGCTTTGATTTCTAATTCTTCAATTAAATCATCGTCTAATGATTCAGATAAAAGAAGAATATCAACTGTACCAGATTCTAATAATTGTTTAACATGTTCTTCTCCATAACTAACTTTGCCAGGCTTTGTTGATAATAATTCAAAGAATTGTCCCATTATTTTTTTTTCATCTGCGACTTCTTCTTCTGCTAAGACATCTTCACTTTTATCAACAAGTTCTTGTAAACCAAATTCACCAGTATAACTTAAATCTTTGATTGCAATAATTTTTCTTTTAACTTGATCAGTAATATAATTACCTTCAACAAAATCATACTTTGTTGGACCTGGACCGCCAACAATAATTCCTTTTAAGTGTTCCATTTTAAGAAATTGTTCTTTTGCATATTCTGCAACTTTTTTATAATGCTGTTTTGCTGCACCATCTCTTAATCTTTCAAACCTTTGTGCTGATTGTCCTCCTGCTCGGAATTTTCCAGGAACTTCTGAATGTGTTTTAAGTAAAGGAACAATTGCTTTTCCTTTAAGCAATGCAATGTTTGCATCTCTTCTGTCTAAAACAATAAGTCCATAAACTTCTCTAGTTTCACACATTTCTAGTAAGGGTTCAAGAACAAATTCTTTATCACATCTATATAATCTTTGATTCATTTCCATTGATGGTTCAATACTCCAAACTTTAACATCGCTCTGTCCTTCTCTTTCTGCAACATTACCAGAGAAAACAGCTAACCCGTTAGGTGGAGTTTTACCAATAATCTTCAGATGCTGAATCATTTTTTCTAAAGCATCTGTAACATTTTTTCTTGTAGAAGTTGATTTAATATTAGTAGCAGTACCTTGTTCTTGAGCAAGATGATTAATTATCTTATTCATATCATAACCAGTAGGAACATACACACTAACTAATTCAGTATGCCTACCTCTAAATTTACCTAATTGCTTAAGTAATTTCTTTAGTTTAAACCGTTCTGATGATGATAATGCCATATTAGAATGAAATTCGTTTATTATTTATAAAGATTTAGCTAATTAACATAGTTTCTTAATATTAAATCAATCATAAATTGTCTCATCATCTCTAGTGTTTCAGGCTGAACAGCTTCAACTATGTCTCGTTCTGTGTGAATTGTTCCGAGAACATGTTGTTCTTCAGGCATCTTACCTTTTAGAATAGAAGGTATTTCTTCCCAAGGTAAAGCAGAAATAGTCACAGCAGGAATGCCTTTTATAAAAAATTCAACCGCATCTACCATCCCTGTTGATCCTACTTTTCTTAAAATACCAGAATCAACACAAGTTCCAATTACGTTGTTTTGTAAAACATAATCATTTTGAAAATAAATACCAGAAGCTATATCAAATGAACTTGAACCTACATATATTGTGTCACCTTTTCCAGTAACATCAAAATTAAAAACTGCATCATAAGAGTCTTCATTTTCAATAAGATCATTAACATAATGTCTTGAACCAACACACCTGTACACTACTTCTCCAATTTTATGATTTTCTTCACCATCAAAAAATAAGAAAGTTATATCCATCTCTCCTTCAACTGTCAATAAATGTTCAAGTGTAGAAAGTAATTCAATAACTGCTGCCCCATTATCTAATGCACCTTGTCCTATTTCTGTTTTATCATAATGTGCACAATATGCAATTCTTTTACTAGGATTTCCTTTTCTTAGTCTAGCAGCATAATTAGTATAGATCCTAGAATCATCATTTGAACTAATTCTAAAAGTATCAACTTCAATGTCAACATCTAAGCCACGAAGTCTTGAAAGAACATAGGATCCTCTATCTGCTGCTTCTGATTCACATAATTGTCTTAGTTGATCATACATAATCAAATAGAACAAGCCCCCATTTATAAATATTACTAAGAAGTAGTAATTGATTTTTAATTATTACATAATTGTTCAAATGATAAAATAAAAAGAAAAATAGTGTATGAAAGATATTATGAGAAAGATTTTTATATATGCATATAAAAGAATATATTATGGCATTTCAATGGATGATATTAGTAATTTTTGTATTAATAATAATATTAAGTATTGTAGCATATTATGCTAAGAAATATAGGAAGACACCCACTGATTATTATTCATTGTTTATTATGGGTATAATATGGTTACCTTTTGGTTTAATTCTGGATAATAATGTTTTAACAATCCTCGGAATAGTATTTTTAATTATAGGATTAGTTAATAAAAATAAATGGAAGAAAAACAAAAAATCATGGGATAAATTAAGTAAAGATAAAAAAAGAATAAAAATAATAATTATAGGGATTCTAAGTGTATTAGTTCTTGCTGGATTAGTATTGTTATTTTCAATAAAACAAGGATTTATTTAATTAATCACAATCTTCTGGACATAATGTTGAATCTTGTTCTTCGTATTGATCACAAACTCCATCTCCACATGGTTGAGTCATTGTTGAAGAACTAGGCATTCTTTCTTGTGGTTGTTGTTGTCTATCTTGTCCTTGGTGTTGCATATCTTGCATTCCTTGTTGTTGCTGCATTTGATCATGCATCATGTCTTGGTTGTTTTGCATGTCAGGATCCATCATATTATTACCTGGCTGCATCATATCTCCCTGCATTTGATCATGCATCATCTCTTCTGCTGATGGTCCCCAAAAGAAAGAAGGTTGTAATAAATAAAGTAATGTCATTAAAATAATACTAACACCAATCACAGAATAACCAAGTGTTGAATCAATTGATTCAATTTTATTAATTAAAAAGAATAAAATCAAACCAATGATTAAAATACTCAGTGGAAATGCAATTAAAACTAAATAAAGTTCAACATTTGGTGGGTTAATTAGATAAACAATTTCATAAGGTAAAATAAGATATGAAGATAAATAATATAATCTTTCATTATCATATTCTTCTGTTTCTTCATTATATTCTTGATGCTCTTCCATACGTTCTATTTGTTCTAATGTTGGAGCATTTTCAAACTTATCTAAAACCCTATATAGAGTAATCTGTCCTTGACCAAATACTTCTTTAAGATTAGTATTGTCCTCTAGATTAAATTTATTCATCATTGGACCTTGTGAATTCATATCAAAAATAAATACTTCATAACTGTCTGACAAATTTTGATTAATATAATAAAACTCAGCATCATTAATCATTGAAATAATAGGAGTTTCATAAAAAAATCTAACCCAATAATTATCATGTCTTTCTGCTGTTGAATAAATTATTGCATCTTCTATAATAAAATCTGCACTCTTTTCTATTGTACTTAATACTTCCTGAGATAACTTAGGTTGCATTTGTGAATCATTTAAACCAAAATAAAAAAATTGAGCAGTTACAACAAGAATTAAAATTACAATCAATATATAAGATAATTCTTTTGATTTCTCATAAAGCCATGTAAATGAAATACCTGCTACAAAAGCTAATGGAACATAAAATAACAAAATAAATCTCCAATATCCACTTCCTCCACAAATACCAGGTAAGGTTAAAAGAAAAGACATAATAACCCAAGATAAAAGAAATATATCATTTTTTGTTCTTCTTTTTAAACAAATAAAAAATCCAGGTATTGCAGCAATAATGAGAGGAATTATGTAATAATCAAGCCCACCAAATGAAGTTTTAAAAAATATACCAGGAGATGCTGCAACCCATTCTAAACCTTCAATAACATAGGAAGATAAGAAAATCGTGGCAATTATGGCTGGAATTGAAATAATGAGTAATGAAATAATATCACTCTTTTCTACTTTTTTATTAAATGCAAAATATAATGCAATGTATGCAATCATAATAAAACCAACAACAATAACACTTTGATGAGAGAAAACACCTAGGCCTGCTGTAATAAATACACCAATTAAATAACGTTTATCTTGGAAACTCTTAAGAATAAAGTAAAAAATTAATGGAACAAAAAATAATCCTAATACATTTTTTCTTATGTCAGCCATCATTCTTAATGATAAAGGAGAAAAAACAACAAGAAATGCTGAAAATAATGATGCTTTGTGATTCTTAAATAAATATTGCATTAAAATAAATACAGATAAACCCAATAATGCTGAAAATAATGAAGTTGCAATTGCTACGCCGGTATTTGCACCAAAAAATAACCCAAAAAATGCTGAAATGTAAAAAATAATTGGATTACAAGTTAATAATGAATCACTATAAGTACCGGTTTGTAATAATTCTTGTGTTAGGTAAGCATAATACCCACCATCAACGCCAGCAACATATGGTATTTTTAAGAATAAAACTAATCTTAGGATAAAACCAATAAGTATTATTAATCCTAAACTAAGCCAATATTTATGTGCCTCTTTTAATTCCATTCAAATTAAACACATATATTCAATACATAAAGATTTCGGTTTTTCGGAAAATTATTTAAAAGAACACATCATTAATTGACTAAAATGATGAATATAAAAACAATTCTAACAATATTAACAATAGTAGTTCTATTTTTATTTGTAACAGCATGTGATATAGAGATAGAAGACGAAGGTAGATATAATGGATCAATACAAGATGCCTTAGATGAAGTGCAAGATCTAAAAGATAGTGCTAGAGAACAAAGCCAGAGCCAAGATAGAACTGATAATGATCCAACAAGAACAGGAGATTATAATTCAACACCAATCTGTGGATGGGCATCTATTGAATATCAACTTAGTGCTCAAGATAATGTTGAAGAAAAAAATGTACATTATCGTTCATATGAAGATGAAAATAAAGTCACCTTTTATTCTATATCAGGAGAAAAGATTACATATACTGATGGACAAATCCAATTATTAATTAATGATGTTAGAGTTTATACTGGATATGAAAAAAATGAATATAGTATTGATCTTGATGATGATAGTACAACAGAAGTAGATATCCCATATTCTGACAATAGTATTAGTGCTGTTTTTGAATATGGAATTAAGTTTGGTACAATAGATGAAGAAACAGGAGAATATACAATTGGATTTAGTCCAGGATACACAGGAGAAACAGCCTCAGTTCCTTTAGTCCAAACAACAACAAACACATGGACAGATGGAACAATAGACTCAGAAACAAGGGAAACATCTACCCATATGAATAGTTTATCAATTGGTGGAGGAAATGAGATTGAGTGTGAAACAATCAATGATAGAATATTACAAATGACTGCTTCATGTAGATACTCTGAAACTGAAAATGGAACACTAGGAGGATCATATACTGATAGTGACACTACTTATACAGATGAAAACAATTTTGATCATAGTTATGTTCATATTAATTGGGTATTTCACCCACTAGGAACAAGCATAGACTATGAAGAGATTGGAATGGATCCAGGAAATTTATTATCTATGATTGAAAATTTTGGTTCAATTACTAAAACTACTGCACTTGAAGAATGGTATTTAGAGAATGGGATGTGTTAAAATGAATAGAATAAAATTATTATTTGGAATAATTAGTATTTTGTTATTACTTATTGTTTGTGGATGTAATATTGAAGTAGAAGATGAAGGAAATTATACTTTACCATCTGGACATGATGGTTCAGCATCATATGGAGATGAAGCATTACAAGCTGCAGAAGATTTAAGAGAATTAATTGAAGAAGCAGAACAAACTGATGAAAGTGAAAGTACATCATTAATGGATATTGGTGTTGTTGATAAGGTTCCATTTTGTGGATGGGCATCTGTTGAATATTCAAGAAATACTGATTATGAAAATGAAGATCATTTAAGTTATAGTGATGAGTCTCAGATGACATTCTATTCAATGTCAGGATACATAATTAGTTATGATGATGGATCAGTTATCTTAACTGCAACACAGGTTGATGTAAAGGGTGGATATAAATCAGATGAATATTCAGAAAATAAAATTATGGAAACAGTTAGTGAAACAAACATTGGATATGGTGCAACAAAAATAAGTGGAATTTTTGAAGGTAATGGAATTAAAATTGGATCAATTGAAGAGGATAGATCATATACACTTGGTTTTTCACCAGGATATACTGGGGAATCCCATTCAATAATTACCACCAGATCACATAGTTATACTGATTCATATGGAGATACAACTGTTGATACAAATGAAGCAATTATTAACATGGATGGGATTTCAATAGGTGGTGGAGATGAAATATGTGAACAGGATGATCCTAGCTCTAAGGCTATTAGTTTAATTGCTAAGTGTAAATATTTTGCAACAGAAGGTGGATCAATAGCAGGATCATATCTTGATTCATATTCTGATGTAGATGAAGAAAGTACTGATATAGCTTATGGAAAAATAAAATGGGCATTTCATCCTATAGGAAGTAGTTTAGAATATGAAGAGACAAATCTTAATCCAGAAGATTTACTTACTGTTTTAGATAGATATAACACATACTTTGTTGATAGTGGAGCAGAAGAAGGAGAATTAGAAGAATGGTATCAAGAGTATGGGACCTGTTAAAATGAAGAAGATGAATATTTTAATAGTAAGTGTTGTTGTTTTATTGTTAATAATTAGTGTTTGGTTTTTGTTTTTTAATAATAATGACCCATGTGCTGATATAATTGATTCATCACAGAGAGCAGATTGTTATATTGAGTTAGCACAAATAACAAGCAATGTTGAATACTGTAATGTTAATTATTATACACAAAAGTGTTTGAAAGAAGCTGATCCAAGACATACAGCAGACAAAGAAGATGTTAAAGAATTATGTGAACAAGTAACAGATACTTCAACTAGAAATGATTGTTTAATGTATGTAGAAAATAATTATTAAAAAAATAAAAAATTAATTAATTGCAAAATCTATAACTAAACTAACTGTTGTTTCTACATCTCCTGAACTAATTACAGTTGAGGCTGAATAACTTTCTGCTTCATCCATTGCTAACTCATAACCACTATACCTATATGGTGTAGAGTAATAGTTATTTTCATCAATGTTAATTACAGATCCTAATTTAACATCTGCTGCATTTGCTAAGATTCCTGCTTTTTTCTTTGCTTCTTCAACTGCATTTGCTAAAGCTTGTTGATTAACATCATCTTGTAGATCATCACTTAAACCAAAACTTATTGAACTAATTCCATTAGCACCTGCTTCAACAACAGTATCAAGTATTTCTCCAACTTCTTCAGTATCATAAGTAGTTATCTTTAATGTATGTGTTACTTCATAACCATTTGTTTCATATTCTTCTGTATTTCTGTTCCAATCTCTGTCTAAATTAAGTCTATAAGATGTTGATTCAATATCATCTTCATCAATACCCATATCATCTAAAGCTTCTATTACTGTATCTTTAATTTCTGCATTTACATCTTGAGATTCAATTGCTGTATCTTCTAATGTTTCTATGTAGAAATATATTTCTGCCATATCTGGTTCAACTTCAACTGTTGCAGAACCTGTTACTGAGATTTTATGTTCTTCAGTACCCATTATAGTATATGCACCATTTCCATAACTACTTTCACTATCAAAAAGGCCCCAGGCATAAACAGAGCTAACAACTAATAATGCCAAAACAACAAATATAATCAATTTATTTAATCCGCCTGTTTTATTCATAATATCAATCCTCCATGTTTGATACAAATTAGTATAGTATAGCATATATAAATACCTATTGAAGGTTTTGAATATGATTGAAGTTATTAACACCACAATATTAGTACCGCCGCCTTGGCTCACTATTTAGATCATATAGACTTTACCATATATGGTCCTTGCTTTTTATAACCTTGTTTTCTATAATATTCTCTAACACCAACACCAGAAATAATTATAATCTTATTTTTACCTGCTTTCTTAGCAATCTGTTCTGCTGCTTTAAGCAACTTCTTACCAAACCCTTTATGTTGACTACTCTTTCCTCTTTTACCAATATTAACAGCTTGACCATATACATGTAATTCTCTAATTAATGCAGAATCTGTTGTAATCTCTTTTCTTAATGATTCAGAAGGAAACCTTAATCTACAGAAACCATAAATATTCTTAGTATCTTCAATTGAAATAAAGAATTCCGTTCCATTAGATGCATTATATTTTTGTATTTTAATCTTTGGCATTGATTTAGATAATTTATTTGCCCTACCTATTTCTCTACACCTAATACATTTACATTTTATTCCTTTTTTATCCATAATGTGTGATATATATTGTCTTAAATTAGTTCTATCAACACCTGCTTCAGTCATATAAGTAGGAATGTCTCTCTGCACACGCATAACTCTACAATAAGTAGGAATATGTTGTTTGAATTCAGCAATAAGATCTGCTGCTTTTAGTGTTGTTAATGGCGTGAATTTACCTGCTTTCCATTCTTTGTATAATTTTGAATCTTTCAAAACCATGCAAGGATAAATTTTAAGCATATCTGGTTTGAAATTCTGATCAGAAAATATTTTCTTTAAACCTTCTAAGTCTTTTTTTCTTGAAACAGAAGGTAAGCCAGGCATTACATGATAATTAATTTTAAATCCTAAATCTTTAAGAATTCTTGTTGAATCAATACTATCTTTCAAAGAATGTCCTCTGTGTATTTTTTCTAAAACCTTGTCATAAACTGTTTGTATGCCAAGTTCAACCCTTGTACAACCCAATCTTAACATTTCTTTTCCATGATCCAATAAACCATAATCTGGACGTGTTTCAATTGTTAAACCAACACATCTAACAATAGCTTTTTCATTCTTTCTTTGTTCTTTTTCTAATGTTGTCTTATTTTGTTTTTTTATTTTAAGAATTTTTTTGTGTATTCTCTTTATTCTTTTCTCATTATGAATATCTCCAGGTAATTCAAAGAATTCTCTAAATCTTTTTATTTGTAACTCATTATTCTTAAAAAATAATTTACTGAAGTCATTCATTGCTTTGAATGCATTCATTACAAAAGTTTCTTGATATTTTTTTGGAAAACTTGGGAAGGTTCCACCCATAATAATTAATTCAATCTTATCAAAATTATGTCCTGTAACAACATATTGTTCTAATCGATTAAACACTTGTAAATATGAATCAAATTTATTTCTTAAACCCCTCATTGAAGCAGGCTCTCTCCCTGTATAACTTTGAGGAATTCCTTCATCTGTTTTTGAAGGACACATAATACAAGCACCATGTGGACACCTATATGGAAAACTCATAATAGCACATACAGCAACACCACTCATTGATCTTGTTGGTTTTGTTTGAAGAAGTTTAGATTTCTTTAGTTTAGGAATATCTTTTGGATCTGCATTTAAAAGAATTTGTATATCAGTAGGTATTGTCTTAACTTTATGTTTTTTACATAGTTCAGTCTTTAGCTTGTTAAGTTTATATTTATCTGGTTTTTTCTGTTTGATTATATCAATTAATTCTTTGAAATAATGTTTGTTATTATCTTTAATGTTTGTACTCATAAAATAGAGAAATATCTGTTGTGTTTAATAAATTTAACTGAAAATCAAGGTTAATAAAGAATTAAGCCAATAAACTACATCCTTCTTCTACTTCAACAACTAAACCAGAACCCAAGTCATCATTAGATATAACCCAACTGGATTCATAATCATTCCATTCTTGGTTAAGAGAATTCCATCTTGAGATTCTTGTAAATATACAATTATCATTTAGATTATCTAAACTATAACCAACAAACCTAATATTAAATGGAACATAGTTTGTTCCTTGATTTAATTCAAGTTCAAACAATTCAGTTTGATCAAATTTAACCCATAAATTATCTTCTTCAAATGCATATATCCAAAAAGAGGTTGATTCTAATAATTCATCAAAATCATCTCCATAAAGATCTTCTGCTTCTTGTATTGTTAAGTATTCATCATATGCATCTGACCAGATATATGCTAATGGTTCTTTATTTGGTCTTGTTAATGAACTAAACATATTTGGTTGACCAGGCAAGCTAATTAAATTCCATCCATAATTTAAACTTATTTCTAGATTTAATTTAATTTCTTCTTGTTCAATTATTCCATTACTCATTTCATCTATTGTACCATAATAACAAGAATCACCAGAACAAGTATAGTCTTGTTTTTCAACATAACTTTCTTTTAATAATATTGGAAGATTATCTGAAGTTAATTCATTATCAATTTCATAAATTGATTTACTATAATAAAAACTATCATTACCAAGATAATATTCTTCATCCCCATTATATTCTAATAAACAAACATCTGCATAAACAATCTCTTCTGGATGTTCAATTGTAACATAACTATCATCTTCTGGATTCAATGTAATAACTGTCCCTTTATATGAAACATATTGTTGTATATCACCATCATCGTCAGCATTAATATCTCCCCATCCTTTTGAATAATCAAAATCATCAATATCATATGATATAAATCCATTATTATCATCAAACTCTGCTGTAATTAAGACATCTGTTAAATAACCATATCTTCCAAGAACCTCGTCATTATATTCATTAAAAGCTAATGCTTCAAAGATCTGTTCTTCATCCCCATCATAATCTTCATCATTAACAATTTTAAATGTTCCATATTCAAGATTAAATTCTGTTTGATCCTTGCTTCCAATCATATCAAACTTAATTGTACCATCTGATTCATCAATTATAAACTTTGTTTCAATATCTCCAAAATACATATAAGTTTTACCACCATTATCATATTCATAATCATTATATTCTTCCTTAAAAGTGAGATCTTCAAAATCTATGGTATTCTCCTTTGTATCTATGTTTGTTATTTGAAATACATGAAGTTCAGAGTTATTAATTAATAAAAACCTTGCATCAACACAATCTCTAAGATTACCATTACCATCACAGGTTTCATCATCTAAATAAAATAAATGATCAGGATATGCTTCTAAATTAAGATCTCCACCTTCTCCATAATAAATATCTTCTGAATCCTGTGCAGAAGTAAGATAAATTCTTATTTTTCTATCTTCATTATCATAAAAGAATATTTCCCCTTCATCATCCTGACTTGTGAATTCAATTGTTTCATAATCATCTATTTCTATCTCATCAAACATTATCTTAAAATTACCAAACACAGGATCATAGAAATATTTTCCTGGACCAATATATTGATCATAATCAACACCAACATCAACAACAATCTTTGTTATGTCTCCATCTTCAGAATATATTATTCCTTGTGTTGCATCAACCTCATCTTCATTAATAATTACCTCTTCATATTGAGATAGAGTAATCTCTGTTAAACCATTGACTAATGTTATTGATTCTTCAGATACCTCTTTTATATTATAATCTTGTCCAAGAATTTCAATACTTGCATCTTCAAGATCAATTGGGTCAATGATTTCATTGAAATCAAGAACATATCTATAAAAAACTAAATCTTCATCCAAATAAATAAAAGGTCCTGCTTCAGGTGCATAAATATTATGCTGTGAATAAATTAATGTTGCTGTTTCATTATCAGGAAATTCAATTGATTGAGTGTATGTTCCAATAATAGTTGATTCTACAGGATGAACAGATAATAAAAATAATGTTCCTAATAAAAGAAATGCAATAATTTCTTTAGATTTTCCTATTTCTCTTGGTTCTTCTTTTATATCACTAAACTTTCTAAAAATAAAGTATAATATAATAACCAATACTACAAAAGAAAGTAAACTAAGTAATATATAGAAGAAAATTGATTGATAATCCCTAGATAAAATAATATCAATATTTAATTCTTCTCCTTGTTTAATTATAATTGTGCTTTCTCTCTCAATTCCATTATGATTAACCAAAAGATTACATAATCCTTCTGGTAAATAATTTATAATAAAATCACCTTTTGAATCAGTCAGAACACCATAAACAATATCTTCATTATTTTCACAATTTATGTTGAGATAAGCATTACTTATAACAACATTATTCTTGTCTTTAACCTTTCCTAATAATTTACCTACAGGTCTTAGTTCAATTGTTGAATTAAGATCATCAAATGAAACATCTAATTGTGTATTATAATAATATTCTCCAATTAAATTATTGTTATTTTCTATAAGAAATGTTAGATCCCATGATCCTGACTCAAGATAAAACTGAATTTGAGAGTCTGAACCAGAATAAAGTAATAATGAGTTTTCTTCATTTGAATCAAGATTAGTAATTAAAACAATAACATCTTTGTTTGATAAAACATCTTGTTTAGAATCTAATAATTTAATTGTTAATAATCTTTGGTTTGAGATTGTAGTGTTATCTTCTAATGGATTTAATTGTGGTGGAATTATATTATAATCTCTAGTTGAGAAGAAATTAGACATGTCAATGTCTGCAGCAGATATTAAGGAGATTGATAAAGAAAAGAGTAATAAGACTAACAAAATAGCATTAACTAATTTCACCTCTTTTTTCAAAATCACATTAATTCACTTAAATGATCAATATTATTGTTGTTCACTGCTTATAGGTTTAATCTTTTTCCTTAGTTCAATATACTTTTTCCAATCATCATATATTGTATCATTTGTCTTAGGTTTTTCCTTTTCTTTCTCAAACATTTCTACATCACCTATATTTTTTATATTATAAATAAAATAATATATAAATATTTAGTATTCTTCTATTCGTTTATAATAATTTCATAGTAGCACCACAGCGGCTCTGACACCATTATTTATTCACAGTACGAACCGTATCCTCTCGCTATATCATGTATGATTAGATAGTGAGCCAAGGCGGGTACTTAATAAGCAATAGTACCATGGCGACTCTGACTCTATATATTTATGTGTTGTACATCTCGTATCCTGATGCCACACTATATATTGTTTGATAGTGAGTCAAGGCGATGGTACTATTGCTATTACTTTTTTTAATGCTAATATAACTAATTACTAATATTCCTCTCCAGTCGTTTTCTTTAGTATAAAGTTAGCAATCTTACCTATTATTAACATAATTCCTGCAATCACTAAGATATATGTCCATTCACTTAATCCAAGAGCTGTTGTTTTGAATATTGAGCTTAATGGTGTGTATATTACCACAAACTGTAATCCTAATGATAACATTAATGCCAATATTAAGTAAATATTACTAAATATCTTAACATCATACTGTGACCTTATCATGTATATTGCTACAAACTCTAAAACAACTAATGATGTAAAGGCCATTGTTCTTCCTACCTCTGTATTCAAATTTAATCCATGATTAAACAAATACAATGCTGAGACGCAAATCATTGTTGCAATTATAAGGATATTTATTGTCATCTTTTTTGTAATAATATGTTCTTTAGGATCTCTTGGTTTTCTATCCATTATTCCTTTGCTGAATGGATCAACACCTAAAGCTAAAGCAGGAAGGCCATCAGTTAGTAAATTAATCCATAACAATTGTATAGCTAATAATGGAATAATAATGGACCCGTCTGCACTTCTAAATCCAATTAACATTGCTACAAACAATACAAATACTTCTCCAACATTTGAAGAAAGCAGGAAATTAACAAATTTCTTAATATTATCATAAATTCCTCTTCCATTTTCAATAGCTTTAACAATTGAAGTAAAGTGATCATCTGTTAAGATCATATCACTTGCTTCTTTAGCAACATCTGTACCTGATTTTCCCATAGCAATACCAATATCTGCACTCTTTAAAGCAGGTGCATCATTAACACCATCACCAGTCATTGCAACAACATGTCCTTTCTTTTGTAATGCTGCTACAATTTTCATCTTATGCTCAGGGTTGACTCTTGCAAAAAGATCTGTTTTTTCTATTATTTTGTATAAATCTTCTGCTTTATCAATCTCTGCACCAGTCATTACCCTGCTTCCAATTCCTAAATCCATTCCAATTGCTCTTGCAGTTACCTGATGATCTCCTGTAATCATAACTACTTTAATACCTGCTTGTTTACATTTTAATATTGATTCCTTAACACCAGGTCTTGGTGGATCAATCATTGCCTGCATTCCAACAAAGATTAAATCTTTTTCATCATCATCTTCAATATCTTTCTTTTTAACTGGTTTATATGCAAAAGCAATAACTCTTAAAGCATGCTCTGCAAAACCTTCATTTATTCCTAATAACCTTTTTTTATCTGCTGGAGTGAGCTTTTTTACTTTATTATTCTCTAAAATAAATTTACAATGCTTAATAATTACATCTGGTGCACCTTTTGTATACATTATTGGTTTATTATTAACAATATGTAATGTTGTCATTCTTTTCCTTTCTGAAGTAAAAGGAATTTCATCTATTCTTTTAAAGTTCTTATGTAAATTATCAACTTTATAGCCTGCTTTTTCTGCACTAACTAACATACAAGCTTCAGTTGGATCTCCAATAACAGTATTATCTTCAATAGAAGAATTATTATTCAATGCACCCATTTGTAAAAGAAGTTCAATCTCTTTTGCATTTATTTTTTTACCATCTTCAGTGAAATCTCCTTCAACTGCATAACCACTTCCACTAACATCAATCATTCTTTTATTAAAATAAATCTTTTTAACAGTCATTTCATTACAAGTTAATGTTCCTGTTTTATCAGTACAAATAACAGTTGTACATCCTAATGTTTCAACAGAAGAAAGTTTTCTTATGAGTGCATTATTTTTAGCCATCTTTTGTACACCAATAGCTAATGAAATAGTTACAACTGCAGTAAGTCCTTCAGGAATTGCTGCAACTGCTAATGCAACTGCTGCTAAGAACATCTCTAATAAATTTCCTCCCCGTAAAAAACCAGAGGTGAAAACAATAATACAAATTATAATAGTTGCAATCCCTAATGTTTTTCCAAGGGAATCAAGTTTTCTTTGCAAAGGTGTTTGTTTTTCTTCTGCTTCTTGAATCATCCCTGCAATTTTTCCTAATTCTGTACTTTGACCTGTTGCTGTAATAACAGCTACTCCTCTTCCACTTGTAACAACAGTACCAGAATAAACCATGTTTTTTCTTTCAGCCAATATAGAATCAGGATTCATAACTTCAATTGTTTTGTTTATGGAGGTTGATTCTCCTGTTAAAGAAGCTTCCTGAATCTTTAATCTAACTATTTCTATTATTCTTGCATCTGCAGGTACTTTGTCTCCTTCTTCAAGATGAATAATATCACCAGGAACTAAGAATTTTGAATCAAGAAGGATTTCTTTTCCATTCCTTATCACTTTTGCTTTCAATGAACCTAATTTTTTCAAAGCTTCTATTGATTTCTCTGCTTTATATTCTTGAATAAAACCAAAGACTGCATTAAGTATTAAAATGATTAAAATGACAATACCATCAACAAATTCTCCTAATACCATAGAAATAATAACTGCGGCAATTAGTATATAGACAACAATACTTTGAAATTGTGAAAAAAATATTTTAATTGGACTAATTCCTTTTTTTTCTTTTAATGTATTATATCCATATTTCTGTGTTCTCTTATTAGCTTCTGCATTTGTTAAACCTTTGGTTGTGTTGCTGTTTAATTCATTAATAACTTGTTTTGTTTCCTTTGCATAATACTTTTCAAAATCCATTTTTATTATAAGATGGGTAGCGTCAAAGACACTACCCATACACCTCTTTTTCCCTACAATTCGATAGGATCATCAAGTTTAGGTATGATAATTTTTTTTACTATTGATTTTAATTCATATTTTAGTGATTTAATTGCATCAGGATCACCATGACCTAGGATAAGATATTTTGGTTTAATTGATTTAATGAATTTAATTAGTTCTTTTTTACCAGAATGTGCACTAAAATCAAACTTTTCAATATAACCCTGCCATTTTAATTTGAATCCGTCAACATAAGCAGAACCTTGTTCTAAAAGAAGTCTTCCATTAGATCCTTCTGCTTGATAACCTGTTAGGAGTAGATAATTATTAGTGTTATGATATAAATGTTTGAGATAATAAATAACAGGTCCTCCAGATAACATCCCTGATGTTGTTATGAAAACACCTTGTTCTCTTATGATTTCATCTCTATGTCTTCTACCCTCAACAAATTTAATTTTAGTCAAAGCCTTTTTTAATTTCTCAGGTTGATTAATAAATTCTGGACGCATAAGGAATAGATTTGTTATTTTCTTTGCCATTCCATCAATGTAAATATTTGTTTTAAGTTTTTGTTCAGCTAAGATTAATGCAATCTCTTGTGCTCTTCCAACTGAAAATGCCGGGAGGAGAACAGATCCACCTTTTGCTAAACCTTCTTTAACCTTTTTTACAAATAGTTTTTCTTGAGCTCTTCTATCTGGATGATCTCTGTTACCATATGTTGATTCACAAATAAGAATATCAATATTATTAGGATAAGATTGTGAACCAGAAATTAACTTTGTGTTGATATGATTAATATCTCCAGTATATAACAATTTGTGGTTATCTATTTCTAATAATATTAAGGATGCACCAGGAATATGTCCTGCAGGAAGAAATCTATATTTGATATCATCAAAATCATAATGTTTATTGAATTTTACATTTTGCATAAAACTCATGACATTAAATATATTTTCTTTTCCATAACCAGGATGTTTTGTTTCTAATAATTCAATATGTAATGAATCTGTTAAAAGAACTTTTGTAATAAGTTTTGTCATCTTTGTACAAAAGATAGGACATTGTAATCCATCATGATTAAATAAAGGTAAAGCACCAGTGTGATCTAAATGAGCATGTGATATAAATACAGCTTCAATTTTTTCTAAGTCAATGTATGAAGGATATTCTGAACCAGAATCCTCAGATATTTTTAAACCTGCATCTAATAAGAATCTATTGTTTATTTCTATACAACTTCTTCCAACTTCATTAGCTGCTCCACGAAAAGTAATTATCATTTTTTATTTTCCTCATCTATTTTTCTTTGGATTAGGAATTCAAAACCATGGCTTCTATTTGCAAAAGTTTTATCTTCTACTTTTTTATCTATCCATCTAAGAAGTTCTTTATCGAGTGTAATGGTTATACGTTCTTTCATTAATTTGCCTCTGTGTGTTGCTGTATACTCAAAGCATTAAATTTCCAAACAAATTTAATCCTTTTCGTAATAAGCAGAAAGCAAAAAATAATTCAATTTTTTACTTTTGCTATATGTCCCCTCTCCTTTGAAAAAAATAAAAGAGTACAAGGTTTGGCGAGCCCTTGTACAACCCAGTTGTTTTGCTTAGTTCAATTACTTGTTCTAAACCCACTACATACGATTACGTACCATTAAGCATAATTACTTAATGTTGTGTGTTAATACATATTGAGTATGTACTTATATATAAATGTTTTGATTGTTGTATTGTTTGATTACTTGAAATCCCCCAATAATCCACAAAATTTATATATAATCTTACTTTTCTTACTTGTAAGCTGGAGGGGATTGTATGAGTCTATTAGAAATAAAAAGCACAACTATAACTGAAAAGGGCCAAATTGTGATACCAAAAGACATAAGAGAAAAAGAAGGATTTAAGATAGGATCAAAGATTGCTGTTTTAGCATATAGTGATCATATTGAATTAAGACCTTTAAAAGAAATAAGTAAAAAAATGGAAACAGCAATTGCAAGTGAAAAATCATTATCCAAGGATTGGCTCTCTGAAAAAGAGGACAAAGCATGGAAAGATTTGTAATCTAATCACTTCTTCTTCCTTAACTTAGCTTCTTCTTCTGCAACTTTTAGTTTTGTTTTTACAACTGCGTCTGGTGTGACAGATAATGCTTCTATTCCACATTCAACTAAGAACTGTGCAAAGCCAGGCAATGAACTAGGAGCATCTCCACAGAAACCCATATGTTTATTCATCTTTCTTGCAACATGTATAACCCTTTTAATTAATAATTTAACAGCTTCATTATTTTCTGAATAAACATGTGCAACAAGTTCTGAATCTCTATCAATACCAAGAGTAAGTTGAGTTAAATCATTTGACCCTATTGAAAACCCATCAAAGATTTCTAAGAATTCTTCTGCTAAGATTACATTTGAAGGTATCTCGCACATTGCATATACTTCTAAACCATTTTTACCTTGTACTAAACCATTCTTCTTCATAACTGCAAGAACTTTTTTACCTTCTTCTATTGTTCTACAGAAAGGTATCATTAATTTTATATTTGTTAAACCAAATTCTTCTCTAGCAATCTTCATTGCTTTACATTCTAATTCAAATGCTGGTTTATACTCCTTACTGTAATATCTTGAAGCTCCTCTCCAGCCAATCATTGGATTGTCTTCTTCTGGTTCAAAATATTTACCGCCAATTAAATTTGCATATTCATTTGATTTAAAATCACTCATTCTAACAATAACATCATGAGGATAAAATGCTGAAGCTATTCTAGCAACACCTTGAGCAAGTTTATCAACAAAATATTGTGGTTTTGATGAATAACCATAAGTTAATTTGTTAATTTTATCTCTTGTTTTTTTATCTTTGACTTTATCAAATTCCAACAAGGCTTTTGGATGTATTTGAATATAAGAATTAATAATAAATTCTTCTCTTGCTAAACCAATTCCTGAATGAGGTAAAAAGCTCAGTTCAAATGCCTGCTCAGGGTTACCTAAATTCATCATAACCTTTGTTTTTGTCTTTGGTATTGATTTAAGATTAATTTCATTAATATCAAATTTTAACAATCCATTGTAAATATAACCCATTTCACCTTCTGAACAATCAACAGTTATCTTTTGTTTGTTTTTAATTAACTCTGTACCATTACCTGTACCAACAACACATGGAATTCCTAGTTCACGAGAAATAATTGCAGCATGACATGTTCTCCCTCCTTTGTTTGTAACAATTGCAGAAGCTATCTTCATAATTGGTTCCCAATCTGGATCAGTCATTTCTGTAACTAAAACTTGACCTTTTTTAAAATCTGCAATACCATGAACATCTTTAATAATATTAGCAGCACCCTGTCCAATCATCTCACCAACAGAATGACCTTTAACCAGAACATCTCCTTTCTGTCTTAGTTTATATTCTCTTAAAACATTTTTATCCTTTTGTGAATGAACTGTTTCTGGTCTTGCTTGAACAATAAATAATTTGTTTGTAACACCATCTTTTGCCCATTCCATATCCATTGGTTTAAAATGACCTGCTTTTTCACTATAATGATCTTCAATAATACAAGCCCACTTTGCTAGCAGTAAGACTTCTTTATCTGTTAAAACAAACTTTTTTCTATCAGATTCAATAACAGGAACATTTTTTGTTGGTTCATTGCCTTGGAAATTATAAATCATTTTAACAGATTTTTCACCTAATGATTTTGAAATGATTGGTTTAAATCCTTTCTTTAATGTTGGTTTGAAAACATAAAATTCGTCAGGATTAACAGCCCCTTGAACAACATTTTCACCTAGACCATATGAACCTGTAATAAAAGCAACATCTTTAAAACCAGATTCTGTGTCAATAGAAAACATTACTCCTGCACAAGCTTTGTCACTTCTAACCATTTTTTGGACACCAATACTAAGCCCAATTGAAAAGTGATCAAAGTTCTTGTCAACTCTGTAAGATATAGCTCTATTTGTAAATAAAGAAGCAAAACATTTCTTGCATGCATTAATTAAATCATGTTCTCCTCGAATGTTTAAATAAGTTTCTTGTTGACCTGCAAAGCTTGCATCAGGTAAATCTTCAGCAGTAGCAGAACTTCGAACAGCAACATCTGTTCTTTTACCATATTCTTTACACATTTTATTGTAAGCTTTAACTATTTCATCTTTTAACTCCTTAGGAAATTCCGCACTCCTGATTACTTCTCTAACCCTTTGACCTCTATCAGCAAGATCCTTCATATTATGTGTGTTTAGTCCTTTAAGGATTTTCTTTATATCATCTCTAATGCCTGCTTTGTCTAATAAATAATGATATGCATAAGCTGTTACTGCAAAACCATTTGGAACATTAACTCCTTTCTTAGTTAGGTTTTGATACATCTCACCTAATGAAGCATTCTTTCCTCCAACCAAAGGAACATCTTCAATACCAAGTTTATCAAACCAAAGAATAAATGCTTGTTTTTTAGGAACAGAAGGTTGTTTTTTCTTGAAAAAGACCATGTTAAATTACCTCTTATTTTATAATTATTAAATAATAATAGATTTTTAGTTATATACATATATAAATATTTGTCATTATTATAGAATGAAATAGGAATATTTTAATACCTATTACAATTAAGAAGAATTATGAAACAACAAATTTTAATATTTGAACTTTCAAAAGAAGATCTGAAAATAGCAAAGAATGAAATAATTAGATTATTAAAGCCAAAAGACAAAAGCATTATTGAAAACTTTCTTATTGCAGAAGTTGATACTAACAAAAAAGAGTTAATAAAAAGGTTAGCATATACAAATAATGTTTATGAGTTAGTTTTACAGTGTAGAGAAAAGTATTTAGAAAAATCAATAGAGAAATGTAAATTAAAAGAATATTATGAAACAAACTTTTGTGCTAAGAAAATAGGAGAGAATGAATTAGATGAAAAACAACTTGGAAGTTTAATATGGAAGAGGTTAGAAAAAGAAGGAATTAAACCAAAGGTTAAATTAGAAAAAGCAAAGACTATTTTTACATTTATATTTTTTAAATTTAAAACACACACAAGAGTTAAATTAGGAAAATTAATGTGGCATAATGAAAAGGATTTTTTAAAAAGAAAAGCACATAAAAGACCTGTGTTGTTTCCTGCATCATTAAATCCAAAGATTGCTAGAGCAATGGTAAATCTAACAGGAATAGAAAAGGGTTTGGTTGTAGATCCTTTCTGTGGAACAGGTGGTTTGCTGATTGAAGCAGGATTGATGGGATTAAAGATAAAAGGATATGATATAAATAAATGGATGATAAATGCCTGTGAGAAGAACTTTAAACATTATAAGATAAAGGATTATAACTTAATTGTAAAGGATGCATGTAAGGTTAAAGGAAAGTTTGATGCTATTGTTGCAGATTTACCATATTCAAAGAATACAAGAGATGTTGAGATTGAAAAGTTGTATAAAGAATTTTTTAAGAATTCTTATGGTTTAACAAAGACAATGGTTATTGGTCTACCTCATTATGTTAATTATAAAAAATTAATAAGTAAATGGAAAGTAAAGAATAGATTTAAACAATATTTACATAAAAGTTTGAGTAAGGTTATTCTTGTTTTGGAGAAAGAATAGCGGCCAATGGATCTTCAAAAGAAGAGGCTGAATCTTGAAATGTCAAATAAATAGCATATGCTTCTATTTTTCTTAAAGTATTTTGATCATAAGCAAGAAGCAGCCCTAATTTAGCAGGATCATATGGATCTAAATCTAAAACATCCCTTACAGCAGCTAATGATGAATCTAACCATAATTTACCTGATACAGAAAATATTTGTTCTGGATTAGCTATTTCTCTACGAGGTCTCCTAGGAAATCCTTTTTGTGAATATGCTCTTTCATTAAACTTCTTAATTAACCATGCTGCTTCTGCTTCACTCCCTAATAATTCTGTAGCATATGTCCTCTCAATTGCCATAGCAACACCTTCAATTGAAAAAGGAAAATCTCTTTGATCTCCTCTTTGTTGTTGAATTAAATGGAATATTTCATGTGCTAAAAATGCTCTAAAAACATGAGTATATTCCTCTTTATGTCTTCTTCTAAAAATTGTTGTAACTCTTTCATTTACATAAACAGTGTTTTCTGGATGTTGATGTACAAATTGATCAAGAGGACTATCATCTTCTGTTTCTCCATATCTTAATATTTCTTCTACATATTGTTTAAGTACTGGTCCAAAAAATACTTGTTTTAATTGATTAAAGCCAGGAATATTTTTACCAAATAGAAATAGTGCATCTGAAATTGACTGTTCTAAGTTCTGTTGATTTAGTTCATCATAAGGAACACCTGTTGGAACAAATAACAAAGAATTACCAATAGAATCATAGATTAGATCATCTGGAACTTCAACTAATCTAACTTCTGGAATATCATAATCTAATCTTTCCTTATACCAATTTCTTACATGATCTAAATGACTCTCTAACATAATAGAAGGAAAGAATAAATAATTTATAAAGCTTTACTCATTATTCTCTTGTTTTGGAGTAGCTTCTTTAATATCTTTAACAAATTTCTTTGCTGTTTCTATTGCTTTATCTACCTTCTCTGTCTCAAACTCAGTAAACTGTCTAAGATATTGATTCCTCATGTCGTGAACTTCTCTAACATGTTCTTCATGCGGGATATCAATAACTGTACTAAGTTCGTTCAATGCCCTGTTAAAATCTGCATTATTTTGTTTACTAAAGACATCTTTATATTTGCCTTTGATTGCAGCAAAGATTAATTGATCAGCTGAAACAATCTTACTTCCTAACTCAATAACTTCTTTTGATAATAATCCATCTGAAACTTGACTTAGTTCATGATAAAGTGTTTGATTATTTGTTCTTACTACAGGTTGTTCTGCTGTTTCTTCTGTTTTTTCTGTTTTTTCTGGTTCTCCCTCATATCCACCAGTGATCTCATACTTTTCTGATTGTGTTTCTTCAACTGTTGATTCAATTTCTTGGGTTTCTAACTTTTCCTCTTTTTCTTCAACTGGTTTTGATTCCTCTACTTTTAGTTCACTTGTTTTCTCTTCAGTTGTATCTTGGACAGAGGTTAATATTTTCTCTACCACAACACTAGGTGTGGTTTCCTCTGCTTCTATCTTTTCTTCAACCACAGGTTCACTTGTTTTCTCTTCTGTTGTTGCTTCTTCTGCAGAAACTGTTGGAACTGCTTCAGTATGTTGATCTGTCTGTGCTGTTTCTTTCTTTTCTTCTTCTGTTTTCTCTTCAGCAACAGGAACTTTCAAATCTTGTTCCTTTTTATTTTCCCAGAATGTAATTACTGGTTTCTTTTCTTTTTCTTCTTCAGGAGTTTCAAGTTCTTGTAATGATTCATCTTCTTTTGCAAGAACTTTCTCATTAAATCCTAAAATATCTTGTGATTGTAAGATATGAATGTTATCTTTTTCAATTGCATACTCTACTTGTTGTGGTCTGCCTAAAAACTTTTCAATCCTTCTTCCATATGAAGCTAAATCTCTAATCTGTCTTTCATTTAATTTTTGTTCTGTTGCAAGATTATCTTTAACAATTGATTTTCTTGTTCTATTTTTATATGGATCATATTCAAACAAAAAATCTTGTTTCTTTACATCAGAATTAAGAATTTCAAGTGTACTTTTATGAAGTGTATACCTATCAGGCATGATTAATCCATTTGATATTGCGCTACCTAGTCCTCTACAAGCTAGAACCATAATCTCATTATGATTAGATGGATTAGTTGAATAAACAATACCTGATCTTTCAGCTGGAATCATTTTTTGTACAATGATAGAATAGGAAGCATCTTCAAGATTATTTTTTATTCTATATTCGATTGCTTTCCCTGTATAAAATGAAGCCCAAGAAGCTAAGATTGCTTTAATAAATCTCATGTTTCCATCAATATTTAAAAAACTTAAATGAAGTTTAGAATAATCTTGATAACCACAAGAACTTGAACGAATTGCTACAATTGGCATTTTCTTTGATTGAATAACATCATTAAGTTTTTGACTAGTATCAATATTAAGACAATTGTATGTATCCAAGATTTCTTCATTTAAAGGACCAGGAAGAATTGCATTAACAATCATTTTTTGTATTTTGTTTGCAATAATCTGAAGTGAGTCTTTATCTTCAAGGTTAATGGATGAGATAAGATTTTTAATCCTTGTTTTCATGCCTGTTTGTTTAAGAAATCTATCAAAAGCAAATTTTGTTATAACAAACCCATTTGGAACAGAAACTCTGTGACTTAGAGAAGCTAATTTTACAGCTTTATCTCCAACATCATGAATATCTTCTTTAGTAATATTCTTAATCATTAAAATATTCTTCATTAAATTCACCTTTTTTTGCGTATATAGTGCAGTAAGGTCTTATCCCTCAAAGCTATAGTATTTAATAAGTTAATCATATATAAATATGATGATTATATAGTTATTTAGTTTAAAAAGAGAGAACCATAGAATTTATAAAAATCAAATTCCTTTAAATTTAGTATAAAATGGTGAAAAATAGGTTTTTAAATAGAATAGATGATATCCGAAGGTTGATTAAGAATAAACCAGAATCAACAAAAGATAGTGTATTAGATTATAATAGCCAAAGAGCTAAATTCTATTCAAAAGAAATAGATAATAAGATTAATGAATTAAAGAAAGAGTTATTTTCAATAATTATTAAAAATTATACAAAAGAAAATGAAGAAATAGTTTTTGAGATTATTAAGAAAATCAATAATAACAAATTAGAAGAGATTAAAGCATTGGTAGAAAAAATTAAAATAAATGAAATAGAAGGTATAGAAAAGAAAAAATTGAAATTAAAATTACCAAGAGTTATTCATTCTGATATCAGAGATGATGTTTTTTCAGATATTGCTGAGCTTGAGAAAGCATTTAACAATGAATGTTATAGAGCTGCAACAATTTTATGTGGAAGAATCTTAGAAACTTGTCTGCATAGAAAATATTATGAAGTTACCGGATTTGACATCCTAGAAAAGAACCCTGGAATTGGTTTAGGAAAGTTAATAGCAAAATTAGCTGAAAAGAATGTTAAATTCGATCCAGGTTTAACTCAACAAATACATTTGATTAATCAAGTAAGAATTTATTCTGTACATAAGAAACAAGAAAGCTTTTATCCTTCTCAAACACAATGTTATGCAATGATATTGTATACAATGGATGTTATTGTTAGGATGTTTTAGATAATAATGCCACAGTAAAGCATTTGTACTAGAGCGAGTCTGACTTTATGTATATTTCTAATAACGCAACATTTTTTAGTGCGTAGTTATGTGTAAATAAAATAGTGACTCAAGGCGCTAATACAAATGCTTAAAGAAAAGATATCTTTATAAAAATTCTTGTTCTAAAATCATTCTATCATGTGTTGGATATTCTTTGACTATTGCTGGCTTTAATTTATTTTCTTTAAGAATATCTTTTAATTTAACAACAACTTCAATACTTGTTAATAATCTGTTTCTTTCTTTGTCGATTTCATAGAGAAAATTAGGTACATTATAATCTTTTAATAATTTCTTTGCCTTGCTTAAATTACCAAAAATTAAACCTTTGTTTAACATCCCTTCGTCGTCGACAAAATCATATTTCCTTGCAGTATTCTTAGCTCTCTTTTTAATTCTATTTGCTAATTGAATTCTATCTTTTAATGTACATGTACAATAATGAACATTGAACTTATACTTTTGGCAGTATTTAAGCAATTTTTTTGCTAACATCTCACTTCCCTTAACACCATAGCTAATCTTATCTTTTGTTTTATATCCTTGTTCAACAAGTTTATTAGCATTAGTATCAGAAATTTCTAATTCATTTAAATTAAGGAATTTAATCTTGTCTGAAATAAAGTCAATAAGTGTTTTTGTTTCTTTTTCCTTACCAGGAATAATTGGAATTTCAACACCAATGTCCCAGTCAAAAGTTTTTGCATATTCAATATTTTCCCATAACTTATTATTTTCTAAATCAGGATGAAATCTTATCTCATCAAGACCTGCATTGTATAGTTTTTTTAGATTTGTTTTATTTACAAGAACCAATGGTGTGTAAAGATGGATATGGAATTTTTGCCCAAATTGTTTTTTTAGTTTTTTTATAAAATTACATGTTCTTTCTATTCTAGATAAAGGATCTCCTCCTGTAATACCAACTCCTTTTGAATCACAGAGTTTGATTTCTTTAATTATATCTTTAAAATCATTAGTTTTCCATTCATTAATAAAAATAACATCTTTATTCTTTTTTTGATCAGAGATAGGACAGAAAAAACAATTATTAGAACAGATTCCTGTAATAAAAAGTACAGATTTAGATCCTTTAATACATTGTGAACAGCCGTTTGCTAGAGGACCAATTTTATAAGAACAGTGTTTTGTCTTTTCTATTTGTTTCATTTTTCATATTCCAAAGTTGAATTGCCTTTCGTTCACTACGCACATCTCTATGTAATATTGAACATGTGCTAGAACTCATTGTGCAAGCATTGACAAATGAGTTCACTGGCCATTAATGGCAAGGCAATTCTACTCTTATTTTATAATGCGGTTTGCAAAAGATCTGCTTTAGTTATTAATCCTTGCAGTTTTCCTTTTCCTAAAACTAAAACAAGAGGATAGTATTTTAATAGATTTGAAACAACAGAAATGTTTGCATCTTTTGTGATAGTTGGTGGAGAATCTTTCATTAAATCCTTAACTGCCGAATCACTTGATTTATTTTTCATTATTGCATCAAGAATAATTGTTTCAGATATAAATCCTGCTGGAATTTTGTTTTCTAAAACAGGAAGTTGAGAAATATTATGTTTCTTCATTTTTTTAATTGTATTTTTTAAGGAATCATTAGGTGTAACAAAGATAACCTTTTTATTCATTATATTTTTAGCCTTTAGTTGTTTCTTTTCATTTAAAGAATTTAAGGTTTGAAATATTTGTTTTACCTTTGTATAAGTAGGATCAATATGATTTGATTCAATCTTTGCAATAAGTGATTGAGAAACACCAGAAATACTAGCTAGTTCTTGCTGAGTAATGTTTAATTTTTTTCTTAATATTTTTATCTCTGAAAGTTCGTTTAACATATTATTCCTATCAGAATAATAAGTAATATATAAATATTATCAATCATATATGTAATTAATAGTTAATAGCACCACGGCGGCTCTGACTCTAAGTATTACATTATTACCGCAACATAGTTTAGTGCGTTATTAAGTGTAATGGATAATGAGCCAAGGCGGTGGTGCTATTAACTTATTTCCTTTCAATAACCTTATAGAATTTATCGTTCTTTCTTACTTTTTCTGGAACAGAGATAGTTATACCTTTCCCTTTTTTAACAGATTTTACTGGTTTTGCATCTACATATATTTCCTTTATCTTGGTCTCAACAATACCTGTTGTTGGACCAGTTATCATAATGGTATCTCCAATCTTTATGCTATTTGATTCAATAGAAAACTCTGCTATTCCTTTCTTGGAGAAATAATTATCAACTGTACCTATTAGTATTTTCTTTTTACTTGCTTTTGAACCATATGATTCTGACCACTCACCTAATTTTTTCCCTAAACAATATCCACCATGCCAAAATCCCCTGTTATAAACAGATTCAAGTTCTTTTAACCATTTATTTATATTTGTTTTTGTGTATGTTTTATTGAAACAAGCCTGGACTGCTTCTTTATATACTTTAGTGGTCTTATAAACATAATCAGGTGATCTTCCTCTTCCTTCAATTTTTAAAACAGCAACACCTGATTTAATTATCTTATCAATAAATTTAATTGTACACAAATCTTTAGGTGACATAACATAATTATTCTCTATCTTTAATTCATTTCCTGTTTCATCATCATAAACACGATAAGAACGTCGACATGATTGTAAACAAACACCCCTATTTGCTGATCTGTTATAATTAGCTAAACTCATATAACACTTTCCCGATATTGCAACACACAAAGCACCATGAACAAAGATTTCTATTTTTACTAAGTTTTTTGAAGGTCCTTTGATTTTTTGTTTTTTAATTTGAGCACAGATATATTTTATTTGTTTTAAATCAAGTTCTCTAGCTAAAACAATAACATCTGAATATTTTGAATAAAATTTTACTGATTCAAGATTACTTATATTTGCTTGTGTTGAAATATGAACCTCTAGATTAATGGATTTAGCATATTGAATTGTTGAAATGTCTGTTGCAATAATTGCTGTAATGTTTGATTTTTTTGCTGTTTGGCAAATCTTTTTCATATCTTTAATATCTTTATCATACATTATTGTATTTAATGTGAGGTAAGATTTGACAGCATTTTCTTTACAAATTTTTGCAATCTTTTTTAGGTCTGTGATTGAGAATTTCTTAGCTGAACCTGCACGCATGTTTAATTTTCCAATTCCAAAATAAATAGAACCTGCACCTGCTTTTATAGCAGACATTAATGATTCATACGAACCAACAGGTGACATTATTTCAATATTATGTTTCATGTTATATATAAGATAAGTGAAGTTTTTAAATCTTGTTAACAAGATATGTTTTAAATAGTCACTAACAAGTGGTTACAAATAGAAACATTTATAAATAAGTAGTATCATAAACAGTATATGAGAGCATTAAATAGTCTATTTTTAGCATCTATAGCACTGAGTGGATGTGCCTTAAAAACAGGTAATTTAGATGATTTAGCAGATCCTAGTGTGGATATACCTGAATTAGCTTCTTATCATGTAGAAAAAGGACCAGGAAGATCCCATAGTCATGTATACTTATTTGTACATGGGAATCCTAATGAAGAGATGAGTGCTGAAGAAGCAGGTTGTAAAGTAGCAATTTTTAGAGATATTGAAGAAAGAGCTGAACAAGGAATAATTTCTGGTGTTTTTTTTGAATCTACATCAATGGAAATGGATCTTAGAGAAGCATATTATTTACCTAGTAGAATAGCTGATAGACTTTCTCAAAGATTAAGAGGATGGGATGATAATAGATTACAATTATACATGTCAAATATAACAAATCAAGGAACATTAATTCCTCATACTCCTGAAAATCAATTATTACTTACTCCTTATGGTAGGGCACCAGGTTTAGATATAATTGTTCCAGCATATCAAGATACAGACATGTTATTAACTGGATGGGAAAATCCTTCTTCTGTTTCAAATAAAACATATCAAAGACAAGAAGATCATAAACAAGTTCGTGAAGAAACAAAGAGACTGGATCAAGAATATGATATCCTTATAGAAGAAACAGATAGATTAAGGAATGAATTAACTGAAACAATTGAGAGATTAAAACAAGGAAAATATGTTAACAGAAGAACATTAGAAGAACGAGAAAATAGATTAGGAGAGTTAACTGAAACAATAGAAAAGAATGTAAAAGAATATGTTGCATTAACTAAATTATATTTAGAAGGAACTGATGAAATCTTAGATAGAGCTGTTCCAAGAACAATTGATGCATTAACTAATCCACAATTAGTCTTTGATGGATACAGAGTAGATTATCCTGATGCAACTGGATATGCTGTTTTGATTGGTTCTGCACATTGGGATAATATTGAAGAATATGGTTTTGCTAATATGGCAGAACAAGTTAGACATAGTATAGATGCACCAAATACAACATTTTATTCTTGCGATACAAGTATGTTTGCTGAATAATCTTTATAAATCCATGTGTACTACCTTCTTAATATGGTATATGATATTGGAAGGGGGAGAAGATTCCCTGTAAATCCTAAAAAAAAATTATTAATAGTTAGACATAGTGCTCTTAATGGGGATTTTGATCTTGAAAAGATAGTTAGAGAATGTGGTGAATTACAACCACATATTGAAAGAGAAGTATCTGTATGTTTAGAAGGAGATTTAACTCAAGTAAGAGGAACAGGTGAAATAATATTAACACATCAAACATTATTTTCTCCATCTGAAGCAAGATATGAAAGATTAAGAGCAGATGGAATTGCAGTACCATTAGACGGAGTTCTTCAAAAGATTGCTGATTATAATGCAACACATCCTAATCAAAGAGTTGTTATTTGTTTAGAACTAAAAATACCAACATCAGAACAAACAATTTCAACAGCAGTGAAAGAATTAAAACATTATGGATTATTAGATGATGTGTTTTTTGATTCATATTTTGGACCAAGATTAGGACAAGCAAAAAGAACATCATTTATGCAATTAGGATATACCCTTCCATGTACATTACATTTATTAGCTAAACTAGGTCCTGTAAATATTAATTTACCAGGTGCACCAAGACATTGTTATGATATTGTAACTGCATCCCTACCATCTGCATTTGGTGAACCAACAGATCATATGATATATGGTGCTGTTAAAAGTCTTGAAGAAATTAAAAGATTAGCTGCAAATAATTTAGTTGTTGGATTATATGACAGAAGAAAAGATGGATCAGTTACAAGAATGGCAAGAGCTTCTATTGGTAATAAAATAGAATTTAGACATCCATATTTAGGAAACTAACTAAAGTCCCCTAAACCTGTTTGCTTTTGTTTTGGTTTAGAAATAAGTTGTTCTTTTGGTCTGTCTGCTTCAGAGAATATAGGAACACCATAAACACCATCATAGCCTGCAACAACTTCTATCTTTTGTTCTCGATTCTTAATTATAATCTCTGCTAATAATGGATCAACAACTTTCTTTAAATCTTCAAAAGGAACATTAAGTACAACATTATTTTCATTCTTGAATGCAGAAATGAGTTTATTATATTCTGCCCAAACCTTTTTAGTTGCAATACCTGCTTTTAGAAAACCAGATATACATTCTGATAATGGAATTAAGTTTTTGAAAGGTTTTGCATCAGGTTTTTGATAATCTTCAGGTCTATCAGCAAGTTCTTCAATCCTATGTGCAACTCCTATTGTCATTTCTTTGCCACAAACAGGACATCTCTTATTATTTTTCATTGATTCTTTTGGATCCATACAAACATTACAATTTCTGTGACCATCAAAATGATATTTACCTTCATGAGGCCAGAATTCAAGTGTACTTTTTATCCCATTTCCTGTTCTAATTGCATTAAGTAATGATTTGTAGTCAGGCTTAATATCAAAAAGAGTTGCTTCTCTTCCTATTCTCCAAGGCCAATAACTGTGCAAGTCTGAAAATGAAACTAGTTGATATTTATCTAATTCACTTACTCTCCAATTCATTTGTGGATCTGAGCTAAGTCCTGTTTCCATTGCATGAATATATTTAGTTTGATCTTTAAAACAATCTTCAACTTTACTGAATTGATTGTAAGCACCGAATAAACTAAAATGTGGTGTCCAGATGTGAGCAGGAATAACTTCAATGTCTGTATTAATGTTTCTTAACATTCTAACAAAATCAGGACAGGGTATTTTAAAGATAGGTCTTCCATCATAATCTACTCGTCCTCTTTTTTTTAATTCTTCTGTTATTTGTTCTGCTGTTTTAATATCAGGAGCAAGAACAACATTATGAATCCTTCTTCCTTTACCATCTTGGCTATAAATTAAAGATAATTCTGTTTGTAGAACAAAATTAAAACCATTTGGCGATTTAAGAAAACCAGAACCATCTTCTTTAAGATAATCTTTAATCTCTTCAATCCATTGAGGATGAGTAAAGTCACCAGTTCCTAACAGATTAATGCCTTTAATATTAGCATACTTTTCTAGATTAGCGAGTGTAAGCTCCTTGGAACAACCTCTTGAATATCTTCCATGAATATGTAGATCTGCTGTGAATTCCATGCTTAATTTGCATTAGAGTTAGTTTATATAATTTATGGAATAAAGCATATTTACTAGAAAAAGCTTTTTAAATAAAGTTATATTCCCTTATGTTATGAGAACATATATACCAAGACAGAATCAAAGTGCACATCTTTTTTTAGGGATGATGGGTGGACTTAATGATTTACCTAGAGATCATTGGGAAACTCCGTGGAGAGAAGAATTTAGTGATGCCTTAGACTGTGCTAGGTCTGCAGGTATACGTGGAGCTGTTGGTTATTTAGGATTTGCAGCTTTCTGTAAAGCATTATATACACCAAGTGCTGCTGTTGATACAGCACTTAGAGCTAAAGATAGAGTTTCTGATGTGTATCATAGATTAAGAAGATAATTAATGCTTACCTTTATTTCTGCCTCTAGATTCAACCTTTTCTAGATGATTAATTACTTCCTTATCTTTGTATGATTTTAGAACTTGTTTAAAGCATTCTTTGTAAATAGTGTAATGTTTGCTTTCCAATGCATGCCTTAATAAATGTAAGTCAACAGCTTTGTCTTCAATCTTTTGTGAAAAAAAACTTAGACCAAAGTCAATGAAGAATATCTTTTTATTAGAATAAATCATATTTGATGTTGTTAAATCACCATGGATTATTCCTAAGTCATGCATTTTCTTAATCTTTTTTCCAATTCTTTTACTAAGATCAACATAATCCTCCTTTTCAAGAACATCTCTAATCTTATCTCCTTTAATGAACTCAATCTCTAAATTTTCTTTTTTGTCTGTTGATAATAATTTCGGAACAAAACCATGTTCTTGTAAATGTCTGTAAACAGTAGCTTCTCTTTTTGTTCTATGTTTTCTTAGTTTTTTATCTATTTCTTCTATCCTATATCCTTTGCTAACTCTTTGTTTTAGGATTTTATCTTTATTTTGATAAATCTTAGCTTCTGCTCCAGTAGCAATTAGTTTTTTCATGTTAAATAGTAAAGAATTATTTCAAGTATATAATATTTATTAAAAATAGCATTAGTAGAATTGCTAAAAATTCTTCAAAATTCTTTATGTAGAACAGTTAAGGTTCTGCATCCCCGTAAGGGACAACCCCTTGCAACGAACAATAATATACTTTAAGAAGGAATTTTGACCTTAAGACATAAATAGCAATTCTAGAGAAAACAATAATAATAATAATAATAATAAAAGAATTAATCTTCGATTGTTAAACATTGAGCAGGACATTGTGCTTCACAAGCTCTGCATCCAATACAATCATCAGGTTTGTCAATAACTGTTTTGCCATCTTCAACTTTGAAAACTTGCACTGGGCACACATTTACACATGTTCCACATCTTTTACATTTATCTTGATCAATTACTGGTTTTGGCATTTTCTTTAACCTCTTCTTTTTTCTTCTCTTCAACTTTTTTAATTGGAACAGTTTTAACAACAGGTTTTGGAGCTACCTCTTTTCTTGGTACTTCCTTTCTCTGAACAGGAGCCCTAATCAAAGATTTATCAACTTCAACACCATCCTTAATATGAATAATTTTTCTAATATCACATTTTTTAATAGGATAGATCTTTGAAATTGTCCTTTTAAGATCCATCTGAAGTCTTCCTCTAATGATATTATTAAACAAATCATCATAAGGTGTATTTGCTGCAGCTCTTAATAAATAATCTTTTACCTTTGCTCTAAGATCTGTTAATGTTGAATTGCTAGTATTATTTCTTGTTACAATGAATGGTTTAATTCTAACTTGTACTCCGTCTCTTGTAACACATAAGTATGAACAATCTATTTTATCTCTTCTTCTTCTTACAAATCTCTTAATAACTGAAGGTGAAACTTCATAACTGATAATTCGTGTTTGAGCTTTTCCTTCTCTAATACCTGTTACTCTTAATTTAACCCAATTATTTTGTTTTTTGATATCTCCTAGAACAGTCATTAAACTCAGTCTAACTGTCTTGCCATTTAAAACAGCGACGTCTGAGACAACAGATTCACCTAATACAGCGTTATTTAATACCTTTGGAGCTATAATTGGATACCAACTCTTCTTTTTCCAATCTTTTGCGCCTGTTTGCTTTGATTTCTTTTTAGCCATGTTTATATCCCTCTTAATATTATTATGAACAATTTTATTAATTAATAACCAATTTATAAAGGTATTGGAATTAGTGGGTATATATAAAGATTATTGATTTTTATGTATAATAAGGTTTAAATATATGAGTTAGAACCAATATCTGAATGAGATTAGTGGAAAGAGTATTGGATAGGATTACAAGAATTCTAAAAAAGCATACTATTGATAGATATACAGAGGTTGTTACTGATTGTGATGGATTATTACCATTAGACTCAATAATTGGTGCTGCAGATAGAGCAAGTAGGACATATTTTGGTTCTGTAAGAGTAGAATATCCACAAGGACAAGAACCATATAATAGAAATACTATACTCAAAAAAATATATGGAAGAGGAACTACACTTAGTTGTGGAAGAGAATGGGATATATTAGAAACTCAGAGTAATGGAGCATATACTCAAAGAATATTTCAAGCATATGGACAAGTTCAATAATTTCTTCGTAAGTTTTATATAGTTTAAATTCAAAAATATAGATAATGGTAGATCAAAGACTAGTAAATTATATACAACAACAGATGCAAAGAGGATTTGATATTACTGCAATTAGAAATAATCTAATTAGAAGTGGTTATGCACAACAGGTTGTTGATGAAGCAACAAGGTTTGTTTATTCTAGTGGACAACAGCAAACACAAAGACCACAGCAACAAGTTCAACAACCACAACAAAATCAAGAAACACAACTATTACAAACGATTAAACAATGGTTAAGCCAAGGTTATGATCAAAATTCTATAACAAACTATCTAATCCAACAAGGATATCAACAACAACAGATTCAAAACGCATTAAACCAAGTAATGCAAAAACAACCTGCAAAAGTTAAACATGAAATACATGTTGCACCAAAGTCTATTGCAATGATTATGGCAGTAGTATTATTTATTGCAGTAATAGGAGGAGCAGGTTATTATTTTTTAGGAATTAATTCTGCAGGATATGATGAATTATTAGATTTTACAATTTCAATTGACAATCCTTCTCTATTACCAGGAGAAACATTATATTTTTCAAATGATTTTGTTAATTTTGGTGAAAAAAGAAGATATGATATTTCTGTGATTTATAGTATAACAGAAAAAGACACAGGAGAATTAATCGATGAATGGAAAGAGGTTTTTGCAATAGATACTGCATTAACTAGAAATAATAAATATTTAATTCCAGATGATACTACACCAGGAAATTATAGATTAACTGCTGAAGTAGAATATGGAGATTTTATTGAAGATGTTTTTTCTAATTTCAAAGTATATGTTGAAACAGTTGAAGAAACATGTTTTGATAATTTACAAAATCAAGATGAAGAAGGGATTGATTGTGGTGGTGTTTGTGATACATGTGAAACATGTTCAGATGGATTACTAAACCAAGATGAAGAAGAAGTTGATTGTGGAGGAGTATGTGATGCTTGTGAAGTTGAAGAACCAATTATAGAAGATGAGGAAGTAGTTGATGATGAAGAAACTGAAACAAGAGTAAGTACAAGTACAGACACAGACTCTGATGCAGACAATGTTGATTTAGCAAAAGCAACTGCTTCATCTAATCCTGCAGAAGCAGCTGATTATTGTGAAGAAATAGGAGACAATAGTTATTATGATAAATGTTATAATGAAGTTGCAAAGGCTTCTTTAGAAAGTAGTTATTGTTCTAGTATTGTATCAGACTCAACAAGAGACTCATGTTATGTTTATTTTGCATTTGATCATAGTGAATATGATGTATGTGATTATATAATTAATCCATTTGTTAAACAATCATGTGATCAGTTAGCGAAGATTAACCAAATCCAAGACTTACAAGAAACAGGCGGATCAAGTGCTGAAATGTTTGGAGTATTGAGTGGTTAGATTTATTTATTGTTGAAAGTAACCTACTAAATCTTGTTGGCATGGTTCACATATTCTTCCATAATCTAATGTTTTAGTGGTTAACTGTTCAAAAAGATTTTCCCTTGGCTGCATAATGCATTCATTTTTACAATGCCTATTTTCAGTTGCTCTTTCTTCAGGAACTAAACCAAAAATATGCAATAATTCATGCATAACATAGGATTTAATTAATCCATATTGTTCCTCAGAAGAGTATTCTGTAGCATTTGAAAATCTGTTAGTAGAAACAAAAGCGCCGATTCCTTCTAATCCTTTTCCATTAATTTGATCAAATTTCTTCTGATCATCTCTTCCAATTAATCCATAAACTGGCGAAGTTAACATCCATAATACGTAATGATCAGGTTGTTGATCTCCTTCAGGACCAGTAACATCTACGTTTAGAAATTCTCCTAAATACTCACCATTAATAATATCATCATCAAGATTTAATCCTCTGCAGAAATCTATGACTGTCTTTTCATCTAGATAAGTCTTTTTTTTATATCCTTCAGAGAATTTCAACTCTATTCCAGTAACTTTTGCTATCTGTAATACTTCTGAGATACCATCTTGAATAGCTCTTTTTTCTAGATCAGACATTCCTCTTTCATATACTATATGGAGTGGTCTAATTCTAGCAGGTAATTGAGCACTCCTTTGTTGTTCATGTACTCCTTGGTCAACCATATAAATAATATTAAAGAAGTAGTATTTAAATGTTGTTATTTGTAATTACTAATTAGTAATTAATATCCTAATACAGTTATAAATGATGAAATATTCAATATAAATCTGGTTCTATATATTCTCTGTAAACCATTGAATAGTTTTCAAATTGGCCCATTTCTTCTAATTCAGAAACATTGATTGGATCTTTCATTCTAAAGATATAGAACAGAACATTAGATATAGAATCTATTTCTTGCTCAGAGATGTTCCAATAACCTGTTTCATTTGTAAGATATGCACCACCAAGCATTGCAGGTGTTAAGTTTATTTCAGGATACATACCATCTTCTGGGTCGACACCATCAATCTCTTGCTCAGGTATAATAACACCATCATTATCCATATAAATAAAGTTTAGTTCATAAGTTCCAGGTAAAAAATTAACAGCTTGTGCATCTGTCCCATTAAAATTAATAATTACATTGAATGTTTTTTCAAAAGGATGATCAGATAATTTGTTCCCTGTTATAATTAATGAATCAGTTCTTTCTGGGTCAAAAGCTAAACCTTTCAAAGATTCAACAGACCTTGATGAATTTAATCTTGAAGTTGGAATCATTTTATACTCTGCTTCTAATTCTCTATATGGTTGAAGCTTTCCTATAACTTGTCCTTCTTCATATGGTAAAACATCATACTCAACAATTGCATCCTGATATCCTTCTTTACTAAAAATAAAAGCACCACCTAAACAAATTGGTGCATTATCTGTTGTCTTACCATGTGAGTTTGTAGATGCAAGATAACAGTTCTTGTAAGCACCGCATCTAAGTGTAATTGAAACTTCAGGAATGGCTTCACCTGATACAGCATCATATGAACTAAATGAAATATCTCCACTTATTCTTTGATCTTGATCACAGATTAATTTTTTAGGTTCAGGTTCATATTCTTTTGTTATTGCTTCATTTGTTTCTGGATCAATTGATTCAACAAGTTCAACACCTTCACCAATATCAACTTGCACATTATCATAATCCCATGGTCTGTATGATTTATCTAACTGATCCCATGTTCCTATATACATATTATCTTTAACATTTGCTTCTATTGCAAACAAAAAGTTAAATCCTTTCCCTGCAAATGCTTCTTCGTCTCTAATTAAAACAACAGCAGGATACGCAACATCATAAAAAGATTCATAAACATTTGTTTGAATTGCTGGAACGAAATTATAAGGAAACTCTGTTCTTGTTGTGATTGGAGAAATTAGTTCTCCTTTATTTGGTGTGATATCAAGATATATTGGCCAATTAAGATAAATAAAGTTTGCAGAAAAGTCATCATAATCATCATCATTTGCAATAAACATGTTACCATACAAAGAGTCTTCATAATCATCATCAGTTTTAATTAATTCTGCATTTTTTGTATTTTCTAATTGAATAAGTGGGATATAAGAGTTAAATATTTCTTGTAATGATTCTGCAACATAAGATTTTACCCAATATACAACTGCATAATCATCTGTAAACTCATAAATAGGTGGAAGTTTATCTGGGTCTAAACCACCATATGCACTAATAAGATTCATTGTCATTGATTCAAGGAAGGCTAATTCTTGCTCCTTTTCAACAATAAGTTTTGCTAACTCATACATTGGTTTTAACCTTACATCAACCTCAACATAATAATTTTCTAATGTTGATTCTGATGTAGTGCTTGAAACTTTGATTGGATATTTTGATGAAATATAAACTTTTGATTCTCCAATTTGTACTTCAAAAGAAGGATCGCCTTGTTCAACAACAGTTATTCCTTGATCCTCAAAAACATAAAAATCATTAATGCAATCTCTAAATTTCATTGAAAGATAATATTCTAATTCATCCTGCATTGATTCAATTGTTGGCATGTATTGTGTTGTTAATGGACATGAAGTACAATCATTTGTTGTCTTAAGATATAACCAATATGGTACATAATGTGATTCAGTTAAAGCAACAGCATCACTCTCTGAATAATCTTGTTCATTTATATCAAAAGATTGTGTAGTTAAGGATTGATTCTTAACAGAAGTATAACCGCCATGATCGCCAATTCTAGTTATTCCTTCTTTAGAAACGTCATTAAGACAGCTTAATACAAAATCTTGAACAGGTTTATCATTATCAGAGACAGAATCAAGTTGTAGATCAAGTTCAATTCTATCCTTAGTAACCTGTCCTTTTATGAAAAATATTAAAGCAGTTGCAATTAAAAGAATGATTCCTATTATTATGAATAATGTGATCTGTCCTTTCTTATCCAATGTTTCAACCTCTTTTTTATGATATTAATAGTGCAAAATAAGCTCTGCACCAGTTAATGAATATTAGTATGAATAATGTGTAAATTATTCCAAATAAAGTAACTGGAAGTATTGTTAACAATGATAATATTAAGTTTGTTATTAGGAATGATATTAAGATAAGTATAATTGGGATAATAAATAAATAACATTTCTTTGTTGCTGTAATAAATGATTTTTTGTAATGTGCTAATAATGTCTTTTCAGAGATTGTTCTGAAAACACATGTTAAGTAAATGAATAAAAGTAATTCTATTATTAGAATATATGGGAGAACTGTTTTATTGAAAAGTAAGAAGAATAGGATTGTTAAAATAATCCATGAAATATACCAAATAAAACTGACTTTGGTGTTATAAAATAACAATTTCTTTGAAATCTTTTCTCCTTTTATCCTTAACCAGATAATTGATTTTAATAGTGAAGCATTAAGGATTAATAATAAAGAAGTTACAATAATTAATAATGTTGATTTAATTAAATAAGATTTAAGCATAGAAATATTTGAATCAATTGATTCAGTTAATTCAGTTGTTAATAATGCATCATTATTAGCACTAGGCATTAATGTTAATAAATTAGGGTAAACATTTGCAATGTCATTGTTCATGAAATAAAATGTCCATGAAGCAAATACAAGTATAAGTAAAATTACTAATAGGAAAAGAATATCAAATATTGAAGTAGTAAGTAAATGCAGGTTAATCTTTTTGAAAGATTTAATGTAATTAGTTTTCTTTATCCAATTTATCATATTATTCATCTTCAACAAAAGGCACCTCCATTTCATAACCTGTTTCTGTTTCTAATAATACTGAAGTATATACAACATCTGATTCCAATCCTTCATAGTTTGCATCACCACTTGTGTCCTCTGCAAAACCATCATAGATCTCTTCTTTATCACCATCTTCTTCAACAAAGAAAATGGAATAAGCAATATTTCCTGTTAAAGGTTGTACATACCATCCTGCTTCGTATAATGTTGTGTTGTATAATACTGTTTTTTTACCTTGCAATGTTATAGTTAAATCAATAACATCATCTGTTCCTTCAACACTCCCACTAGTTGAAGAATCAATTGATTCAACACCACCCCAATTCTCACATATCTTTATCTCCTCTTCACTTACCTCATACCAACTAGGCATCTCAGTACCATCTGTATCTTTAGGATTATCATCTGTTACATCTTCATCATATTGTGAATAAACAATCGCTGTAAGTAGTAAGATGATGATTGTTGTTATTATAATTATTTTTTTCATTCTTTTCACCTAAATACAATAATCAGTACCTTCTAGTTCTGCTTTATAATCAAATGTTTCACTTTTATCTGGACCAAATATCTTAGAGAAAATCCCTGTTTCACCAATTGTTAGAACTGAGCCAAGGAGATGGCATGGAACAACCTCTGCTAATGATGATACCAAGTGAACTTCATCTATTGGAGCTTCACAAATTAATTCATGTGCGGTCCATGATTTTATATCAGCACATCCCATTTGATATATTAATGCTCCTGCAAACCAATCTGCATTTTTTAGTGCTAAATCAAATAAAAAACCAGCAATATCTCCACTATTTGGATCAAATTGTTTAAAATGAGCTCCCTCAACATACAAACAATTTCTTACTGCATATTGTTCATCACATGAATCAATTGGTAAACCAATACTAACATGTTCTTGTATACAAGTTCTCCTCATACAATTAATCTGTCTTTCTTTTCTTAGATTGTAGATATTTGCACTTAAACATAAACAATAATTAGCAGCATGAATACTTTTGTATGGATCAAAAGCAACATTAAAGTTTCTTTCTCCTGTTGTTGCAGAAGGAATTATCATCATAAATGAATCAATACCATAACACATTTTACATGAATAAATTAAACAACCCCATTTAAAAACAGGAAAACCTGAAAAACCAAAACCAGGTGGCCATACTAATTTTGTTACTAACTTATCAAATTTATGTAGAAATTTACAAAAGAATTTTGATAACCCTGAAAATGCTATTCCAACAGGTTTTGTCCATGGAATGTTCAATAATAATGTTGCAACTAATGCTATGGCAGCCCATGCTGCATTCAATACTGCATTAAGTCCTGCTATCATTTCAGCTAATGTACAAATAAATCCTAGTATTGAGTTCCATTTAACTCTTTTATCGATTGTTGCTTGTGCATTATCAATTCCTAGTGTTAGTTCTTCCAACTTTTCATCAATGTTTTCATCATATGTACCTAAAGCTAAATTATAAAATTTTAAATCTACTTCGAATTCTTCTATTTCTGGATTCAAATAAACTTTGTTTCCTTTCTTAACTGTGAAACCAATCTCACAATTCATTTCAATTTCATCTGTTGTTTCGTCTATTGTTGTTTGAGACAGCTCTGCAACCATTATTAAACTATTAGATGATTCTTCAATAAAGTAAATAGAAGATGCAAGATCACATTGTACAACTTTCTCAATAACACTAGCAGAACTTCCAATACTTAAATCAAGAGGAACATGAATAGGATAATCCATAAAACTAAGAACCCTTTTATCAATCTCTGCAACGTCTCCAACACTGATTGTAATAAAATCAGGTTCACCATATTCATCTAATTCACAGACTTTAATTGTTTCATATTCTTCACCTGTGTTTCCTGCCATGTCTGTAACATTAAATTCTACAGATTCTGATTCTGAGAATGAAACAAAGTCATCAGCTTCAAGTATACATTCATGGACCCCGTCGTCAACTTCTTCACATGTTTCTTCAATTGGATCTGTATCCATTCTTATGTCCTCAGTAATCATTGCTGCAACAAGTTCTTCAGAAGCATCTTCAACAGTTAATGTAATTGTTAACATATCATTTGCAGTTGGACACTCATGTGATAAAGCAATATCTGTAACAACAGGTGCTTCTGTGTCTAAATAAACATCTTTTTCATAAGTTTCTGCAAGATAATTACCAACATCATCATTTGTGTTTGTATTAATTGTTAATTCTGTTATCTGTGTTCCTGAACTAGAAACAGATATGTTCCAATAACAATACCAAGTTGAACCATCTAAATAACAGTCATCTGCTTTTTTATTAGATGCACCACCTAAACTAAAATCTAAATAAACATTTTCCTTTTCAAAACCAGATCCTGTTGGATCCATCTGTGCATAGATTGTGTTTGCACCAGAACTAACATAAACATATGAACCAGAATCCATTTCTAAATTTTTGAAAACATCTAAAACTTGTGGGCTTGATGAATCTTCTGTTAGTGAAATTGTTTCTGTATGATTAACTTGATTACCAAATGAGTCTGTTGCTGTGAATTTTAAATTTAATGAACCTGAGACACCATCAATAATTATGTTATTCCATTCACAATAGTAATAATCTGTTTCTGCTTCAACACATGAACCAGTTACACTATCATACGCACTAGAGGAGATAGAATTTATTTCAGAAAAGTCTCCAATAACAGTTGCAGTGTTTAAATTATCTTCAGTAATATTAATACTAATCTTTGAATTTAATGAGTTCTGTCCAATATATTCAACATTAACATCATCTGATGTTATTGTTAATGTTCCTGATTCAAAGTGTGGTCCTTCTCTGTCAATTTCTAATAATTCACAATCTTGATCACTTACATGTCCAACCATGTCAACTGCTTCAACACAAATTTCATTATCACCATCTTCAAGATTAAGCTCTTCAATAGTTGTTTCAAGATCATCATATGCTTCACATTCAGCAAAAACATCAATTTCCATAACTAATTCTTCATTTGCATAAATATTAATAACATCAATACCAGAACATTGACTGCAATCTTCACAAGCAGTATCTTCAAATTCATATTCAATAGTAATTTCTTCTCCATCTAATTCTATTTCAAAATCATCTGACTCTGGTGCTTTACCATCAATAATTAATGTTCCTTCTCTTTCATCTTTAATAATACTAGAATTAATTAACTGAACTACATAATCCATTTCTTGAGCAGTTCTATCTGTTCTTGTACTTTCATAATAACAAACATTACCTGAACATGAATCAAATGCTTCTTTTTTCGTATATTCAACATAAATCATATCAGTGGTTATTTCTTCATTTGTTTCTACTTCAACTGTAAAATAATCATCATATGAAGACATTACATCCTCAATACCATCCTCACCATGAACAGTAATTGACTGAATATATTGTGCAAATGCATTAGAACTACAAATAGGGATTGTTAAAACTAACATTACTAAAAATAAAGCTAACTGTCTTTTTATTACTGAACTATTCATTTACTCCCCTTTTAATATATATATTTATATAACCTAGAAATATATAGTATATAAGGTTTTTGGTGTGATAGAATTAATTTTTCTTACTCTTTCCTGCTATTAAGGATTCATCTTTCTTTACTCTTCTTTCTAATTTCTTAATATCTTCTTCTGCAGGGAGCTCTTCTGGCTTTATTCCTCTTTTTGATAATAAGTCTCGAACATCTTTATTATTTCTAATATGTTCTGATGTAATCTTATTTTCTCCATCAATATTTTCTTTTTTAACATTAAAATTTGTTATTTCTGTAGCAAGATTTTTAGCTGTTATCGTAATTGTAGGTAAAAAATCTGCTAATGGTTTCTTTTTAGAGATATTTAATTTATTTTTCATCATTGAAGTAGTAAAACCACCAAATAAAGCTTGATCACCTTTACTTCTTATTCTAGCAAAACCTTGTTCATCAACACCTTTTTCATATATTAATTTTGATAATTCTGTTTCTGAAGCAACTAGTTTTTGCCTAGCACTTAATCTTTCAATAAGAGCAATTCTTTCTTCAATTAATTCTTGTTTTCTTGTTTGAACTGCAAAATAACTTTGAGCAAAGGCAATTTGTTCTTTTCTTGAATCACCATTCTGAGCAATGAGGTAACAAGCGTATCTGGTGAGTATGAAATCAGGTATTTCTTTACTCGCTCCCTTTGGCAGAGCTATCGTTTTGTTGACACCAACAAAATGATCATTTACAGTCTGCCCTGCATTTTCACAAGCAACTTTTGTCTTTTCAATGACATTTAAAAAGTTCCTCCATTCACTATACTCTAACAATTTCTGTAAATCTCTAGCAAACCAGAATTCAACACCATCTTTTTTATTAGCATAATTCTCAAATGATCGTCTTAATTTAGATATTAGCTCTTTTTTCATATATAAATGAATATTAGTTTAATATATAAAATTGATTATTTTGTGCTAAAATATTGTTGTTATAGCTAAGAATAAGTAAGCAACTCAATATACCTTACTTCCATCTTTAACATCAACAATAATTTCTTCAGAATTTGTTTTTAATGCTTTACCATCAATAATAATTTTCTTATCTTTAATTGACATCTTTACTTTTGAGAACTCTTTGAATTCTAATTGTTTAAAGTTTTTACCTGGTTTGTCAAGATAAATCTTATCACCTGGTTTTGATTTAGAAAGTTCAAGTAATTTGTAACACTTTTTGTTATCTTTCTTATATTCTGCGGTTAATAACATTCCCTGGCTTTCAATACCTCTTAATTTTGCAGGCATTAGATTACAAACAACAACAACCTTTTTGTTTTTTAATTCATCTAATGAATACCATTCTTTAATTCCAGAAACAATTGTTCTTTTTTCTGTTCCTAAATCAACTGTTTCAATGTATAAATTATCTGCATCTGGATGTTGTTTAATATCTATAATTTTACCAACACGAAGATCGAGTGGGAATGAAGATTCTTCTTCTTTTTTCTCAACAATAATTAATTTATCACATTCATCTTCAATTTTCTTAACTAGAATTTCTGCTTTTCCAATTTTACAGTCTTTCATATTAAATCCAAGATCATCCCAAGTTAAATCTTGAAGATTAAGTTGTTTTTCTAATCTTCCTGCGAATAAAGGTAAGATTGGTTTAATTGCAATGCAAACATTCTTCAAAATGTTTAATGAAAAAGTTAATACTTCTTGTGCTTCTTTTTCTTTCCCTTGTTTAACTAATTTCCAAGGTTCTTTCTCTTGGAAATATTTGTTACCAATAGAACTGATATGCATGATATCATTTATTACGTTTTTGAAATTAAATAATTCATAATTCTTTTTAATTTTAATTAATTTTTCTTTGATTTCAATAATTTCATCTGCTAATTCCTTCTCATCAAACTTAGTTATTTTTGAATTAAAATTCTTGTTTGTGAATGAGATAGAACGATAAGCTAAATTAGCAATATTTCCAACTAATTCACTATTAATTATTTCTTTGAAATGCTTTAAATCCAAATCAAGATCATTCATTTTACTTGATAAGTGTGCTGCATAATAAAATCTTAAATACATTGGATCAAGATGTTCTAAATATTGTTTTGCAGTAATAAATGTACCTCTGCTTTTACTCATTTTTTCTTTATTTACTGTTAAGAAACCATGCACTACCATTTTATCAGGTGTCTTGAATCCAGAATTCATTAACATTGCTGGCCAAAATAAGAAATGAAAATAAATAATATCCTTACCAATCACATGGATGATTTTACTATCTTTTGGATTTTTTGGTTTCCAATAATCTTCAGTTTTTCTCTTAGTGTTTTTACAATAATTTGCAGTGCTTGCAATATATCCTACTGGTGCATCAAGCCAAACATAATAATATTTATCATCTTCACCTGGAATTTTAAAACCAAAATAAGGTCCATCTCTACTAATACACCAATCTTTTAATTCTTTTAACCAATTTTTACAAAAATTAATAATCTCTTCTTGCAGATCCGCTGTTTTAAGGTATTTTTCTAATTGTTTAGATAGTTTGCTTAACTTGAAAAAATAATGTTCAGATTCTTTTACAACTGGAAGTGATGAACATATGCTGCATTTTGGATCAATAAGATCTGTTGTTTTGTGTGTTGTACTACACTTTTCACAAACATCACCATACTGATCTTCTGCACCGCATTTTGGACATTTTCCTTTAACAAATCTGTCTGGTAAAAATCTTTTGCATTCTTCACAAAAAATAACATCCATCTTTTTCTTATAGATTAAATCATTTTCTAGAAGTTTAATAAAAATTTTATCACTGTATTCTTTATTTTCTTTTGAATTAGTTGAATAATAACTATCAAATTCAATTTGGAAACCAGAAAAATCTTTTGTATGTTCTTTAAAGACTTTTGCTATTAATTGTTCAGGTTTAATTCCTTGTTCTTTTGCTTTTAATTCAATTGGTGTACCATGTGTATCATCTGCACAACAATAGATAGCATCTTCACCAAATAATTTCAATGCTCTAACAAAGATATCTGTTTGAATATATTCAACCAAATGTCCTAAATGAATAGAACCATTTGCATATGGAAGTGCACTTGTTACTAAGATTTTAGGTTTAGTAGTAGTCATAGTTTAAAAAGAAGAAGTTTATTATATAAAAAGCTTTGGAATGAGAATAATTATCTAACTCGATCATATTTGAAACTAACAGGATGTCCTGCTCTATCAGTTGTAAGAATACCTACTCCTTTTCTTTTTGTATAATCTCTTATTTGAAAAATATATTGGTGGTTTGGATTAATATTTACTTCTGTTCTAGGGTGAAGATCTGCACCTCCTCTTAATGCATTGACTCTTTGTCCACCATATTGTCTTGTCCAACATCTATTTGTATGTTCATGTCCTTTGACCATGATACTATAACCATGAGCTGGTCTCCATACTCTAGAAAAACCTTGTTTCTGCATTGCATCAAAATTCCAACCTAAAACTTCATAATCCCATTGATGTTTACCTTGTCCGGTTGTAATATTTGTACCAAAAGATCCATGCCAATATCCTCTATTCTCTTGAGCTCTTTGTGGATTAAGATTAACATATTTAGCTGTCTGACTATCTGATATAATTTTTCCCATTGGAAATGCATGAGTACATAATACTTCTAATGAAGGAGAAGTAATAAATTGAGGTCCTGTATAAAATTCACGGACAGCTGGATCTGTTCTAACCTTTCTATCTTGACTTGGATCAGGTTTACCATGATCAACTTCTGGTCTTTTTGAAACATGTGTTGCATAATCTCTCCAATAAACATCATGATTACCTAGAACAAAATCAAAGCCAATACCTGCTCTATTTGCGAATGTTCTTAATTCAAGTAATGTTTTAACTGCAATATAACCATCTAAATCACCAAGAAAAACAATATTATCTATATTATTCCTTTGTGCATAACTTAAAAGTTTCTGAGATTCAGGTCTAGTAAATCTGTGTGCATCTGTAAAATAAAGTGTTTTTGCCATTTTATTCCCATTGGAAACCTGCATCATCTAAAAAACTATCATCTTCTAGTTTTCTAATGTCAAAAGTCTCTTCATCAACAGTAACATCATAATTTCTACATTCATCATCTTTGTCTTGTCCATAGTATTGATGACTTAGTTTGCTAGGATCAAATCCATAATCTTCACATTCAATATAAACCTTTTGACATCTGTATTCTGAATTACATGTATATTTAATATCATAACAACTAAAAAATCCATATTCTTCACAATAATCTTCAATTCTTTGTTCTTCTTCTTGTTCAAATGTTGTTTCTGACCAAACATCTGTTAGTGTTTCATATTTATCTAAAGCTTCTTTTCTTTCTCTTGCTGTTTCAAAGATTTCTTGCTTCTCTTCATCTGTTAGATCTCTTTCTTCATCAATATAAGTATAAGCAGAATAATCATCTTCTTCTTGTTCTATTGTATAAGTAGTATGTTGATATTCTGTTGGAAATGTATATTCTCTCCAATCAAAGTTATCTTGAGTTGTACAGCTATTTAATAGAAATAATGAAATAGCACAAATAAGTGTTAAAACCCCTAATGATTTGAATAATTTGTTCATTTTTGTAACTACTTTGTGACAACTAATATATAAATGTTATGCTTTTAACTACTTTAGAATAGGTGTTCCATATGAAACAAAAGGGTGTTACCAAATTAGTATAGAAAAAAGTATATTAGGGGAAGAAAGGAGTTGTTAAGAATGTAGTTAAGTATAGACCATGTTACTACTACAGTGTAATGAAATAATAGAAAGATTTAAATAGTAGTTAGATCTTTACACCCCTTATTGCATAAATGGAGGTGCAAAATGTTAGAAAAAGTATTATCAAAAAGTCAAATAGGTAGAAAAGTTATTGAATTACATCCTTCTGCAAACAATGTTTTTGAAGAAGATGGAACAATTGAACAAATAGCATTTATACCATATTCTTTATTGAATGATAGTTTAGATCAAGATAAAACAAGTTCAAAAGTAGCATCAGTAGCTACACTAGCTCTAACTACTACTTTGTATGCTTCTTTAGAAATTGCATCAAGAGGTTCTGAATCATTGGTTAGATTAACTGGAAAAGGATTAAAAAAAGGATTAGATCATGCTATTAATTTAGTAAATAATTTTACAGATAAGAATTTAAAAGAAAAGTATGAAGGAATTAAAAATTGGTTATCTAAAGCTGATGAAAGAATAGATGGAATGATTAGTCCTTACTTCTCAAGAGGAAGTTATGCAAGAAACCTTGCTGTAACAGGGACATGTCTATTAATAGGTGCAGCTGCTTTACCAGATTGTAAAGATGGAATTGAAACAGCAGTAGCATCACAAGGACCAAGAGTAGTTGGATCAAGTACAAGAACAGTCCAAGCAATTGAATACACAGTACAAAGTGGAGATTCAGTTGGATTAATTCCTAAAAATGAAATTGCTACCTGGAGAGGAGATGGATTTAATTATAATTATCCTTGGACAGGAGGATTTTCAATGACAGGAACATATACTAGTGGAGAAAATAGTACAGTTCATTATTATTTTAGTATGCAAGACGTTCTTGAAGAAGCAAACCCTGGTGTTGATTTTAGTAATGGATTAAAAATAGGTCAAAAATTAATTGTTCCTGACTTTCATAGAGATGGTTGTGTAAGAGATCAATGTAGTGAGCAAGTTGGTACATTTACATTTACAGGAACAAGATTGAGGGAATATGTAGAAAATTCACAAGGAATAATGGAAAGAAAAAATACTGTTGAAAAATCAGTAACATACAGAAGGTGAAAAAATGAGAGCATTACAAACATTAGGATTATTAATTTTAGGTGCTTGTGGACAAGTTTATGAACCAAGTGAAGTAACTGTACGTAGAGTTCCTGCGATAGAATATAGATTACAACATAATGATTGCATTAGTTGGTTAGTAAATAGCGAAATGGACGAAAGCACAAGAGGTAGATATACTGCGAATTCATTAGGAGACTTATATGTAATAGGAGATGAAGGTAACAAATATGAGTTTCATATGGGCAGAGTTAATGCACAAGCAAATCCAGATACAAGAATGAGACAAAGAGAAACAATAATTGTTCCTGATCTTAATGAAGATGGATGTGTAATGAATCAATGTGGCCCTGTTGTTGGAGAATTTATATTCACAGCTTCAAGATCAATAGAAGATCCAAACAATTATACATTTAATGTTGACGAAACAATAGCTAGATATGTTCCAAAATGAAAATAAATTGTCATGAAAGATTAAGAGGACTTACATCTGCTTTAGAGCAACAAGTAGAAACAGCCCTGCAAGAAAGAAGAGATTTAGGTTTAACTGTACCAGGAGAATTTGAAATAAGTTTAGGTCTATATAATAATGGATCTGCTGCACATATAAGTTTAGAAGATAATTCATTATCAGTATATGCATTAAGTACTGTTCTTGGAGATATTCCTCCAGAATATAACAATTTAGTAAATGGAGTATCTGAATATTTTAATAAAGTTAGATTAATATTTGAAGAAAGATATACAGCGGATAACTTTCTTGAAATATTGGATGATCCAAATGGGGAGTTAGAAAGATATGAAGCATCATTACATCCAGATTATTTAGAAGCAAAAAAGAGAGGAATTAATTCTAATAGACATGATTATGATTCACTAAAAGCATGGATTATTCAAAATGCAGAAGTTGCACAAGAAATGGTTAATGAATTAATGCCAATATTAAATACAAGATTTGCAGAATGTTTAGATGATCTTAATGTCTTAAGACATGAAATTGATCACATAGATATTATGAGATCTAAATTAGGGAGAAAAAATAATGAACTAAGTAGAGAAAAGAATGATTTAGCAGAGGAATATCAAAGACTAGCAATAGAAAGAAAACCTGGAACAAAAACAATAATACAATTAAAAGAGAAAAACAAAGAAATTTATGAAAATTATCCAGATCTTTTAATTTTATCAGAAGTTAGAGCACATTTTTTTAATTATATTCAGAAAGGTGAATGGGATGGTGTAGATTATAATCAGGTTGCAGCAGAAGTAAGAGGAACAGTTATTCGAAGATATGTAAGAGGAGTAATTCCTATTCAATCAATAGGTTATTTACTTAACAGCCCAGAATATGCAATAATTTGTGATATGGAAGATTCAGATACAGTAAATGCTATAATTAGGAGAGTTCATTTTGAAAGTGAAGATCCAAGTGCATCATTATATAATTATGACCCAAGCAAAGTTAATGCAGAAATGGAAAGTCAAATTCTTGATGTAGAATTTCCTGCCTTAAGAAGAAGACTTGTACAAAGAACAATAGAAGCTGTTGATGCTATTGCTTGTGCTTATGAACAAGATAGATCTAGATTTGCAAAAGCAGATAGAGAAGCAGAAACATTTGATCAGTATGTTGCTATTTGTAGAGGAGAATAATTTATTTTCTAACTTTTTTTAAACCAATAATTATTCATCAAAGGGATAAGAAGGATTATTAGAAAGAATCTCATCAATAAAATCATCTACAACATCATGAGCTGGGCTGCTATCTTTTACACTTGGTGTATGTGCCCATCCTTCTAAAATAACAAGCTGATGTGGAGAGTCTGGTTGTTCATCAATTGCTTGTCGTAGTCCATCAACAACCCATGCACAATTATCTAATCCTGCTGCTTTTGCTTCACTAATTGTATATTGGTCACCAGCACAATATGAATCTAGTTCACCAACAATGGTTAATAGAGGTACTTCAACAAAACCATTAAGTATAGTATCTACAGCAGGACCATTAGGGGATATGTCAAAATCTGTAAACCACCCAATCTTTTCAGTTATACCATGTAATTCAAAGTCATCATCAAATGGAAACCCAGATGTACCACTAAATGTTTCAAAGATAACATTTATCCTTGGCATTAATAAATATGAATCAATAATAGTGCCTGTTAGATATGTGCCTTCCATTGCAAAAGCATACATCAATGAAAATGCCCCTATAGAACCTGCACTGGTTCCATGAGCAAAAACATGAGTAGTAGGATAATTTTCTACAGTGTATTCAACAGCAGCCATAGTTGCTTGCAAACCATTTACTTGACCCCCATCAGGATTATTTATGTATGGTGTACCCATTCTTGAATACAAATCATGGTCACAGAGAGAGACAGTTAATATTCGATATCCTTCTTCAATCCTACGCTTAATTGTAGTATCTATTAATTGACGATTATTAATAACATTTCTAGTGATGACACTTTGAAGTTTTTCAAATGATTCTTCATGATGCATTGCGTCTTCAGTTTGACCTACCCCAGTACGGTACTTTCCTTGATCATCATAATAACCCATGCCCCCTCCGTGAAGATAAACCCATAGTGGTGCTTCACTGCCTGGATTATCTTTTGGTTCTGTTACAAGAAAAGTATACTTTCCTGATAAGCCACAATCATATTCAAGATTTCGATAAAAATCAAATTTCCAAGAACTTGACCCTAGGTTCACAGTTTTCTCCTCATCAAAAACTATTTTATCAGTTGTCCTACTTACAGAAGTCCAATCAGAGGAATGATTATAAGCTGGTTCATACGAATCTTTTTCATTTTTATCTCGGTTGCAACCTATTGTAAAGAGTAAGCCTAATAGTAGTATAATGACTATGAATGATTTTAAATTCATATTATTAACTGAGAAATATTGAGTTTAAAAATATTTCTAAATTAGGGTTAAATCTTTCTCAAATATTTTTCTAAATCTTTGTAGTCATTCTTTCTCTCTAGCAAACATACTAAAATAATATTTGGTTCAACTACAATATAGATTAATCTAGTTTCTTTTGATTGAATGTTAAACCTAACTCTAAAAACACGAGAATAATATTTTGAATGAATCTTTTTGTATCTAAATGGATTTTCTTTAATTAATTGAATTTTCTCATGAATAATTTTTCTTGATTTTTTATCTAGTTTTCTAACTTGCTCTAAAAAAACAGATAATGCTTTAATTGAGAAACTCATTTTAATAATATTTTATTAAGCTCTGTCTCAGAGACAAAATCTTTCTTTTTTGTTGCTGTTGAAATTAAACTATCAATTAACTCAATCTCTCTTTTACTAAATGACTCATCATATTCGTTTCTTTCAAAAATCTTTTCTCTCATAGACTCTAGTGCTAATTCTTGTATGTTCTTAAATCCAAAATGATCTACATATCCTTTTGCTGCCTGAAGTAGATTATCAGGTATTTTTAGATTAATTTGTTGCATTGTAGATATCTAGAGATATCTAGAAATATATAAATCTTTTGTTTCGAAGAAAGATTTATGCTCAAAAATTGCTATTTTTGTTGTATAAATCTTTTGGTTTTAAGTGGAAAAGCAAGAATAGCTAGCTTTTTGGATATTTAAGAAATATTGTCCACAAATTATTTACACCATATTGAAATGTGGACAATTAAACTCTTCTCTTGTAAATTGAGAAAAACTGTGTTTTGACTATTGTAAAATAAATCCTATCTTTGCAACAAACTTTGAAGCATTTGCTTCTATCTCATCTAGTCTTCTTTTAGAATAAGTTTTTATTGCAGAATATCTTGCATTATGACTTTCTTTTTTAGCATCATCAAAGTAATGTACATATTCATCTTCAAATATTTTATGTGATTGGTTAAGTAATTCTAAATCTTCTTTTTCTAAATCATTAGGAACAAGAAGATAACCTAGGGCAACTTGAACAGCATCATGGTCTGAAGCTTCATAACCTCTTGATATAATTGCAGCTTTTGCAGCATAAAGCATAGAATAATAAGAAATAGTAATTGCCCAATAATCCCAAAAAAGTTTTTTTGGTTGATCTTTAGTAGGATCTAAATTTTTAATAAAATTTGCAATCTGTAAACTATTTTCTGCTTTTTCTAAAAATAATTTTATTTTAAATATTTCTTTAGAATCATTTATTCTTTTTTGTTTTTTAAATTTATTAAATAAATTAACATATTCTTCTTTGTCAAATTGCATTTAAGACACACTCCCAAAATATTTCTGGATTATTAAGTATAATGTGATTTTTTAGAGCTTGTTTACCAACATTTTCTTCTTTATCCTTTAACATCTGTATAAATTCTTTATTAGTTATGTAAATTGTGTTAATTTCTTTCTTATATAAATTTTCATATTTTGAAAAAGATAATGATTTTTTACCATCTTTGTTTATTATTAATAAATCAATATCACTTTTTTCTGTTTGAGTTCCTTTAGCATAACTTCCAAATAAAACAACAACATCTTTTGTTTTTAATTCATTATTTATCTTTTTTATTATTGGTTGTTTTTCAATAAATTTTCTTCTTTCTTCATCAGAAGAAACAATTAAATGAGACTTTATTATTGGATTGTTTAGATTTAATGAGACTACTTTTGATTTACCAATTATTTCAATATTTAAAACATAATCCATCCCTTGTATTGTTCTGTAAAAAGAAGCATAAGGTAGATTAACTAAATTACTTAGTTCATGCATTGTAAACTTCTTTTCAATGTTTTTCCCAAGATAATTGATTATTTTTAGATTTCTTATCATATTTGGATAATATTATCCATATTTGATATATAAATCTTTCGTTTCGAATCTAAAAAATGAGAATAGTTGTGTTTTCAATATGTTTGTCCCTAAATGGTGATAACAAATAGAAAACTTTATAAATCATCATATTTAATTATCTTCTATGGTAGAAGAATTTGATCATAAAAGAACAAGCTTAGATACCTATCTTTCTATAAATAATGAAGCAATTTTTAATGGGCTTGTTATATTTACGTATAATCTTTTAAAACAGCATCCTGGAAAATCTATAGCTGAATATGCTCGTCTGTGGTGTATTCCGAAAAGGAATGTAAGATATAGGGCGAGTTGGGGAACTGATTGTAGAGATGACATAAAACCAGAAATAGAAAGAACATTATATGGACTACATGGTGGAACGCCAGATAAGGATTTACCAGGATTTGGTCATATCCCTACAAATGGACAAGAAGTTGATTTTGCTAACCAATTTTACAAGGCAACTGGACGTTTTCGTAATAAATCAGGGGATGAAATTCTTTCTATGTTAGGACTAAAACCTGACCAAAATCATAGTCAAAGAAAATTGTATCTTTGCCCTGATTTAAATGGATTAGCGCAATTTGTTGAAATGTTGTATATTGCTTTAGAACAGAATAATGCTGGAATATATCAAGCAAAGTCTCACTTAGATAATTGTGAAGTGGATGAAGAGGGGATGTTCCAAGAGCAAGGACATAATACAGTTGTACTATACCCTTATGATGATCAAGAAATTGCAGGTGTATTGGAATCAATAGAGCAAGCAAAAATAATGTCTGGTGTTTTATTACAAAAATATAATATTGATGAAGTAGCAAAAACTGTTCCTATTTTAGGTGGTGAAGTATTACTTGGAGTCGATTTAAGATTACCTAGAATTCAAGCACAAGGAAATTCATTTGATGTATGGACTGCACGATACTTATTACTTCCAGCACTAAGAACAGTAAGGGCAAATCCACATTTTACAATTCATGATATTTCTCAAGCTATGCAGCAAGGACTTGCAAAGTCACCAATTCCTCGAGATCCAAATACATTTTTAAGTCTTTTATCAGAATAAATATATAAAAATTTATTTAGAGATTTTATCTTCTTCCGTATATTATCCGTGATTTATATATAATGCCGACTTCATCGACATTATAAGACTTTACTACGTAAAGTATGTTAAGGAGCTATAAATAGAAGTATACCTTTTCTATTATTATGACACTTCAAGAAATTGCAATTGTTGATGGACTTCTCCTTCCAATACAAGGACCATCTTTAACTTTGAAACCGGCTTTTTTCAAATTATCTCTAACAACTCTTGCACAAGAATATGTTGTTAAAATGCCTCCTTTATTCATGACGTTATAGACAGCAGAAAAGAACTCAGCAGTCCAGAGATGAGGACATTTACGTACAGAAAATGGATCTAAGAAAACAACATCAAACCTTTCCTTAATTTGTTTAATAGTTATTCTAGCATCTCCAATGATTAATTTTATCTTGGTTCCATCTCTATTATATTCCTTGTCTCTTGCTACTTGTTTAATAATATCATAATTTTTAAAATTAGGATTTAAATCTTGAATTTTATCAATAATTTTAGGATCATTTTCTAAAGCAAAGATTGTAAGATTATCTGCAGAATCTAGAGCTGCAGCAGAATTATAACCAATGCCAAAACAAATATCTAAGATTTTCATCCCATCTTTCAAATTAGATGGTTTAGCATATTTCTCAAATGCCTCTTCAATCGCTCCTGTCTTTGAATGATACCATTCTTGGTATTTCTCATTATAGAAGGTTACAGAGTTATCATTTGTTTTGACTTGTTCCATATAATAGAAGAATAAATTGATATTTAAAAAGATATTCAAAAGATTTTTAAATGAAATCTTATCTCGATATAGAATGTAGGCTTTTAGCCTTACAAAAATAATGCCGACTCCAAAGTCGTCTGGCATTATTAGACATCGAAAATCACAAAATATCGACTTCATCGATATTTTGCAATTATTCAATGGGCCTTAACCATAGTCCGGTTGGTGCTTTCACAATTTCTGATTTGTTTAAGCAAGAGATAGAGGTTGCTGTAGAATGAACAAATTTGTTTATTGGACAACTAAAGGTTTAGAAATTATACCTTATTGGGTATTTATTCTTGTTATGATAATATTGTGGTCAGGACCATTATCTTATTTTCAAAAATGCCATAGTATTAAAGAAAGTTCTGGATTATTATTATTGTTTGTTATTACTTTTTTAATAGGCTATTTAGGTGGTAAGAAAGAAGGTGCCCGCGAATGACTGATTATCGAATATTCACAAAGAATATAATTTATAAGTATGGTGGTGGCAGAAAGGAATATTTGTTATGTTATAAGAAAGACATATTTTCGTGGATAGTATTTATGATCTTCAGTGTTGGTTTTATGCGTGCACGTTGGGTTATTATTAAATCCTTTCGTAGTTATGGTTCTGCAAAGAAACATATGAATATGTTGATCCGTGAACAAGAAGCTGAGGTAGAGATAGAATGACTAATTATATAATGGTTACAAATGTTTTTATACTCAAAGTGGCTTAGGCTGTGTTTAAAGGTGGTTTACGTATGTTAGAAGAATTTAAGGAACAATTGCTTGATGATATTCACCAAGCAGAGACACCCAAAGATCTATTAGACGTCTTGGAAACACAAGCCAGTGTCCTTCGTGATAAGTTATAATTAAAAAAGTTGTGGGGATCTTGAGTGCATAGACTTAAGATTTTGTAGGCTTGGATTAGTTGGTGGCCTAATATTATAATGCTAATTCTTTATATTATAGCGTTAGCTCTTCCGGAGATATTACGGATTTCCCGGAGATCTTCCGAATACAAGAAATAATAGGGCGATGCAATATTATTATACATATCTAATATATAAAATTATTGGGTTTTGTTTAAATATTAGTACTACTTATAGATAATTAATGTCTTTATGTAGTTACTATTTTTGGGGGTAAGTTATGAAAAGTCAAGTTGTTATAGTAGAGAAAGACATAGATAAGGATAGGATAATTAGTATAGATCAGTTTGTCCAGTTTATTGAGTGGTTGCCTTATGCTAGTAAATGGTATATTTATTATTCTTTATTAGGAGCTACTGGTTGTCGTCCTATTGAATGCTGTAGATTGAATTTGAGGGACTTTGACTTTAGCGATCCAGAGAGACCAAGAGTTAAATTAAGGTTAGCAAAGGCTCGTCGTGTTGAAACCAAAGGTGTGACTAGGATCACTCAAAAGATCAAGTGGCGTGAGTTACCTGTCTGGGTAGCTAAAGCATTGGCTGTTTATGTTAGCAATAACTATTTGACTTTGAAAGGTCAGTACTTGTTTCCAAGTCATACAAACAAAGACAAACCAATCATTACTAAGACGGCCACAGATAGACTAAAGAAATTAAGGGATATTTTTTATTCAGAGGATCCAGTTAAACGTTCTTGGGCTAAAGAAGTCTATAGAACAGTTACATATCAAGATGGTCATGTTCAATATTATTATCGTCTAAGTGGTTATGCATTTAGAAAGCTCCATGTTACTGAATATTTTAATAAGATGGATGACAAAGGAGTTAATGCTTTGATTGAGACAGCTAAGCACATGGGTCATTCCGATATTAAGACTACATACAAATATATTATAAGTAGTGTTAATGATCGAGATGTTATTAATAAGCAAGGTTTCTTTAACCACTGTAAATTCTTCAGTCATCGTTTAAACAAGGAACAGCCCAAGTCTCAGACTAGGTTGAATGAGTTTTGTTAGAAAAAGAAAAAAACACTGAAAGGTCATAACTGACCTTTCTTGTGTGTAAACAATGCGGTGTTATCTAATTTCTACCAAATGAGAAACTAGTTACTAATACACCTATTACTATTGCAGCTGCTACAACTAATGCTAATGTTGGCAACCAACTTCCTAGTTCATCCATTCCTTGCAATCCATTTTCAGATGCGTTAGATGCATAACTTCCTGGTGTTTGATCAGCTTGTACACTATCAACTACGTCTGCTCCGATTGAGATTGCGATTGTCGCTACAACTAGAACTAATGCAATTGGCATAAGATCTCTTAATGTGTATCCTTTTTTATTCATGGGCTCCACTCTCAATATTTTTTATAAGAATCGCAGCGTTGAAAGGAACATGCCCCCCAACCTACTGAGAGTGAATTTGATTTTCTCGCTTTTATATTTCGGTCAACTAAAACTATGTTTTAGTTTACTACAATACCTAAAAGTATAAATATAAGTTAAGTTATGATAATTACATTGGGTAAAATACGGAGATGTATTATGCCCTACACTTCTGAAGAAAACATAAAAGCCATCCAACAGAAAGCATCTGATTATAGTTTAAAGAATTATATTAGAGATAATAAAGCATGGTATAGTTCTAGACGTCGTAAGTGGGTTGTTGGTAAAACTTATTATTCTAAGGCAGAATTAGAAGAACAGTATAAGGCAGAATTTGCACGTCGTGCTGCTACTGTCAAACAAAATGTTAAAGACATTCGAGAACAGAATTTACAGTATCAAAGTGTTGAGAGTGTTAGGGAAACTGTTCCTCTTACAAAATCTGGTCATGTTGAGATTATTTCTAAGACAGGTAAGAGTGCCACTTTTGTTACACCTGAACAAGTTACTCAGATGGCAAAGGAAGATACACTTGGTGCTTGGGATTTTAAATCTGAGGGCTCAATTAAAACTTGGCAAGAACAAAAAGAAAAAGAAGCTGTTCAGATAAGTACCAGTCGTAAACAAGATGCTGGTGCAATTCACAAGAAAGGATATAAGAGTGGTGTTGGTGTTGTCGATAAGACTGTAGGTCAACAGGCTTATGATCCTAAAGCACGAGACAAAGAAGTTTATGGTGGTTATAAGAGTGGCGTTGGTAGTCCAACAATGGATGTTAAACATGTTGAACCTGTCAAGACATCTAAGACATTCCCCCGAGTTAAACAACCTGTTGTTCCAGATTATCAAGCTGCACAATTAACTGTTGGTGATACTAAACGTGGCATAGTTTTAGCAACTCGAGAGAAGACAGAGGAAA
>CAYVNN010000006.1:0-1878 GCA_964453185.1 uncultured Methanosarcinales archaeon
CAGAAGAAGGTACAGAAGAAGGTGCAGAAGAAGGTGCAGAAGAAGGTACAGAAGAAGGTGCAGAAGAAGGTGCAGAAGAAGGTACAGAAGATAGTGGTGAGGAATCAGGAGAAGGTGAATCAGGTGATGATGGAGATGGTTCAGGAGATGATGGTGACTCAAGTAATGGTGATTCTTCAAATGGTGGTAGTTCTGACAAGGAAGATCTTGGAGAGACTGAAATTATTGTTAAAGAAGAAGGAAATTATAAACTATTAATTTCAAAGATAAAGAGAGGATGGGATAGTATCTATAAGGATGGAAAACAAGTAGAAAGTTTAATATTAAAAGATAATGAAATCATTGAGTTAGAAATTATAGTAGAAAATATTGGTGATGGGGACCTATCTAATCTTGAAATTTCAATATCTGATTTACCAAGTAATGTTAATGTTAATGTTGGATCATTTAGTTCAAAGAGTTTAGCAATAGGGGATGATGTTTCAGCTTTAATTTCTTTGGAATCAGAAGTAATATCTGAACCATTTAGATTTAATGTTTATGTTACTTCAACACAGGTTGAGACTATATCTCCAATTAATGTTATTTTAGAAAAAGAATATCAAGTACAACAAATGTTAATGAGACAAAGGATTGTAAGGGAAACACAGGCAATTGTTACAGTATCCTATCAATGGTTATTATTGTTGTCTATTGTTCCTATATTATTGATTTTATTAAACATATCAACATATGCAGATGAACAAAGTATTAGAAGAATGATACAAAATAAAACCTTACACAAATATCATAAGGTTTTTGTTACATATAAAACTAAACAAATCTATGAATCTATTCCTAATTTAATTGCTATTAATTTATCAAGACACCAAGAGAATGAATTACATTACTTAATGAGGAAATACAATATTAATTCAGAATTAGCTACATTAATTATGTCTGCGAATCATAGAATTATTCCAAGAATATTTACATCTGAAAATATTAATTCAATGATTAAGAAAAGATATAGGCATTTATTCTTTGTAGATATGCATCTTAAGCATATTAAACAACAATTGACTAGTTTTATTGAAATGGAAAGGGAAAAAGGATTTACAGATAAACAAATAAGAGATGTGTTAATTGAAGGAGGGTGGAAGAGAGAACATGTTGATATGTATCTTGATGTTGGTGTAGATCATAAATCTGGTAAAGATAATGTATTAGATTATATTATTATGGAGATTAAAAAAGGTTATAATGATGTAGAAATAAAAAGAAGATTATTAAAAGCAGGATGGAAGAAAGAGATTATTGATTTAGAAATAAAACATGCTCATAAAATATATCTTGTTGAATCTATTATTGGTACATCTATTAATGTAAATTATAATCTTCAAAGTTATATTATTAAAGAAAGGAAAAAAGGATTTAGTTTTGGTAATATTAAAAAGAAATTATTAGATACGGGTTGGAAAAAAGAAATAGTTAATGATGGAATTAGAAATATCCATAAAAATTCTTTTGATAAGCTTGATCCTTATATTATTAAAGAGAGAAAAAGAGGATATAGTTTTGCTAGTATCAGAAAAAGATTATTAAAAGCTGGTTGGAAAAAGGAAGACATTGATTGGGAGATTAAAAATATTCATCAAGTTGAAATTAATAGCCAGGTTAGAAAATACATTAAAAAAGAAAGGGAAAGAGGGTATAATGATAGGAAGATTAGGAAGAGGTTATTAAAAGCAGGATGGAAAGGAGAAAATATTGACAGGGAAATTTTAAAGACACATGGATTACATTCTATTACATGTATGGTTGGTGATTCTAGGGATAGAGATAAGAAGAAACCAAAGACAATAAAGAAAAAAGTAAAGCATAAAATAATTCCAAGAG
>CAYVNN010000006.1:1978-91714 GCA_964453185.1 uncultured Methanosarcinales archaeon
AAAATTAAGAAAAGATTGTTAAAAGCTGGTTGGAAATGGGACATTATAGAGAAATCTTTTCTTGATTTGTTAGAATTGAAAAAGAAAGATGAAGTAAAACCTGTGTTGAAAAAAATCAAAGATCATAAAGTCAAGAAGAAGAAACCAAAGACAATAAAGAAAAAAGTAAAGCATAAAATAATTCCAAGAGAAGAATTTCATGGTACTATAAAAGAGTATATAGCAATGGAGAGAAAGAAAGGTTATAGAGACTGGAAAATTAAGAAAAGATTGTTAAAAGCTGGTTGGAAATGGGACATTATAGAGAAATATTTATAAGCTTGTTATATGTAAGGTGATTATATGAAACATTCATTAAAAATAACATTGTTATTAATTTTAATATTTATACTTGCACAATTAGCAGGTCTTATTGTAATTAATGAGTATATTGATGTTAAGGCATCTTCTACTTTAGGTGTAACTACATTAAATAATGAAACATATGGTATAACAGGGATTCAACCACCACAGGTAGAGAATGAATCAAATACATTTATTTTTATTTTAATTGCAGTTTTAATTGGTACTGGGTTAGTATTACTTATAATTAAATTTAGGAAAAGAAGATTATGGAAGTTTTGGTTTTTCTTAAGTGTTACAATGTGTTTAGCATTAGCGTTTGCTCCATTTATTTTAAAAATATTAAAGGCTTTTATACCTGGTTTACTTAATTATGCTTATATTATTACTTTTGGTTTGGCTGTTTTATTTGGTGTGTATAAGGTTTTTAAACCAAACATTTTTGTTCATAATTTTACTGAAATATTTATTTATGGTGGTTTAGCATCTTTAATTGTACCTATTATTAACTTGTTTTCTGTATTCATGTTGTTAGTATTTATTTCATTGTATGATGCATATGCTGTATGGAAATCAAAACATATGGTAAAAATGGCTAAGTTTCAGACAAAAGAAAAGTTATTTGCAGGATTTTATATTCCTTATTCTTTTAAGGGAATGAAGAAACCAAAGAATACAAAAAGTATGAAGAAAAGATTGGTTAAGGTTAGATCTGCTGTTCTTGGTGGAGGAGATGTTGCATTTCCTTTGTTATTTTCTGGAGTTGTTATGAAAACAACAGGAAGTTATGTTTTTCCTTTGATAATTACATTGACAACTGCAATTGCTTTAGGATTATTATTAACATATAGTGAGAAAGGAAAGTTTTATCCAGCAATGCCTTTTATTTCTGCAGGATGTTTTGTTGGTTATTTGGTTTGTATGTTAATCTGATTCATATAGTTTGTGTGATAGTTCTAATGCTCCTAAATAAGTGTTTACTAATTCAGGGATAGCTTCACCTGGAATAACTGATATTATAGATCTATCATTTTCACTAGTTGATTCAGTACTTGATTTTATTCCTGCAATCCTATATTGATGATCTACAATCAATGCTCCATCTGGGAGAACTGCATCACAAGAAAATCTAATTGGATCAAAAGGATTATCCCTTAATATGTGATCACAAGATGCTGTTTCTACTGTTAATTCATTTCTTACTGCTTGCTGTGTTAATTGACATTGATATTCTGATTGTTCTGGATTACATCTTGATTTATCTAATTCTTCTGTTAAATAGTTTCCTTCAAAAGAAACATAAATAGCATTATATTCATCATTATTAAATGCGTTTAAATCATTTGAATCTAAAAATAATGGTGCTTGGTAATCATATATAGTATCTCCAAATTCCACATCAATACCTGCTAAGGTTAGATTTTGATTATATCCATCTAATGTAGCCATTGCTGTAATTCTTTTTATGTTTGGAACTGAATAAACAGTTACACCTGCTCTTTGATTTGTTGGATCATAACTAAATTCGTTTCCATTAATTTCAACTAAATGTGTTGGTAAAACTAATAATCCTTGATTACTTATTATTAATCCTTGAGCAGATGGTTTGTATTGTAAAGTTGTTTTTTCTCCATCAACAACTCTTTCTTCTGTTGTTACAACAATAATGTTTCTAGTTAGTTGTTCAAGTGTTTGGGAAGATGGTGAATCTTTTAGTTCTGTTTCTCTTACTAGTCTAAGTTCTTCTTCGCTTTCTTCTATTATTTTTTTATCATATCTTCCTTCTTTAATTGCTTCTACTATTACTGGGCTAAGTTGAATGTTTTTATGTCCTTGATATATTTCAATTGATGCATTAGTTCCTAGGAGCATTTCGTCTACATTTTCTTTAACTCCTGGAACAAATCCATAAATGGCAGAAGCTGCAATTACAAGTGCAGCACCAACTACTCCAATTATTGCTGGATCATTTCTTAATCTATTATCTTCCTTTCTAATAGTTCTTCCTGTTCTTTCTGCTATTGATTCACCTAATTCTTCTAATCCAGAGGTTAAATCATCAACTGTTTCTCCTAATCCTGTTTCATAACCTATTCTAGATAATGCCCAGCCTATCTTTGTTCCTGTTCTTGCTAGTGCTCTACTTCCTTTATTTGGTTTTAATAATAATTTTCTTAAAGAATAATAAGTATTCATGATTTCATCAACAAGTTGATGTTGATTAATTTCATCTCTATGTAAATCACAAACATATGCTAATGTTAACATTTGTTCTAATGAATCTTTTGCATTTGGAAATATTTCTGTATCATATTGATCTTCTAATTGTTTGTGTTCTTCAAATATTTGAGACCAAACTGTTAATGATTCTCTTCTACTATGTGTTTGTGAATCAATTATTCCTCTTTTTATTACTTGTTTAGGATCACCAAGTTCAAGTATTTCAAAATATACATCAAGTTGTCCTGTTTCTCTTTCATGTTCTTCTTCATGGTTAATTGCTTTTAGAGTTGCTTTTGCTCTTGCTAATGCTTGTCCATAAATCTTTTTACCTTCTACTATTTTTTCTCCTTTATAAACCGCATCTAATCTTAATCCTGTTTGTTTTATTGCTAGTTCTAGTGATAATGAAGCTAATGTTGTTGGTGAATGTGTTGATCTAAATAAATCACGCATTTCTATTGAATAGAATGGTTCAATAGTTCCTTGTCTATATTGATTAGATGCTAATTCTGTTACTAAATCCAATCCTACTAGTTTTTCTTGATTCATTTTAATAAGGTAATTGATTTTAATTTTTAAAGGTTTATTATTGTTGTTAAAGATCTTTATTGAGATAAATACTCTCTTACAAGTTCAACAACAGAGTTAGATGGTGATGCTGTTGCACTTAATTTAGAACCACAGACATTAATGCCTATTACTCTATCTTGTGGATCTAGAGCAAGTCCTCCACTATCTCCTGGAATTACACCATAATTAAATGAAAGTGTGTCTATAAATAATGAACTATCACTTCCTTTTCCACATTTTGTTAATTTTGAATATCCCTTAAATCTTCCTGTTCCATTATTTTCAAGGAATCTTACTCTGCTCTTGTTTCCTATTTCTAAATGAGGGCTTATTAGAAAAGATGGTTCATGTCCTCCATCTATTCTTACACTTACTTTTTGATAATCTTGGATATGATCAAGTGAACCAGAATCACCAAATACAACTTGTTGGAATGTTGCTTGGTCTTCTCTATATGTTGTTTTTACAAGTGCAAGATCTTGTTTAGAGGATGTTGCTAATACATGTTCTATTTCATAAACATCTTTATCTTGAGTTATTATTATTCTTTTATTAAGATCCCACATTACATCATTGTTATCAGTGATTACATGTAATGGAACAATCATATGTCCTTCATGACTTATTATTAATCCTTGGCCAGTACCATTTTTTTGAAGGTCTACATATCTTGGTGATCCTTCTAATGATATTGGTGTTGGAGAATATATTGTTGATACTGTAACAACATTATCTGATACCTGGGCTGTTCCACTTTGATTTGGGTCTTGGGTAAGTAAATATCCTAATGCATTTGATTCATCACTGTATTTTATTCCTAAGTTTTTTAAATGTGGGTTAAAAATAATTTTTTCTTCTGCTATTTCTGAATATGTTGTTGTTGATACTTCACCTTCTAGTATTTCATGTTCTATTTCTCTACTTAATTTGAAAAGTGAGAATATAGTTACAGCTGTTAATGCCGTAGCCCCAAATGCAGTACCAAGGACGAAATATCCACATCCATATCCTCTTTTTTTCTTAGGTTTTGGTCTACTTCTTGTTTTTACTCTGTTGTAAATGTTTAATCCACCATGATTTGCTTCTAATTTATTTTCAAGGCTTGTTATTATTCTGGTTAAGCTTGATCCTGAATATCTTTTTGCTTTTTCTAAATGATTATATGTTCTTCTTAAATATCCTGCACCTTTTTTTGGAGCTGTTTTTACAAATGTACTTAATGAATCATATGCTTGAAGTAAATGATCAATAGCTCTTTCATCTCTTACTTCATCTCTGTGTAAATCACAAACATAAGCTAATGTTAGAATCCTTTGCAAATCTCTTTCAAAATATCTTTGTTTTACTTTGTTTTGATTTTTTCTTCTTTTATTATGTCTATCAAATCTTTGTGCCCAGGATTCTAAGCTATCTCTGTTTCCGCTTTCTTTTACATCAAATGTGTCTTCTGCGAGACTTCTTGTTATTGCTCCATCTTCATATCCTAATTCTATTGCTTCAAAGGCAGTATGCAATGCCCTTAATGTTGATGGTGATGCTGTTTCTCTTAATGTTCCTTTTGTTAATCTTAGAATTTCACCTAATAGGTCTCTATCTCTTTTTACACCGGCATAAATATTTAGAATTCCTGATCTTACCTGTCTATATGCTGCAACTAAAGGCATAGCTGATAATCTCATTGGATTATATTGGGAACTAAGTAAAGGAATTAGTTTGTCTGAAAATTTAGGCGTAATACTTCCTTGTCTTAGTGAATCTTGTGTTATATTAACAAGCATTTCTAATCCAAGAGCCTTTTTTCTATCCATTTTTAAGTAGAGTAATGGTTAAGATTATATAAATCTTGCTCCTGGTGCTATTCTTGAGTAATAACAGAACCGAAAACTTTATAAATAAAATATCTATTCTGTAATGTGTTATAATAAAAATTATACATTCGGGGGGTTAAAAGATGAAGCTAAATTATATGATTTTAGCATTAGTGGCTGCATTATTATTAGTAGCTGGATGTTCTACCCAAGAAACTACACAGGATGTTGATTATAATCCTGTTGTTTATGTTGCTTATGGTGGATCAAACTGTTGTAATAACAATGTTGGATACAATGCTTTTGAACAAGAGTATATTTCAATTAGTAGAACAACAAAAGAAATAACACCAGACTATTTAGAAGTTAGTGAAGGTGCAATGGTAGATCTATATGTTTATAGTGATACAGCATGTTCATTCGAAATTCCTGGTTTAGGAATTGAACAAAACGTTGCTGGTGGAACAACAACAAAGATTACATTTAGAGCAAGCTGTGAAGGTCTTTATGGTATGAGCTGTGAAAGCGATTACTTTAATGCAAACTCAAACAACGCAGCAGTTTTAAGCATTGAATAAGTCTTTATTTTTTTATTACTTTTTTTTAATTAAATTTTAAAACAGGTGAATACTAACTAGAAGGTGTTATAAAAAATGGCAAATAGATTTTGGGTTGAAAAAGATCCAAGAGATACAAATAGTAATTATGTTTTTATTATAGAGGTTCCTCCAGAATTTCGTCAAGATATGGAACCTTATCTTAAGGGTAGATATGTAGATGACCTATTAATAGAAGGCAAAGGATCATTATTATACTTTCTTCATCAATTTTCTTATGATGAGAGAGTTGAGTTGAAAAGGGGAGATGTTCTTGATGAATTACCAGAGGGATTAACTCATGTTAGAACATTAGCACATGTTCATCCTCTTTTTTCAGATGAAGGTTCTGATCAATATATACCAGTAAATCAAGATGGATCACCTATTTCTAATACAAGTTTGGGTGGAAGATTGGTTTGGGACTTAGAATCAGTTGCTGGTCAAGATACATTGTATATTCAAGGTATTAATAATTTGGTAGGTGAACAAGGAAGAACATCAGGTGTAGTTGAATATTTATGTCGTAGATTTACAGGAGAAGATGCACAGCATTTATCTAATGTTGAAGCAGAATGTTTAAGATTAGGAAAAATGGTTCATGCTTATGAGGATTTACAGAGGGCTAATGAAGATGATAGAACAGGTTCTACTTCAATAGAACCTCATCCACAAAGACCAGAATTAGAAAGATTAGAACAAGAAGCATCACAATTACTAAAAGCAGGAACACCAGAATATTATGCAGTAGCTGGTGGTGAATATAAAGCTTCTCAGATGGTTAGTAGAGGTAATCTAAGTGGTGAATAGGTTTTATTTATTTATGAATAATAAAAGGCATAATAATGGCAAGTAGATTCTATGTTACATCTGTTGGTTATGACTTAGTTCGTTTTACTGAAATTCCTGAACAGTATTTTGATAAATGGAAAGGATTGTATTATGAAAGAATAGGTTTTTTTGGAAAAGAACTAGATGATTCTGAAAGTCGAAGATTAAGTATAGTAGTAGAACAAATGAATGAATTAGATAGATATACATATCAACATTCCTTTTATATTGGAACGTTTGAAGGAAAATTAGGAGATGTATATTATGAATTACCACATGGTATTTCACATCATGAGTCTTTTGTTTTTCTTCCCTTAGGTAATCGTGTGGAAATAGATCAACATGGTGTTCCCTATCTTTGTGGTATTAATGAAGGTAGATATTTTCCTTCTTTAGATGAGGTTGTTGGTGATGATGTTTTGTTTGTTGAAGAAATTGAATGTTTAAAAGGAAGAGGTGAAAAACAGGTTGGTGTTGATAGACTTAAGGTATTAAGATTATCTAGAGAGGATGCTAGACAATATGAAGTTGCTGTTAATACCTTTGATACATATGTGCAACAAGGTCGTAGAAGCGGCCTTGAAGATTATGATGAACCTGTTCAATGTTGTGCACAAGCATCAGGGCAACCAGATGGATTAATGCAATATCGTATACAAAGAGGATTATTAGAACAAGCTATTACTAATGTCAGGTCTCTAGGACTTGAAGTATATTACTCTATTCCATCTGATATGTATCAACAAGGAGAAGTTGTTTGTCTAGATAACTAATTTTTCTTAGAAAAAATTTAAAGTCTTCTGTCGTAAGCTAACATCATAAGAAAGTGGATTAATTACCATTCCATCTTTTGCTGCAATTGTTTGTACTCCTGTTGCTCTTTGTATTTTTCTTGTTTCTTCTAATGGATCAGCTTTCATCATTTTAATTCCAAAGCCAGTAATAACTGCTAATTTTGGTTTAATATCACTTATTAATTTAATTGCATCTTGTGTATTAAGTCCTTCATCTGTTCTGTTTTCTTCAGGTGAGACTACATTTAAAATTAGAATATCAATTCCTTTAAATTCGTCAATAAGTTCATGACAATAACTTGTTTGAGAAGTGTAACCTAAACTGAACTTTGATGTTAATAATCTAAATCCAATTGCTGTATGGTCATCATTATTTTTTGTTTTAGTTGCTTTGATTTCTATGTTATTAATTCCAACTCTATTTCCTGGTTCTAATCCAATAACTTTTTCAACATAGTTTCTACACTTTTTTGTTAGGTATGGATAAGAATCTTCTGTACCTTGGATGACTGATTTACAGCTTACAACAACTCCTCTTCTGTCTAATCCACTGTGTGTCATTGCATCAACAACTGCATTTATATCATTACAGTGATAGATTGAGTTATTTGTGGTAAGAACAGCAATATTATTTCTTGGGTTGATTCCATATTCTTTTGCTTTTAATATAGCACCAGGCCCTGGATCTAGATGAAATTGATTATTATCTACAGATACAACTATACCTCCTGATGACATTAATTGTTTACCAACAGCTATTGAATCTCCTGCTGTTCCTAAAAATATAATCTTTGGTTGCATATTCAATCCCCCACAAAAATAGCAAGGTATGAGAATTAATAAATGTTTTCATTGAATTAAATTTTTGAGTCTATTTTCACGAAAACATTTAAAAATACATGATTGTTTTAATGTAATTGGTAGGCTAGGCTGGGCGGTTAGTCCTCGCCTGTTACCTTCAATGGACTATATGGAGGAGTCGAAGCTTTTAGAGCGATATAGGCTTTTGATAATGGTCTTGATTTATTTCAGTGATATTTCGTCCTGTTGGATTGGTTTTCATGGGAACCGGGTCACGCGTTAGAATCGGAGATTCACTGGTCTCTGACGCTTCGCGCCCGAGAGGCTGGGAACAGAGCAGCCCTAACCGTTTAAACCGATGCTTTCAGGGTTGCGGAATTGAGAGTAAATCAAGGTTAAGCTGTTGTTGATTGTTTATGTTCATCTAGAAGCGTGCCTACTACTTATTATTAAGTGATATAATGAATAAAAATAATACAGCTTTAATTATAATTGATATTCAAGAAAAATTTATTCCTCATATTAATGCTATTGATGAGGTAATTAAGAATACTTGTAAATTGATTAATGCATCTAATATTCTTAATATTCCTGTTATTGCTACAGAACAATATCCGAAAGGTTTAGGAAATATTGATTCCAGACTTAGTGAGTTGTTAAAGGAAAAACCCTATGCAAAAACATGTTTTAGTTGTTTTGGTTCAGAAGAATTTAAAATAAAACTTAAAGAATTAAATGTTAAGAATCTTGTTCTATGTGGTATTGAATCTCATGTTTGTGTTACACAAACATTTATTGATGCATTAGATAAAGGTTATAATGTTTATCTTGTTGCTAATGCTATTTCTTCAAGACATGATTTTGATCATGTGATTGCTTTAGAACGAGCAAAACAAGAAGGAGTTAAATTAGTTACAGCAGAGATGATTATTTTTGATTTCTTAAGAGATGCAAATCATGAGAAATTTAAAGAGATAAGTAAGATAGTTAGATAACCTTTATAAATATGTTTAAAACTTTTTATTATTGGGATGGTGAAATTATCTAAGAGATATTCGAAACCAAGATGGAATTATTTGTCTCGGGATCAATGGGGGGATTTGGAAATAGAAGGTCACTCAGTATGGGATCTTTCTAAGAAATATGGTACTCCTTTGTATGTTCTAGTAGAAAAAGTAATTAGAGAAAATCTAAGAAGATTTAAGAGAGCTTTTCCTTATCAAAATTTAAGACCACAATATGCTTGTAAGAATAATACTAACTTAGAAATATTAAGGATAGTTAAAGAAGAAGGTTTTGAAATTGATGCAAGCAGTACTGGGGAAATTATTCTTGCATTGTTAGCTGGTTTTGAACCTCATCAAATTACATTTACTAATTTATATAAAACTGGGCAAGATATTAATTTTGCAGCAAAAGTAGGAGTGCAAGCTGTAACTGCAGATTCTATTGAAGAAATAAGTAGGATTGCTTTAATAGGAGAAAAACTTAAGACAAAGATTAGGTTATTCTTAAGAATTAATCCTTTGATTAAGATGAAAGGAGGGTATTCAACTAAAAATCAACATTATGGTATTCCTTGGCAGCAAGCAATCCAAGCAATTGAAAAAACAAAAAAGAAAAGGTATATTCAATTAATAGGTTTTCATTTTCATGGTGGATATATTCCATCTCCAAGAGTTTATCATTTAGCAGCTAAAAAGTTATTGGAATTAGTAGTTTATTGTCGAGATAAAAAAATAAATATTACACATATTGATCTAGGTGGTGGTTTTCCTGTTCAACATCATGATGAAGATATATTCACCCCAGAATCAATGGGAAAAAAGTTTGTTAAATCTTTTAAGTCATTATTACAAAAGCATGATTTATTACCACCAACTTTAATCTTTGAACCTGGAAAGTTTATTACAAGTAATGCAGGGGTCGGCTTAATTAAGATTGTAAGTCATAAACAGATAGGCAAGAAAAAAATGCTTGTTACAGATGGTTCAACATATGCTTTTGTTCCTGATCCAATTATTTATGGTTGTGATTATGAGATTCTCCCTGCTACGAATATGAAAGGAAGAAGAACAACTAAATATAAAATTACAGGGTGTACTTGTGATTCAATTGATGTAATAGGTAAAAATGTTTTATTACCTACTATGGAAGTTGATGATTTATTGGCAATAATGGATTGTGGTGCATACAGTAATGTGATGGCATCAAATTTTAATACATTGAAAAGAGCTCCAATGATAATGATTAAAGAAAATGGTTCTGTTAAATCAATTAGGAGAAGAGATAGATATTCAGAGATGTTTGCACCAGAATTAGATGTTCTTAAGATTGCAGATCCTAATCAATTAAAGAATTTTTATAATTTGTCGAGAACAAATATTGATAGAGTCTGGAGAGATTATGCTTATAAGAAGAAGAGGAAATGAAGATGAATAAATATTTAGATGAAGAATTTAGTTTGGAAGATTCAAAGATAGTTATACTTCCTGTTGCTTTTGAAGGTACAGCATGTTATGGAAAAGGAACAGCTAAAGCGCCTGGAGCAATAATAGATGCATCTACACAATTAGAGGTTTATGATGAAGAATTAGATTCTTGTGTTTATAAGAATGGAATATTTACTGCTGATTTTGTTGATGTTAATCATAGTGTAAAGATAGTTATTGATAGTGTTAAAAAAGAATGTTTGAAATTTTTAGACCTGGATAAGTTTGTTGTTGTTTTAGGTGGTGAACATTCTATAAGCAATGGATATTATCAAGCATTGAATGAGAAATATGAAAATTTAAGTGTAGTTCAGTTAGATGCACATGCTGATCTAAGAGATGAGTATGAAGGAACAAAGTTTAGTCATGCTTCTGTTATGGCAAGAATCAGGGAGAGTTGTGATAAAGTTGTTCAGATTGGAATAAGGAGTTTGTCAGAAGAGGAAGCTGAATTAGTTAAAAAGAATAACTATAATCTTTACTATGCATATGATATTTATAATAAAAATGATTGGATCAAAGGTATGTTAGATAATCTATCAGATAATGTTTTTATCACAATTGATGCAGACTTTTTTTCATGGGATATTGTTTCTGAGACAGGAACACCTGAGCCAGGTGGTATTGGATGGTATCAAGCATTAGAAATCTTAAGAGAGATTTTTAAGAATAAGAATGTTGTTGGTTTTGATGTTGTTGAATGTGGTAATGAGAGAAAATCAGCATTTGCAATGGCTAAATTAGTTTATAAGTTGTTAGGGTATAAATATTACTTAAAGTGATCATAACCTTGTCCTAATCCTTTTTTTTCATTATTATCTATTAACCATACGCCTTCTTTTTCTTCTTTTATCTCTCCAATTAAATGATATTCAGAAAATAGTTCTTTGTTTTGTTCATATGATTGTTTTGATACTGTGAATAATAATTCAAAATCTTCTCCGCCGTTAAGTGCAAAGCCGTAAGGATCTTTATTTACTTTCTCTGCATTTTCTTTTGTGGTTTTAGTTATTGGTATTTTTTCTTTATAAATTAGTGCTCCACATTTACTCATATTACAAATATGTTTGATTTCAGATGCTAATCCATCACTTATGTCAATCATTGCATTAACATGTTTTGAAATTTTACTAGAGACATCAAGTCTATGTTGTGGTTCTAAGTGATATTTGATGTCTTGGTTGTTGTCGTAGTTATTATTATCTTGTTTTTGTTTGTTTAATATTAGATTAAGACCTGCTGCACTCTTTCCTAGGTTTCCAGAAACAAATATTAAATCTCCTGATATAGCATCACTTCTTAAACAAAGATTATCTTTTTCTACTTCTCCTATTAATGTCAAATTAAAAACAAGAAGATTACCATGTGTTGTGTCACCACCAATTATTTCAATATTTTTACCAGCATGTCTTAAACCTTTGAAAAGTTCTTCAACAAATTCAACACTTGTTTCTTTTTTTAGACAACCAGAAACTAAACAATATTTGGGTGTGCCGCCCATTGCAGCAATATCACTAATATTAATATTCATTAGCTTAACTCCTATTTGGAATGGTGTACTCCAATCTGTTCGAAAATGATCGTTCTCAACAATCATGTCTGTTGTTACTAATGTGAATTTATCATTATCTCCTGTCTCAAGGACAGCAGTATCATCACCAATGCCAACTATAACTTTTGGATCTTTAGATGGTTTTGCAATTCTTTTGATTAATTCAAACTCTCCACCTATTTCTTTAATATTCATAATCTTTTGACTCCTTTAATACTTATTTTAGAAAGTAGTTCTTTTATAGTTTTTCCTGTTTTTGGGTGTATAAAGTTTGGTTCTATTTCTGCTAATGGAATCAAAACTGGGCTTCTTTCATGCATTCCAAAGTGGGGAATGGTGAGTTCCTCAGTTTCTATCATGTCATTGTTGTATAAAATGATATCTATGTCAATTACCCTTGGTCCATTTCTAAATGTTTTTTGTCTTCCCATACCTATCTCAATATTTTTTACAAGTGCAAGAAGTTCAACAGGGTTTAATTTTGTTTTTACATTAACAACACAATTATAGAACTTTCTTTGTTTTTTAACTCCCCATGGTTCTGTTTCATATAATGAAGATTTTTTTATGAACTTTGTTCTATCTTTTAAAAGAAATAATGCTCTGTTTATGTTCTCTTTTCTATTCCCTATGTTACTTCCTAATCCTAAATAGACATTATTCATCATTTCCATCATATGTTACAATGTTTTCATCGCCTTCATAAACTTGGATTTCAACTAATTTTTCTTTTCCAAATTGATTATTAAGTTGTACCCAAACCCATTTTGCAATGTTTTCAGCTGTAGGTTGTTTTATGAAATCATTTATGTAATTGTGGTCTAAGACATCAATTACTTTTGCATCAACTACTCTCATTATGTCATTGAAATCAAAGATTATCCCGTCATCTTTTTGTTTTCCTTCTATTGTTACTTTTAATTTATATGTATGTCCATGTAATTTTTCACACTTTCCATTGTAATCTATCAAGTTGTGTGCACTTGAAAACTTAAACATTTTTGATATTCTCATTTTTTATACCTCCTTAACAGCATTGTATATTTCAATTGCTCTTTTATGTTCTAAGACATCATGAACTCTAATAATATTTGCACCATTGTTTAATGCTATAATATTTGAAGAAATTGTTCCATGAAGTCTGTATTGAGTTTCAATATCACTTATTTTTCCAATAAATGATTTTCTTGATGTTCCAATTAATAAGGGTTTGTTAAATATTTTGAATTCTTTTAATCTCTTTAATATTTGTAAATTATGTTTTACTGTTTTTCCAAAACCAATGCCTGGATCAAGGATTAGATCATTGATACCTGCTTTTTTTGCTTTGAATATTGTTTCTTTAAAAAAGTCAATTATTTCGTCGACAACGTCATTGTATTGTGGTGAATATTGCATATCCTTGGGTGTTCCTTGCATATGCATTGCAATAACTGGACATTTGTACTTTTTTATTACTTTAAGCATTTCTTTATTTTTTAGCCCAGTGATGTCATTGATAATATGTGCTCCTGCTTTTAGTGCTTCTCTTGCAACCTTTGGTTTATTTGTGTCTATTGAAATTAATGAGTTGAAATTTTTATCTCTTTTTAATGCCTTTATTATAGGAATTACTCTTTTTAATTCTTTTTTATCTGGAATTGATTTAGAACCTGGTCTTGTACTCTCTCCACCAATATCTATTATTTGTGCATATTTACTCATTTCTTTAGCATGTTTTACTGCTATCTGTGGATCCATGTATTGTCCACCATCTGAAAATGAGTCTGGAGTTATGTTAAGAATACCCATAATAATTGGTTTTTTGAAGTTTAGTGATTTAATTGGTTTAATTGGTTTATGGATATTGTTTAGGGTTTTATGTATTTCTTTAGCTAATAATTTTAATCCAAAGGGTTGTTGTTTTAGTTTGTTAATTAATTGTTTGTACTGTTTTAATGTTGCGAATAGGAGAATGTTAGTTGTTTCTGTGTTTAGTGAGGCAACTTTTGCTGCTAATGCTGCTTCTGCTCCTATGCTTAACATGTCTTGTTTTAGGAGAATGGCAGCTTTGATATTTACATTAGAGAGTTTTAAACATGTTATTTGGGATTTTGGCATCATTATTTTGATCCCATCATTGTGACATCCAATAGCTTCAAGCTCTTTTTTCACTTCTACTTCAGAATGAAAATATCTATATTTAATACTCATTAATCTCCCCCTAATTCAGGTGGATGTTATTATTTAAAATATTAATTGTTTTTGGAAAACCTTATATATCTATTTCACTTTCTAGTAGTAAATGACAAGAAAAAAGTTATTATTTATACCAGCTCCTGTTGGTTTGGGGGATCTTGTTGTTGTAGATAGTCTGGTTGATAGATTACATAGGGATTATGACTTAACAACAGCACTGTGGGATAAAAATAAAGATTCGGAATTAGCAAGAGGTTTAAATTCAGCTAGGGTTATTGTTCCTTCTTCTAAAATTGAACCCTCAGTAGATTATCTTAATGGAATTGCTAGTATGATAAAAGAGGTTTCTCCTGATGCTGTTATTGTTATTAATTATCCTAGTTCTGTTTTTGCATCTGTTGCAGCAGGAGTTCCTGTTATTCAACTTACACATCAATTTGATGAATTTGGACTTGGAGATAATGAAGCTTCTTTAGAATGGGATGTTTCAAGTTATGGATCTATTGAAAAATATTTAGGGCTAAATAGATTTAATATTACAGCTGGTAATTTATCTTTTTTAGAAGATCTAGAATATGGGGCTTTTCCTAATCGTCAGCTTTTTGAACAATCAATGATTTATCTTTCTTATGTTTTGAGTAATCATCTTATTGTTCATTCTTTTTTTCCTTCTCCTGATGAGAGAATGAAACAATTAAATACTTATAGAAGTGTTTTAAATAACTCTGATGTTCGACTTGCAAGTCCAGTTATTCCTGCAAAAGTTTTAGAATATAAAGAAAAAAGGGATAATTCTAGGTCTTATGTTGATCAAAGGTTTGGAATTAGAAGGGATGCTCCATTAGTTCTTGTAACTTTTGGTGGTTTTGATCATGAGACCTCTAATGCTTTTAATTATTTAATTAAGGGTTTTAAGGGTGTTTATGATTCTTGGGTTGTTGGAGATTCTAATCTTGTGTTTGTTGGAAAAATAATTGATAAAATGAGAGGTGAATTAGAACAGTTCTTTCAAAGGCAAGGAAGCTGTTCTAGTGGAAGAGTAAGATTTGTTGGAAGTGTTGATCATGATGATCATTTAAGATTAATGTCAGCTTCTGATCTAGTAATAAGTCATCCTGGTTATTCAACTATTAGTGAGGTTGTTGGTATGAATAGACCACTAGCATTATTTTATGGTTTAACACCAACTTATGAAAGACAATTGAATCTTCAGCAAGCAAATCAAGCAGGGTTATGTTTAAGAGGAGATGAGAGAAGATATTGGATGCAGTTACTAGGTTATCATTCTCATGATTCTCAATACGAAGTTTCTCCAGATGATGTAGTATTATTTTTATCAAATTTGTTTAAAGAAGTAGGACAGGTTGATAGACCTAATTTTGATAATGTGGTTGAAGCTCAAAGAAGAAGTTTAAGAAGGTATCCTAGTTCTGTTCTTGAAACATTGCCTCAGACACTTGAAAGGATTTAACCGAGAAATGTTATATTAGATTATTCCTCTTTTTGCTTCTGTTGTTATTTTTGCTTGTTTTCCCTTCATTTCCATACACATATGTCTTGCTGTTGCTTTTACAATGATTCCTTGTGGATTAAGTTGGTTCATTATTGTGTCTGCAATTTCTGCAGTTAATGTTTCCTGCAATTGAGGTTTTTTAGAAAGAATTTCAATTGTTCTAGTTAGTGAACCGAATGAAGCAATATTTTTATTTGGTTTGTAGGTAATCTCTACTGTTCCAAAGAAAGGTAATAAGTGATGTTCACATATTGAATAGAATTTTATATCTTTTAATGTTATAAGATCTTTATTTGTTGTTGGTATTGGATTGATTTTTGGTTGTTGTTGTATTCCAGCAAAGATTACTTCATACATATCTGCAACCTTTTGTGGTGTAGTTTGAAGTTTAATAGTATCTCCTCCAATAGCTTCAATGATTTGTTTAATTGCTTGTTTGATCTTTTCTTTATCCATGAGAATTAGGAATGTTGTGTTTTTTATAAAGATTTCCAGTGAAATATTCTGATTGGAATATTAGTTTCAGTGAGGTTTAAAAATGATGGGTGAGTGATTGGTGGTATGAGTTTATTTGGTAATGTAGGAGGAACGGTAGGTAGAAATGATTTGCCTAGAAGTAATCTTATTAGAAGAGTGGCTGATAGACAACATGACTTAGATGCTACTGGTGATGCAGGAGATATATGTTTTGTAAGAGATGGGTCTGATGATAGAGAGGATCCAAGATATTGGTTTATCACACCAGATGATCTTTTTGTTGTCTTTGGAATGACCGGTCTTGTTGAATCTGTTCATTATATTAGAGAAGATGGTTCAAGAGATACTGTTTTAGCTAGACCAGATGCTTATGGTGAATTTGATTTGGTTGATAGAGCTCCACCTTTGGAACAAATACTTGATGATATTTATCAAAGAGTTGAGAAATTAGATTATAAATCTGATTTTACAAGAGGAGTTTTTCAATGGGGGGCGCAGAGTGTTTTAGCAAGATTTGGAGCTTTCTCTGCTTTATATGGTGAAAAAGATATTGTTCCTGGGTTAAGTGATCAAATGGTTGTTTTAAAAATTTCAGATGGTTGTCCTAGGAGGTGTTTATATTGTCCTGAGGGTGGAGGAATTGAATTATATGATGAGGAAAGGATTAGAGAAAATATGGATTTAGTTAGAGGGTTACAAGAAAGATTTCATCCTGTTTCTAAAGTACATATGAGTGAAGCTTTTTTGAATGGTTCAGATATTTTATGGCATAGGGTATTAAATGATAACATAAGGCAATTAGATAGAAGTATAAGATTGGGTGATGCGAATCCCATTCAACTAAGAAGACTTTTTAAGAAGGTTTATGGATCTGATGATGTAGATTTATCTCGCCTTGTTGATCCTACTGGGATTGTTGATATGGTTTATGAGAGATTTCCTGAAGTAGAAAAATTATATGCTTTTATGGGTGTTCCAACTGTTAATACAGTACCTGAATCTTATCTTAAGAAACTTAGAATTAGACAATCAACAGGCACGGCTGGAATAACTAGGGTTTTGTTAGGAATAGAATCAGGACATGCTGCTACTTCAAGATATTTAGGAAAGAATGAAACACCTGATGAAAAATTGAGAGCAATGAAGAAAATAATTGGTGCAGGAATTAAATTAGAGGTTATTGCTCAGGCTGGAATGACAGGTCAAGGTTTTATTGATAATAATGGTTATTTTGTTTCAAGTAGAGAAGCACTTAATGCAACAGCATTCCTTATTGCTAGGGCATTTCGGGAAAGTTATGTTCATCATAGTATGAAACCAAAAGTCGTTATTTCTAGATATGTTCATGTTCCTGGAACAGAACTAGCAAGAAGACATGATGGAAGTAGAGAGATTATACCTTATTTTAATCCTACTATAGATATGGAAGCTGATGTTGCTTATTTTAGAAATAGGTTGATTGAGTATGGAGTTTGTAGTCTACAAATTGAAGATCACTATGAACAAGCATTGAATCCAGAGGTAAGAAGATCAGCAAGATGGGCTTCTTAGCTTTTATAACCTAATTTTTCATTAAGATATCTTACGTTCTTTGGTATACTACTTTGAGGTCCATTATTGTAACATGCACCAATTATTGCACAACATCTAATCCCTCTTTCTACTAATTGATCTATGTTTTGATGTGTTATTCCACCAATTGCAACGATTCTTGCAATATCACTTTCTGCTCTGACAGTGTCAATGATCGGATCAAATCCTTCTGTTCCAATATAAGGGGCCCAACTCTTTATTCTTGTTGGAAAGACTGGACCAACTCCGATATGATCTGCACCTGCTTTAAGTGCTGCAATTGAATCTTTTACTGTTTTTGTAGAAACACCAATTAATTTTTGTTGACCTAATAATTCTCTTGCTAGTCTATATGCTACATCATTTTGTCCAATGTGTAATCCATCTGCTCCACTATTAATAGCAAGTTGTGGGTTATCATTAACAATAAATAATGCATATCTTTCTGTTATTCTTCTGATTTCTTCACATTCTGCATATTGTGTTGCTTTTGGAGTTCTTCCTTTTTCTCTATATTGAACAACAGTACATCCCCCATCAAGAGCTTGTCTTACACTGTCTGCAATAGTAATTCCTAATTGAGTACAATAACTTCTATGTGTAATAAAATATACTCCATTTAATTTAGGATTTGGTTGATTCATTTTATCAATCCATTAAAATATTTACAATTATCTTCTATGTTTCCATTGTATATAGAACTAATAATTGCATAGTATTGTGCTCTTGTTTCAATAACTTGGCTAATATTTGTTTTATTTATGCCACCTATTGCAACAACAGGTATGTTTGTTTGTTCAACTGATTGTCTTAAAATTATTAATCCTGTTTCAATTGCATCATCTTTTGTTGTTGTTGGGAATACCGCACCAACTCCAATATAATCTGCTCCTTGTTTTTCTGCTTCAACTGCTTGTTCTACTGTTTGTGTTGAAACACCAATTATTTTATCAGGTCCAAGAATTCTTCTCGCTTCTTGATATTCTGTATCTTCTTGTCCAACATGAACACCATCTGCATCATATTTTTGTGCAAGATCAACATAATCATTAACAATGAATAAAATACCAGCTTCTTTTGTTATTTTTCTTATTCTTTCTATTTCTGTTTCAATGTTTTCATATTCTCTATCTTTTTCTCTATATTGGATAACATTACATCCTCCTCTGATAGCAGCTTCTACATCTGCAATGACTCCATTTTTACTAAGATTTCTATCTGTTATAAAGTATAATCCTTGCAAATTCATTTTCTATCTCTCTGTTTCTATATTATTTAATTAATTTAAGAACTTTTTTTGCTACATCTTTTGCATCTTTTCCTAAGATATAGCAACATGGTTCAATTCCAAAGTCTCCTTCATGTATTATTATATCAACTTGTTTATTATCTTTAATCTTGTAGTCTTTTGTTAGGTATGATGTTTTAAGGTTGGGGATTTTACTTAATTTTTTAATATTCATTATTGCATTTACTTCAATGTTTTTTGATTGAAGGTAAAGTAATAGATTAGCAAGATGTTGACTTTTTCCAAAGCTAATTCCAGGGATTGTGTTTATTTTGTCATCAATAATTATAAAACCTTTTCCAAATGATGCAATATCATTTGTTGTTTTAGGATTATAAGACATTACCATATTTATCTTTACTTTTGGTGCTATTTTTTCTATGTTTTTTCCTTTTAACATAAGAAATGCATCAGTCATATTGTTAATAATAGTAATTTTATCATTATTAATTAATTCATTTTTCTTTGCTAGGAAGTATGGTTCATTATCTACTGGTTTGCTTGTTGTAATGCATGAATATATGTTGATTTTTTCTTTTTTTATTGTTTTTACTATGTTTTGAGCTAGTTTTTCTATTTTTTTACTAATTTTATTATTAGATTTAATATAATTACTAACCATTGGTTGGGTTAAGTTTAATATTTCAGAAATCTTTGTTTGTTCATAACTATTTTTATATAGGATTTTTGCTATTGCTGTCTTTAAATCTATATTTTCTTCTTCTTTTATTATCCACACTTCTTTTGTCATATAAATCATTTATGGAAATGTATAAGTGATTTATAAATTTATTGTTATATTCTATAAAATATATATAATGCGACAAAAATAATCCCGACTAAAGTCAGAGATTATTGAGCTTGAATAAATTCAAGCAACCCTGTGGAACGTCTGCATTATAAGACTTTATTTCATAAAGCAATCTTTATAAATAGTAATTTATTTTCTAGAAAATGGTGATATTCATGGAGATAAAGAAAGATATGACAATTAAAGAGATAGTTGAAAAGAATCCAAAAGCAGCTGAAGTGTTTGCAAAGCATGGTATGCATTGTTTGGGTTGTGCAATGGCTCATTTTGAAACATTAGAACAAGGCTGTGCAGCACATGGTATTGATGTTGATAAATTACTTAAAGACTTGAATAAAGTTGTTAAGAAGAAAGATTAATTATTTATTCTTTCTAATAAGGCTTTTACAATAATAGGCCAGGCAATTGTTGCATCACACATTACTTCTGCATATTTGCCACCTTCTTTTTTAGAAACAAACTTTCCCCAACTGACACCTTCAGAATATGTGCAACCAGATAACCCTCCCCAGTGGACAGGTTCTGGGCAGATTCTTACACCATAACTAAACATTCTTGGAATAAGTCCTTCAATACCTCGGAGAATCATAATATCAATATACGGTCCAACTTGCTGTGCCCAGTTTCTTGGAACGCCTCCACCTATTGTAAAAATACCTGTTTTATTTGCTTTACTTATTAGATTGGTATATTGGTCTAGGTCTAAGAAAGGATCAAACCTTAATCCTTGTTTACCTTGTTTTTTTTGTAGTCTATTAAATATTCCATAGTCAAGTCCACATTCTGAATCAGTAAATGCAGGGATAAAGACAGGAACATTCTTTTCATATGCTGATTTTAATATTCCTCTACCTTGAACATTTTCAAACAAATATTTGCCTAATCTTTTATTGAACAAATGGCTACAAATTGTTTCTCCATCTTCAAATGTTAACAGGACTTTTTTAATAATTTCTTCAGCATCATCAAGATTATCTTCTGGTTCAAGGGTATCATAGACTCTGTTTAATCTTAATTCATGTAACTTTTCATCACAGATGTGTTTAGGATTTTTGAAATGTGCCATTCCTGTAGCATCAACAAAACCATGTGTCATTAGAGCACCTGTTGAGATGATTATATCCACCATTCCATTATCAATCATGTCACAGATTATTAGATTCATCTTGGCCATTGTCATAGCTCCACTAAGAGTTAATACTTTAACACATTGTTTATCTTTGATCATGGCTTCTGCAACATCAACAGCTTCTCCAAGCTGTCTTCCACCAAAGGAAGTTAAGCTCATTGCTTTTGTTAATTCACTAAAAGAATTACATTTGTGAAGATCAATGTTTTTTAGTTCTGTAAGATTACAATTCTTTATGTTTTTCCTAAATTTACATTCTTTATCATTCATCTAACTCCACCAACCTTTTTTCTTAGATGAAACAAGTTTAATTTTTTTATTACTTGTTGTAATCAATACTCTCTGGGTTTTTTTAAGAGGTTGTCTTTCGCCAACAGCATCTGCTACAATAATCATGTTGTTTGTGTCTGACATTATTTCAATAATTGTATCTTTTTTTAATTGTCCTTTAGTTATTTTTACTTTTGGGGTTAGTCTTGCAATAAATGGTTCCCTAACTAAATATTCAAATTTATCTGATTCTTGTTTTAATTCTTTTCCACCTGCACTTTTAATCCAAGCATAAGAACCAGAGGCTGTAGAAACTAAAACTCCACTACTTTTTTGATATTCTTCATTTTTGTTAATTTTAATATTATATCTTGCCATTCCGCAAGGATCATTATTACCAATATAATATTCATTTAATGCTAATGCCATTTCTTTTCCATCAATTGTTGCTTTTAATCTGTTTAATTCTAATATTTTACATTTATCTTTCATTAGTTTTGTTAATAGTTTCTCAAATCTATCTTTATCACAACATGAAAAGAAACCTTCTGTTTGTTTTGGGTTTGAGTTTACAGATAATAATAATGTGTTGTCTTTAATAAATTGTGCAACCTTTAAAACAGTACCATCTCCGCCAACTATGATGATTAAATCATTGTTTTTAACACAGTCTTTGTTAAGTTTAGTTCTACATAATTCATTATAGTGTATGTTATTTTTGTTTAGAACTAATTTTACAGTGTTTACAGTTTCATTGGCTGTATTACATAGATTTTCCTTATGCACTATTAAGATGTTTTTTATCTCCATATCTGTATATAATTGGGTTTTATTTAAAAAGGTTATCGTTCAAAGAACAGAGAATTTAGGTGACCACATTCTTGGTTATTTATTGATTGGGTGGGCACATTATGCTGGTTTAGCTATTGACCAAAGCATTTCTCCGTATTGTTTAAAGCTAGCTGTTATATCTTTATCATTAAAGACAATTGCAGTTACTTCTTTTGGATCTTCTTTCCATATAACCATAAATGATTTGTCTCCGTAAATACTTACTTCCATTGGTGTGCTTAATTCTTTTTTTATTATTCTAACTGTATATCCTTCCTTTTTACATCCTTTAATGTTTTTAACACATCTTTCATCAAATGTAATTCTATACCTTATATTTCTCTTTTTTAATATGTGGTTTTGTTCTTTGAAAAAGTTAATATATATGTCATTATCAACAATAGGTGGACATCCATATGTTAAAATTTCTCCTTTATCCTTTACTTCTTTTAACATATCTTCATAGATTATTTTTACTTCTTCCCATCCCTTGAATATCATTGATGTTTGTGTTCTCAGAAAATCAAAGTATTTTTTATATGAGTCAGCTAAATCTTTATTTTTTATAACAATTGATGTAAATGGATTCCATATTTGAATAACTACATAATCACCAAAAGTCATTGTTGGGTTTGGATTAAAGAAATTGTCTGGAAGGAAGAAGTAATTTACATTTTCATCATTATAAAGAAATTCTGAACTTTTTTTTACAAAGATATTTTCCATAATGCCTTTTTCTTTTGTTTTTCTAAAATATTGTTTCATCATTATTGGATCTAATGTTTCATATTTTGATTCATCAAAACCAAATCCATACATATCTTTACCAATTTCAACTATTTTATTTAATGTGTTTTTGAATCCTTCTTTACCTTTGTAAACTTCAACATCTAGTTCTTCTTTATGAAAATCAGAGAGTTTCTTTAATTCTGGCATTATCTCTTTTAATTTGTCTTCTTTTTCTTTTAAGAAATTCATTAGATTTCCAGGATCACTTGCTTTATAGCATTTTATGCCTTCTTTCATTACATAATTAACTAATGCTTTGTTTATCAGTTTTTCAAGAAAGTCATATACTGTGGTTCTATGTAGGTTGGTTTCTTCCTTTATTTTGCTTACTGGGGAGCTTCCTAGCTTTAATAGGGCTAAATATGTCTTAATTTCTCCTTCTGAAAGACCTAATTCTTGAAGTACAGTGTTTATATCCATGTTTTTACTATTTATTTAACTAATATTTAAATGTTGTTGTCGGAATTACGACAACAAGATTTTATATACTTCTAGATTAATTACTATTGCATAGCAACAAAAGTTGCAAGAGGTAATAAAATGAATGATCAAGAAAAAATATTTCAAAGTTTAGGAAATGTTGGATTAAGTAATGAAAAAGGATGGGAAAGAGGGGGATTATACTCACCAGAAGATGTTGTTCAGAAAGCTGATAAGTTGGGATTAACAAGAGCAATGGTTCCTGTTGCTAGATTAATGGCGCAATATTCAAGTGCTAGTAGAATGCATGAATTTCTTCATTGTTTTGATGTTGCATTAGGTTCTGTTGAATTACTTAAACAATTACAAGAAGCTGGGGTTAATCCACAAGATTATGCACCTCAAAATCCGCAAGATGCTTTTATGGCTGGAATATTTCATGATTTAGTTCTAGGTTTAACTCAATCTGGTTTAGAAAATGCTGTTTCAGTAGAGGCACTTAATGCTTTAGTTGGTGCTGAACATAGAGTTTCTGCTGATTCAACAATTTATATTAAAGGACCTGTTGAGGATGATTTGTATGGTACAGTATTATTAGATATTACTGGTCTAGGTGATAATGCAAATCTTAAAAAAACAGTTATTTCAGCTGCAGATCATGGTAAATTAGTTGTTCCAGTAACACAAGCAACATTATTACAAAAAGTTCTAGATGCAATTTGGTATCATGATGGTAATGCTCCAATAAGAGGACATGCTGAAGCAGAGATGTTAGTTGGAGATAGGATTGATTTATATGAACAAAGAAGAGTTGATGCAGCTGTTGTTGAACAGGGAATTGGTAAGTTGTTAGGATATACAGTTATTGAAGATGATTCTTGGGTTGAAAGATCAACAAGAACAGATCCTGATTATTTACATAAGATGGTGGAAAAGAAAGCTCCTGGATTTATGCAAGCTGTTCAAGGTACAAGAGCATATGATTTTATGGTTGAAGATCTTGTTCCAAGAGGAAGAAGTATGAGAACTTTAACAAGTCCTGCATTTTTAGCTGGTGTTGCAAAGATGTCTGGTGTTGTTAGAAGATTAGAACAAAATCCAGAACTTAAAGCTCAGTTTGGAAAACAAATTGATACATTGTATCAAAGACATGAACAAGCTCAACAGATAATTGGAGCATATAAATGAGGTGTAAAATGAAACATATTGCAAAAGGATTAGGTGTAAGTCAAGGAAAGATTAGAGGAAAGGTTAGGATTATTAAGGATTTTGATGATCACGAAAACTTTATAGAAGAAGAAATCTTAGTTACTCATTTAACTGATCCAACAATGGTTCCAATTATGAATAGAGCTTCTGCTATTGTTTGTAATATTGGGGGACTAACATCTCATCCAAGTATTGTTAGTAGAGAGATGGGAATACCATGTGTTGTTTCAGCAAAATGTGCTGAAACTGGAAAAGAGATTACAGAAATATTAAATAATGGGGATTTAATTGAAATATGTGGAGAAACAGGAATGATTCATAAGATTGATGAATAAAGAGGTAATGAAAATGAAAAAATTAACAGGTATGTGTGTTTGTCCAGGTGAAGTTGAAGGAAAAATCACAATTTATAATAAAGATAAGGTTTATTGTAAAGATGATGTTGTTGTTTTAAATACTCATATGACTCAAAATGTGTTACAATTAAAGGATGCTGGTGCAATTCTTTCAAGTGAAGGAGGAATTACATGTCATGCATCAATACTTGCAAGGGAAATGAATGTTCCATGTTTAGTTGGTGTTAAAGGATTAAAAGAATTAAAAGAAGGAACAAAGGTTAAGGTTGATACTACAGATGAATTAATAATTATATTAGAATAAAAGAGAGGATAAAAAAATGGATATTAGAACAATCGATGAATCTAAGATAAGAAGTTATGTTACAAAAGCAAGACCTGTTGAGAAAAGTAATACCATATTAGAAATTGAGATTGATGGGAAATTGTTTAGATGTGAAAGACCACATTATTTTCATAAAAAGTTTGATATTGCTGTATCTAAAGAAGCCTTTGAAAGAGAAGGACAATTAATTTATGGAAAAACCATTCCTGTTTTTTTTGATCAAAAAGGGAGATGGTGGTGTGCAGAAGAATTTTCTAGTAAAGGAATGATGGCATTTTTTATTGAAAATCCTGAGAAATATATTGAAGTAATTAAAAATAAAGTTAAAGATGTAAAAGAATTAATAAAAATAGCAAAAGAATTAGAAAATACAATTTATTCTAATGATAAAAAGGTTATAGCTGAGAATTTAAAGAAATTAGATCATATTTTTAAGATATTTTATTCATATCATTTTATTACTTATATCTTATTTGATGAGTTGGTTTATGAGTTTAGAGAATTATTGAATAAATATTTACCAAAAAAATTAGCTAATATTTATATTTGTGAATTTTTGTATGCAGAGATTACAAAAGAAGCTATTAAAGTTGGAGCAATCAATGAAAAAAGAGGGCAAAGGGATACAACTTATTCAGATGATAAACCAATTGTATTTTATAGAGAACCAAAGATTCATTTTGAGTCAAAATATGATCAAGAGGTTTTAGATACATTTGTTAAGAATGGTGCTAGTGAAGAAGAAATTAAGAAGCTTAAAGCACTTAGAATTATAACTCCTGTTTCTATTCAAATAAGTGAAGAAGGACAGTATTTAGAGAGTAAAACATTTTGTGCAATGATGAGTCTTGTTGTTAATAAAATTGCTCAGATTTTGGTTGATTATGTGGTTATTGAAGATAAAGATAAGGTTAAAGATTATGATACAGAAGAATTAGTTAAAATTTTATTAGATATTGTTAATGATAAACACAGAGATTATGATCCTTATATTAGATCTTTATGTAATTCAATTGGAAATATGGAAATAGGTACATTACAACCTTTTGATTGGTTTCAAATGCATCCATTATATGCAAAGGAATATTTGGCTAGAGTAAAAGAATTTATTAAAAAAGCAGAGGAGAAAGGTTTAAGCACAAAAGAACTAGCATATTGTTTTGATAGTGTATCTGCTTTAAGGGTTTTTAATAGTTATAGTATTTTAGATATGAAAGCAATTAGAATGCCTAAAGAAGAAAGGATGAAGATTTCAGACTTTATTTTTGAAATGGTTAAAGAAAGGATGAAAGGAGAAGATGTTTTTGCTTTTAAATCTAATATAATTAGAAATCAAGATGAGGTTAAAGAGTTAGTTAAGGAAAAAAAATTAGTTAATGCTAATCCTAGTATGGCAAAATTATTAGGTAAGATCTTTAATACCTTGTATAATCTTGGAGCAGCTACAAATTTAGATATTTATCTTGATTATAGTATTGAACCAGAAGGACCTTATGATGTTTCAGAGATATTTGGTGAAGGTAGGTTTTTAGTATTAAGAAGATTTATGGACTTACAAATACCAGAGATTTGGGAAGAAAGAAAAGGATTAAAACCTAATAATGTTAATATTTATACTGTTTATAATCATAATGTTAAGTTCAGATCTGAGTATATAGCAGCACATACTCATTTTGAAGGGGATACTATAAATAATATGGAACATTTTATAGTTGAAGTTGATGGTAAGTTGATTAGTTCAGAGGAGGAATTAAAAGAGATTTTATCTATAACAGAGAAACAAGCTGTTGAACAATGGAAAAAAGTTATGAAAATGGATTCAGAAGAGCATAAATTAAAAGGATTATATGCAAGAATGATTCCTTTGAAGAAATTGTTTGCAAAGGTTGGTATGGATTGGAAGCCGACAAAAAAAATGATTGAAGCTGTTAAAGGAAAATCATATATGACAAATGATTTTTGGAATTTACCTGATAATAATGAAGGGAAGGCAGAATTTAATAGAAGAATACAAGATCCAAGAGATGACTTTTTTGCAGGAGATTCTTTATAACCTTACTCTACCAATACACCAACCTTTCCTGGACTTGCTTGTTTTGCTTTAAGTAACTCAGATTCATCTGCTTTAATTATATCAATATTACAGCTAAACTCTTTTTCTAAGAATCCTTTTGCTTCAATTAAATAATCATATTCTTCTTGTTCAGATGTTATTCCAGTAGGAACTTTACCTGATGCAACTAGTTTAGGTACAAATTTACTTATTTCTTTACCATGTTTTCTTAATTTTTTATTTGCCATTACTTTTTTCATAACTTCTCCAGGATTTCTTGTCTTTTGTACTTCTTCAACAAGTACTTTGTATAATTCATATTTCCATTTAGATGAAACAAATAATTTTATCAACTTTGGTTTGTCTACTTTTGCTAATCTTTTAACAGAATTAATGTCATTAACTGTATTCTTTATCATGTCTTCTCCAAAGTCTAGTTTTTCATTTATTTTTTTCTTGTCAGAACCTGGCCAGCTAGCTAATGATGCATATCCTTGTTTACCTAATTTTTCCCAAATTTCTTCACAAATAAATGGTGTGAATGGACATAATAATAATATTTGTGCTTCAATTACTTTATTCATTAAATCCTTGTTAACATTACCTGAACATCTTCTATTATACCATTTGATTGCATTGCTTAGTTCAAAATATGCTGTTTGTAATGCACTTCTAAACAATGTTTTTTCCATATTTTCAGTTGTTTTAATAATTATTTCATTTAATTGTGATTCCATCCATCTATCAACTTTTTTATATTCTTCTCTGCCTTTATTATAATTCTCAAGACAGAAATCATACATTTGTTCTAATTTCTTTTTTAATGACTTTGCAAATTCACTGTCCCAGTTAGGATCATCCATGCTTTCTCCGCCACTTAATATTGTAAATCTAGCACAGTCAACACCATACTTTTCAGGCATGTCTCGCAATGGAATCATATTACCTAATGATTTACTCATCTTTTGTCCGTCGACAGTTACCCAACCATTTACACCAATTTCTTTTGGCCATTTTTCTTCAGGAAATATAGCACAATGATTAAAAACAAAGAATGTTAAATGATTTTGTACTAGATCTTTTCCAGAATTTCTGAAATCTAATGGATACCAGTAATCAAATTCTTCTTTCATTTTAGTTATTATCTCATTATCAATCTTAATATCATCTAAATTACCTTTTCCTAAGAAAACATAATCAAATAATTTGTCATCAATTTGTTCAACATCAATCTCTTTTAATATATGTACTATTGTGTAATATGCCATGTAAATTGTTGAGTCTGATAATGATTCAATTATCCATTTTTCATCCCATGGTAATCTTGTACCTAAACCAGATTCTCTAGTACATGCCCAATTGTGAAGCCAATCAATAACATATTCAAATTGTGGTCTTACTTTGTTAGGATATAATGTAATATTATCGAAAGCTTTGTGTGTTATTTCTTTCCATTTCTCGTCGCCATATGCAATAAACCATTGGTCAGAAACCATTTTAACAATACTTGGTGTTAAACATCTACATACTACTTTCCCAGTTAGTTCATAGAATAATTCAATAACACCTTTTTCTAATAATTCTTTTTTAATTATCTTTTGTCCATCTGGAATTGACATTCCTTCTAGTGACTTTGAAAATCCTTTTTTGTATAAATGATTGAATGTTGATTTTGTAAATGTTAATTTATACAATTCTTTTTTTATCTTGTCAAGTTTTGCTCTTTCATTTTGTGATTTTACTTCATATTTATCTAAGAAATATTGGGCAGAGTTTCCTCCAACTTCTGGTGTGTTAAATATTTCGATAGGATTAATATCTTCAATATTTAAATTATATTTTTCTAATAATTCTTTATTCTTTTTTAAGTCATGCAGTGCAATTAGATCATCTGCTGAATCACTTGGAACAGAGTGTACTATTCCTGTGCCATAATGAGGATCTAAGAAAGATGCTGGTAATATTGGTATTTTATTATTAAAATCATCTAATTCTAGTCTTACTTTTTTTCCTATTAAATTTTTACCTTGGATTTTTCCTATTATTTTAATATCATATTCAAGGTTTTTTAACTTTTCAATGCATGGTTCTCCTACTATCCATTTTTGTCCATGTGTTTCTATTTCAACATATTCAACATCTGGATTAACATAAACATTTGTTATCCCCCACATTGTATCATGTCTTAAGGTAGCAGTTATAACATATCTTCCGTCGTTAAGTTTGAATTTGAATAATAAGAATTCTTGTGCTGTTTCTCCTTCTCCCTCTGATCTTGAATGATCACTTACAGCACCATTACATTTATTACACCAAACAACAGGAAATTTACCTTTAGTAACATAACCTTTTTCTTTTAATTTATTAAATTGCCATTTGATAAATTTATCATAATGTGGATTAAGTTCTGTTGTATAAAATTGTCTTCTCCAATCAACACTCATTCCCATTGCTTTATAATCTGTTATTGCTTCAGGAATAAAATAATCAACCCAATATTTTGGATCTTCAAATTTTGGAAGATCTTGGTCTTTAATTCCAACATCTTTAAGAATCTTTAATTGCTTTGGTTCTTTTTCTTTTACTCTTATTGCTGCGTTTACAATTGGACTTCCTGTTGTGTGCCATGCTTGAGGAAATAAAACATTAAAACCTCGCATTCTTTTATATCTTGATAAAGCTTCAACACGCATTAATGTGTATAAGTGTCCAATGTGAAGCATAGAATTAACATATGGATATGGGAATGTTGCAAAGAATTTGTTTTTCTTTTTGTTTACATTAGGTTCAAAGACTTTCTCTGTAACCCATTTCTTAGCCCATTTATCTTGTATATGTTGTAGATCTAACATAGACTCTGAAAAAGATAGAATGTTTATAAATGTTACGACCCTGGTTGTTGTATGTATACAGGATAGCCAAAAGAATATATTCTTATAAATGGGAATTTTGGGCTTAATCTAAATACATTGTTATATCCTGCGACATAATTTCCTTTTTCTAGAAATGTACTTTCTTTTAATTCAAAGTCTGTTGGGTATATTAATGGTTTTGGTAGACCTCTTTTATCGTGAGTTAATACAGTAACATCTACACCTATTCCTCTTAATTCTTCAATACTTCTTCTATCAAGACCTATTTCCCTTCTTATTACTTTTCCAAGGCTTGTTTTATATCTTCGAGCATTATCTCTTCTTATTCTTTCTTTTAACTTTTTTAGTTGTTTTTTACCATTTAATTCTAGGATTTCAACTAAACCTTGTCCAAGATATAGGTATGTTAAAGTTAGATGGTATCTTGTACTGCTATAGCGACCTCTGTAATCTTCTTCTCTTACTGTTGATATTACAACATATTTTTCACCAAATCTATCTTTTGTTTTTGTTGAAATAGCTTCTAGGTAGAAAAATACATGTACTTTATCATCTTCTTTATTTTTATCTTCTTGAAGTTTATCTATTTCAGTTTCTAATTGATTTAATTCTTCTTCATCTATATCCCATGGAATAGTGGGGCAGCGTCTTACTCTTCCAAAATATTCAAAGTAATCATCAAGTGTTTTGTCTGTCATTACTATTTTATTATTTATATTTCTTAAATATATTAACTTAAATGTTTTTCAAGCAAAAGCTTTAAAAATAATGACAGTATAATATTATTATGTTTTTCAATAGTAATCCAACAAAGGAATTAATTATAAACACATTATCAAAGCAATGGCCTATTTCGATTACTGAAATGAGAAAATTAACTAATTTTAATTCTTCATATCAATATACATGGCAGTGTATAAATGAATTATTAGAGGAAAAGATTATTGTTAAAAGAGGTTTTAAGTATGAATTATCAATGCAGTGGTTAGAACAATTGAATAAATTTTCAAGACAATCTGTTATGAATTACAAATTTGGTATAAAAAATAATCTATTAACTAAAGAAACAACACAGATAAGTGTTAGATCATTGGAAGAATTAGGTAATTTTATGCTAGATGCTTTTGAAAATAGATTTCTAGAAAGAAAAGATAATAAAGGATTTTATTGTTTTGTTTCACATTTATGGATACCATTTATTAACAAAGAAAAACAAGATAGGTTAATTAATATTAAAGAGAAAGTTAATGTTGTTTATACAAAGAATGCATTGCTTGATAAAATACTGGATAAAACTTGTTATAAGAAGTATGTTAATTCTATTAAATATGTTAATAAAGAAATTGAATGTAATTATTTTGTCTATAATAATTGTGTTTTCCAGGTATATTTTCCTAATAAATTGAATAAATTAATGGATAATTTGTACTCAGGAAATATTGATGTTTTTAAAAAAATAGCTGATTTATTTGCAATGACATATAAAGAATTCCCAATTAATATAATTATTACAAGAAATAAGGAAATAGCTAAAAAACATAGAGAAATAATTAAGAAAATCTAAAATTTCTTATAATTAGCAATGTTGTCGATTAAATCAACATGTCCTAAGAATACTTGTCTACAACAGTATCGTTCTAATCCTAGGTCATCCATTACTTTCTTTGCGTTTTCACCATCTGCAACTCTTTCGTTAAATTTTTCCCATAACTGTGCAATTGGTTTACCGCATGACATGCATCTGATTGGAATCATCATTTTTAATAATCACCTATATGATTTTTGTCTTTTAGACCGAGCTTTTGAATGTGTATTTGGTTTTCTACATTCTCTTCTTCTAACGTCTGCAACAAGTAGTTGTCTTTCATAATCTAAAAATTCATTCTTTAAAGCTTCACTTTTAGTATATTCGACTAATCCTCTAGCAACAGCTAATCTTCCAGCTTCAATCTGGCTGCTTTGTCCACCACCCATTGCTACAACACTAAAATCAATGTTCTTACTATACTTCTCAGCAAGTAAAATTGGTTCCATTAATTTTAATCTTAGCATCTTAGGTTCAACAACATCAATTGCTAATTTATTGAATTTAACTCTACCTGTTCCAGGTCTAAGTGTTGCTCTTGCAATTGCTGTTTTTCTTTTTCCAGATGTGTGTATTACTTTATTAGCCATTATTATACCCTCTTAATTTTTGCAACGCATTACGCTACAAATTTCTTGTATTGTTACATATTTTAAATTTGGAACTTTTTTCACATTAGCAGTTTCAATTGTTTCTGCTTTCTGATCTTTTAGTTCATCAGGAACATCAATATAACACATAATACTTTCATAAGCTTTTCTTCCTTTTTCTTGTTTGTATGGAAGCATACCTCTAATGATTCTTCTAACAAATCTATCTGGCATTCTTTGAATGAATGGACCTTTAGTAGGAATTCCCATTGCTCTTTTTTTCTTATATCTTGCATGTATTTCTGCTTTACTTCCAGTCATAATTGCTTTTTCACAATTAATAATATCTATTTTTTCACCTAATAAAGCCTTCTTAGCAACAACTGTTGCTATTCTTCCTACAATTAAATTTGTTGCGTCGATTATCATTTTATTATCCTAATATTCTTACTAGTTTACCTTTTGGGTTGGTTTTCATTAATGTATATAGATCAATAGCATTTCCTTTAGCACCAATGATCTTTTCTTTAGCTTGATTTGAAAATTTGAATGCTGCAACATTAATTTTTCTTTCAATATCTCCAGATCCTAATACTTTTCCTGGAACTACAACTGTTTCATTTTCTTTTGCATATTTATTAATCTTAAAAACATTGATAACTCTAGAATTTTTATTGGTTTTTTCTAGGTCATGAGCTATTCTGCTCCATATCTTAACCTTTTCTGTCTTAGATTGCTTTTTTAAAGCAATAATCAATGTTTGTAAATATTTGTTGTCTTTCATTTTATTTCGCTAATTTTTTTACTTAACTCATCAAGGGTTTCATTAAATGATTCAATGCCAATTTCAAACATTTCTTTTACACTTAATTGTCCCCATGAGTCAATATTTAATATGAATGATGTTTCTTCTTTTTCTGCAAAAACTATTCCATTTGTTAAGTCTTTACATTGTTCACAAAGTGTACAGTTTAAAGCATTGTCCTGAACAACACATAGTTTATTCTTTTTGATTTCAAAAATCTTTTCTGGACAAGATTTAACTACATCTTCTTTGTTTTCAACATCTTTTGTGATTTTGATATTTGATTTATGTTTATAAAATGCTAAACATGGACTCCATTTAACATGTTCTTTACCAACACCCATTATTGCTGTTGCTTCTAATTCAAGTTCTTGGTTTTTCAATAATTTTGTTATTGGTGTTTCTGGAAATACAGGAACAACTTTTGGATCTGTTGATTTTAAATCAGATGCATAAACTGTTTTTGGTCCTTTAACTTTTAATGTTAATTTAACTTGACACTGTGCACATCCTTTTCCTTCACACTTACATTTATTTGGTAAATTATATGATTTTGAGTCTGTTTTTAATGCAACAAGTCCAAGTCTATGTGCAATAATTTCATCATACATTGCTGAACTATTTTTTCTTAATTCAATATCTTCAATTGCTAATGTTGGTACTTTGTTCATTAATATTCTTCTAATACTATTCATATATGCAGGCGTGGCTTTCTTAATCATAAGACTCATTTTTGTCTTGTCTTTGTTTTTTTCTAAAAGCATTATTTCCATTTTTTCACCTGAGTTTATACTCTTCGTCCTCTTTTTCCGCCTTTTTTCCTACATCCATCATGTGGGATAGGGGTAACATCTTCAATAATTCCGATTCTCATGCCCATTCTTGATAAAGCTCTAACAGCTGCTTGAGCTCCAGGACCAGGGTTTGTTGGACCATTATGACCACCTGGTGCTCTGATTTTAACATGAATTGCTGTAATTCCCTTATCTTTTGCAGCTTCAGCAGCTCTTTTTGCTGCAGTCATTGCTGCTGTTGGAGAACTTTCCATTCTATGTGCTTTTACTACTTGTCCACCTGAGCATCTTGCAATACTTTGTGAACCAGTTATATCTGTAATATGAATAATGGTATCATTATATGAAGCATAAATATGACAAATACCCCATTTTAATGGTCTTCTTTTATAATTACCTTGAGATTTTTCTGTTCTTTTATAATTTTGATTTCTTGGTCTCATTTTTATTTGCTCTTTTCTTCAGTATTTCTTTCTGGATGATCTGGATTTGAAAAACTTGATTTTTGTATATATTCAACAGTTGATTCTTCACTCACGCTTACAATATAACTTGGTGAAGTAACTTTTATTTCACTTACTACAATATGTCCGTGAGTTATCATTTGCCTTGCTTGTTTCATTGTTCTAGCAAGTCCTTTTCTTACTAATATTGTTTGTAATCTTCTTTCTAGGATATTATTAATAGTTAATCCTAAAATATCATCTACTGTTGATTCTGTTGTGATTAATCCAATATTTTGTAATTTTTTTAATAGGTTTACTCTTTCAAGTTCTCCTTGTTGACTTGTTGTAACAATTAATTTTTTAGATTGAACCTGAGCTTTTTTTAGAATTGAGGACATTTTCCAGATTTCTGTTTTATTTTTAAGGCCATATTCTTTAATTAAAGCTGTTTCTTCATCAATTCTTGCCTTTTGCCATGGATGGCCTGGTGTTGAATATTTTTTTCTTGGTTTTCTAGGATCTCCCATAATTTATCACCATAAATTGTGGGACCTAAAAAGCTTTGATTTTTTTTGTCCCATTGTTAATCACTTATTTCTTTCCTTTTCTTTTAACACCAACAGCTTTTCCTTTGGATCTTCTGAAATTGGATCTTGTTCTTTGTCCTCTTACAGGTAGATTCCAAGAATGTCTTAGACCTCTGTTGGTTTTTATTTTCATTAATCTTCTTAAGTCTGTTTCTTTTGTAAATTTAAGATCGTGTCCAATTATGTGCATATCTTCCCCTGTTTCAATGTCGTTTCTTCTGTTTTTCATCCAAGTAGGGAAATTGTGTTGATTTTCTTCAATAACATTTCTTAATTCACTAATTTCTGCATCGCTTAATTCTCCTGCTTTTTTGTTAATATTAATGCCTGTTGTATTACAAATAGCATTTGCATAAGAATAACCTACACCCTTAATCTTTCTAAGAGCATATAGAATACCTTTATTACCAGGTAAATCTGTGTTTGCGATTCTGATCATATATCTGAATTCTTGTTTTTCACTCATATTATTATACACCTTGTTATCCCAAATCTGTTAAGAACGTCTATAGTCCCTATATACGCCTTATTGACTCGGGTAACATGCTGAAATTAGAGGTTACTTATAAAGGTATTGGATTTTGGGTGTATTTTAGTAATATTTATATAGATTTGATTTACTCATTGCTTTAATTAATGGCGGTAATGGTGTAGTCTGGAATGGATTAGTATTCTAATTCATGGTTAACAGCACGAGGGACTGTGGCTCCCTTAGCTCGGGACGATCACTCTTGATTGAGTGTCGCGAGAATTCAAATCCCGATTACCGCCCTTTTTATTATAATCATGTTATTCATAGACTTACATGCTCATCTTGATCATTGTTATTTTAAGGATGATTTAGATGAAGCAATTAAAAGAGCAGAAAAAGAGGGAGTAAAGATAATTCTTGCTAATGGTATTAATCCTGAGACTAATCGGAAAGTTTTGGAGTTTGCTAAGAAATATAAAAATGTTAAAGCAGCATTAGGTATTTATCCAATTGAAGCACTGCAAAAGGAAATGGATTCAGGAGAATATCCTGGAGATGATAATAAATTTGATTTGGATAAAGAGATTGAATTTATTAAGAAAAATAAAGATAATATTTTAGCATTAGGTGAGATTGGTTTAGATTATAAGATGTCAGATGATCGAGAACAACAGATTAATGTTTTTAAAAAATTGTTAATGTTAGCAGAGGATATTGATAAACCTGTTATTATTCATTCAAGAAAAGCAGAGGAAGATGTTGTTAAGATTTTAGAAAAAATAAAACATAAAAAAATAATTTTACATTGTTTTTCAGGTAAGAAAAAATTAATGCAAAGAGCAGTTGCTAATGGATGGTATTTTACAATTCCAACAAATGTAACAAGGTCACACCAGTTTCAAGAATTAGTTAAAATGTTACCTTTGTCTCAAATGTTTTGTGAAACAGATAGTCCTTATTTATCCCCTTTTCCTGGGAGAAGAAATGAACCAGCTTTTGTTGTCGAAAGTTATAAGAAAATAGCTGAGTTAAAAGAGATGGAATTACAGGAAGTAGCTAATATTATTTATAATAATTGGCAGAAAGTTTTTGAGTGATTTTTGTCTTTTTATCGAATATTAATTGGTTATTTCTGTGTTTGAACTATAAACACTTGACAAACTCTTATATATTATTACTCTTTTCACTATGTAGTAATTAATTGTGTTTTATTTAATATTAGAAATGAGGGTATATAAAATGAGTATGATAAGAACAGGATTGGTTTTAAGTATTGCAGCATTAGTTGCAGGTTGTGCAGCTAAAGAGATTAGTAGTGTTGATTCTTTAGCAGAAGGAAGTGATAATGCTCCTTATAATGTACTTATGATGTTGAAAACTCATAGAATTGAAACAGCTGGTATAGTTGAAGTTGTTTATAGTGGTAAAGATTCTGATGAAGATGTTTATCATGGGTGGTTAGATTTGAATGGAAATGATTTTAGAGATTCTGAAGAATCATGGGTTTTGCCTAGTCATGAAATTACAGGGCAATTTGTACAAGGTCAACATACCTTGGATGTATCTTATTTAGAACCTGGAACATATGAAGTAATTTTTGCTTTGATTGATTCACAAGGTCAACTTGGATTTTCAAGACCTAAAGAGCTTGTAATTAATGAGCCAGTTGAAGAGATATTAGGATCTGGTGGAGAATTACATACAATTGGACCTCTTGCACCACAATATGCAAGACAACCAGAATCAGAAGTATATCAAAGAAATGATGTTCAGGCATTAATGCAATATGTAATTGATTCTGCTAGTGATGAATTGTCACCTTCTTATTTACCAACTACAATTGATGTAACATTATTGGATGGTGGGAATGTGACTGTTGGTGTATATACTGATGATGGTCATCCTTATATGATGGATTTTTTGATTAAATCAGATGATCCTCTTAGAGCACCTAATTATGATTGTGGTCATAATGAAGATTGTTTTTTACCATTAGTTGAAGAGGTTAATGCTGCATTAGGTGTTCAAGAGTAATTTTTAATATTTTCAAGGAGGAATAAAAATGATTATGAATTATAGTTTATTGACATTGTTAGTAGGTTGTGGACAACCAGATGTTCAGGGATTAGATGGAACTCATGAAGAAGGAAGAAGAATTGCAACTTCTTATGTTTTAAATGAGGCAACAGATGCAATGGATGTTTTATTAGATTCAGAAGGTGTTTCTTCTGGTGATGTTATTGTTAGTCCTATAGAAGCTGGGCATAATGATATTGTTTCTGGATCTTTTCTTGATCGATCTGATCCAGATCAGACTCAAAGTATTATAGTTACTCTTAAAGAAAATGAAGCATCTTGTGAAGATAGAACACTTAGTATTGAATTTAGATCTGGTGAATATGATCCAAGTAATGCGTTTGGTTCGATATTAAATAATCATAATTTTACTACAAGACATGGATTTGTTTTAGAAGAAGAAGTTGGATGTAATGATACAATTCAAAATCCACATGTTCTTGTTCATGGTGTTATGACATACTTTGATCAAGATAGAAACAGAACAATTCCTTCACATGATAATTTATTTAATTCTAATGTAGATGGTGATTATCTTTCAACTATTGAAGGATATGAGGAATTAAGTATTGCATTAGAAAAAATACTTAGTGTTGTTTTTCAACTTGGTAGAGAACAGATAACAGAAGATGTTGAAAATATTGATAGAGGAGTAGAATTAGGTGAACAATATCTTGATGATATGGTTAAAATAACTGAGTTATTGTCACAGAGAGAATTAGGATATCAATGTTTAAGTGAAGATAGGGTAAATCATAGAAATGGTTATGTTGTTAATGGTAGTTGGGGTGGTCGTTTAAATGGATATGATGTTAATGTGGAACTTAGATATGATCCTGATTTTGGAAGAATCGATGGACACCCTGCAACAGATAGAGAAATTAAATTGACTGCATCAAGATCTGGTGTTACTTTTCATGGAGTATTTATTGATGATCTTTATGTAGAAGGCGGATCAACAGTTGCGAATGTTAGTTTTACAGAGAATGGTCAGACTTATTATTTAGGTGAGGATGTGTCTGGAGAAATTAATAGTAGAGTTATTAATAGAAGTGATTTTTTAGAAAGACAAAGTGATACTCTTAGAACTATGCATAGTAATTTAGCTGATATGCATCTTATGGATACTACTGCAACTGCATGGGTGCATAGAGTTGATGAAGTTTTAAGACGAGATAATCTTGGTGTTGAAGATTACGCTAAACTTCAAAGAGAATTTGAACAAGTTAGATGTCCTACGAGATAATTTTTTTTAATTTACTTCTATAACAATATGTTTATTGTCTGGGACAGAGAGAAATATTTCTTCTCCTTTTTTTAGGTTTAGACTTCTAACTACATGTTTATTGAAGTAAATACCTAATCTGTCTTGAGATAATTTTACTATTTTCTGTTTTATTTTAAGTGGAGTCTCTCTTAGCTCTTCTACAACTTTTTTAGAAGATTTGGAATCAAAGCCAAAATAGTCACATTTACTACATTGATAACTAATTACTTTATTTTTAGCTCCAGCTACATCTACTTTTATCTTTTTTAATCTTGAATTACATTTTGGGCATGTTTTCATTTTAACTCCTTTTTGCATTAATTACATATAATGTGTTGTTTTCTATTTTGAATAGGATGTAATATCCATTTTTTTCAATTTCAAATTTATTATCTTTTTTTCTAGGATTTTTTATTGTGAATATTAATTCAATAACTTTTTGCCATGGAACATCTTTTGTATGATATTCAAGATAATGTTTTGTAGGACAAATTTTATTAAAATATACCATATTTTACTCCTACTACATAAATGTAGTATTTTATACTATAAATAATTTTCTGTTTTAATTTTATTATTTTAACTTTCTTTATAACAATTATTCCTGTTTTTCCGGATGTATTTTATAGAATTCGGATGAATCATCAAAATGTTCGTAATAATTTATTTTCCATTTATAAATATCTAGAAAATATTACGAGATTACCGGAATATTTCTTTTTTAGCAAAAATTATATAAATCAAGTATAATGTCATTGTTCTTATTGCGCGGGTGGCCAAGTGGCTAAGGCAAGAGGCTGCAAAATCTATGGAGCTATGAGGTGATGGTTCCCTCTGGATTGTTGATCCCTCTGATCGTGGGTTCAAGTAAACAAAAGGTTCAAACCTTTGGTTTTGAAAGTCCCATCCCGCGCTTTTATTATTATTTTAGGTGAATAAATTGAAGATACTAGCTGCAGGAGACATACATGGTGATCAAGGACTAGCTAAAAAGCTAGCAGAAAAGGCAGGTAAGAATCATGTAGACTTAGTTATATTGTGTGGAGATATAACTCAGTTTGATCAAAGTACTGATAATTTAATCAAACCATTTGTTGAAAAAAAACAAAAGGTTCTTTTAATTCCTGGTAATCATGATAGTTTTGCAACAGCTGATTTTCTTGCAGAATTTTATGGTGTAAAAAATATTCATGGTTATAGTGTTAAGTATGATGATATTGGAATTTTTGGTTGTGGTGGTGCTAATATTGGTGTTGCACAATTAGAAGAAGATGAAATCTTTGACACATTAAAGAAAGGTTTTGATAAAGTTGAATATTTGAAGAAAAAAATAATGGTAACACATGTTCATCCATCTGAATCAAAGATGGAAAAATTCACTGAATTCTTTCCAGGAAGTAAAGGTATAAAGAAAGCAATAGATAAATTAAAACCAGATATTTTATTATGTTCTCATGTACATGAAGCAGAAGGTATTGAAGAAAAGTTAGGAAATACTAAAGTTATAAATGTAGGAAAAGAAGGAAAAATAATTGATTTGTGAATCTTTATAAATAAAACATGATTTCTTTGTTATTATGGTAAATGGAACTTATATGCATTATAAATTAAGACGAGATGCTGTTGAATTGAGAACAATAGATGGGGCTATTGCTGGGCAGAAATTTCCATCTGGGTTTGCTGTTTATATTCAGGAAAAAAAATTATTAATTCGTTTGGAAGAATATCCAAGAGTGGGATTTGTTCCTTTTTTTGATATTGGAGAAAAGGCAATTGCTGCATATGAACTGATTAAAGGTGTTGGAGAAAGCTCTATTGATGTTCCAAGTGGTATTGTTAATCATGGAATTAGAACTTGTAGATTTCAAGGTGATCTTGAATCTATTACTAGGCTTGCAAAGGCTACTGCATTAAGAAATGATTATTCTGGTGGTGTGAAACTAGAAGGAAGCATTGCCTATGATAATGTATATCCTAGACCACCAAAAGGGATTGTTTCTGCATTTTTTTTTGATGGTGTTGCACTTTTATTTGAACCAATGAGTAATGGTCTTGCTCCACATGGAGAAGTTGGTAGAAATGCACAACCTATGTATCAGCAAGCAGTAAGTGCTATGGAAAGACCTGTTGAAAGAGAAGGAGAAATATCAGAAAGAATTATTGATTTTGCTAGAGATCATAATAGAATGACTAAGGGATTAAAAAAACTGTATGAATTCTTTATTCCATTAATTAAAGAAAGTAAAAGAAATGAACAAACATTTTGGGGAACTATTTCTCCTCCTGCTAGGTAATCATTCTTTCACATTAACTAATCCTTGTAAGATTAACATTAATGACAGAATGATTAATACTGCTTCTAGTAAACAGAATAATACCATGTTTTGTAGACCAACTATTGCTCTTGTTAATGAGTGTTGTAGATCAACGTTTCCTTCAACTGTATCAATGTCCATGCTTACATCTGCATCCTGCATCATTTCATTTGTGTTAACATGTGCGTCCTGCATTTTGTTTACTATATATCCAGGCATACTCATAGAAATTAATGCTGCAATCAATATCAATACTCCAAGAACTGTTTGTACATATCCAATCTTTTTTTTGAAATTTAGTTTTTTTGCCATATTATATTTCTAAATTGTATTAATATAAATATTTTATTATTCTATATTAATTTCTGCTTTCCATACTCCATAATTTTGTAGTCCTAAATATAAATACTTGTTATCATTTGATATAACTAAATTATCTGCAACATTATCTCTTACTTGATTATAAGTATCTGGTAATCCATTATTTATTTCATTCCAACTATTTCCTGCATTTGTACTAATAAAGTTTCCATCACTTGTACTTAAGAATAATACATTATGATTTTCAGGATAAATTAATAAGTTATAAAATTCTCTTTCTTCATTTAAACCAGTCATTATTTCAAACCAAGTCTCTCCTCCATCAATGGATTTCATAACAACTCCACAAAACTCATTTCTTTCGCAAAAACCCATATTTTGTCCATTCTTTGTTGATACATACATTATGTTTGTGTTATCACTATCAATTGCAATTGTGTATGGCCATTGCTCAGAAGGCATTCCATTACTTTTTATTTTCCAGGTTTGTCCTCCATCTATTGACTTTGAAACACCATTATATGTTCCAGCCCATAATGTGTTGTGATCGTTTGGATCTATTGTTAATGAAAAGATTCCATCATTTCCTAATCCTAAACTTGAATCTTTCCATGATTTTCCTCCATCTTCACTGCTATAAAATCCACCAGGGAAATGTCCAAAATAAACTTTGTCTTGAAGAACAGGATCAAATTTTATTGAACCAAATTGATACATTCTTCTGTCCCAAGCACTCCAAAAACCACTACCTAATGTTCTACCTTGATTTCCCCATTCTTCACCATCAGAAGCATATAATCCATATCCTGCAGTTCCTGCATATACTTTGGTGGTTTCATCTTGTTCTAATATAACTTCGACATTATCAATATAAACATTTGAATTATCTAATGATTCAAAAGCAACTGAACCACTTTCATGATGGTCATTATCAGTGTATTCTATTCTTAATTCATCGTCAACATAAACTTTTATGTTGTTATCATTTACAGTTATTTTTACTTCATACCATTGATTTAAATTATATTCTTCATTAAAATAATCTACTTCATTATGTTCACTCCAATCATTAATTGTTTTACCAAGGTTAATTCCATCTTCACTAAATTCAACATAATATCTTCCTTCATCACAAATTCTTGTATTTATGTGAAGACTTCCTTCTAATAATTTAACTTTGGTTTTGAAAGAATAATCTTGCCATTCGTCTAATCCTGTTCTTGCCCATTCATGTCCAATTCCTTCAAAAACATAATTACTGTCTTCATTACTAACAGACCATCCTCCATCTACTTCCCAATTATCTGCGTTTCCTTCTTCAAAGTCATCTATGAAATCATCATTTGAAGAGGAGACTATATCTAATGATCTTATGTCTAGTGTATTTAATCCATTATTAAATTTTGTCCATGATTTTGCTGCATCATCTGAAAAATATAATCCACTATCTGATGTTGCTAAATAAATATTATTTGAATTTGTTGGGTCAACTTTAATTTTTGTTATTCCTTTTTGCATTATCTCTGCATTTCTTCCCATTGTTCCGTACATTGGAATCCATGTTCCTGCTGCATTATCTGATTTGTAAACACCTTTACCAAATATTCCTAAGTATAGTATATTTGAATCATTGGGATCAATTTCTAAACTATAATATCCTTGTGTTTTTGGATCTTTGACTTCAAAGCTTGGCATTGCAAAATTAGCCTCATTCCATGTTTCTCCTCTGTTTGTCGACTTGAAAACACCACCTGGATAAGCTGTAGCATAAATTGTTTCTGGATTATTTGGATCTACTTTTATTTGGATATTATATATTTCTGGATAAGGTCCTGTGCTTTCTTTCCAACTAATTCTATTATCATTGTTTATTTCTCCAGTATATACACCACCACCTAATGTTCCAACATAAATATAGTTTTCAGTTACACTCATTGAACCAATATTTTTAAAATTCAGTTCATTGTTTTCCTCATTCCATGTTTCTCCTTTGTCTGTTGAAATAAAGATGCCATTACTTGTTGCAGCAACAAATATATTATTGTTTGTTGGGTGTTGTAATAATTTTTTAGTTGGACTACTGAATAAATTATTTTGTTCTAATATAGGATACCATGTAATTCCATTATCATCACTTTTGTAAATTTCTTCAGTAATACTTGTATCTCCATCTACTCTAAAATTCCCATTAGTATCAATGTCAGAAGCACCTGTTACATAAATTTCATTATTTTCATTAACAATAATGTTATTAAAGCCGATGTCTGGAAGATCTTTTGAGATATCTTTCCAATCATCTCCTTCTAATCTAAATATTCCAATAATATGTCCAACTGCGTATAAATTATCTTCAGTAGAGAAGAAATCTAACACAACTTTTTCTATGTCTCCTCCTAGTTCTGTTAATGATCCATCATATCTAAAGCTTGTTCCACTCATTGGTCCATTTAGAATTAAATCAAAAAGAGAAATAATTCCATTGATTTTATTAAATACAGAGAAATAAACATCTCCATTATGTAATCCCATTGCACTTATTCTATAATATTTATCCTGATCTAATGTAATAAGTTCTGACCATGTTGATCCTGAATCAAATGTTTCATATATATTTGGTTTTGTTCTATCTGCTATGTAGATATGATCAGAGTCTGTCGGATCAACTATTACTTTTATTATTGATATTGTTGGTGTTTCTATTTCACTCCATCTTTGACCATAATCATGTGAAACAAATAATCCACCTCCCCATGGTGCTGCATAAACAATTTTTTCATTATTTGGATCTGTTGTTAGTTCATGGATTGTTGCGAATGTAAAATATCCATTAATGGTTTCCCATGTATTTCCTTTGTCATTGCTAGAATAAATTAAACCTTTGTCCCCTACAATTCCTGTGTAGATCTGATTTGAATTAGATGGATCAAATTCTAATGTAGTTATTCCTGTTGAATTTTCTATTCTTAGTATTTCTTCCCATCCAAAGTTATCCTCATATTCTTCATTATATTTCCATATGGATGAATGATTTTCAAATACTTTTGGTGAGTATGTAGCATATAATATTTCATCATTATCAGGGTCTGTTTCAATTGAATATGCATAATCAGATGAACCAATCATATAAGTCCAACCATCACCTATTTCAAATTTTGAAATGCCTAATCCAATATTAGATACATAGATTAATCCGTTTTTTTCCACTTCTAAATCAAGAATCTTTGCTGAAGTAAAACCACTTTTATCTTTTGTAAAACTAATTCCACCATCATTTGATTCATACATGTTTGTACTTTCATCCATTAATAATATATGATCTGGATTGAATGGATCAATAGTAACTTCATCTCCAGTATTAGTTGGTGTAAATGGGTTCCATGTTTTTCCATTGTCTGTTGTGAAATATGATTCTTGAATGACATTTCCTGATGTGTAAATTATGTTTGGATCAGTAGGATGTGTTTTTATTATTGTTGGATTTGATTTTATAATTGTTGAATCCATTTTTTCCCATGTTTGCATTCCATCTTCAGATTTAACAATTCCTAATGCCCAGATCTCTCCTGTTTTTCCATAAATTATGTTTGGATCTTCTTTGTCAACTATGATCTTATCAATATTAAATTCTATCTCATAATATTGATCAATATGGGGCATATCAAATTCTTCATAGTCATTATCTGTGTATTTTAATATTTTTGAGTCAAATGGAAGTAGGAAGTAATAATTTTCTCCAGCAAAACCAATGTCTGTAACACTATTACAATCTTCATTGCTATTGGTGAATCTTTCCCATGTCTTTCCATTATCAAATGATTCCCAAATGAATTCACTTAATGGAAATAGCAATTCATGATGTACATTACTTTCCCATAATGTGAATATGTGTTGTGAATTATCTGGGTCAACAACTATACTTACAGGGATAATATCTTCATCTATGTCTAAATCAATTTTTGACCATGTTCTACCTTGGTCTTTTGATGAATATAAATATCCATTTGTTTCTTCTCCACTTCCATCAACATATGATCTAATTGCTAATATGAATCTATCTTCATTTGCTTCAATATCTATAATCTCTATTTTATGTTCATATTCAGTATCTTTTGAAGGTAGTTGTAAATCATTTAACTCATTTTCAGATGGTGTTATTTCTTTAAGATTTATTTCATTGTTGTTCAAATCAGAATAATATATTTTAATGTTTGATAATTCAGTTGAATGTTCAGATACAAAAATCTTATTATTACTTACAATAATATTGTCACATGCAATATCATCAATTTCTACAATATTTTCTTGATAATTAAAATAATTGAATCCATTTCCACAAATGAAAAGATCATTTTCATATATTTCTATAGATCTTGCATTTAGAATATTTAATTCATCTATTGTATGCCATGTTTCACCTTTGTCATCTGATCTGTAAACCTTGCTACCAGTAAATAAACTATATAGTTCATAAGGTGAATCTGGGTTTTGTATTAATTCTATAGGGTTTCCTCCTGGAGGGCCATTTAAAGAAGTCCATGATATATCATATTCTATATCTGTTTCAGGAATAAGTTCAGTAGGTTCTATGATTATTTCATCATTATCAATTGGTTGGTTACTTTTTTGATAATTAAGATATAGTAATGTTCCAATTAGAGCAATAATTATGATAGAAACAATACTAATTGTTATTATTAACTTGGTTTTGCTTTTTTTTTTGTATACTTCTTTAAGTATTTCATTAATTGTGTCTTTATTATATCCAGAAGAAGTTAGAGATTTTTCTATGTCTTTTTTAGAATATCCTTTTTTTTTATTGTCCTTTGCCCAGTCTATTAACTCTTTTTTAACCAATTTATTATATTTTAGTATATTAATTATATAAATTTAATTGATTTATTAACACTTTTTACATTTCTTATCTGTCTTTAAACAAACTAATAACTGACATGTCTTACAGATTTCTTGTGCTGTTGCTTCTCCGCAGATTTCACAACTTGCAATATTAACCTTTGGTTGTTTCTTTTTCAAAGGCATAATCAACTTTTCATGGAAGCCAACAATGTTAAATTTAATAGAAGGATGTCTTTTTTCAAAGTTATTAAGCATATCTTTGTATTCTTTTCTGTAAGCACCAACTGAACAAGGACATTGTTCATAATTAACTGGAAATTTCATTAACTTAGAATATTTTTCTATATATTTCTCTGGAATAAGATACAAAGGTTTTATTCTTTTTACAAATTTCTTTGATGATGCTGTACCTGATACTGGTCCTTGTTTTAATGCTTGCTTTGTATCACTTCTAAATATGTTCATTAAAAATGCTTGAGCTTCATCATCCAAGTTATGCCCTGTAACTAAGCAATCAAACTTCATTTTTTTTGCAAATTTATTTAATAAATATCTTTTTAGAATTCCGCATATCATACAAGATGAATATTTGTATCCTTTTGATTTAAGCACATCTCTAATGTAACATAATGATGCACCAAATTCTTCTCTAAAAGAAACAATATGTAATTTTATATCATACTTTTTACATACTTCTTTGATATTATCAATATTTATTTGTGTATATTTTCCTATTGAAGGATCAATAGTGACTGCTTCAATATTATAACCTAGTTGTTTTAATAAATATAGACAAACAGTTGAATCTTTTCCACCAGATACAGCCATTGCTATCTTATCTTTCTGAGTACATAATTTATATTTTCTAATAGTCTTTCTAACCTTTTTCTCAATATATTTTTTGAACTCATTAGTTGAAAGCTTTTTATGTAATTCTTCTGTTTTCATATTCTTAAAGAAATAAATAGGATTTATAAATGTTTTTTAATAATTAAGAGCTTTCAAAGACTTCTCCTTGTTCTGCAATCATCTTAGGAAGGATTAAATCAGAGAGGAGATTCATGATATAACCTTTTATTGTGTTAATTATTCCAACACCGTCTAATCTTATTTCATCATCAACTAGAGCTTTTAATACTTCGTTACCTTTATCATCAGACTCACTTATTCTTTCAATAACACTAGTCGTTGTGTATATTAAATATTCTGGATCTTCAAAGCCATCATCAATTACTTCATTATCTTGCATTGATATTCCATATGTTTCTCCAGTATCTTCAAGTATTAGATTAATGTCATTTTGATACATTGTATCTCTTAAAAAGTCAGGCATATCATCAGATTCAGCCATTGCTTCAGTAAATATTCCTTTTATATCTAGATCTTCTGCATATACCATACTTAAAGAAAGGATAAAGATAATTAATAGCAATATTGTTATTTTCTTCATTATTGTTCTTATTGATTAGATTATTAATAAAGATTACTATAATTTCTTATATTTTAACAACAATGAGTTACTAACAACACTAACAGAACTTAATGCCATTGCTCCTCCTGCTATTATAGGAGATAATAACCATCCTGTTATTGGATATAAGACTCCTGCGGCAATTGGTATGCCCATTATGTTATAGAATAATGCCCAAAACATGTTTTGTCTAATCTTTGACATTGTTAATCTGCTTAGTTTAATTGCTTTTGCAACATGTAATAATTCATTCTTCATCAATACAATGTTTCCTGATTCCATTGCAACATCTGTACCTGAACCCATTGCTATACCAATGTCAGCTTGTGCTAATGCTGGGGCATCATTGATTCCATCTCCAACCATTGCAACCTTGTATTTCTTTTGTAATCTTTTAACATACTTTGCTTTATCTTCTGGTAGGACTTCAGCAAATACATTATTTATACCTGCTTGCTTTGCAATTGCTTTTGCTGTTCTTTGATTGTCACCAGTAATCATAAATGTAGTTATTTTCATTTTATGTAATCTCTTTATAGCAATTTTTGATGTATCTTTGATAGTATCAGCAACAGCGATTATTCCTAAAACCTTTTTTCCACAACTAAGTATCATTGCAGTTTTTCCTTGTTCTTCTAAGTTATGAAGCTGTGTTTGTACTTTCTTTGTTATTTTTATTTTTTCTAATAGTTTTGTATTACCAAAATAATATTTCTTGTTTGCGAATGTTGCAGTAACTCCATGACCTGGAATTGCTTTAAAATTAGATACTTTTTTTAATTTTAATTTGTTTTTCTTTGCTTTCTTTACAATTGCATCAGCTAATGGATGTTCAGATTGATTTTCAATTGATGCAGCAATTTGTAATATTTGTTTTTCAGTTGATTTAAATGCTAATATATTTGTTACTTCTGGTGTTCCTTTTGTTATTGTTCCTGTTTTATCAAATACAACTGCTTTTAATTTATGTGCAGTTTCCAATGCTTCTCCACCTTTGATTAAGATTCCTTGTTGTGCACCTTTACCTGTTCCAACCATTATTGCAGTTGGTGTTGCTAATCCTAATGAACAAGGACATGCAATTACAAGTACAGCAACTCCTGTTATTAATGCAAAAGAAATTTCTTTATTAAATCCCAAATACCATGTTAAAAATGTGATTATTGCAATAGCTATTACTATTGGTACAAAATATGCAGAAATCATGTCTGCAAATCTTTGAATTGGTGCTTTATTTCCTTGTGCATCTTCGATTAATTTAATAATTCTTGATAATGTTGTGTTTTCTCCAACTTTTGTTGCTTTAAATTTAAATGCACCATGTTTATTTATTGTTGCTCCAACAACAGTATTTCCTTTCTTTTTTTCAACAGGAATACCTTCTCCTGTTATCATGCTTTCATCAATTGAAGAATGTCCTTCAATTATAATTCCATCTACTGGTATTTTTTCACCTGGTTTAACTAATACTATGTCATTCATGACAACGTCGTCAATCTTAATCCTTATTTCTTTACCTTTTCTTATAACAATAGCAGTTTTTGGACTTAATCCCATTAATTTTTTAATTGCATCAGATGTTCTTGCTTTAGCTTTTGCTTCTAATAATTTACCCATTAATACTAATGTAATTAATATTGCAGATGTTTCAAAATATTGTCCTAAGCTAGGGTTGAATAAAACTGCATAAACACTAAAAAAGTATGCTGCACTTGTACCTAATGCGATTAATGTGTCCATGTTAGCTGATTTATTTTTTATAGCTGTCCATGTTCCTTTGTAAAACTGCCACCCAACAACAAATTGTACTGGTGTAGCAAGTATCCATAAATAATAATCTTGGAAAGGAAGCATTATTCCCATCCACATGAATACCATTCCTATAATAAAGATAGGTATTGAGAAAATTAAACTAGTGATAAATAATATTTCTAGTTTTTGAAATTCTAATTTTTGATAGTCTTCTGATGATTTTTTTGTATGTTTACTTTTATGGAATGTTTTATATCCCATCCTGTTTATTAATGATATGAATTGGCTACTCTTTATTTTATTTTTGTTATAGGATATTGTTGCAGATTCAGTAGAAAAATTAACATTAGCATTGCTTACACCACTTATTTTGTTTAATTTTTTAGAGATGTTAATAGCACAACTAGCACAATGCATACCTTTGATTGTGAGTGTTGTTTTTTCCATTTTATGTGTTTGGACTGAATAATATAATTGTAGAGATAACAATAGATAATGAAATACATACTGCAAATATTGTTTTTATTGTTTCTCTTACTATTATATTCATACTTTCACCTTTATTAATATTATGGATTATCCGCTACAACCACAACCACTACTTCCACCACATGTTGATGATCCACATCCTTCTCCACCATTTATTCCACATGTTCCTGCAGCTGGTTGTTCTATTTCAAAGAGATCTTCGCTTAGAACAGTGGCAAGGTATGTGTTAAAAATATCTAGGCTAAGCATTTCTTCTTTTGTTGTTTTTGTTGAATCATATTGTATGTTGAAATCATTTGGAAAACTAAATTCAATATCTATTACTCCCTCAATTGTCTTAAGTTCGTTTGTTATTAATGGAGCATGTCCTGGGCAAGGTATGTCTACACTAATACTCATTGATGATAATTCTTCTATATCTGCGACTGCTGCACCAGTTGGTGTTCCGATTGAAACATTTGCTAACAATGGAAATATAATCATAAAAAATATTAAGTTAATTCCTATGGTTGAAGCATACATTCCTGTTATATATTTCCATCTTTGTTTGATTCCATTTAATGATAATTGGTTGTTTTTTCTTAAATATAATGTAGATGATAGTGTTGCAAATAATAATGATATACCAATTAATGCATGAAAAAAGTATCTGTTCATTAATATTGGTTTAAAGAATTGCATTAATACTGTTACACCAAATATTGATGCAATGATGAATGCAATGCATCCAATGTGTGGTATTGTTCCATAAATAAGTCCTTGTAACCATCCTTTACTTTTTTTGTTATTTGAATTACAACATGTGTTATTATCTTTCATATTTGAACACCTCAAACACTTGTAGATGATACTTTTATTAATACCATTCGTTAGAATTAATAGGGTAAAAACGTTTGTATTGTAAGAATTATTGTCCCAGAACGTTTAAAACGTATTTTTTGTAAAGTTTGATATAATCTTGGATTTCTTTGTTATTGACTATTTCTTCATACTTTTTTCTAGCATCTATTCCTGCTTTTTTCCTATATTCTTTATCTTCATATAATTTTTTAATTATCTTGTAGAATTCTTCTTTATTATCTTTTTCATAATGTTTAATCTTGGTTTTTCCTTTTGTCCATATATAGCTTCCTTGGATTTCAGAAACTACTGTTGGTATGCCTAATGATGCTGATTCTAATACAACATTACAGCATTGTTCAGAATCAGAACTATTAATTATTATATTTGCTTCTTTATACACTCCTTTGATATCTTTTCTTTTAATTTTTCCTAAATATTTGGCAAAATTTGTTTTTGATACCTCTTTTTTTAGTTTGTTTCCATATTTTTTATCTAAAATAGGACCAATAAATAGTAATTTTATGTTCGTGTATATTGAATTGAGTTTGTTTATTGGTTTAATTGGGAATATGTTATTTTTTACTGGTCTGATTCCTCCTATTAAAATAATTAAGAAATGATCTTTTGTGTATTTGAATTCTTGTCTTAAGTTAAAATTTGTTTCTTTTATGATTGGGATACCTTTCATAATAACTTTTGTTTTATTTTTTATGTCAAGTATTTTTTCTGCTTCTTTTTTAATCCCTTTACAGATGAATGTTACTGTAGATGAATGTTCTAGGACTTTTTTTATGCTGTTTATCTTTTTATTGTTGTGAATGTCTTTGTTTATGTCTGTTCCTGTTATTGTTGTGATTAATGGTTTGTTTAATTCTTTAGAAATCTCAAGTCCAATTCTGCTTTTATATGCATGGAATGCATGAATTATGTCTGGATTGAATTTTTTAATCTTATCTAATTTATAATCATCTGGAGTAACTATCAATACTTTGTGTTTTTTTAGAACTAATCCTTGTTTTATTCTTTCTGTATCAACAGCATTACCACTAACTCTTGGATAGTAGGATGGTGTTATGATTAATATTTTCATTTTTAGAATTTTTTTCTTAAATAAACCTGTTTTGTTTTTCCAGAAGGTTTTCTTGAAATGAATTTTCTTTTTTCAAATGATTTTAACATTAATGATAATGATGTTTTTGATATTCCTGTTCTATACCTAAGTGTTGATTGTTTTATTCCATCTTGTTCTTTTATTGCTTTCAATACTTTTTGCTCATCTTCATTAAATCCAGATAAGAATGCATGAAATTCATCCTTTTCTTTTTCTTTACTTTTTGCTTCTTTTAATGCTGAACTTACTTCAAGATGTTGTTTTGCTAGTGTTTGTTGTGTTTTATCAATAAATAATAGGTAGATAGCAAATAGGATTAATGCTCCAGAAACAGCCCAGCCGAATATATAAAGTGGGAGGTTTTCCTTATGAAGACAAGTTCCGTCTTCTAAATAACATGTTCCTTCTTTTGTCATGTATTCATTAGCATATGCTTCATTTTCACTTTGAACCATATAGACAAAACTAGCTAAGATTACTGAGACAATTAATAAAATAATTCCAATTTGTTTTTGATTCATTGTATTATAAGAGTGGTATTTAGTATTAATAACTTACGGTTAATATGAGACACACTCGTTCAGATTTTTACAACCACTTATTTTCTATGATTTTTCCTTGTATACTAACTCTTATTGATTTAATTGGAATTTTTCTTTGAGCTTTTTCAGAAGCATGTTTTGCCATTTCAATAAGACCTTGGCAACATGGAACTTCCATTGTCATAACTGTTAATGTGTTGATCTTTGCTTTGTCTATCAATGTTTTTATCTTATCTATGTATATTTCTTGATCTTTATCTAATTTTGGACAAGCAATTGCTAAACTTTTGCCTTTTAGATGTTCTTTATGAAAGTCTGCTAATGCATATGCAACACAATCTGCAGTAAGAAGAACATCTTTTTCTAAGAAATAAGGGGCCAATGGTGATACTAAATGTAATTGAATTGGCCATTGTCTTAGTTGTGAACTTCTTTTTCCTGTTTCATTATTTTGTTCTTTATTTTCTTTAGAAAAGTCCATCATTTTTGTTCCTGGACAACCACATGGCTTAGAGAACTTTTCAACTTTTTCTTTTAATGGATTTTCTATACTTTTTTCTTCTAAAACTTCTAATGCTTGTTTTAAGAATTCTTGTTCATTGTGTTCTTGTAAATGTTCAAGATGAGCTTTTATTGTATTTGGACCTTTTTTTATTATGTTTTCCATGACTCTTTTTTCATCATATACTTCTGCTTCTCTTTCTTCTATAGTAATTGCTCCTTCAGGACAATGTCCAATACATGCACCAAGTCCATCACAGAATAAATCACTGATTAATCTAACTTTGTTATCTATTATTTGTAGTGCTCCTTCTGGACAGTTTGGAATACACAAACCACATCCATTGCATTTTTCTTCATTTATTTTGATTATTTTTCTTTTTACCATTTTATATGTTAGGAATCAATTCTATTTATAATAGTTCACTTATGGATTATAGGTATATTTAATACAACCAATTAAGACCATTGTTTACTAATTTCTTAATTTTTGGTATTTTTTCTTTATTAAATTTTATACAATTTCCTAATTGAAATGTTTTTGCTTTAATTCCGCAGAATCCAAGAATGTCTTTACTCATTATTTTTCCAGCCCTATTACCTAAAAATAAGAATGAAAATAAGTTATTTGCACCACTTGTAATAAATACTGCTGCTTTTTTACCTTTTAATATTCCAATTGGCATTCCATTTTTATATTTGAATGCAAAGTGAGAAACAAATCCTTTATCAACAAATCCTTTAAGTATTGCAGGCATAGAATTCCACCATACAGGGTAGATAAATATTATTTTTTTAGAATTAGATATCTTTTCTTGAATTTCTTTGTTTTGTTTACTTACTTTTCTATTTCCTACTGTATAATGTTCAGATTCATACAGTATTGGATCATATTTTAATTTGTATAGATCAAGAACTTCGTATTTCTTCTTTCTTTTCTTTAGTTGTGTTAATACTTGTTTAAGAATATTAGAACAATGTCCTTCGGTATTTGGATGTGCATATACTATTAGTGTTGTCATTTTATTTAATTAAAAAAAAGAAATATAAAAATATTTCTATTAATGTTATAAATGCACCTCTATTATTCTATTCTGATACCATTCTTATTTAATATTTTCTGAAATTTTTTTGATTGTTGTTTCTTATTTAATAAGTTACATTCTTTACAATGTTTTTCTGCATCTTCATCTCCATTTTCAATCTTTTCAAAGCAGGTGAAACATATATTCTTTTTCATTTTATCACCTATTTTAAGAAAGCAACTACTTGGAGAAAGAGGTCAGAAACCAAGCAGCTGCTATCTTATTATTATTATTATTATTATTATTAATTGTATATTGTGTTATAGCTTGAAATCTCATATACTGATTTTCTTCTTGGTTTTACTTGGTATTTACCATATGATTTTTTTAATAGTTCATACAACATTTTTATCACCTTGTGTTTTTTCTTATTAGATCAATTTGAATCCGTTCTACAATATTATTCTTGTTGAATAATGTGTAGAATTGATTGTCTAATGTTCCTTTATCTATGCATTTTCCTTTTTTACAAATTATATTTTGTGTCATTTTTTTCACCTCGGAGATGTGTTGGCCCCATCTACAGGGTAGGATTAGATGAAGGCCTTCCCTGTAAAGGGACACAGCATGTTCTAAGGTTATTTATTGCAGGAGCTTATATAAAACTAACTCATTTAGTTTATGTGTTTCTTGATGGTTTTACTTATATATTAAAAGAAAAATATTTAAATAAGCTTGTTGTACTTATCTTTGATGCATGATGCCAAAGAATGATATGTTTAAGAAAATTGATGATTTTAAGAAGAGAATTAAGTTTAATGAAAAACTTGGTTTAGATGATAGAGATAACAGTATCTTAATTATGCTTCAAAATAATCCAGAGATTTCACAAGAAGAAATTGCTAAACAAATTAAATTAAGTCAACCTTCTGTTGGTGCTAGAATAAGAAAGTTAAAAGAAAAAGGTTTATTGCAAAATACTGTTGGTGTTAATTTTAAAACAGTTGATTTACACTTAGCAAAGATTGATATTAATACAACTGATGCAAACGCTATTGTTGATGATTTTAAAGATTGTCCTTTTTTTATTAATGCATTGATTACATCTGGAAAACATAATCTTTGTTTATTTTTTACAGCGACTGATTTGAAAAGATTAGAAGGTATTGTGAATCATCATTTAAGAAGTAATCCTAAAGTTAAAGAAATTGAGATGAATATTGTTATAACTACTTCAAAAGATTTAGTTTTACCTCTTAATATTGATTATTATAATAAAAAACAGATAGATTGTAAACAAGAATGTAATGATTGTATGTGTGATTTCTAAATAAGGAATGAGCCAAGGATGTTAAATAGATATCCTATAACTAAAATACTTATTCCAACTATGGTAAAGAATGTTATTATTAATTTTGTTTTCATTATTTTCTTTAGTATAACTGCTTCTGGAAGAGATAATGCAGCTGAAGCCATCATAAATGCAAGTGCTGTTCCAATTGGAAAACCTTTTTCAAATAAAACAACTGCAATAGGTACTATTGCAGCACAGTTTGCATAGAGTGGAATTCCTATTAATACTGCTAAAGGTACTGAGAAAATCCCTGTTGTTTCTAATACTTTGCTAATTAATTCTTCAGGGATATAACCATGCATTGCAGCTCCTAATCCTACACCAATTAATATCCAAAGCCAAATTTGTTTAGTTATTTTGACTGCTTCGTCTATTCCAAAATATATTCTTGAATTTAATGTTTTGAATGTGTTTTTCTTTTTAGTTGGTCCACATTTACTATCTCCGCAACAAGAACAAATCTTTTTTTCAATAAGATGTTCTAATTTAAGCCATCCAATTACTAGTCCTCCTATAACACCAATTAATATTCCTGTAATTATGTAAGCTACTGTTACTTTCCAACCAAACATTGCCCACATAATGACTGCGACGTATTCATTAACTAGTGGAGATGTTATTAAAAATGATAATGTAACACCTAATGGTATGCCTGCTTCAATAAATCCAATAAATAATGGAATAGATGAACAAGAACAGAAAGGAGTTAATGCTCCAAACAATGAGGCTACTAAATTAGCAGATCCATATTTTCTTTTTTTAATGAATTTCTTAATCTTATTTTCTGAGATGTATGATCTTAGAAAACCAATTATTGCAACGATTAAAAATAATAAGATAATAATTTTTATTGAATCATAGATAAAGAAATGTAATGATTCACTTAATTTAGTTGTTGGATCTAAGTTCAGTAATGAGAATAACAACCAATCTGTGAATAGTTTAATCATCCTTTGATTACTCCTATTGGTACAAATTTAACAACTCTGTTTCCAATACCTAACTCATGACTTACTTTAATGACTTCTTCAATGTCTTTGTAAACATGACAACATTCTTCAGCTAGTCCTCTCCAACTTGCAGATTTTACTTCAATTCCTTTTTCTTTCATATCTGCTTTTACTTGTTCTCCTCTGAATTTGCTTGTTGCTTCTTTTCTACTCATTACTCTTCCTGCACCATGGGCAGTTGAACCAAAGCTGATTTCTTCTGCTTTTTTTGTTCCAACTAGTAAATATGAACCTGTTGCCATACTTCCTGGTATAATAACTGGTTGACCAACTGATCTGTAAACTTCAGGAATTTCTTCTCTTCCTGGTCCGAAAGAACGAGTTGCACCTTTTCTATGTACACATACTTCTTGTTTTTTACCATCAATAACATGCTTTTCCATCTTTGCAATATTATGACAAACATCATAGACTTGGTTAACATCAATAGAACCAAATACTTTTTCCATTGATTCTCTTATCCAATGAGTTATCATTTGTTTGTTTGCAAATGCAAAGTTAGATGCACAACTCATTGCTTTATAATAATCTTGACCTAATTCTGATTGAATTGGAGCATTGATTAGTTCTCTGTCTGGAAGATGTTTATGTCCATACTTTTCTTCCATTTTTTTAATGTAATCAGATGCAACTTGATGACCTAATCCTCTAGATCCACAATGCACCATAATTGCTAAACAGTCTGGGTCTGTTATTCCAAATGCTTTTGCTGTTTTCTCGTCGAAGATCTCTTGTATTCTTTGCATTTCTAAGAAGTGGTTACCTGCACCTAAACTGCCTAATTGTGGTATCCCTCTCTTAATTGCTTTGTCTGATATTGTATGAGGGTCTGCTTTTGGTAAACATCCTTCATCTTCTGTTTTTTGATAATCTTCTTTTTTACCATATCCTTCTTTAACTGCCCATTTTGAACCATTTTTTAAAACTTCTAGTAATTGGTCTCTGGAAATTTTTGTTTTTCCAGCTTTTCCAACACCACTTGGGACATTACTGAATACACTGTTAAGAAAATCTGTTCTTTTCTTTAGAAAATCATCTACTTTTAAGTTTGTGACTAATAATCTTACACTACAATTAATATCATAACCAACTCCACCTGGTGAAATTATTCCTTCATTTATGTCGAATGCAGCAACACCACCGATAGGAAAACCATTTGTGGTCTAGATAGAATTAACTAAGCTAAATATCCTTGGTGTGCATCTGGCATAGCAAATGCAGCGTTCTGGATTCCTTTAAGGTGTGCTAAATTACGAATTTGTTCTAATGATTTGTCTCTTTTAATTACTTCTAGGAGTTTTTCTGAAGCAAATATTCTTCCTGGGACTTGCATATTACCTTGTTTAGGAAGTTCCCATATGTTTTCTCCTATCTTTTTTAGATCCATTATAATTACCTCCTTGAGAATTTGGCTATTCTTGTCTTATATAAATATTACCTTTATATTAATAAGATTTTTGTTATTTTTAATTCTTAATTAAAGGTTTTAATCATATATACAAAACATATTTATTACAGCTTGTTTTCTTATTTTTAATCATTTATTGATTTTTCAACATTTAGATTATAATTCCCGGACATTTTACAGTTATTTCCGGAAATCATTCAGAATATTTCAGCGTAAGCTATTTGGTGATTAAAAATGAAATTTAATGAAAACTTATCTGCAATTCATGCATATCTTTGTGCTGATGGTTATGTAATTAGAAATCCTGAAGGAAAATCAAAATATTATTATATTGGATTTAGGAATATGTGTAATGAATTGTTGGTAGATTTTGAAATGAGGTTTTTTTCTGAATTTGGTGTTAAACCAAGAAGATGTAAGGATGGAAGAACTGTTGTTCAAAGAAAAGAATTATACTTTATTTTTACAAAAGATTATTCTTATTATTCAAGAGAATGGATTTTGCCAAAATTATCTAAGAAAAATTTAGCTTTTTGGTTAAGAGCATTTTTTGATTGTGAAGGATGGGTCCATAATAGAAACGCAGTTGATAGACATATTGGTCTTGATTCTGTGAATTATAAAGGTATTTTACAAATAAAGAAGGCATTAGAGAAGTTTGGAATTAATTCAAAATTTAAGAAGAAAGAGAATATTTATCGATTATTAATTTATGGTAAAGAAAATTTAATTAATTATGAGAAAAAGATTGGTTTTCTTCATCCTAAGAAAAAGAATATTTTAGGACAAGCAATTGAATCTTATGTTGATTATAATTGGAAATTTAATTCTAAGAAAGATGTTTTAGATTTTCTTAGGGATCGAATTAAATGTCAAAAGAGAATTAGAATTTGTTCTAAATACAGAAAGAATGTTGAATTATTATCTAAACTATTGTTTGATTACTTAGATGTTAAATCAAAGATATATGGTCCATGTTATAATGGAAATGGAACTAAGTTTTATGAGTTGTGTGTTAGTAGGAAGGGAGATGGAGGGAGGATGAAGAATTTATTACTTAATTATTGAATGTGGCTAATTATTTTTTAAGTTTATTTAATATTTTTTTAAGATTGTTCCCAATTGCAAGTTCTTTACCAATAGCTTGGGATTTTTTACTATCTATGCTTTCTTTTATCCCTATTATTGCTTTATTAGGTCTTTTTTGGATATAACCTTCAGAGATTTCATGTATCATTTTTGAAAGATGTTTATTTGTTAGATTATTAAAATATAGGACAATTATTCCTCTTTTTGGAATGTTCTTACTTTGTAAACTTTTTTCAATAATCTTTTTCGACAAAAATCTTTTTACTTCATTAGAACATGTTAGATTGATGTGAAAGCCACCATAAAACTTTTTATTATATGATTTACAAAACCCAGTATAAAATAGACAATTATCTACAAATTCAGATGGCATAATTAATTTGTTTTGAGGAGTTTCTTTAAAATATGTTAATTCTATATTGTATGTTATATTTTGAGATTTTCTCTTGGCACAAAATATATTTGGATATTCTGGTGGTTCAATGTTTTTTAATTTATTCATTAATACAGAAAAATCTTCTTTTTCTTCAAATATAATTTTATCATTAAACTTATTGATTTTGTTTATTTTTATATTACAGAATATCTTTTTTTTAGTTGAATATTCAATTTTTTTTAAAGAGGCTGTAATTAGTTTCCAGAAACATTCTAATTTTTTAAATATTTCAGGATTTCTTGTCTTTATTTCTACATGTATTTCTTCTTTATTATTTTTTATATGACCATCAGGATTCTTTGAGAATAAAGGCATAATTATTTCATAGTTTTTGTAGTAATTGTATAAAAAATTATGTGCTATCATTTCTTCAGCAGCATCTATCCCATTTTCCTTCATTAATCTTTTAATAAAATTTTCATAGCTTTTTGGATCTTTTTCCTTTATTCCACTATTTATTACAAATGAAAGAGATAAAAGCATTTTTTTGGCACTGTTTTTGCTATTTGAAGAATTTGAACCTGGTTTGATTTGGAAGCTTTTGTTTGCTATTCTTAATAACTGCTTTTCCGTTATGTATTTTTCTTTGATAAATTTATTAATGATCTTTATGTCCTTTTCATTAAAAAGATTAAGAAATTCTTGATAATTTTTTTTATGATTTTTGTGGGATTTCATTTTCCTATCTCTCCTATCCATTTAAGGAAGAAAATAAAGCCAATAACTAACATGGTACCTATTATTCCTGGTACTCCTGCTAACCAAACTAATGTGTCTAACCACCAAGGAATTACAGAATCTACAATAATATTAACTCCTTCATCTAAGTTATCTGTGTTTCCTGGATCAGAAGCATTTTTAATTATCCATGGAACTAACCCCATCATTAATAATAATACAAAAATTAATCCTATTATGGCCCCAATTTGTTTTCCATTCATAGGGTTTAATAATTATATTTAATATATAAATTCTATTAATTACAAGAAGTAAGAATAATTAACTAAATCTCTTCCAACTCATATTCTCTCTTACCCATGCCTAACTTTTCTGCAAAGTTAATTTGTAATGCAGGGTCTTTGTGGTTTTTCTTAATGAATATGTTTTTCTTTTGTTCATTGACTAAATCAAGAGAAGCTTGATCAATAGCTACTGCATTTTCACCGATAAGAACTCCTATGTCGTCTGTTACACACTCACCTGAATCAGCATGGCAATCACAAAATTGTGTAATTCTCTTTAACATGTTAATATAAATTATTTTTTTCTTATTATGTACAGAAGCCCATGCACCTTCTGCTAATAATTCATCGAATGATGCAATCTTTGGTTTTAAAACATGATGAGGACAGTTGTCAACACAAATATCACAACCAAAACAAAGCCCCGTATCTAATTTCCATTTATCATCAACTTTGATTGCATTAAATGGACATAATTTTTCACATGTTTTACATAATTTGCATTCTCCACATAATTCTGGTTCACCTAATGCATGCATGTCACCTTTTGACTTTCTTGTTGCACCGCCCATTGAAAGATTCTTAATTGCAGCACCGAATCCACTACAACCATGACCTTTTACATGTGATAGTACAACCATATATTCAACATCGTACATTTCCTTACATACTTCAAATTTCATGTGAGGTGTTCTAATATCTTCACCTTCATCTGTAATTATAATTGGACATTCTAATACTTCTTCTTTAAAACCATTTTCTCTTGCTGTGTTAAAATAATCTTCAGAAGTATATCTTCCACCAGGATATCTTGTTGGTGTTTCAACAATAAATGGTTCTGTTTTTAGTTCTTTCAAAATATCAATAATAGGTTGAACATCTTCTGCTTTTAAATGAGTTTTATTACCTTGTTCACCCATATGCATCTTAATTGCTACTCTGGTGTTTTCTTTGAAGTGTTTTTTGAAATAATCTAATAAAAATTCATAGTTATTTTTTAAATTTAGATCTTTTGTAAAGAATAATTTGTTCATTTTGTTTTTTTAATAGTTTAATGGTTTAAATTGTTTACTATTAGAATATTTTAAATATGATTGATATATTACTTTTATTATGGATATTGCTAATATTATTGATCATACTAAATTAGGGCCGAATGTTACTAATGAGGTTGTAGTTCAGGCAGTTAAAGATGCTGTTAAGTATGGTTTTGCTAGTTTTTGTACATATCCTTGCTTTATTTCTGTGGCTAAGCAAGAGAATGCTAAACTACATCTTGCTTCTGTTGTTGATTTTCCGCATGGTATGAGTACAACTGAATCTAGGATTAAAGAGATTGAATTTTCTGTTAAAGAAGGAGCAGATGAAATTGATATTGTGATTAATATTTCTTTGTTAAAAAATGATATTGGAGGGTTTAGAACAGATCTTGATTTGATAATGGAGAGAATGGATGAGATTGGATCATTAAGTTTAAAGGTAATATTAGAAACAACTTATTTAACAACTGAAGAGATTAAGAAAGCAACAGAAATTATTGTAGAGTTAGCAAATGTTTATTCATTATTGCATGTTTTTGTTAAAACTTCAACTGGTTTTGCTCTTTGTGAGAATAGTCCTGTTGTTGAGAAAAGAAGTGATAAGTTTAAAGGAGCAAGAGTTGAAGATATTAAATTAATTTATTCTATTACTAAAGGAACTAATGTTGGCATTAAGCCATCTGGTGGGATTTCTACAAAAGAAGATGTTGAAAAGTTTGTTAGTGTTATTGGTTATGATAATGTTCGTATTGGAACTTCTAGTGGTGTGAAGATAATTAGTGAATAATTTTTTTTAACACTAATCTTTATAAATGGAATATTATTCTTTTACTTTATGGATAGTGATTTGGGGGTTATTGTTGGATTAGGAATTGGTGGCCAAGATGGTATATATAGAACACTCCTTGATCATGGGATAAACGCAACAAAGCTTTCTCATGTTTGTCATGCATGGCCTAGGGATCATTATGTTTATTTTAATGGGAGGTATGTTAAAAGTGATTTTCCTGCTTGTCTTAGTAGTAGATCATTTGGGGAAGGAGGATTTATTTTATTAGGTGATGACTTTCTTTTGGTTTCAGATATGGTTTGTGTGAATACAGATATTTATGATTCATTACCAAATATTCCAACCTATGATCAAATTAAAGAAGCAATTGTTGCTGAAGGAAGAAAACATTTTCCGGGAATAAGGATTCATGTTGTACCATCTGGTTGTTTTCATGACAGAAGTGGTTGTGTAAACATTCCTTCTGATGTTAGATTATATTCTGATCAGAAGTATCAACACATTGATATATTTTCTCTCTTAGTGCCGGAAAGGAAATTACTTCTTTTAGATACTTTTTATTGGGAAAGTGCAGCTCTAACTAGGGAATATGATGCAGTTGCTGAGCAAGAAGGATTGAGATTAATAAGATATGATAGTTCTCAGGATGATGTTAGGATTCCATTGAATTCATTAGTAATTCCTGGTGGTAAAGTGTTTGTTAATAGTAAAGCAAGATCTTTAATTAGGCTATTGAATGGAGAAGATTTAGAAGTTATTGGAGTTGAAATGCCTCCTCAAATTGCTGATCCTACGGGAGGGATCAGATGTCAAACTAATCTTCATGATGTAAGAGATGACCCTTTAGAATATTTAAGTGATGAGTATTAAATATCAAGAACAACCTGAACCATTGTTTTATCTTTTTCTTCTTTTATTTTCATTTCATTGTATGTTACTGCTTTAACATCTCCATGTGTTTCATAGTTTTCTATAAGATCTCCACCAAAGGTTCCTTCTAATATATATCCAGAATCTGTTTTCTTAATTATTATATTCAATATTATACATGGTAAGAATCCTTCTGTGTCTAATAAAAACAATATTTCTTCAAGAAAGTTGTATAACAATGCTTTTTTATCTTTACCTTTAACTTCAACATAATGTTCTCTTTTATGTTTTAGTTTAGAAATATCAATCATTACATTGCTTGTTGCTAATGCAGCATGTGCAAATGCTTCATGGATATTATTACCAAAAGCTTGGAATTTACAGTCTGCAGTATGTTCTAAGTATTCAAATCTTGTCATTTTTAGTATTCCTGTAAATCAAAGATACTGAGCTTTTTCTCTTTAGTTTCTTCCTTTGGAAGTTCTTCTGTTGAATCTAATGTTGTTGTACTGTTCTCACCAAACATTGAATTAAATGCGTTAGTTGGTTCTTGTTGAGTGTTCCCTGTAGTTTCATTACTGTTTGGAATAGCAAACGGATTTGAGAAGTCAGTATTAGTGTAGACAGGGTCATGATCAACTAGATGTTTTAGTAATGTGATCATCTTTTGTATTTCTTCCTTAGAATCTTGTTTTGTATCAATTGTGATTTTCATATCTATTCTCTATATAATAATCTTTATATATTTTATTGTATTTATATGAGAAATTACCCAAAATATCCTAATTCATCTTTTTTAAGATCTTCTTTTTTCCATGCTTCTTCAAGTCTTGTTAATGTGTAATGGATCTTTTTAGAAAGTTCTTGCCAATTATTAAAGACAAGGGTAATATAATTACATAATTCTTTTTCATCATAACTCATTAATGTTCTTTCACCTGATCTTTTTAGTAACATTAATTGTTTGTATGTTTTTGATATTTCTTGTCTTTCCTCATCATTAAATTCTTTGTATTCATACATTTCTTTAATTGAGGTATCTGGTTGGATTAATGCAGAGAATAGTTTAATGTTATTATTTAATATTTCTAATAACTTTTTTACTATTGTTCTTAGAATATTATCTTCTTCCTTTATTGGTAATATTTCAAAGAAATTGTTTAATTGTTCTAATTCTGGTAGGTTATATTTATTTCTAAGTAATGTGTATTGTTTTGTTGTTGGATTCATTAATGTCTGGTTGAGTTTAATATTTAAATAATTTGCGAAAAGATTTAAATAGTATTATAATTATTATTTTATTATGAAGATTTTAGTTGTTTATTATTCAAGAACTAATGTTACAAGGAAGGTAGCTGTAAATCTAACAAAAGAACTTAAGGCAGATATTGAACAAATCAAAGATGTTAAAGATAGGGGTGGGTTGATGGGTTATTTAAGATCTGGAAAAGAAGCAATGATGAAGACACCTGCAGAAATTAAAGAGATTAAAAAAGATCCTTCTAATTATGATTTAGTAATTATTGGAACTCCAATTTGGGGATATACAATGGCTTCTCCAATTAGAACATATTTAACAGCTAATAAATTTAAACAGGTTGCATTCTTTTGTACACAAGGTGGATCTGGAGCAAAGAGAGCATTTGGACATATGGCTGAGTTGATTGGAAAAGAACCTAAAGCAACATTGACATTGTTAACTAAGGATGTGATGAAAGGTTTTGATTTGAAAGAATTTGTTGAGGTGTTAAATGATTTGGAAAAAGCTAAAAATTAAGGAAATTCTTATTTATCCTATTGTTTCATATGTTGTTTTGCTAATCTTTTTTAAGTTGATTGGCTGGAGCGGGGTTAATAAATATGACTCTGTTGCTGTTATTTTTCCTTTGGTATTATTTTTATTTACTTATTTTATTTATACAAGAACAGATCTATTAAATTCAGTTATTGCTACTATCATTCTTTGGTTAATGATTTTTGTTAGTGCCCCTGGTTTACTTTATATGTTTACTACCTATGGAAGGATGAATCAAGTAGATGTAATAATTATTGGTATTGTTATTTCTACTTTTGCAGGTTTAATTGTAGGTGTTATTAAGAAATATGTTGCAAATAAATCCATTGAAACAGAATCAATCTATGCAAAGAAGCACTTGATTAGGATTTTGGTTGCTACAGGAATTGTTGGAATTATTATTGTTATAGGTGGTTTATTAGATTTACGTGGAATTTTGGGAGCTGTCGGAGGTATATTAACTATTGTGCTTTTTTTAATTAATCCAATGGATATTTGGGTTATGACTTTAACTAGGATTCTTGGATTTTATTCCATGTTTCCTTTTGATTATAGATACATAATAGTAAGTATTATTGCCTTACCTCTTAAATTTGTTTATTTCTTTTTATTATACACAATACTAAGGATTCTTATTGGAAATATAAAAAATAATGAGGGTAAGCATAAAGTTGCTATGATTTTGATATTTATTATAGTTATTTTATTAATCATAGTTTTTGTATTGGGCTCTCTTTTTATGGCATTCGCTGCTGCCTTTGGTGGGCCATAGTTGCTCTTTGAATTTTTTATCTATTTGCCCAAGCTTCAACTCTATATTTGATTCTTTCTTTTGCCTTTTTAAGCTATATTGTGGTGAATTTCAGGGTAAATTGTTTGTTATTTTGTATTATTACTGTTAAGTAGTTAATAATGGAAATATTTATATATTAGTAGGATAATACACTCTATTATGCGACATAAGTTGAGTATTACAATTGATGAAGATACATTAGAAAAAGTAAGAGATTTACTTAGATCTAAAACATATAGAAATAAGTCTCATTTCTTTGAAGTTGCTGCTTCAAAATTAATAGATGAGGTTAAGGAAGATGAGTGATAGGTCAAGTTTAGATGATTTTATTGACAAGCAACTTGGTGTAGTTCCTGCTTATATGATTGCTGAAATGCTTGATGATCCAGGTATTGAAGGCAGAGTTAGATCACTTAGAAATCGTGATGTTGGTTTACGATTAACCCAAGAAGGTTTAAGTGCATTTCAGACTTATGCATTATTAAGTGTTGTTGATCATCCTGAGCTTTATGGAATGGGTCTCTTAGCTGATACTACTATGACTGTTGCTCAACATAGAATTGATACTGAGTTTAGATATGGTATTGGAACAAAGCTTCGTGAGAAAATGTTTGAGTTAGTGCCATATCATCGTGAAGTAACAGTTGCATTAGAAGATAGAGGACATCCTAATGCTAATTTTTTTGGAGCTTTTTGGGGTGCAATAAAAGTTGAAAGAAAAAAATTTGGATTAGAAAAACTTCTTACTATAACTCGACCATGTACTCAGGCAGTTGCAGCTTTAGCAAAAATAGTTCCTGAAGTAGTAATTCCTGCTACTCTTGCAGCTTATGCTACAGTTCCTTTATTTAGATGGTTAGGTGAACGAGATAAAATAATTGAAGATAGAATGTCTGTTATGGATCACATTGGTTCTAGAGCAAAATTGCTTAATAGAGGATGGTTAAAAGATAAAATGTATCAAGCAAGAGCTAGATTCTTGAGAAAATGGAATACAAATACATTAGCTCAACATTTACAATCAAAAATATCTGAATATGCATTTTTCGCTACAGCTCTTATTGCTAAGACAGATGCAATGGGTGTATTTCAATATATTAGACAACTTACATCTACACCTATGTCATTTAGGATGCTTCGAGAAGATGAGCTTGAGACAGAACGATCTTTAGGTCTTGTTAGGAGTGCTTATCAAATTGTTTCAGGTAATCCATATTTTTTTACTGATGTAAGTTGGGATAGATATAGAGAAGAGAAACTTCCAGAATTGGATTCTGTTGTTATGGAAGATCAGGGAATAGAAGTTAGAGATTTACAAACACTTATTCCTGACAAAGAAAGTGAAAGATATACACCATCACTTTCTTTTTCTGCTAAGCCCGGAGATATTGTTTGGCTTAAGGCACAAAGTGGAGCAGGAAAAAGTGTTACAACTGGTTTAGGTTTTGCAGGAATACTACAAACTAAAGGGTGTATTTATATTAAAGATAATGATGGTGAAGCAAGGCCACTTGAAGCTCTAACTAGAGGTGAAGTAAGAAGAAGAATTTGGTATGTAGCTCCAGCATATGGTTTTGATGAATTGAGGGTCTGTGATGTTTATCAATCTCAGGCTGGTGAAGAATACTTAAATAGAATTAATAAAAATGAAAGTGAATTAAGTGATTTTGAAGTTATGATGCTTACCATGCCTGATAATTTATTAGAAAGAGAACTTTATGCTATGGCTCGAGAAATGAAAAGTAAAGGAATAAAAAGAGATTATCATGGTTATGATGATGAAGAACAACAAAGAGTATCATTAGAAGGTGTAAAAGCATTGCTTGATTATGATCAATTTGATAATATTTATTTATTTAGGCAAACTAGAAAAGAAATAGTTCAAGATTTATTAAGAAGTAAAGGAAGTAATTTTGCAAAGATCAAAGCAGACCAAGCAATTGGAACATTGTCAACAGGTATGAGAACAAGATTTATGTGGGAACTACATAATGAATTATATGGAACAAGTGCTGGAGATGGTAAAACAAATGTTGTAATTATAGATGAACCATTTGGTGCACTTGATCCACAGAATACAAGAGAATATCTTCAAGAAATAAATAAGTTAACTGGTAATGGTAATCCACCTATAGTTGTTCTTATTTCACATACAAGAGAAGAATTAATAAGGGAAGAATTAGATGGATCAAGATTAAAAGAAGTTTATTTTAATGAAAGTTAAAAGCCTCCAATGTCAGCCAAGGGCCAGTCTTGGGACTGTTTCTCGTTTAATTTCCCTTCATTTTATTATACGCCAATGATTTATATGTCTTTCGCTAATTCCTATATGATATGCCTTGCTTTTGGGTTTTTAAGGTATATTGTGGTTATATATGTAAAATGATTTTGGTTGAGGAGTTGTGGTGTTACTAATTGGTGGTCAAAACAACAACTTTTATAAATGATAAATCATTTCTTTGCATCATGGGTTTTATAAAAAGGCTGTTAGCGTTGCTTGGAGGAGGAGTAGAGGATAAGGTTTCTTCAGGTAATCCTCTTCGAGATTTAAACAAGCAAGGATTAGTAAGACAAGGGAATATTGAAACAAATGAAGGAAGTGGTTCTGTATATTTTTTTTATGCTGCTTCTGCTAAAACATTACAAAATACAGTAACTGATTATTTAATTTTTGATTCTGGATTGGGTGAGCCAGGTGAGCCTACTACAACAGAAGAATACCTTGTAATTAGTAGGGTTGATCATATAGACCTTCATTATGTTCTGACAATTGATTATGAAACAAGAGAACTTAGGAAAGTTATGAAGGTTAGTTCTAAAAAATTAGATGTTGTTGAATTAGATCAATTAGATGGTAGTATTTCAGGTTATACTGAGCATCCTGATAATTTTAATTTTTATATTGAGTTTTCAAGAGGATTAGAAGGAGAAGATGTTAGATATGAGGTAACAATTCCTTGTACTAGTATTGAAGCTTCAGGTGATGCTGTTCAAAGTAATAATAGAATGAATGAAACTGATGCTAGATTTCTTTATGAAGAAGGATTAGGTCTTTATTTGAATGCAATGCGTAATATAAAAATAGAAGATAAATTAGGATATTGTCCTGAAATTAAGTCAGGAATTGCAGAACAACAAAGATAATTCTATTAAAATATTTTCTTTTAAAAACTATACCCTTGATTATCCCTCTAACATAATTCTTATTTTACTTACAAAGTCAGCTGTTTGTTTTTGTAATTGTGTTGCTTGGTTAAATTGAAATGTTTCATCAACATTATAACATGCTCTTTCTCTTAATAATTTAGCATCTACAACTAGATCAATTTCTTTCTTTTGAATATGAACTTGTTCTATTAAGAAATCAATGTCTTTTTTATTAAGAATATTATCTTGATGATAATAAAATAAAGTAATGGTTGCTATTGTTGCAAGATGGCTTTTACTGTCATACCCTATCTTTGTTAATAGTGTAAGTGCAGTGTGATAAATAGCATAATAATAAATTGTTATACACCAATCATAATATGTTCTTTTTGGTAGTTTTTGTTTAATTGAATGATTGTGTTCTTCAATTAAAAAATTAGCAAACTCTAAATTACTCAAGGCTTTATTTAGGTGTTTAGAATATAATGTTGGATCTGTTTTTCGCAATTGTTTTTTCTTAATATACTGTTTTACTAATGCTTCGCATTTTGATTTATTCATTAATGTTTTCTGTAAGTTCATTCTAAAAACCTCCAGAGTAGTTTATAATAATAATCTAATCCTGTAAAGATAATTACTTTTTTACGAATTTCTTTTGAAAAGTCATGATTTTTATCTAAAAAATTCTTTTCAAAATCTTTGTATTTAACATAGATGGGTGTTATTTTAACATTCATTTTCATATTAACTTGTTTAGCTATTTGGTCAATCTTAGGATTTGGTTTACCTTGAAAGACCAATAATATATCAATATCTGAATTTTTTGTATAATTTCCTTTTGCATAAGATCCAAAAATAAGTGTTAATAATGGGGTGATGTGTTGTTCTATAAGTGAATTATTGAAATCAATAATAGCAAGTTGGATTTTTTTAGGTAGATTAAGGAATCTTTCAGTATGGATTTGTTTTAGATATGCTAATGTTCTTTGATTAGGATTTAATTTTAATTTAACGAGGTTTGCATCTTTGAATTTTTTAATAACTTTTTCATTCTCTAAAATTCTTTGATATCTTACAACATTAGGTAAACCTGTATTTAATAATCTAGATATTTCTCTTAAATGTAATCCCTTTGGATTTTCTTCTAACTTTTCTAATAATTTAAGTTTTGTTTCCATTTTTGTTCTTGATAACATAATGTTATCAATTGATAACATATTATTATCATCGGTATTTAAATGTTTTGGTTTTTTGCTTAAAATATTTAGTTTTGCTTTGACGTTAGGTGTAGGCGCCAAGGTGTTTCACACATAAATTCTAAACTACAATCAGATTTTAACAAAATTAGAGTACATTATTTATAAATAATGCCGACTAAAGATCGACATTATTAGACTTTACTTTGTAAAGTATAAAGAAAACGCACGGCGTCAAATCAGAAGTTAAAAGCCTCCGATGTCAGCCAAGGGCCAGTCTTGGGACTGTTTCTCGTTTAATATTTCTTTATTTTATTAGATGCCAATGATTTATATGTCTTTCGCTAATTCCTACGTGATATGCCTTGCTTTTGGGTTTTTAAGGTATATTGTGGTGATATATGCAATTTGTTTTTATGTTGCCACTATTAAGTAACCACAAATAGAAAAGTTTATAAATAATGGATTATCTTAATAACTACCATGAATTCCATATTTGATTGTTTAAGGTTAGTCCCACATAGCTTTGCTCGGGAAAGAGTGAGACTATTTCCAGAACATATGAATGATGTTGAACAATTTAATTTAGAAAGTGTTGAAGTATTAGAACAAATTGGTATTTCTAGACCTGTTTATGTCGTTAAATCTCAAGATGGAACAAAGTATGTTGCAAAACAATCTCCACATCCTAAAAAAGAAATATTGGTTGCAAGAGTTCTTTCTCAACATGCACGTTTTGAAGATGAAACTGCATTTATAACTTCTGAACAACCCATAGGGATTTCAACATTTGGTAATGTAGAATATGCTCTTTTTCATCATTATAATCTTCTTTCTCCTGTAGATGTTCTTCATCTTCATGAAGAAAGAGGAACTCCTGAGTTCTCTCATTTACCAGGTGAACTTGAAGTAATTAGTGCAAAATATAGAGATGAAGAATTATTCCCAAAAATTTTTGCGAGAATTCTCTTAGCATATGCAGGAATCTATAATGATCGACATCAAGAAAACCAAGCGAATACATTAAATAGAAGTAGAAAAAGTGGAGTAGTTGTTCTTGATTTTGAAGATAGTTCAATAGCAAAAAGAGAGGTAACTGAAGCAACAATTGATTTTCAATTTCAATATTTTTTTCAAGTTCTTGGAAATCTAAAACATGAAGAAATATCAAGGATGAACCCAGGAGAAAGGAGAGAATATTATATGGACATTTGTAGAAGATTTGTTCCCTCATTAGAAAGAAGAACAAGAAGTCTTTTAGGTGATAGTGGATATTTTCAAGGAAGAATTACTAGAAGAACCCAAGTGTATGAAGCACTAAAAGAATTAGAAAGGAGAAATTATGACCTAAGTGATTAAAAAGGTATTTGACATCCCTCCCCAACCCTAAAGGGTGGATGGATCTCTAGCAAGCAAGTTGTTTAGAAAATATTATTCTTATTTCTTTTAAAAACTATATCACCATGATATAGATTTAACGGTAAAATTGTCAACTTTGTATAAATATCAGTTTGTTCTATAATTCTTTTATATATAATCTCGACTTCATCGAGATTATAAGACTTTACTACGTAAAGCATGAAAAAATGCAAAACCTGTGGCAAGAAATACACTCTAATTATTTATATCAATACAATTATTTCTTACCCAGAAAAAATATCTTATCTCATTAGGCCATGCAGAGAATAAATCAAAATAGATATTCAGTAGAAGACTCTTAAAATTATTAGGTAGATCTTTTGCCATATCTGATTGACCTGTTTTAATATGGGTTAGTTCATGTATTATTTCTGATGCATGATAACCTAACCAATTGTCTTTTACAAATACAATATATTTCTTTTTTTTATTGATTACTCTTACATGTGAGAAATCAATACTCTTATCAAGTTTAAAAATAATATTTAGATCCTCAAGTTGAAATAATTTAATGCATTGTTTTCCTACATAATTAATGTTGTTTTGATTTATTCTTGGTGTAAATTTTTTTATGATTAATAGTAATATAAAAAATAACATCAATGGAAAAAATATTATTTTAATGATAAGTAACATGAAAACTAATAAAATTAAGATGTATATTAATATTCTGTATTGAATTACTTCCTCAGTCTTGGCGCCCCCGGAGGGTGTCAAAGCGCTTTCACACATAAATTCTAAATTAAAATTAGATTTCAACAAAATTAAAGTCCATTATTTATAAAGAAAACGTGCGGCGTCAAATCAGAAGTTAGAAGCCTCCGATGGGAGTTGCACCCACGACCTATATCCGATCTTTTTATTGAAAAAGATCTGCAGATGGCTTGCATAATTGCTACAAGTTTCGACTAGAACATTTCTGTCCAAACTGCCGCAATAGCTACTATGCTACGGAGGCATAATTTCACATTAGAAAACTCTCATCTATTTAAAAAGTTTACTCATTATTTAATATTATTCTAGCTTTTTTTATGTTTTTTGGGTTACTAAAGCCAATTTCCTTATTCCACTTTTTAAGCATCTTAAAGCCATATGTAGCAATTCTGTAATATTGGTCATTATTTGTTCTATTGCTTCTTACTAACCATCTAGAAGTTCTAAACTTGTTTCTTTTTAGTATTATCTCGACTTGGTCAATCAATTTCTTTGATTTATTTACTGCTTCAATTCTTGGGTAAGGTGTTTTTTTATTTTGTAAAAATGTATTTATGCTACCATCTGTATCATAGAATCCTCTAATAAATGCCAGACTTAATTTATTATTCTCAAATATTATTTTTGGAATTACTATGTCTGTTTTTTTTCCAAGTGGAAGACTAAGGATTTTATGTTTAAAATTAATTATTTCTTTATTATGTATTCTAAATCCATAACTACCTTGGGACCAGATTTTTGGTTTTACTTTGATGTTATAGATTTTATTATATAATTGTACAATGTATTTATCTATGTATTCTTTGTCGTCAATGTGGTGGCATGCAAGGGTATAACAATGTGATTTATTATAGATGTTCATACTTCCATCTCCAACATGAATGCCTGTTTCTTCAGCTAATTTTTTGTTAATTTGTATTTTTTTCATAATTAATCACCTCTAAGTTTTTTATTTTCTATGAACTTAGATTTAAAGAGAAAAAGACCTTGAGCAATTGTTCATAATTGATTTTTGTTTAGAGAACAAAAAGAATAATTTAGAACATTTGCGTGTCTTTTTTATTTAAAAAACTCTACTCTTTTATAAGCTTCACAGCAGAATGTCTAGTGAGAATTGACTGTTTGAAGTAGTAGAATTCTTTAGTTTTAAGCTTTTTGTATCATTGGACAAAGGGTTGTCTAGTGCTATCTAGAATTCTGTATCTGGTATACCTAATATAGGATAATGTTCTCTTTCATCTGGTTCCCATGATTCCATATTCATTATTCTCTTTAGGTATCCTTGTAGTCTATATGCATCATCTAAAGCTTCTCTTTTGAACATTTCAATGTTTTTTCTATAAATCCTTTTCCAGAATGTGTCAAATAAACTTTTTAAGAAAGGTCCACCATTTTCCCAACTTTTAAATTCAAAAACAAGACTCATTTTGACAAATACTTCAATATTACCTTTTTGTACTCTAAATTTCTTACCATTAACTATTTTCTCACTATCTTTGAATTTATAAGCATGCCAATTAATATCTAGTTTTCTTCTTGCAAAGGTTGGGGCAGTAAACGGACCAATTGTTTTAATAGGTCTCCACCAAATCCACATTTCTTTCCCTTTTTTTTGGGTTTCTTCCTGCCAGATATACTTTTCTGGGAATCCAGGAGTATCAGGGTTTGCCCATTCTTCTCCAATTAGCCAATATCTAAGGTCTTGATAGATTCTTCTAAGTATAAATGTCTCTCCACCTACCATTTTTACCTTATAGAAAGCTACTACTATTTCCATATTGATATTTATCAATTTAATGTTTTTAAATTTTTTCCCAATATCAGAAAGATTTATATAGATATTTCTTCTAAATCTTATTATGTTATTCAAAAAACTAAGATGGAAGATAATGAAATGGTTTGCTTTAAGAGAAGCAAGAAAGCTTGAAAAAGAGCATGTGCTTACTAAGGAAGACATTTTAGAAGAAGAAAAAGTCTTTAAAAGAGAAGGGGAAGCAATAAAGAGATTTATAACAAAGAAGCCAGTGAAGAAGAAAGTAGTAAAGAAGAAGTCAACTAAGAAGGCAGTAAAAAAAGCAACTAAAAAGAAATCAGTGAAGAGAGTTGTAAAGAAGAAAGTAGCTAAAAAGAAATCATGTAAAAAAGGATGTTGTTGTAAGAAAAAGTAATTATTTATTTACTTAATTCTGTTCTTATTACTCTTTCTAATTCTCTAAATCTATCTCTCATAGGGAAATATTCAAAACCAATTGGACTAAGTTCACATGCCTCTGTTCTACTAGATGCCCATTGGTAGTTATCATGTGCTTCTGCTGCAGCTGTTTCATAATCTCCTCTTCTATATGCTTCTTTAATTGTTTGTAGTGATTGAGGGAAAGCTTCTCTTGCTCCAAGATCCATGTGTTGTGCAAAAGATCTCTCCCATAATATTTTAATACCAGTTAACATACAATCTATTGAGGTAGTTTCTTGGTGTTGTGTAGTTTCTGTTTGATCTGCTAATCTTCCTTGATCATTATATCTTCCTTCTTTTGTTATGGTATAATTAACAGTGTCTCCTACTTCTGGTCTAGTCTCATATCCAAATAAAACAACTTCTTTATCTCCTTCATCAGGTTGAAGTACAGGATTGCCTTTTCTACTATGTCTAATAATTGTGCCTTTCATTATAATAAAGAAGTCTTATTGTTTTTATAAATGTTATTGGGTTTCAAGCTTAATTATTTGTTTTATTTCATTTTCAGATACAGAACAACCATTGAGTTTTAATGCCCATAATGATGCTTCTAATAATTCTTTTTCTAGGTTAGGAATTATTTTCTTTTCTTCATCAAATACATATCTATCTAATAATCCTTTTTCATATGCAATTGTTACTAATTCAACAGATCTTATTACTCTTAGTGGTCTTAATATTTTTTTTAATTCAATAATATTCTTATCATTAATTTTAACATCACCATGTGTTTTATGACTAATGTGTTTTGCAATAAGATTTGGGTTTTCAATTAAATGTCTAGTTGTTCTTTCGTCAATTACAATTGTATCTGCATCATAATATAAAGCAGTTGCAAGTACTTCCATCTCAGCATTATGGACAATATTAATCCAACTTCCTTTTGCTTTAAAACAATGGTTTGCAAGTTCTAATAATTTTCTAGTTTCTTTTTTAATTTGAGGAACTGGTGCAACAGTTAATATATTGTTTGTTACATATGGTAATACTTGTAGTGCTTCTAGTTTGAATCTTTTACATTTCAATGGTTTTTCAATTAATTCAGAATATACTGCTGGAGTTATTAAAAAGTCTCCATCAAAACTTTTCTTTAGTCCTTCAAGTATCCAAAGCAAATTATTGATTGTTAAACTTATTATTGGTCCTGTGTCGAATACAATTGTTTTTTTCATTTTTAGGTTTTATACTTAGTTAATATCACCACAGCGGCTCTGACTTGTTGTGTTAATGGTTGTACATTTCGTATCCTTGCACCATTTTATATTAAATAAGATAGTGAGCCAAGGCGGTGGTGCTATTAACTTCTTCTTTATTTAAATAGTTTTTTTGTATAATTTAATCTATCAATGACATTAAGTTTTTCAAGTGAAAAGTCACTTATTTTTGTTTTACCAACATAGTTCATTAATTCCCATTGTGATATTCCTAATATATCTGCTGTTTGTGCCAATGAAATACCATGAGCATAAATTCTTGATCCTTTTTTAATTTGTGCGTCTGCTATTATTCTATGGACATATAATTCTAATTGTTGATCGATTTTTGATATGTTTCTAATTAATTTCTTTGTTAATTTATTATATTCCTGGACATTACCATAATCAAGTTGATTTTTTGCTTTGACTAATAAATCAATTATCATTGGATCAAGTTGGTCATGTCTTTCACTGATCTTAAACAATGCATAGATTAAGACAGCGGTTGTTATGCTTTCTTTATCTTGGAAAATAGAAGCAGAGTGGATTGTCTTATCACTTATGTCTCTTAATTGAAGGGCATCTTTCTTTTTCAATGCTTCAATTGCTTCATTTAACACTAGAACAATATTCTCTTTAATCTGTGGATTAATTTTAGCCTTCTTTTTTTTACTCATTAGTATATTTCCTAGGTATTTTTCTATTTAAAATCTTCGATTTAAGTAATAGTTATAAACAGAAAATTATTTAAATGTAGGGCCCATCTGAATTCACAGAAAAATGATAAAATTATTTCAAAAATTCATTCAAAAAGTATTTAGAGATCTATTTAGGAGAAAAAAGCATGTTAAGCTTGGTTTGTATGGGCCTCCGAATGGTGGAAAGACCACTCTTGCTAATCGTATTTGTCATGACTGGTTAGGTGAAGAAATGGGTTCTGTTTCTAATATGGCTCATGAGACTAGAGAAATACAGATTAAAGAAGAGATTCATATGGAGAAGAATGGAAAAGAATTATCATTTAATCTTGTTGATACTCCTGGTATTGCAACAAAGATTGATTATGAAGAGTTTTTAAAGCATGGAATGAAAGTTAATGATGCTAAAAAAAGAGCAAAAGAAGCAACAAAAGGAGTTATTGATGCAATCAAATGGCTTGATGAAATGGATACAGTTATTGTTGTACTTGATTCAACAAAAGATCCTTATTCACAGGTTAATATTACAATAATTGGTAATCTTCAGGCCAGGAATATTCCTGTCTTGTTGGTAGCAAATAAAATTGATTTAAAGAAATCAGATGTTAAAAAGATTCAAGCAGCATTTCCACAGTATGATATTGTTTCAATATCTGCTAAACATGGAAAAAATATGGATGATTTTTATGAAGCGTTATTTGCGCTTGCCGGATAAAAAAAGAGGTGTAGTAAAAGATGGACCTTGTATTGCAGTTCATGCCGTACAGTGAGATTAGTAACTTAAGTTCAGAGGATAGAGTAACTAAGTTATTGAAACTAGCTAAACAACATAAGATCATTGTTTTAGAAGGTAGACTTAAGAAAGAAGAAGAGGCAGAACTTATTCAGAGGACTATGGAGCAAATTGATGATAACTTTAAAGGTATTGAGTTAGGTACAATTGAGCCAACTGATAAAGACGGAGAAGAAATATTGGCTAAGTTCAAAAACAATGTTATCAATATGCTTTTAGGTGAAAGAAGAGGGATTACAATTATTGGACCTGCTTCTGTTGTTAAAGAGATTAAACAAGATCCTGAGAAGATACAGTTATTGACAAGCGGCAAGAGCGGAAAGATTAAAGTTAAACCTAAGAAAAAGAAAGGGAGAAAATAAATGCCACACCAATGTGTTAGATGTAGTACATTTTATTCTGATGGTGCACAAGAAATCTTGAAAGGATGTCCTTGTGGATCTAGATTATTCTTTTATGTAAAGAAAAAAGCACTTGAAAAGGCTAAACAAGTTGCTAAAGACTTATCTGTAGATGATAAAAAGCAGATAGAGAAAGAAGTTTATGAGTTTATTGGAACAAAAGAGGAAAAAATAGAAGAAGATGTTCCTGTTGTTCTTGATTTTGAAACAATTAATATTGTTGGACCTGGTAAGTTTGAAATAGATTTAGTTAATTTGTTTAATAAAAAGAATCCTGTTGTTTACAAATTAGAAGATGGGAAGTATATGATAGATCTTCCTGAAAGTTTTAAAAGAGAGAAGGAGAGTAAGGAAGAAGATTAGTTTTCTTTAAATCCTTCTGGGACTTTACCTGAATCTAGTATAATTTCTAAAAGTTTTTCCATTGCGTTTGTTAGGTTTTTATTTCTTATTAATAAAGTAAACATTTTATTATCATCGTCAATATCATTAATTATTGTTTTATCTCCAATAATTACAATTGTTGGTAAATCTTTATACTTTTTATCTAAGACTTTTGGATAATAGTTTGTTCTTTCTGATCTTCTATGAACTTTTGGATCTTTTTTATACCATGCATAATGTTCGTATGCAAGATATTGTGGTATGTTTTTTTCACTTAATAATTTACTTTGTTTAAACCAGTAATGTTGAAGTCTAAATGTTATTCTTTTACCTGATGTTGCAATATATTTATCACCTTTTTTCATTGTTTCATATATTTCATCGTAAAATGTTTCACATCCTTTCATACCTTTTGATAATTCAACAATTGGTAGTTTTGAAATTGATTCTTTTTTAAGTTTTAAGACAGGCATTATTTTTTCTGCATTTTTTTTATTTTTATCAATACGTTGTTTTTCTTCATCAAGATATTCTAATATTCTTTCAGGATTAGAGGCAGTGAATATTTTCTTTTTTTCTTTAACAATCATACTAACTAATCCTTTGTTTATTAATTTATCAAGAATGTAATATACTTTAGAAGCAGATATGCCTGATTTTTTTATTATAGATCCAACTGTTGAAGTACCTATTGATAAGAGTGCTAAGTATGTTTTTGCTTCACCATCTGTAAGACCTATGTTCCTTAATGTTTGGAGTAGTTCTTCTTCCATGATCTTTGATTGTTTTAATATTATATATGCTTTTCTATTTTAACCCCTTATGGGGGGGATAAGGTTTATATACTATTTCACGCATTAGTAATAACATAACAAAAGAGGTGAAACAAATGGATTCAAGTTCATATATGTATTATATACAAACAAAAAGAGTAGTGAGATTTGAAAAATTAATTTGGTTATTGGCAGTAGTTGGAATAATATTATTGTTAATAATTTATTGGGGGTAAGAAAAATGAGTAGAATATTTTTGCCAAGTGGTATAAAACCAGTACATAGTTTTGACCTTTGGGGTGTATTAGTAGTACAATCTGTGTTAGGGCCAAGGGTATTAGAATCATACCAAGAGTTAATGGATGGACAAGAGAGTCCAGAAACAATAGCAGATAGAGTTAGAAATTATCAAGGTGTTTTAGATGGAGAAGCATGGGCATTAGCACAGAAAAAAGCAAATGTTGATACAGTTGAAGATGCATTATGGCCTGCATATCTTAGAGGAGAAATTAATGTTGATTTTGATGGTGCAATATATCAAGATGCATTAGATGTATTGGATGATATTGATAGAGTAATGGAAGGTTTTTCTATTTTAACAACTGGAAATTCACCATGGGTAAGGCAAGCTTTGTCATCATTGAATCCAGCAGTAGGAAGAGCATTAAGAAGAGTTTATTCAGGAGATAAGTCAAAACCAGAAGCATATGAAAGAGCTGCAGAGGATATCAGACATAACGGTGGGCGAATGGTTTCACATACAGAAGATCAGTTAAAAGGACTTGGAGGCATTTTACAGAGTGATCTTAGACATAGTGTTAAATTAGTTTATGTTGAACGAACTAATCTAGCAACACCTGAGCAAGTAAGAGAAGCAGGAGTTCCTACACATACAAGAGATCTGACAGAAGTTCCATATGCACAAATGGTTCAAAAACAATAGTTTTTTATTTTATTATTATTTTAATGGAGGAATACAATGGAAATTAAAAATATTACAAAATTTGAGTGGATAAGGAGATGGGCTGGATCATTTTCTTTTTTATCATGTTCACATTGGGCAAAGCAGTATAAAGAACCAATGAAAAGAGATTTAGGAGTATGGTATGATCATCCTTTGTTTATTCATAGAAAAGGAGCTGTAACATTTTATTTAACTAAAGAAGATTTTGAGAAAGCAGGAAAATTCTTTGTTGAGAAGACTAAGCAAGATGAACAGTTTGCAATATCTTGGTTAGATGTAATGAAAAAGAATACTGATGATATTATGAGTGTTATGAAAAAATTAAAAGGTAAAATTCCTACACGAGAAGAATATGATGAATTTAATCATTATTTTGAAAAACACATTGCACCACAAAATGTTATGAAAAAAACTGTTGATTTTATGCCTCCTGAAATGTTAAGTAAATTAATTGATAAGTTTAAGGAAGCAAGAATATATTCAGAACCAGTTTATAGTGAGAGTGAGAGGTTTTTTAGAGAATTAGCTAATACAATTGGGAAAAAGGAAGGTTATAATGGGGACTACTTAACTTGTTTATCACAAGATGAACTAGAGGATTACATTGATAATAAAAAATTACCTTCAGAGGATGTTTTAAAACAAAGATTTGAAGCAAGTGCAATTCTTTATGAAAATGGAGAGGTAAAGATTGTTGTTGGTAAAGATGTTGATCTTATTGAACAGAATTTAATGAATAAAGAAAATGAGAATGAAGTAAAAGGAGTTGTTGCATTTAATGGAAAGGTCCAAGGTGTTTGTAGAATTGTGTGGGATCCTTTAAATCCAGGAGAATTCAATGAAGGAGATGTTCTTGTTACTGGGATGACAAGACCAGAGTTTGTCCCTTTAATGGAAAAATCTTCTGCAATAGTAACTGATGTTGGTGGAATATTATGTCACGCTGCAATTGTTAGTAGAGAAATGAAGAAACCTTGTATAATTGGAACAAAGATTGCTACTAAAATTTTTAAATCTGGAGATAAACTAGAAGTTGATGCTATCAATGGAATTGTTAGGAAAGTTTAATTATTTCCCTGCAACTATTTCAACAATGTCAAGATGCTTTAACTTATGTTCTTTACCTACAGTCATCTTTGTTCTAACATCTTTTGCACAGATAAACTTTTTACCAAAGTCTGTATGTAATCTAAATGCAAAGTTTAATGCTGTTGTTTCTGGTGGCATTAAGAAACAATCTGGTAAAACATTACCATCAGAATCTTCTAGTTTACTTACACCACCTGGATGTATTGCCATATAACCTAATAATTCAAAGATTGCTTTGTTAAGAACATCTTGTATACCTGTTGATTTATACTTGTTAAGAATATTTGTTTGTATGAATTCCAATGCTTTTGTTTGTTTTTCATTTAATTTATCTTTTTCAAGTAATTCAAAATTATCATCCCCTGGAATATATTTAATTAAATTATGTTTTGCTGCTTCTCTTAGAGCTAATTCTGATTCAGCAGAACATGGAATAATAATATAATCAGGAAATTCTTTTTTTAATCTTTCATAATTCTTGTCTGCACCTGGAATATCTATCTTGTTTGCAGCAATTAACATTGGTTTTGTTTGTTTTCTTAGTTCAATTGCAATATTTTTTAATTCTTCTTCAGACCATTTACTTGGATTTTCTTTGTCTAACTTAAGTTTAGTTATAGTTTCTTCAACCATATCTTCATCTACTTTTAATCCTGATAATTGTTTAGCTAATGCTTTTGAAATTTCTCCTTTTTCTTGTTGGATGGTTCTTGCAAACTTTTCCCAACCTTTTTTTAATATTCCTAAATACCACATATCTAATTCTTCTTCAAGAAATTTAATATCATTTGCAGGATCATAACTTAAAACTGGAACAGGTTCTCCTTTTTCATTAACACTTCCAGAAATGTCTATTACATGGATTAATGCATCTGCTTGTCTTAAATCATCTAAGAATTGATTACCCATTCCTTGGCCTGTATGTGCGCCAGGGACTAATCCTGCAACATCCATCATATCAATAGGTACAAATCTGTAATCTCCTAAACAATATCCTGTTCTAGGATTTGCTTTTTTCCCAAAATCTTTAGCAGCATCTTTGATTTTTACATAACTTACTGCATGATTTGGTTTAATTGTTGTAAATGGAAAATTAGCTATATCTACTTCAGCTAATGTTGATGCTTTGAAAAATGTACTTTTTCCTGTACTAGGTTTTCCTACAACTCCTATAAACATTTTATATGAAAGAAAAAGGTTGTTTATAAAAATGTTATTGTTTGTTTAGTGTAAATTACTAGCTGGCCGTTCACTACGCAGATTTCTCTATATAAATATATTCTAAAGAAATCTGGACTTTATTGTGCAAGCATGACAGATGCTTCGTTCACCTTTAGGCCTAGCTAGTAATTTACTTTATGTTCACTCAATACCTAACTCTTCATCAATTACTTCTTTGAACACATCATAACTATGTGCTCCTACAATCATTTGATTATTAACAAAGAATGTTGGTGGCCATTCTACACCTAGTTTTTCTCCTTGTTCTTTTTCTTCAAGGACTTGACTAAGTTTTGCTTCTGAATCAAGGCATAGGATAAATAAATCATAATTTAATCCTATGTCAAGAGCATATTGTTCTAAGTTGTTTCTTTCTAAACTCTCTGTATTTTCAAATAATACTTCATGATATTCCCAGAAATATCCTTGATCATTTGCACATTCTGCTGCTTGTGCAGCTAATAATGCATTTGGATGATTATCTAATGGAAAATGTCTAAACCTAAATTCAACAGCAGAACCGTATTCGTCTTCAATTTGTTTTAATGTTTCTTGAACATCTGCACAATATGAACATTCATAATCTGAATATTCTGTAATTACTATATTAGTTGGACCAATTCCTGGTGTACTCCATTTAACATATAATAAAACACTTAATAGTATAATTAAGATAACTAATGCAAATTTCCATGTTGAACTTGGTTCATCAAAATCATCAGCATAAATATCAAACTTATTGTTTTCTTTAGGTTCTATAATTATCTTTTTCTCTTCTTTCTTAATTTCTTTTTTTTGAACCTTTTTCTTCTCAATTTTCCCAGGAACTTTTTTCTTTTTAACAGGTTTTTTTGCTTTTACTGTTGTTTTAGTCTTTTTAGGTTTTTCTTTATTTAATATATCAGAAACAATTTTTTTCTTTTTTTCTTCTAGTTTTCTTTTTTCTGCAACATCTGTTATCTTTTTTTCAATTCTTTCTTTACCTTTCATGAACTCTTCTTTGTCCATAATTCCAGCTTTGTAAGTCTTCTCTAGATGTTCAAGCTCTTTTTTTAATCTTTTTGATTGTTCATTCCCCATTTTAAATTTGTCCCTCTATGTTAAGAACATGTATTTATGAAATCATAGTGGTACTTATTTAAATATCTTTCTATTGCCAAGTGAAGACCAATCTTTTATTCTAATAATCTTTATATATATAGGGATCTGTCTACTTTATATGACTAAGGGATTGGTTATTGGCGGGGAATTTGGTAAGATTTTAATCAGGCAAAAGTCAGATAAATCTATTGAATTAGGTGAACTGCTTGTTTCGATATCAGGTAGTAATAAAATTTTACTTCAAGTGTTTGATTTAGTATATGGAAGCCAGGTTTCTCAGCAAAATTTAGAATTAATTTCTGGTTTAAATTTAGAAGATGATACTAAACTAGACTTTATTGAACCTAATCTTAAATATTATAATCTTGCCTTAGCTAAAAGTTTAATTACAATTAATAACAATAATAAGGCTAATGCTGCAAAAATGTTACCTTCTTTTTTTTCAGAAGTTAGAGATGTTACAAATGATGATCTGAAATTTATAACAAAACCAAAGTCTCCTTTATTTCTTGGAAAATTAAGGAGTGGTAGTAAAGTATTGGATATTGATCTATTTTTACCTGGGAATGACGTGCTTACACATCATGTTTTGATTTCTGCAACAACAGGCAAGGGTAAAAGTAATTTAACATCTTGTTTACTTTGGGATTCAATTGATAAACCATATTGTGGAATTCTTGTTTTAGATCCGCATGATGAATATTATGGAAGAAACAAAATAGGATTAAAAGATCATCCAAGCAAAAATATTGTTTATTATACACCAAAAAATGTTCCTGTTGGTGGAAGGACATTAAAAATTAATTTAGATTGTATAAAACCAACACACTTTAATGGAGTTGTTGATTTATCTGATCCACAGAAACAAGCAATGAATTCATTTTATAGAGAATATGGTAAGTCATGGGTTGAAGCTGTTATTTTAGAAAAACCATTGAAAGTTGATTTTAATTTAGCAACAATTTCTGTTTTAAAGAGAAGATTATTGTCTTTATTAAATCTTGAGTTTGATGGACAACAATTATTTTCAAGAGGTGTGTTTGATCTTAATGCTTGTGGTACAATTATTAATGATATAGCAAGTGAGATTGAACAAGGAAAGATTGTTATTATTGATACATCTCAATTTGCAGGAGCAGTTGAATTATTAATTGGAAGTTTGATAACAACAGAATTGTTTAAAAGATATAAATATTATAAAGTGAATGGTTTGTTAAAAGATAAGCCAGTTGTTTCAATTGTTATTGAAGAAGCTCCTCGTGTTTTAGGTAAAGAAGTTTTAGAGAAAGGAAGTAATATCTTCTCGACAATTGCAAGAGAAGGTAGAAAGTTTAAAGTTGGATTAATAGCAATAACACAGTTACCTTCACTAATTCCTAGACAAATTTTGGCAAATATGAATACAAAAATAATTCTTGGTACAGAGATGGCATCAGAAAGACAGGCGATTATTGATTCTGCTGCGCAAGATTTGAGTACTGATAATAGAAACATTGCAAGTTTGGATAAAGGTGAAGCATTAGTCTCAAGTAATTTTGCTAGATTTGCATTACCTATTAAAATTCCATTATTTGATGATTTAGTAAAGAAAACAAATATAAGTAATAACACTAATAATACTAATTATGAATATCAAGGAGTTAATATTCAATAAATTGTTACTATGTTTGGTTATTTTTGTTATTGGTAGTTCCTTTGTTTTTGCTTATAATCTTACTTTTGTTGATGTTTCTTATAGTTCTACTGGTGATTCTGCTTGTATATTTAAATTGAATAATAAGACTGTTGTTGTTTATGAAAAAGATTCAATGAGAATTGATGGTGTAATTATTTATGTTAAAAATGTTTATGCTGTTAATTCAAAGAATAATAGTGATGCATGTGATTTTATGGTAAATGCAATGTCAACAGAGAAAAGAGGAATAATTAGAGCAGAGGATAGAATAGCAGAGACGATGGAGAGAAATACTACTTGTTTAGAAGATGAGAGTGATTTATTAGATGGAGAAAAGATATTGTTGTTTACAAAAGAGCAATATGATGAGTATAGGGAAATATTGGATAATGTTAGTGATGTTGAAGAAGAGGTTGAGGTAGAAGAGATTATTGCCGAGGAAGAAGAGATTGTAGAAGTTGATGAACCTGTGCTGGAGATAATGGATATTGGGGTAGTTGAAGTGATTCCCGAAGAAGAACCTGTTGTTGAGGAGTTTAGTTTATTTGATTGGTTTCTTGGATTATTCATATACTAAAAAAAGATAACTCTGTCCAAGCATAGCGTAGTGCGGAGCGTAATCTTATTATTATGAAATTATCTTTTTTGGTATCCTAGAAATCCTATCTATATTAAATAATTAATCAAACTCTGTACGATAGTGCGGAGTTATAGGATTTCTATGATAATATACTTTAAATATTACCTATTCTTACCTTTTTCTATGAAATTTGCACATATGGCTGATTGTCATATAGGAAGTTGGAGAGATCCTAAGTTAAAAGATTTAAGTACAAATGCTTTTCTTAAGGCAATTGATATGAGTATAGAGAAACAAGTAAATTTTATTCTTATTTCAGGTGATTTGTTTAATACATCATTACCTTCTATTGATAAATTAAAGCAAGTTGTGTTAAAATTAAAATTATTGTGTGATAAAAATATTCCTGTTTATATTATTCCTGGTAGTCATGATTTTTCTCCGAGTGGGAAAACAATGTTAGATGTTTTAGAAAATGCAGGGTTGTGTATCAATGTTGTAAAAGGTAAAGTTACAGATGATAAAAAGTTACAACTTCAATTTACTATTGATAATAAGACTCAAACGAAAATTACTGGGATTTTAGGAAGAAAAGGTATGTTGGAAAGAAAGTATTATGAAGATTTAGATAGAGAATCTTTACAAAATCATGATGGTTTTAAAATTTTCATGTTTCATACTTCATTAACAGAATTAAAACCAAAAGAACTTGAGAAAATGAGTTCTCATCCTATTTCATTATTACCAACTGGATTTGATTATTATGCAGGCGGGCATGTGCATATTGTAGGAGATTTTAATGTTGGAATGTATAAACATGTTGTATATCCTGGGCCATTATTTCCAAATAGTTTTTCTGAACTAGAAAAATTAAAACATGGTGGATTTTATATTTATGACGATGGGGATGTTGATTTTATTCCATTAAATATATTCAATGTTGAATCTTTTGTCTTTGATTGTAATCACAAAGATCCAAAGCAAGTTGAATATGATGTTTTTGAAGAGATTAAATCAAAGGAATTTTTAAATACAATTATTGCTTTAAGATTTAAAGGTGTTCTTAAATCAGGAAAGATTTCAGATATTGATTTTAAAACAATCATTGATAGATTTTATGAAAAAGGTTCATATTTTGTTATGAAGAACACAAGTAAATTATCAACAAAAGAGTTTGATGAGATAAAGATTGATACAAAAGATACTGAAGATTTAGAAGATTCTTTAATTAATGAACATCTTGGTCAAATTGATTGTGAAGATGTTTCTGAGGAAGAATTTGTTAAAAATCTTATGCAGGTTCTTTCTTCTGAAAAAATGGATGGAGAAAGAATAGCTGATTATGAATCAAAGATAAAGAATGAGATTGGTTTAGTTCTCGGTGTTGAATTAAGTTAGATGGTGAACCAAGGTGGTGGCATTAATGCCACTACGGCTCTGACTCTATGGTTTATTAGAATAACGCAACATTTTCTAGTGCGATAATAATTGTAATTAGATAGTGAGCCAAGGTGGTGGCATTAATGAAATGGATTAAACTAAACAAACTTTTGTTTTACTCTTTAATAATTCTAATATCATTTTGATTGTATCTCTTACATCATCCATATGTGCAACACTTATTGGTGAATGTAGATTACGTACCGCTACACCCATAATAGTTGAAGGTATTCCTTCTTTGTACATCATTATTTTTGTAGCATCAGTTGTTCCTTCATCTTCAACTTTTAATTGTAATTTTATCTTTTTCTTTTTTGAAATTTTTCTAAGGATGTCATCTAAACATTTGTTTGTTATGATCTCAGAATCTTTTACTAAAACAACAGGACCTTTACCTATTGTAATGTTTGGTTCGTCTGTTGCATCTTCTGCATTTGTTACATCAATAGCTATTCCCCAATCTGGTTCGACTTCATAAACAGAAACTTTAGCACCATAAAGACCAATCTCTTCTTGTACTGTAAATACAAAATATATATCTTTGTTTGTTTGTTTTAGTTTTTTTGCAACTTGGATTAATATATAACAACCAATTCTATCATCAAGTGCTTTTCCCATTATTATGTTTTTATTACCTAAAGTATCAAAGTCTTTTTTTACAACAACATATTGACCTATTTCTACACCTTTTTTCTTTAATTCTTTCTTATTAAGGCCAGTGTCTATATACAAATCTTCGTGTTTTGGTAGTTCTTCTACTTCAAAATCTTCGTGTAATTCTTCAATTGAGATTACACCATGACAAATTTTACCTTTTTTTGAAGAAATAATTGAAACTTTTTGTCCAATTAATGTTAATGGTTCTATGCCACCAATTGTGGAAAATAATATTTGTCCATTAGTTTTTATTCTTTTAATCATTAATCCAATCTCATCCATGTGAGCAGCTACCATGACTTTTTCTCCTTTACCTTTTTTATGTGCGATTAAATTACCAAATTTGTCTACTTTTATATCATCAACATAATTTTTAATTTCAGCTTTGATTAATTTACGAACTTTACTCTCATCTCCACTTAATCCTTGGACATTGACTAATTTTTTTAATAATTCCATTTTTAACCTCTTTTATTTCTTTTTTACTTTTATTTCATCAATTTGTGCCTTTTGTAATTTACTGGAATAATCAACATAAATAACTTTTGTTTCTGAGAACTCATGGATTCCTTCAATTCCTGCTTCTCTTGTTCCATTTCCTGTATCTTTTACTCCCCCAAATGGTAAATGTACTTCTGAACCAATTGTACTTGAATTTACATATGTTAATCCTGCTTCTATCTGGTCAACTGCAATGAATGCATTTCTCATATTACTTGTATAAATTGCTGAACTAAGGCCATAATCAATATCATTACATACATTTATTGCTTCAATTAGGTTTTTTATGGTAATTATTGCTAAAAATGGTCCGAATATTTCTTCTTGAGCAATTCTCATTTTAGTTTTTACATTAGTAAAGACTGTTGGCGCATAGAAGTATCCATTATTTTTCTTTATTCTTTTACCACCACATAATATTTTTGCTCCTTCTTTTTTAGCAATTTGTACATACTTTTCTGTTTTTTCAACAGCAGATTTGTTAATTAATGGACCTATGTCATGATTTATTCCATATCCTATTGAAAGTTTCTTAGTTTTTTGAATTAACATGTTCTCAAACTTTTTTTGTACTTTTTTATGGATAATAACTCTACTTGTAGCTGTACATCTTTGTCCTGTTGTTCCAAATGCACCCCAAATTACACCTTCCACTGCTAAATTTAAATCAGCATCATCCATAATTATAATTGCATTTTTCCCACCAAGTTCAAGTCCTATTTTTTTTAATCCTGCATTTTCTGTAACAAATGTTCCGATTTCTCTTGATCCTGTAAAAGATATGCCTCTAATTTTTTTGTGTTTTATTATTGGTGTTCCAACTTCTGGTCCGGTTCCTGTGATAAAATTAACTACGCCGGGTGGAATTCCTGCTTTTTCTAAGATTTTAATTAATTCTAATGCACATAATGGTGTGTCTGTTGCAGGTTTGAATACACATGTATTTCCACAAATTAATGCAGGTGCTAGTTTCCATGCAGGGATTGCAACTGGAAAGTTCCATGGTGTAATTAATCCAACAATACCTATTGGTTTCTTGACGGTAATACATAATTTTTCTCTTAATTCGCTAGGGGTTGTGTGACCAAATAATCTTCTTCCTTCTGCTCCCATATATTCAAAAACATCAATTGCTTCTTGTACATCTCCAAGTCCTTCTGAAATTACTTTTCCCATTTCTTTTGTTACAAGTTTACCTAATCTTTGTTTATCTTTCTTAAGTAGTTCTGCAACTTTGAATAAAATTTCTCCTCTTTTTGGAGCTGGTACATTTTTCCAAGATTGGAATGCCTTTTCAGCAGCAGTTATTGCAAGTTCAACATCTTTTTTATTTCCTTTCTCAAAAATACCAAGAACTTCATTTGGATTGGCAGGATTTAAACTTTTGAATGTTTTTCCTGACGAGGAATTCATCCATTTTCCATTAATATATAATTTATATTTTTTCATAATCTGCACCTCTTTTTTGAAACTGAATCAATATTTTTAAGTTTTTTTATAAAAATTACTGTGGAAATCTTTTTTTGTTATTTTTTGATCCAAGTTTATTTTTTATTTTGAATTATTAATAGTTTTCGTTATTTTTTTTATGTTTTTCTTTAATTTTCGTTATTAAATAGTAAAATAAAACGTAAGATTTATATATCACTTTGTAAATAATATAACTATTAGGTAAACATTTATACACAAAGTGTATAAATTTATCAAATTCCCCAATGTTAAGAAAAAAAGAGCATAAAAAAGAGGTTGTACTTAGAAATTCTACTTTTTTTAATAGTTTTAGTAATCAAGATTTTAGATTAATCACAAATTATAGTCCTTTTTTAAGGAAAAATTTAAGGAGGTAATTAAAAATGGCTGCTAGAAAGAAAACAACAAAGAGAAAAGCAACAAGAAAGAAAACAACAAAGCGAAAGACAACAAAAAGAAAAGTAACAAAGAGAAAGAAAACAACAAAGAGAAAAGTAACAAAAAGAAAAAAAGCAACAAAGAAAAAAGTAACAAAGAAGCGAAAAGTTGCTAAGAAGCGAAAAACAACAAAGCGAAAAGAAACTA
>CAYVNN010000007.1:0-49935 GCA_964453185.1 uncultured Methanosarcinales archaeon
AACAAAAGCAAAGTTTATCTTAGCAATTGAAACAGCAGGTATGTTTCAAAGATTGGTTAAACATAACTATGCAAAGAAAGCTAATTGTATTTTAATTAGTATGGGGGGAGTTCCTACTCGGGCTTGTAGAAGATTTATCAGAAGATTAAGTGATGATAAAAAGATACCTGTTTATGTATTTACAGATGGGGATCCTTATGGTTTTTTTTCAATCTATAGAACACTTAAGGTTGGTTCAGGTAATGCAGCACATATTAACAAGTACTTCTGTGTACCAAATGCTAAATTTATTGGAATAACACCACAAGATATTGTTGATTATAAATTACCATCACATCCTTTGAAAGATATTGATAAGAAAAAGATTAAAGATGTTATTAAGAATGATCCATTCTGTGCTGCTCATAAAGAGTGGCAAAAAGCATTGAATCAGATGGCTAAGTTAGGAAAAAGAGCGGAACAGCAAGCATTAGCTAAACATGGTTTGAACTTTGTAATTACTGATTATTTACCAAATAAATTGAAAAATAAGAAAACTTGGTTGCCTTAATCATTCTCTTCAAATTCAATAACCTTTCTTAATGCACTTTCTATAAAACTAATGTCTTCTTTAGGTAAGGCTTTACATCTGAAGTTAATTTTATCACTGTCTCTGTAGAATGGGAATGTTTTACATACAATTGGATGATTTCCATGTATTGTGCATGTTTTGTTCTTAAGAAATATACAAAAGTGATTAATTTTTTTAAGAAATCCGTTATTGTTAAAGTATTCTTCTTTGTAATTTAGTTTTTTTATGTTTTCAATGTCCTTTTTTTCTAATTTAATATCTAGACCACAGCAAAAGCCGCATCTTTTACAAACAAAATTATTTTTGTTGATCACCATTATCTTTTTTTTCACTCTCTTTTTTTTCTTTTAACTTTTCTCTATATTTTCTTCTTGCTTCTTTTTGTTCTTCTGTTAACTTAGGTCTTCCCTTACTTTCCTGTTTTTCTTTATTTAATACATATGCTTTTCTTGTTGCATATTGCACTGGATTTTTTATTCTTTGACATAAATTATCAGGATGACATATTTGTAAATCTTTGTAATAGGCATTATTATTACAATTTGGAGGCATTATTATCTTTTTATGGATTTTATGATATCTTAATTGTCCATTTATTATTACTTCTCTTAAAGGTTCTGGGTTTTTATCATTCCATGTGTTAAATATTTGTGCAATCTCATCATGATTGTATCCGCAAGAGCTTAAGAAATTCTTTAAACAAAACATAAATCTTTTTTTACCATCTTCTAATCCGTTAAGTCCAGCTTTTATACATGGTGGAAATAGATCAACAGGTATTGCTTCAGTTGGTATGTCAAATTTTTTATCAACATTAATATTCTTTTCCTCAACTTGTATTTTTGGTTTATGATCAAATGCTTGCAAAATTAAATTTGTTGCTTCACCTTCTTTTGTGTCTTTGTCGTCGAGAAACTCTTTAAATTCTGTTATGTTTTCTATTTTAGCCATATCTTTTTCAAAGTTTAAGATGTTATTAATATCAACAGGGATGGATGCAAGGCTTGATTTTTCATGTAATGAATAAACAGACCGATATAAATGTCTTGATGATATTAAAACAGTATCAATATCTAGTATGTTAGATATATCAGTATATTCTTTGAATGTTTTGTTATTACAATATATACAAATATCTTGTTTCTTGTTTTCAAATTTGTCCATGAAAACTTTACATTTTTCACATTGCATGAATTTTTCATTCTCTGCTTTGATTCTATTATTACAGCTAGGACAGACAAATTCAATCGTTGGTTTATTCTTTTCTTGTTTTTTTTCTTTTCCACACTTAGAGCAAACAATCTTCTTTATTATGTATTCTTCAATATTATCTTTTTCTATTAAATTAAATAGTTTAGGTTCAATCTTATCTCTTAGGTATGCAGCAATTCTTCTTACTCCTTCTGGAAATAATAATCTTGTTTCTTTTTCATGTACTTTTTTAGGAAATGCTTTGAATGGAACTGCAATGTGCATACCTTTATTACCTGAAAATTTTACACTAATTGATTTAATTCCATGTTCTTTTAATTCTTGAACTAATAGGTGTGTGATTAATTTTGAATATTTCCATATTTTACAATCAATGTCTAGAACTAAATCCCAACCTATTCTTAAATCATTTATTTCTTGTTTTTTCATATTTGGGTTAAGTAATAAAGGATTATCCCAATGTTCTTCGCTTGTATGAAAACTACTTGCACCTTGTTTTGCTAGTTCAATTACATCATTAGGATATTCTAGAACATCTGGTCTTTTACCAAAACCTTGATCATTGTATCTAATGGCGATTTCTCTATTCTTGGCACACTTTACCATAATCTCCTGAATCTCTTTTCTTTTGTAATGTTTAAGAATAGTGCTTATTTCTACCATTTCTAATAAGAAAGGAATAAATATTTATATTGTTTGTGTATGGCTTTATGTATGGAAGTTGATAAAGGATTTGAAGAGTTTATAAATAATCATAACGGGCCAAAGCTTTCTGTTGATGTTATTATTCGGTATAAAGGAGGTATTGTATTAGTTAAACGGAAATTTAGGCCATTTGGATTAGCATTGCCTGGCGGGTATGTTGAATATGGAGAGAGTGTTGAACAGGCAGTTATTCGTGAAGCAAAAGAGGAAACTAATTTAGATTTGGTTGATTTACAACAGTTTCATACTTATTCAGATCCAAAAAGAGATACAAGACATCATACTATAAGTGTTGCATTTGTTGCAGAAGGTAAAGGTGAGTTAATTGCAGGTGATGATGCAGCAGAAACATTAGTTGTTCCATTAGATAAAGTTCCATCATTATGTTTTGATCATAGTCAAATAATATTAGATTATATTAATGAAAAGTATAAGGTGTATTAGATGGATGTTATTTTTATTATTCAATTAATTGCTTCCTTTGTTTGTGGTGGATTGTTGATATCTTCATATACTTTTTTAGCAGAGAAGTTTCCAAAATATGGTGGTATGATTATTTCATTACCATCAACAATTGTTGTTTCACTATTTTTTATTGGATTAACACAAGGTATAGAATTTACAAAGCAGGTAATAATTATTGTTCCTGCAGTTGGAGTATATTCCATGCTTTTTGCTGTTGTTTATGTTAATTTTTCAAATTTATTTAAATCAAAGGTTTATTCAATGATATTGAGTTCTCTTTTTTCTTTTTCTTTTTGGTTTGTTTTAGCTATTATTACTATTAGTCTTAAATTAACTAGTTTTTTATACCCTTTTTTGATCTTATTCCTTTTTTATCCTATTGCTTTTTATTTTTTAACAATTAGAAATAAGAAAACCAGAAAGTTTGTTAAGAAGAAATTTACTTTGCTACAACTGTTAATGAGAATGGTTTTTAGCGGAACTATTGTTTTATTGTCTGTTCTGTTTTCAAAATTGTTTGGTCCATTTTGGGGTGGAGCATTAGCAATGTTTCCAGCAGCTTATTGGTCTTCGTTATTAATCTTACATTATAATTACAACAGTGATTATTTGTTTAAAATGGGAAAAACATTGCCAATTGGTGGTTTATTAGTAATCTGTTATGCTGTCATTGCCTTTTATTTGTTTTCTGTTTTTGGAATTATTTTAGGAAGTTTAATTACTTATTTGATAACCGCTTTTATATTCTTTTTATTTTATAATTTAATTAATAAATTAGGGATATTGGATATTAAATAATTAAGAACATCTTTGATTACTCTTTACACCCATAGCTATATTCTTTTGCTTCTTTTTTTCATTATATGTGTATGGAACATATATTTTCTTTTTTGTTTTAGGATCTAATCCAGTATAATACATGCATGTTGATGTGCTCATTGGAGTTGGTGTAAATACTTGTACAGAACATGCATTTTTATGTTTTTTAATGAATTCATTTAATTCTTTTGAGTTTTTTAAAGTACAACCTGGATGACAAACCATTATGTAGAATCCAAGTTCATGTTTTTTATTTTCTTGACGACAAATATCTTTAAATAATTTAATAAATTGAGATAATTTATCTTCTTTGTTCATTAATGATAAAACATATTTGTCAGTATGTTCTGGTGCAATTGTTAATTTACCTTCAATATGATATTTGATTATTTCTCTGATATATTCTGGAGAATTAAGTGCTAAATCATATCTTACTCCACTTTTTATTAAAACTTTTTTTATTTTTGGTATTTTTCTTGTCTCTCTTAATAATTTTATTAATTGTTTATGGCTTTTGTTAAGAATCTTACATTTAATACAATTATTATTACAATTATTTTTATCACAATCCATGCCATACATATTAGCTGAAGCAGCTGATAATTCAATTGTTCCTTTAAAATCAGGAAGTTTAGTTATTTTTTTAATTTCTTCTGTTATTGATTTAATACTTCTAGAAATTATTCTTTTTCCTGAGTTGGAATATATTGAACAAAAATTACACATTCCAAAACATCCTCTATGTGTTAGGACACTGAATTTAATTACATTAAATTCTTTATATTTTTGTGGTACTTTTCTTGAATAGTTTAGTGAATAAATATAATCTAGATCTTTTTGTGTGTATTGCATCATTTCATTTTGTAGGATGTAACGGTTGTTAAATTTCTGTGCTAGATATTTGTTTGGGCTGATTAGGGATTGTAGTTTACAAAATTCTTTTTTATCTTTAGTTATTGAGTCATATGAAGGTAATTCTTGAAATTCTTTTGGAAGTTCTTTTGAAATAATACATGTGCCTTTGATATTATTTATTAGTTGATTATTTTTTAATCGCTTTGCAATTTCTATTATTTGTAATTCACCATATCCATAAACTAAAATATCTGCTCTTGTGTCTAATAAGATTGATTTTCTTATTTTGTTATCCCAATAATCATAATGTGCAAATCTTCGTAATGAACTTTCAAGGCCAGCAATTACTATCTTTGAACCTTTGAATAATTTCTTTATTTTGTTACAATATACTGTAACTGCTCTGTCTGGGATTTTGTATGATATTTTAGAATGTTTGTCTTCATATCTATTTTTTTTAAGTGGTGTATAATTAATAAGCATACTATCCATTGAACCTGAAGTTACTCCAAAGAATAATTTTGGTGTTCCATATTTTAGGAAATCAATGTCTTTTTTCCAATCAGGGTTTTCTATTATAGCAACAGAGAATCCATTGTCTTCAAGGACTTTTCTTATTACACCAACTCCAGAGAAAGGATGATCTACATAAGGTTCTCCGCTTATAATTATAATATCATACTGTTTTTTCATGATTTTAATGATTTCTGGATAGTATAAAATACTTTTTATTAATGGCATATATTTTACCCAATAATTTTATATATCTTTAATTATTCTGTGATATTATGGCTGGTGAGATAACTGCGAAATGTAAGAATTGTGAGAAAAATGTTAATGTTTCAGATTTTATACTTGATCCTCATTATAAAATGATGGTATGTTCTAGATGTTCAAAAGCAAGAAGTGCACAAGAGTATGCAACTAAGAAAGAAGTAGTTAAACCAGAAATTAAAGAAGTTAAACCAGCAGGTTGGGATATGGAAGATGAATATCTTGAGAAAGCTCATAGGGCTAAGACTAAAAGTGAGGATGTTGTTGAAGTAAATAGATTAGAAGGAAATAGGGTTAAATATACTTGTCCAAAATGTAATTATGGTTTTAGTTATGATATGGTTAGGAATAGTCCATCAAGATGTCCTTATTGTTGTAGTGATGTATTTAAGGTGATTGTAAATGGTTAAAATAACATTTTTAGGAACAATGGGTTGGTATTCAACAGAATTAGGATATACTCCGTGTGTTTTATTAGAAACAGATAATGAATATATTGTTCTTGATGCAGGAGAAGGGATTAAGGATTTAAATAAATATGTTAAAGAAGATAAACCTATTTATATTTTTATTAGTCATATGCATTTAGATCATTCAAATGGTATTCATTTTTTTAATAAGTTTAAAGATTTTAAACAAAAAGTTTATGTGTGTGTTCAGGATGAGATGGTTAAATATCTTAAGATATTGTGGAATTATCCATTTACAGCAACACCGGAATATAATCCATTTGATTCAGAGATTGTTGGACTAAATGGAAATACTAAACTACCTTTTAATGTGAAGTATTTATTATTAGAACATGCTGCACCTTGTTTAGGTTTTAGATTTGTTTTGGATGGAAAGGTAATAACTTATTGTACTGATACTGGTGTTTGTGATAATAGTAAAGAATTATCTAAAGATGCTGATGTTTTAATTCATGAATGTGCACATCTTCCTGAAGAGGTTAATCCAAAATGGCCACATACTAATCCTGAAGAAGTAGGTAATTTTGCAAAGGAATGTAATGTTAAACAATTAATATTGATACATTTCGATGCAAGAAGATTTGATACAATAGATAAAATAAATAATGCTGAAAAAATAGCAAAAAGTATATTTGAAAATACAATTGTTTCTAGAGATGGAATGGTAGTTAATTTGGAATAATATTATCTATCTTTTCTGCTAATTGTTCTAATCTACCTTTAGCTTGGTTGATATTATTTTTTAATTCTATTTTGTTTTTTTCTTTATTTGTTACTAATATTTCTATTTTATTTAGTGTTTCTGATATAGCAGATAGTTCAGAAAATATTTCTTTTTGTTTATTGTTTATTTTCATTTATTTTATGTGCTTAGTTTACGTTTAAATATGTGTGTGGTAACTAAAATAACCACAAGCTTTTTAAAAGGATTTGTATTCCTCATCTTTTAATGGAAAAGTCATTACAAGCTATTGGGTTGACAACAAATGAGTCAAAAATCTATCTTTCTTTACTAGAAACAGGCTTTGCATCTGTAAATACTCTAACAAAGGAAACAGGGTTTCATAGAAGAAACATATATGATGCATTGCAAAGAATGGGTGAGAAAGGTTTAGTTAGTTCTGTTGAATTAAATAATGTAAAACATTTTGAAGCAGCACACCCAAAGCAGTTATTATCAATATTAAAAGAAAAGGAATCAGGATTATTGAATAATTTTCCACAATTAGAATTAATGTATGGACAAAGAAAAGTTAAATCTGAGGTTAAGGTTTTTAAGGGTGTTCAAGGTATAAGAAATCTATTTGATGATTTAATAGATTCATTAGATGAAGGGGATGATTATTATTTAATGGGTGCATTAGACATGCCTTCTTATATTGGTCCACATGTTGAAAAGTTTCATAAGAGAAGAATAGAGAAAGGTATAATTGCAAATGATATTTTTATTGTGCCAGAAAGAGCTCAAAAGGTTGCAAAGATGCCTTTAACTAATATTAAATTATTACCTAAAGAATATCATCCACCTGTTCAAATAAATATTTACAAAGATAAAGTTCATCAGATTATTTTCTCAAAAGAATTATTAGGAATACAAATCCAAAACAAAGATATTGCAGACAGTTTTAAGATTTATTTTGATTTTCTGTGGAAAATAGGAAAAAAAATAAAATAAAATTACCAACCATTGCAAAGTCCAGGAATTGCTGCATCAATGCTTGGATCATATCCTCCACTGTAATCATGTTGTTGGTATGCTGGTCTTTGTTTAGGGTTAGCTGATGGATTATGAGTAATCATATATCCTCCACTACCACATCCATGTCCTAAATATATTCTTGTTCTTCCTGGTAAAGGAATTACTTGTCCTCTTGCTTGTTGTACTTCTGCACCAATACCTCCTGGTGCTGGACCTCTTACTTCTGTTGCTAAATTTGCGCTTGCATCTGCCATTTTTCATTCACCTTCCATATTGTTTGTTTAAAGATCGATCTAGCTGTTTTATCATTGGGCCCTTAGAATATATTTTTATAAGGAGCCCGATCTATTCAAAAAATCCAAAAAATGTAAAATCAACTAGAAATAGAGTGCCAACTATTTTATTCAAATCTAAATCATTGAAAATATTAGTTGTTCTCATGTTTTATTAGGATTGCATTTGTTATATATATACCTTCTGGACCATATGTGTCAAAGATATTATTTTAATTAAAAATATGTCAAAAGGTAATATGTGGTAAGATAAAAAATAAATTAAAGATAAGCTCCTTCTGGGATACAGTCGGGGCTTGGTGATCCTCTATAGGTAGGAGGTCCTGTTTCTCTTCTAGTTTGGGTTGGACTCTGATTTCCAGTGGCTCCTGTTAAATAATCATGAAATCCCATATATTCTGTTTCTATTCTATGGCCACTTGAACTAGGTTGACCGGTATTTACTGCTGCTCCTTGTACTTCTGCACCAATTCCTCCTGGTGCTGGACCTTGTACTTCTCTTGCTAAATTTCCATTTGCGTCTGCCATTTTTCTTTCACCTTCCATATTGTTTGTTTAAAGATTTATCTAGCTGTTTTATCAAAGACTTCTTAGAATTTTAATTATTAAGAAGTCTAATATTTAATAATAGTAATAAGCTAGAAATAGAGTATCAACTATCTTCATCAAATCTAAATCATTGAAGATATTAGTTGTTCTCATGTCTTCTAAGGATTGCATTTGTTATTTAAATACCTAATGGCTTATATAAGTCAAATTTGTATTTTTTACTATAAATGTGTCAAATAGTAATATGGGGTAATATATTTTCGTAACTTACTTCGAATTAATAATATTTATATTTGATTTGTATATTATGTATTTATGCTTAAGAAGATTAGAGAATACAAATATCTTGATTTTATAACTGGATTATTTGTTGCTGTTTTATTAATATCTAATACTGCTTCTGTTAAAATATTGGATTTAGGTTGGTTTACATTTGATGGAGGGACTATATTATTTCCTTTTACATATATATTTGGTGATATTCTAACTGAAGTATATGGGTATAAACGATCAAGAAGAGTTATTTGGATAGGTTTCTTTTGTGTTATTGTTATGGCTTTAGTCTATGCAATCGTTGGATTTTTACCAGCTGCTGCTGATTGGGGTATGCAAGACTCGTACATGTCAATATTGGGTATTGTGCCAAGGATTGTGTTTGCTAGTTTAATAGCTTATTTTGCGGGTGAGTTTTCAAATTCATATATTATGGCAAAGATGAAAATATGGACAAAAGGTAAATTCTTATGGATGAGAACAATTAGTTCAACTATTGTTGGAGAAGGAATTGATACAATATTATTTGTTATAATCGCTTTCTATGGTTTAATGCCAAATTCTTTATTATTAGCTATTGTTGTTTCTAATTATGTGTTTAAAGTTGGAATGGAAACACTATTAACACCTTTCACTTATATAATCGTAAACTTCTTAAAGAAGAAAGAACATGAAGATTATTACGATACAAATACAAACTTTAATCCGTTTAGTATAAAGAGGTGATTTAGGATGATGTTTGCAATGATGGGACCAATAATGTTTATTTTATTTATGGTCTTAATAATATGGTCTGTTGTTTGGAAAGGCATTGGTTTATGGAAAGCTGCTGGAAATAAGCATTTAGCATGGTTTATTTGTATACTTGTGTTTAATACTGCAGGAATTCTGCCAATAATCTATATTGTGTTCTTTAGTAAGAAAAAGGTAGCTAAACCAGTTAAGAAGAAAGCTGCTAAGAAACCGAAGAAAGTAACAAAGAAAAAATCTAAAAAAAGGAAAAAATAATTAAACTATTTTCTTTTTCTTTATTTACATGAAATTATCTGAATTTGATTATGAATTACCTGAGGAACTTATTGCTCAGAGTCCGTTAGATGATAGATCTAGTTCTAGACTAATGGTTGTTAGTAAAGATATTGAACATAAGCATTTTTATGATATTATTGATTATCTTGAGAAAGATGATGTTCTTGTTATGAATGAAACAAAAGTAATGCCTTATCAGATTGTTGGGAAAAAGAAAACAGGTAGTCCTGCTGAGTTAATGTTTGAAAATATTATTGATAAAAGGAGAGCTTTGTGTAGAGTTAAAACAAAGAATCCTATTGTTGGAACAGAGTTATTATTTGATGATGTTAATGGTAAAATAATTGAACAGGATGATGATCAGTTTATTGTAGTTTTTAATGAAGACATTGATAAAATAATTTCTTCAAAAGGAAGATTACCATTTCCACCTTATGTTAAGTCAAGGAAAGCAAAAGATGAACAATATCAAACAGTTTATGCTAATAAAGAAGGATCATTGGCAGCACCAACTGCAGGATTACATTTTACAGATGAGTTATTGGATAAAATAAGAGAAAAAGGTGTTAAAATAGTTAAGGTGTGTTTGCATGTGGGTTTTGGAACATTTTTAGCAATGAGAGTTGAAGATATTAGAGAACATAAGATGCCTACAGAGTATTATGAGGTTTCAGAGAAAACAGCAAATGTAATTAATAATTGCAAAGGGAAGTTAGTTGTAGTTGGCACGACAACATTAAAGACATTAGAATCAGCAGCTGATAATGATGGAATTATTAGAATTATTTCTGGTGAATCTGATTTGTTTATTACACCTTATTATAAATTAAAAACTAAAATTGATATGATGATAACTAACTTTCATTTACCAAAGTCAACATTGTTGTTATTAGTAAGTGCTTTAATTCCTAGAGAGAAAATATTAAAAGCTTATAAAATAGCTGTTAAAGAAAAATATAGATTCTTTTCATTTGGGGATTCAATGTTACTTTTTAGAGAATAAACATCCACAATACTTTTGTCTGTAAAAATTTTTACTTAATTCAATGCTTTTTTTATATCCAGCAGAGAAATCTTTGGCAAGAAATAAAATGTTATTAGCTAATCCAATAATTGTTCCTATCTTGTTTATGTTTCTACTTTTTTTATAAGGACTTATTGTTAATGTTGTTGCAAACATATCAAAGTTATCTTTTGCATATTCTGCAGTTTTTTCTAATCTGAACCTAATGCAGGAATCACATCTTTTTCCTCCTTCTGGTTCTTCTTCTAATCCTTTGATGTAATCTTTCCATTCTTTGTTATTATATTTTTCTTCAATTAATTTTAATTCGTGTTGATCAGCTAATATTCTTACAGATTCTAATCTCTTATTGTATTCTTCTTCTAGTTCAATGTTTGGATTATAGTAATATAAGGTTATATCATAGTCTTTTTTTAATTCTTCAATTATATAAGGAGCACATGGTGCACAACATACATGAAGTAATAATTTTCTCATATTATATTGAAAGGATAGGTAGTTTATAAAGTATTAGGAAAAATATATAAACTAAATTTCATTATTTATGATTATGATAAAGAATCAATTAAAAACAGTGGCATTATTAACCTTATTGTCTGTTATTTTATTATTTGTTGGACAGATGGTTGGTGGAATGCAAGGATTGACTATTGCATTAGTTTTTGCAGTAGGTATGAATTTTTTTAGTTATTGGTTTAGTCATAAGATTGTTCTTATGATGTATAGAGCTAAAGAAGCAGATAAGAAAACTCATAAACATTTGTATAAAATGGTTGAAGAGGTTAAAGATTTAGCAGGAATTCCAATGCCTAAGGTTTATATTGTCCCATCTGAGAATCCTAATGCTTTTGCTACAGGAAGGAATCCTAACAATGCTGTTGTTGCAGTTACAGAAGGTTTAATGAAATTATTAAATGATGAAGAATTAAAAGGTGTAATTGCTCATGAAATGGGTCATATTAAGAATAGAGATATTTTGATTCAGACAATTGCTGCAACAATCGCAGCAGTTATAAGTTATGTTGCAATGATGGCTAGATGGAGTGCATTGTTTGGTTTTGGTGGAAGAGATAGAGATGGTGGAAATATATTAGAATTATTGGTTTTAGCAATTGTAATGCCATTAGTTGCAATGATTATTCAATTAGCAATTTCTAGAAGTAGAGAATATTTAGCAGATGAAACAGCTGCAAAGACTTTGAATAATTCAAAAGGTTTGGCTAGTGCTTTGCAGAAGTTAGAATCAGGTATAAAACAAAATCCAATGAGGTTGGGAAATAAGTCAACAAGTTGTTTATTTATAGCTAATCCGTTTAGTGCAAGGGGATTGTACGCGTTTTTAAGTACACATCCTGCAGTATCTGAAAGAGTTAAAAAGTTAAATGGTATGAAGTTTTAGTATACTTTCCTTTAGCAGTTTGTTTCTAACAATAAACTATTTAAATTAGCTTTCTATTCATATTTTTCTGTATGAGAACAGCCTATATGCTTATAAGTGTTAATCATGGGAAGGTTAAACTTGTTTCTAGAGCACTTCTTAAATTAGAAGAAGTTATTGATTTATCTGAGGTTTATGGCAGGTATGATATTGTTATTAAGGTTCAAGTAGAAGATGATGAAGCTTTAAAGAAGTTTTATCAAAATAAATTTAATTTAATAGGAGGCATAGCAACTGTTGAAACCCTTATTGCATTGTCTGATGATCATTCACATGAAGAAAAAGAAGAAGAATTGGGTGAAGAATCTAATGAAGAGTATCTTATTTAATATTAAAATCTGAGGTGGAATATAATGAAACATTTAATAACACTTAAACAGTGGACTAAAGAAGAAATATTAGAAGTTCTTAGCAAAGCTATTGAGATTAAGAAAAACAAAGAAAGATATTTTGATGTTCTGAAAGGAAAGTCAATGATAATGTTGTTTGAAAAAACTTCAACAAGAACTAGATTGAGTTTTGAAATAGGGATGACACAATTAGGTGGACATTCTGTGTTTGTTGATGCAAGGACAACTCAATTATCAATAGGTTCTGATTTTAAAGATGAAATAAAAGCAATGATGAGGTATTGTGATATTTTGATGTATAGAGCAAAGAAAGCTGAGAATGTTTTTACTGCTGCAAATCAAAATATGGTGCCTGTTATTGATGCATGCAGTGAAAAATATCATCCATGTCAAACAATAGGTGATTTGTTAACAATGGCTGAACATTCTGGTGGTATTGAGAATGTTAAAAAGATTGTATGGTTAGGTATAGAAAATAATGTTTCAAATACTTTAAAATTAGCATGTGCAAAATTAGGAATAAAGATGGTGTTTGTTGCACCAAAGATTCATGCTCCAAGTGTTGACGAGGAATTAAATAGAATAGTTGATGCTTCTGGTATGGTAAGTAAGACAGATAATTTACAAGAAGCAATGATGGGTGCAGATTATGTACACACTGATACATGGATTGATATGGAATTCTTTAAAGATGGAAAAGTTTTGCCAGAGTTTCAAGAAGAATATGATAAAAGAATTGCTATGTTTAAACCTTTGCAAATTAATGCAAAACTATTGGAATTAAATCCAGCTACAAAAATAATGCATTGCATGCCATGTCATATTGATTATGAGATTAGTAGAGATGCAGTTGATCATCCTAATGCTGTAATTTTTGACCAAGCAGAGAACAGAATGCATGCACAAAAGGCGATTATATTGAAGTTGTTAGGCAAATGAAACCAATCGAAGGCAGATTACAATCAGGGGAACATTTATTAGCAAAGATAATTGAGGATAAGGTAGATGATGTTTTAGTTGGAATTTGTAAGTTTAAAGAAGATCATGGAATATTAGAGATGACGTCGACAACTGATCTACGTGAACTTAATCTTAATGAGTTACAAGATGAAGTGAATGTAGTAGTTAAGAAAGAATTAAAAGTTACTAAAATAGTTAAATTAAGAGAAGAGGCAGAGAAAGAGGTTAGTGTTAGAAAGGTTCCTGATTCTGTTAAAGAGATAAGAATTGTTGATGTGGAAGGTTTTGATAAAAGACCATGTAGAGATCCGCATGTTGATAATACTAAAGAGATTGGTAAATTTATAATTACAAAAGTTAAGAAAGTAGGTAAAGATAGGTATCGGTTTTTGTTTGAGGTTGATTGATGGTTAGATTAATCCCTTACATAATAACTTTAATGATCTTCTATGATTTATCTATTCATTTAGTTTATCTTTTTAATAAAGAAAAGTTTTTTCTTAGTCGGAATCTTAATTGGTGGCCTAAATGGGATAGATGGGGTAAAAAAGAAAGAAAAAAGTATCAGATCTTTTGGAATCTGTATTGGGGAATAGCTTTTGTTTTGATGTTAGTGTATTTTATTTTCTAAACATTTCGTAATATTTTTCTTTTATTTTTAAATTCTAATTTTACTTTTCCGAAGGTTTTGTTAATTCTTCCGAGATTTAGAAAAATCGTTTGGGAAAACAGGAATAAGCTTTTTGAAGTAATCTTGATTATTGATATTTTAGGTTTGGAATATCCAAAAGATTTATATATTAAATGATATATATTGTATATCAATTGATATAAGATGGCAAACATATTAAGATATCCTAATCTAAACACAGTGTTAATGGTAGAGGATTTTCTAAAGAAACACAGGGACTTACCAATTTCTTTAGCAGAATTAAGAAGAAAATTACCAAAACAAGTTATGCATCAAACACTGAAAGTAATTTTAGAATATCTTTGGCAAAGTGGAAAAATAATTTATGGACCAAAAGGTATACAATGGATTTATTCTGAACCTAAACATCTGAAAGAAATGATGACAGATGCTTTAGAGGTTTAGTTAATGTATTTTGGAAAAGAAGTTAGAGTATTGTTAAAAGGACAGGGAAAAGAAGCGTTTCTAAATTTAAAGAAAAGAAATGATAAAGAAGCAAAAATAATTCTGAATTCATTTAATAGAATTAAAGAGATACTAAAGGCAAATCCTCAATATGGAGATCCAATTAGGAAAGAATTAATTCCAAAAAGATTTAATGTTCAAAATCTTTATCGAGTTGAGTTATCTAATTATTGGAGAGCTTTGTATACTATTGAAGGAAACAAAGTTGAAATATTTTTATTTGTTTTAAGTATAGTTGATCATAAAAAGTATAATAAATTGTTTGGTTATAAGAAATTCTAATCATTCCGTAATACTTACGGAGAAATGTTTATTTTCTTAGTTTTTTTCCGAGAGTTTCGTAATATCTCCGGAAATGACCTAAAAATATCCGGAAAAACAACAGTAAAGTATATTAAGAATATCATTCTATCTAGATATTTTGGAGGATTGAAATGGAATTGAATAATGAAGAAGAAGAATTGTTGCTGGACTTAATTATTGTATTAAGAGCAAATGGGAAGTTGAAAGAATGAATAATATATGTTACTTATAGTTTATATATCATTTATTCTGAATTATCTAAATATTTAAATATTCAGATTTGTTCTTTTCTAACATGAGTAGTAAGTTACATGCAGTTAGTCCTATTGATGGGAAATATGCAAGCAAAACAAAGGAATTATCCAAATACTTTAGTGAGGCAGCTTTGATTAAACATAGGGTTAAGGTTGAAGTGGAATATTTGATTGCTTTATCAGAACATAATGATGTTAAATTACGAGAGTTTAATTCTGATGAAAAAAGTTTTCTTAGAAATTTAGAAATTGATCTACAAATTGTTAAAGATATTGAGGTTAAAGGATATGATAATATTCCTGCTACTAATCATGATGTTAAAGCTGTTGAATATTATCTTAAATTAAAATTAAACCATACTTCATTAAATAATTCATTACAATGGATACATTTTGGTTTAACATCTGAAGATGTTAATAATATTGCATATGCATTAATGTTAAGTAATGCAAAAGAACAAGTAATGATTCCAAAGCTAAATGAGATGTATAATGTTATTGAAGGGTTAGCTCAGAAGTATAAGGGAATTCCAATGTTAGCAAGAACACATGGACAACCAGCATCACCAACAACTTTTGGTAAAGAGTTTAAGAATTATTCTGCAAGGTTAAAAAGACAATTAGATCAATTAAAACAATATAAAGTATTGGCAAAGTTGAATGGTGCAACAGGTAATTATAATGCTCATTATTCTGCATATCCTAATGTTGATTGGGTCAAGTTTTCTAAAGATTTTATTAGTAAATTAAACTTAGAACCTAATTTAATAACAACTCAGATTGAACCTCATGATTCATATGCTGAATTGTTTGATATTATGCGAAGAATAAATAATATATTTCATAACTTTGTAACAGACATGTGGAGATATGTAAGCGATGGTTGGGTTAAACAGAAAACAGTTGAAGGTGAGATTGGATCATCAACAATGCCACATAAAGTTAATCCTATTGATTTTGAAAATGCTGAAGGAAATTTTGGTGTAGCTAATTCTTTGTTTATTCATTTTTCAGAAAAATTAACAAAGTCTAGATTACAACGTGATCTTTCAGATTCAACAGTTTTAAGAAATCTTGGAGTTGCGTTTGGACATAGTTTGATTGGTTACAAATCTGTTTTAAAGGGTTTAAGTAAGATAGATGTTAATGAAAAAAAGGTTATATCTGAACTTAAAAAACATCCAGAAGTAATTGCTGAAGCAATACAAACTGTCTTAAGAAGAGAGAATAGTGAAATGCCTTATGAACGGTTGAAAGAATTAACACAGGGTAAAAAGGTTTCATTAGAAGATTTGAGATTGTTTATTGATGGTTTAAATGTTTCTTTGGATGTGAAGAATGAATTGAAGTTATTAACACCTGAAAACTATATTGGAATAGCTGATAAATTGGTTAACTTGAATTAATTCTAAACACCAAACATTAACATATCTGGTTTGAACATCATTGCTAATCCTAAGAATAACATTAACAATGCTCCGATTAATCTTAAATATTGACTATATTTACCTGTCCAATCAACCATTTTTAATGTTTTTATAGCAATTCCAAATACAATAATGTCATCAATCATGTAAAATAAAATATAAACTGCCATGTAACCATAATAAGAAAGTGGAGATAGGTTGTTAAGTGTTAATGTTCTTGTGTAAACTGCTGGTAAACCAAATGAACAAAGTAATTCAATAAGGTTAACTGTAAAGGCTAATAATATAATTCCAATGATTGTTGCAGGTACTAGTGCAGGCTCAACAAGATTTCTCATTCTTGTCATTATTTTCATCTTAGTTTTTGAACTTGTTACCTTACATTCTCCTGGTTTAAATGTTAAGTAATCATAAAAATAATATCCGCCAGCACCAACTGCAATTATACCAATAATTATTTGTGTAATTTTTAAATATCCAATAAACATAAATGCGTTTAACCATGCAGCCATAAAGAAATAATACATTAAAGCTGAAATAAAGATAAATGTTCCTCCAATGATCCACATCTTTTTTCTATCATGTGTGTTAATTAAAAGAGCTATTAAAAACATTAAAACCCACATTGCACATGGATTAAATCCGTCAATAACTCCTAAAATAACTGTTAAAGCAGGGAGAGACATATTTGAAATATTAACTTTTCCGATAAATGGGATGTTAATTGTTTGTTCAACTTCAAATCCTTCTTCTCCCATTAATTTTAATATTGCACTTCTTATTTCTTGGCCAGTTGTTTCTTCACTACTATAACCAATTATTAATTCCTCACCAACAAATAATGCAGGAACTCCTAGGCTACTAACTTTTTTGTCTTCAACCATTTGCATGAATAAGGCATTGTTTTCTTCATTATGCCACACTTCATATTTCATAATGTTTAGGTCTGGAAATTCTGTTTCAATTGTTTTGAGAAATTCCATTTCTTCATGACAATGTGGACATTCTTCTCCATAGAATAAATAAATAGTATTTTCAATAGGTGCTTCGCTTGTTATTGTAGCATTTTGTGCAAATACTCCAGGTATTAACAACAAAACCATGATCAATAACAATAATTTCTTCATTCTACTTCCTCATACTCTTTTTCTAACAATTCTTTAATTTTACTAGCTTTCTTTTCACCAATGAGATTCACCATTTTTAAATCTTTCTCTTCGGCATTTATGATATTCTTAATATTTCTGAACTTCATTAACAATGGCTTAGCTAATGTATGACCTATTCCTGGTAGTGATGAAATAACATATTCTTGTTGTTCTTTGATATTCAATGGTTTTTTATCACCATGTAAGGAAAATCCTTTCTTCTCTGCTTGTTCCCTTTTTGCTATTGACATTAGCATTGATGCAGTTTCTTTAAAGTTTCTGCTATAAATTATAGGTATACCAAAATCAACAGCTATACTTGCGATTATTCCTCTGATTGCATTTGGATGAATATTTCTTATTGAAAATATGTCTTTATTTCCTTCAACTAATATAACTGGACGTTCAAAGTTTTTTCTTAAATGATTAACTTGTTGCATTAATCTTCCATCTATTATACTATCAACAAAGTCTTCTTGGACCTTAAATTCAACTGCTGCCCTGGTTCCAAGGATGTAATCTGCTGATTCTAATTTTTCTAATTTTAGTTTTGCTCCAAGTTCAATTAATTCTTTAATTACACCTGAACCTTTTTCTCTATGATCAGCATAAATTAAGAATTTATCTTTTTCTTCAATAAACTTGTTTAATGTTGTTGTTTTTCTTTCTCTGAATGCCATCTTTTTTCTAACAGTTTCAAGAATTCTAAACATTCTTTTTTCTTTATGATGTGCACTCCATCTATAACCTTCATCTCTTGTTCCTTTTGTTACTAATATAGATACTTCACCTTTATCTAATCTTCCTGTTCTTCCTCGTCTTTGAATATGTCTAATTGCAGAAGGAATTGGTTCATAGAATATTACTGAGTCTACTTGTGGAATGTCTAATCCTTCTTCACCAACTGAACTTGAGACAAGGACATTGAAATTTCCGTTTCTGAAATCATCTAACATTGCAATCTGTTCTTTTTGTGTTAATCCTGAACCACGTTTTTTTGCTTGACCCACAAATAGTTTTGCTTGACCTTTTGTAATTTTATTTAGTTCTTCTACTATTTTGTTACCTGTGTCTCTGTATTGTGTAAACACAATCATTTTGTAGTTCTCTTTTTCATCAAGTCTTGCAGTTACCATATCTTTGAGTTTATTTATCTTTGGATGGTCAATGTTTTTATCAATTAATAATTGTGTCTTGATAAAAGCACTTCTAAAGTTTAGGTCTCTAGCTAAGTTTTTTACTGCCTTTGTTTTACTAGTTGTTGCTTGTTTTTGTATTTGTTCAATATATTTATTTAATGGGATTAATCCTTGTGTTTCAACAAGTTCAATTGCATGCTGGACTTTCATTGCTTCAGCTGCTAATGATAATGATTTCAAGACGTCAAAATCTCTGTTTCCATTAGCTAGTTCACCTTGTAAATGTCCTTGTAATTTTAACATATCCATTTTACTTTGGGTATTGATTAATGCAGATTCTAAATAACCATATCTACTAATTTCTGCTAGTTTTGATTTCATGCATTCTTTTAGATATTTTTGTACAACCTTTAATTCTTCAGGAAAATTAACATTGATCCAATTAACACTTACTTCTTGGATGTAAGGTTTGACGTCTGGGTCTTGATCAGTTTTTAATTCAATCTCTTCAATGAATAAATTATCTAGGATTTCATTTATCTTTTCCATATCACTTCCAGGAGATGCTGTAAGTCCTAATATTTTTGGGTGAGTGGCTGTTTTTTCATATTGTTTAGCTATCCAAACATAAGAATAATCACCTGTTGCTCTATGGCATTCATCAAATGTAATTAAACTTACATTGTTTAATTTGATTCTGTTGCTTATTACATCATTTTCTAATCCTTGAGGTGTGCTGATAATTACTTTTGCATCTTTCCAAAGCTCTGCTCTTTTTTCAGGCTTAATGTAACCTGTGAAAAGGACAATCTTTTCTTGTTCTAGATCTAAATATTTTCTTAATGTGTTTACATGTTGATCTACAAGTGGTCTTGTAGGTGCTAGGATTAATGCTTTTGAATCTGGATATTGCTTTAGTCTATGTGCTATTAACATCATAGAAATAGCTGTTTTTCCTAAGCCTGTTGGTAAAACTACAAGTGTGTTTTTTTCACTAGCAGTGGCAAAAATAGTTTGCTGGTATAATCTAGGCTTAAAATATTTTAGCATAAACTGCTCAAAGTAAAGGTTATTTAAATGGTTTATTGGTGATTAATCCAACAATCCTTCTGGGTAATAATCTATTGCATGGTCTTTGAATAATGGGAATGATTCAAAGTCTGTGATTATGTCACTGAATTCTCCTCTTATCTTTACAAAAATGTCTTGGAATTCTCTAACATTTTTTGTTTCAATTTCCATTCCAATTCTCCACTTACCAATATGTTTAACTAAGAATGTTACATTAGGGATTGATTTAAGATAAGCATATAGTTTTTTTTCTTTTTCTAAATCTAATCTTGTTATTTCAAGAAATAACATATGTGAAATATATCCTAGTGCTTTTGGATTAATGAATAATCTAAAGCCAAGTAAAAATTTATTTTTTTGCATGTCTTTTATTCTATTTTTTATTGTGTTTCCAGAAACACCAAACTTTTGTCCTAGTTCAGCATTACTTATCAATGCATTTCTACTTATTTCTCTAACAATCTCTTTATCTAGTTTGTCCAGAGAAATTAATGGATTGTATTTCATTTCATGGAAAAACATTTGTCTTTCTTTATTGTCTTCTAATATGTATTTTCTTTGTAAGTCAAATACATTTATGTAAATCAGAATTTCATAGTCTCTTATTAAATTTCCATATTCTGTTATTAATTTTTCAAAGATCTTGTTAAATTCAAAATTATCTTTACAAATAAAGTTCATTACTAAGTCCCAATTTCCACCTACTTCACCTAACCAAAGCATTTCTGTATGGTTTTTTAAGAATTCTATGAATTTATCTTTTTCTTCTTTAGTTACATGTAGTAATCTGAATGCCACTCTGTACCAATTATAACCAACAACAACACTATCAAATATTGCCATAGCACCAAATATTATCTTTTCTTTTTGCATTCTTTTTATTCTATATTCTACTACTTGTCTAGATAGGCCTACTTTCTTTGCTAACTGTGTCATTGGCATTCTAGCATTCATGTCTAATTCAGATAGAATTCTTCGATCTTTAAGGTCAATTTTGGCCATATTTAGGTATATTGCAGAAATAGTATTTAAATATTTCGATTATGCAAAAAAACTGGTTGAAAGTTTTAAGTATAATCTCTGCCATATAGTTATTATTCGAGGTGGAACAAATGGAAAGTAGCTCATACATGTATAATTTAGAAAAACACAACTATGATACAAAGGATCATACTGATCTTTTATTATGGTCAATTGCAGTAGTAGTTGTAATTGTATTATTTGTTATTTAATTTTTTTATTTAATTTTTGGGGGTTGATATTATGAATGATAAATTAAGAAGAATAATTTTTGCAGGAGATTTTAGTGTTTTTGAATCATTAAGAGAAGTACAACAGAGGACAATAGATGATGCATTAGAATTAGATGCAGATATAGCAATTTTTGTTGAGGATCTTGGTGTTGGAGACAAACTTGCTGCATATATTAAGGGAGGGATTGAAGCAGTTAAAGATGTTTATAGATTTAGAAGAGAAGATTGTGGTTCAAGGTGTGTTATTGTACAATTACCTTCAGAGAATGAATTAGATTTAGTTATTGATGTTGAACAATATGAGAAAGCATTAAGGATGTTAGTTGAGGAGGATTTAGGTATTGTTGAATTTCTTAAAGAAAATGATACTGAGAGAGATAATGGTGCTTATTTGAAAATTCATGCCGAATATCAAAGGATTTTAAGAGAAAGAATTGTGCCAGAATTAGTTTTAGATAGGGTAAAGAAGTATGGTTTGGTAGAATTTGATGTGAAGTTATATTCTGAAAGAAAATTAAGAAATTTTGTGAGGCATAGAGTAAAAAAGACTGGTCCTATGGGCTGGAGAAATATTCAATCTTTTAGAAGATCAGGTGGGCAAATTAGTTTAGGTTCAATGATTGTTGTTAATCATAGAGGAATTCCTATTTGTAGAGGGATAATGGTGGCTTTATATGAACAGGTTGCAGCTGAAGGATATAATGAACTGATTCAATATTGTCCTAAAGAATATTATTTAGCATCAACTAAAGCACAATTAGTTTACCAAGCAGTTGCAGAACAATTACCTCAGACAAGAGGAAGGAATATGCAGTTTATATATAGGTGGTATTAGGCTTTTAAATAATAACTTATTTATACTATTAATCTATAAATATATACTTAAAGTAGATATAGTACTAAAACACAGAGTGAGTCTGGTAATAATACCACAGCGGCTCTGGTGCTATGTAAACATGTGAAGTACGAACCGTATCTTGTCACTATTTTATGTTTTTATGGGATAGTGAGCCAAGGCGGTGGTATTATTACTTAAAAAAAGAGGTTGAATATGGAACGTTACCTAGAATCCTTTGATGGAATTAGGATTTATTATAGATATAGGAAAGAACAAAATAATAAGCCAGTTCTAGTTTTCTTACATGGTGTTGGTGGTAATTGGACTGTTTGGAAAGAAGAGATGAAGTTCTTTGATAGAATGGGTTATTCAACTTTAGCACTGGATTTTAGAGGACATGGGTTATCTGAAATTCCAAACTCAGATGATGGATATAATTTTGTTAATTTTGCAAAAGATGTTAAACATGTTTTAGATAGGGAAAAAATTAATAATTATATTTTAATTGGACATAGTTTAGGTGGTGGAGTTTCTATTAATGTTTGTGGAATGTATCCAAATCAAATGCCAAAGGCATTGATTTTAGTGGAAACATGTCATAGATATCCATTTGAACATGGTAAAGAGTTTCATGTTAGTCCTTTTATTTCAAGAGTTTTTAGATTTCTAGCAAAACATGAACATTTTAGAAAACATAATTTTCCACATATGGGTGAAATTGATTTTACAAAACATATTGATAAGAGTGAATTATCAATCTTTTGGAGATCAATACATGTTACACCATTGAAAAGTATAATTGCAACAATTGATGGAATTCAAGCATTTTCATTTAATCATCTTCAGCAAACAGAAGAAATGTTAGAACATCTTAAATTACCGGTTTTGATTGTTGCAGGGAGTGAAGATTCAGTAATTCCTATTCAGTTTTCAGAAGAATTACATCATTTAATTAAGAATTCAAAATTAAAGGTTTTAATGGGGGCATATCATAGAGCACCAATACAAGAACCTGAAGATTTATGTGTGGTTATTCATGAGTTTTTGGATGGAATGAAGAAGAAACATGTTGTTAAGAAGAAAGTAAAGAAGAAGAGTAAATCAAAATTATACATAGAGATAGATAAATTAAAAAAAGAATTAAAAGATATTAAAAAATTGTTAAAGAAAAGGGTAAAGAAGAATAAGAAAGTAAAGAAGAATAAGAAATAGTAATTGTCACTAATACATTTGTACTAGAACGACTCTGACACTATGTGGATATATTATTACCGCAACATTTTTTAGTGCGATATGATATGTATATTGATAGTGAGTCAAGGTGCTAGTACAAATGCTTAAGGTGTGGTGGTATTATTATAAAAGAAGGTGAAATAAATTGTGGACAAGAATGTTGTCAAGGTTGATACCAGTTAATATATTTGAAAGACTTGTAACTTATCATGCGAATGATACAAAGAGTTTTAAAAAGTTTTTAATGAATACAGATCCTCATTTTTTAGAAGAGGTTGGAAAGCAAAAGGCTTTGTATATGTTTAAAGAAGCAGCAATTAAGGTTCCACATTATAAAAAGTTTTTAGATGATAATGAGATTAACCATGAAGAGATTAAAACAATGGAACATTTTATGCGTTTTATTCCACATATTGATAAAAAGAATTATGTTAAAGTTGCTAAGTCATTAAAACATCTGTGTGTTGATGGGAGTTTGGAAAAGGCAGGGTTATTAGTGAGAAGTTCTGGTTTTTCAGGTAAGGCTTGTACTTGGGCAAAGTCAAGAAAAGAAGAACATCATGCAAAGAATTTTGCAACCATGGGAATGAATTTATTATTTGATACAGATAAATATCATACATTATTGATTAATGGTTTTGCATTAGGTTCTTGGGTAAGTGGAATTAATCTGTTAAGAATCGCAGACAAAGAAACAACAATTGTTAATCCTGGTTTAATTGAGGATGAAGTTCTTGAATTATTTAAAGATTTAAGAGGTGAATTTGAACAAGTATTAATTGCAGGTAACCCTTATTTTTTAAAAGATGTTATTGAGAAAGGAAATAAAAAGAAAATTAACTGGAAAAAATATAGAGTTAATTTAATGACAGGTGGGGAAGCAATAACAGAAGAATGGAGGGATTATATGTATAATGCCGTTGGTGCTTCTATTAATAGTGAAAAATCAGGAAAAATATATTCTGCATTTGGTGCCTCTGATATTGGAATTACAGGTATAAATGAAACAAAGGATAGTGTTAAGATAAGAAGATTAGCTCGAAGAAATCCAAAATTAAGGAAAGCATTGTTTGGTGATGTTAAGATGTTGCCTATGGTTTTTCAATATGATCCTACACAATATTATATCCATGTTAATATGAAACGTGAACTTATTTTTACAACAACTAGTTTACACACATTAACTCCATTAATTAAATATAATATTAAGGATATTGGTGGAACAATTTCTCATAGAAGAATGAAGCATATATTAAATCAGAATGGATTTAAAGATGATATGAACTTACCATTGCCATTTATTTATATCATAGGAAGGTCTGATGGGACTGTTTCATTTTGTGGTTCATTGATTTATCCTGAGAATATTAAAGATGCAATATATTCTAATAAGAAGATATTGTCAACTACAACAGAAAAGTTTATGTTAAAAGTTGATTTTGATAAAAAACAGAATGAATTTTTAGTTGTTGATTTTCAGTTAAAGAAAAAGGTTAAAGTAACAAATGCATTGAAAAAGTTTTATACAAAAGCAATTGAGAAATCTTTATTAAAAACTAACCCTGACTTTAGACAAGATTATGCTAATATTAGAAAACAGCATAAAAATATGGCTATTGTTAAAGTTAATCTATATACTTACGATAGGTATCCTTATGCGAAGAAAATTAAAGTGAGGCATGTTTAAGATGATTTATGTTTTTATTGGGGTTTTGGCTGTTATTTTAGTTATTGTTTACTTATTTTGGCATAAAATTTATTTTTATAGAGATCCGTCTAGAGAAATTCCTTCTGGGAGAAATCTTGTAAGTCCTGCAGATGGTAGGGTTGTTTATGTTAAGAAAATAAAAAATAATAAAGTTCCAATTGCTGTTAAGAAAAGAAAGAGTATTAAGTTAGATGAAATAATTGAAACAAAAGCTTTCAAAGGTGATAAGTATCTGGTTGGAATCTTTATGACACCTATTGATGTTCATATTCAAAGAGTTCCTTTGTCTGGGAAGGTTAAAGATATAGTTGATTTTAAGAATAGAAATAAACCAATGACTTTAACTTGGGTTAGAGAAATGCTTGGTTTAATGCCGTATTACAAAGGTTCTGCTTATTTGATTGAGAATGAGAGAAGAACTATTCTCTTTGAAGGTGACATGCCTGTATTTGTTACACAAATAGCTGATTTAGCTGTTAATAAAATTGTTTCTTGGGTCTGGGAAAATGAACATGTTGAAAAAGGACAAAGATATGGTATGATTAAGTTTGGTTCTCAAGTTGATATAATATTTCCTTGTAAGAAAAATGTTAGGGTTTTAGTTAAACCAGGACAGAGAGTTAGGGCAGGGGAAACGATTGTAGCTGAGTATTGATTGGATGTTTTATTATTAATTAATTTTAAATATTGATAATTATTTCTATCTAATTTATGGATCCTGGAGAAAGACAAGGATGGTTAAAAATAATAGGTGCTGATGATTTAGATACACATCTTGCTAAAATTGGACAAGCTCAAGTTAATGCTGGAATTAAAAGAGAAATGTTTAGTGATTATCCATTACAACCAAGTTCTAAATTATTAATTGCTGGTTGTGGAACAGCTCAGTTCTGTGATTTTATTGATCCAAGAGAATTTGGAGAAGGAATTGAATTAACTTTAGCAGATTTTAACGTATCTTATCTTGAGAGATGTAGAGAAAGATTGCAGAGGTTTTGTGGATTAAATTATAGAACTGTTGAAGACGATATTGAAGCAACAAGATTAAATGGTCCATATGATGCAGTATTAATTGCGTTAGTTTTACAACATGTAGAATGGAGAAAAGCATTGGATTCAATGATTTCTACTGATCCAAATAGATTTTATATTATTATTCAAGAACAGGATTATTCTCGACATGCAGTAACTAAAAGTAGAGATGATTTGTCTCCTGCTTTACAAAGATATGCTCAAGTTGCTAATCCTAAATTAGTTCCAAGGAATGAACTTGTGGATTTTCTCGACAATAAAGGATACAGTATGCTAAAAATATATGAAAGAGAAGTTCCCAATGATAAAGTTATGTGTGGATTAGTATTTCAAAAAAGATAGGATGTCTTGAAATTATATCTTCCTTTCATAAACTCTATAAGTTTTATAATATAAAATTATAAAACCGAAATATTTATATAGTTAGTAAGATTAATCTTACGTTAGGTGGTATAAATGGATGTTGCTATAACAAAAATGAGCTCTAAAGGACAGATTGTAATACCTGCTGAAATGAGGCAGGATATCCATGAAGGAGATAAATTAGTTATAATTCAAAATAAAGATCAGTGGATTATGAAAAAAGCTACTAATTTAGATAAGAATTTTAAAGAAGATTTAGAATTTGCTAAAAAAACAAATAAAGCCTGGAAACGGATAGAAGAAGGAAAAGGCATTAAAATGAATTTTGATGATTTTATTAATGAGATGAAAAATTGGTAGAAGTAATTTTTGATTCTGATTTCAAGAAAGATTTTAAGAAGATTAAAGATAAATTTGTTAAAGATAAGATTATAAAGCAAGTTTCTAAAATAAAAGATAATCCTAACATTGGTAAACCTATGAGATTTGAAAGAAAAGGAACAAGGGAATTGTATATTTCTCCATGGAGATTATCTTATGAAATAAAAGGAGATATTGTGTATATTCTTGCTTTATATCATAAGAATGAACAATAATTATATCTAAACCTTCCTTTCATAAACTCTATATGTCTTATAGTGTTTACCGCCGTAATGCATAGCTAGTTTTTGAGAGGCTATGTTGTCTTCTTCTACCCAGGAATAGTCTAATGTTTTGTATCCTTTTTTCTTTAGATTCCATAAAACTTTGTTCATTAGTTCTGTACCAATACCTTGTCCAGCGTATTCAGGAAGAACACAGATAAGTTCTGCTTTTGCATCATTTATTTTATTTTTTTCAAAAAAGAATTCTAGTTTTTCTAATAATCCTAATCTACCATGAAACTTTTTAGTTATTTGATTAAAGTTAGGAATGATAATTACTAGTCCTACATTTCTTCCATCTTTTTCTGCAAAAAGATTTAGATCTGGATCAAGAAGATGTAATACTTCTCTATTCATATAACTAAATTCTGCTAATGATGATGGAACAAATTGAAAATGATGTGATTCTGTCATTGTTTCATTGATAATAAAATGAGCGGATTCAATTACTTCATCTAATTTTCTTTTGTTTAATTTTGTAATCTTAATATTTGTTTTTGCTTTTGATGGATATATTTTTTTAAGATCAATTTTATATGCATATAGATCTTTCTTTTTTTTGAATTTTAATTCTTTCATAATGTTGTTATAATATTTTGGATTATAGGACATTAATGGTTCAGGACTCATGTTAAATCCTTTGATTAAGAAACCTGTTTCTTTTGTTATTGTTCCATTAATAGGTCCTCTTAGTATTTTGATACTATTATCTTTTAACCATTTAATTGCTTCTTTAAACAATTCTTTTGCAATTTTTACATTATTTAATGATTCAAAGAAACCAAAGTATGCAACTTTTTCTTTAGAATGTCTTATGTAATGATCATCAATAAAGACGCCTAATCTGCCTATTATTTGATCTTTCTTGTTCTTTGCTATGAATAATTTAGATAATGCATGTGCCCAATATGGATTGTTAATACTGAAAAAGTTAGCTTCTTCATTTATTATAGGCTCAACCCAATACTTATCTTTTTTGTAAATTACTTCTGAGAACTTTAAAAATTCATTTAATTGTTGTTTATTTTCGACTATTTCAATAGATATTTTCGTCATTAACTTGTGTCGAATCTTTTATATATATAAAATTTATGTCGTAATATATAAATAATGCCCGACTAAAGCTCGACATTATTAGACATTTGCTTCGCAAAGTATATAAATTGTAGTGAATTACCTTTGTTAGGTTGTGAATAATGGGAAAAAGTAGTTTTAGAGTATTTGGTCCGGGAGAAGGTCTTAATGAGATTGGACAGTCTGGTGCAATTAAAGCTAATACTAATGGTAAGTCTATGGCTGAATTTTGGAGATCTAAATATGGTAGTGATGTAGAATTATATGCTGGATTAGATCCTGAATTTGTAAAGTTAATTGGAACAGATACATACCTTGCTTGGCAACCAGAAACTCCTGGGGATCCAGATTGTATTCAAGAATTAGTATTAAGAACTATTAGAAAAGCAGGTGGTGATCCACGTGTGATGAGGAAAGTTGGGAGATTTTCTGGTGGTTCAGAGGATGTTGCAAATAAGGCTTATCTAACAAGGTTTAGAGGGGCACTTCTTAGTAGAACACCAGAATCTTTAGATGATTTTAGTAGGATCTTAGATATGGGTTTTTTAAGGCAATCTTCAGAGGGAGCTGTTTTTTCTTTAGATTATAAAGATCCACATAGAAATGGTAGAAGATTAGAAGGTGTAGATCATGCTGCAGAATATTTTACTCAAGGTTGTTTTCTAAAGGTTGATGATTGGGTTAAAGATGGATTAAAAATGTCTTTTTTTCAAAGAGTCTATAGAGCTGATATTGATAGTATTGTTGCTACTCATAATGTTTGTGTTCCAGAGTCATTAAGATTAAGATATGAATTAAGACAAGATGGTGTTTATTTAGGACAAGGAGATGATTTAGTTAGAGTTGGTAGATATATTGAGTTTAATCATTTTCCTAATGTAAATTTTCAATGGGGAGAAACAGTACAAACACTAGAACAAAAAACAAGGTTAGTTCCAGGGGAACACTTTACATTTTTAGATCCTGTTGAAGATCCTAGTTTTGATTCTAGTGTAGCACAACCATTTTATGTTGAGAGAGATTTTAGTGTTGGTGGAATATCTGTTTTAGAAAAAGATCGTGTTTATGATGCGGAGGAGGCCATTATTGCAATTGCATATCCAGAAGTTCCTTTTTTACATTGGGCAAGGGTACTTGCTAATTTAGCATTGTATTCTGTTTTAGGAAGAGGGTATATGGCTGTAATGAGACATCAACAAAATGCGATTGAACAAAGAGATAGAGCTGTAGATTCCGAACGAAAAATGCGTGATGAACGTGATGCAAAAGAACATGCACTTAAAAGATTACAAGATTTAGCAGGAGAAGTTTCTCATAATGTTCGTAATGCTGTTACTCAAATTGATCATAATACTCATTTACTTGGATTTGGTAAACAAATTGATGTTTTTGATGAATTAGAAGATTTAGGTTTTGATCGTGGAAGAGAGGAACCATTACTACGGGATGCATTCTCATTATTTCATGGAGATACTGTAACTCGAAGAGAGATGGGTCAGGCTTATAGATCATATCGATCTGCTGGTGGTTCAGTTACAGCAACAAAATTTAAAGAATTACATGGGGCATATCTTGATTCTAGGAAAAAACCAAGGTTTGTTGTTGAGAGGGCTGCTAAATTTATTTCAGAAGAACTAGCTAAATCAGAAGAACTACAATTACTTATGTTAAGGGATGTTTTTGTTGATGATTGTTTGCCTGAATTGGTTGGTGGTGTTGAGAGGATTTTATTTTCTGCAGGGGTTGCTTCAACAACAAATGTTGATACAACTTTATTGAGATCAACTTTAGAAGCAAGGGGAATTAAATATTCTGATGAACTTGTTAGGTTATATTGTGCATTGGATTCTTTACCTTCTTTAGAAGATGGTTCTGTTGATTTATCATTTGGAAGAGTATCAAATGATGAATTAAAATTATTAAAAGGTTCATATTATTCTTTGAAAAGGTTAGATCATACTATAGCAGCCAGAATGAGATTTAATGAAATGGTTGAAAATGTTGGAAGATTAGAGGATGGATTAGATGCATGTGCTAGAGCAGCTAGTAGAATTGCTGCAAGAACTATGTTTTTGGGGATGGTTGCTCAAGGAAATGTTGGTGGACTAGAAGGTATATATAGGACAAAGGAGAGAATTAAATTAAAAGATTTAGTGAGAGATGTTGCTGCAGGATATAGTACTTCACCAATTAATGTTGAGTTACCATGTGATCTTTATGTTAATACTAATAGGATTAGTGTTGGAGAGGCACTTGAAGCTGTTCTTAATAATGGGACACATTATGTTAGAGAAGTAAATAGTGCTGAAATTTATGTTTGGGTAGTTGAGAATGAACAAGATGTTAATCTTTATGTTGGAAATACTGCAGAGGAAATTACAGATCATGATGTTGTGTTTGAAGAAGGAGAATCAACAAAAGATGGGCAAGGTGTTGCTTTAGCTAAGGCACAGAGAAGAATGAGAGATTGTAATGGTGATCTTGATTATGTTGCTGAACAAGGTCAAAGACTTGATGTATTAGCTGAGAGTCCTTATTCATCAATTGGAACAGATATGAGAGTTATATTTTCAATTAAGATAAATAATAATACATAATTGGTTTTCATTATGATTAATAGGTTAGATACTATTAATTAATGATTACACTTTGGAAAACTTTAAATAAAAAAGGGATATACTAATAAGATATTGGAGGCGATGTAATATGAGTGATGGAGTTGGATTTGATAATAGGGAAGAACCTATTTCAGTTGGGTATGATTTAGAGGCTTTTGTAGATGAAGTTAATTTTGGTTCAGATGAATTTGATCCAACATTGAAAGTATTAGCACTGGATGATGAGCTTCATATTTTGGGTGCTGTTTATGATATTGTTGAAGGATTAGAACATGATTTTGGGTTTGCTACAAATGGACTTATGGGAGCAGAAATGGTTTATAATATGATCCATGGATTAAATGGTCGAAGTGTTGATGAGTTACCAGATGTTATTGTTACTGATCTTAAAATGCCAGATGATACACCTTCTTATTCAATGGTGCAGGTTAGACAAGCGGCACTTGGAGGGAGAGATCAGACTGCTAAAGCTGGTGTTAGAGTTACTGATTTAGTTGATGTCAGAGATGAAGTTAATAAATTCTTTGGGCATGTTTCTGCAGAACAGACAAGTCATATGTTACATATGGATAGGTTATCTGGACGTGGTTCAAAGTATAGGGCACCTACTTTATATATGGTTCTTTCAGGATATACAGGATTATTAGAAGATGTTCCTTTTAATCTTCGTGGAACAAGTGCAGTAGTTGTTGAAAAAGCTACAACTGATATGGCTGGAATTCGTTCAGCAGTTGAAAGATTATCTACATGTAAGGTTTATTTAGATAGGCTTGGTGATCAACTTGAAAGAAGAGAAGATTTCTTGGAATATTTAAGAGAGACTCGTACAAGATTAGCAACTGAACTTACTACTGGTGATGAATTAGGTGAAATTAATTATAGATCAATTCGAGATAACTTATCTGATCCTGAATGTAGGGCAAGAGTTGAAAAACTTCTTAATGGAATTGGTGATTATGTTGCATTAGAAGGACAACAACTATTAGTTGAAAAAGAAGGAGAACTTAACCAAGTTATTCAAGAGTTGGAAACATTTTCTATTGTTGGTCCAGTTAATTTAAGAGAGGAAGCAAGAAGCTTAGTTGATAGAATTGGTCTTGTTGATCAGGTTGTTATTGGGGCATATTCTGGTTTAGATCAAATAAAGCAAGGAGTTCAGGGTAAAAAAATTAATGCAAAAGCAATCTATCAGGGTATTGCTGATTTAGATCAGAATATTAATGCATATGGTGGACAAAGTGAAGATGAATTAGACTTTTTTGCTATGTTGGGAGAATTAGATGCACCAACTAATGTAGATAGGAAAGTGTCTGTTGCAAGTTTTAAAGATGCTTTAGAATCAACAAATGTAACAGGCAATACAACAGTTCATGTGGGTTTTAATTATCAAGATGTTGGGGAAGTTCCAAAACATTATGATGGAAAAGCTGTTGAGGGAGTAATAGGTGTGTTTGGAGTTGGATTAGCATCTTTAGTGAGATATAGATGTGCAGGCAGTGGTAATTCACCTACTGATGTTCATGTTAATTTCCATAGAAATATGGTGGATGGAGGATTTTCAATTTTAATTCCAGCTGCAAGTGAATCTGAATGTTTAAGGTTTAGAGAGAATCCTGATAGGCATACAGGTTATAATTTAATGGAAATGATTGCATCTGATCTTGGTGCAGAATTAAGTTTAGTTGTTGGTAAGACTAAACAACACGGTGCATTGGTTGGATATAAGATTAATTTTGCTCAAAATCCAGATGTACTTGAAATTGGATTACCACCAACACTAAGATGATTTTATTTTTTTAACTTTTTTTTAATAATCATGTCCTGGACAGAGAATATCATATTTTATTTCTTTTAATTTATCTAAACTTTTATCAAATTCATTAGGTACAGAATTAGGTAAATCACTTCTTCCTATTACTCCTTGTCTAAAGAATGTGTCGCCAGTAAATAATATTTTTTCAGGAATAAAAAATAAACATATTGAACCATTTGTATGTCCAGGTGTTTTTATAACTTCAATTTCTTCAATCTTTAAAGGTAATGGATGTAATCTTACATTAAATAATTCTTCAATATTTTTATCTAAAATTACATTTTCCTTATTTTTATATAATTCATTAATTTCTGTTTTAGAAGCATAGAATTTTGCATTTGGAAACAAATCAAAGTTTCCTATATGATCATGATGAAGGTGTGTAAATATTACAATGTCAATAAAATTTAAATCAACAATTTTACTAAGTTCTTCTTTAACTTCTTTATTATATGTTCTTGGTCCACAATCTATTATTATATTTTTATCAGTGTTAATAAAATAAATGTTTGAATCAACTGATAATTTCCAACAATGTTCAGAAATCTTTTTCATACTGTGTGACCTTTTTTTCTTAGGTAGTATCCTACAATCATACCTACTATTATTAAAATTAGATTTATTTTATAGTTTGCTCTAAATCTTGACAATAAACTTGCACCAACTAATAATCCAAGGATGGCAGCTATTATCATTATCCAAAGTCTCATCTGTAAATCATATCTAAATAAATGTAAATATCTCCCTATGATTATTCCACAAATAAAGACGGTTATTAAAGTTACAATTAAACTAGGTGATAATATTGTTATTATTAAACATAATAGAAAGAATAATCCTGATGCATATTCTATCCAATAATGAAGAAAATTCCATGCTTTTTTATTTTTGAATAGTTGTTTCATAATAATACACCTGTTTTTGTTTTCTTTTCAAAGAACCAATAGAATAGGAACCATGATACTCCACCTAAAGCAATTGCCCCAATTAATGAAAAGATACCAACCATATATAATAAGATATAACCTACCAATACTCCCCAAAAGAAGAAATATGCAAGTCTTGAACCAAACATTAACCATATCCCGTCTGTGTTTGGTAAGGGCATCATTGAGAAGAATGCATAATAAAGATTGACAAAAGTCATTCTGTGGAATATGTCTGGGAAGATTCCTGCTAATGCTAATGTTTCCCAGAATGTTGCTAGTAATAAATTTGCTAAAGGACCTGTTGCTGCAATTAAACCAGCAGGTAAGAATGGAAGACCATATCTAAAATGTCCTAATCTTTGGATTACCATCATATGAAAAATAGCTCCTCCTGGGAGAATAATATACCATCTTCCTTTACTAATTAGCATAACTAATATTCCTATTGCTATACCTAAGGGCCACATTTTATATTCTGCTCTTATTCCTTGCCATAGTGCTGAAGCTTTTTGTACAGAAACATGAGCTATCATTGCAATTGCAATTGTTATAAAATGTAAAATAAAGTTAATTGTCCAATGGGCTAAAGAAAATGCTTCACTTCTATCATTATATGCAAATATGAGTGTAATAACAAATATTGATATGATTAAATCTCTTTTTTCTTTTTTACTAAATACAAAGAAATCTCGTAATCTATACCAAAATTCATGAAGATTAGTTGCCATGCATATATTTATCTATGAATGATTTATATAAAGATTTTGGTTTAAATGAGTTTTTTTAGATATTTAGTCATTCCTTCTTCATGTCCTGCTCCAACTACTGCTAATATCTTGTTTTCAGGGTTTTCTTTTTTTATATGTGTTAATGCTTTACTCATATGCATATCTCTTTCATTGATTAGAACTTGGTATACATTTGGATATCTTTGTTTTAATCTTTTGATTAATTTATGTATTAATTCTTTAGATGGAACTTTTTTAAGATCTAGTTTTTCTTTTAATCCTAATTTTTTTAATTCTTTTTTTGTAAAGAATAATGCTCTTAATATGTCCTCTACAAATCTTAATTTTTCTTTAAGTGTTACAAATTTTGAGAATCTCATTAAAGTAATTTCAATATTTTGATCAATTAAGACAACTTTTGCATCTATCTTTTTTGCTTCTTTGATTGCTGCAATCATTTCATCTCCTGGTTTAGAACCTACCATCTTACCTAATTTGTTCGATGCCCAACTACCAAATACTGCAAAAATGAATCCTGTTACTCCAATTCTTCTTATATCTTTGAAATTGATTCTTTTTTCAGTCTTTTTCTGTACTAATGCAAGAAATCTGTTTTTATCTAGTTCAACTGCAACAATCTCTGGCTTATTGTTTTTTATGAAATTCTTTACTGCACAGATACTCTCTTTTGCAATGTGTGACGTCCCAATAATAGTAATATTTTTCATAATTACAGAAAACTTTATATACTTAATAATTCTTTTGTTTTTGTAGTGATTAGGTGTAAATTAAGGAGGGTATTACTATGTTAAAGATGAAAAGAATAACTGAAAGTTATGATATGAAAGTTTTTACTGATGGTGGAGAATATTTTGGAGATGTTGAAGAATCAATTTTAACCTCAAATAAAGTGTTTGGATGGAGAGTAAGAAGCACAAAGAATTCATTCTTAAATAGAATCTTAGGAAGTGCAAAAGGAGTTATTGTTCCTCACCAGCTTGTTAAAAGTATTGGAGATATTATGATTATCAGCAAAGCAGCAGTGCCAAGCTATAATCCAGAAGAAGATTTGGAAGAATAAGATTATTTTATTTTTATTATTAATTATTAGTACCATGGCGGCTCTGATTCTATATGTTTATGTGATGTACGTTTCGTATATATAATGCCGACTTCATCGACATTATAAGACATTGACTGGCGTCAAGTATCCTGTCGTTATACTAAATAAATATTAAATAGTGAGCCAAGGCGATGGTACTAATACATAAGAATGTGTTGATATTCACTCACTTAATTCCATGATTGCAGCTGCTAAATCACCATCATTCTTTTCAATGGCTTCTTTTGCTTTTTCTTCAGAAACACTTGTTTGTTCCATAACTGTCTTTATGTCGTCTTCATTGATTTCTGCTCTAGTGTCGGTTTCTCTTACTACGGGTTCTCCTACTACTTGGAATGTGTTTTGTCCCATCATATTTACTCTAGAAACAGAAGGATTTTCAAAAACAAGCTCTTTATCTCCACATTTAATAATAACTTGTTGAGCATCAATTGGTTGTTCTTTAATGCCCATTTTTTTCATGGCTTGCTTCATCATTCTTGGATTCATTCCTGGAAACATATATATCACCTATAAGCCTAATAAACTAATTCCTTGTAAATGTAGAATTATTTCAATCAAAATTACAACAAATACTATGATAATAACAACACCTGGCTTTATTTCGATTTTACTCTTGTAATCATCAAAATATCGCATTAAACCGCCTGTACCCATAGGCATATTGATTTTATTAGATTTTGCCATTGTAATGTTTTAGAAAGCAAGGTTGTTTATAAAGATTGCTGTTGACTTTCTATGTATCTTAGTGCATTAAGTGTAGCTTGTTGACAATTTGTTTGTATTTGATCTTCTAATATTGATAATACTCCTGGTAAATCTCTTTCTTCATTTAAATAAACATATTTTTCTTGAGTTTTGCCATCAACCTCTTTTCTTGTTCTGAAATATATATGTAAATCACTTGTGTCAGTAGAATTAAATGGCACATAATTGGTGTATGTTAGTACTAGTGATGTTTCATCAGTATGACAATATCTCTTTTTCCATGTTGATCTTATTTGATAACCAAATTCATCTGTTACATCCTCTGTTCTATTTGGATCTTCTTCTATCCATGCAACTATGTTTTTATATTTTGATTCTTCTACTGGTTCTTTAAATGATGCAGAATAATTATGAAAATAAGGTGTTGGTTCTGGTTCTTCTTTATTTGTACATCCTAATAATCCAATACTTAGTAATAGTCCACATAATGTTTGTCTTATTCTCATATTTATTGGAATTTCTCTTGTCTTTATATACTTTTTTAGCTGTAAATGTCGTCATTTATAAATGACTAATATATAATTAGTAAAGTATATAAGTATCCTATGCTATTATATGTATTTAGTTAATGTATGCAAATGGGTCCTCTTATAAGTTGGAACGTCTGTTCTGGCAATGAATTGGAGACACTCTTGTGTATATCAGCCCGGCACGAGAGTACTCAATGGAGCTGTCGGCAAAGCCAAGCAATGAGCTTGGGAGTTAGTGTTTCGGGCAACAAAACCTTTTAAATTCATATTTAAGAAAAACAGAACAAGTTAATCATTGTTTATTCATTTGATCACTTTTTTCATTTTTGATAACTGAGATGAGGTCTGCGAGACCTAATTTAAGTATAAATCAATGAGTGCTTGTTCTACAATGATTTAAGATAAAATTAGATAAGAGAGAGTATAATTATGTTCACCGTATCAATTAAATATAAGATAAGTATGCAGAAAAAGCATCTTGTTAGCGGTTATAGCAAAAAATAAATAATTTTTTGCTTATTACGAAAAGCATAATTTAATGCTTTGAGTATAAACTAGTGTACTCTTTCTAAATTGGAGGAATGATTAATATGGGAAAAATAAGCCCCGTAAGTGCAAAATATATTGTTCACGCATCAATTAATATTGATGGGATTGTAGATAGACCTGATGTGATTGGAGCTATCTTTGGTCAAACAGAAGGTTTGTTAGGAGCAGATCTTGAATTGAGAGAATTACAAAGATCAGGGAGAATTGGGAGAATCGAAGTAGAAACTGAAACTAGGTCTGGTAAGACAAAAGGTTCAATTGTTGTTCCTTCTAGTTTAGATAAAGCTGAAACAGCTATTGTTGGAGCAGCTCTAGAAGTTATACAAAGAATTGGCCCATGTAATGCTAAAATTAAAGTAGAAAAGCTTGAAGATGTAAGAGTTTCAAAGAGACAGTTTGTTATTGAGAGAGCTAAAGAGTTATTAAAGAAATTAATGGACTCAGGAATGCCAGACTCTCAAGAACTAGCTGATGAAGTTGCTTATTCTGTTAGGGTAATGGAAATTACTGAATTTGGTAAAGAAAGATTACCTGCAGGTCCAGGTGTTGAAGATTCAGATGAAATTATTGTTGTAGAAGGAAGAGCAGATGTTTTGAATTTATTAAAGCATGGTATTAAAAATGCGGTTGCTATTAACGGAACATCTGTACCATCAACAATTGTTGAATTATGTAATCGAAAGATTGTTACTGTTTTTGTCGACGGAGACAGAGGTGGAGACTTGATTATTAAGGAATTAACAAGTGTTACTGATATTGATTTTGTAACAAAGGCACCAGATGGTAAAGAAGTTGAAGAGATAACAAAGAAGGAGATTCATAAAGCTTTAAGAAGTAGGATTTCTCCTGAACAAGTTAAGTCTTCTCCTAAACCAGCTGTTCCAAAAGCAGTTAATTCAAAGCCAGTTCAAAGAAGACCTATGCCTAATAATAATAGGAGACCATCTTATCAATCATCTAGGCCTCCACAAAGGTCAGCACCTCCAAGAAGGTCAGCACCTTCTGCACCAGTTAAATTATCAGCTGATGAAAAAAAATCATTTGGTAAAATGTTAGAAGATTTAATTGGAACAAGGGGAGCTTATATCTTAGATGAGAAACTAAATATTTTAGGTAAGGTTCCATTTAGTGAATTGGTTACAACAATGAAAAGCTTGAATAGTGGTGTTTATGCTGTTGTATTTGACGGTACAATTGAAGCTCCAGTATTAGATATAGCTGATAAAATTGGTGTAAAACATGTTATTGGTATGAATAGTAAGGTTAAATCATCAGGAAGTGTTAATATTTTAACTGTTGATGACCTATAATTTCACTCAATAATAGTAAATATTTATAAATTATATTTTATTTCTTTCTTTTTATGAGAACAAGTGCTGTAATTAGAGGAATAGATGGAAGGACAGTATTAATTAACAGTGATGCTGTATTATTAGAAATTCCTGAAGACATTACAATAGCTGATTTAGTTTCTGATGATGTAACCACACTAACAGAGGTTTCTGTTTATGGATTAAGAGAAGGATCAAGAGTTGGTCTAATTAGAAAAGATAATGGAGTCGTTATAAATTCTGAGGATGATTTAAGATTAAAGGATTCTGATTATAGAATGGCAAGGGAAAAGGTTTTTGATTATGCATTTGGTGGGGAATATGAATATGAAGTTACAAGATTTAGTGTTGATCTTTGGAAAGCATTAGCTGAATGTCCTGCTTTTTCATTGCTTTCTGGATATTCTAAAGATGATTTAGAAGATAAAATATTTGGAAGAGGAGATGACTTTACTGATCAAGAATATTCAACAGCTACATATTTTTTAGCTGGTAAGATTTCTTCTTTAGTAGGTCAAAGAAATGGATATGCTTCAGAGGATTCATTGAGAGCAGTAATTTCACAATGGTTAAGAAGTGATACAATGGGTCCTGGTGGAAGTGGTAGATGGGAAAATGTTTTTAGAACTTTATCCTCTAAGGTATCTACTAGATTTGATGATTATTTAACAGTAAATGCAGGTGATAGTAAACCTGATCTTGAATTGGCAAGGGATCTTGTTAATGGTAGATTAATTTCATTAGGAAAAAGTATTTCAAAAGTTTCGGAGGAACAGGTTATGATTATGGATGTTGAATCAGTTACATTTTATAATTATTTTCCAGGAAAGAGAAAGGTAAGGGATAGAAAGGAGAAGGGAAGATTAGCGGCAAGACATTCACCAGTTTATCAAGTATTAACTGAAAAAAGATTAAGAACAGGAGAGACAGGATTAATAGAAAATATTACAACACAACCATCTGTTTGTCAATTAGTAGAAGATTTTGATGTTATATTGAGTGCATTGACAGAGGTTTATACTCGGGCGTTTGTTAAGATGGGAGATGGAGATGAAAAAGATTTCTTTCCATATTCATTATTACTTGATCTAGCACTTTGGAATAAAAGAATTGAGGTACCAGAGTTTCATAGCAGTACACCTAGAATTGTTGTTGATCCTGATAGTAATTTAGTTTTTGGAAATGCTCCTTCTTTGGGTGATGGGGAAAAATGTATTTATTTTAATTATTTTGGAAAATCTCGGAGAAATGCCTATGTAAACTTTACGAGGCAGTATGAAAGAATTGCTAGGTCTGTTGGTCTTACAGGTAAAGCTAAATCAACAGTTAGAAATGCAATTGGTGCTTTAAGGTCTATTTTATCTAATCCAGCCTTTCCTAGTGGTTTTAATGGTGGTTATGTTTTATCAATTCATTCATCTAGGGATTCAAATCCTCAGGCATCAGAAAATATTGAAAGATATCTACAACAATATGAACAACTTGCAGAAGAGCATAATCTTGATTGTGGAAGAAGATTGCATGTACTGCCTTTAGCAAGACATGATCCTGCTTCTTATGTAATTCCTAGATTAGATTTAAGAAGAGGAAATCGTCCAGAGGGATTTTCTTCTTCTTCCAATACCTTTTTTTCAAGAGGTGCAGTAAGAGGAGTATTAAATAGATATGATTTACTAGATTTAGAAAGATTTATCCATAAGAATAATTATAAACCATTGGGTGTTGTTGAGTTAAGAGAAGCAAGAAGTGCTTAATAACAAATTATTTATATTCCTTTTCTAAATATTTCTATTATGAAAGGTAAAGATAAGATTCTTCAAACATTGAATTTACCTAACGAACCTTTATTGGGTATATCAGATAGATGTACTTCTCAGATTAGTGTAAACATTGAATTAATTTGGGAAAGGTGTAAAGGTAATGAAAATAAATTTATTAAATTATTTTCAAAAACTTATACTCATGAAACATTGCATATGTTAATTGATGGAATTGTCGAGGACTTATTGGCATATGGTGAAGAAAAAGTAATTAGAACAATGTTAAAAGAAAAGTGGAATAAAGAATTAAGAAAATATTATCATAAAAATAAGAAAGAAAAAATCAAAAAAATTAAGAAATTAATTTTTCAATAACTTCTCTGAATTCTTGTTCTTCTGCATTTAAATCACTTAGGTGTTCATATCCATTTCCAACTCTGGAATACTTACATCCAAATACATAAGTTGGTACACCACCGGTTGGACTGAATTCTGTGAAATATGTGTAATGTTCTGTTGGTACTGTTGTTTCTATTTCATCAGTTAGTGTATTATCATATGTATCAAGTTCCCAATGGTATGCTGCAATGTCTCCTGATTCAACATATTCTTTTGCAACACTATCAAATGTTTCTTGGATCCATTCACAATGAGGACACCATGTTGTTGAGAACATCATGATTAATGGCTTATCATCTTCTTTACAAATTTCTGCATTTTCTATTTCAGTGAATGTTCCTGTTAATACTGTTGTTGTAGTCTCTTCAACATCAAAATATTCAATTACTGCATCTGTTTTTAATTCTTCAACATAAGTGTTTAATGCCTCTGCTTGTAATTGAGTTTTTAATTGTTCTTCAATTGTTTCTTTGTAGTCATCGTAACTGTCTTTTTTCTCTTCAAGAATTATAATGTGATAACCAAAGTCTGTTTCAACTGCTTCTGAAATTTGACCAATTTCTAGTGCGAAAACAGCATCTTCAAATTCTGAAACCATTTGTCCTTTTCTAAACCATCCTAAGTCTCCACCAAAAACAGCAGAAGGACCATCTGAATATTCTTCAGCTAGTAAGGAAAATTCTTCTCCATTTGATAGTTTTTCAAAGACTTCATCAATAATCTCAAGAGCTTGTTCATTTGTTCTTTCTTCTTCACATCCTGTTTTTCCATCATAACATACTAATATATGGCTTGCTCTTAGTTCAACTAAATCATCACTGTATTCTCTATATGTATTGATAATATCTGATTCACTAACTTCAATTGTATCATAAACTTCTTGTTGAAGTACCATGTTAATTAAAAGTTGTTCTTGCATTAATGTGAATAAATCTTCTTCTGAAAATTCTTGTTCAGACATTTGTTCATAAAATTCTTCTTCTGTTAATCCTGATTCTTCAATTAATGAATTTATTTCTTCTCTGACATCTTCATCAGTTATAGTTAACCATAATGATTCTGCTTTTTCAATTAGTAATTGTTTTGCTATGAGTTCTTCTATCACAGCATCTTTTAGCATTTCTTCATCTATCATTGGGTTGTCTGTGTAAACAGAAGGTAATCTACTTACTTCATCTTGAACTTGTTCAAGTGTTATTTCCACACCATTAACTGTTGCAACAATATCTCCTTGTCCAAGAGGATCTGTTGGAAATAATTTGTCCACATTGAATATTAAAACAACGATTATAATAACTGCAGCAATTGCTCCGATAACAAGTAATGTATCCCCACTAAATTTAGGTCCACAACAAGTTGTTTTAGTTTCTTTAATCGGTTCATGCTTTTCTACTATTGGTTTTTTCTTAATAGTCTTTTTTTCATGTTTCTTTGTATGTTTTGTAGTTTTTTTCTTATGTTTAGAATGCTTTTTTTCAACAATTGTTTTTTCTTTTTTATCCAAATATATCACCTTTTTTAAATATACTACACTTCTTATTTATAGTCTACAAATTATTTATTCTTTTAAATGTTTTGTTATAATTTATGTATATCTATTAACAAATTTTAAATATTACCTTGGCTTGGGTAGTAAATATATGACTAATGATATTGTTATTGGCAGGAATAAGTCAGACTTGGAAAAGTTTGGTAAAAAAGGGGTTATTCTTTTAGGTAAGCACTTTGTTAAGATGGGACAAGTAACCTCTCTTTCTAATCCAATCTATATGGATATGGTAAGAGCACACGTTGTTTTTATAGTTGGTAAGAGAGGTGGTGGAAAGAGCTATACTATGGGAGTTATTGCTGAAGGTATGGCTTCAATGGAACCAGAGATTAAACAAAATCTTAGTATTATACTTCTTGATACAATGGGTGTTTATTGGACAATGAAGTATGGTAATAAAAAAGAGGCAATGTTGTTAAAGGATTGGGGTATTGAGCCTACTGGACTTGATGTTAAGATTTACACTCCTAAAAAGTTTTATCATGAGTATAAAGAAAAAGGAATTGCTACAGACTTTCCATTTTCAGTTAAACCTTCTGAGTTTTCTTCATCAGATTGGTGTATGACTTTTGATATTTCAAATACAACTCCTGTTGGTGTTTTAATTGAAGGAATTATTAATAAATTACAAGAGAAAGGGGAAAATTATGATATTGATGATATTATTGCTGAAGTTAAAAAAGATGAATCTTCAGAATCACATATTAGAAAAGCTGCTGAGAATTTATTTAAAAATACAGAAGCGTGGGGTGTGTTTGATAAGGATGGAACACCTCTAAAAGATTTAGCAAAAGGTGGACAAGTAACTGTTCTTGATGTTTCGTGTTATGCAACAATGCCAAATGGTTGGAAAATTAAATCATTAGTTGTTGGTTTAGTTGCACAGAAGTTATTTGTTGAAAGAATGATAGCAAGAAAGAATGAAGAACAAAGAGATATTCATGGTGCATTACATTACTTTAGTGAAGAAGAGGAAGTAAAGCAAGATTTTCCAATGGTTTGGCTCGTTGTGGATGAGTGTTTACCTTATGATTCTCAGATTTCAACAGATTCAGGTTTAAAGCCAATTGGTAAGATTGTTTCTGAGGTTTCAAGAGGTAAGAAAATAAAAGTTGTTGGGTATGATCAACAGACTAAACAATATAATTTCTTTTCTGTTACAAAAGGTTATAAACGTCCAAAAAGGCAGGTTATGACATTTATAACTGAAACAGGCAAAGTCCTTAATTGCACTTCTGATCATAAGGTTCGATCTAGCAAAGGTTTTTTAGAAGCAAAAAATGCTAAAAATATTGCAATTCCTCTTATAAAATCCTATGTTCAAGATAAAAAATTGATCCAAGCTCGGCTTTTAGGATCTATTGTTGGAGATGGGTGGCTTGCATCAAATGGTAAAGAAGTAGGATTTAGCGGAAAAGGAAACAACGATGATCTTTATAAAATCAAAAATGATCTTACATTGCTTGGTTTTAGGAGTGGTGGAATACATACTGTAAAAACAAGATCATCAATTCAGTCTGTTAAATATAAGGTTGCAAAAGTTAAGGGGATAAGCCAGAGTATAAAAACTAGTACAAATGCTTGGAAATTCTTTAAAAAACTTAGTGCACCTGTTGGAACAAAAGTGTTAAGTCCATCAAAAATTCCTTCTTGGATTATGGATGGGTCAAAGGTAGTTAAAGCTGAGTTTTTAGCAGGTTTAATGGGTGCAGATGGCTATACTATGAAAAGAAATGTAAATGTTCCAAGTGATTTTAATCCAATTAGATTATCTTTTAATAAAATAGTACAATTAGAGAAGAATGCTTGGCAATTTGCAAATCAATTAAATAAATTATTTAATGATGTCGGGGTAAAAGTAAGTAATATTGCTAAAAGATCTGGTAATATTAGGAAGGATGGTAATAAGACTTTAAAGATACAAATTACATTAGCAAAAAGTGTTAAGAATACAATTTCATTCTTAGAAAATGTAGGATATAGGTATTGTGAGAAGAAAGAGAAGGAAGCAACAAAATGGCTTGAGTATCTTAGATCACGAGAGAGTATTAAGAAGAAGAGAAGTTTATTGAGAACAAAAGCAATTAAATTACATAAAGAAAAGGGTTTAGGAAAGATTAGGATTGGAAAGATGTTGGATTTACCTTCATATCAAATTAGAGAATGGATTTATTATGGAAGAAAAAGTTGGTTACCAAAAAATCTTCCTTCTTTTGAAGATTGGACAAAGAAGCGTGTTAAAGGAAATCATATTTTTGTGAAAATCTTAGAGAAGAAAAAGGGCAAGGAAGAAAAGGTATATGATCTTTCTGTTGCAAAAGTACATAATTTTGTTGCAGATGGATTCTTAGTTCATAATTGTCATGAATTTCTTCCAGTTAAAGGGAAAACAGCAGCTTCTGACCCACTTATTACAATATTAAGAGAAGGTCGACAACCAGGTATTAGTTTGATTCTTGCAACACAACAACCAGGAAAGATTCATACTGATGTTATGACACAAAGTGATACTGTTATAAGTCATCGAATTACTGCAAAACTAGATACAGAAGCTTTAGGAATGTTAATGCAAAGTTATATGAGAGAAGGATTAACAGAACAATTGGATAATTTGCCAAGAGTAAAAGGAGCAGCAATTATATTTGATGATACAAATGAAAGAATGTATCCAATGAGAATAAGACCAAGGTTTACTTGGCATGGTGGTGAGTCACCAATAGCTTATCATAAGAAACAGAGTAAGTTTGATTTCTGAATGTTCTATGTTCTATTGTTAATTCATTTATTATTTATTGGTTTACTTAATTAGTACATATTTCTTCTTGTTTTAGTCACTATATACTGAATTAATGAATATTCTTATATTAAATTCGTTATTTATTACTTATATGATACATATTAATAAAAAGATTTAAATAGTCTATACTGACATAATAAATAAAAACAGCTAATTAATTATGGGTAAACAGCAAATATTAGAGAAATGGGTTAAAGAATTAGACAGACAAGGTATTTCTATTAGGGATATTGCTCAATTTCTAGATAAGTCTGAATCTATTCCTAAAATAAAGCCAGCAAAGAGTTCTGGTGTTATTAAAATTCCTGTTTCAATATTTAAACATAGGCCATTAGGAGCATTAGAATCTTTAGTTAAATTCTTACGTGAGAATCATTCATTAAGATTAATTGAAATCGCAAATAAACTTGATAAAAATAATGTTAGTTTAGCAGGATCATATAGAAATGCTAAGAAAAAACATTCTGAAGTTTTTGATGATCTTGATTATACTTTTTCAATTCCAGTTTATATTTTTTCAAATAAGCAGTTTAGTGTTCTAGAAAATCTTTGTATATATCTAAAAGACCATTATAAGTTGTCTTACCATAAAATAGCTGTTTTACTTAACAGAGATGATAGAACAATATGGACTGTTTACAACAGAGCAAATAAAAGGAGGAAAAAGGTTTGACTAGGAAGCAGATTTTAAAGGAAAGAGAAACTAGAAAGATAAATTTAGTTAAAACTATATTTATTCCTCTGCTTATTTTGCTTTGTATAGTTTTGATTGTATATGCAAACGCTTTACCAACACATAACACACCAATCTTAAATGCATCTACTGAAAATAATTACACAACAGAAAATTTAACTGCTTTTAATCAAAGTACTGCAGATGTCGATGTCGACCCTGTTAAAAATATTTACAATTGGTATGTTAATGGAACTTCATTTACAATTTTAAATCTGCCCTTTGAAGGAGGAAGTAATTCAAGTGCAATAAATGAAAATGGATCAACTAGAGATTATTCAGGTTTTGAAAATAATGGAACAGTAATCAATGGATCAACATGGAATGAGTCAACAGGTTATGATGGAAAAGGTGCTTATAACTTTAGTGATAAAGCACAGTATATTGAAATTAATGATACTTCATTATCTGTTCCTTATGTAACTGTATCATTGTGGGCAAAGAGTGCAATTACTGATTATACAGCATTTGGTATTTTGTTGAATAAGAAAAACACAAGGAAAGGAACATATTCTTTGAATATTCGGCCTAGTTCAGATAAAATAAGAGCAACTATTAGATTAGATGGATCAGAAAATACTAATCATCATTCTTATGCAAATTCAGCAATTGATACATCTTGGCATCATTATGCATTTACTTATGATGGAGATAAGTTAAAGTTATATGTTGATGGTATATTACAGAATGATATAAATGATAATGATGGAACACTAGATACAGATAATCCTAATATTTTAAGAATAGGTACTGGTACTGCTTCAGCTGATGGACTTAATACAACATTTAATGGAATAATTGATGATGTTATGGTTTTCAATAAATCATTATCATATGGTCAGATTTTAGCATTGTATAATAATAGGACTGATCTAATCTTTTCAAATGAAACAAGTTTGAATGATGATTGGAATGTAACAGTTACACCAAATGATGGTTCAGGAGATGGAACAACTAAATGGAGTAATTTATTAACTATTCGAGAAGGATGTAATGTTTCCTTTGGAGGAATTGGAATTAATTCTACAGTTAATAATGTTTCAAGTGATATGACTTTATGTACAAGGACATACAATTATAATTTAAGTGGTGATCCTGGTTGGGTTTTTGGTATTACAATTAGATCATCAAATGTTGTTTTTGATTGTAATGATTCAACAATAATGGGAAATGGGGATGGTGCGGGAATTGCAACAGTTGATGGAATAAGTAATGTAACAATTAAGAATTGTGTAATTAGTAATTTTACTGGTGCAATTGGTGCAGAGAACAATGATTGGAACGATGATATTACTTTAATTAATTGTACAATTACTAATGATAATAATTTTGTTAAGGTTTCAAATGGATTAGATAGCAGCTTTACATTAATTAATAGTACAATAAATTCATCATTAGATGACTTTATTGGTCAGGTTGTTGTAAACCTTACAAATAATTTATTTTATACTGCTGTTTCTACTTCATATCAAAACTCTATTTTTGATTCCAACACTTTTATGAATAATTTTACAACTGCTCTTAATTGTGTTGATACAAATTTTACTTCAAATAATTTTACTGGATATGTTAATAATAGTGCTAGGACATTATTTGATAGTAATTATTTTTATGATAATATAGATATTATTGCTGGCTATAATTCAGAGTTTAATAATAATACAATTTATTCACAAGTATTTAATATTACAACAGATAATGTTACACTAAGTTCAAATATCATGAATACTAGTATTGAGATTACTGGTGCAGGTATTACTATTAATAATAATACAATTGATCCTGGCATAACTATGTCTGTTAGATTAAATTCTGGTGCAGATGATATTCTTATACAAAATAATACTATTACCAGTCCTAATGTTACTTCTGCTCATGGTATTTATGTTGATACAGGAGATAATAATATTAGTATTTTAGATAATGTTATTACAACTAATGGGTCTGCAATCTACCTTGTATCTACTGATAGTGTTAATGTAAGTAATAATACACTTACTTCATTAGAGGTGGGAGCTCATACAATTTATTTAAGTGCTAGTTCTGATTGTATTATTGATGGGAATACAATTAATGCATCAGCCTCAACAACAGATGCAATTTATTTACCAGGGGCCTCAAGTCGAAATAATATAACTGAAAATAATATTATTCAGACTGGAAGAGATGGTATAGTGATTGGAACTGCTGCAAATGGAGAGGATAATAGATTGAGTAATAATACTTTTTCAAATATTGGAGAAAATGAACTTGTTACAAGTGCTGGGTCTATTGGTACATATTTAATTGATCAAGACATCTTAGATTATATGATTATTAATTCAGGTGTTTATTTTAAAAAATCTGATTTTGGTGAGATTAAATTTCTTGATAGTATTAATGCTAATGATGTAAATTTAAGTATAGATGTTAATCTTCTAAATAATTTATTTACAATTACTACTGCTCAGGTCGGTTTGAATGAATCAGCGAACCTTACATTTTATAATGTTTCAATAGCAGGAACTGCTCTTCCGTACAAGGATGCAGCTTTATGTCCATCAACTATATGTAGTGATGTTACAGATTTAGGAAGTAGTAATTATTTCTTTAATATTACTGAATTTGGTGTTTATAGTCTTGCTAGTTCATGTAATGATAGTATTGGTGGTGAAAGTACAGGGATAGTTCATGCGGTTGAAAATAATTTAACTATCTGTCCAGGAACATATTATTTTAATTTAAGTTCTAATGCAAATGCATTTAGAATTACTTCAGATGATATTATTTTAGATTGTAGTGGAGCTACTCTTATTGGAAATAGTTCTGGAGAGGCAATTTATATGACAAAGAGGAATAATATTACTATTAAAAATTGTATCTTTGATAATTTTGGTCTTGGTGTTAATATGATTGATGTTAATAATTCAAATGTTTCAAATAATACCTTCTATAACTTCCCTAATTCTAATGGAGTTATACAGTTTATTCGTTCAAATGGAAATGTAATTGAACAAAATACATTGTATAATAACTCTGCTAATGGAATTTATTTGAATACAATATCTAATCATAATCAGGTTTTGTATAATCAGATTTTTAATAATACTTTTTTGGGTTTAAATGATAATGGTATTAAATTATTATTTGGTACTGCACCACAACAAGATCCAGATACAGATACAATTAATAATTCTCTCATTGGAAATACTATTCATTCAGTTGATATGGGATTAACTATGACATCAATTCCAGGACAAAACTTTTCACATAATATTATTTATAATTGTACAAATGGTATTTTTGGTTCAACAAATAATACTGTGTTTGAAAATAATACCCTTTATGATAATAATATTGGAATACGAATTTTAAGTTCAAGTAATTACACTATGATCTCAAATAATTTATCAAATAATGGGATATATGATTTAGAATTATTTAATGGTCATAATTCTACAGTTAGGGATATGAATATTAACATATCACCATCAGCAAGACCTGCTTATATTACTAATACAAATAATCTTTCAATAATTAATGTTACATTATCTTCTAATGTAACGTATATTAATAATTCAAATATTACATTTACTAATTTTTCTTTTGCAGATTCAGAAGGACAAATATTTTTTGATAGTGTTGTGTTTAATGATTCTGAAGAATTTAATACAAGTCAGGTTTTAGTTATGGATTATAATTTATTAGGTATAAACACAGAAGAGTATAATACTTCATTTAATAGTTCAGCCAATATTTCAATCCAAATGACACCTTCAACAAGAGGTCTGTTTTATGGATACAGAAATGGTGAACAATGTGAAAATATATCATGTAGTAATATTATTTTTATTGGTGATGGTAGATATTGGTTTAATGTAACTGATTTTAGTAATTATAGTATTAATGGAACATATTGTGGAAATAATGTAAAAGAAGGTATTGAGGAATGTGATGGTACTGATTTAAATGGAAGTACTTGTGTATCCTTAGGATATACTTCAGGAACATTACTTTGTAATGCTGCTTGTAGATTTAATGCTGTTGGTTGTTCTTCTGGTGGCGGAGGCGGCGGTGGCGGAGGCGGTGGAGACGAAGGTGGAGATGATTCTGGAGATGATGCTGGAGATGATTCTGGAGATGAAGCAGGAGATGAAGCAGGAGATGAAGCAGGAGATGAAGCAGGAGAAGAAGAAGGTGCAGAAGAAGGTGCAGAAGATGGTGCAGAAGAAGGTGCAGAAGAAGCTCCAGAAGAAGTTG
>CAYVNN010000008.1:0-6997 GCA_964453185.1 uncultured Methanosarcinales archaeon
TTGCAATTGCAGATGTTCTTTTTCCAACTGCTCCAAAACTTCTTGCTACACCAAGGTGTGCTTCTATATTTCTTGGATCTTGTTTGGTTATTGTTTTATACAATCTTCTTGCTTTTCCAAACTCTTTCTTACCCATTGCTTCATTTGCTTCCCCTAATTTCTTCACTAGTGCACTTTCTTCTTCTCTAGCTTCTGTTCTCATTGCCAGAACAACAGAATTACTTAAATTACCATCCCATACTCTTGTAGGTTCTACTCCATACTCTACTACTTGTCCCTTATCCAAATCAACCCTTATCCCACCTGTATTAACTTTAACCATTTTATTATTCCCTCATTATTATTTTCTTAAACCTAATGCTTGACCAACTTTTTGTATTACTCCATAAATACCTACTTGTTGTCCTGCTAAATGATCATTTAAAGCTTTTGCCATGAATTGGTATCCTTGTTCTTTACTAACTGCAACTCTATTTATACTATTTATTAAATCTGTTCTGTCTTCATTTTGTAATTGATCAAATCTAACATAAATTGTATGCTTTTTCTTACCTTTTACTTCTCTAGCTACATGTGAATATGTAAAACATTTTGGTACCTGATGTCCTCTATAATCTTCAATTCTACTAAATAGTCTTACTTCATATTTTTCTCCTGCAAAGTCTGCAATCTTTGAAACAATATCTTCTGCTATTTCTAATGATGCTCTTTCAGTGGGATCTAATCCTTGAGTAGTCATTCTTTGAGCTAAAACAGTATCAATATATTCTCCTCCTTCTGCACTTCTTCTAAGTCTTTTTTCAGTTCTTGTTGTTTCTTTGTCACATCTCTTACTTTTATCAATCTCAACATAATTACATCCTTTTGTAACAACACTAATATCATCAGTAACTCCACTGTTTCTTAATGTATTTGTTAATCCTTCATCTAATTTAACTAATTTATATCCCATTGCTTCTGCAATTCTACTATAACTTGCTGCTACATCTCCAAACACACTAGTATCAATAATATGCGATGCACCTGCATGATGACTTACTGAATATTGTGATCCTTTTTTTACAGGTTCTAAATTTCCTGCTACTACACTTGCTGTTGCTAAAATTGCTTCTGGAAATTGCTCTTCAAAAGCTTGTTTCATTGTTTTTCTTTGTGCTTTTCCAAATGTTACTTCTCTTTCTAAATTTAATTTATGATAATCACACATTTCAATGCTTGGTGCCTTATCTTCTGCAAAACTTTCTGCAGCAACTTCTAACAGTTTTCTATAAACTGATTTATTGTTTGACTCAATAACTGCTTTTCTAATACTTCCGTGATAGAATGTGTTCCATCCTTGACTAAAATTACATACTCCTGATGAAATATTATAACTAAAAATTGAGCTTGAATTATATCCTGATTTATATCCATGGAAATAAGCATTATTATTATCTAGACTAACTATATCAATCTCTGTTGGTTCATGACTAAAAATTGGTCTATATCCTGGTCTATGGTGTAATACATGTGATTCTAGATTTAATAAAACATCTAACAATGATCTTCTTTCTTTAGTATCTGCAGGAATAAATGTTACTGCTGCTTTATTTTTTAATGATTCATCTTCTCTTAATCCAACTAAGGCTTCAAGATATACTCTATCATTTGAACCATATCTTCTTTTTTCATGTTTTGCATTGAAATTAGTGGATCTCATTGTAACTCTTGATCCATCTCTTGCAGCACTTGAGCATACTGAAGAGAATAAATGTGAAGCATTAATCTGTTCATCTGTTCTTTGAACTCTTGGTTCTAAATCATAAACAACATCAGCTTTTCCTTGTCCTCGTGAAACTTCACCTAAATCAGTAATATCTAAGCCACCTTGTACAGGAGCTACAACTCTAATTCCTTTTACATGTTTAAAATAATCATCTGTGCTTACACTAGCACAACATCCTATATTATCTGGCAAACTAAATCTTAATTCTCCTTTTCTACCAAAAATATTTTCTCTTACTTGTCTTTCTCCTTCTTTAGATAAACATGTTTCTTCATCCCTGGTAGCTACTCTCAATCTAAATGATTGATATTGTTCAGGAGTCATTAATATTTCTTCTCCATTATGTTCAATTAAAAACTGAACATCAGGTCTATTTCTACTATGTTTTCTTGCATATTCAATCAATGCATACATTCTTTCAGTTGCTCCTAAATGATTTCCATCCTCAGCATGTTTAATTGCCATATTTCCGACGTAAACAGGAGCTTTTCCATCAGTATTTCTAAATTCATCAGCAGGAAGTAAGAATAAATCTTCATGATCTACAACTAATTCTGTATCATACTCAACACCACAAGAGTGTAAAAACCTAGCTAATGCTGGATTAAGTTCAAAGGAATCTGCATTTAATTTTCCTAATGCTCTATTAATTCTATCATCACTAGTTCTATTTGATCTTTCAGGTGCTCTAATTACTGGTTTTCTTTTCTTAGGGTCATGGAAAATTCTATAAAATTGTTTTCTATAAGCTGTTGCTAATTCACTGTTTCTAAAAAGATCACTACTCTTTTCAGTAAATGGATCGTTTCTGCATCCCTTATATGCAATCTCTTCTAATGTTTCCCATTCTACTTTTGATTGTTTTCTATTATGAGATCCTCTTCTTATTATTGAATCAATAATATTTGGAGCATAACATTTTTCTAATAATCCTTTAATGCTATTATTAACATCAGTAACACTATATTGTGTTCTATATTCATCTGTTGGTCCTTTTATTGAATTAAAATTATATAAAAATAATAAATTATCATCATGTTCATTATATGGAACTCTTGCACCTTGTAACCATACTTCTCCTCTTGATCCTTCATTATGAGCAAATTCAATTATACTATCAACACCAGCATTACTCCATTTATGCCCTTCTTGAATCCACATTGGTTTCCAATTTTCTCCTTTAAAATATAAAAAATATTGTTGAGGATTATCAAATACTCTTGATGCATCTCTTGAAAGTCCTTTTAATTCTGTTTTAGATCCAGTTATTCTTTCTTCAAGTCCAGCAACAACACCAATTGCTAATACTGTATCCTTTGCAGATTTTTTATCATCTAACCAAAATTCACTTAGTTCTGTTCTTGCAATCCAGTCTTGTGATCTTTTTACAGCTGTTACACCAGATCCAACCCAGACAGTACCTGCTAATTTTGATCCAGTTCCTTTATTTCCAACACTACAAACATCTGTTAAACTTAATTTAGTAGGATCAATTCTTCTTTTACCAGATAATAATGCTCTTATATGGCTATGTTCATATCCATCTCCCGCTGTATCTTCTACTACATAATGTCCTCTTCCTAATTTTTTTATTTTACACTCGCCACCTGTCTGCATTGCTGCATCTACATGGTTTTGTAATTCTTCTCTTGCAGCAAGTTCAGGTGTAAATAAACTCCATCTTCCTTCTAGATCTTGCAACATAGAAACAGGCATACCCATTGCAATACTTGGTTCCCAGATTACTCCGGTTCCTTTTCTTCTTGCTCTTTCAAGGGCTCTTCCATATTTTAATTCAAATGCCATTTTATAGTGAAATTAGTTTATTTTTTATTGGGAATATAACTTTATTTTTAAATCTTTCGATTGTAACCATGATTAAGTAGTAATATTACTCTAATCTAATCTGTCCTTCTTCTGCTCTTCTAAGTTTCCCATATTCACCAATTGTTTTCCCTATTATCTTCATATACAAGTCTTTCATTGCCATTTCATGGCCTTGTTTCATACTGACTGATACTTCAATAATATTATTTATTATACTACTTAGTCGTTCTGATCTTCTTCCTAAGTCATTTGGATCATGTAATTGATCTCTTCTAACATAAACTATATGTTTATCTCCTTCTTGAATTTTTGAATAAGTAAAATATGTTGGTAATTCAACTCCATCTTTATTTTTGATTCCACTAAAAATTCTAACTTCATATTCTAATCCTGTTTCTTCTGAGATAAGTTTTGCTGTTTCTCTTGCAGCACCTAATGCAATTCTTTCTTCTGGTGTAAATCTAGATGTTATATCATCACTTGGTGGATCTTTTTTTGGTGTACTATCTGGAGATTCCTTTGGTTCTGAACTCTCTCCACTTCCTGATCCTCCTCCTGAACCAGAAGACCCACCATCTCTAACTTCAATATAAGTACATCCTTGAGCAACAACACTAATGTCATCTTTAACTCCGCAATGTTTTAATGTTCTTGCAATACCACTTCTTAATGTAACAACAGTGTACCCCATATCTCTTGCAATTTCTGCATATCCTCTAGAACCTGCTCGTAATGCATCATAATCAACAATATGATTAGAACCATCATTTCTTGTTACTTTAACTCTACTATGATCTTTATGAACTTTTCCACCTTCTTTAATTTCTTCATCACTTGCAATAACTGTTTTTTTATCATATACATTTTCAAATGCTTGCTTTAACAATGCTATTGTTCTATCTCTTAATGATACTTGTCCAGTTGCAGCTAAATGAACATAATCTTCATGTTCATGTAATCTAGTTCTTTTATCATCATGTCCACCTGAAGATCTTATTAATTTCTCATAAACTTCAATATTTTGTGATTCAATCATAACTCTTCTTGCTAATATAGGCATATTTGCTGGAATATATTCATATCCAAATTCCCACTTAGGATTAATATAATTATAACTAAATAAGAAATCCTTATTTTTTGCTAAAAGATATCCATTCTTAAACAATACATGTCTATGATCATCATCTATGCTTACAAGTTCACAATCATCTTTTGCAGCAATTGGTCTATATCCAGATCTATGATGTAATACATGTGATTCAAGATTATAAAATACACTTAAGAATTCTCTTAATTCTCTCTGGTCTGTTGGTAATGTAAGTGTAACAGCAGCTCTATCTCTTAATGATTCTTCTTCTTCTAATCCAACAAATGCTTCAATTGTTAATCTTTCTCTTCTTCCATATTTTATTTTTTTGCTTCCAGCTAAAATAGTTCCTGATCTAATTGATGCTCCACCACCTTGAGCTGCACAACTTCCCATAACTTTATTGACTAATGCACCTGCATTAATCTGTTCAGGTGTTCTTTCTCTTTGACCTTTTACTTTATAAACTTCATCTGCTTTTCCTCTTGTAGAACTTAGTTCACCAATATCAATTATTTCAAGGCCACCTGGAACAGGAATATCAATCCTTACTCCTTTAACATCTCTGAAATAATGACCTGTATTGGTTCCAATTGTACAAAGACCAGAATAATCAGTATAAGATCCTATTTTTTTAGGTAAACTTAATTGCATGTGTCCAGGTAGGCCAAATAAATCATTATGAACCTGTTGAGCATATTCTGAGCTTGTATTTAATTCTTTACCATGGTCTGCAAAATGCCTTACTCTATGATAATCATCTAATGAAAAATAAGCCTCCCCTCCTTCATTACTAATTAAAAATTGAAATGCAGGCCTTTCAGGACTGAATTTTCTTGCATATTCAATTAATGCATAAGCTCTTTGTCTTGCTTTTAATTCATATTCTGGCCTTGCAATTACAATATCATCGACATAACGCAGAGACTCTCCATCTCTTGTTCTTAATAATTCAGCAGGTTGTAATAATAAATCTTCATGGGTTTCTAATAATTCTGTATCATATTCAACACCACAAGAATGTAAAAACATTGCTAGATCATGGTTAACATCAATAACATCAACATCTAATACTTTTAATGCTCTATCTACTCTTACTTTACTTTGAGTACTAAATTTATTTCTTAATACTGGATTTCTTTTTTTCCCTGTTTGCTTAAAAATCTTATAAAATCTTTCTTTATATTTTCTTCTAAGTCTAGAAAAACCTCCAGCTAGTTTTCCTAATGTTTCCCATTCTAATGTACTTCTGTCTCCTTCTGTATTAATACTTCTTTCTTCATCAGGCATTTGTGCCCTTGCAATAACATGATCAATAACATTATCATCAATACATGTTGTAATTATTCTTCTTATTCCTTTCCTTAAATCTTCTTTTGCAACATACTTTCTATTATCATCTCTCGGTGCTCTGATTGAATTAAAATTATAATCAAATAAAATATCACGAGTGCATACATTTGCGCCTTGTACCCACACTTCTCCTAAACTTGCTCTTCCAACTGTTCTTGCTCTTCCAACAACACAATCAATACCACGACTATTCCATTGACCTCTTTCAATATAAAGTGGTTGCCATTGTTCTCTTTTTTCTTTAAAATATAAAAAATGTTTTTCTGGATGTTCTATAATTCTTTCAGCTTCTCTAGGCAGATTATATAATGTTGTTTCAGAACCAGTTAGTCTATTTTTAAGTCCAGAAATAACTTCAACACCTAACATCTCAAGTTTGTTTGTACCGTCATCATCTTCATCTTCTTGTATTATTTTAAATTGTCCCATCCAATCTAATGACTTGTGGACAACAGTAGCTCCTTCATGTGTTAATAAAAATCCAGATTTTCTCATACCTGTTCCATTGAATCCAATCATACATCTTCTTTCTAAATCAAGTTTAGTAACATTTTCTCTACGTTTTGTAGTATGTCCAGTTCTTATATGTTTATGTCCAAATCCACTTCCACTATCTCTTATTACCCAAACATCTTTTATTTTTCCTTCATTATATTTTATAATGTCACAGTCTGTTCCACTATCTAATGCTGCATCAATATGGTTTTGTATTTCTTCAATAATTGCTCTTTCTAAATCAAAAGAAATTCCACCTGCATCTTTTTCTACTAACATGGGAAAAGGTCTATCATAAACTCTAGCAACATCCCAATATCGTGGTTTAGCCCCAGAACTAGTTCCAATCGGTAAAAGTCTATCTTTTAATCTTTTAAAAATTGTGTTTAATGCCATTTTTATCGTTTCATAAGTTCTTGTACTCTTTGTAATCCTTGTCTTGCTTTTTGATCTTGAGGATTAATCCCTGC
>CAYVNN010000009.1:0-6680 GCA_964453185.1 uncultured Methanosarcinales archaeon
CATCATCTAAATCCATATCGTCGTCAATAACTAGTGAATGTGATAAATCTACTCTAGAATATTTTCTAGTAAATGTTCCAGGAGCTATTCCAATAAGATATGTTAATTCTGGGTTTGGATCAACTATGATTGTGTCATCATCATCACTATCATCTGGACCATTTGGTATTTTTACATAATCGTCGTCGTCATCATCATTAATAGGTAAGGTTACTTTATCATTATCATCATCAGGATCTTTAGGTATTGTTACTTTATCATCAATATTTCCTGTTGATGTTTTCTGTTTCAATGGTTTATTACTTCCATCATCAATTACTTTATCAATTGTATCGGGTATAACTAACTCTGGCATATATTCAAAAGGTCCCCATGTTGATTCTGGAAATACTGGTGTTGTTTCCATGAATGGTGTATAAGAATATGGACCTTTTCCTTTTGTTACTTTTCTTTTTTGTTTAAGTGTGTCGTCAACAACCTTTGAGTCATCATCATATAAATTTGGTAATTTAACATGATCATCTAATGTGTCTGTATCCATTCTATCAATTACTAACTCTGGCATATATTCAAAAGGACCCCATGTTGATTCTGGAAATACTGGTGTTGTTTCCATGAATGGTGTATAAGTAAATGGTTCTTCTTTTATTGGTTCTTTTTTCTTTAGCTCTTTTTTCTTTAGTTTTGGAGTATCAACAACTTTTGAGTCATCATCGTCTTCTCCTCCTGGTAATTTAACATGATCATCTAATGTATCATTTGGTGATTTAATTGTTGCAACATATCCTAAGCTACCACTTGGTGCCAATACAACATCATCTATATGTCCAACTGGTTCAGGGATTGGAGCATTAAAATCTCTACTTGGATTATACCAAGGAAAGAAAAAATATTCTCCTGGCTTCTCTTTATCTTCTCTTAAAAGAAAAAAATCAGTTTGTCCACTATCTCCATGTTCAAACATATACGGAATTTCATCTTGAAGTCTCATTATTTCACCTTATATCATTGGTAAGTGGTAACAACTTGTATTTAAATGTTTCTATCATTTATCAATATGTCTCCTTACTTCCCCTCTTAATTTCTTTCTAACTCCTTTTGCTCTTATTCTTGCATATGCACAATCAAGCTTTGTTCCTTTTTCAATTGTACTTACTCCAGCTGGATGTTTTATGTATGCTTCTCTCATTTCTGAACTACTATATTGATACATACTACTTATTGCATCTAATCTTAAAAGTGTATCATACATTACTCCTTGTCTAGTTTCTCCTTCAATTTCTGTAAGTCCATAATGATTTAATGCTAAAAACAATTCTCTTCTTGCAATATATCCTGGAATTTTATATATCGGATCTTTTTCTAATCTTTCCCTTCCACCATTAGTTAATAATTCATTAATAGTTGTAGGATCTTTAGAATCTTTTTTTGGTTTAAATGAATATACTATTCCTTTATCCTGCCCTAACTCATCTACCATTTCTGCAATTAAACTTTGATCTCCATTTCTGTTTAATGTATATCTTGAATCCATGGTCATGACATAATCTCCTGTACACATTTTAATTGCATTAGATGTTGCCCTACCTAGATTTTCTCTTGAGAAATTTTTCCTTAATCTTATTCTATAATTTCCTTCTCTTCCATTATACTTAACTTGTAATCCTTTTACTATTTCAGCAGTTCTATCACTACTTGCATTATCTAAAACACAAATTTCAATGCCACCTTCAACTCTTTGATTAACTATACTTTCAACACAATCTTTTATTGTTGCTTCATCATCTGTGGATACAATATATACTGATACTTTTGGTTTTTCAACAATTGCTTTTTCTATAGCATTAATCATTCGTCTTTTTTTCTTTCTTTTATTTCCTTTTAATAATCTAACTCTATTCTTAATATTATATTCTTCTGCAATAGAATATAATTTAAGGAGGCCCATACTTTCTAGTCTAGACTTATTCATTTCTTCTGCTTTTGCAGGTTCAAATATTCTCTGTGATTGAACTTTGAAATCTAATATTCTTTGTCTTAATGTTTGTACTCTTACTCTTTCTCCAGCATAAACTAAATCTAGATCAGTACATGTTTGTATTACTTTTTCTTGATCCCATCTTTCAATAGATAAAATAGATTCTAGTTTTGTACCTCTTGTTGACCAATAAGCACTCCTATATTTTAATACTCGAGATTTTAATTCATCTGCAGTAAAATCTTCTCTATCTCTTAATCCTAAATTTTTTGCAATATTATATATACAAATATCACTAGCATCTTCTAAAAACTTATATTTTATATCTCTTATATCAACATCAGTTGCACTTGTTCCTATATATACTGAAACCTTATAATCAAGAATTGATCTTCTTAAATTTGATGTTGTTGGAACGTGTATCTTATGATCTATAGCAATCTCTCTTAATCTTGTATTTGATTCATTTCTTAATTCATCAAGGGTATAATCAAATATATCTCTTTTACTTCTTTTCTTATTTGAATCAGAAGGTCCTCTTCTTAATGATCTTGAAAAACTTTTATATGTTCCTCTTTTTCTTCCTTTTTTAGGTTCTCCTATAGCAGTAAGTAATTTACTATAAATTCCAGGAAGATGTCTATTTATTGCATCTCTTACTGTATGTAATTCTTTTGTTGTTGCTCTTTGTGCAATTCCACCAATTGATAAATTTGCTTTTAATCTCTCTTCTAATGAAGCAGTTTCATCATCTATTGGTTTAGCAGCTAGTCTCCAATATCCATTTAAATGATGTGCCGTAACATTACCTAATGTATCTTCTTCAACTAATACAAAATATCTCATACATCCATCATGTTCTTGTGCAGTAATTTCTGATCTTATCCTTTTAGATGGTGCAAATCCTTCAATTATTTTATCTAAACCATCTCTTTGGATTAGTGGTGTACCATCTTCTCTTCGAATTTCAAATGGATTGACTCCTCGTTCCAAAGGTCTTAATAATTCTTCTCTGGTTACAACCTGGATCCCAGTACCTCTTGCATAACCTTCTGGTTTTACCATGTAATGTGTATCATCACTTTCTCTAATTGTTTTAAGAAGTAATTGTCTTTGTTTTTCTTTGTCTGCTCTTCTTGTTCTGCCATTTGTGATTAAGATTCCACCTGTGGTTAATAATTCATTTGATGCATCAAATAGTTCATCTCTTGTTCTACTTTTTTCTTCTAATACTTCCTCAATACTAGGGTGATTCATAACAACATAATCTTGAGTTCTTCTTAATGCATCTAATAATTGTGGATTAGAATTATTTGGTATCTTATTCCAAATTATACTTCCTGTAGGTAAACCTGAAAAATAATCACTTGGATCTAAAGTCTTTGTAATCTTTTTTTCTATTCTACCACTACTATCCAAATCAACCAATCTATCGATCCCATAGTAATCTAGTTCTTCAAATACATAAACACCTCTTTCATGCCTGGTTATTCCTTCTAATAATAAATCATCAATAGGATGTTCTTCATATGTTCTCTGAAATCCTCTCCAACCTGACTTAGAACCATTAATTTCAATAAGTTTAACTTTTCCTTCTGGAGTTATCTTTACATCAAACCCCATCATTGTTAATCTTTTCAATTTTTTAGGTGTTTTTTTCTTTGCCATTTTCTAAATTTGATTTTTTGGATTATTTCATAAATTGTCTATTTTCCTTTTCGTTGTTCATAGTGTTTTTCAGCATGTGCTACAATTGTTGGGTATAATGTTTGACTAAATCTATCAGCAACATAAGTATCAACAGAATCCCCCCATTCAAACATGTTTGGTCTTCCATTTGCTTCAATTAAAAGTGGGTTACCATAACTATCTACTAAAAAGTCTAGACCAAGGGGTAAACCCATTTCTTGTACTGGACATCCTTTTTTGTGAGACATCATAGCTCTTACTACTTGTCTACTTACATCTAATAATCTTGGAATTAATTCTTGGTAGTTTAATTCATCTGCTTGTTCAAGTGGAATATTTACCGCATTACCTACCCCAACTATATTATGTCTGTATGTATCATTTGTAAGCATCACAGAAAGATCATTTACTTTTTGTGGATCATATTTTGCACCAGCTACTCTTACAACACCACAACCATAAGTTACATTAGTAAATCCATCTTCAGTTACTGTTGGTACAATACATAATCTAATGTCTACTTTATGTCCATCAACAAGTGCTGTATCTGTTTTACATTCTTGAACTATCATTCTTTCTAATTTTAATTCATCTAATTCATCTAATCCTCTTACAACACTTATTCCATTTCCATGTGTTCCTGTTGTTGGTTTCACTATTAAAGGAAATCTTAATTGAGATCTAATTTTGGGGTCTTTTAATTCATTTGGAAAATATGTTTTTGGTCTAGGAACTGTTTCTCCTGTTCTTGCTTCATATTTTCTAATTATTGATTCTGTTCTTTTCTTTGAAAAACATCTTGCTGCAGTGTTACTTGTTATATTAACTGGAGTTCCAGCAGCGTCTTCAGCTTCAGTTCTAATTGCTCTTGATACACTGCTTAATGATATATTTTTACCATATTTTCTTTTTAATCTCTTCATTATGTTGGGAAGTCTTAATTCATATTCACCAATATCAACATGATGTTTTCTTGAGGATCCTGCAATTTTATATAAAAAATCAATAGTTCCTGGTTTTGTGTAAGTCTTTTTTCTTAATTCTCCATTTCTATATTCCATACCAACAGATACACCCATTTTTCCTGTTTCAAGTTCATGAATATATCTTGAATCTGTAACAACAACATCAACACTTCCAAATCTACTTAAGCCTTCTATTGTTCTTTTTGTATGGATATCACAAATTATTTCTCCATCTTTACTTGGTGTTCTTGAGAGAATTACTATTCTTGGTTTATCCTCATTTTCTAATAAATATTCATTTAATCTTAATCTTAATTTTTGAGGACTTAGTTCAGCTCTTTCTTCAATTCCAAGTGACATTGCCCAAGCATAGGCTGCTTTATATAATAATCCAGATGTATCACTTGATCTAATTGGACTTTCATTTAATCTTTCAACATTTTCTCCAAGAATCATTCTTGTTCTTGCATCCATAACTGCTCTTCTTAATTCAGGAGCTGAATATTGTTTTAATTGTGATTTATTTATACCTGGAATATCTTCAGCAATTAATCTAACTGCTTTTTTCTTTAAAGCAATTGCTTCTAATGTATTTCTATCTGCTCTTCTTAAATCAAAATATGAAAATTCTATTAATTGATTAGTACTTTGTGCAGCTCTTCTAACTCTTTTGTTTCTTTCTCTTCTTCGAATAAAATGTGCTGTACTTTCTACTTTAGCGTCATCATCAACAACAAGATCAAGATCAGGATAACATCCTAATGCTCTTCTGTAAAATTGTGGGAATATTCTATCTAATTCTTTTCTTACTATTTTTAATTCACTTCTATTTGCAGATTGAGTTATTGCACCACTAGATGCATTAGCTTTAAATCTATCTTCTAAGGTTGAATTACTATTAATTGGATTAGCACTGTATCTCCAGTATCCTCCAAGGTGGTGCATCTTAGTACTTCCATCTTCAAAACTTTCAACTGCCATAAAATATCTCATACATCCATCATGTTCTTGTAATGTATATTTACTTTTTATTGGTCTTCCTTCAACAAATTCTTCAACTAATGTTACTTTTCTTCCTCTTGGAATTACTAGATCTCCTACTTCATCTCTGACTGAATAGATATCTTCTTTTAACTTATCTCCTTCTAAAAAATATGCACTTGGTACAATTCTAATTCCCTTTCCATGTGTTCCTCCAAGTGGTTTAATAACTAAATACTCAGAACTTTTTGCAATGTCTTCTAATTCTGCTCGTGCTTTTTTGTCTTTTTTCCTTCTGTTTAATAATACTCCTCTTGAAACTGCTTCTTCTATTCCACTTAATAATTCTCTTGTCGCCCACTTGTTTTCTATAGCATCTCTAAATGATCTTGGGTTAAGAGCAAGATATCTACTTTCATCTATGTGTAAATCACCATAACTCATATCCCATAAAACTGCTTCTGGTTCACTTGGAGAAGCAAATAATGAATATCTATTTCTTCTACTAATTCCTCTATCTGTTGTTTTTCCTTTTCTTTGAAAGCCTTTTGATTTTAATTCTCTTGATAAGTTATCTTTAGATCCAATTTTAACATAATCTATTTCTGTATCTGTTCCTCCACTTACTCTTGTAATTCCATAAGGGGTTGGATAATATCCTGAAGAAACAATTGAGACTGGTAATCCTGTTGATCCTAATGCATCTATAATATTTTGCTCGACCATATGGTCAGAATTATATACTTTAGAAGATCTCCATGAAGCATCTTGTCCATTTACTTCAATTATTCTAATTTTTCCATCTGGGGTTATTTTTACATCAACACCAAATAATGAAACAGTTCTTCTATTCCTTCTTTTTAAGTACTGTTCGTGTCTTTTAGGATTTTTCTTTGCTAATTGTTCTAATGTTATAACTCTTGCCATCTTATTAACACCACCTAATGATGGTAACAAAATGAACTTATTTATAAATGTTTCGTTTAGTTGTTACAAAGAAGTAGTAAAAAGAAAATAAAAGAATAAACAAATAAATTCATATTGTATTATTATTATTATTATTATTA